>NZ_JAXQPP010000003.1:0-446386 GCF_034427575.1 Enterobacter sp. D2
TCTTTGTATGCGCCATTGTAGCACGTGTGTAGCCCTACTCGTAAGGGCCATGATGACTTGACGTCATCCCCACCTTCCTCCAGTTTATCACTGGCAGTCTCCTTTGAGTTCCCGGCCGGACCGCTGGCAACAAAGGATAAGGGTTGCGCTCGTTGCGGGACTTAACCCAACATTTCACAACACGAGCTGACGACAGCCATGCAGCACCTGTCTCAGAGTTCCCGAAGGCACCAAAGCATCTCTGCTAAGTTCTCTGGATGTCAAGAGTAGGTAAGGTTCTTCGCGTTGCATCGAATTAAACCACATGCTCCACCGCTTGTGCGGGCCCCCGTCAATTCATTTGAGTTTTAACCTTGCGGCCGTACTCCCCAGGCGGTCGACTTAACGCGTTAGCTCCGGAAGCCACGCCTCAAGGGCACAACCTCCAAGTCGACATCGTTTACGGCGTGGACTACCAGGGTATCTAATCCTGTTTGCTCCCCACGCTTTCGCACCTGAGCGTCAGTCTTTGTCCAGGGGGCCGCCTTCGCCACCGGTATTCCTCCAGATCTCTACGCATTTCACCGCTACACCTGGAATTCTACCCCCCTCTACAAGACTCTAGCCTGCCAGTTTCGAATGCAGTTCCCAGGTTGAGCCCGGGGATTTCACATCCGACTTGACAGACCGCCTGCGTGCGCTTTACGCCCAGTAATTCCGATTAACGCTTGCACCCTCCGTATTACCGCGGCTGCTGGCACGGAGTTAGCCGGTGCTTCTTCTGCGGGTAACGTCAATTGCTGAGGTTATTAACCTCAGCACCTTCCTCCCCGCTGAAAGTACTTTACAACCCGAAGGCCTTCTTCATACACGCGGCATGGCTGCATCAGGCTTGCGCCCATTGTGCAATATTCCCCACTGCTGCCTCCCGTAGGAGTCTGGACCGTGTCTCAGTTCCAGTGTGGCTGGTCATCCTCTCAGACCAGCTAGGGATCGTCGCCTAGGTGAGCCGTTACCCCACCTACTAGCTAATCCCATCTGGGCACATCTGATGGCAAGAGGCCCGAAGGTCCCCCTCTTTGGTCTTGCGACGTTATGCGGTATTAGCTACCGTTTCCAGTAGTTATCCCCCTCCATCAGGCAGTTTCCCAGACATTACTCACCCGTCCGCCGCTCGTCACCCGGGAGCAAGCTCCCTGTGTTACCGCTCGACTTGCATGTGTTAGGCCTGCCGCCAGCGTTCAATCTGAGCCATGATCAAACTCTTCAATTTAAGTTTGATGCTCGTGAATTAAACTTCGTAATGAATTACGCATGTTCACTCAGAGACTTGGTATTCATTTTTCGTCTTGCGACGTTAAGAATCCATGTCACTTTGAGTGCCCACACAGATTGTCTGATAAATTGTTAAAGAGCAGTGCAACGCGGCTTTCGCTCACCGTTGCGAGGTGGCGTATATTACGCTTTCCTCTTTCAGAGTCAACCCGTTATTTCAGGATTTTTTCTCTTCAACCGAACCGCTTGTTGTGTGAAGTGATTCACATCCGCCGTGTCGATGGAGGCGCATTATAGGGGGCCGCCGAGGAATGACAAGCGGAAAAATGCATTTTTATTTCAACCGCTCACCTTTTCACCAAAAAGGCTATTTTTGGTGCTTTTTAATCTCTTTTGGCAGGTCGGCCAGACTATTAATCACCCAATCCGCCGCATTCTCAGCTTCTGGCGTCACTGGCTTACCGGTGCGAACTAATATTTTGGTCCCTACACCCGCTGCGGCGGCTGCCTGCATATCTTCCAGTTTATCGCCCACCATATAAGAAGCAGACATATCAATGTGCAGGAACTCCTGCGCAGAGATGAACATCCCCGGATGCGGCTTACGGCAGTCACAGGTCTGGCGATAGGCTTCTACCGTTCCCTGCGGGTGGTGCGGACAATAGTAGATGCCGTCGAGATCCACGCCTCGGTCGGCCAGCGACCAGTCCATCCATTCCGTCAGCGTTTCGAACTGCGCTTCGGTGAATTTACCGCGTGCAATACCGGACTGGTTCGTCACCACCACCAGCGCATAGCCCATCTCTTTCAGCTGGCGCATGGCATCTATTACGCCCTCGATAAACTCGAACTCATCAATCTCATGGACATAACCGTGATCCACATTAATAGTGCCGTCACGATCGAGAAAAATTGCGGGTACTGATTTTGCCACCGGTTTGCTCCTGAAAAAGGCATGTTCGACTAGTATCTCATGAATCGCAGCGCAATAAAGTGCTCATCGTACAGAGTTGGATTGATTTAGACGTCTGGATGCCTTAACATCCGTTTTGTTTACGGTCATCAACCGTATCTGGCAGAAGAAAATGCCACGGCTAACTTACATACGATAAAAATAATCTAATGATTAAACTTTCCAATATCACCAAAGTGTTCCAGCAGGGGAACCGAACCATTCAGGCACTGAACAACGTCAGCCTGCATGTTCCTGCTGGTCAAATTTATGGCGTCATTGGCGCATCGGGTGCAGGTAAAAGCACGCTGATTCGTTGTGTTAACCTGCTTGAGCGCCCAACCCAGGGCAGCGTAGAAGTTGGCGGCCAGGAACTTACCGCCCTCTCAGAGAAAGAACTCACCAAAGCGCGTCGTCAGATTGGCATGATCTTCCAGCACTTTAACCTGCTGGCTTCCCGCACCGTGTTCGGCAACGTTGCCCTGCCGCTTGAGCTGGATAACACGCCGAAAGAAGAAGTGAAGCGTCGCGTTACCGAGCTGCTAGACCTCGTGGGTCTGGGCGACAAACATGATAGCTACCCGGCAAATCTGTCCGGTGGGCAGAAACAGCGTGTGGCCATTGCCCGCGCGCTGGCAAGCAACCCTAAGGTACTTCTGTGTGATGAAGCCACCAGCGCACTGGATCCGGCAACCACGCGTTCTATTCTGGAACTGCTGAAAGACATTAACCGTCGCCTGGGCCTGACGATCCTCCTTATTACGCATGAGATGGACGTGGTGAAACGCATCTGCGACTGCGTGGCGGTCATCAGCAACGGTGAACTGATCGAGCAGGACACGGTAAGTGAAGTGTTTTCGCATCCGAAGACGCCTCTGGCACAGCAGTTCATCCAGTCCACGCTACATCTGGATATTCCGGAAGATTATCTGGAGCGTTTGAAAACCGAACCCGCAGCAGACAGCGTCCCGATGCTGCGCATGGAGTTCACCGGTCAGTCCGTTGACGCTCCCCTGCTTTCCGAAACCGCGCGTCGCTTTAACGTGAACAACAACATCATCAGCGCGCAGATGGATTACGCCGGTGGCGTGAAGTTCGGCATCATGCTGACAGAAATGCACGGCACACAAGAAGAAACCCAGGCCGCGATTGCCTGGCTGCAAGAACACCATGTAAAAGTAGAGGTACTGGGTTATGTCTGAGCCGATGATGTGGCTGCTGGTTCGCGGCGTTTGGGAAACGCTGGCAATGACCTTTGTCTCTGGCTTCTTTGGTTTTGTGATTGGCCTGCCGGTCGGCGTGTTGCTGTACGTGACGCGCCCGGGGCAAATCATTGAGAACGCGAAACTGTACCGTACGCTCTCCGCGCTGGTAAACATCTTCCGTTCTATCCCGTTCATTATTCTGCTGGTGTGGATGATTCCATTTACCCGCGTGATCGTCGGAACGTCTATCGGCCTGCAGGCAGCTATCGTTCCGCTGACCGTTGGCGCTGCGCCATTTATTGCCCGTATGGTGGAAAACGCCCTGCTGGAGATCCCAACCGGTTTGATCGAAGCATCACGCGCGATGGGTGCCACGCCGATGCAGATCGTCCGCAAGGTTCTGCTGCCTGAGGCGCTGCCTGGGCTGGTGAATGCGGCAACTATTACGCTTATCACCCTGGTCGGTTATTCCGCGATGGGCGGTGCCGTTGGTGCCGGCGGTTTAGGTCAGATTGGTTACCAGTACGGCTATATTGGATATAACGCTACCGTGATGAATACCGTTCTGGTATTGCTGGTTGTTCTGGTTTACTTAATCCAGTTCTCTGGCGATCGCATCGTCCGGGCTGTTACGCACAAATAACGTTACACACAACACAAACTCTACGAGTTAAGGATAAAACATGGCGTTTAAATTAAAGACCTTCGCAGCAGTAGGCGCACTGATCGGCTCTCTGGCACTGGTGGGTTGCGGTCAGGACGAAAAGGATCCAAACCACATTAAAGTGGGCGTTATCGTGGGTGCAGAACAGCAGGTTGCAGAAGTTGCTCAGAAAGTAGCAAAAGAGAAGTATGGCCTGGACGTAGAGCTGGTCACCTTCAACGATTACGTTCTGCCGAACGAAGCGCTGAGCAAAGGCGATATCGACGCGAATGCCTTCCAGCATAAGCCATACCTGGACCAGCAGATCAAAGATCGCGGCTATAAACTGGTGGGCGTGGGTAACACCTTCGTTTATCCAATTGCCGGTTATTCTAAGAAAATTAAATCTCTGGACGAGCTGCAGCCAGGCTCTCAGGTTGCCGTACCTAACGACCCAACTAACCTTGGCCGTTCCCTGCTGCTCCTGCAGAAAGTGGGCCTGATCAAACTGAAAGACGGTGTTGGCCTGCTGCCAACCGTTCTGGATGTCACCGAAAACCCGAAAAATCTGAAAATTGTTGAACTGGAAGCACCGCAGCTGCCACGTTCTCTGGACGATGCGCAGATTGCCCTGGCCGTTATCAACACCACTTACGCCAGCCAGATTGGCCTGACGCCAGCCAAAGACGGTATCTTCGTTGAAGATAAAGACTCCCCGTACGTTAACCTGATCGTGACTCGCGAAGACAACAAGGACGCGGAAAACGTGAAGAAATTCGTTCAGGCCTATCAGTCAGATGAAGTTTACCAGGAAGCCAACAAAGTGTTTAACGGCGGCGCTGTTAAAGGCTGGTAATCTCACCTCAGTGTAATATCATCAGGACGGGCTTATGCCCGTCTTGTCATTTGTGCAGTCAACTGATTCAATATCTGACGTTTTGATTATCCATTGAGGAAATATTATGCGTGCTTTACCGATCTGTCTTTTAGCACTCATGCTGAGCGGCTGTTCTATGCTAAGCAGATCTCCCGTTGAACCTGTTCAAAGCACGGCAACCCCGCCAAAGACCGAGCCTGCGAAACCGAAAGTGGTTCGCCCTGCGCCGGTTCGTATTATCACGAAAGCGGACGAACTCGTCGGTAAACCGTTCCGTGAACTGGGCGAAGTGAGCGGCGAATCCTGTCAGGCGACCAATCAGGACTCACCACCGAATATTCCGACAGCGCGTAAACGTATGCAGATTAATGCCGCAAAAATGAAAGCTAACGCGGTTCTGCTGCACAGCTGTGAAGTCACCAGCGGCACGCCGGGCTGCTACCGTCAGGCGGTTTGCATCGGCTCTGCGCTGAACATCACGGCGAAATGAGTGCATTTCAGTTCGAGCAGATAGGCGTTATCCACTCTCCTTATAAAGAGAAGTTCGCCGTCCCCCGCCAGCCCGGTCTTGTGACCAGCGGACGCGGTGAGCTTCACCTGATTGCGCCTTACAATCAGGCCGATGCGGTACGCGGGCTCGAGGCTTTCAGCCATTTATGGGTGGTGTTCGTGTTTCACCAGACGATGGAAGGTGGCTGGCGACCTACCGTGCGACCTCCTCGTCTTGGCGGAAATGCGAGAATGGGCGTGTTTGCGACTCGCTCGACCTTCCGCCCAAACCCGGTTGGAATGTCGCTGGTTGAACTGAAAGGCATACGCTGCCAGAAAGATCGGGTGATACTGGAGTTAGGTAGTCTGGACCTGGTAGACGGCACGCCGGTTATCGACATCAAGCCCTATTTGCCCTTCGCCGAAGCGCTCCCGGACGCGCGTGCAAGCTATGCTCAGGACGCGCCGCAGGCGGACATGCCTGTTTATTTTACGCCAGAGATAACCGCGCAGCTCGGTCAGCTGGAGAAACGCTATCCTCGCTTACGGGATTTCATCACTGAAGTTCTGGCACAGGACCCGCGTCCGGCCTACCGTAAAGAAGGGGAAGAAGGAAAAACGTACGCCGTCTGGCTGCTTGATTTCAATGTTCGCTGGCGCGTCACCGGGGCAGGTTTTGAAGTGTTTGCCCTTGAACCCAGGTAATTTTGTTCTCCTCTCTTTTGGCATCTTTGCCACACTGGTAAACTAAACCACTTTTTTTGTGTCAGGCTGGTGTTTCAGCCTGTTCCAATCGTCGAAATGGAACCGTAACAACATGCGTACTAGCCAATATCTGCTCTCCACTCTGAAGGAGACGCCTGCCGACGCCGAAGTGATCAGCCATCAGCTGATGCTGCGCGCCGGGATGATCCGCAAGCTGGCCTCCGGGTTATACACCTGGCTGCCGACCGGCGTGCGCGTCCTGAAAAAAGTCGAAAACATCGTGCGTGAAGAGATGAACAACGCCGGTGCTATCGAGGTGTCCATGCCTGTGGTTCAGCCCGCTGACCTGTGGCAGGAGAGCGGCCGTTGGGAGCAATATGGTCCTGAACTGCTGCGCTTTGTCGATCGCGGCGAGCGTCCTTTCGTTCTCGGCCCAACGCATGAAGAAGTCATTACCGACCTGATTCGTAACGAGCTGAGCTCTTACAAACAGCTGCCGCTGAACTTCTTCCAGATCCAGACCAAGTTCCGTGACGAAGTTCGCCCACGTTTCGGCGTCATGCGCTCTCGCGAATTCCTGATGAAAGATGCTTACTCTTTCCATACCTCTCAGGAATCACTGCAAGAGACTTACGACGCAATGTACGCGGCGTACAGCAAAATTTTCTCCCGCATGGGTCTGGATTTCCGCGCTGTGCAGGCTGATACCGGCTCCATTGGCGGTAGCGCATCCCATGAGTTCCAGGTACTGGCGCAGAGCGGTGAAGACGATGTGATCTTCTCTGACTCTTCAGACTACGCGGCGAACATCGAATTTGCAGAAGCGCTGGCACCAAAAGAACCACGCGGCGCGGCAACGCAAGAGATGACGCTGGTTGATACGCCAAACGCGAAAACCATCGCCGAGCTGGTTGAGCAGTTCAATCTGCCAGTCGAAAAAACCGTGAAAACCCTGCTGGTGAAATCCACCGAAGGTAGCGCTTATCCGCTGGTTGCCCTGCTGGTGCGTGGCGATCATGAGCTGAACGAAGTGAAAGCCGAGAAGCTGCCGCAGGTAGCCAGCCCGCTGACCTTCGCAACGGAAGCGGAAATCCGCGCCGTGGTGAATGCGGGTCCAGGTTCACTGGGTCCAGTCAATCTGCCGGTGCCGGTTGTTATTGACCGCACGGTTGCTGCAATGAGCGACTTCTCTGCAGGTGCGAACATCGACGGTAAACACTACTTCGGCATCAACTGGGATCGCGACGTGGCGACGCCGGAAGTGGCTGACATCCGTAACGTGGTTGCAGGCGATCCAAGCCCGGACGGTCAGGGTACCCTGATGATTAAGCGTGGCATCGAGGTCGGTCACATCTTCCAGCTGGGCGATAAATACTCTCGAGCGCTGAACGCCGCCGTTCAGGGCGAAGATGGCCGTAACCAGATCCTGACCATGGGCTGCTACGGTATCGGGGTGACGCGCGTGGTGGCTGCGGCGATTGAGCAGAACTACGACGAGCGCGGCATCGTCTGGCCGGACAATATCGCGCCGTTCCAGGTCGCCATTCTGCCAATGAACATGCACAAGTCTTACCGCGTGCAGGAGCTGGCCGAGAAGCTGTATGCCGAGCTGCGCGCTCAGGGCATCGAAGTGCTGATGGATGACCGTAAAGAGCGTCCGGGCGTGATGTTCGCCGATATGGAACTGATCGGCATCCCACACACCGTCGTTATCGGCGACCGTAACCTCGACAGCGATGAGATTGAATACAAATACCGTCGCAGCGGCGAAAAACAGATGATCAAGACCGGCGACATCCTTGATTTCCTGGTGAAAGCCATTAAAGGCTAAACAAAAAAACCCCGCTCAGGCGGGGTTTTTTAATGGTGCTACGTCAGCTTATTTACTGTTACAGTCTTTACCCGCAATAAATTTCGCGCCTTTATCCGCCACCAGCGTTTTCACCATCTCTCCGCTATCCGGGTTTGGTTCAAGCGTAAAGTGACCGTCAACCGTCAGCAATACCGGCTTGCTGTCATTACCGCGTGCCACGGCGTAATCACGTTCAAGCTGCGCATTGTTTGCCACGCTAACCTTCCTGCCGGTTGCGCAGTCGGTAAAGATCGCCGCATCCGCCATATAGAAGTACATCCCCCGCATTGCCATAGGCGTGGCAGGCAGAGCCGCTTTTACCGGCGCAAGCGTGTAGTTGAACTGGGATTCAATCGGGTTGCCTTCGCGGTCAAGCATCTCCATTCCCTCGCCTTTGGCGCGGAAAAAGGTTTTCTCACCGGAAATATCCGTCAGAACCAGCTTCTCAGCCGTACGCGCCCATGTTCCGTAAGTTGCAAATGACGAGGGTTCTTTAGCGCCCTGATAGCGCTGGTTCATTACCCAGGTGCCGTCTTTTTGCAGGAACAGAGACGTTTCAATGCCTTCGCAGTCTGCGCAAGGCAATACGCCGCGCCAGCTCTGCTGCATTGGTTTTAACTCTTCCGTTTGCGTGGGTTGTAACATCTGCGTTTCGGAGCGGTTGTTACACCCGAAAAGCGCAAAAAGCGTACTCGCTGCCAGCGCTGACCATAATGCTTTTTTCACAATGAATTCCTTAAGAAAATTGTGTTCCCTTTCGTCACTCTGTTGGGCGACGAACTTTACCGCGTAGTGCTTTCACTGTGGATTTTTGGGCCTTCGAGGACAGCCGACGCTCTTTCGATGCGCGGGTTGGCCGCGTTGCCCGGCGGCTTTTTTGTACTGCCGTTAATTCTTTGATGACCGCCACCAGCCTGGCTATCGCCGCTTCCCGGTTGAGCTCCTGGCTGCGGTACTCCTGGGCTTTGATCACAATCACACCATCGCTGGTGATCAGGTGATGGCTGGCAGCAAGCAGGCTGTCTTTATAATACTCTGGCAGGCTCGAGGCCCGAATGTCAAAACGCAAATGGATAGCCGTCGACGCCTTGTTGACGTGCTGCCCACCGGCCCCCTGAGCACGGATGGCGGTAATCTCCAGCTCGTTGTCAGGAATGCTGACGTGACGGGACAAGACGATCATGACGCGGGCTGCCACGCCGTCAAATGAATTTCCAGATTATTCTGAGAACCAGAGAGCCAGATGGCGCCATCCTGAATCGTCGCCTGCAACACCATGGTCCGGCTGGCAAACTCGCTCAGCTGAGCCAGCTGCTCATCATCCAGATACCAAACCGTGAGATTTTTAAACTGTCCGCACTTGCTCTTGTTTTGCTGCCACCAAATCTCCGCAGCACGCTGATTATACGCGAATAAGGCCACTTCAGCGGACTGGGTGCAGGCCTTCTTAATTCTGCGCTCGTCAGGCAGGCCGAGTTCGATCCACAAGTCGATACCCAGATGATCGTTGCGCAGCCAGGCTTCAGGCTCGTCTTCTGCGCTTAACCCACGGGTAAACTGCAGACGCTCGTCGGCGTACTTAATCCACGCCAGCAGGCGCAGCATCATGCGCTCCTGGGTTTCGGAGGGATGGCGTGCCAGCGTAAGCGACGCGTCGAGGAACTGGTTGCGATCAAGATCGGCCACATTGACCACTGCTTTATAAATTGTCGCTTTCAGCGCCATGAGAGAACTCCATTCGAATCAGGCACTCATTGTAGCGAAAACCGCGGCAAAAGGCTGTTATGGGGTGATAAATACACCGCTATCAAGGCGCTGATATTGCTTAAATGAGTATGGTATAGTCACCTTGCTAAACCGAGTTTATCTTCGTAGGCTTAATGATATCTCACAGTAAGTCAGTGCGCTGGCGGGAGGGGATGTGAATAATTATTGTGAGTTAATTCGCAAACGGTATGCGGAAATCGCCAGCGGAGATCTGGGGTATGTCCCGGACGCGTTGGGCTGTGTATTGAAAGTGCTTAATGAAGTGGCCTCTGATGAGAGCCTTTCAGAGTCGGTCAGGGAAAAAGCAGCGTATGCTGCGGCGAATTTACTGGTGAGCGATTATGTCGATGAATGATACTTATCAACCCATCAATTGTGATGACTATGACAACCTCGAACTCGCCTGCCAGCATCATTTATTACTGACGCTGGAGCTAAAAGATGGCGAAGTGTTGAAGGCGAAAGCCAGCGATCTGGTTTCACGAAAGAATGTGGAATACCTGATAGTGGAAGACGCCGGTGCGACGCGTGAGCTGCGTCTGGACAAAATAGCCAGCTTCAGCCACCCGCAAATCGGCACCGTCGTGGTGAGCGAATCCTGATGACACTAACGGGCAGCCTGGCTGCCCGTTACGCTTTTTGCCACTCAAAACGGACACCCTCTTCTGACCACCCCTCTTCCGTGATGAAAACCCCTGCCGCAGCGATAAGCGTTTCACCGTAGAACAGTAGCGGCGTGGTGTCGCGCAGCCACGGCGGCACGTTACACTCCTGCCATATTTTCTTCAGCTTCCGTCCCCCGTTGCGCCCGACGATATGCAGCATGCCGCCAGCCTTAAAGCGCACGGTGACAGGTTCTCCGGGCTTCGGCAGCCGCACATGACCAGACGACAGAAGAGAAACGCGTCCTGCCTCACAGGGCAATATCAGGGGCGCGTCAGGAGAAAGCCAGTCGAGCACCACATCGGTCAGCGAGGGCATGGATTTTATCCACCAGAGCTCCCCCTTATAGCGTCTAACCTCAAAACCGTTCAGGTGGACGCTCGGGGAAGCATCATCCCGCGCCAGAGCGACTTCTTCCCAGATACGGCTCAGCATTGTCCTCGACGGCATCGCGGCGCGATGAAAGGCCAGCCAGCGTCGTAGCAGCGCGGCGCGACGTACCGGACTCATCGCTTTCATCGGTGCGATCGCCAGCGCCCCGTCGGCAGAAATCAGCCCAGCCAGCTCGTCGCTCAACAGCTCATCCAGCAACAACTCCTGTTCGGCGCACAGCATGGCGCTTCTTGCCGTCGCGTCGGCGAAATGCGGCCAGCGCTCACCCAAAAGCGGGAGGACGCGCAGGCGCAGGAAGTTACGGTCATAGCCGTCATCCTGGTTACTCTCATCTTCGATCCAGTTCAGCTGATGTTCTCGCGCCCAGGCTTCCAGTGAGGCACGCGTCTCGCCAAGCAGCGGACGCAGTAACGTTGTGCCGGCAAATTCAGAACGCGCCGGCATGGCAGAAAGTCCCGCCGGCCCGCTACCCCGCTTAAGCGCCAGCAGAAAGGTTTCACACTGATCGTCCAGATGCTGGGCCGTGACCAGCGCTTCTCCAGCACGTAATGCCCCGGCAAACGCGGCATAGCGGGCTTTCCGCGCCTGCGCCTCGATGCCCAGCCCTTCCTCCGCAAGCGTCACTCGCTCAACGATGAGCGGGATCGCCCAGGCCGCACATAAGGCTTCGCAGTGCGCCACCCACGCCTCTGCGTGAGGACTTAATCCGTGGTGAATATGCATCGCCCGAAGCTGGACGTCAGGTTCCCGATCGCGCCAAAGCTTTAGACGATGCAGCAACACGGTAGAATCCAGGCCACCGCTAAACCCCACCAGCAGCTGGCGGTACGGTGAAACGGCTTGTGCGATAGCGGGTAAGGTCATAGGAGATTACACATAAAAAATGCCCGAACTGAGCGGGCATTATCACACAGGACAACCATTACTGCTGATAAAGCTCCAGGGGCAGGCCGTCCGGGTCGTTGAAAAAGGTAAAACGCTTGTCGGTGAACGGATCGACGCGTATCGCTTCGCACGTCACGCCGTGCGCCTCCAGATGTTTTACCGCGCTATCCAGGTCATCGACGCTGAAGGCAAGATGACGCAGTCCACAGGCTTCCGGGCGGGACGGACGCGCAGGCGGAAAAGGAAAAGAGAACAGCTCAATCACATATTGCCCGTTTAACGCCAGGTCGCCCTTCCAGGAGTCACGCTCCTCGCGGTAGGCCTCGCTTATGAGCGTAAAGCCCAGGATGTCGCAGTAGAAGGCCTTACTTTTCGCGTAGTCGGTCGCAATGATCGCAATATGATGAACCTGTTTTAAACCCAGCATAGCTTCTCCTTTTTATGATGCCTGAACGTTACAACCGAAAACCCGCACCTGGCAAGCGGTCACCCTTATTTTAGGACTCGCACCCAGTAAACGCCGTTCTCGTCGCGCTTCGCACCGTGGATATCCGTCTCAAAACCGGGATAGTGCCGCCCAACCGAACAGAGCATCAGCAGGAAATCGAGC
The DNA here is from genome assembly GCF_034427575.1 of Enterobacter sp. D2. NCBI lineage: Bacteria > Pseudomonadati > Pseudomonadota > Gammaproteobacteria > Enterobacterales > Enterobacteriaceae > Enterobacter > Enterobacter sp. D2. Next base: position 12,296 of record NZ_JAXQPP010000003.1, read on the forward strand.
ACGGCCCGACTCTCTTCGGTAATCATCTCTCCCGGCATCAGGAGCGGAACGCCCGGCGGGTATGGCAGGATCATGTTAGCCGATACGCGCCCGACCAGGTTTTCCAGCTCGACGGTTTCGACCTCCCCTTTCACCTGGCGCTGCCATGCTTTGTGCGGGGTAAACTTCATCTCCGGTAAGACATCGAACGCCTGAAGCATCAGACGCGGCAGATCGTGCTGACGGATCAGCCTGTGGATCCCCTGGGTCAGATCCTGAATGCGCATATTTCGATAGAAGTCAGGATCCTCCGCGTAGAGATCCGGCAGCATGTTTTTCACCCGCAGGTTGAGATCGTAGGCGCGCTTAAACTCCATCAGGCCGCGCAGCAACCCCATCGCCCGGGTTTTATCGATACCAATACTGAACAGGAACAGCAGGTTATAGGGGCCGGTTTTCTCCACCACTACGCCACGTTCATCAAGGAATTTCGCGACCAGCGCGGCCGGAATACCTTCATCACTCATCCTGCCCTGCTCATCCATACCCGGCGTCAGGATCGTCACTTTTACCGGGTCGAGGAACATATGGTCGCTATCGGCATCCCGGAAGCCATGCCAGTCTTCTCCGGGCGAGACGGGCCAGCATTCTGCTTCATCAATCTCTTCCGGCTGCCAGATATCAAAGAACCAGCCGTCGGCTTCATCTTTCAGTCGCTGAACCTCTTTGCGGAAATGCAGCGCGCGTTCTACCGAACGGTTGATGAGTCGTTTGCCCGGATTGCCGCGCAGCATTGCCGCGGCCGTTTCTATGGAGGCTACCAGCGGATAGCTCGGTGAGGTGGTGGTATGCATCATAAAGGCTTCGTTGAACGTGTCTTCGTCGTACTCGCCTTTGATGTGAATAAGCGAAGCCTGGGAAAACGCCGCGAGCATTTTATGGGTCGACTGCGTTTCGAAGAACACTTTACCCGGCACGCGTTCACCGCTCATGCCGCTTTTGCCGGCGTAAATCGGATGGGAATTAGTGTATGGCACCCATGCGGAATCGAAGTGGATCGACGGCACGTCCAGCGTCTGTTTGATCCAGTTCGTGTTGTACAGCAGACCGTCGTAGGTGGAGTTGGTGATCACCGCATGGACAGGCCAGCTTGCGCCAGGAATTGCCGCAACCTTACGTTCAATGGCGTCATGGGTGAACTCCCGGCGCGGAATACCGCCAAGAATACCGAGCGCGTTACGCGTGGGCGACAGCCAGAGCGGTACGACGTCGCTCATCATCAGCAGGTGTGCCAGCGATTTATGGCAGTTACGGTCAATTAGCAAGGTGCTGCCAGCAGGCGCAGCGTACATCCCGACGATTTTGTTCGAGGTCGAAGTGCCGTTGGTCACCATATAGCTCTGCTCGGCGCCAAAGGTGCGGGCGATATACTCTTCGGCTTCCAGATGCGGGCCGGTGTGATCCAGCAGAGAGCCTAGTTCGGTGACTGAAATCGACACGTCCGCTTTCAGGGTGTTGCCACCGAAGAAATCATAAAACAGGCAGCCCACCGGGCTTTTTTGATAGGCCGTTCCCGCCATATGACCTGGCGTACAGAAGGTATATTTCCCCTCCTTCACGTAGGTGAAGAGCGCGCGGGTAAAGGGCGGAGTGATGTTATCGAGATATTCATTCGTGTATTGCTGAATTCGGGTCGCAATATCTTCAGCCACGCCGAGCGAATATTCAAAGAACCACAGCGCCATACGCATATCGTTGGCGCTGACGTCCATGGTTGAGTGAGTATTAATAAACGCGTACAGCGGAAGGTATTCGTTCAGCCTGTTGATATCGCTGCACAGTTCAAGATCATATTCGTCCCAGTCGAAGATCACGCCGCAGATACGCGGGTTATGCTCGATGAACTTCAGCAGATCGGCGCTGTTGTGCGGCCAGATTAGCTGATACCCGCGCGACTGCAGGGCTTGCTCCAGCTCCTTAATCGGCTCATCTTTATAAAAGACGCCGTGTGGCCCCATAACGGCAATGATATTCATGGGCTTCCTCCTTAAAAAACATTAGCTAAGCATAGTCCGGCTAAACCGCAGGTATAAAAAAAGCCGCAACAGTGTGCGGCTTTTCAGATAATTGTGAAGCTTACGCGTAACCGTAGGTCATCAGACGCTGGTAACGACGGTTGAGCAGATCGTCTTTGCTCAGCACGTCCAGGTCTGCCAGGTCAGCCAGCAGCTGCGCTTTCAGGGACGCTGCCATCACTTCCGGCTTACGATGTGCACCACCCAGTGGTTCCGGGATGATGGAGTCGATCAGCTTAAGCTCTTTCAGGCGTGGCGCAATGATGCCCATTGCTTCCGCAGCCAGCGGCGCTTTGTCGGCGCTTTTCCACAGAATGGATGCGCAGCCTTCCGGGGAAATAACGGAATAGGTGCTGTACTGCAGCATATTCACTTTATCGCCCACGCCAATCGCAAGCGCACCGCCGGAACCACCCTCACCGATAACGGTACAGATGACCGGCACCTTCAGACGAGACATCTCGCGCAGGTTGCGCGCGATAGCTTCAGACTGGCCGCGCTCTTCCGCGCCCACGCCAGGGTATGCACCCGGGGTGTCGATGAAGGTGATGATTGGCATGTTGAAACGCTCAGCCATCTCCATCAGACGCAGGGCTTTACGGTAGCCTTCTGGTGCTGGCATACCGAAGTTACGACGGATTTTCTCTTTGGTTTCACGACCTTTCTGATGACCAATGATCATCACCGGGCGTCCGTCCAGACGCGCGATACCGCCAACGATAGCTTTATCGTCAGCGTATGCGCGATCGCCTGCCAGTTCGTCAAATTCGTCAAACGCCAGGCGGACATAATCCAGGGTGTACGGACGCTGTGGATGGCGGGCCAGCTGTGCCACCTGCCATGCGCCGAGATCGGCAAAGATTTTGCGCGTCAGCTCTACGCTTTTCTCGCGCAGACGATGCACTTCTTCGTCGATGTTAATATCCAGTTTTTCATCCTGACGGCTTACCGCTGTCAGAGAATCAATTTTCGCTTCCAGCTCAGCAATCGGCTGTTCGAAATCAAGGAAATTCAGACTCATAGTATTCCTGTATTAGTCAAACTCCAGTTCCACCTGCTCCGAACCAATGAGGCCACGGAGATCGTTCAGTAAACGATCGCTCGGAGAGACACGCCACGTTGCACCAAAGCGCAACCGCGCGCGTGCATCCGCCCTCTGATAGTAGAGATGTACTGGAATTGTCCCCGAGCGGTGGGGTTCCAGAGACTGACGGAGTCGGTTTAAAAGCTGGTCATCAATTTGCCTGTCCGTCAGCGAGATAGCAAGCCCGCGAGCATATTTTTCCCGGGCTTCGTCAATGTCCATCACTTCGCGGGCGGTCATTTTAAGCCCCCCACTGAAGTCATCAAAGCTGACCTGTCCGCTGACGATAAGTATGCGGTCTTTTTCCAGCAATTGCTGGTATTTATCCAGCGCGTCGGTGAACAACATCACCTCCAGACGCCCGGAACGGTCATCCAGCGTACAGATGCCGATACGATTGCCGCGCTTGGTGACCATAACCCTTGCGGCAATCACGAGCCCCGCAGCCGTGGTGATTTTACCACGTTCTGTCGGATGCATGTCTTTAAGCCTGTGGCCGCCGACATAGCGCTCAATTTCTTTGATGTACTGGTTGATCGGGTGCCCCGTCAGGTACAAGCCTAACGTCTCACGCTCCCCATCCAGTACGACCTGTTCTGGCCACGGCTGGCAGTTGGAATAAGATTGTTCGATCTGCTCTGGCTCTTCCGCCAGCACCCCGAACATATCCGCCTGACCAATGGCTTCCGCTTTTGCATGCTGATCCGCCGCTTTCAGCGCGTCGCCGAGGGAATTCATCAGCGCGGCGCGATGCGGCCCGAGTCTGTCAAACGCGCCGGACATGATCAGTTTTTCCAGCACGCGACGGTTCAGTTTTTTGGTGTCGGTACGAGCGCAAAGATCGAACAGCTCGCGGAAATACCCGCCGTTGTTACGCGCTTCGATGATCGCCTCGATCGGACCTTCGCCCACGCCTTTGATCGCGCCGATCCCGTAAACGATCTCTCCGTCGTCGTTGACGTGGAAGTGGTAGAGCCCTGAGTTAATATCTGGCGGCAGGATCTTCAGCCCCATACGCCAGCACTCGTCCACCAGGCCAACCACCTTCTCGGTGTTGTCCATATCGGCCGTCATTACCGCCGCCATAAATTCAGCAGGATAGTGCGCTTTCAGCCACAGCGTTTGATACGACACCAAAGCATAGGCGGCGGAGTGGGATTTGTTAAACCCGTACCCGGCGAATTTCTCCACCAGGTCGAAGATTTTCATCGCCAGCTCGCCGTCAACGCCGTTTTTCTTCGCCCCGTCTTCAAAGATGGAACGCTGCTTGGCCATCTCTTCCGGCTTTTTCTTACCCATCGCACGACGCAGCATGTCCGCGCCGCCGAGCGTATAGCCGGAAAGCACCTGAGCAATCTGCATGACCTGTTCCTGATACAGGATGATGCCGTAGGTGGGCTCCAGTACCGGCTTCAGGCTTTCATGCTGCCACTGAACGTCCGGGTAAGAAATCTCTTCGCGACCGTGCTTACGGTCGATAAAGTTATCTACCATCCCTGACTGCAGCGGGCCCGGACGGAACAGGGCAACCAGTGCGATCATATCTTCGAAGCAGTCGGGCTGCAGGCGCTTAATCAGATCTTTCATGCCGCGGGATTCAAGCTGGAAGACGGCGGTGGTCTCCGAGCGCTGCAGCATATCGAAACTTTTCTTGTCATCCAGCGGGATGGCCGCGATATCCAGCGGCGGTTCGCCGTTCTTCTCGCGGCGGGCGTTAATCATCTCCAGCGCCCAGTTGATGATGGTCAACGTACGCAGGCCCAGGAAGTCGAACTTTACCAGCCCGGCGTATTCCACGTCGTTCTTGTCAAACTGGGTTACCGGGTGTTGGCCCGCTTCGTCACAGTAAAGCGGTGCAAAATCCGTAATTTTAGTTGGGGCGATAACCACGCCCCCCGCATGCTTACCGGCGTTACGCGTGACGCCTTCCAGCTTGCGCGCCATGTCGATCAGCGCTTTGACCTCTTCGTCAGCTTCGTAGATTTCCGGCAGCTGAGGTTCGGCTTCAAACGCTTTTGCCAGCGTCATGCCCGGATCGGGCGGCACCAGCTTAGAAATACGATCGACAAACCCGTACGGGTGGCCCAGCACGCGTCCCACGTCGCGGATAACCGCTTTCGCCGCCATCGTACCGAAGGTAATAATCTGCGATACCGCATCACGGCCGTACATATCGGCCACGTGCTCAATGACCTGATCGCGTTTCTCCATGCAGAAGTCGACGTCGAAGTCGGGCATAGAGACACGTTCCGGGTTAAGGAAACGTTCGAACAGCAGGTCGAATTCCAGCGGATCGAGGTCGGTAATTTTCAGCGCGTACGCCACCAGCGAGCCCGCACCGGAGCCACGGCCCGGTCCAACCGGCACGCCGTTATCCTTCGACCACTGGATGAACTCCATAACGATCAGGAAGTAGCCCGGGAAGCCCATCTGGTTGATTACCTGGAGTTCAATGTCCAGGCGTTCGTCATACTCAGGGCGACGCTTTTTACGCTCTTCTTCATCCGGGAACAGGAATTCCAGACGCTCTTCCAGGCCTTCTTTTGATTTCGCGACCAGGAAATCTTCCGTGGTCATGTCACCCGTCGGGAACTGCGGCAGGAAGTATTCGCCGAGGCGAACGGTGACGTTGCAGCGCTTGGCAATCTCTACGCTGTTTTCCAGCGCTTCGGGGATATCGGAGAAGAGCTCACACATCTCCTCCTCGCTGCGCATGTACTGTTGCGCGGAGTAATTACGCGGCCGCTTCGGATCGTCGAGCGTGAAGCCATCGTGGATCGCCACGCGAATCTCATGCGCGTCGAAATCACCCGCCTCAAGGAACCGCACGTCGTTGGTGGCCACCACGGGCAAACCGCGCTCCTCTGCGAGCGCCACCGCGGCATGAAGATAGCTCTCTTCATCCTGACGGCCGGTACGGATCAACTCCAGGTAATAACGATTCGGGAAATATTCTTCATAGAACGAGACGCATTGATCCACCAGCGCGCTATTGCCGCGCAGCAGACATTTGCCGACGTCACCCATACGGCCACCCGAGATCAGCAGCAGCCCTTCGTTCAGTTCAGCCAGCCAGTCACGGTCGATCCACGGCCCCAGCGCGCCATAACCGCGCTGATAGGCTTTTGAGATCAGCAGCGTAAGGTTTTGATAGCCCGTGTTGTTCATCGCCAGCACGGAGATTTGCGTCATTTCATCGCCGATGAGATCGCTTTGCACGTGAAAATCTGCGCCGACGATGGGCTTCATCCCCGCGCCGTGCGCCGTTCCGTAGAACTTCACCAGGCCACACAGGTTGGTAAAATCGGTGATCGCCAGCGCGGGCATACCAAGGGAGGCCGCCTTTTTTACCAGCGGCCCGGTCTTCGCCAGCCCATCGATCATGGAGTAGTCGCTATGCACCCGCAGGTGTACGAAACGTGGTTCAGCCATCTTCAGATTCCGCGTTACTTAATTGCTTGCGTATTGATTCAGGACACCCGTCCCAGCGCGCGCTTCACCGGGCCAAAACTGCGCCGGTGATGTTCGGTTGCGCCATGTTCAGCCAGCCTTTCCAGGTGGAAAGGTGTGGGATACCCCTTATGCTGGGCGAAACCATACTGAGGATAAGTGAGGTCCAGCGCGGCCATTTCGGCGTCGCGCGTCACTTTGGCAATGATAGAAGCTGCGCTAATTTCTGCGACCCGGCTATCGCCTTTAACGACCGCCATTGATGGCATGGGCAATGCCGGACAGCGGTTGCCGTCAATCAGAACATATTCCGGGGAAATTTTCAGACCTGCAACCGCACGCTGCATCGCCAGCATCGTGGCATGCAAAATATTCAGCTCGTCTATTTCATGCGGTTCAGCGCGCCCCAGGCTCCAGGCCAGCGCCTTCTCCTGGATCTCACTAAACAGCGCCAGACGGCGCTTTTCTGACAATTTTTTAGAGTCGTTCAGCCCGATAATCGGGCGATCCGGATCGAGGATCACCGCGGCGGTCACCACTGCCCCGACCAACGGGCCGCGACCCACTTCGTCCACGCCCGCCACAAGGCGAGTGTGAGGATAAACAAATTCCATCATTTTGCTAGCTCCAGCACCGCATCAGCCGCTTGCTCATCAGCATTACAGCGGATCAGTTGATGAAGTTCGCGGAAGGTATCGTGCATCTGGTGGCTGGTCTTGCCGTTGGCGAGCAGCGGCAGCAGCGCATCGGCAAGCGCCTGCGGCTGGCACTCATCCTGCAGCAGCTCTTTCACCAGCTCGCGCCCGGCAAGCAGGTTTGGCAGGGAGACATAATCCGTTTTCACCAGACGTTTTGCCAGCCAGAAGGTGAACGGCTTCATGCGATAGCCGACCACCATAGGGCATTTCGCCAGCATACATTCCAGCGCCGCCGTACCGGAGGCCAGCAGCGCGGCATCGCTCGCATACATCGCTTCCCGCCCTTTCCCGTCCAGAAGACGGACGTGAAGATCCGGGGCGACTTCCGCTTTGATGCGCTCAAACTGCTCGCGGCGCTTGGCATTTACCAGCGGAACAACCACTTCAAGATCCGGATAGGTCTGGCGAATAATTTGCGCTGTTTTGAGGAAATCGGCGCTCAGCATCTCAACTTCTGCACCACGGCTGCCTGGCAGCAGTGCCAGACAGTGCACATCATGCGGGATGCCCAGCGCGTCGCGCGCCGCGTTTTTATCCGGATCCAATGGCATCGCATCCGCCATGGTATGACCGATAAAACGGCACGGAACATTAAATCTGTCGTAAAACGCTTTTTCGAAAGGCAGGAAAGCCAGCACCAGGTTGGTGGACCGTCCGATTTTGAAAACGCGTTTCTGTCGCCACGCCCAGACGGACGGACTGACGTAGTGAATCGTTTTGATACCCTGCTTTTTCAGATTCCCTTCGAGGGTAATGTTGAAATCAGGCGCATCGATACCGACAAACACATCGGGTTTGAGTTCGGTAAAACGACGGGTGAGATCGGCGCGGATGTGCAGCAAACGGCGTAGCCGTCCCAGCACCTCAACGATGCCCATCACGGCGAGCTCTTCCATTTCATACCAGGCTTCACAGCCTTCGGCCTGCATCAGCGGGCCAGCAACGCCGACAAAGCGAGCATTGGGTACACGCGCCTTAAGCGCGCGGATGAGACCGGCACCAAGAATATCGCCGGAGGTTTCTCCGGCGACCAGGGCTATCGTAAGCGGACGACTGTCGACCATTAACGAATCAGACCCCTTGTTGAACGGTCAAAGAATTCCATGAACGCGTTCACTTCCGGGTGCTTATTCGCCAGCTCGGCAATTTCCGGCTTCGCCTCTTCCAGCGTTTTACCGCTACGGTACAGCAGTTTGTACGCGTTGCGGATGGCAGTAATCGCTTCGCGACTAAAACCACGACGCTTGAGGCCTTCGATGTTCACGCCAAACGGCGTGGCATGGTTGCCCTGCGCAATCACATACGGTGGAACGTCCTGCGCCACACCGGAGCATCCGCCTACCATCACGTGCGCACCAATGATGCAGAATTGATGGACTGCGGTCATGCCGCCAATAATTGCGAAGTCATCAACCGATACGTGTCCTGCCAGCGTTGCGTTGTTGGCAAGAATACAGCGGTCACCCACGGTACAGTCGTGCGCGATATGCGCATTAACCATAAACAGGTTATCGCTGCCCACCTTCGTCAACCCACCACCCTGTACTGTTCCACGATGAATAGTGACGCTTTCGCGAATACGGTTACGATCGCCAATTTCCAGACGGGTCGACTCACCAGCATATTTCAGATCCTGGTTAACTTCGCCGATGGAAGCGAACTGATAGATCTCGTTATTGCAGCCAATGGTCGTATGACCATTCACGACAACGTGAGATTTCAGTACTGTACCCTCACCAATTTCGACATGGGGTCCAACAATACAAAACGGGCCAATGTGGACGTTAGCGCCAATGATGGCACCGGTTTCCACAATAGCGGTAGGATGAATAAAGGCGGATTTATCAATCACGTATCAGGACTCCCGGCTACGAGCACACATCATCGTCGCTTCGCAAACAACTTTGCCGTCAACCAGCGCTACGCCTTTGAAGCGAGTCAGGCCACGACGCGTTTTTTCAAAAGTGACTTCCATGATCATCTGATCACCAGGCACGACAGGGCGCTTAAAGCGCGCTTCATCAATACCCGCGAAGTAATACAGCTCACCTGGCTCCAGTTTGCCGACGCTTTTAAACGCCAGAATACCGGTAGCCTGAGCCATCGCTTCCAGAATCAACACACCCGGGAAGATAGGCTTACCAGGGAAGTGCCCCTGGAAGAACGGCTCGTTCACGGAAACATTTTTCACTGCGCGCAGAAAACGACCTTCTTCAAAATCCAGCACACGGTCTACCAGCAGAAACGGGTAGCGGTGCGGCAGAAGTTCTAAAATCTCTTCAATATGCAGAGTATGAGTGTCAGTAGTCAAAATACTCTTCCTGTCAAAATGTACTGATAACAATAATAACACGGCCTGCCGGTTTATTAGAAAGCCGACAGGCCGGGAAAAATAGCGTTCAACGGATGACGCTTAATCTTGTTGATCGATCTTACGCTCAAGAGACTTGAGGCGCTTGCTCATATCATCAATGTTCATCACCAGAGCTGCTGTTTTACGCCATACCTTGTTGGGTTGTAGCGGAATACCTGAGGAATACACGCCAGGTTCAGTGATAGGACGCATTACCATGCCCATTCCCGTCACAGTCACCTTGTCGCATATTTCCATATGGCCATTAATCACGCTCGCGCCGCCAATCATGCAATAACGGCCAATTTTCAGGCTGCCTGCCATGATGACGCCACCCGCAACCGCGGTATTGTCGCCAATCACAACGTTATGCGCAATCTGGCACTGGTTATCGATGATAACACCATTGCCAATGATCGTGTCGTCAAGCGCGCCACGGTCAATGGTGGTACAGGCGCCGATCTCCACGCGATCGCCAATAATAACGCGACCAAGCTGCGGGATCTTAACCCAGTTACCGCGATCGTTAGCGTAACCAAAGCCATCAGAACCAATGACGGTGCTGGACTGGACAAGGCAATTTTCGCCAATTTCAACATCATGATAAACGGACACATTGGCCCATAAACGGGTCCCGGCGCCGATTTTCGTATTTTTCCCAACGAAGCAGCCCGGGCCAATGACGGCGTTATCGCCCAGCACAACGCCGGATTCGATAACCGCATTTGCGCCAACGGCGACGTTGTTACCCAGCTTAGCCGTCGGATCAATCGCTGCGCTGGCAGCAATGTTCTGGGCCGGCTGCGGCGTGGTATCAAGAATTTGAGCCATGCGTGCATACGTCAGGTAGGGGTTTTTCACTACCAGCGCGCTTACAGTGGCAAATGGAAGATCGTCCTGCGTCAGAACAACAGCTGACGCCTGGCATTGAGCCAGTTGCTCACGGTACTTAGGGCTTACCATGAAGGTAATCGTGCCAGCTTTAGCAGATTGCATGGACGCAACAGCGGTGATGACGAGATCGCCATCACCGTGTAATTCTGCATCCAACTGCTGAGCTAAATCAGCCAGTCGAATTGAAGGCATTACTTATTTAACCTGTTTCAGAACATCAGCGGTGATGTCTTTAACATCTTTGCTGTTGAAAGCGACGGCGTTCGCATCAACAACCAGATCGATGCTCTGATCGGCAGCTACTGCTTTAACAGCAGTCTGAATGCGAGTCACCAGCTTGCCACGTTCTTCGTTAGAACGACGCTGACGATCCTGCTCGAAAGCCTGAGCTTTCTGGGAGAACGTCTGACGCTGAGCCATTACGTCTTTTTCCAGTTTGCTGCGCTCGCTTGCTTTCATGGTAGAACCATCACGCTGCAGACGCTGCATTTTGGACTGAAGATCGTTTTCCATACCCTGCAGTTCGCTTGCACGGCCTTTGAATTCGTTTTCCAGAGTCGCAGAAACACCCGTTTTCTGTGCAACCTGCTGGAACAAATTACCCATGTTGACGATTGCAATTTTGTCTGCTGCCTGAGCAGAAGTTGCCATCGCTAAACCGAGACCTGCAGCTAATAACCACTTTTTCACAATTAACTCCTTACCATCCCATTGGCACCAGAAGGTACCGTTCTTTGCGTGGCAAGGCGACCGTTTTCCGATCGCCAGTTGTCAGCGCTACACTGCCAACGCATTCCTTTGCAGCGGATTATTACCAGGTTTTACCAATGTTAAACTGGAATTGCTCCGACTTATCTCCATCATATTTCTTAAACGGCTGGGCGTAAGAGAAGACCAACGGCCCCAGCGGTGACATCCATTGTAATGCGATACCGGCAGACATGCGAATATTGCTCGGATCGCTATAATCTGGAACGCCTGCCGCACGCATCTGGGCTGTATTCTGCCAGTTGGTATCCCATACTGTACCGGCATCCCAGAAGAAGGACGTACGGACAGAGTTCGCGTATTTATCACTGATAAACGGCGTTGGTGTGATGAACTCCAGGCTGGCCACCGCCATTGCGTTACCGCCCACCGCATCATCAGAGCTACAGACTTCGGAGGAGGAAGACTTATAACAGTTGTCTTTGTCGTTCCCGCCGTAGTAGACCGCTTTCGGACCAATGTTATTGGACTGGAAGCCACGAACGGTGCTGGAACCACCCGCATAGAAGTTTTCGTAGAATGGCATTTCTTTGCCACCCAGACCATCTCCATAGCCCCAACGGGTACGACCCAGGACTACCCACTTATGATCGTCATCAATCGGGAAGTAGGATGCGGTATCCAGCGTGACCTTGTAGAACTCGTTATCGGAACCCGGCACGGTAACTTTACCGTTCAGGTTGACGCGAGAACCTTCCGTTGGGAAGTAACCACGGTCAAGGCGGTTATAGGTCCAGCCGTAGTTAAAGGTGAAGTCATCCGCAGCGAAACCGTTATTATCACTGGACTTACTTGCCGACTGACCAATAGAGTCCAGGTAACGCCACATTGCCACCTGCGGTTGCATGTTGGACAGGTCGTTATGCACGTAGCCCAAGCCTGCACGCAGGGTGTTGTATTCGTTAACCGGGAAGCCAAGCGTACCGTCTACACCGTAACTCTTGTTGGTGTATGAAGACAGGTCCGCGTCATCTGCTTTAAAGTCGTTATAGAAGATACGACCGCCCAGGCTCACACCGTCTACGGTGAAGTATGGGTTCGTCACAGAGAACTCAGAGTAGGTCTGGTAGTCGTTTTTGGTGCCGTTAATACCGACAGAGTAACCCGTACCCAGCCAGTTATCCTGCTGCACGCCGACCTGGAAGCTGACGCCGCTTTCAGTACCGTAGCCCACACCGAAGTTAAAGCTACCGGTGTTGCGCTCTTTCACTTTATATACGACATCAACCTGATCCGGGCTGCCCGGTACGCGCTGGGTATCGGTATCCACCGTTTCAAAATAGCCCAGACGGTTCAGACGCTCTTTACCCTGATCAACGAGGTCGCTTCCCAACCATGCGCCTTCCATCTGACGCATTTCGCGACGCAGAACGGAATCTTTGGAGGTGTCGTTACCGACGAAGCGGATCTTACGCACGTAGAAACGGTTGCCCGCATCCACATTCACGTGCAGCTTAACGGTTTTATCCGCGTCATTGATTTCCGGCTGAGTCTGTACGCGCGGATAGGCATAACCATAGCGGCCGAGCAGCTTCTTAATGCTGTCTTCCATTTTGGTTACTTTGGAACCGCTGTACAGATCGCCCGGCTGAATTTTGGTCAGCGATTCGATTTCAGCAGAATGCCCCGCAAGGTTACCACTCACTTCAACACCAGAAAGCTTGTACTGCTCGCCTTCGGTGATGTTAACCGTAATGTAGATGCCTTTCTTGTCCGGAGTCAGACTGACCTGAGTCGAGTCGATGTTGAAACGCGCATAGCCACGATCGAGATAGTAGCTGCGCAGAGTTTCAAGGTCGCCTGCCAGTTTTTGTTTCTGGTATTTGCGATCGCCTACCACGTTCCACCATGGCACTTCATCGCGCAGCTGGAAGGTGGAGATCAGTTCGTCGGTGCTGAACGCGTGGTTGCCGACAATGTTGATCTGCTGGATCTTCGCAGAAACACCTTCCTGGAAGACCAGCTTCAGGTCAACACGGTTACGCGGCAGCGGAGTGACAACCGCTTTCACGCTGGCACTGTATTTACCGACGCTGTAGTAGAAGTCTTCCAGACCTTTTTCAATGTCTGAAAGGGTTGTGCGGTCCAGGGACTCACCCACACGAACACCGGATGCTTCAAGGTTCTGCTTGAGCATGTCATCTTTCACCGACTTGTTACCGGAGAAAGTGATACTGGCGATCGTCGGACGTTCTTTTACCTGTACCAGCAGCGTATCACCATCGCGCAGGACGCGGACGTCCTCAAAGTTGCCGGTGGCAAACAGAGCACGGATGGTGTTACTGATATCATCATCATTAACCGTATCGCCGGGGCGTACAGGCATACTGAGGAGGGCCGCACCAACGGCGACACGCTGGAGGCCTTCGAAATGAATGTCTTTCACTACGAACCCGTCAGCACCGTATACGGTGGCGCTGCTAAACAGCAGCGACGCTATGAGCAACTTTTTCATCGCCATCGTTATTATGCGTTCTTCCTAACACTCTCTTACAACCGAGAGAAATCATTGAAAAGTGCAAGCCCCATTAACAGCACCAGCAAAATCGAGCCAATGCGATAACTAAAGTCTTGAACTCGCTCGGATACCGGTCCGCCTTTTAGCTTTTCAATCGCCAAAAACAGCAGATGACCCCCGTCTAAAACGGGAAGCGGGAACAGGTTGATTATCCCAAGGTTCACGCTAATGAGCGCGAGGAACATGAGATAGTAAATCACCCCGAATTCCGCTGACATCCCAGCCCCCTGAGCAATCGAAATTGGCCCACTGAGGTTGTTCAGTTTCACATCACCGGTTATCAATTTCCCCAACATGTTGACCGTCAGCTTCATCAGTTGCCATGTTTTATCCGTGGCTTCAAGGATGGCGCTGAACGGCCCATACTGGCGTATTGTCTTGTACTCATCTGGCAGCGGGATCACTTTCGGCACAACGCCTGCGAACCCTTCTGCCTTTTTGCCGACCGACTTCGTATCCGGGATCAGCGTCAGCGAAAGCGGACTGCCCTGCCTTTCAACTTCCAGCGCGAGAGACGTTCCCGGATTATCGCGCACCAGAGTAACAAAGGTCATCCACTCTGTTAATGGTTGACCATCGACTTTAACGATCCTGTCGCCCGCTTGCAAACCCGCTTTGCTCGCCGCCGAATTTGCCTGTACTTCGGCTAATACCGGCTCGATCTGCGCGCCGCGTGGACGAATGCCCAGCGCAGCGACGGGATCTTCTTTGTCTGGCTCGAAACGCCAGTGACGTAAATCGAGTACTTTGTCCTGACGCGTATCTGAACCAAACGGCGATACGCTGATGGTGGTCTGCGGATCGCCAATTTTAGCTACCAGCTGCAGTCGCACGGCATCCCAATCAGGGGTTTCGATGCCATCAATCGCTTTAAGTTCCATCCCGGATGTAATTTGCGCACTCGCCGCGATGGAATTGGGGGCAATTTCACCCACCACCGGACGTACGCCAGGGACGCCGATGATAAACACCAGCCAGTAAGCGACAATCGCAAAGATGAAGTTGGCTACCGGTCCGGCAGCAATGATGGCGGCGCGTTGTCCAACGGTTTTATTGTTGAATGCGCTGTGTCGCAGCTCAGGAGCGACAGGCTCGACGCGTTCGTCGAGCATTTTGACGTAGCCGCCCAGCGGGATAAGGGCGATGACAAATTCCGTGCCGTGGCGGTCGGTGCGCGTCCAGAGTGATTTCCCAAAGCCGATGGAAAACCGCTCTACGCGCACGCCACAGCGGCGAGCAACCCAGAAATGGCCAAATTCATGCACGGTAATCAGTACACCCAGTGCAACTATGAACGCCGCCAGATTCCAGAGAATGCTCAGCATAAAACCTTCCGTTAAATCGTCCCGAATACCAGTAAAAGCAAACACGCAAACACTGGAACAGCCGCTGTCAGGCTATCAATGCGATCCAGTATACCGCCATGCCCTGGAATCAGGTGTCCGCTGTCCTTAATCCCTGCTTCACGCTTAAACATACTTTCGGTTAAATCACCGAGCACGGAGGCAAGCGCAGCAAAAATCGAGCACACCAGCAGTATTGACGGTGCCACTTCAAGATTCGCCCAGACGCCGTAGCCCCAGGAGATGATCGCTGCCGTAAACAGGCCGCCGATGAATCCTTGCCAGGTTTTGCCCGGGGAAACCTTCGGTGCCAGCTTATGTTTGCCAAACAGTTTACCAAACATATAGGCCCCGGAGTCAGCCCCCCAGACCAGAATCATCACATAAAGCAGCCAGATCGCACCGCTGTAGTGGTTTTCGTCGTAGTGCCAAGCTCGCAGCGCAACCATCCCCCAGAAAAAAGGAATAATTGTGAGCAAGCCAAAAATCAGTCGCAGCACTTTTGAATTACGCCATAATGCCGCTGAACCCGGATAAAAAAGAACCAGCAACAGCGCGGCAACCCACCAGGCCAGCGATATCCACAAGGAACCGGCAACCAGGGGCTGATGAATATCATGGTGATACTCAGGCAACGTAAACAGCATTATGGCCAGGATAAAGCCACAAAGTACCGCAAGCCATACTCGCTGAGTGCGCGAGGTAAAGCCGCTAAACTGTCCCCATTCCCACGCGGCAAGCATGCACACCACCAGCGTGACAATAGCGAATCCCACCGGGGGCAGTAAAAACAGCGCCGCTATGACAATGGGTATTAATACAAAAGCGGAAATCAGGCGATACTTCAGCAAAAGCTACCCCCATCAGGCTTTGTCGCCACCAGGCTCGGTGCCGCCGAAACGACGCTCTCGATTGGCAAAGGCATGCAGCGCACCTTCAAAGTCTTGTTCATCAAAATCGGGCCAAAGAACATCCGTAAAGTAAAGTTCGGCATAGGCAATTTGCCATATCAAAAAGTTACTTATGCGATGTTCCCCCCCTGTCCTAATTACCAAATCCACAGGTGCCTGTTCATTCATGCAGATTTGCTTGCTCAGCGCCTCTTCATCAATTTGGTCGGGTCTCAACAGCCCTTCCTGAACCTGTTCGGCCAGATGCCGAACGCCCTGGATAATATCCCAGCGTCCACCGTAATTCGCCGCAATATTCAGCGTAAGACCGGTATTATTTTCCGTCAGCGCTTCAGCTTTACGAATCCGTTCCTGCAAACGTGAGTTAAAACGACTGGTATCGCCAATGATGCGCAGGCGAACGTTGTGGCGGTGCAGGCTTTTTACTTCGCTGTCTAGCGCCCACACAAACAATTCCATCAACGCAGTCACTTCCTGCAGAGGTCGATTCCAGTTTTCACTGCTAAAAGCATAGAGCGTTAACGCATCAATGCCGTTGTTAGCGGCAAAAGAAACGGCGCGGCGAACGGATTTCGCCCCCGCTTTATGCCCAAAGGCTCGTATCTTCCCTTGTCTTTTCGCCCAGCGGCCATTGCCATCCATAATGATTGCTACATGACGGCAGCCATGAGCTGGCAAATTTTCGCTTATTGGTTGATTCGCAGACAACATAACGCGTTTTTTGTCCCTGAAAAGGATTTAACGGTACTCAGGAATACTGAAGCCTATACATAAAAAAGCCGTGTCAAACCACGGCTCACCTGACCACATTAAGTCAAATACCTGCGATCAGGTGGCGCAGACTATATCACTGAAGCCCAACGCTAACAAATAGCACGACGACTAGTGCTTGCTTTATCACCAGCTTGCGAGACGTGTCACCTGTTGGCGCGCAATATTACGCGCAGCTGCATCCACCGCCAGCACCTCTTCCACGCTTTGTGGTTCGCGCAAATCCATCATCTCCAGCACCGATAAATTTAACGACGCGATATCGGTAAAACGAATTTGCTGATTCAGAAATGCCTCAACGGTAATTTCATTGGCTGCATTAAGTGCCGTCGTCGCCGCCTGCCCCTGGTCAAAGGCATTCATCGCAAGCTTCAGACAAGGATAGCGGTCGTAGTCTGGTTCACTGAACGTCAGGGAACTTAGCTTGCAGAAATCAAGCGGCTTCACGCCGGATTTCACTCGATTTGGCCACGCCATTGAATGGGCAATCGGCGTACGCATATCCGGCTCGCCCAACTGTGCCAGCACGCTGCCATCCTGATAACGCACCATCGAGTGAATCACCGATTGCGGGTGAATCAGTACTTCCATCTGTTTCGCTGACGCATTAAACAGCCAGCGTGCTTCAATGTATTCCAGACCTTTGTTCATCATGGTGGCAGAATCAACGGAGATTTTACGCCCCATCGACCAGTTCGGATGACGGCACGCCTGATCGGGTGTCATTGCACGCAGTTCAGACAGTGGCGTTTCACGGAACGGGCCACCAGACCCGGTAAGCAGAATAGACACCACGCCATTCTGCTCCAGGTCAGCGTACCCCAGGTTCTGTTGAAAAGGTTGCGGTAAACTCTGAAAAATCGCGTTGTGTTCGCTGTCGACCGGCAAAAGACGCGCGCCGCGCTGCTTCACCGCATCCATAAACAGGCGTCCGCAGGTGACCAGCGACTCTTTATTGGCCAGCAAAACATCCTTACCGGCATCAATCGCGGCAAGCGTCGGCAGCAGCCCTGCCGCGCCGACAATGGCCGCCATCACCTGATCCACCTCGTCCAGCGCCGCCATCTCGCAGGCCGCCTGCTGGCCACTCAGCACTTCGGTTCGGCAGCCCTTTTCACGCAGCTGTGCTTTCAGCAGACGTGCGCTCTCTTCGTCATCCATCACCGCATAGCGGGGCGCAAACTCCAGGCACTGCTCGACCATTCGCTGCACATTCTTACCGGCCACCAGCGCTGTCACGGTGTAAAGTTCAGGATTATGGCGAACGACGTCGAGAGTGCTGCAACCGATAGAGCCGGTTGAGCCAAGGAGTATTAAATGCTTCATGGGATGCCCGAAAAAAGTTAGACCAGATAAAAGCAAAACGCCGCCAGCAAGACCTGAAGTCCCTCTGAACGGCGTTTATCAGTGTACGACAGAAATCAGAACTGCATCAGTTCCGCTTCTTTTTCTGCCAGCGCCGCATCAATTTTCTTGATGGCCGCGTCGGTCATTTTCTGAATGTCGTCCTGAGAACGACGATCGTCATCTTCGCTGATCTCTTTTTCTTTCAGCAGTGCTTTCACTTTATCGTTCGCGTCGCGACGTACGTTACGCACGGATACACGACCCTGCTCAGCTTCGCCACGAACGACTTTGATCAGATCTTTACGACGCTCTTCCGTCAGCGGAGGCAGTGGAACACGGATGTCTGCGCCCGCAGAGCTTGGGTTCAGTCCGAGGTCAGAGGCCATAATCGCTTTCTCAACGGCCGGGCTCATAGAGCGGTCGAAGACGTTAATTTTCAGCGTACGGGTATCTTCTACCGTCACGCTCGCCAGCTGGCGCAGAGGGGTTGGCGTACCGTAATATTCTACGATGATGCCATCCAGCAGGCTTGGGGAAGCACGGCCAGTACGGATTTTGCTGATTTGGTTTTTGAACGCTTCTACGCATTTGTCCATGCGTACTTCAGCATCTTTTCTGATGTCGTTAATCACGTTACGAATCCTTGAAAACTTGTCTCAGGCAGACTATCCGCCAGCACAGCGCTACAGGTGTGCTAAGTATAGTCGCGTTTAATTCATGACAACGCCAAAGGCGCGCCCGGGTAAGATACCACTACAAAATAAAGCGGAATCTTACCTGTATTTATCGTCAACGGAAATTATTCCGTGATCAAAGTGCCTTCTTTTTCGCCCATGACCACGCGACGCAGTGCGCCAGGCTTATTCATGTTGAAGACACGGATCGGCAGTTTGTGGTCGCGAGCCAGCGTGAAGGCGGCAAGATCCATCACTTTCAGCTCTTTATCCAGCACTTCGCTGTAGCTCAGCTGATCGTACATGGTGGCAGAAGGATCTTTTGCCGGGTCGGCAGTAAACACGCCGTCTACTTTGGTCGCTTTCAGTACCACATCGGCTTCGATCTCGATACCGCGCAGGCAGGCGGCGGAATCGGTTGTAAAGAACGGGTTACCCGTACCGGCGGAGAGGATCACCACGCGGTTATTGCGCAGCAGGCTGATAGCCTCTGCCCAGCTGTAATTATCGCAAACGCCATTCAGCGGAATCGCGGACATCAGGCGGGCATTCACATAGGCGCGATGCAGTGCATCACGCATTGCCAGGCCATTCATGACGGTTGCCAGCATACCCATGTGGTCGCCCACTACGCGGTTCATCCCCGCTTTCGCCAGACCAGCACCACGGAAAAGGTTGCCACCGCCAATGACCACGCCAACCTGGATACCCAGTTCGACCAGTTCTTTGATTTCCTGTGCCATGCGATCAAGGATGCTTGCGTCAATACCGAAGCCTTCCGATCCCTGCAGCGCTTCGCCACTCAGCTTAAGCAGAATGCGTTTGTACACGGGTTTTGCATTGGTAGCCATGTTTCTTTCCTGAGACTGTCAACGATTAAGATGGGGGTTAATTCTGGCGACATGATATGCCGCAAATCAGCACAGCGATACTGGAGCCTGTCTGATTTCCTGTGACGGGTGACAAAAAGAAGCCGCCCTCAGGCGGCTCCTTTTCAATCATTAAGACTGCTTGGACATTGCAGCAACTTCTGCTGCGAAGTCAGTCTCAACTTTCTCGATGCCTTCGCCCACTTCGAAGCGGATGAAGCCAGTTACGTCAGCGTTGTGCTCTTTCAGCAGCTGAGCAACAGACTTGCTTGGGTCCATTACGAATGGCTGGCCAGTCAGAGAAACTTCGCCGGTGAATTTCTTCATGCGGCCTTCAACCATTTTCTCTGCGATTTCTTTTGGCTTACCAGACTGCATCGCGATGTCCAGCTGAACCTGGTACTCTTTCTCTACCACTTCAGCAGACACGTCTTCTGGCTTAACGAATTCTGGTTTGCTTGCAGCGATGTGCATAGCCAGCTGTTTAACCAGCTCTTCGTCTGCACCTTTAGCCGCAACCAGAACACCGATACGTGCACCGTGCTGGTAAGAGCCCAGAACGTCGCCTTCCAGAGAAGATACGCGACGGATGTTGATGTTCTCACCGATTTTAGCAACCAGCGCAACACGTTCTTCTTCGAACTGTGCTTTCAGAACTTCAACGTCAGTGATTTTACCAGCAACAGCTGCGTCCAGAACTTTGTTAGCAAATGCCTGGAAACCACCATCTTTAGCAACGAAGTCAGTCTGGCAGTTAACTTCCAGAATGATGCCGTAGTTGCCGTCGATCTTAGTGATGATCACGCCGTCAGCAGCAACGTTGCCTGCTTTTTTAGCTGCTTTGATCGCACCGGATTTACGCATGTTTTCGATTGCCAGCTCGATGTCGCCGTTCGCTTCAGTCAGCGCTTTTTTGCAATCCATCATGCCTGCGCCAGTACGCTCGCGCAGCTCTTTTACCAGGGATGCGGTAATTTCAGCCATTCTTAAATCCTCGGGAGATGTGAACTGCCCGGCCGGAGGCCAAACAGTGTAAATTGAAAAAAGGGGCCGGTAATGGGCCCCTATTCATACACGGTACTAATAAGGGGTAAAACCTTATTATTCAGCTTCTACGAAGCTTTCTTCCGCCTGAGAAGCCAGATCCTGGGAACGGCCTTCACGAACGGTAGCAGCTACAGCGCTCAGGTACAGGCTAACAGCACGGATTGCGTCGTCGTTACCCGGGATAACGAAGTCAACACCGTCCGGATCGGAGTTGGTATCAACGATAGCGAATACCGGGATACCCAGGTTGTTAGCTTCTTTGATTGCGATGTGCTCGTGGTCTGCATCGATTACGAACAGCGCGTCTGGCAGGCCGCCCATATCTTTGATACCGCCCAGGCTGTTTTCCAGCTTGTCCAGTTCACGAGTGCGCATCAGCGCTTCTTTCTTAGTCAGCTTGTCGAAAGTACCGTCCTGAGACTGGGTTTCCAGATCTTTCAGGCGTTTGATGGACTGACGAACAGTTTTCCAGTTGGTCAGCATGCCGCCCAACCAGCGATGGTTCACGAAGAACTGGTCGCAGCTGTTAGCAGCATCTTTCACAGCTTCGCTTGCAGCGCGCTTAGTACCAACGAACAGAATCTTACCTTTACGGGAAGAGATCTTGTTCAGCTCAGCCAGGGCTTCGTTGAACATTGGTACAGTTTTCTCAAGGTTGATGATGTGAACTTTGTTACGTGCGCCGAAGATGAAAGGCTTCATTTTCGGGTTCCAGTAACGGGTCTGGTGACCAAAGTGAACACCAGCCTTGAGCATGTCGCGCATGGAAACAGTTGCCATGTTTAAAACCTCTATATTGAAAGTTGGGGTTATGCCTCCACGTATCCCATATTACCGACCCCGAAGGGCACCCCGGAATATGTGCCGATACGTGTGTGTTGTTACACAAAGTGAGATTTGTCGCTTCCGTCCAGCCTGTGTATCTGAGATGGATCGGAAGTCCGGCGCGCTTTATATCACAAAACACGACCAGAAACCAACAGTTGTTGGCGGAGTGTGCTGTTAATGATTCTCAATTTGGCACGGAGCGTGCCTGACTGATACCATTGACGACACTTAGACTAGTATTGTCGAAAAAATCGACACCGATGGACAGATTACATGGCTATCTCTATTAAGACACCTGAAGAAATTGAAAAGATGCGCGTCGCCGGTCGTCTGGCCGCGGAAGTGCTGGAAATGATCGAGCCGTTCGTGAAGCCGGGCGTCAGCACCGGTGAGCTGGACCGTATCTGTAACGACTATATCGTGAACGAGCAGCACGCGGTTTCCGCCTGCCTCGGCTACCACGGTTTCCCGAAATCCGTCTGCATCTCTATTAATGAAGTGGTGTGTCACGGTATTCCGGACGATGAAAAACTGCTGAAAGACGGCGACATCGTTAACATCGACGTGACCGTCATTAAAGACGAATACCACGGTGACACCTCAAAAATGTTCATCGTTGGCAAACCGACTATTCTTGGCGAGCGTCTGTGCAAAGTGACGCAAGAGAGCCTCTATCTGGCGCTGAAAATGGTTAAACCGGGTATTCGCCTGCGTACCATCGGTGCGGCAATCCAGAAGTTTGTGGAAGCAGAAGGTTTCTCCGTGGTGCGCGAGTACTGCGGTCACGGCATTGGTCGCGTCTTCCATGAAGAACCGCAGGTCCTGCACTATGACGCAGATGACGGCGGCGTGGTGCTGCAAAAAGGCATGACCTTTACCATTGAGCCGATGGTCAACGCGGGTGATTACCGCATCCGTACCATGAAAGACGGCTGGACGGTGAAAACCAAAGACAGAAGCTTGTCTGCGCAGTACGAGCATACTATTGTGGTAACAGACAACGGCTGCGAAATTATGACGTTGCGCAAGGATGACACCATCCCGGCGATACTGACGCACGATGAATGATAAAAAAGCCGGCAAATGCCGGCTTTTTTAATGGCTATAGCTTTTTCTTATGGGTGGCGCACGATGAGTAATCTTTTACCCGAACAGTATGCTAACACAGCACTTCCCACCCTCCCCGACCAGCCCGATAACCCGGGCGTCTGGCCGTCGCACGAGCTGACCTGCGCGCATATTAAAGCCCATATGGATGTTTTCCATCGCTGGCTGGGCAGCGCCTTCGACGCAGGCGTGTCGGCCGAGCAGCTCATTGAAGCGCGCACCGAATTTATCGACCAGCTGCTGCAGCGCCTGTGGATCGATTACGGGTTTGGGCAAATCAGCGACGTTGCGCTGGTTGCCGTCGGGGGCTATGGCCGCGGTGAGCTGCATCCGCTTTCCGATATCGATCTGCTGATCTTAAGCCGCAAAAAGCTGCCGGACGAACAGGCGCAAAAAATTGGCGAACTGCTGACGCTGCTCTGGGACGTAAAGCTGGAAGTCGGCCACAGCGTGCGCACCCTGGAAGAGTGTCTGCTGGAAGGGTTATCGGACCTGACCGTCGCCACCAACCTGATTGAAACCCGCCTGCTGATCGGTGACGTCGCTCTGTTCCTGGAGCTGCAAAAACACATCTTCAGCGACGGCTTCTGGCCGTCAGAAAAGTTCTTCGCCGCGAAGGTCGAGGAGCAAAATCAGCGCCACCAGCGCTACCACGGCACCAGCTATAATCTTGAACCCGATATAAAAAGCAGCCCCGGCGGCCTGCGCGACATCCACACCCTGCAGTGGGTCGCCCGCCGCCATTTTGGCGCCACCTCGATGGACGAGATGGTCGGCTTCGGCTTTTTAACCGAGGCCGAGCGTAACGAGCTGAACGAGTGCCTGCACCTGCTGTGGCGCATCCGGTTTGCCCTGCATCTGGAAGTCACCCGCTACGATAACCGCCTGCTGTTTGACCGCCAGCTCAGCGTGGCGCAGCGCCTGAATTATCAGGGCGAAGGCAACGAGCCGGTTGAGCACATGATGAAGGATTTCTTCCGCGTCACCCGCCGGGTGACCGAGCTGAACCAGATGCTGTTGCAGCTGTTCGACGAGGCCATTCTGGCCCTGACGGCGGACGAAAAACCGCGCCCGATTGATGACGAATTCCAGCTGCGCGGCACGCTTATCGACCTGCGCGACGAAACGCTGTTCATCCGCGAGCCGGAAGCGATTCTGCGGATGTTCTATACCATGGTGCGCAACAGCACCATCACAGGCATCTACTCCACCACCCTGCGCCATCTGCGCCATGCGCGCCGTCATTTGACGCAGCCGCTGTGCTATATCCCGGAAGCGCGTTCGCTGTTCCTGAGCATGCTCCGCCACCCGGGCGCCGTCAGCCGCGGCCTGCTGCCAATGCACCGCCACAGCGTGCTGTGGGCCTATATGCCGCAGTGGTCGCACATTGTCGGGCAAATGCAGTTCGATCTGTTCCACGCCTACACGGTGGATGAACACACGATCCGCGTGATGCTCAAGCTGGAAAGCTTTGCGAAAGAAGAGACGCGCTCTCGCCACCCGCTCTGCGTGGAGCTGTGGCCGCGCCTGACCCATCCGGAACTGATCCTGATTGCCGCCCTGTTCCACGATATCGCCAAAGGTCGCGGCGGTGACCATTCGGTGCTGGGCGCACAGGACGTGCTGAAATTTGCCGAACTGCACGGCCTGAACTCGCGTGAAACGCAGCTGGTGGCCTGGCTGGTGCGCCATCACCTGCTGATGTCGGTCACCGCGCAGCGTCGTGACATTCAGGATCCGGAAGTGATCAAGCAGTTCGCTGAAGAGGTTCAGACGGAAAACCGTCTGCGCTATCTGGTCTGCCTGACGGTGGCCGATATCTGCGCCACCAACGAGACCCTGTGGAACAGCTGGAAGCAGAGCCTGCTGCGCGAGCTGTACTTCGCCACCGAAAAACAGCTGCGTCGCGGGATGCAAAACACCCCGGACATGCGCGAACGCGTGCGTCATCACCAGCTGCAGGCGCTGGCGCTGCTGCGGATGGATAATATTGATGAAGAGGCACTGCATCAGATTTGGGCCCGCTGCCGCGCCAACTATTTTGTCCGCCATAGTCCAAACCAGCTTGCGTGGCACGCGCGGCATCTGCTCAAGCACGATCTGTCCCAGCCGATGATCCTGCTGAGCCCGCAGGCCACCCGCGGCGGGACGGAGATTTTCATCTGGAGCCCGGACCGACCTTACCTGTTTGCTGCGGTCTGCGCCGAGCTGGACAGGCGTAACCTGAGCGTTCACGACGCGCAGATATTCACCACCCGCGACGGCATGGCGATGGACACCTTTATCGTGCTTGAGCCGGACGGCAGCCCGCTCTCGTCGGACAGGCATGAAGGGATACGTTTTGGTCTGGAACAGGCGATTACCCAGCGTAGCTGGCAGCCCCCGCAGCCGCGTCGCCAGCCGGCGAAATTGCGCCACTTTACCGTCGATACCGAGGTCAATTTCCTGCCGACCCACACCGACCGTAAATCGTTCCTGGAGCTGATCGCGCTCGACCAGCCAGGGCTGCTTGCCCGCGTCGGCCAGGTTTTTGCCGATCTGGGAATTTCGCTCCATGGGGCCCGAATTACAACGATTGGCGAGCGAGTAGAAGATTTATTTATAATCGCGACAGCGGACCGGCGTGCCCTTAATAATGACCTGCAGCTTGAAGTGCAACAACGGTTGACAGCAGCCCTCAATCCAAACGATAAAGGGTGATATGTTTTTTAGTGAAATGGAAAGAGTAAACAATGCAGCAGTTACAGAACGTTATTGAGTCCGCTTTTGAGCGTCGCGCCGAGATTACCCCGGCAAATGTGGATACCGTGACCCGTGAAGCGGTAAACCAGGTGATTTCCCTTCTGGATTCCGGCGCGCTGCGCGTGGCAGAAAAAATCGACGGTCAGTGGGTCACTCATCAATGGCTGAAGAAAGCCGTGCTGCTCTCTTTCCGCATCAACGATAACCAGGTTATCGACGGAGCAGAAAGCCGCTACTTCGATAAAGTGCCAATGAAATTCGCTGACTACGACGAAGCGCGTTTCCAGAAAGAAGGCTTCCGCGTGGTACCGCCTGCGGCGGTTCGCCAGGGTGCGTTCATCGCACGTAACACCGTGCTGATGCCATCCTACGTGAATATCGGTGCCTACGTTGACGAAGGCACCATGGTCGACACCTGGGCGACCGTCGGTTCCTGCGCGCAGATCGGTAAAAATGTTCACCTGTCCGGCGGCGTGGGCATCGGTGGTGTTCTGGAGCCACTGCAGGCTAACCCGACCATTATCGAAGACAACTGCTTCATCGGCGCGCGCTCTGAAGTGGTTGAAGGCGTGATCGTTGAAGAAGGCTCCGTGATCTCCATGGGCGTTTACATCGGTCAGAGCACCCGTATTTACGACCGTGAAACCGGTGAAGTTCACTACGGTCGCGTTCCGGCGGGCTCCGTGGTGGTTTCCGGCAACCTGCCGTCAAAAGATGGCAAATACAGCCTGTACTGTGCGGTTATCGTGAAGAAAGTGGATGCGAAAACGCGCGGTAAAGTGGGCATCAACGAATTGCTGCGCACCATCGATTAATCGGGTATAACAAAAAGCGGGGGCAACCCCGCTTTTTTTATATCTGAGGGTGGCGAAAATAGATTTTTTCGTTAATTATTCAAAGGTTATGTTGAGATCAAGGGTACCGCTATGTACGATAATCTGAAAAGTCTGGGCATTACCAATCCTGATGAAATTGATCGTTACAGCCTCCGTCAGGAGGCCAATAACGATATTCTGAAAATCTATTTTCACAAGGACAAAGGAGAGTTTTTCGCCAAAAGCGTGAAGTTTAAATATCCACGCCAGCGTAAGACCGTTGTGGCTGACGGTGTAGGACAGGGCTACAAAGAAGTACAGGAAATCAGCCCTAACCTGCGCTATGTGATCGATGAACTCGATCAGATCTGCCAGCGCGACCGCACCGAAGTCGATCTCAAGCGTAAGATCCTTGACGATCTGCGTCACCTTGAAAGCGTTGTAACAAATAAGATCAGCGAGATTGAAGCGGATCTTGAGAAATTAACGCGGAAATAAAAGCAAAACGGCAATCCTTGATTGCCGTTTTTAGTGTTTGCGCCCTCTCCCCGTGGGAGAGGGATGGGGTGAGGGTACCAGACCGCACTCAGTCATCTCTGCTCGTCCAGCTGAAGCGCCACATACAGCAGCAGCCTGTCGTCAAAGTTTCCCAGATCCAGCCCCGTCAGCTCTGAAATCCGGTTTAACCGATACTCAAGCGTATTGCGGTGAATAAACAGCGCCTTTGAGGTCGCCAGCGGCTGCACGTTATGGCGGAACCACGCCTGCAGCGTCCGGCGCAGCAGGCCGTTGTTGTCCATGGCTTTCAGACGCGCCAATGGCCGCGCCAGCTCATTGGCCTGCCAGCCCCCGCGCAGGCTGTCGAGCAGCACCGGCAGCATCAGATCCTGATAAAAATAGCTGCGGCTCTCCGGCATCCGCTGCTTGCCCACCATCATGGTGGTGCGCGCGGTACGCCAGGAGCGGGCGATACTGCCCGGCCCGGTAAAGTAGTTGCCCAGCGCAACGCGAAAACGCAGCTGGCCGTTCTCCTCCATCCGGGAGATCAGCTGCTCCACGCGACGGCGATGATCGTCTGCATCCCAGCGTCCAAACTGATTGAGCGCGGGCTTGAGCACCACCATTTCCGTCAGTGAGACTATCGCTACAAGGTTGTCGCGCTCCGGCGTCGCCAGCGCATTTTGCAGCTGCTGCAGCTCGGCCATCGCGCTGTCCACGCCAAGCTGGCCGCTATCGACCTCAATGACCGCTACCACGCGCGGCTGGTTGAGATCGATCCCCAGACGCTGCGCCCATTCGCTGAGCGCAGGCGTATGCTCTTCCGCCTGAATAAGGTTCATCACCAGCTCTTCACGCAGGCGGCTGTCCTGGGCAAGCAGGTGCATCAGGCGCGACTGCTCCAGCATCATCTCAGCCGTCATACAGACCAGCTCACCGTATTTTCGCAGTGACTCGGGCTCGCCGGTGAGGCCGATTACCCCCACAATTTCGCCTTCAAGACGCAGCGGTAAATTGATGCCCTGACGTACGCCGTGCAGGTGTTTCGCTACCGCATCGTCGATATCCACGACCCGCCCCTGAGAAAGCACCAGCAGCGCACCTTCGTGCAATTCCCCAATACGCTCGCGATCGCCGCTGCCAATAATGCGCCCGCGGGCATCCATTACGTTGATATTGGTATCAATGATGCGCATGGTGCGCGCCACGATATCCTGCGCCATTTTTGTATCAAGATGCCAGCCAGCCATGTAACCCTCCCGTGAGCAGAGCTCAAGCATAGGGAAGTTCAGCGACGGCTGCATTGTGCGAATGCACAAAGAGAGAGGGAGAAGTATGGAGTTGTGGCAAGAATCACAGAAACGAGAAAGCCCCTGCGAACAGGGGCTTAAGAGAATTACTGCATCAGCAGATAAAGAGAGCTATCACCACGCTGAATATTCAGCGCCAGTACGGAAGGCTTGCTCTCAAGAATTTTGCGCAGTTCAGCGATGTTTTTCACCGGCTGCTGGTTAGCGCCCATGATCACATCGCCTTTTTTCAGGCCGATACGGGCTGCCGGTGAATTCGCTTTCACGTTGTTCACCACCACGCCTTTGTCTGCGCCTTTGTTGCTCATCTCGGCACCTTCAATCCCGCTGAAGATGGTGCTGGAATCCACCTGATTCTGGCTGCTCTGCTGCAGCTCCAGGCTCACGTTAACCGGCTTACCGTCGCGCAGCAGGCCGAGGGTCACTTTACTGCCAATCGGCATCGAGCCCACTTCGGCACGCAGGGCAGCAAAGCTGCTGATCGGTTTACCGTTCAGGGAGGTGATCACATCCCCCGCTTTAATGCCCGCTTTCGCCGCGGAGGAATTCGGCATCACCTGGCTGACGAATGCCCCGCGCTGAGCGTCAACTTTCATCGCCTTAGCCAGTTCGGAGTTCAGCTCCGTACCGAGGATACCCAGCTCGCCGCGTTTCACCTGACCATACTGCACCATCTGCGAGGTCAGGTTTTTCACCATGTTACTTGGGATAGCAAAACCAATACCGATGTTGCCGCCGTCCGGAGCCAGGATAGCGGTGTTGATACCGATCAGCTCACCGTTCAGGTTCACCAGCGCACCGCCGGAGTTACCGCGGTTGATCGCCGCATCCGTCTGGATGAAGTTTTCGTAGTTTTCCGCGTTGAGGCCGCTACGACCCAGCGCAGAGACGATACCGGATGTCACGGTTTCACCCAGGCCGAACGGGTTACCGATCGCCACGGTATAGTCGCCCACGCGCAGCGCGTCAGAGTCGGCAATTTTAATCGCCGTCAGGTTTTTCGGATCCTGAATCTGGATCAGCGCAATGTCGGAGCGCGGGTCTTTACCCACCACTTTGGCGTCAAACTTGCGGCCATCGCTCAGCTGAACCTTAATGCTGTTCGCGTTATCGACAACGTGGTTGTTAGTGACGACGTAGCCTTTCGCCGCATCAATAATTACCCCCGAGCCAAGCGCCATGAATTTCTGCTGCTGGCCGCCGCCCTGGCTGTCATCCCCGGCACCGCCGCCCTGACAGAACGGAGAGCTCTGGAATGGCGAACCGTCCTGGCAGAACGGCGAGTTGTCGCCGAAGAACTGCTGGAAGTTACGCGGCATACGCGGCGTATTGACGGTCGTGCTGCCCTCAACGTTAATACTCACCACCGATGGCATCACTTTTTCGAGCATCGGTGCCAGGCTTGGCATCTGCTGCGCGGTTGCTGCCGACGACGCGGTCTCGGCTGCAGTAGCAGTCAGAGGAGACAGCGCTAAACCTAAACTCAGAGCCAGTGCACTCATTGCTAATGTGGTTTTTTTCATGTTTCTCAATCTCGATTTACAGGTAACGCAAAATTGCTGTGTAACTCAGATTCGTTTTATACCGCTTAGTTCCGGCGATAAGTTTATGGAAAAGGTAAAAATTTATTGGCCGTCTTTACAAAACTCCGGAATTATTCCACCGCCATCAGCTTGCGGTATTCATCCCAGGCATACAAATCCGTCATGCCGCTGATATAGTCCTGGATAAGACGGCAGCGATAATAATATTCCATCACCGGCCATTCGGGAGAGTTGCGTTCCAGCTTGCCAATCGCTTCGACATACGCCAGACGATGCCGGGTAGAGAGTTTTTGATAAAGCCGCGATTCGATGGGTATTCTGCGCACGCGCTCGTGTTCCACCAGTTCGCTGAATTCATTGACCGACAGCTGAAGCAACGGGGAATAAATTTCCAGTAACCCACTGATTACCCGATAGCCCTGCAGCTCCAGCTGCTCGACATCCGGATGGCTGAATACATGCCGCATCGCCACATGTTTATAAAGCTCAAGGAGTTGACTGAAACTGCTGTCATCTTCCAGCAGCGCGTGGTTGAATTCCCCGCTGAAAATGAGCGGCAAATTATCAATAAAACGCGACGCCGCATACGGCACCAGTTTATTTAATGTATTGACCCGCAAATACATAAAGAACTGGTCTTCCGTACTGCGGCTTAATGTATTTGAGCGCGATTTTTCCCAGGCATTTTCGACAACCTGCGCAAACAGCGAACCTTTTTCATGGGTGCCCCAGGCCGCATAAAGATGCTGATAAAGCTCCTCGACGCTGAAGATTCTTTTCTCCACGGCATCTTCCAGATCGGCCACGCAATAGGAAATATCATCCGCGGCTTCCATAATCCAGGTCAATGGAAAGCGGCCGTTTGGCGTCAATGAAAGTTCTTTACGTAACCGTTCAATATAGGCCTCTTCGGAAAGGTAATAGCCCGGTTTTTTCATTAAATAGCTGTGGGACGGGGGCGTATCCCCCATCCACCACGCGGGTCGCGTGTATTTCAGAATGCAGCCAACCTGTGCCCAGGTCAGGTTCATGCGCATCAGGGAATGGACCAGCCGGATCCCCTGCGCGTTGCCCTCGAAGTGACACAAATCCTGGCGCACTTTGCGGCGCAGGTCGTTCAGCCGCTCTTCACCTTCACGCAGGCGTAAATCGCGTACGATGCAGCGGTCATCGCTGAGGGGCTGGCTTACCGCATCCGAAGGATAAAGCCGCTGCTTAAACCAGTCATTGATCGCCGCCTCACCAAAGTGGCCGAAAGGCGGGTTGCCGATGTCATGCATCAGGCAGGCCATCTCAACGATGCTCTCGAAGGGCCCCGTCAGCTCGTCCAGACCATAGGCTTCCAGTAAACGCTGCTCTTTGAGACGGCTCAAAATCTCTTTGGCAATGTAGCGCCCGACCTGCTGCACTTCCATCGAGTGGGTTAAGCGCGTGCGTACCGCAGCGTTACGCTCCAGCGGGAACACCTGAGTTTTTTGCTGCAGACGGCGGATGGCAGGCGAGTTAACGATCCGCCCGCGATCGCTCTCGAAGATACGCAGGATCTCATGTTCGCTCTTGTCGCCCTGCGGCGAACGGAAACGTCGGTGCCAGTTAATTTTGGTACGAAAATCGATTGGTGACATGTGCTCCCCCGCGTGAGAATGCGTTTCCCCTTAACCGCATGATAGACTATGCATCTTAACAAGGCACATCGCGAGTAAATCTATGAAAATCGGCATTATTGGTGCAATGGAAGAAGAAGTTACGCTGCTGCGTGACAAAATTGAGAACCGTCAGACCCTCTCTCTGGGAGGTTGTGAGATCTACACCGGCCAGCTGAACGGTGTTGACGTGGCTCTGCTGAAATCAGGCATCGGTAAAGTGGCTGCTGCGCTGGGTGCAACCCTGCTGCTTGAGCGCTGCAAGCCGGACGTGATCGTGAATACCGGCTCTGCGGGCGGCCTGGCGCCGACGCTGAAGGTGGGCGATATCGTTGTCTCCGACGAAGCGCGTTACCACGATGCCGACGTCACCGCGTTCGGTTACGAGTACGGACAGCTCCCGGGCTGCCCTGCTGGTTTTAAAGCTGACGACAAGCTGATTGCGGCGGCAGAGACCTGCATCGCAGAACTCAACCTCAACGCGGTACGCGGTCTGATTGTCAGCGGTGATGCCTTCATCAACGGCTCCGTTGGGCTGGCGAAAATTCGTCATAACTTCCCTCAGGCGGTTGCCGTTGAGATGGAAGCGACCGCGATCGCTCATGTCTGCCATAACTTCAGCGTACCCTTCGTGGTGGTTCGCGCCATCTCTGACGTGGCAGACCAGCAGTCCCACATCAGCTTCGACGAGTTCCTGACCGTTGCGGCAAAACAGTCCACCGTGATGGTGGAGCGCCTGGTGCAGAATCTGGCACGTGGCTAAACATACCGTCAGGGCGCTGGCCGCCCTGCTTCTTCTCGCACCGCTGTGGCTCTATGCGTTACCGCGCGTGATTACCCTCTCTCCCGCAAATACTGAACTGGCGTTTGCCGCCGGGATCACGCCCGTTGGCGTGAGTAGCTTTTCGGATTACCCACCGCAGGCCGCGGGTATTGAACAGGTGGCAACCTGGCAGGGGATGAACCTTGAGCGCATCGTGGCGCTTAAACCGGATCTCGTGCTGGCCTGGCGCGGCGGCAACGCCGAGCGGCAGGTCAACCAGCTCACCTCGCTTGGCATAAAGGTCATGTGGATTGATGCCGTCAGCATTGAGCAGGTCGCTCAGGCGCTACGCGCCCTGGCACCCTATAGCCCTACACCTAAAAAAGCCGAGGCTGCGGCGAATCAGATGCTGAGCGCCTACGCCGCGCTGAAATCCCGATACGATACCCCTGTTAAAAAGCGCATCTTCCTGCAGTTTGGCAGCCAGCCGCTGTTTACCACCGGAAAAGGGTCGATTCAGAACCAGGTGCTGGAAGTCTGCGGCGGTGAAAACATCTTTGCTGCCAGCCGGGTACCCTGGCCGCAGGTGAGCCGCGAGCAGGTTCTGGCGCGCCAGCCGCAGGCCATCGTCGTGGTCGGAAATGCGAGCGAGATTCCTAAAATTGAACAATTCTGGCAAAGGCAGCTAAAAATTCCGGTGATCCCGCTCAACAGCGACTGGTTTGAACGCGCCAGCCCGCGTATTATCCTCGCCGCAAAACAGCTCTGTGCCGCGCTGGCAGAGAGTCACTAACATAAGACCCTTTTCGAGGATTTAACGATGCTCGTTTATTGGCTGGATATTCTTGGCACAGCCGTTTTTGCTATCTCCGGCGTCCTGCTCGCCGGAAAACTACGCATGGATCCGTTTGGCGTGCTGGTGCTCGGCGTGGTGACCGCCGTGGGAGGCGGGACAATCCGCGATATGGCGCTGGCGAATGGCCCGGTGTTTTGGGTAAAAGATCCTACCGATCTGGTGGTCGCGATGGTCACCTGTCTGTTAACCATTGTGCTGGTTCGCCAGCCCCGCCGCTTACCCAAGTGGATATTGCCGGTACTGGATGCCGTGGGTCTGGCCGTGTTTGTCGGTATTGGCGTCAACAAGGCGTTTAATGCGGGAACCGGTCCGATGGTGGCAATCTGCATGGGCGTATTAACCGGCGTGGGCGGTGGGATCATTCGCGACATTCTGGCGCGTGAAGTGCCGATGATCCTGCGTACTGAAATTTACGCAACGGCCTGCATCGTGGGCGGGATTGTTCACGCTACCGCGTACTACACCTTTGCCCTCCCGCTGGAAAATGCCGCGATGCTGGGGATGGTCGTGACGCTGGTGATACGCTTAGCGGCGATACGCTGGCACCTGAAGCTGCCGACGTTTGCGCTGGATGATAATGGCAGGTAAAAGCAAAACGGTAACCGCAAGGTTACCGTTTTGAGTATTTACGCCCTATCCCTGTGAGAAAGGGACGGAGTAACGGCATCAGCCCGCACTCTCTTAGATGCTGAACGAAGATCCACACCCGCAGGTGCTTGTCGCATTCGGGTTAGTGACCACAAAGCGCGAACCTTCCAGACCCTCGGTGTAATCCACCGAACCACCCACCAGATATTGCAGGCTCATCGGGTCAACCACCAGCGCGACGCCCTGTTTCTCGATAGTCATATCGCCATCGTTAACCTGATCGTCAAAGGTAAAACCATACTGGAAGCCGCTGCAGCCGCCACCGGTAATATAGACACGCAGTTTCAGATCCGGATTGTCTTCGTCGGCAATCAGGACTTTCACTTTGTTGGCTGCTGCTTCGGTAAATTCGAGCGGTACAGCTACTACGTCATCACTCATCTTATGCTCCCATGAATACTGCTATTGGGTAAAATTCACCCAATTCTTTGTCTCATTATCTAATACCCTGGTAATTCATTCAAGTATTCTGCGTGGCGGCCCGTTCAGCCTCTTGTTTCGCCAGGGTACGCGCGAGGATGGTGGAGTATAGCGGTTTTCCACCCAGGAACTGGGCTAATAGTGTCGCGCCGAGGCAGGTAATGATCATTGGCAAAATGAGCTGGTAATTGTCCGTCATCTCCAGCACCAGCACGATCCCGGTCAAGGGCGCACGCAGGGACGCGGCCAGCAGCGCCCCCATTCCGGCCACCGCAAAGGTCCCGGCTTCAAGGTGATAGGCGGGAAAGCCCACTTCAGCCGCCATACCAAATGCGGTCCCGAGCAGCGTACCCAGCGCCAGCATCGGGGCAAAAATCCCCCCGGGCGCGCCGGAAGAGAAGCACAGTACCGTCGTGATAACCCGGGAGATAAACATAAACAGCAGCAGACCCACGCTGAAATTCCCCGCCGCCGCAATGGGAATCAGCCCGAACCCGCCGCCTGCGGCATTCGGCTCGATAAACCCGAGTACGCCACACATTCCGCCCAGCAGACCGCCCATCAGCACCCATTTCGTGGTGTTCCCGCCGTGAATGCGCTGGAACATATCCTGAGCGCGCAGGATAAAGGTGTTAAACAGCGGCCCCACTACGCCAAAAATCATGCCGAGGATCAGGTAAAGCCACAGGGTATTGACCGGCGCGTTGGTGAGTTTACCCACCTCAATGACCGCGCCCTCGCCATTAAAGATGCGAAACACGATGCTCGACATAATGACGCCGGTAAACACCGCTTTAATCGAGATCAGGTTGTAGCGGAACTGCGCGCGCATCTCTTCAATAATAAACAAAATGCCCGCCAGCGGCGCGTTAAACGCGGCGGAAAGCCCCGCCGCCGCGCCGGTTGCCAGCAGCGTATGGCGCGCTTCGGCGCTTCGCATCCGAAACAGATCGCCCACCATGCGGCCGACGTTCCCCCCCAGCTGTACCGTGGGTCCTTCCCGTCCAAGCACCATTCCCGCGCCCAGAGTCCCCATGCCGCCGATGAACTTAACCGGAATCACCCGCCACCAGCGCACCGGACGCAGCTCCTCGAGCGCGCCCTCAATTTCCGGGATGCCCGATCCCCCCGCTTCCGGCGCGAATTTACGCACCAGAAAATACCCCACCATGGCAAACAGCGCGGACAGCCCGAATGCCCACATCCAGACCAGCCATTCGCTGTCGGCGAAACCGGCCACGGTGCCCACTCGCCAGTTGAGTACGGCATTAACCGCTTTTTCAAACGCTACGCCAACCAGGCCCGCGAGAGTGCCCACCACGGCAGCGGCCAGCAGGATCGCCAGCGGTGTTTTATCGCGATTGAGCAGCCGCCGAATGCTGATTCGGTGCTGGGCGCGCGTAAACTGTTGTTCTTCAAAAGACGGAGAATCTGATTTCATGTCCTGTTCTTATTTGTCACACAAAAAGCCGCAAGGATTTTACCAGAGACGGCCCCACCGTCTCCTGAAAATTACTTAACAAATCTTAAAGCATTGCCCGGCTAAAAATTTCATAACCTTCATCGAATCACATAGAATAGTGGGCTTAACCATTTTATTCGAACCAGGAACGACGCCATGAGCAAGTCTGAAAACCTCTACAGTGCAGCCCGCGAGCTTATTCCGGGTGGCGTGAACTCACCTGTGCGCGCCTTCACCGGCGTGGGCGGTACGCCGCTGTTTATCGAACGTGCTGACGGCGCGTATCTGTATGATGTCGATGGCAAAGCCTATATCGATTATGTAGGTTCCTGGGGACCGATGGTGCTGGGGCACAACCACCCTGCCATTCGTAACGCGGTGATTGAAGCCGCCCAGCGTGGCCTGAGCTTCGGTGCGCCAACCGAAATGGAAGTGAAAATGGCGGAGCTGGTGACCGAGCTGGTGCCTACCATGGACATGGTGCGTATGGTGAACTCCGGTACCGAAGCCACCATGAGCGCCATCCGCCTGGCGCGCGGTTTTACCGGTCGCGATAAAATCATCAAGTTCGAAGGCTGCTACCACGGTCATGCGGACTGCCTGCTGGTGAAAGCCGGTTCCGGCGCGCTGACGCTCGGCCAGCCGAACTCGCCTGGCGTACCGGCAGATTTCGCGAAGCACACCCTGACCTGCACCTACAACGATCTTGCTACCGTTCGCGCGGCGTTCGAGCAGTATCC
Organism: Enterobacter sp. D2; assembly: GCF_034427575.1. NCBI lineage: Bacteria > Pseudomonadati > Pseudomonadota > Gammaproteobacteria > Enterobacterales > Enterobacteriaceae > Enterobacter > Enterobacter sp. D2. Next base: position 48,453 of record NZ_JAXQPP010000003.1, read on the forward strand.
GCAGGAGATCGCCTGCATCATCGTTGAGCCGGTTGCCGGCAACATGAACTGCATCCCACCGCAGCCTGACTTCCTGCCGGGCCTGCGCGCCCTGTGCGATGAGTTCGGCGCGTTGCTGATCATCGATGAAGTCATGACCGGCTTCCGCGTCGCGCTGGCGGGTGCCCAGTCTTACTACGACGTCGTGCCGGACCTGACCTGCCTCGGCAAAATCATCGGCGGCGGCATGCCGGTCGGCGCTTTCGGTGGTCGTAAGGACGTGATGGAAGCCCTGGCGCCAACCGGTCCGGTTTACCAGGCGGGCACGCTCTCCGGTAACCCCATCGCCATGGCGGCGGGCTTTGCCTGCCTGACCGAAGTGGCACAGCCGGGTATTCACGAAACCCTGACCGACCTGACCACGCAGCTGGCAAACGGTCTGCTGGAAGCCGCAGAAGAGGCCGGTATCCCTCTGGTGGTCAACCACGTGGGCGGCATGTTCGGGATTTTCTTCACCGATGCGAAAACCGTGACCTGCTATCAGGACGTGGTGAAGTGCGACGTTGAACGCTTCAAGCGCTTCTTCCACCTGATGCTGGAAGAAGGCGTGTACCTGGCGCCGTCCGCGTTCGAAGCGGGCTTTATGTCCGTGGCGCACAGCGAAGAAGATATCAACAACACCATCGACGCGGCGCGCAAGGTGTTTGCGAAGCTGTAAGATGTGCGGCTTGATGCCCTCACCCCAACCCTCTCCCACGGGGAGAGGGAGCAAACACAAAAACGGCAATCTAAGGATTACCGTTTACTTTTATTACCGGCTCTGCTTTCTCAACAGATAAATAAAGTACGGCGCACCGATAAAGGTCGACAGCAGACCCGCCGGGATCTGATACGGGAACAGCACCATTCTTCCGCACCAGTCCGCAAACACCAGCATCATCCCGCCCGTCAATGCCGACATCACAATATGCGGCATCGTCCGGCGGAACCCCATCATTCTGGCAATGTGCGGCGCCATTAATCCGACAAAACTCAGCGGTCCAATCGTCAGGGTTGCCACAGCCGTCAGGCACGCCGCCAGCAGCAGCAGGGCCACGCGCGCTGGCGTCAGCGCCATTCCCACCGCGCGCGCGGTTTCGCCGCCGAGCGGCAGAATGGTCATCCAGCGGCGGCACAGCGGCACCATCGCCAGCAGCACGAGCATCGCGATCCCGGACCAGACCACCTGGCTGCCGGTGGCGTTGTAGGTTGAGCCGGAAATCCAGGTCAGGATCTTCGCCATACGCGGATCGCCGCTGGCCTGCAGCATCATCAGCAGCATGGTAAACGCGGTGCTGAGCGCCATCCCGGCCAGCAGCATGCGGTGCGGTGAAAATCCACCGCGACCGGCGGCAATAAGGATAATCATCAGCGTGACTGCCGCACCGATACTGCCGGCAGGCATCAGCCAGCCAAACGCATTCCCCGGCACAAAGAACAGCATCAGCACCACGCCAAAGGCGGCGCCAGAGCTGATCCCGAGCACTTCCGGGCTTGCCATCGGGTTGCCGGTCAGACGCTGAATAATGCACCCCGCCACCGCCAGCATTACCCCTGCGATCAGCGCAGCGAAGATACGCGGCCAGCGCCACTGCACCAGTTCATTGAGTAAATCCCCCGTCGCCCAGTGCCAGCCCACGGCATCGCGTCCAAATGAGAGCGCCGCAAACGAAGCGATAATCAGCACAGCCAGACCGGCAAGGCTAAACCACAGCACCGACCGACGTTCAGCGTAAACTTTATCGCCGGCATCCATCGCCGGTGCGCTCATGCTGCGCAGGCGCGGGAGCAGCCACAGCAGCAGCGGCGCCCCGATAAGCGCGGTCACCGAGCCGGTGGACACTTCCCTCCAGACCTGCGCCAGCCAGAGAACAAGCTGATCGGAAAGCCAGAGGATCAGGGCCCCAATCAGCGGCGCCAGCATCAGACGCGCCAGCAGGCGACGCGCCCCGAGCATTTTCGCCAGCAGCGGCGCAAACAGGCCGATAAACCCGATGATGCCGACCGCGTTGACCAGCAGGGCGCTTAATACAATCGCCAGCGTCAGCGCCGCCAGACGAGCCAGCGACAGCGCCAGCCCCAGGTTACGCGCCACGCCATCATCCAGCCCCATGAGCGTCAGAGGGCGCAGGAGCAGCAGCGTCAGCACGACGCTGCCAGCCAGCTGCGGCCACAGGTGCAGGACAACGCTCCAGTCGGTTTGGGTGAGCGTGCCGGTACTCCACAGGAACATGCTTTGCAGCCGATCGTGATGGAACAGCACCAGCAGCTGGTTAATCGCCCCGCAGTACAGGCTCACCACCAGCCCGGCCAGAATAAGCGTTACAGGAGAAAGGCGCTTGCCCCAGGCCACGCCAAAGACCAGCGCGCCCACCACGCACGCCCCCGCGAGTGCCGCAAACTGCGAGGTTAACGCTCCCGGCAGCGCCCACAGCGTGGTGATGGTGATCCCAAGCTGCGCGCCGGTCGCGACGCCGAGCGTGGTTGGCTCTGCCAGCGGGTTACGTAAAACCTGCTGGAACAGCACGCCCACCAGCCCTAAGCCGGCCCCGACCAAAAGGGAGATCGCCAGACGCGGCAGCAGGCTGTAGTGGAACAGCATCTGCTGAATATTGTCGATATCCGGCGAGGCCAGAGCGGCCCCCCACTGCGCGCGTGGTAAGGCCGCGGAGAGGTTGAATCCGGTTAATACCAGCGCAACCAGAAAAAGCAGGGATAACAGCAGCGCCGGGAAGCGGGCGATACGCGTACTCATGCTTTACCTCCCAGGGCGTTATCCAGCACGCGGGCAAAATGCATGGCCGACAGCGTCGCACCGTAGAACCAGACCGCCGGGACGCGCTGGAAGCGCTTCTCGCGTACAAACGGCATCGCCTGCCAGAGCGGGGTCGCCATCAGGGTTTGCATGTCGCGTTCGTTACCGTGGTCGAAACAGAGCACGTCCACATCGCGAAACGCCGCCAGACGATCGATACCCACGGCGGTACTGCCCCAGAAGGTCATCTCCCCTTCCCAGGCATTGCGAATGCCGAAGCTGTCCAGCACCTCCTGGAACAGACAGTTTTTACCGAAGACCAGCATATGGCGGGCATCCAGCAGCGTCACCATCAGCAGCGGACGATCGCCCCGGTGAGCAAAGCGCGGCTTCAGGGAGTCGATCAGGGCATCAAATTCGTCGAGATGCTTTTTGGCCTCCGCTTCGCGGTTGAGGAAATGCGCCATCTCGTTAATCGAGTTTTTCGCCACGGCCAGCGGTTTTTTACCGTCGCTGAAAGCAAATCCACGTCCTGGCGCAATGCGCGCCATAGTCTCCTCTGACGGGCCGTAGCCCGCTGACCAGAACAGGAACGAAGGTTTCATCTGGGTGAGCAGCTCAAGGTTTGGCTCCGTTCGCAGACCGACGTCGATTACCGAGTCCGGCAGCTTTGGCTCGTTCACCCAGAGGTTATAGTTAGGAATGTCCGCTACGCCATAGGGCGTAACGCCGAGCGCCATCATCAGTTCGACCGGCAGCCACTCCAGGGCCACAATACGGTGCGGATCGACGGCGGCGGCACGCGCCGTATTCATTTTTAACAGCAGCGGCGAGAGCGCCATCGCCGTCAGCAGGCGACGGCGGCTAATGCGTGTGTTATTCAGCATCAGTAGACAAAGCTCACCGGTGCAGCCCCGGCCGGGTGAGGCAGAATACCCATCGGAATACCGTAAATATGTTCCAGCGTTTCGCTGCGCATCAGCTCGGCCGGTGTCCCCTGGGCAATCATCTCGCCCCCGCGCAGCGCGACGAGGTAGTCACAATAGCGCGCGGCCATGTTGATATCGTGCAGGACCGCAATGACCGTCAGGCCACGCTGCTGGCTCAGGCGATGCACCAGCGCCAGGACGTCGACCTGATGGGCGATATCCAGCGCAGAGGTCGGTTCATCCAACAGCAGACAGCGGCTGTCCTGCGCCACCAGCATCGCGATCCACGCGCGCTGACGTTCGCCGCCGGACAGGCTATCCACCAGACGGTGCGCCAGCGGTTTTAGCCCGACCAGCGCAATCGCCTCTTCCACCTTCTCTCTGTCGGCGACGCCGAAGCGCCCAAGCGCACCGTGCCACGGATAACGCCCAATCGCCACCAGCTCACGCACCGTCATCCCTTCCGCCTGCGGCAGCTGCTGCGGCAGATAGGCCACTTTGCGGGCAAAGGCTTTACTGCTCCAGCTCTCCAGCGGTTGGTCATCCAGCAGAATATCGCCTTCTGAAGGCGGCTGATGGCGCCCCAGCATCTTGAGCAGCGTGGATTTACCGGAACCGTTGTGACCAATCAGTCCCGTCACTTTACCGGCCGGAAACGTCAGAGAGAGCGGATGCAGCAGCGTGCGCCCGGGTACGCGAAAGGAGAGATGGTTGAGCGTAAAGGTGGTGTCGGGTTGCGTTTGAATGTCCTGCATATCAGCCAACTTAAATAAAAAGGGCACGGCGAACCGTGCCCGAAGAGAGATTAGAAGCGGAAGGTCGCGGTGGCAACAACCTGACGTTCAGCACCCCAGAAGCAGCCGTAGGTATTGAAGCAGCTGGCAACGTACTCACGATCGAACAGGTTGTTCACGTGCAGCGCCACGTTTGAGCCAGCCAGTCCAACGCGTGCCAGATCGTATCTGACCAGCGCATCGACAACGGTGTAGCTGCCCACCTTGAAGGAGTTCGCCGGATCGCCATAGCTTGAGCCCGTGTAACGCACGCCGGTACCCAGCGTCAGACCAGACAGCGCACCGTCAAACAGGGTGTAATCGCCCCACAACGATGCCATGTGTTTTGGCACCTGAGCAGGCGTGTTGCCTTTGTAGGTGGTGTCCGTGGTGTATTCCGCATCGGTGTAGGTATAAGACCCCACCAGGTTGACGCTCGCAGACAGGGCCGCTTTCGCTTCCAGTTCTACGCCACGCGCGCGGATTTCACCGCCCTGAACCGAGAAGAAGGAGCCCGCCGGGTCCGCCATCAGGTTGTTGGTTTTGGTCAGCTGGTACAACGCGCCGGTGACGACGATCGGACGATCGTTCGGCACGTATTTCACGCCCGCTTCGTACTGTTTGCCTTTAGACGGCGAGAACAGCTTGCCCTGGGCATCGGTCTGCGAAGCCGGTTCAAACGATTCGCTGTAGCTAAAGTACGGAGTTACGCCGTTATCAAACAGATAGTTAACGCCACCGCGCCAGGTGAACTGGGTATCATCACGTTTGGAGGTGGTGTTCGTCACGCGGTTGTAGGATTCCTGATCGGCCCAGTCATAACGGCCGCCCAGGGTTACCAGCACTTTATCCCACTGCGCCTGATCCTGAACGTACAGCCCCGTCTGTTTCTGACGGTTGAGGATCTGATATGGACCGGAGGTCGCGGGATCTTTTGAGCCGAAATCAAAATCGCTGTTCACCGGATTGTAGAGATCCAGCAGCGGAACAGAGTCGTCGTAACCGAACCAGGAGTTGATGTCATTTCGCATGCGCATAAAGTCAACGCCGGTCAGCAGGACGTGGTCCACCTCGCCGGTTGAGAATTTGCTCTGCAGCTGGGTATCAACGGTAAAGTTCTGCAGCTTTTCGTTATCGACAACGTATTTACGCGCCAGATAATGGCCTTTGTCCGATGGCGCTAGCGCGGCACACTGTTTGTTGCCGCTGTTTGCCGGGTCGGTACAGACGCCATAACCGTATACGCTGTTTTGCGAGGTTTTGTTCTCGGCAAAGCGCAGGTTCTGACGCACGGTAAAGGTATCGTTGAACTCGTGGTCGAAGCTGTATCCCACCATTTTCTGGTTACGGGAATAGGTATTGTTCTTCGCGCCTTCGTTGAAGTTCGTCGGCAGACGATCGCCGTTCGGCAGCGGCTCAACCGTTCCCTCTTTTGGCAGCCAGCCGTAGTAGCCCGTTTCAGGCTCGTTCTGGAAGTAGGAGAGGAACGTGAAGGTGGTTTTATCATCCGGACGCCAGGAGAACGATGGCGCGATGGCGTAACGCTGCTCTTCCGCACGCTCCTGCTGGGCGTTATTAGAACGCGCAACGCCCGTTAAGCGATAAGAGTAAACGCCGTCGTCGTCGATCGCATCGCTAAAGTCAAACCCGGTCTGGAACAGGCTATCCGTGCCGACTTTGAACTGGATCTCTTTCAGCGGCTCAGTTGTTGGGCGCTTACTGACCATGTTCAGCAAGCCGCCCGGGCTGCTTTTGCCGTACAGAACGGAAACCGGACCGCGCATGATCTCGGCGCGCTCCAGCATATAAGGATCAATCACCGCGTCGTTATAGAAGTTCCCCTGCATTTTCATGCCGTCGAGGTAGTTATTCTGCGTCTGACCATCGGCCGCGAAGCCGCGAATGATCAAATAGTCATAGGTGTTAGACGCGCCGCGCGTGCCTACCGCAACGCCCGGCGTATAGCTTAGGGCTTCTTTCACCGAGCGAGGCTGATGCAGCGCCATCTCTTCGGCCGTGACCACAGAAATAGACTGCGGAACCTTTTGAATAGGGGTATCCGTTTTGGTTCCGGTCGCGGATTGCCGTGCGGCGATGGTCGCAGCAGGCCCCCAGGCACTTTCCTGTGCCGCAGGTGCTGCGGTTACCGTAATGGTTTCTTCTTTTTTCGGGGTTTCGGCCGCGTGAGCATAAGCAGACATGCCGGCAACCGCTGTGGCGACGACGACCGCGAGCTTACGCAGCGACGTATTCATTGGCTGAGCAGTATTGGAAAGCGCCATGTTGAATCTCTGATGTGAAAGTGAATGATAACGTAAACGAGAATTATTATTATGAGCGCCAGAATAATATGCGAAACGCTGGTTGCATAGCAAGCAGTAAGCGGCCCTATGAGAATTAAGGGTTTAAGAAATCATCAAGAGAAAACGAAGGGTTAATCAGAATTAAAGCGAGGGTTAACGAAATGAGGTTTACGGGTAAAAAAAGCCCCCTTCCAGGGAAGAGGGCTTTGAAAGCTTAGTTACCGCCGAACATGTCTTTAATCCAGCCCGCGACACCGTCGCTGTCTTTCTTCTCATTCTGCTGCTGCGGCTGTTGCTGCTGCGGCTGCTGTGGTTGAGAAGACTGGTCGAACGGGTTACCCGTTGGCTGTTCTGGCTGGCTTTGCTGGCACAGCGAGTCCGGGTTTGCGGTCCAGACAGGCAGCGTACGCATTCCACCGCCGCAGACGAAGTTACCGGAGCTGTCCACGCCCATATCAACGATATCTTCCGGCGCGACCAGATTCAGCGGCACAGGAGACTGATTCGCCAGATAGCGCTGGTAAATCGACATCGCCCCGCTCGCGCCGTACAGCTTGGTCGGCTGGTTGTTGTCGCGGCCTACCCAGGTGATCACCACTTCGCGGCCATCAATACCGGCAAACCAGGTATCGACGTTGTTGTTGGTGGTTCCGGTTTTACCCGCCAGATGCAGACCCGGATACTTCGCGCCAAGCTGACGCCCGGTACCGCGCTGCACGACCTGCTGCATCGTCCACAGCGTCATATAGGCGGCCTGAGCAGGAACGGCACGCTCCGCCTGCGGGAAGCTCTGATACAGCACGGAACCATCTTCGGCAATCACCGAACGCAGGGCAGACAGCGGCGCGCGGTTGCCCCCGCTGGCAATGGTCTGGAACGCCTGCGCCACTTCGATCGGCGTCAGGTTAAGCGCGCCGAGGATCATCGCCGGCACCGGGTGCAGCTGATCTTTCGACACGCCCAGTTTTTGCCAGGTATCGACAATCGCCGGCAGTCCCAGCGACATGCCCAGGTTCACCGTTGGCACGTTCATGGAACGGGTCAACGCATCCACCAGCATGACCTGGCCGCTGAACTGTTTATCATCGTTCTGCGGTGACCAGACCTGGCCGTTAGGCTGGCGCAGGGAGATCGGCGCATCCGCAATCCAGGTATTCAGGCGATACTGATTTGGCTGGCTCAGGGCTGTGAGGTAGGTTGCCGGTTTTGCCAGAGAGCCGATTGAGCGACGCGCCTGCATGGCGCGGTTGTAGCCTGCAAACTGCGGCTCGGCACCGCCCACCATGGCGCGAACTTCACCGGAGTTACGGTCAACCACCACCATCGCGGTTTCCAGATCGCTCAGCTTGCGCTGTTTCTTCAGCGCCGGAATGCCCTCAACGGCCGCTTTTTCGGCCGCATCCTGTGCCACGGAGTCAAAGGTGGTGAAGATCTTCACGCCGGAGAGATCTTTGACCTTATCACCGAGCTTGCTTTGCAGCTCCTGACGCACCAGCTGCATAAACGCAGGCTGAGGCGAAATCACGCCACCGCGCGGCTGAACGCCTAGCGGACGCGCGCTCAGCATGTCGTACAGCTCCTGGTCAATCACCTGCTGCTGTTGCAGCAGACGCAGAACGAGGTTACGACGTTCCAGCGCCAGTTTCGGGTTACGCCACGGGTTATAAATGGACGCCCCTTTCACCATGCCCACCAGCAGCGCCTGCTGGTCCAGGCTCAGCTCTTCTACCGGACGGCCAAAGTAGTACAGGCTCGCCAGAGGGAAGCCGCGGATTTCGTTATCGCCGCTCTGACCGAGGTACACCTCGTTCATGTACAGCTCAAGGATACGATCCTTGCTGTAGCGCGCATCCATCAGCACGGCCATGTAGGCTTCGTTCGCTTTACGCCAGTAAGAGCGTTCGCTGGAGAGGAACAGGTTTTTCACCAGCTGCTGGGTCAGCGTACTCGCTCCCTGCACGGTACGACCGGCAGTCAGGTTAGCCAGCACCGCACGACCAATCGAGTAGAGGCTAATGCCATCGTGCTCGTAGAAGTGACGGTCTTCGGTTGCCAGCAGGGTATCAACCAGCAGATCCGGGAAGCCGTTACGCGCCACGAACAGGCGCTGCTCGCCGTTTGCTGACGAAAGCATGGTGATCAGACGCGGATCGAGGCGGAAGAAACCGAACTGACGGTTGTTATCCATATTCTCGATGGTGTCCAGACGATCGCCGTCAAAGGTCAGACGCGCGCGCACCTGCCCCTCTTTGCTGTCCGGGAAATCAAACGGGCGACGGATCATCTCAATGCTGTTGGACTGCACGGTAAATTCGCCAGGACGGGTCATTTTAGACACCTGACGATACTGGGTGGCTTCCAGCAGTTTGACCATCTCGTTCTTGGTGATGGACATATCTGGCTCAAGGTTCACCATACGGCCATACACTGCCGCAGGTAGCTGCCAGACTTTACCGTCGATACGGCTGCGGATCTTCTGATCCAGATACACGCCGTAAATCGCCATCAGCACGACAAAAACAATAAATAGCTTCAGCAGCAGCCAGAACCAGCCGCGTTTGCCCCGAGGCTTACGCCCTTTGCCTTTTCCATTACGCGGCATCGGTTCTTCATCCTCATAATCGTCTTCATAGTCATCGTCATAGTCCTCATCTCTGAGGCGACGACGGCTTACCTTTTCTTTCGCCGGACGCGTTGGTTTTCCCTTACGTCCTATTGGCTCGCGGTCATTCCCCGCCATGCTTTTTCTCCGCAACTTTCAGGCGCAAAGGCCAGATTTTCTTTTCTTTCACAGGCCTGTGAAAGAAGAAATCTCTCAAAATTTGTTTTCTCCCTCTCCCCGTGGGAGAGGGCCGGGGTGAGGGCATCAGGCCGCACTCCCCTTTTACGAATATTTCTTCGTTCGCCGCGTCGGCGCCGTATTCGCCGGATCGTCCGGCCAGACATGTTTGGGATATCGCCCCTTCATCTCTTTCTGCACTTCACGGTAGCTTCCCGCCCAGAACGCCCCCAGATCTCGGGTGATTTGTAATGGACGATGCGCAGGCGACAGTAGCTCAAGCACTAACGGCACACGCCCTTCCGCAATGGACGGCGTGGTGGCTTCACCAAACATCTCCTGCATCCGAACCGCCAGCGCCGGCGGATTATCCTCATGATAACGGATGGCAATCCTGCTTCCGGTCGGCACAGTGTAATGCCCTGGCAGTTCACTATCCAGACGTTGACGTAATGACCAGTCCAGTAAATTCTGTAACGCGGTCTTAACATCAAGCGCCTTAAGGGCTCGCAGAGAGTGTACGCCGCTCATTTGCGGCAGTAGCCAGCGCTCAAGCGTAGCGAGCAGCGTCTCGTCATCCACCGCAGGCCAACCGTATTCCGGTAGCCACTTCGCGGCACAGTGCAGACGAATGCGGTACTGCTCCGCTTCCGGCGTCCAGTTCAGGGCGCTCAGCCCTTTTTCCCGAATTCCGTTCAGCATCGCCTGGTGAAGCTCGTCTTCCGACGGCTTCGCCAGCGGCTTCGTTCCTAACGTCAGCTTGCCAATCTGGCTGCGACGAAAGGCCTTCAGCGTGCCCTGGGCGTCATCCCATTCCACGGTATCAGATTGCTGAAGCAGCTGCGGACAGGCACGCGTCAGGGCGTCAATCTCTACGGCAATCGCCTGCAGGATACGCGCATCCGGAGAATAGCTGCCCTGCAGCAGCAGCGGGGCGATCAGCCATTCGTGACGCGTCAGCGCATCATCGCTGTCCAGCATCGCCCCCATGCCGTTTGCCAGCTGGTAGCGACCGTCCAGCCCGCGCCGACGCGCGATCCTGTCCGGGAAGGCCTGGGCCAGCAGGAAGGCAATCTTATCGCTATCAGGCACTCCTCCCCGGCTATTCAGGCGTTTGCACAACTGCTGCGCACGCTGCTGCCAGTTCCCCTGGCTGCGCGAAAACGCCTGCCCCAGATCGCTGCTGCCACCGCGAGGCGGCTCCTCAAGAATAGCCGCCAGTTTTGCCGCCGTGGCAATTTCATCATCCCCTTGCGCGGCCACCAGCATCGCGGCCAGACGCGGATCGTTGCCCAGCGCCGCCATTTTCTGGCCGCGCGCCGTCAGACGCTCGCCTTCCAGCGCGCCGAGCTGAGTCAGCAGGATGCGCGCAGCGGTGAGGTTTACGACAGGAGGAGGATTAAGCCAGGTGAGCTGCTCAGGGTTCGGGCAGCCCCACTGGAGCAGATCCATCACCAGACCAGACAAATCGCTTTGTAAAATTTCCGGCGTGCTTTGCTGTGCGGCGCGTTCAGCCTGTTCCGCGCTGGTCAAATGCAGGCATATGCCCGGCTCAAGACGCCCCGCGCGGCCCGCGCGCTGCACCATCGACGCCTGGCTGATGCGCTGCGTCAGGAGTTTAGTCAGCCCGGTACGCGGATCAAAGCTTGCCACCCTCTCCTGCGCGCTATCCACCACCAGGCGAATCCCTTCAATGGTCAAACTGGTCTCAGCAATGTTGGTTGCCAGCACCACCTTGCGCTGCCCCGCCGGGGCCGGAAGGATGGCTTTACGCTGATCCTGTAGCGACAACGCGCCGTAGAGCGGGCAAAGCAGCACGTCGCCGCCTACGCGGGTAGAAAGCTGCTCCTGCACGCGCTGGATTTCGCCCACGCCGGGCAAAAACAGCAGCAGGGAACCCGCTTCCTGGCGCAGCAGCTCAGCGGTGGCAATGGCGACGGCCTCGTCTAAACGCTGATGGGAGGGAAGCGGCTGATAGCGGCGTTCAACCGGAAACGCCCGCCCTTCCGAGCTGATGACCGGCGCATCGGGTAATGCCTGTCGTAGCCGCTCGTTATCCAGCGTGGCCGACATAATAAGCAGCCGGAGATCGTCGCGCAGCCCCTGCTGCACGTCCAGCAACAGCGCGAGGGCCAGATCCGCCTGCAGGCTGCGCTCGTGGAATTCATCGAGGATCACCAGCCCGACGCCGGTCAGCTCAGGATCGTTTTGCAGCATGCGGGTGAGAATACCCTCGGTGACCACTTCAAGACGCGTGGTCGGGCCAACGCAGGTCTCGGCACGCATCCTGTAACCTACCGTTTCGCCCGGTTTTTCATTCAGCAGTTCCGCCAGACGCTGCGCCACGTTGCGCGCGGCCAGCCTGCGCGGCTCCAGCAGGATAATTTTCCCGCTGATGTTTCCGTCTTTCAGAATCTGCAGCGGCAGCCAGGTGGACTTGCCCGCGCCCGTAGGAGCATTCAGCAAAACCTGCGGGGCATGGTGTAAGGCAGCGAGAAGCTCAGGAAGAATGACGGCGACCGGCAATGAGGACACTAACAGCTCCAGAGGGTTAACATTAGTCGGCGTACATTGTAGCATCGGCGCATATCATTACCGAGTCCTCCGTATGCCTGAGTCGAAACGGCTGTTTTTTGCCATTGAATTGCCCACCACCATACAGCGTCAAATTGTTCGCTGGCGTGCCGATTGCTTTCCGCCGGAAGCAGGCCGCCCTGTCGCTGCGGCCAACCTGCACCTGACGCTGGCCTTTTTGGGCGACGTCAGTGCCGAAAAACAGCGGGCGTTAGCCGCAATGGCCGGGCGTATTGCCCAGCCGGAATTTACGCTGCACCTCGACGACGCGGGCCAGTGGCCGCGTTCGCGCGTGGTGTGGCTGGGAACGCGCCAGCCGCCGCGCGGATTATTGCAGCTGGCGAGTATGCTGCGCGCCCAGGCGGCGCGCAGCGGCTGTTATCAGAGCCCACAGCCGTTTCATCCACATATCACGCTGCTGCGCGATGCCGGTCAGGCCGTTGCCATCCCGCCGCCGGGTTTTCACTGGGCCTTTCCGGTCAACGCATTCGCGCTTTACGAATCCGTCTTTGCACAGGGACGCACCCGCTATACGCCGCTACAGCGCTGGACGCTGGGCAACACCGAAAGGAATTCCGATGAAGTTTAGTCCTCCCCTGCAGCACGCCACGCTTATCCAACGCTACAAACGCTTCCTCGCCGACGTGATTACCCCCGAAGGGGTTCAGCTCACCCTGCACTGCCCCAATACCGGCGCCATGACGGGGTGCGCGACGCCGGGTGACAGAGTCTGGTATTCCACATCAGAAAATAGTAAACGCAAATATGCCCATACCTGGGAAGTGACCGAAACGCAAAACGGGGCATTTATTTGCGTCAATACCCAGCGCGCAAATCAGCTGGTTAAGGAAGCGCTGACCCTTGGCACCATTCCCGAACTGGTGGGATATGGCACGCATAAAAGTGAAGTGAAATATGGCGATGAAGGCAGCAGAATTGACTTCATGTTACAGGCGGAAGACAGGCCCGAGTGCTATATTGAAGTAAAATCAGTGACGTTAGCGGAACAGGAAAATGGCTACTTCCCGGATGCGGTAACGCTACGTGGGCAGAAGCATCTGCGAGAGCTAATGAGTGTTGCGGCGGCGGGCAAACGCGCCGTATTGCTGTTTGCGGTGTTGCATTCAGCCATTGAACGTTTCTCCCCTGCCCGCCATATTGATCCTAAATACGCGCAATTGTTGAATGAGGCACAAAAGCAGGGGGTAGAGGTTTTCGCTTATAAAGCGGAACTTTCTGCCGATAATATGACTCTGAGATCCTCTCTTCCCATTGTCTTATAAGGGATTAGACGATTGTCGAATAAGTGTTCTGGCCGCGTGCGCAAATACGCTTTTCCTCACAGGCTTGTCAAGTGTTACGTTTAGATAATTGCCATACGGAAAAGCATCTGCTATTTATAGCGACCTGATTTTTCCCCCAACACGGGGATCGATAGTGCGTGTTAAGGAGAAGCAACATGCAAGAAGGGCAAAACCGTAAAACATCGTCCCTGAGTATTCTCGCCATCGCTGGGGTGGAGCCGTATCAAGAGAAGCCGGGCGAAGAGTATATGAACGAAGCCCAGCTGTCGCACTTCAAGCGTATTCTTGAAGCATGGCGTAATCAACTCAGGGATGAAGTCGATCGCACCGTTACTCATATGCAGGATGAAGCTGCTAACTTCCCGGATCCGGTAGACCGTGCCGCTCAGGAAGAAGAGTTCAGCCTCGAACTGCGTAACCGTGACCGCGAACGCAAACTGATCAAAAAGATCGAGAAAACGCTGAAAAAAGTCGAAGACGAAGATTTTGGCTACTGTGAATCCTGCGGTGTTGAAATCGGTATTCGTCGCCTGGAAGCGCGTCCAACCGCCGATCTGTGCATCGACTGTAAAACGCTGGCCGAAATCCGCGAAAAACAGATGGCCGGTTAATACCAGCGCTGTTTACACACTCTAAAGGCGGGAGTCTCTCCCGCCTTGTTACTGTTGATATGTCTGAATCACACTATATTGGGCGCTTCGCGCCATCTCCTTCCGGTGAATTACACTTCGGCTCATTAATTGCCGCGCTCGGCAGCTACCTGCAGGCTCGCGCCCGCCTGGGAAAATGGCTTGTCCGCATTGAAGATATTGACCCCCCGCGTGAAGTTCCCGGTGCTGCAGAGACGATTCTGCGTCAGCTGGAACATTACGGTCTTCACTGGGATGACGAGGTGCTCTGGCAGTCAAAACGTCACGATGCCTATCGGGAACGTCTGGCCTGGCTTCGCGATAGGGGACTTTCCTATAACTGCACCTGCACCCGCGCGCGTATCCAGAGCGTGGGTGGCGTCTATGACGGCCACTGCCGCACGCTTAATCTTCCCCCGGAAAATGCCGCCGTACGTATAAAGCAGCGCTCCCCGGTGACGCGCTTTACCGATCTCCTCTCCGGTGAGGTTCATGCCGATGAACGCCTGGCGCGTGAGGATTTTATTATTCACCGCCGTGACGGCCTGTTTGCCTATAACCTGGCGGTGGTCGTCGACGATCGTTTTCAGGGCGTGACGGAAATTGTGCGCGGGGCGGATCTGGTCGAACCGACGGTGCGACAAATATCGCTGTATCACCAGTTTGGCTGGACGGCACCGGACTACATTCATCTGCCGCTGGCGGTCAATGCGCAGGGCTTTAAATTGTCAAAGCAGAACCACGCCCCGGCCCTGCCAGACGGCGATCCGCGTCCTGTTTTGATCGACGCGCTGCGATTTCTCAACCAGAATGTAACCAACGAATGGCAGGATCTGCGTATTGACGAACTGCTGAAAATGGCCGTTGCCAACTGGACGCTCGCGGCAGTGCCAAAAATCCAGCATTCTCAAATGCGTTGCGCTGAGCTATGATTAGCCGCTTTTTTCATAACAAAACACACTACGAGGTGTACCATTTTTACCCGAGTCGCTAATTTTTGCCGTAAAGTGCTAAGCCGCGAAGAGAGCATGGCGAACGATGCTATTGCACAGCCACACATGTCGGTTATTCCGCGTGAGCAGCACACTATTTCCCGCAAAGATATCAGTGAAAATGCCCTCAAGGTGCTCTATCGTCTGAATAAAGCGGGCTACGAGGCCTATCTCGTGGGCGGTGGAGTACGTGATTTACTGCTGGGCAAAAAACCAAAAGATTTCGACGTGACGACCAGCGCCACGCCTGAGCAGGTGCGCAAATTATTCCGCAACTGCCGTCTCGTTGGCCGCCGTTTCCGTCTGGCTCACGTGATGTTTGGGCCGGAAATTATCGAAGTGGCGACCTTCCGCGGCCACCACGAAGCCGGCGCATCCGATCGCACCACGTCACAGCGCGGCCAGAACGGCATGCTGCTGCGTGACAATATCTTCGGCTCTATCGAAGAAGATGCCCAGCGTCGCGACTTCACCATCAACAGCCTTTATTACAGCGTGGCGGATTTCACCGTGCGTGATTACGTCGGCGGCATGCAGGACCTGAAAGAAGGTCTGATCCGTTTGATTGGCACGCCGGAAACGCGCTATCGCGAAGATCCCGTGCGTATGCTGCGCGCCGTGCGTTTCGCCGCCAAGCTCAATATGCGCATCAGCCCGAAAACGGCAGAGCCGATTCCGCGCCTGGCGACGCTGATTAACGACGTGCCGCCTGCTCGCCTGTTTGAAGAGGCGCTGAAGCTGCTGCAGGCCGGCCACGGCTTTGAAACCTACAATCTGCTGCGCGAATACAACCTTTTCCAGCCGCTGTTCCCGACCATTACCCGCTACTTCACCGAAAGCGGTGACAGCCCAATGGAGCGGATGATTGCGCAGGTGCTGAAAAATACCGATACCCGTATTCGCAACGACATGCGCGTCAATCCGGCGTTCCTGTTTGCGGCGATGTTCTGGTATCCGCTGCTCGAAACGGCCCAGCGAATTACCCAGGAGAGCGGGCTTGCCTACTATGATGCCTTCGCGCTGGCCGCAAACGACGTGCTGGACGAAGGGTGCCGTACGCTCGCTATTCCAAAACGCATTACCACGCTGGTGCGCGATATCTGGCAGCTTCAGCTGCGCATGTCCCGTCGTCAGGGCAAACGCGCCTGGAAGCTGATGGAGCATCCAAAATTCCGCGCCGCCTTCGATCTGCTGTCGCTGCGTGCTGAAATTGAACGCAACCAGGAGCTGCAGCGCCTGGCGCAGTGGTGGGCTGAATTCCAGGTTTCCGCACCGCCGGAGCAAAAAGATATGCTAACCGGGCTGGATGAAGAGCCGGAACCGCGTCGCCGCCATCGTCGTCCGCGCAAACGCGCGCCGCGTCGTGAAGGGACAGCATGACCCTCGCGTATATCGCCATCGGCAGCAATTTAGCCTCTCCGCTGGAGCAGGTGAACGCTGCCGTACAGGCGCTGGGGGAGATCCCGCAAAGCAAGATCGTGGCGGTCTCCTCTTTCTACCGTACCCCGCCGCTGGGTCCGCAGGATCAGCCTGATTATCTCAATGCCGCCGTGGTGCTGGAAACCGCTCTGAATGCCGAAACGCTGCTGGATAACACCCAGCGTATCGAACTGCAGCAGGGCCGCGTACGCAAAGCCGAGCGCTGGGGACCGCGCACGCTGGACCTCGACATTATGCTGTTTGGTCACGAGACCATTAGCACTGAACGTCTCACCGTTCCGCATTACGACATGAAAAATCGCGGGTTTATGCTCTGGCCGCTGTTTGAAGTCGCCCCCGATCTCATCTTCCCGGATGGCATCCCACTCAGGACCATTATGGACAACCTCAACGCGGAAAGACCCGCCCGCTGGTGATCCGGTTCCCCTGCCGATTAACCTCAAAATAATTGTGGCTAATCGGTTACCTAAAATCATTGTTCCCCCGAATGTTACTGTTAGAATGCGCAAAGATTCGCTTTTGGGCTATCAGGAAACAGTATGAAACCAACCACCATCTCCTTACTGCAGAAATGCAAACAGGAAAAAAAACGCTTCGCCACCATCACCGCGTATGACTACAGCTTCGCCAAACTCTTTGCCGAAGAGGGTATCAACGTCATGCTGGTCGGAGATTCGTTAGGGATGACGGTACAAGGACATGATTCCACCCTGCCGGTCACGGTTGAGGATATCGCTTACCACACCCGTGCGGTGCGCCGCGGGGCTCCAGCCTGCCTGCTGCTCTCCGATCTGCCGTTTATGGCCTATGCCACGCCGGAGCAGGCATTCGAAAACGCGGCAGCGGTCATGCGTGCTGGCGCTAACATGGTCAAAATTGAAGGCGGCGCCTGGCTGGTGGATACGGTGAAGATGCTCACCGAGCGCGCCGTGCCGGTGTGCGGCCATTTGGGCTTGACGCCGCAGTCCGTCAACATCTTTGGTGGATATAAAGTGCAGGGCCGCGGTGACGCCGCCCAGACGCTGCTGGATGATGCCCTGGCGCTGGAAGCCGCAGGTGCCCAACTGCTGGTGCTGGAGTGCGTGCCGGTTGAGCTGGCGAAGCGCATTACTGAAGCTCTGTCGATTCCGGTGATTGGTATTGGTGCGGGCAACGTGACCGACGGTCAGATTCTGGTGATGCACGACGCCTTTGGCATCACTGGCGGACATATTCCAAAATTTGCCAAAAATTTCCTCACCGAAGCGGGCGACATGCGCGCTGCGGTCAGGCAGTATATTGCCGACGTTGAATCCGGTGTTTACCCGGGTGAAGAACACAGTTTCCATTAAGGAGTCTCGTTGTGCTAATCATTGAAACCCTGCCGCTGCTTCGCCAGCATATCCGCCGCGCGCGTCAGGAAGGTAAACGTATCGCACTGGTCCCGACCATGGGCAACCTGCATGACGGCCATATGAAGCTGGTTGACGAAGCAAGAGCCCGTGCAGATATCGTGGTGGTCAGTATCTTCGTTAACCCAATGCAGTTTGACCGCGCCGACGATCTGGCACGCTATCCGCGTACCCTGCAGGAAGATTGCGAGAAGCTCAAAAAACGCCATGCGGATATCGTCTTCTCACCTGCACCGGCGGATGTTTACCCGCAGGGTACTGAAGAGGCAACCTACGTTGACGTCCCGGGCATTTCCACAATGCTCGAAGGCGCGAGCCGCCCGGGTCATTTCCGCGGCGTTTCCACTATCGTCAGCAAGCTGTTCAACCTTGTGCAGCCGGACGTTGCCTGCTTCGGTGAGAAAGATTTCCAACAGCTGGCGCTGATCCGCAAGATGGTTGCGGATATGGGTTACGATATCGAGATTGTCGGCGTACCGATTGTACGCGCCAAAGACGGTCTGGCGCTCAGCTCGCGAAATGGCTACCTGACCGCCGACCAGCGTAAAATCGCGCCGGGCTTAAGCAAGGCCATGAACACCATGGCAGAACAGCTTCTGGCGAAAGAGTTAACGGCCGAAGAGATTATTGCTCTGGCTGAACAGGCGCTGAACGATAAAGGCTTCCGCGCTGATGATATTCAAATTCGCGATGCCGACACGCTTCTGGAGCTTACACAGACCAGCAAACGTGCGGTCATTCTGGTGGCGGCATGGCTTGGTCAGGCCCGCCTAATCGACAACAAAGTGGTTGAACTGGCGTAGGTTTCTCTACCCGGAAGATGAAAGGTAAACGTAATGATTCGCAAAATGCTGCAAGGTAAGCTTCACCGTGTGAAAGTCACCCAGGCCGACCTGCACTATGAAGGCTCCTGCGCCATCGACCAGGATTTCCTTGATGCTGCGGGCATCCTTGAAAACGAAGCGATTGATATCTGGAACGTTAACAACGGCAAACGTTTCTCAACCTACGCCATCGCCGCCGAGCGCGGGTCTAAAATCATCTCCGTTAACGGCGCGGCAGCGCACTGCGCGGACGTGGGCGATATTGTGATTATCGCCAGCTTCGTGATGATGTCTGATGAAGAAGCACGCCGCTGGCAGCCGAAAGTTGCCTACTTTGAAGGCGACAACGACATGAAACGTACCGCGAAGGCGATTCCGGTTCAGGTTGCTTAAGCACTATCCCTGCGGCTGATTGCTGATCAGCCGCGACATTGTCTCCAGCGAATCCGTTCTTAAGATGTACAGGCGTTTCAGTAAGAACGGATTATCCCCCGGCTTCACCTTCCCTTTCACCGTCGTCACCGCCAGATGAAAACCGGCATCATTCGCCGCCTTTATCGCTTTATTGTCGTAGCCGCCAAACGGATAGGAAAGATAGAGCACGCGTGGATTAAACTGCGCCAGCGCGCGACGCGAGCGTTCAAAATCAAACAAAATCACGTGATAGCTGCGGCTCAGTAAAATCGGGTGTTTATACCCATCCACGCGGTGCAGGAAGTGGGTGTGAGACTGAATATCGAACACATCCTGAATCCCCTTAATCTCCTGCACGCTCATAAACTGCAGCGATTTTGGATCCCACTTCTGCGGATGGCCTTTTATGCGGGAAGAGATAATAAACGCGGTAGCCTTGAAGCCGTACTCTTTCAACACTGGATAGGCATAGCGGCTGACGGATTTCAGGCCATCGTCAAAGGTAATCACCACCGATTTTGCAGGCAGGTTCATTTTGTTACGCACGTACCCTTCAAGCTGGTACATCGTCAGGGTGGTATAACCCTGATCGCGTAGCCAGGCCATCTGGTTGTTGAACGCGCGTACGCTGGTGGTCGTGGACGTATGTCGAAAACGGGTGTTCTCTTCATCACGCAGAATATGATGGTAGGTCAGAACCGGAAGTCCGTTATCTTCCTGCGCGTCCAGGCTGCTGATCCACGCCAGACGATTGCCAATGCGGATCTGGAACCAGGTCTGATTCAGACGGTCCTTCAGTTTATTCAGTATCGGATAGCGCAGATTGGCGCTTAACGTGCCGAAAGGCGCGCTGCCGCTCGACGGCGCGTTATACACCGGCGTGTCTTTCCAGGTAATCAGGTTCTGATTGCTGAGGGGTTTATTGAGATCCCCGAGGCTGTCCTCGACGCGCTGTTTCCCCTGAACCGGCTCCAGGTGTCCCTTGTCGATAAACCCCGTGCCAAAACCAAAGCGAAATTCGTAGTAGTCCGCCGCCGCGGGCACAACGGCCAGGATCTGCCCGGCGCGGACGTTACCGACGTTGATCACGCTGTTCCCCACCTGCGCCCAGATCGCCGCGTCTTCGGTGGTTTGCATGTACTGGGCAGGCAGCGTGTGCTGACTGAGTAAACTGGCTGAGCTGACGCCGGAAATGAGCATCAATAGCAAGAAAAGAATGCGCGGTAGCATGGTGTCTTAATCGGTGCGGAAAACTGCCGCTATTGTAACAAATGAGACATCAATACCAACGTTTAATTCTTATACAAATCGTGGAGCAGGACGAAGGGAGGATTTTTTTGCTGCTGATGCCACAAGCTGCTGACGCCCGGAACGCCCTGCGCCACGATGGCCTGGCGAAACTCTGCGCTGCTTAAGGATCCACGCTGCGGATACATTAACGCCAGCAGGGAGAAGTTAATACCCGAGATCACTTCACAGCACGCGTGCTTATGGCTCAGCAACGCGGCTGCGCGGTAAGGCGCCGCGCCCGATTTATCGGTAAGAAAAATCACGCCATCGCCGGTGTCCGTTTCATGCAGGGCATCGCACATCATGCGGCTCAGCATGTTGGTGCTCAACCCGCGCCAGTAGTTTACCGCCCGGCACTGCACCAGCGGGCCAAATCTGGCTTCAAGCTTATCCAGCATTTCCTGCGCCTGTTCATCGTGGCAGGTGATAACCCATCCCAGCATAACTCCCTCCTTA
The DNA here is from genome assembly GCF_034427575.1 of Enterobacter sp. D2. Classification (NCBI taxonomy): domain Bacteria; kingdom Pseudomonadati; phylum Pseudomonadota; class Gammaproteobacteria; order Enterobacterales; family Enterobacteriaceae; genus Enterobacter; species Enterobacter sp. D2. The sequence goes on from NZ_JAXQPP010000003.1 coordinate 69,324, forward strand.
GCAGGCAAGTAGTTTAGCGGAGTGAAGGTTAGCTTACGGTGATAACTGTCAAAGAAAGTGCCCGGCAAACAGAACGTCGCCGGGCAAAAGATTAGCTGCGCAGCCCGCGTCCGCGCTGGATCAGCGACCAGCAGAGCAGGTAGAAGGCGATGATAAACACCACCAGCACCGCCACCGTGGTAAACAGCGGCACATCGGTGATACCGAGGAAGCCAAAGCGGAACCCGCTGATCATGTAGACAATCGGGTTCAGGTGCGACAGCGCCTGCCAGAACGGTGGCAGCAGCGTCAGGGAGTAGAACACCCCGCCGAGATAGGTCAGCGGCGTCAGCACGAAGGTCGGGATCAGGCTGATGTCGTCAAACGTTTTGGCGAACACGGCGTTCAGCAGACCGGCCAGCGAGAACAGGATCGCCGTCAGGAGCAGCGTGAGCGCGACAAACAGCCACGAGTGTACCTGGAACGGGACAAAGAACAGAGAAATCGCCGTGACCAGGATCCCCACGCACAGCCCGCGCGCTACGCCGCCGCCAACATAGCCCGCGATAATGACGTGCGTCGGCACCGGCGCGACCAGCAGCTCTTCAATATTGCGCTGGAACTTGGCGCTGAAGAATGACGACGCCACGTTGGCATAGGCGTTGGTGATCACCGCCATCATGATCAGGCCCGGCACGATAAACTGCATATAGGTAAAGCCGTGCATTTCACCAATCCGGGAACCAATCAGGTTACCGAAGATGATGAAATAGAGCGTCATCGTGATGACCGGCGGCACCAGGGTTTGCACCCAGATACGCATAAAGCGGTTGATCTCTTTCGCCCAGATACTTTTCAGCGCGACCCAGTAAAGATGCGTCATGCCTTGTCTCCTTGTTTGTCATGTACCAGAGAGACAAACAGCTCTTCCAGTCGGTTCGCTTTGTTACGCATACTTAACACCTGAATCCCCTGCGCGCTCAGCTGTGAGAACACGCTGTTAATCCCCTGCTCGCGCAGCACTTCCACTTCCAGCGTCGAGGTATCCACCAGACGATAGTTGTAGCCTTCAAGTTTTGGCAGCGCGCTTTTCGCCGCCAGATCGAGAATGAAGGTTTCGGATTTCAGCTTGGAGAGCAGATTCTTCATCGAGGTGTTCTCCACCAGCTCGCCGTGCTGAATGATGCCGATGTTGCGGCACAGCATTTCAGCCTCTTCCAGATAGTGGGTGGTCAGAATAATGGTGGTGCCTTTGTCGTTGAGATCTTTCAGGAAGCCCCACATGGAACGACGAAGTTCGATATCGACACCCGCAGTCGGCTCATCGAGGATCAGCAGTTTTGGCTCATGCATCAGCGCACGGGCGATCATCAGGCGGCGCTTCATCCCGCCGGACAACATGCGCGCGCGTTCGTTACGCTTTTCCCACAGATCGAGCTGCTTAAGGTATTTTTCGCTACGCTCGAGGGCCTCTTTACGCTCAACGCCGTAATAGCCCGCCTGGTTAACGACAATTTGCTGCACCGTCTCGAACGGGTTGAAGTTGAACTCCTGCGGAACCAGCCCCAGCTGGCGCTTGGCGTTCACCACATCTTTTTGCAGGTCGTACCCAAAGACGCTCACCCGGCCGGACGTTTTATTGACCAGCGAGCTGATAATCCCAATGGTGGTCGATTTCCCCGCCCCGTTCGGCCCCAGAAGCGCGTAAAAATCACCAGCTTCTACTTTCAGATCTATTCCGCGTAGCGCCTGAACGCCACCCGGATAGGTTTTTTTAAGCTGCTCAAGCTCCAGTGCAATTGCCATGAAATTAACTTACCTTCAGTTCTTACACACGTTGTGTGGTTTCATTAAAAGTCGGGTTACCCTATAGTAGCGCAACGCAATAACTCGGTTACAGGTCGCTAACCTCCATGAACAACATAGATACACTCATCAGCAACAATGCACTATGGTCAAAAATGCTGGTGGAGGAAGACCCCGGATTTTTTGGAAAACTCGCGCAGGCTCAGAACCCACGCTTTCTCTGGATTGGATGTTCCGACAGCCGCGTACCGGCGGAGCGCCTGACCGGCCTTGAACCCGGCGAACTGTTTGTTCACCGCAATGTCGCCAATCTCGTGATTCACACCGATCTCAACTGTCTTTCTGTTGTTCAGTATGCCGTGGACGTTCTGCAAGTCGAGCACATCATCATCTGCGGCCATTATGGCTGCGGCGGCGTGCAGGCGGCGGTTGAAAACACGGAACTGGGGCTCATTGATAACTGGCTACTGCACATCCGCGATATCTGGTTCAAACATAGCTCACTGCTGGGCGAAATGCCGCAGGAACGTCGCATGGATACCCTTTGCGAACTCAACGTGATGGAGCAGGTATATAACCTGGGCCACTCAACGATCATGCAATCAGCGTGGAAACGCGGGCAGAAGGTTTCTATCCACGGCTGGGCGTACGGCATTCACGATGGCCTGCTGCGCAATCTGGAAGTGACCGCCACCAACCGCGAAACGCTGGAGCAGCGTTACCGTTCGGGGATTGCCAACCTTCAGCTTAAGCATGTGAACCATAAATAAAGCCGGGAATGTTCTCCCTCTCCCTGTGGGAGAGGGCCGGGGTGAGGGCATCAGCCTGCAACTACTCGTCCAGCAGTACCACTTTCCCCACATACGGCAGATGACGATAGCGCTGCGCGTAGTCAATGCCGTAACCGACGACGAATTCGTCCGGAATCGAGAAGCCCACGAACTCTACCGGCACCTGCACTTCACGACGGTCAGGTTTATCCAGCAGCGTACAAATCGCCAGAGATTTTGGTTCACGCAGGCTCAGGATCTCGCGCACTTTTGACAGCGTGTTGCCGGAGTCGATGATGTCCTCAACGATCAACACATCTTTACCACGAATATCTTCATCCAGATCTTTCAGGATTTTCACATCACGGGTAGTGGACATGCCGCTGCCGTAGCTGGAGGCGGTCATAAAATCGACCTCATGGGGCACATGCACCTCACGGCACAGGTCTGCCATGAACATGAAAGAGCCGCGCAACAGACCGACCAGCACCATTTCGCTACCGCTGTCCTTGTAATGTTCGGTGATTTGACGACCCAGTTCGGCGATACGCGCTTTGATCTCGGCTTCCGGGATCATCACTTCAACAGTATGTTTCATATTACTAACCAAATGATTTTATTTAAAATCTCTCAATACGGATGAGTTAATATCCAGCACTGATACGCAAGCCAGCCATTATATCAGCAAATGGATAAGCCTGGCGTATGAGTTATAAAAAGCAAATATTGTGATTCCGATCACACTTGTTAATACCTATAATTAGTTGCTAGCAAATTATTAACAAAAACTGACGAGTACACTTTCTATGGCTGAAACAAACTCTAAACAGCCGCGTCTACTGGTGACATTAACAGCCGCATTCGCAGCCTTCTGCGCGCTGTATCTGTTAATCGGTGGCGTCTGGCTGGTCGCCTTAGGCGGCTCCTGGTACTACCCGATTGCGGGTCTGGTTATGGTTGCCGTAACCGTCCTGCTGTTGCGTAGAAAACAATCTGCACTGTGGCTGTATGCCGCCCTCCTTCTTGCCACCATGATCTGGGGCGTCTGGGAAGTCGGTTTTGACTTCTGGGCACTGACGCCGCGCAGCGACATCCTGGTCTTCTTCGGTATCTGGCTGATCCTGCCGTTCGTCTGGCGTCGCCTGATTGTGCCTTCCAGCGGTGCGGTAGCGGGCCTGGTTGTTGCCCTGCTTATTACCGGCGGCATTCTGACCTGGGCAGGCTTTAATGACCCGCAGGAGATCAACGGTACGCTGAACGCGGAATCCACGCCTGCGGCAGCTATCTCCCAGGTCGCTGACGGCGACTGGCCTGCGTATGGTCGTAATCAGGAAGGTCAACGCTACTCTCCGCTGAAGCAGATCAACGCGGACAACGTTAAAAACCTGAAAGAAGCCTGGGTATTCCGTACCGGCGATGTGAAGATGCCGAACGATCCGGGCGAGCTGACCAACGAAGTGACGCCGATTAAAGTCGGCAACATGCTCTACCTGTGTACGGCGCACCAGCGTCTGTTCGCGCTCGACGCGGCCACCGGTAAAGAGAAATGGCACTTCGATCCGCAGCTGAACTCCAACCCGTCCTTCCAGCACGTCACCTGCCGTGGCGTCTCTTACCACGAAGCGCGTGCCGATAATGCGAGCCCGGAAGTCATTGCTGACTGTCCTCGCCGCATTATGCTGCCGGTGAACGATGGCCGTCTGTTCGCCATCAATGCCGAAACGGGCAAGCTGTGCGAAACCTTTGCCAACAAAGGTATCCTGAACCTGCAGACCAACATGCCGGACACCACGCCGGGTCTGTATGAGCCCACCTCGCCGCCAATCATCACCGATAAAACCATCGTGATTGCCGGTTCGGTAACGGATAACTTCTCCACGCGTGAAACCTCCGGTGTTATCCGTGGTTTCGACGTGAACACCGGTAAACTGCTGTGGGCCTTCGACCCGGGCGCGAAAGATCCCAACGCGATCCCGTCGGACGAGCACACCTTTACCTTTAACTCGCCAAACTCCTGGGCACCAGCGGCGTATGACGCGAAGCTGGACCTGGTCTACCTGCCGATGGGTGTTACTACGCCAGATATCTGGGGCGGTAACCGCACGCCGGAGCAGGAACGTTATGCCAGCGCTATCGTGGCATTGAACGCGACCACCGGTAAGCTGGCCTGGAGCTATCAGACCGTTCACCACGATCTGTGGGATATGGATATGCCGTCCCAGCCGACGCTGGCGGACATTACCGTTAACGGCAAAACCGTACCGGTGATTTACGCTCCGGCGAAAACCGGCAACATCTTCGTACTGGATCGCAGCAACGGCAAGCTGGTTGTGCCGGCACCGGAAAAACCGGTTCCGCAGGGTGCGGCGAAAGGTGATTACGTCAGCAAAACCCAGCCGTTCTCCGATCTGAGCTTCCGTCCGAAGAAAGACCTCAGCGGGGCAGACATGTGGGGCGCCACGATGTTTGACCAGCTGGTGTGCCGCGTGATGTTCCATCAGCTGCGCTATGAAGGCATCTTCACGCCGCCTTCTGAGCAGGGCACGCTGGTCTTCCCGGGTAACCTGGGGATGTTCGAGTGGGGCGGGATCTCCGTTGACCCTAACCGTCAGGTCGCTATTGCTAACCCAATGGCGCTACCGTTCGTTTCCCGTCTGATCCCACGTGGTCCGGGCAACCCAATGGAGCAGCCGAAAGACGCGAAAGGCAGCGGTACCGAAGCCGGCATTCAGCCGCAGTACGGCGTGCCGTTTGGCGTAACGCTGAACCCGTTCCTGTCTCCGTTTGGTCTGCCGTGTAAACAGCCTGCCTGGGGTTATATCTCCGGCCTGGATCTGAAAACCAACCAGATCGTGTGGAAAAAACGTATTGGTACGCCTCAGGACAGCATGCCGTTCCCGATGCCTGTTCCGGTGCCGTTCAATATGGGTATGCCAATGCTGGGTGGCCCAATTTCCACCGCCGGTAACGTGCTGTTCATCGCGGCAACCGCAGATAACTACCTTCGCGCGTACAATATGACCAACGGTGAAAAACTGTGGCAGGGCCGTCTGCCAGCGGGTGGACAGGCCACGCCGATGACCTATGAAGTGAATGGCAAGCAGTACGTTGTCATCTCTGCCGGCGGTCACGGTTCGTTTGGCACCAAGATGGGCGACTATATCGTCGCGTATGCGTTGCCTGACGAAGGCAAATAAAAGCAAAACGGCAACTTCGGTTGCCGTTTTTGTGTTTGTTCCCTCTCCCTGTGGGAGAGGGTCAGGGTGAGGGCATCAGGCCGCACCTGCGAAATCCAGGCAGGGTAAGGCGAAGCCGCCACCCGGCTTTTTTTATACGGTAAAGCCGAGCATCATCCCCGTATCTTCATGCTCCAGCAGGTGGCAGTGCGCCATATAGGCAAACTCCTTCGGCGCCTCGTGGTCAAACTTCACCAGCACCTCGCTGACGCCGCCTTCCACTCTCACCGTATCTTTCCAGCCCGCGCGATGCGCATCCGGCGTTTTACCGTTCTCTGTGAGAATGCGGAACTGTGTGCCGTGGATATGGAACGGATGCAGCATCATGTCTCCTTCGCCTGAAATCACCCAGCGCTCAAGCTGACCTTTTGTCGCAGCAAACATCGGCGTATTCATGTCGAACGCTTTACCGTTGATCATGTTGGCGTTGTGGAAATCAAAGCCATGGTCGCCGTGATTCATATTCCCCATGCCGCCCATTTTGCCGTGCTCCATATTCATATGGCCCATCATCTGGCCGTGGTGCATCCCCGCCATCGCCTTATCACCATATTTCGCCATCAGCGCCTGCATGCCCATCATATCAAGCATCGGGTTCATGGAGAGCTGCAGCTTACGCTGCGTAAGCCCCTCCAGCGACGGGAGGGCTGGCAGGGTGGTTAACGTATCAGGCAGCGTGCCGGAAGCGGCCACCAGCAGCGGCTGAATACGCAGCACCGGATGCGGCTTATCAAACGGTGCGACCGCCATCCCCATCTGGCTCACCGGCAGCGTCACGAGGTCAAACTGCTTGCCGTCGCTGATATCCACCAGCACCTCAAAGCGTTCGCCCATGAGCATCGGCAGCTCGCTCACCTTCACCGGCTCCGGCAGCAGGCCGCCGTCGCTGGCTACTACATACAGCGGGCGTTTATCGCTGGCGGCGAAATTCAGCGAGCGCGCGTTACAGCCGTTGAGCAGGCGCAGGCGCAGCCAGCCTTTCGGCGCGGCGTGCTGAGGGTAAATGGCGCCGTTGGTCAGCAGCGTGTCGCCAAACCAGCCTACCGCCGCGCTCATCACGTCCAGCTGATAGTCAATTTGCCCGTCAGCGTTGAATTTCTTGTCCTGCACAATCACCGGTACGTCGTCGATGCCCCACTGTTTCGGCAGGCGCAGCAGGCGGCTTTCGTCGTCTTCAATCAGCACCAGTCCCGCCAACCCCATCGCCACCTGATGGCCCGTTTTGCCATGCTGATGCGGATGGAACCAGCAGGTCGCCGCGCGCTGATCGGGCGTAAAGGTGACGCTGCGCGTACCACCCGCTTTGATGATGCCCTGCGGCCCGCCGTCCACCTCGCCCGGCACTTCCAGCCCGTGCCAGTGCAGCGTCGTCTCTTCGGCGAGCGTGTTGTGGATATCCACCGTCACCGTTTTCCCTTTACGTAGCTGAAGCGCCGGACCGAGCAAATTGCCGTTATAGCCCCACGTCGTGGCGTGGTGCTCGCCGAACGTCGTTTTACCGGCCTGAACCACAAGCTGGATACGGCTGCGGGCGTCAGCGGTCAGTAAGTCAGGAATGGGTAAGGCAGGCCTGTCAGCTGCAAAAACCGCGCGGCTCCAGAGAGGCAATGCGCTGGCAGCACCCAGCGCCACGGAATATTTTAAAAAATCACGACGTTGCATGTTCATTTCCTTATTTCCAGCAGGCGATCTTTTGAGCATAAACCCTCCCCTTACCGGAAGGTCAAGTAAAGCGGCAATAATAAAGATCGTCGCACTGGCATCAAGTATGCTAACGTTAATTTTCCGTGAAGAAGTGGTAGAAGCAATGAAGACGTTTTTCAGGACAATTTTGTTCGGTAGCCTGATGGCAATGTGTGCGAACAGCTATGCGCTAAGTGAAAATGAAGCGGAAGATATGGCCGATTTAACGGCGGTTTTTGTATTCCTGAAAAATGATTGTGGCTACCAGAATTTACCCAACGGGCAAATTCGCCGCGCGCTGGTCTTTTTTGCCCAGCAGAACCAGTGGGATCTCAGCAACTACGACAGCTTCGACATGAAGGCGCTCGGCGAAGACAGCTACCGTGACCTAAGCGGTATTGGTATTCCCACTGCCAAAAAATGCAAAGCGCTGGCTCGCGACTCACTCAGCCTGCTCGCCTACGTCAAATAACCTTCCCGACGCCCCCTGTTGAACCTATAGCCGTGCAACCACGGTTATAGTTAGCTATCATGTTTCGCTCATTTTTTATGAGCGTAACGGATGTTAACAAAGGAGGAGTCCGCGTATGGCCGACCACACGTTGTGGCATGAAACACTGCATGACCAGTTTGGTCAGTACTTTGCCGTTGATAACGTGCTCTATCATGAGAAAACCGATCACCAGGATCTCATTATCTTCGAAAACGCCGCCTTTGGCCGCGTGATGGCGCTGGACGGCGTGGTGCAAACCACCGAGCGCGACGAGTTTATCTATCACGAAATGATGACCCACGTTCCGCTGCTGGCGCACGGACATGCGAAGCATGTCCTGATTATCGGCGGCGGCGACGGCGCAATGCTGCGTGAAGTGTCCCGCCATCGTTCCATTGAAACCATCACCATGGTGGAAATCGATGCGGGCGTCGTCTCTTTCTGCCGCCAGTACCTGCCCAACCACAATGCCGGTAGCTATGACGATCCGCGCTTTAGCCTGGTGATTGACGACGGCGTTAACTTTGTTAACCAGACCTCGCAGACCTTTGACGTTATTATCTCCGACTGCACCGACCCTATCGGCCCCGGCGCGTCGCTGTTTACCTCCTCCTTCTACGAAGGCTGCAAGCGCTGCCTGAACCCGGGCGGGATCTTCGTCGCACAAAATGGCGTCTGCTTCCTGCAGCAGGATGAAGCGCTCGACAGCCATCGTAAGCTAAGCACCTATTTCGATGACGTCAGCTTCTATCAGGCGGCCATTCCGACGTACTACGGCGGGATCATGACCTTTGCCTGGGCGACGGATAACGACGTATTACGCCATCTCTCCACCGAAATTATTCAGGCCCGCTTCCATCAGGCCGGTCTTCAGTGCCGATACTACAATCCGGCAATTCATACCGCAGCGTTTGCTCTGCCGCAGTACCTGCAAGACGCATTATCCACTAAGGGGGTGAGCTAATTGAAAAAGCTTAAACTGCATGGCTTTAACAACCTGACGAAAAGCCTGAGTTTTTGTATTTACGATATCTGCTATGCCAAAACAGCGGAAGAACGCGATGGTTACATCGCCTATATCGACGAACTCTACAACGCCAACCGTCTGACCGAGATCCTGTCAGAAACCTGTTCCATTATCGGCGCAAACATCCTGAACATCGCCCGACAGGATTATGAACCTCAGGGCGCCAGCGTGACCATTCTGGTCAGCGAAGAGCCGGTCGACCCGAAGCTTATCGACAAAACTGAACATCCGGGCCCGCTGCCGGAAGTGGTCGTAGCCCACCTGGATAAAAGCCATATCTGCGTGCACACCTACCCGGAGAGTCACCCGGAAGGCGGGCTGTGTACGTTCCGCGCCGATATTGAAGTCTCGACCTGCGGCGTGATTTCCCCGCTGAACGCGCTGAACTATTTAATCCACCAGCTGGAATCGGACATCGTCACCATTGATTACCGCGTGCGCGGTTTTACCCGTGACGTCAACGGCATGAAGCATTTCATCGACCACGAGATCAACTCCATCCAGAACTTTATGTCCGAGGACATGAAATCGCTGTATGACATGATGGACGTGAACGTGTATCAGGAAAACATCTTCCATACCAAGATGTTACTTAAGGAATTTGACCTTAAGCACTACATGTTCCACACGAAGCCGGAAGATTTGAGCGAAGAAGAGCGTAAGGCGATTACTGACCTGCTCTGGAAAGAGATGCGCGAGATTTACTACGGCCGCAATATTCCGGCCGTGTAAGAGCAAGCCGGAGCAGGGATGCTCCGGTCTTTTATTTCTGTTTCATAAAGTCGCGGTAGGCATTTACCACCTGAAGGAAATCCTCTACGCCGCACATCGACAGGCTCTCTTCGTCGTAGTAGCTCATCCCCTCTTCCATCTCATCACCTGAAAACTCGAGCTGGTTGGCACGCACCATGACCTCTTCACCGTCCATCCACAGCGTATATTCATGCCCGGCGCGCTGCCAGGATCGTTCACTGCCTTTCACCGTATTTGCCGCCTGTTCAACTTCATCAAGAAGTGCGAGATTTTCTTTCACCTCTTCGTTAAACCAGTGTCCAACGGCTTCGTGGCCCATCGACATACGCACTTTCACCACTCCGGTGATGTCGCGCAGAAATTCGTAATCCATAGTGTTTTCCTCTGCAAAGCCATTACGGTAATTATCGCAGCAGCGAGGAAGAAAAAAAGCGGGAGAGGTGGGAGGAATGAAAATAAAAAGGTGAGAGCAAGACCCTGCGGCCTGATGCCCTCACCCCGTCCCTCTCCCACGGGAGAGGGTGCAAATACTCAAAACCGTCTCGTAGAGACGGTTTTGCTGTTTATACCGCCGTCTGGAAGATAACCCCGTCGGCCTTCTCGGTGTACTGAGAAAGCTGGTCGAAGTTCAGATAGCGATAGGTATCTACCGCCGTCTTATCCACCTGAGCCACAAAGGTCTGGTACTCTTCCGGCGTTGGCAGTTTGCCAATCAGCGCCGCAACCGCCGCCAGCTCCGCAGAGGCCAGGAAGACGTTCGCACCGGTACCTAAACGGTTCGGGAAGTTACGGGTAGAGGTGGAAACCACCGTCGCACCGTCGGCTACGCGCGCCTGGTTGCCCATACACAGGGAACAGCCAGGGATTTCGATACGCGCACCGCTCTTACCAAACACGCTGTAGTAGCCCTCTTCGGTCAGCTGAGCCGCGTCCATACGCGTTGGCGGCGCCACCCACAGACGGGTTGGCAGCTGGCCTTTGTGGGTATCCAGCAGCTTACCGGCAGCACGGAAGTGACCGATGTTGGTCATACAGGATCCGATGAACACTTCGTCGATCTTCTCGCCCTGAACCTCAGACAGCGGACGCGCGTCGTCAGGATCGTTCGGTGCACACAGGATTGGCTCTTTGATATCCGCCAGATCGATGTCGATCACCGCCGCGTACTCTGCGTCAGCATCGGCTTCCAGCAGCTGCGGATCGGCCAGCCATTTCTCCATGCCCTGGATACGACGCTCCAGCGTACGACGGTCGCCGTAGCCTTCTGCAATCATCCACTTCAGCAGCACGATGTTAGAGTTCAGATACTCAATAATCGGCTCTTTGTTCAGCTTGATGGTACAGCCCGCCGCAGAACGCTCGGCGGAAGCATCGGTCAGCTCGAACGCCTGCTCCACTTTCAGATCCGGCAGACCTTCAATTTCCAGAATGCGGCCAGAGAAGATGTTTTTCTTCCCTTTCTTCTCAACGGTCAGCAGGCCCTGTTTAATCGCATACAGCGGGATCGCGTGAACCAGGTCGCGCAGGGTGATACCCGGCTGCATTTTACCTTTGAAGCGCACCAGCACCGATTCCGGCATATCCAGCGGCATCACGCCCGTCGCAGCAGCAAACGCCACCAGACCGGAGCCCGCCGGGAAGGAGATACCGATTGGGAAACGGGTATGGGAGTCACCGCCGGTACCGACGGTATCCGGCAGCAGCATGCGGTTCAGCCAGGAGTGGATGACGCCGTCACCCGGACGCAGGGAAACGCCGCCGCGGTTCATGATGAAGTCTGGCAGCGTGTGGTGCGTGGTCACGTCAACCGGCTTCGGATAGGCCGCCGTGTGGCAGAAGGACTGCATCACCAGGTCAGAAGAGAAGCCCAGGCACGCCAGGTCTTTCAGTTCATCGCGGGTCATTGGGCCAGTGGTATCCTGAGAGCCCACGGAGGTCATCTTAGGCTCGCAGTACGCGCCCGGACGAATACCAGCAACGCCGCACGCGCGGCCCACCATTTTCTGTGCCAGAGAATAACCGCGGTTGCTTTCAGCAACGTCTTTCGCCTGACGGAAAACGTCAGAGTGCGGCAGACCCAGCGCTTCGCGCGCTTTGGTAGTCAGGCCACGACCAATGATCAGCGGGATACGGCCACCGGCGCGCACTTCGTCGATCAGCACGTCGGTTTTCAGCTCAAAGCTTGCCAGCAGCTCGTTGGTCTCGTGGTTGCGCACTTCGCCTTTGTACGGGTAAACGTCAATCACGTCGCCCATGTTCAGGTTAGAAACATCCACTTCGATCGGCAGTGCGCCCGCATCTTCCATGGTGTTGAAGAAGATTGGCGCAATTTTGCCGCCGAGGCACAGGCCGCCGCCGCGCTTGTTTGGCACATGCGGAATGTCGTCGCCCATGAACCACAGCACGGAGTTGGTTGCGGACTTACGGGAAGAACCGGTACCCACAACGTCACCCACATAGGCCAGCGGGAATCCTTTTTTCTGCAGGGCTTCGATCTGTTTGATCGGGCCAACGCTGCCCGGCTGATCCGGCTCAATACCTTCACGGGCGTTTTTCAGCATCGCCAGGGCGTGCAGAGGGATATCCGGGCGAGACCACGCGTCCGGTGCCGGAGAGAGGTCATCGGTGTTGGTTTCACCGGTCACTTTAAAGACGGTAACGGTGATTTTTTCAGCCAGCGCTGGGCGGTTCAGGAACCATTCGGCATCAGCCCAGGACTGCATCACCTGCTTCGCATAGACGTTGCCCGCTTTGGCTTTTTCTTCTACGTCGTAGAAGTTATCGAACATCAGCAGCGTGGAAGAGAGCGCTTTAGCGGCAATCGGTGCCAGCTTGTCGTTATCCAGCGCGTCAATCAGCGGATGAATGTTGTAACCACCCTGCATGGTGCCGAGCAGTTCAATGGCTTTTTCAGGAGTAACCAGTGGGGAGGTGGCTTCGCCTTTGGCGATAGCAGCAAGGAATCCGGCTTTTACGTAGGCAGCTTCATCTACGCCAGGCGGTACGCGGTTGATCAGCAGATCTAACAGGAATTCTTCTTCGCCCTTAGGCGGGTTCTTCAGCAGCTCGACGAGCGCGGCCATTTGGGTTGCATCTAAAGGTTTGGGTACAATTCCCTCGGCGGCACGTTCTGCTACGTGCTTACGGTATTCTTCTAGCACGACGGTTCTCCTCGCTCTCATTGTCATATGCGGCGGGCGTTCTCTTCACGCTCCTGTGAGACAGCAGTTTGTAGGGTAAATGCCCGATACCGCGTCGGGCAGCATAGCAGGATTTCTGCACAGTGTTAATCCGTTTACAAAAAAGCAACATTAAAAAATTTGCTGAATCGTTAAGCATGGTGTAGCGGGGATTCAGGGCATCTTTTTGCGGTATCTTCTGCACCGTGACGCTTCAGTTTTTTCTTCATCAGATATAATTGTGTAATAAATACTCACACTCTTTATCCGGACGTCCCGGACGCTTCCCAATAAAAGTCAAAACAGTAAAAGACGGGTGAATAATACTCACGCCAACCGTAACGCCTCACGGCACAACGCTTGTCTCGTTGGAGTCATTTTATGAAGTTGCCCTTTAAGCCACATCTGCTCGTCCTTGTGTGCAGTGCCGGGCTGTTTGCCGCCTCGGGCGTCATGTTTGTCAAAGGCCGCGCCACGGAGCCCGCTGCGCCAGCCGCCGTCACACAACAACCGGCTCCACCGGCAGCGCCTGCCGCAGCCCAGTCCGCCCCTGCTGTCGCGCCAGCCTACACTGCCGCGCAAATCGATCAGTGGGTCGCCCCTGTTGCGCTCTACCCCGATGCCCTGCTCTCACAAATCCTGATGGCCTCGACCTATCCGGCCAACGTGATCCAGGCGGCGCAGTGGTCGAAAGACAATCCTAAAATGGAAGGGGACGCGGCGATTCAGGCCGTTGCCAGCCAGCCCTGGGATCCCAGCGTAAAATCGCTGGTCGCGTTTCCTCAGCTTATGTCCCTGATGGGTGAAAACCCGCCGTGGGTACAAAATCTGGGTGATGCATTTCTCGCGCAGCCGAAGGACGTGATGGATTCCGTTCAGCGCCTGCGCGCGCTGGCACAGAAGGCCGGCGCGTTACAATCCACGCCTCAGCAGACGGTCACCACCGTAACAAAACCAGCGCCAGCGAAAACCAGCACCGCCGAAACCACGACCACGACGACGTCCGCGCCTACGGTAATCAAAATTGAATCTGCCGACCCGCAGGTTGTTTACGTCCCGACCTATAACCCCAATACGGTTTACGGGACCTGGCCAAACGCCGCCTATCCGCCCACCTATCTCCCGCCCACGCCCGGGGAGCAGTTTGGCAACAGCTTCGTAAACGGTTTAGGCTTCAGCCTGGGCGTCGCCACAACCTATGCCATCTTCAGCAGCATCGACTGGGATGATGACGATGACTGGGATCATCACCATGACGACTGGGATAATCACGGCGGCTATAACCGCAACGGTGATAACAATATCAATATCAACGTTGAGAACTTCAATAAAATCAGCGGACAGCGCCTGACGGACGCCAACCGCACCTGGCAGCACAACCCGGCCTATCGGGAAGGCGTGCCCTATCCGACTAACCAGCTCAACACTCGCTTCCACGCCACCAACGCGGCGACAGGGCTCAGCTCAACGCAGCAAAAACCGGTTAATCGCGATAGCCAGCGTCAGGCCGCGCTGAGCCAGATGGAGAAATCCACGGGCAAAACCTTCCCCCAAACGGCGCGCACCGGAACGAAAGACGTGCAGCGTCAGGCCTCAGGCGAACAGCTGAAGCAGATTTCGCAGCGCAATAACTACCGCGGCTACGACACCAAACCGCAGACGGCGAAGCGTAGCACCGCGCAGCAGCGAGAAAACCGCCAGACCACCGCCCAGAGACAAGAGAAGCGGGCTTCGCAGCCCGCGCAGCAACGCTCTCTCCAGCAGCGAAGCAGCCAGCCCCGGGCCAATGCGCTGAGCGGTAACGACAGCCGCTCCGCAAACTGGCAGGCGCAGCAGCAGCGCGGTGCGCAAAGCAGACAGCTCGCTGCGCGCCAGCAGCAGCCACGTCAGGCGTCTGGTGGACGTGCTGAACGCCGTGAAATTCGACATCGCTAAGGGAACCGACATGAAACGTAAACTACTCAGCGGAATGGTGTTATTTATGCTTTCGGCCCCGGTGATGGCGCAGCAGTCTTTTAGCACACCCGCTCAGGCAACCGATGCGCTGACCAAAGCCATCAGTGAGCAAAACGAGAGCGCGATGACCGACCTGCTTGGAGAGAACTGGCGCGATTTTCTGCCCCCTGAGGGCGTTGATCCGGATGCTGTCGATCGCTTCCTGCGCGACTGGAACGTCCGTCATACCACGGTTGTCGGAGGAGATAAGGCGCATCTGGTTGTCGGAGACAACGGCTGGCAGCTTCCCATCCCGGTGATCAAAACCTCTGCTGGCTGGCAGTTCGACATCAAAGAAGGGGCTGAAGAGATCCTGACCCGTGAAATCGGGCGTAACGAGCTCGCCGCCATTGAAGCCTTGCATGCCTATGTTGATGCGCAGCAAAGCTTTTTTGCGATGAACCAGAAATACGCGCAGAAGATTGTCAGCTCGAAAGGCAAAAAAGACGGTTTGTACTGGCCAGCCTCGCCCGGCGAAGCGCCCAGCCCGCTCGGCCCGGCATTTAGCCCGAAAGAGCCAGGTACCGGCTATCACGGCTATCGCTTCCGCATCCTGCCGGAGAGTAACGGTTTCGCGATGGTGGCGTGGCCGGTCAGCTACGGTCAGACGGGCGTGATGAGCTTTGTGATAAACCAGGACGACAAGGTGTATCAGTCCGATCTCGGCAGCGATTCAGAGCAGAAAGCCCGGGCGCTAGCCGCCTATAGCCCTGATAAAACCTGGCAGCCTGTGGCCCCCTGAACGCAGCGCATAAAAAAAGCGGCCATTGGCCGCTTTTTTCATCTGAAGAAACTTATTTCTTCTTCGCTTTCGCGTTTGGCAGGTCGGTGATGCTGCCTTCAAACACTTCTGCCGCCAGGCCCACGGACTCGTGCAGAGTCGGGTGAGCGTGGATGGTCAGCGCGATGTCTTCAGCGTCACAGCCCATTTCGATAGCCAGACCGATTTCACCCAGCAGCTCGCCGCCGTTGGTACCGACAATCGCACCACCGATGACGCGGTGAGTCTCTTTGTCGAAGATCAGTTTGGTCATACCATCAGCGCAGTCGGAAGCGATAGCACGGCCAGAAGCAGCCCACGGGAAGGTGGCGGTTTCGTAGCTGATGCCTTTCTCTTTCGCTTCTTTCTCAGTCAGACCGACCCATGCAACTTCTGGCTCGGTGTACGCGATAGATGGAATGACTTTCGGATCGAAGTAGTGCTTCATGCCGGCGATAACTTCAGCGGCAACGTGACCTTCGTGAACACCTTTGTGTGCCAGCATTGGCTGACCGACGATATCGCCGATAGCAAAGATGTGCGGCACGTTAGTGCGCAGCTGCTTGTCAACGCGGATAAAGCCACGGTCGTCCACTTCCACGCCAGCTTTGCCCGCGTCGAGGTTTTTACCGTTCGGCACACGGCCGATAGCCACCAGCACGGCGTCGTAACGCTGCGGTTCGGATGGGGCTTTTTTGCCTTCCATGGAAACGTAAATACCGTCTTCTTTCGCTTCAACGGCAGTCACTTTGGTTTCCAGCATCAGATTGAATTTCTTGCTGATGCGTTTGGTGAAGACTTTAACGATGTCTTTGTCGGCAGCCGGGATAACCTGGTCGAACATTTCAACCACGTCGATCTCTGAACCCAGCGCATGGTACACGGTACCCATTTCCAGACCGATGATACCGCCGCCCATGACCAGCAGACGCTTAGGAACGGTTTTCAGCTCCAGCGCATCGGTGGAATCCCACACGCGTGGATCTTCATGCGGAATGAATGGCAGTTCGATTGGGCGAGAGCCTGCCGCGATGATCGCGTTGTCGAAGTTGATCACGGTTTTGCCGTTTTCGCCTTCCACTTCCAGGGTGTTCGCACCGGTGAATTTACCCAGACCGTTTACCACTTTCACTTTACGGCCTTTGGCCATACCCGCCAGACCGCCGGTCAGCTGAGTGATAACTTTCTCTTTCCAGGTACGAATTTTGTCGATATCGGTTTTCGGCTCGCCGAAGACGATACCGTGTTCAGCCAGCGCTTTGGCTTCTTCAATAACTTTCGCTACGTGCAGCAGCGCTTTAGAAGGGATACAGCCGACGTTCAGACAAACACCGCCGAGGGTGCTGTAACGTTCTACGATGACGGTTTCCAGACCTAAATCCGCTGCACGGAATGCTGCGGAGTAACCTGCCGGGCCTGCCCCAAGTACTACGACCTGAGTTTTGATTTCTGTGCTCATCATGACCTCTTAATTTATACCCGTCGTCCACCGGGTCGTTCTATCCGCCCGCAGTTTACAAAATTGTTAACAATTTTGAAACAACAAACGGCTCACGAATTGTCGCTTTCGCCAATAACCTCACAAACACCATGAGATTATCAGAAAAAAGCCGGCCGACTGGCCGGCTTTTCGATTACATCACCAGGCGGCGAATGTCGCTCAGCATGTTGTTGATGATGGTGATGAAGCGCGCACCATCAGCACCGTCGATCACGCGGTGGTCGAAGGACAGAGAGATTGGCATCATCAGACGCGGCACGAACTCTTTGCCGTTCCACACCGGCTCCATCGCGGACTTGGACACACCGAGGATAGCCACTTCCGGCGCGTTAACAATCGGTGCGAAGTGGGTGGTACCCAGGCCGCCGATGCTGGAGATAGTGAAGCAGCCGCCCTGCATTTCGCCGGCAGTCAGCTTACCATCACGCGCTTTCTTGGAGATCACGGTCAGTTCACGGGACAGCTCAGTGATGCTCTTCTTGTTCACGTCTTTGAAGACCGGAACAACCAGACCATTTGGCGTATCAACCGCAACACCGATGTTGATGTATTTCTTCAGCGTCAGCTTCTGGCCGTCTTCGGACAGGGAGCTGTTGAAGCGCGGCATCTGCTCAAGGGCAGCAGCAACGGCTTTCATGATGAAGACTACTGGGGTGAATTTCACGTCCAGTTTGCGCTTCTCAGCTTCAGCGTTCTGCTGTTTACGGAACGCTTCCAGATCGGTGATATCGGTTTTGTCGAAGTGCGTAACGTGCGGGATCATCACCCAGTTACGGCTCAGGTTAGCACCAGAGATTTTCTGGATGCGGCCCAGCTCCACTTCTTCGATTTCGCCGAACTTGCTGAAGTCCACTTTCGGCCATGGCAGCATGCCCGGGATACCGCCACCGGCGGCTGCAGCAGGTGCAGCTTCGGCGCGTTTCACCGCGTCTTTCACGTATGTCTGAACGTCTTCGCGCAGGATACGACCCTTACGGCCGGTTCCTTTCACTTTCGCCAGGTTCACACCGAACTCGCGCGCCAGGCGACGAATCAGCGGGGTAGCGTGGACGTAAGCGTCGTTTTCAGCGAACTCAGATTTTTCTGCTTTAGCAGCAGGGGCAGCGGCTGGTTTAGCAGCCTGAGCCGGTGCAGCAGCAGGGGCTGGAGCAGCCGCGGCAGCCGGAGCTGCGGCAGGCGCAGCGCCTTCCACTTCGAAGACCATGATCAGAGAGCCGGTAGACACTTTGTCGCCGGTGCTGATCTTGATCTCTTTGACGGTACCCGCGAACGGCGCCGGCACTTCCATAGAAGCTTTGTCGCCTTCGACGGTGATCAGTGACTGTTCAGCGGCAACTTTGTCGCCCACTTTAACCATCACTTCGGTCACTTCAACTTCGTCACCGCCGATGTCCGGTACGTTAACGTCTTTCGCGCCGCCAGCAGCTGCTGGTGCAGCAGCCGGAGCCGGAGCAGCGGCCTGCGCAGGCGCGGCAGCGCCTTCTGCACCCGCCACTTCGAAGATCATGATAAGCGACCCGGTAGACACTTTGTCGCCGGTGTTGATCTTGATCTCTTTAACGGTACCCGCGAACGGAGCCGGCACTTCCATAGAGGCTTTGTCGCCTTCTACGGTGATCAGTGACTGCTCAGCCGCAACGGTGTCGCCCACTTTCACCAGAATTTCAGTGACTTCAACTTCGTCACCGCCGATGTCAGGCACGTTCACTTCTTTTGCTGCTGCGGCAGCTGCTGGAGCAGCGGCGGCCGGAGCGGCTTTCTTCTCTTCCTGCGCAGGTGCAGCAGCTGCTGCACCGTCGGCGGAATCGAAAATCATGATCAGTTTGCCAGTCTCGGTTTTATCGCCAACAGAGACTTTGATCTCTTTAACGATGCCAGCCTGAGGAGACGGGACTTCCATAGAGGCTTTGTCGCCTTCTACGGTGATCAGCGACTGTTCAGCTTCAACCTTGTCGCCTACTTTGACCAGGATCTCGGTGATTTCAACTTCATCAGCCCCGATGTCCGGTACATTGATTTCGATAGCCATTATTCTTTTACCTCTTACGCCAGACGCGGGTTAACTTTTTCTGCATCGATGTTGAATTTGGTGATTGCGTCCGCAACCACTTTCTTATCGATTTCGCCACGTTTAGCCAGTTCGCCCAGTGCTGCTACAACCACGTAAGAAGCATCAACTTCGAAGTGGTGACGCAGGTTTTCGCGGCTGTCAGAACGACCGAAGCCGTCAGTACCCAGTACGCGATAATCATCAGCTGGAACGTAAGTACGAACCTGCTCGGCGAACAGTTTCATATAGTCAGTAGACGCCACCGCTGGCGCGTCGTTCATCACCTGAGCGATGTACGGAACGCGTGGAGTTTCCAGTGGGTGCAGCATGTTCCAGCGCTCACAATCCTGGCCATCACGCGCCAGTTCAGTGAAGGAGGTCACAGAGTACACGTCGGAACCCACGCCGTAGTCTTTCGCCAGGATCTGCGCTGCTTCACGTACGTGACGCAGGATAGAACCGGAGCCCAGCAGCTGAACTTTACCTTTGCTACCTTCGATGGTTTCGAGTTTGTAGATACCTTTACGGATACCTTCCTCGGCACCTGCTGGCATTGCCGGCATGTGGTAGTTTTCGTTCAGGGTGGTGATGTAGTAGTAAATGTTCTCTTGCGCTTCACCGTACATGCGCTGCAGACCGTCATGCATGATGACTGCCACTTCGTACGCGTAAGACGGATCGTAAGAGATACAGTTAGGGATAGTCAGAGACTGAATGTGGCTGTGGCCATCTTCGTGCTGCAGACCTTCACCGTTCAGAGTCGTACGACCGGAGGTACCGCCTACCAGGAAGCCGCGAGCCTGCTGGTCGCCTGCCTGCCAGCACAGGTCACCGATACGCTGGAACCCGAACATGGAGTAGTAAATGTAGAACGGGATCATCGGCAGGTTGTTGGTGCTGTAAGAGGTCGCAGCAGCCAGCCAGGATGCGCCTGCGCCCAGCTCGTTGATACCTTCCTGCAGGATCTGACCTTTCTCGTCTTCTTTGTAGTATGCAACCTGCTCACGGTCCTGCGGGGTGTACTGCTGGCCGTTCGGGCTGTAGATACCGATCTGACGGAACAGACCTTCCATACCGAAAGTACGCGCTTCGTCGGCGATGATTGGCACCAGGCGATCTTTGATCGACTTGTTCTTCAGAATCACGTTCAGGGCACGAACGAAAGCGATAGTGGTAGAGATCTCTTTGTTCTGCTCTTCCAGCAGCTGAGAGAAGTCTTCCAGCGCTGGCAGTTCCAGCTTCTCGGTGAAGTTTGGCTGACGAGCTGGCAGGTAGCCTTTCAGCGCCTGACGACGTTCGTGCAGGTACTTGTGCTCTTCAGAACCTTCCGGGAAGGTGATGTAAGACAGGTTTTCTACCTGCTCATCGGTGACTGGAACGTTGAAACGGTCGCGGATATAACGCACGCCGTCCATGTTCATTTTCTTAACCTGGTGAGCGATGTTTTTACCTTCTGCGGTATCACCCATGCCGTAACCTTTGATGGTGTGGGCCAGGATTACAGTCGCTTTACCTTTGGTTTCGCGCGCTTTTTTCAGTGCAGCGTAGATTTTCTTCGGATCGTGACCACCGCGGTTCAGGGCCCAGATCTGCTCATCAGTCCAGTCTGCAACCAGGGCTGCGGTTTCTGGATATTTGCCGAAGAAGTGCTCACGAACGTAGGCACCGTCTTTGGATTTGAAGGTCTGGTAGTCACCGTCAACGGTTTCGTTCATCAGCTGGATCAGTTTACCGCTGGTGTCTTTACGCAGCAGTTCGTCCCAACGGGAACCCCACATCACTTTGATCACGTTCCAGCCAGCACCTGCGAAGATGCCTTCCAGTTCGTTGATGATCTTGCCGTTACCGGTTACCGGACCATCCAGACGCTGCAGGTTACAGTTGATGATGAAGCACAGGTTGTCCAGCTTCTCACGGGTTGCGATGGTGATCGCACCTTTGGATTCTGGCTCATCCATTTCGCCGTCGCCCAGGAAGGCGTATACGGTCTGCTCAGAGGTGTCCTTCAGACCACGGTGTTCCAGATACTTCAGGAATTTAGCCTGGTAGATCGCACCGATTGGGCCCAGACCCATAGATACGGTCGGGAACTGCCAGAATTCAGGCATCAGTTTAGGGTGCGGGTAAGAAGACAGACCTTTACCGTGAACTTCCTGACGGAAGTTGTTCATCTGCTCTTCAGTCAGACGACCTTCCAGGAATGCACGTGCATAGATGCCCGGAGAGATGTGGCCCTGGAAGTACACCAGATCGCCGCCGTCTTTCTCGTTCGCTGCACGGAAGAAGTGGTTGAAGCACACTTCGTAAACGGTCGCAGAAGACTGGAAGGACGCCATGTGGCCACCCAGTTCCAGGTCTTTCTTGGATGCGCGCAGAACGGTCATGATGGCGTTCCAGCGGATTGCAGAACGGATACGACGTTCCAGATCCAGATTGCCCGGGTATTCCGGTTCGTCTTCAACGGCAATCGTGTTTACGTAGTTGCTAGCCCCTGCACCTGAAGCAACCTTCACACCACCTTTGCGGGCTTCAGAAAGCAGCTGATCAATCAGATACTGAGCGCGCTCAACACCTTCTTCACGGATGACCGATTCGATCGCCTGTAGCCAGTCGCGAGTTTCGATCGGATCCACGTCATTTTGGAGACGTTCTGACATGGGGGTATTCCTTATCTATCTAATACGTTGATTTGTCTGGAACCTGTCCCATTGTATTTTCGCCAGAAAACACAATAAGACAGGTTCTGCGTTTAGTTGCCGCGCTCTAAAAGTACCTGGCGCTTAATCCTTTCGTTGCTGTATGCGGCGTAATGAACGTTCGCGACGCGATTGTTCACGGCTGCGGTCCAGCAAGATTTCCTCAATGAAAGCCAGATGTCGGTGCGACGCTTCGCGCGCCTGCTCCGGTTCCCCGGCCATTATCGCCTCGAATACTCGGGTGCGATGGTTGCTTACCAGTGGGAGCATGTCCCGACGGGCATACAACAATTCAAAATTCTGACGAACGTTCTGGGCCAGCATGGGCTCCATGCAGCGTAGCAGATGGAGGAGCACCACGTTGTGGGCCGCTTCGGTGACGGCAATTTGATACTGGACGACGGCGCTGGACTCGGCGTCTAAGTCGCCGGACTGCTGTGCCCGTTCAATGGCCTGATGCAGTTCGCGGATACGCACGCGATCTTCATCAGTGCTGCGAAGGGCGGCGTAATAGGCCGCAATACCTTCAAGCGCGTGACGGGTCTCAAGCAGGTCAAACTGGGATTCTGGGTGGTCAGAGAGAAGTTCTACCAGCGGATCGCTGAAGCTCTGCCACAGGCTGTTTTGCACAAAGGTTCCGCCGCCCTGGCGACGAAGCAGCAAGCCCTTTGCTTCGAGACGTTGAATCGCCTCACGCAGAGAGGGACGTGAAACGTCGAACTGTTTTGCCAGCTCGCGTTCTGGCGGAAGTTTCTCACCCGGGCGCAGAGTCCCTTCGAGGATTAAAAACTCCAGCTGCTGCTCAATCACATCAGATAGTTTTGGTTGGCGAATTTTGCTGTAGGCCATATTCCCTGTCTTACGCCTTTTTGCCCGGAGTCAATTGGTCTTACCAATTTCTATTTCGTATCGCTAAAGTAACAAAGTATTCACCTTCTGTCCATATTGGTTTTGATTGAAATCAGTAAACCCTGCACATTTTAACAACCTTACAGAAATAACGTTTCAGAAATGTAACTTTGCACAAATGAGTTGATTACTCCCAAAGAGGGAGTTTTAACCATAATGAAACGAGGGTTTTTGCAATCTGAAGCGATTCAACAAGGCAAATAATGAAAATTCGCCCACTTAAGGCGCATTTCTATTCTATAGGTTGGGTCAGGAAGAATAAGCGGGCCGATTTACAAATGCTTTCTTTTTATTCAAGTCGTCATCATCCCTTCATAAAGCAGGTGCATTCGCAGGCGCTTACCACTATTCTTGCGCTTACGGAAGTCATGTCCGCTTTTTTCGGTCTCGTTAACCGTAAAGAAATAAATACAGAATATGGATTTTCATAATTACACACGCACAGCGTGAACATAACAACCACACACGAGGTTTCAAATGGAAGCTCAACAGCACGGCGATCAGCTAAAGCGCGGGCTTAAAAACCGCCATATACAGCTCATCGCACTGGGCGGTGCGATTGGTACCGGCCTGTTTCTGGGCAGCGCATCCGTTATCCAGTCTGCCGGTCCGGGCATTATTTTGGGTTACGCGATTGCGGGTTTCATTGCTTTTCTGATCATGCGCCAGCTGGGTGAAATGGTCGTTGAAGAGCCGGTCGCAGGCTCCTTCAGCCACTTTGCCTATAAATACTGGGGCAGCTTTGCCGGTTTCGCCTCGGGCTGGAACTACTGGGTCCTGTACGTTCTGGTTGCCATGGCTGAGCTTACCGCCGTCGGGAAATACATTCAGTTCTGGTATCCCGAGATCCCAACCTGGGCTTCCGCAGCCGCTTTCTTCGTCATTATCAACGCCATTAACCTGACCAACGTTAAAGTGTTCGGTGAAATGGAGTTCTGGTTTGCCATCATCAAGGTCATTGCCGTAGTGGCGATGATTATCTTCGGCGGCTGGCTGCTGTTCAGCGGCAACGGCGGCCCGCAGGCCACCGTGCGCAACCTCTGGGAACAGGGCGGATTCCTGCCTCACGGTATGACCGGTCTGGTAATGATGATGGCCATCATTATGTTCTCCTTCGGCGGCCTGGAGCTGGTGGGCATCACCGCTGCTGAAGCCGACAACCCGGAGCAAAGCATTCCGAAAGCCACTAACCAGGTTATCTACCGCATTCTGATCTTCTACGTGGGCTCGCTGGCCGTGCTGCTCTCCCTGCTGCCGTGGACGCGCGTGACCGCCGACACCAGCCCGTTTGTGCTGATCTTCCACGAGCTGGGCGACACCTTTGTCGCCAACGCCCTGAACATCGTGGTGCTGACCGCAGCGCTCTCCGTTTACAATAGCTGCGTGTACTGCAACAGCCGCATGCTGTTCGGCCTGGCCCAGCAGGGCAACGCGCCAAAAGCGCTGCTCAACGTCGATAAACGCGGCGTGCCGGTAAACACAATTCTGGTTTCGGCGGTTGTGACCGCGCTGTGCGTGCTCATTAACTACATGGCTCCGGAATCGGCGTTTGGCCTGCTGATGGCGCTGGTGGTCTCTGCCCTGGTCATCAACTGGGCCATGATCAGCCTGGCGCACATGAAGTTCCGCCGCGCCAAGCAGCAGCAGGGCGTCACCACGCGCTTCCCTGCCCTGCTCTATCCGCTGGGTAACTGGATCTGCCTGCTGTTTATGGCAGCCGTGCTGGTGATTATGCTGATCACCCCGGGTATGGCGATTTCCGTCTACCTGATCCCGGTCTGGATTGCGATCCTGGGCGTGGGCTATCTGTTCAGTCAGAAAAGCCGTAATGCCATGAAGGCACACTAAGCCTCTCTTCGCGGCGCCTGCTTTTGCGGGTGCCGCGCGTTGTTACCTCCCTCACACTTTCATGCCCACAGCGCATTTATCCATATCACCGCCCTGATACTGCAACGCATATATTCCTTTGCCAGCAAATAATTCTCTCCATACCGTAAACCGGAGAGCTGTCGATGGATAACAACACACTGTCAGTAAAAGAAAAGATCGGCTATGGGATGGGCGACGCGGGATGCAACATCATCTTCGGCGCCATCATGCTGTTTGTTAACTATTTTTATACGGATATTTTTGGCCTCGCCCCTGCGCTGGTCGGCGTGCTGCTGCTTTCCGTGCGCGTGATTGACGCCGTAACGGACCCGATCATGGGCGCGATTGCTGACCGTACCCGCAGCAAATATGGCCGGTTTCGTCCATGGCTGCTGTGGATCGCCTTCCCCTACGCGCTGTTCAGCATTCTCATGTTCACCACGCCGGAGTGGAGCTATAACAGCAAAGTTATCTATGCGTTTGTCACCTACTTCCTGCTCTCTTTGACCTATACGGCCATCAACATTCCCTACTGCTCGCTGGGCGGGGTGATCACCAACGATCCAAAAGAGCGCGTGGCCTGCCAGTCGTATCGCTTCGTGCTGGTCGGCATCGCCACGCTGCTGCTCTCATTAACGCTGCTGCCGATGGCCGACTGGTTTGGCGGGGATAACAAAGCCAAAGGCTACCAGATGGCGATGACCGTTCTGGCGCTGATTGGGACCTGCATGTTCCTGTTCTGCTTCGCCACCGTGCGCGAGCGCGTGCGTCCGGCGGTACAGACCAACGACGAGCTGAAAAACGATCTGAAAGACGTGTGGAAAAACGACCAGTGGGTACGCATTCTGCTCCTGACCCTGTGCAACGTCTGCCCGGGCTTTATCCGCATGGCGGCCACCATGTATTACGTCACCTGGGTGATGGGCCAAAACACCCATTTCGCCACGCTGTTTATCAGCCTGGGCGTGGTCGGCATGATGCTCGGCAGCGTGCTGGCAAAAGTGCTGACCGACCGCTGGTGTAAGCTCAAGGTCTTCTTCTGGACCAATATCGTTCTGGCGATTTTCTCAACCGCCTTTTATTTCTTCGACCCGAAAGCCACCGTCACCATCGTGGTGCTCTACTTCCTGCTGAACATCCTGCACCAGATCCCGTCTCCGCTGCACTGGTCGCTGATGGCCGACGTGGACGACTACGGCGAGTGGAAGACCGGTAAGCGCATCACCGGGATCAGCTTCTCCGGCAACATCTTCTTCCTGAAGCTGGGGCTGGCGATTGCCGGGGCGATGGTCGGCTTCCTGCTCTCCTGGTACGGTTATGACGCGGGCGCAAAAGCGCAGAGCGCGAACGCCATTAATGGGATCGTGCTGCTCTTTACCGTCATTCCCGGCATTGGATACTTGATTACCGCGGGCGTGGTGCGCCTGCTGAAAGTGGACCGCGAAACCATGAAGCAGATCCAGTCCGATCTGGAAAAGCGTCGCAATAACTACCGCGAGCTGAACGATTATCAGGAACTCAAAGTCGCTGAGACAAAATAAGGAAAGCCGAATGCAAACCTGGCCAAACCCGTTTATTGAACAACGCGCCGATCCGTACATTTTACGCCACGAGGGGCAGTACTATTTTATCGCCTCCGTGCCGGAGTACGACAGGCTGGCAATCCGCCGCGCAGAGTCTCTTGAAGGCTTACGTAATGCCGAAGAAGTGGTGGTCTGGCGCAAGCCCGACACCGGCCCGATGAGCCAGCTGATCTGGGCGCCGGAACTGCATCACATTGACGGGAAGTGGTACATCTATTTTGCTGCGACGCACACCCAGGCGCTCGACGCGCTCGGAATGTTCCAGCACCGTATGTTCGCCATTGAATGTGCCGACGGCGATCCGCTAACCGGCACGTGGGTGGAGAAAGGGCAAATCAAAACGCCTTTCGATACCTTCGCTCTGGACGCCACCACCTTTGTTCATCAGGGGAAACGCTGGTATCTGTGGGCGCAAAAAGCGCCGGACATCACCGGAAACTCCAATCTTTATCTCTGTGAAATGGAGACCCCCTGGACGCTGAAAGGCGAGCCTGTGATGCTCAGCAAGCCGGAGTATGACTGGGAGCGTCGCGGTTTTTGGGTCAACGAAGGCCCGGCGGTGCTGGTTCACGGCGATAAGCTGTTTATCAGCTACTCCGCCAGCGCGACCGACGAGAACTACTGCATGGGTCTACTGTGGATAGACCTGAATGCCGATCCGCAAAATCCGGCAAACTGGCACAAATCCCCGCGTCCGGTGTTCGTTACCAGCTATGAAAATCGCCAGTTCGGCCCGGGGCACAACAGCTTTACGCAAACGCCGGAAGGAGAAGATGTGCTGGTGTATCACGCGCGGAATTACACCGAAATTGAGGGCGACCCGCTGTACGATCCGAATCGCCATACTCGACTGAAGCTCGTCCGCTGGAATGAAAACGGGATGCCTGATTTCGGCATCCCGCCCGCGGATACGCTTTAGCCTTTGCGGCGCGCTGGCCTACACCAGCGTGCCGTAAATCGTCAGCAGCGCCACGATAACCACCACCACAAACGACGTTTTCTTCGCCATGGAGACAGCGGCCTTCGGCGTTTCAATCTTGTCGGTATGCGGCTCACGCGCCAGCGAGAACTGCGCCAGACGCGTTAGCACCTGGTACTGCGACGTATGGCGATCGGCAAGAGAAGCGAACCATGCGGGCAGCGCTTTTTCACCGTGACCAATTAACGCGTACACCACGCCGACCAGACGCACCGGGAGCCAGTCGAGCACGTGCAGGATGGCGTCAATGCCGGACTGCAGGCGTTCATGCGGCGTCAGATAACGGGCAAGCCAGGTCTGCCAGGCGCGCAGGAACGCATATCCCATCAGCAGCACCGGCCCCAGCGGGCCACCCACTACAAACCAGAACAGCGGCGCAAGATAGTAACGGAAGTTAATCCACAGCAGCGCGTTTTGCAGCTCGCGCAGGAATTCGCGCTCGTCGCAGTCCGGCGGCACGCCGTGGATCATCGTCAGCTCGCTCGCCATGGCACCGCGCGCATGGGCATCGTCACGGGAGGCGGCTTTCAGGTATGCGTGATAGTGTAAACGCACCTTGCCTGCGCCAATGCACAGCACCCCAAGCAGGATCCACACCACCAGCAGCGGCACGTTGAAAAAGAGTCCGTACAGCGAGCGCAGGAGCAGGAACGTAATGACCATCACCCCTGCCATCATCAGCAGCGTGCGCAGCATGGAAAAATGCTTAATCCGGCGGAAAAGCACCTCCAGCCGGTGATCCAGATGCCAGTGCTCGCCGAGCTTGAACAGGCGTTCAGCGATGATAACCAGCAGCATCGTAAACAACGTCATGGTATCTCCTTATTCTGACGACGCGGTGAGCATGGCGCGAAACCGGGGCCAGTCAAAGGCCGGGCCGGGATCGGTTTTTCTCTCCGGGGCAATATCGCAGTGCCCGGTAATATTGTCGGCGATAGCCGGGTAGAGTCCGATAAGCGTGCGGGTCACTGCCGCTAGCCGTTGATACTGTGAATCGGTGTAGGGCGTAGTATCCGTGCCTTCCATTTCGATCCCGATAGAAAAATCGTTGCACCGTTCGCGCCCGTGATACATCGACACGCCGGCATGCCAGGCGCGCTTATCAAAGGGAACATACTGAACCACTTCACCATCGCGACGAATCAGGCAGTGAGCCGATACGCGCAGATGTGCAATTTCAGCAAAGAAGGGATGAGCATCGGGATCAATAGTTCCCGTGAATAACGCATCGATCCACGGGCCGCCAAATTCCCCCGGCGGGAGACTAATATTATGAACCACCAGCAGTGTGGGCTTTTCATCCTCCGGGCGGCAATCGTGGTGCGGCGAGGGCACGTGCCGCGCATCCACCAGCCATCCGTTTTCTAACAACATGCTGGAACTCCTTCTGTATGGTGCAATGACTCGGTTCAGAGTAGCATGTTTCAATATTATGATTCGTTACCAATTTGGAGTTTTATCATGCCGCCTCGCCGCTACAACCCCGACCACCGACGTGAAGCGCTTCTGGAACGTATTAATATGGATATTCCGGCAAGCGTCTCCCATGCTTTAAAAGAAGATCTGGGCGGTGACGTTAACGCTGATAAGGATATTACCGCACAATTGTTGCCAAAAGAGACGCGCTCGCACGCGGTCATTATCACCCGTGAAGACGGCGTTTTTTGCGGCAAGCGTTGGGTTGAAGAGGTCTTTACCCAGCTGGCGGGTGATGATGTGCAGATTATCTGGCACGTTGAAGACGGCGATGCAATTACGGCAAACCAGGCGCTGTTTGAACTGGACGGTCCTTCCCGCGTCTTGCTGACCGGCGAACGTACTGCGCTCAATTTTGTACAAACGCTCTCTGGCGTGGCCAGTGAAGTGCATCGCTACGTTGACCTGCTGGCCGGTACCCGCACCCAGCTGCTGGATACCCGCAAAACGCTGCCGGGCCTGCGTACCGCGCTGAAGTATGCGGTGCTCTGCGGCGGCGGCGCTAACCATCGCCTGGGCTTATCCGACGCCTTCCTCATTAAAGAGAACCACATTATTGCCTCTGGCTCCGTGCGTCAGGCGGTGGAGAAAGCCTTCTGGCTGCACCCGGATGTGCCTGTCGAGGTAGAAGTCGAAAGCCTGGAAGAGCTGGAGCAGGCGATTAAGGCCGGGGCCGATATCATCATGCTCGATAACTTCGAAACAGAGCAGATGCGCGAGGCGGTAAAACTGACTAACGGCCGGGCCCAGCTTGAAGTGTCCGGGAACGTCACTTTCGAAACGATCCGTGAATTCGCCGAAACCGGCGTGGATTACATTTCCGTCGGCGCGCTGACCAAACACGTTCGCGCCCTCGACCTCTCAATGCGCTTCAAATAACGCATTCTCCCCTCTCCACCCGGAGAGGGGAATTTCAGCCCCGCTCGCAGATCCACTGTTCTGCCCTGCAACACTGAAAAAATTCTCTGAAGCCTCCTTCCCGTTCCCTTTTTTGCCTCTCGTTTCTGCTCTTTCCCACTGACAAAGTAGCGCCACTTTGCATAAGGAGCAGATATGGACAGACAACAAGGATTCACACTCATTGAGCTGATGGTGGTCATTGGCATCATTGCGATTCTGAGCGCCATCGGCGTTCCCGCCTATCAGAACTACCTGCGCAAGGCGGCGCTGACCGATATGCTGCAAACCTTCGTTCCTTACCGCACGGCCATTGAGCTTTGCGCGCTGGATCACGGTGGCGTGGAGAGCTGCGATGCGGGCAGTAACGGTATCCCCTCTCCCACCACGACACGCTACGTTTCAGGAATGAGCGTGGCGAAAGGGACCGTGACCTTAACAGGACAGGAGAGTCTTAACGGGCTGGAAGTGGTCATGACGCCGCAGTGGAACGACGGTAACGGTATGACGGGCTGGACGCGCGACTGCAACATCAGTGCTGACAGCGCCCTGAAACAGGCCTGCGAAGACGTTTTCCGCTTCGACAATAACTGAGGAGCGGATAATGAATACCGATCAACTCGTGGCGCTTTGTCAGCGCCATCACGCTCTGCTGCTCACCAGCGACAGTGACATGGTCAGCATCGCCGTCGTGGGCAGCCCCGCGGCTGAACTCATGGAGGCGCTGCGCTTCGCGACCCAGAAACGGATTGATATTGAGTGCTGGAGCGCTGAGCGTATGGAAAAACACCGGCAGCTAACGTCACAATCGCATCTGCCCGTCGTTTCGCAAACACACTCGACGGTGGATATCCTCAACCACACGCTGCAGCAGGCAATCAGCCAGCGCGCCTCCGACATTCATATCGAACCAATGGAGCACGCATGCCAGATCCGTTTACGCATCGACGGGGTTCTTTGTCCCCAGCCTCCGCTTTCCGCCTCGCAGGCAAGCCTGTTCAGCGCTCGTTTAAAGGTGCTGGGTAATCTGGATATTGCTGAACGTCGTTTACCTCAGGACGGTCAGTTTACGATTGAGCTGGCAAACGCGCCGGTCTCGTTTCGGATCGCAACGCTTCCCTGCAACGGTGGTGAGAAAATTGTGCTGCGTCTGCTGCATCAGGTTCAGCAGGCTCTTGAGCCGAAAGCGCTTGGTATGAGCGCAGAACAACTGGCCTGTTTTAATGAGGTCCTCCACCAGCCGCAGGGGCTGTTTCTGGTCACCGGCCCTACCGGCAGCGGCAAAACCGTGACGCTGTACAGCGCGCTGCAGGCGCGTAACACCCCCGACGTCAACATCTGTAGCGTAGAGGATCCCATTGAGATCCCCCTTGCGGGATTAAACCAGACGCAGATTAATCCCCGGGCGGGTTTAACATTCCAGAGCGTGTTAAGGGCGCTGCTACGTCAGGATCCCGACATCATTATGGTCGGCGAAATCCGTGACGGCGAAACGGCAGAAATTGCCATTAATGCCGCTCAGACCGGTCATCTGGTGCTGTCAACGCTGCACACCAACTCAACGACGGAAACCCTGATTCGCCTGGAGCAGATGGGCGTTGCGCGCTGGATGATATCTTCCGCGCTGTCGATGGTGATTGCCCAGAGACTGGTCCGGCGTTTGTGTCCGCACTGTCGCCGGGAAGCCAGCGAGCATGCTGAATTACCGCGCGCCGTATGGTCCAGACCGCTTCCACGCTGGCAGCCCACAGGCTGCGATCGCTGTTATCACGGTTTTTATGGCCGCGTGGCCATTTTTGAAGTGCTGGCGATCGACAATGCCCTGCGTCAGGCCATTGCCAGCGGGGCGGGAATCGAAGTGATAGAGGCGAGTGCCCGGCAGGCGGGAATGATTTCTCTTTTTGAGCACGGCTGCATGGCCGTAGAACAAGGGCTGACCACGATCGAAGAGCTGGTGCGCGTGCTGGGAATGCCGGATGGCTGCTAATCAGCTCTGGCGCTGGCGAGCGCTCACCAAAGAAGGAGAACCCCGAAGCGGAACACTCTGGGCCACAGACCGCACTGCCGCCTTCACCAGGCTGATGCGTAGCGATCTCCATCCTCTGGCGCTGACCCGATGCGCTCAGCGACACCGCTGGCAGCAGCATCACTGCTGCGAGATGTTTCGCCAGCTCGCAACGCTTCTGCAGGCGGGGCTGACGTTATCCCATAGCCTGCAGATGCTGGTAGAGCAACATCCGTTAAAACCGTGGCAGGCGCTGCTGCAAAGCATTGCCGATGAGCTCAGTGAGGGATCCCCCTTTTCTGAGTCGCTAAAAAAGTGGCCAGCGGTGTTTAGCCCACTGCATGTCTCTATGGTGAAAACCGGTGAGCTCACAGGAAAACTGGAGGAGTGCTGCCGTCAGCTCGCGCAGCAGCAAAAAGCGCAGCAGCAGCTCAGAGAGAAGGTGAAAAAGGCCCTACGCTACCCGGCGATCGTCCTTACGCTGGCCGTACTCGTGGTGCTGGCGATGGTCATTCTGGTCTTGCCCGAGTTTGCCGCGATCTACAAAACGTTTAACACGCCGCTCCCGATGCTGACGCAAATGGTCATGGGGATGGCCGCATTTATCCAGTCCTATGCCCTCGCGTTGTTCGCCGCGTTATTAACGCCCTTAGCCGCCGCCTGGGCACTGCGACACAACCCTCGCTGGCAGCGCATGCTGATGCACATACCCGTGATGGGCGCGCTGGCAAAAGGCCAAAAACTGGGACACATCTTTACCGTGCTGTCACTCACGCAGCAGGCAGGGATCCCCTTTTTACAGGGTCTGGAGAGCGCAGAGGAGACCGTTGAAAGTTGTTACTGGCAGGGAATACTCCACAGCGTTCGGGAGGACATTGAAAAAGGTCTCCCCGTCTGGTCATCCTTTCAGAAAGCGGCCATCTTTACCCCGCTGTGTATTCAGCTTTTACGAACCGGTGAAATGTCAGGTGCGCTGGACATCATGCTGGCAAATCTCGCCCGGCACCACACGGAACAGACCTTTCAACGGGCAGATAATCTGGCGGCACTTCTCGAGCCAGTGCTTCTGATTGTGACAGGGGTCATCATCGGCACGCTGGTAGTGGCAATGTATCTGCCGATTTTCCATCTGGGGGATGCGATGAGCGCGGGGTAGTGCTGAACAGCGCTGGCGCACGGGCATGCGCCAGCAGAAGCCATTACAGGCTGTTGAATACGCGGTTTTCCTGTTCCTGAACGCGAATAAACGTCGTACGTTTAGTCAGCTCTTTCAGGCGGGATGCCCCAACGTAGGTGCAGGCCGAGCGCAGGCCGCCGAGGATATCGCGCGCGGTGTATTCAACCGGGCCACGCAGAGGCAGCTTCACGGTTTTACCTTCCGCCGCACGGTATTTTGCCACGCCACCGACGTGACGGGTCATCGCGGATTCAGAGCTCATGCCGTAGAACAGCATAAATTTCTCGCCGTTCTCTTCAACAACGGTACCACCGCTCTCTTCGTGGCCTGCCAGCATACCGCCGAGCATCACGAAGTCGGCGCCGCCGCCGAAGGCTTTCGCAACGTCGCCCGGCATGGTACAGCCGCCATCGCTGATGATCTGACCGCCCAGACCGTGCGCCGCATCGGCGCATTCAATGACGGCGGAAAGCTGCGGATAACCGACGCCGGTTTTGACGCGGGTCGTGCACACGGAGCCCGGGCCAATACCCACTTTCACGATATCTGCACCGGAAAGGATCAGCTCTTCACACATTTCACCGGTCACCACGTTGCCTGCGATGATGGTTTTCGTCGGCCAGGCTTCACGCGCCTTGCTGACGAACTGCACGAAGTGTTCGGAGTAACCGTTCGCCACGTCAATACAAACGAAGTTGAGCGCCGGGTTAGCGTTCAGGATCTGTTTGGTCTTCTCGAAATCGGCATCGGAAGTGCCGGTAGAAACCATCACATGCTTCACCACGTCAGCAGACGCGGACGCAACAAACGCATTCCACTCTTCAGGGCTGTAATGTTTGTGCACGGCGGTAAGAATGTCGAACTGTGCCAGGGCGGTTGCCATCTCAAAGGTTCCCACAGTATCCATGTTGGCGGCGATGATCGGCACGCCAGACCAGGTCTGACCGGAATGCTTAAAGGTGAACTGACGTTCGAGTTCAACGTCTGAGCGACTTTTCAGTGTAGAGCGTTTAGGGCGGATAAGAACGTCTTTGAAACCTAACTTCAGATCTTCTTCGATACGCATGTGCGGATTCCTGGGGTTAGAGGCAAATATGTTAAAAGCACAACTCCAGTGACGTTATCATACGCACTAATACCTGCTCCGCAAGACTGCGAAATTCTCTTTTTTTACGCTACAATCCTATAAATTTACCTGGTAAAAAGCCGGTAAACAGGACCAAACAGTTTCTGGCGCACCTAAGAGTTTTAATCAACTGATTTTAATAATGAATAATTCCCAGGATTTGAATTAATGGGGTATATCGTCGCATTAACCGGCGGCATCGGTAGTGGCAAAAGTACCGTTGCGGACGCGTTCTCTCGTTTGGGTATCACGATTATTGATGCCGATATCATTGCCCGCCAGGTGGTAGAACCCAATACACCCGCGCTAAAGTTCATCGCAGAACATTTTGGTCAGACAGTCATCAATGCCGATGGCACACTGAATCGCCGTCAGCTTCGCGAATGCATTTTTTCTGATTCTGCGGAAAAAGCCTGGCTTAATGCCCTGCTCCACCCCATCATCCACCAGGAAACTCAGCGTCAGATAGCCGCAGCCCGCTCGCCCTATGTC
This sequence comes from Enterobacter sp. D2, assembly GCF_034427575.1. NCBI lineage: Bacteria > Pseudomonadati > Pseudomonadota > Gammaproteobacteria > Enterobacterales > Enterobacteriaceae > Enterobacter > Enterobacter sp. D2. The sequence continues at coordinate 103,765 of NZ_JAXQPP010000003.1, forward strand.
CTGTGGGTGGTTCCGCTACTGGTTGAAAATCAGCTGCATAAGAAAGCCGATCGTGTGCTGGTGATTGATGTCGCACCCGAAACGCAAATCCAGAGAACCATGGCGCGCGATCGCGTCTCGCGGGAGCATGCTGAACAAATTCTTGCCGCTCAGGCTACGCGCGCTCAGCGTCTTGCCGTGGCGGATGATGTTATTGATAATAACGGCGCACCAGATGCCATTGCATCGGATGTTGCCCGTCTGCACGCGCAGTATCTGACGTTCGCCGCGCAGGCCGTTGCACAGGAAAAACCATAATGTCGACACACATTCTTTTTGAGCATCCGCTCAACGAAAAAATGCGCACCTGGCTGCGTATTGAATTTCTTATTCAACAACTTTCACAACATCTGCCGGTTAACGATCATGCCACCGCATTGCACTTCTTCCGCAACGTAGGCGATCTGCTGGATGTGATTGAACGCGGTGATGTCCGCACAGAATTACTCAAAGAGCTGGAGCGCCAGCAGCGTAAATTGCAGGCATGGACAGAAGTCCCCGGCGTAGATAAGAGCCGTATCGACGCGCTCCGCCAGCAGTTGAAAAGCAGTAGCGCCATCCTGATGGCCGCGCCGCGCGTCGGACAGTTTTTGCGCGAAGACCGCCTGATTGGTCTGGTGCGCCAGCGCCTGAGCATCCCTGGCGGCTGCTGTAGCTTCGACCTGCCGACGCTGCATATGTGGCTACATATGCCACAGGCTCAGCGTGACGCGCAGGTGAACAGCTGGCTGGCAAGCCTGGAGCCTATGCACCAGACGCTGTCGCTGATCCTCGACCTGATACGTAACTCTGCGCCGTTCCGCAAGCAAACCAGCCTGAATGGTTTCTACCAGGATAACGGTGATGATGCCGATCTTCTGCGCCTGAATTTATCGCTTGGCGAACAGCTTTACCCGCAGATTTCCGGGCATAAGAGCCGTTTTGCGATTCGCTTTATGCCGCTGGACAGTGAAAATGGCACCGTGCCGGAACGTCTCGATTTTGAACTGGCCTGTTGTTAAGGAGTGCCAATGTCTGATGTCACCACCGTAAGCTGCCCGACCTGCGGCAAGACCGTTGTATGGGGCGAAGTGAGTCCGTTCCGCCCATTCTGCAGCAAGCGCTGCCAGCTCATTGATCTGGGCGAATGGGCGGCGGAAGAGAAACGCATTCCAAGCAAAGGCGATCTCTCGGACAGCGATGACTGGAGCGAAACCCAGCAGTAATCTGTAAAGCCTGCTGGCGCTTCGCCTGGCAGGCCTACGGTTGTGCGACTAACCGCAGGATCACGGGCTCATTAGCTGGCGGGAATTTTTCTGCATCACTTGCCTGAAGTTCCACCCAGTTACCCGGCTGTCCCTCTTTTCCCCAGGGTTCACCTTCCCAGTTTTCCACTAGCCAGAACCACAGCGTGATGTGCCTGTCAGGAAACTGGTACTCAAGCTTATCAAACAGCGTTGCGCCAAGCGGCGTGATCCCCACCTCTTCCTGAAGCTCCCGAACCAGCGCCTCTTCCGGCGTTTCACCTGACTCGATTTTACCGCCCGGAAACTCCCACTTGTTCGCCATATGGGCGTCGGCAGCGCGCTGGGTGATAAAGATTTGGTTTTGCGGGTTGCGAATAATCCCGACGGCAATTTGCAGTATTTTCATATTGTCACTTCCATAAAAAAGGCGCAGATATCTGCGCCTTTTTGTTTTTTTTATGAATTTAGCTCAGACGGCCGTGGCACGCCTTGTACTTTTTACCGGAACCACACGGGCACGGATCGTTACGACCCACTTTACGATCGCCGGTCTGCGCGGCGATCGCCGCTGCGGCTTCGCTGTCGTCGGTCTGATGACTCAGCTGCTGCATTTGTGCCAGACGCTCGGCTTCTTCACGACGCTGCTGCTCCATCGCTTCCACCTCTTCCGGCATGCGCACCTGAACCTTGCTCAGGGTGCTGATCACTTCGTACTTCAGTGATTCCAGCATAGACGCGAACATGGAGAAGGATTCACGCTTGTATTCCTGCTTCGGATCTTTCTGCGCATAGCCACGCAGGTGAATACCCTGACGCAGATAGTCCATCGCCGCCAGGTGCTCTTTCCACAGGGAGTCCAGGGTCTGCAGCATCACGCCTTTTTCGAAGTGACGCATCATTTCAGCGCCAACAACCTCTTCCTTACGCTTGTAGACGTCCAGCGCGGTTTCAAAGATACGTTCACGAAGGGTCTCTTCGTGCAGCTCAGGCTCTTTATCCAGCCACTCTTTGATTGGCAGATCGAGGTCAAAGTCATTTTTCAGACGTTCCTGCAGGCCTTCGATATCCCACATCTCTTCCAGAGACTGCGGTGGAATATGCGCGTCGATGGTGGCTTTAAACACATCTTCACGAATGCTGTTGATGGTTTCGCTCACGTCGGACACGTCCAACAGTTCGTTACGCTGGGTGTAGATCGCACGACGCTGATCGTTAGCCACATCATCATATTCCAGCAGCTGCTTACGAATATCAAAGTTGCGGCTTTCCACTTTACGCTGTGCGTTAGCGATCGCTTTGGTCACCCACGGGTGCTCAATGGCTTCGCCTGGTTTCATCCCCAGCTTACGCATCATGCCGGACACGCGGTCAGAGGCGAAAATACGCATCAGCGCATCTTCCATAGACAGGTAGAAGCGGGATGAACCGGCATCACCCTGACGACCCGCACGGCCACGCAGCTGGTTATCGATACGACGAGACTCGTGACGCTCTGTACCGATGATGTGCAGACCGCCGGAAGCCAGAACGGCGTCATGACGAACCTGCCAGTCGGCTTTGATCTGCGCAATCTGTTCTGGCGTTGGGTTTTCCAGCTCCGCCACTTCAGCCTGCCAGCTACCACCCAGCATAATATCGGTACCACGACCCGCCATGTTGGTGGCGATGGTTACGGCAGCCGGATAACCCGCCTGCGCAACAATGTCCGCTTCTTTGGCGTGGAATTTGGCGTTCAGAACGTTGTGTTTGATACCCGCTTTAGTCAGCTCGTGAGAAACCACTTCGGATTTCTCGATGGAGATGGTCCCCACCAGAACCGGCTGACCATTCGCAGTACGGTCGCGAATATCTTCGATGATCGCCTGAATTTTTTCCGCTTCGGTCATGTACACCAGGTCCGGCATATCCTTACGGATCATTGGACGGTTGGTTGGAACGACCACGGTATCCAGCTTGTAGATGGAGCTGAATTCAAACGCTTCGGTATCAGCAGTACCGGTCATCCCCGCCAGCTTCTCATACAGACGGAAGTAGTTCTGGAAGGTGATAGACGCCAGCGTCTGGTTTTCATTCTGAATATCCACACCTTCTTTGGCTTCCACAGCCTGGTGCAGACCGTCAGACCAGCGACGTCCCTGCATGGTACGGCCGGTGTGTTCATCGACGATGATCACTTCGCCGTCTTTAACGATGTAATCGACGTCGCGGGTGAACAGCGCGTGGGCGCGCAGTGCAGCGGTCACGTGGTGCATCAGCATGATATTGCTCGGAGAGTACAGGGACTCGCCCTCTTCCATGATGCCTTCAGCGACCAGCAGCTCTTCAATTTGCACCAGACCACGCTCGGTCAGGTTCACCTGGCGCGCTTTTTCATCTACGGAGAAGTGGCCTTCACCCTGGAAGGTATCCGAGTCCTCTTTCTCCTGACGCAGCAGGTGTGGAATGATTTTGTCGACTTTACGGTACATCTCGGAGCTGTCTTCAGCCGGGCCGGAGATGATCAGCGGAGTACGCGCTTCATCGATCAGGATGGAGTCAACCTCATCCACCAGCGCATAGTGCAGCTTACGCTGTACGCGCTCTTCCGGGCTGAACGCCATGTTGTCACGCAGGTAGTCGAAGCCGTATTCGTTGTTGGTGCCGTAAGTGATGTCCGCGTTATACGCTTCGCGCTTGGCTGGCGCAGGCAGGCCGGACATGTTGATACCGACGGTCATACCGAGGAATTCGAACAGTGGGCGGTTGTTTTCGGCGTCACGCTGCGCCAGATAGTCGTTGACGGTAACGACGTGAACGCCTTTACCGGTCAGCGCGTTCAGGTAAGCCGGCAGCGTTGCGGTCAGGGTTTTACCTTCACCGGTACGCATTTCCGCGATGCAGCGCTCGTTGAGCACCATACCACCCAGCAGCTGAACGTCGAAGTGACGCATGCCGAATACGCGCTTACTCGCTTCGCGCACGACAGCAAACGCTTCCGGGATCAGGCTTTCTAAGGTTTCGCCTTTTTCCAGACGCGCACGGAATTCCGCCGTTTTCGCTTTCAGCTCGTCATCAGAGAGCTTCTCCATCGCCGGTTCCATACCGTTGATGACGGCAACAGCTTTGCGCATACGGCGCAGGGTACGATCGTTACGACTACCAAAAACTTTAGTTAACAATTTGATTAGCATAATAAATTCTCAAACGCCCCAGTATGGGCAGATAAATTAAGGTATTGAAAAAGTTAATTTAGCTGAGGCGCTGCGGCCCGGCGCGAATGCCGTGGACCTGGCTAATCCAGGTTGAAACAGAGAATGAAACAGGTGAAACAAACGCACGCTGCGTTGTCTGACGAACCATGACCGGCGGCTGGCTGTCCTGCGTAAGCAGCGCGTTGAGCGTGTCCAGCAGGGCAAGATGCTGAGCCTGCACCGGCAGCGCCTCTTCCGCAACAGGCATGGCCTGCGGTGCCATCGCGAAGGACAGATGGCGGATAACCGTGCGGATAGCGTGCTGGTGCCAGTAATCGACGGAGAAGTTTGGGCGGCGGTTGGCTTCAAGCCACGCGAGGTTAGTGAAGTTAACCCGCGAGTTGAGATCGTGTTTGGTGGTGGAGGTTTTTGCGGGCGTCGCCGCTTCAGCACTGTTGCTGAGCGCAGGCAAGCCGAAACTCGCCGCGACCATCCCTAATAAGAGATGCGGCCAGAAGTAACGTCTGCCAAATTGTCGCCAGCGCGTCAGTATTCCGCTCACCTGCTCCACCCAATAAGCCAGCCTTGCAGAGGCTGAGTTCAGTTATTCTTTTTAGCGCCCAGATAGTACCACTAAAGCCAATATACATCAGCAGGAATGAGGTGCCGCCGCGGGGAAAAACGGTCAAGAATGCAGCTAACACACACATTTTCTGCGTAAGACAAACGAGAGATAACGCTGGGGCAAACTAAGAAGGGTAAAAATAAAAACGACTGGTCTCCCTGGTCGGAGAGAGTACCAGGTTAACCAGTCGATTTTTTACGAAACGGCGTGAACCGTTACGCCAGAACCATGTTTGGCGCTTTGAAAGCCAGCGGCAGTTCTGCTTCGTCTTCGAAGGTCACATATTCCCAGGCTTCCTGTTTTGCCAGGACGGCCTGCAACAGTTTGTTGTTCAGCGCATGACCGGATTTGAACGCGGTAAATGCACCAATGATGTTGTGACCACACATGAACAGGTCGCCGATAGCATCCAGCATTTTGTGACGAACGAATTCATCTTCGAAACGCAGGCCGTCTTCGTTCAGTACGCGATAATCGTCAACAACGATGGCACAATCGAAGCTGCCGCCCAGGCACAGGCCGCGGGACTGCAGATATTCGATATCACGCATGAAGCCAAATGTACGGGCTCGGCTGATCTGGCGCATAAACGCATCAGCAGAGAAGTTCATCGCATAGCGTTGAGTGCTGGAATCAATCGCCGGATGGTTAAAGTCGATGGTAAAGTCCAACGAGAAACCATTGTACGGTTTGAATTCAGCCCACTTGTCGCCATCTTCGACGCGAACGGTCTCTTTGATGCGTACAAATTTCTTCGCGCAGTTCAGTTCTTCGATGCCGGCATCCAGCAACAGATAGACGAACGGTGCAGCACTGCCATCCATAATCGGGATTTCTGGCGCATCGACTTCAACAATAATGTTGTCGATACCCAGACCCGCCAGGGCGGCGTTCAGGTGCTCTACGGTAGAAATCCGCACGTCATGCTCGTTCACCAGACAAGTACAGAGCATAGTATCACGCACAGATTTGGCATCGGCCGGAAAATCTACCGGTGGATTCAAGTCGGTGCGACGATAGATGACCCCGGTATTGGCCGGCGCAGGGCGTAACGTCAGCGTGACTTTCTTGCCGGTATGTAAACCGACACCCGTCGCCTGAACGATACGTTTAAGTGTCCTTTGTTTGATCATCGTATAATCTCGCCAAATTAACTATCCAACCGAGAGTGTATATCACTAACGGTGGGCCAGTTTAGCACAAAGAGCGCAAATCCCCTAATTCCAGCCAATTCTTAGTCAGCTTGCTTACGCAGGAACGCCGGGATATCCAGATAATCTGGCTCTTTCGCCGTTTGCGGCGTTGGGTCGTTCACCACTTTTGCGGCCGGTTTCTGCTCCTGAGTCAGAGGAGACATACCGTGCTGCTGGTAACGATCCATTACCGGTTGCTGAGTCTGCTTGTTGGTCACCAGGGTGATCTCAGGACGTTTGTCCATACCGATACCGGTCGCAACAACGGTAACACGCAGCTCGTCGTTCATTTCAGGGTCAAGGGAAGTACCGATTACCACGGTAGCGTTGTCAGAGGCGAACGCACGGATGGTGTTACCCACGGTTTCGAACTCATCCAGGCGCAGGTCAAAGCCAGCGGTAATGTTGACCAGCACGCCGCGCGCACCAGACAGATCGATATCTTCCAGCAGTGGAGAAGAGATAGCCATTTCAGCCGCTTCTTCTGCACGGTCTTCACCGCTGGCCACGCCAGAGCCCATCATCGCGTAGCCCATTTCGGACATCACGGTGCGAACGTCTGCAAAGTCAACGTTCATCAGGCCAGGACGGGTAATCAGTTCAGCGATACCCTGAACCGCGCCTTTCAGCACGTCGTTTGCTGCACCGAATGCGTCCAGCAGGGAGATACCGCGACCCAGAACTTTCAACAGTTTGTCGTTAGGGATGGTGATCAGCGAGTCCACATGCTTGGACAGCTCGGTGATACCCTGCTCCGCGAAGGCCATACGCTTCTTGCCTTCAAAGTTGAAAGGCTTGGTCACGACAGCAACGGTCAGGATACCTAAATCTTTTGCCACTTCAGCCACAACAGGTGCTGCGCCGGTACCGGTACCGCCACCCATGCCTGCTGCGATGAAGACCATGTCCGCACCTTCCAGTGCAGCGCGCAGCGCTTCACGATCTTCTTCAGCCGCATTGCGACCGACTTCCGGGTTAGCCCCTGCTCCCAGCCCTTTGGTGATACCACCGCCGATCTGGATAGTCTGGCCTACAGCCGTCTTACGCAGTGCCTGCGCATCGGTGTTAACTGCGAAGAATTCAACACCTTCAATGCGTTCACGCACCATATGCTCTACGGCGTTACCGCCGCCGCCACCGACGCCGATGACTTTAATCACCGCGTCGTTGGTCAGTTCCATAGGTTCAAACATAATTTCTCTCTCCGTTGTGCCTGTCGCCCGAGACCGCTAATTCTCTCCGGTCTCTTAAAAAAATTAAAATTCTTTTCGCAACCAGTTGTTCAGTCGTTTGACCCACGACCCCACTGAGACGCGTTTTTCCACTTCTGCTTCACCACTGAGATGAGATTCCTTCCCGTAGTGGAGCAGGCCCACAGCCGTTGAATAATACGGCTCCTGAGCATAATCCGTTAAACCAGTGATATTCAGCGGCGCACCAATACGAACCTGCGTATGGAACACCCGCTGAGCACAGGCCGCAAGACCTTCAATTTGCGCTGCACCGCCGGTTAATACAATCCCCGCCGCAAGATGATGTTTAACGCCCTGCTGACGAAGCTGTTCCTGTAACTGTAAAATCTCTTCGTTGACCAGGTTGAGCAGCTCGGTATAGCGCGGCTCAATGACCTCTGCCAACGTCTGGCGCTGCAGGCTACGCGGTGGACGACCACCGACGCTCGGCACTTCAACGCTCTCATCTTTGCCAACGATAGACCCCAGCGCACAGCCGTGGCGCACTTTAATCGCTTCTGCATCGCTCGGCGGCGTACCAAAAGCGTAAGCAATATCGCTGGTTACAACGTTCCCGGCATAAGGGATCACTTTCGTGTGGCGCAACGCACCGCCGGTATACACGGCGATATCCATTGTACCACCACCAATATCGACCACACAGACACCCAGTTCACGTTCATCTTCGGTCAGCACGGAATAACTGGCCGCCAGACCGGCGAAAATAAGTTGGTCAACTTTCAGGCCACAACGTTCAACGGCTTTTACAATGTTCTTCGCCATATCGTTGTGACATGTGATCAGGTGCACTTTTGCCTGCATACGTACGCCAGAAAGACCGACCGGGTTCTTGATCCCTTCCTGGTAGTCAATCGCATATTCCTGCGGAATGACATGCAGCACGCGATGTTCGTCGCGGACACGCACGGATTTCGCCGTGTGCACAACGTTTTCAACGTCTTCCTGCGTCACTTCTTCTTCGGAAATCGGCACCATACCGATTTCGTTCTGGCAGCTAATGTGCTTGCCAGAAAGGGCCAGATAGACAGAAGAAATCTGGCAATCTGCCATCAGTTCAGCCTGATCGATGGCGCGCTGAACGCATTTCACCACCGATTCAAGATCGTTTACCCCACCTTTATCCATACCACGGGACGGGCAACTGCCTACGCCAATGATATTGACCATACCGTCGGGCAGAACTTCCCCTACTAAAGCGGCAACCTTCGCGGTGCCAATCTCCAGTCCAACTACCAGTTTTCTGTCCGTCGCCTTGATCATTGTTGTTCTGCCTGTACCTGTGCCTGATTCTGTTGCTGATTAGGTTCCTCGACCGGAGCCGGTACCCAACCGACTGCTGCGCCTGAGTCATAGCGCAAATCAACGTAGCTTATCCGTTTGCCGTCAGTCTGTGCCTGCTGCTGTAAAACCGGGTAAAGTTCGACAAAACGCGCCAGACGCTTCATTGTGTCGCCGCGTCCCAGGTTGAGCTTAATGCCGTTTGTTAACGTCAGCTGCCAGGAACGGCGCGCCGTCATGGCTGCATCTTTTAACGTAAACCTGTCCTTCGCCAGCACCTGACCCATTTCGCGAAAACCCTGTAATACTTCGTTTTCGCTACCTTCCGGGCCATACAACATCGGTAAATTTTGCTTGTTGACACGATCGGCCGGGACGCTGAAGGAATTTCCGTCTGCGTCAACCATGTGCTGATCATTCCAACGCGCAATGGGCACATATTCAACCAGATGAATCTTCAATTCATCAGGCCATTGCTTTCTTACGCTCGCCTGTTTTATCCATGGCAGACGTTCTATCTGGCTCTGGATAATATTGACGTCCTGCGTCATAAAGGTGCCAGGTGAGCCCAGTGCCAGTATTGACTGGCGAATATCGTCGTTACGCGTGTAGTGACGCTCACCGGTGACCACCAGCTTAGAAAGCGGCAACCGCTGTGCATCTTCCATCCAGCCCAGGACCATCCAGCCGCTGATAAACACGGTGCACAGCACCCCGAGCAGGAAAATGATGCCTGCAAGACGCGTTCCATTACTGCGGCGTGAAGAGGCGTATTCGTCCTCGTCATCGCGGTTGCGCGTGTTCAATGCAGCCTGAGACATATCAGCCCGCCTGGTCCAGAATGCGTACGACTAACTGCGAGAAGCTCATCCCCGCCTGACGCGCGGCCATCGGCACAAGGCTGTGGCTGGTCATTCCCGGAGAGGTATTCGCTTCCAGCAGATAAAATTGTCCATCGCTGTCCTGCATCACGTCGATGCGTCCCCAGCCACGGCAACCCAGAACATGCCAGGCTTTAAGCACCAGGGACTGTAAATCGGCTTCACGCTCAGCTTCAAGACCACAAGGGCAGAAATATTGCGTCTCATCAGAGAGATACTTCGCCTCATAATCATAGAAGGTTCCGGCCGGTTGGATACGGATTGACGGTAAAATTTCTTCGCCAAGCATCGCGACGGTAAATTCCGGCCCGCTGAGCCATTTTTCAATCAGAACTTCTTCATCATGTTGAAATGCCAGCGCTAAAGCGGACGAAAGATCTTCAGCTTTATCGACTTTGGACATTCCCACGCTGGAGCCTTCCCGGCTGGGCTTTACAATAACCGGTAAGCCTAGCTCAGCAATGCGTGCATTAACGCTATCCGACAGGCCCAATTCAAATTCGCGACGCGTCAGCGCTACCCATGGCGCAACGGGTAACCCTGCCCCCTGCCACAGCAGCTTGCTGCGCAGTTTATCCATAGAGATAGCGGAAGCCATCACGCCGCTGCCGGTGTACGGCAGGCCGATCAGATCCAGAAGTCCCTGCAGGGTGCCGTCTTCACCGCCGCGACCATGCAAAGCGATAAAGACTTTATCGAAGCCCATGGCTTTTAATTGCGTCACGTCGACCTCTTTTGGGTCAACCAGGTGCGCATTGACGCCACCTTCGCGCAGGCCCGCCAGCACAGCCGCGCCGGAATTCAGGGAAACCTCGCGCTCGGCGGAGATGCCGCCAGACAGGACAGCAATCTTATCAGCCATGATGCTCATCCTCCTGGGTTTGCGGCTTCAGTTTGATTTCAGCTAAGGTACGGGCGATTTTGCCGATATTTCCCGCGCCCTGAATCAGAATCAAATCGTTACCCGTCAGGACCGGTGCCAGAATTTCCGCCACCTGTGCAGGGTCAGAAACCAGAATAGGGTCAACTTTACCGCGTCCACGGATGGTACGACACAGGGAACGGCTGTCAGCACCCGGAATCGGAGTCTCGCCTGCGGCGTACACGTCCAGCATTAACAGGGTGTCTACCTGTGACAGGACGCTGGCGAAATCGTCGTACAGATCGCGCGTACGCGTGAAGCGGTGCGGCTGGAAGATCATCACCAGATTTTTGTCAGGCCAACCTGCACGCGCGGCTTTAATGGTGGCGTCCACTTCGGTCGGATGGTGGCCGTAGTCGTCCACCAGCATCGCTGTGCCGGCTTTACCGTTAACGGCGTTCAGCGGGAATTCACCGAGAAAGTCGAAACGACGGCCGGTGCCCTGGAAGCTTTCCAGCGCGCGCAGAATCGCATCATCATCAATGCCTTCTTCCGTCGCGACGGCCACTGCCGCTGCGGCATTGAGGGCATTATGGCGCCCTGGCGCATTCAGCGTGACGTGCAGCAGCTCTTTGTCCTGACGCGCCAGAGTGAAATGCCCCTGCGCACCAATCTGTTTGTACTCTTCCACGCGGACGTCAGCGTCTTCGCTGAAGCCGTAAGTGGTGATTTGACGACCCACGCGCGGCAGCAGCTCGCGGATCACCGGATCGTCAACGCACATCACCGCGCGTCCGTAGAAAGGCAGGTTGTGCAGGAAGTTGATGAAGGTCTGCTTTAAGTTCTCGAAGTCGCCCTGGTAGGTATCCATATGGTCAGCTTCGATGTTAGTGACAATCGCCACCATCGGCTGCAGGTGCAGGAACGACGCGTCGCTCTCATCCGCTTCAGCAATCAGGTAACGGCTGTGGCCCAGACGCGCATGTACGCCCGCTGCTTTGACCAGACCGCCGTTGACGAACGTCGGGTCGAGACCCGCTTCCGCATAAATACTGGAGACCATCGCCGTGGTCGTGGTTTTACCGTGGGTCCCGGCAATGGCGATGCCGTGACGGAAACGCATCAGTTCCGCCAGCATTTCTGCACGGCGGATCACCGGAATACGCGCTTCGTGCGCGGCAACGATTTCCGGGTTGTCAGAGGAGATAGCGCTTGAGACCACCACCACGCTCGCATCGCGCACGTTTTCCGGGCGATGGTTGAAATAGATAGTCGCCCCAAGCGACGCCAGCTGCTGCGTTACAGGGTTTGGCGCCAGGTCAGACCCGCTGATCTGATAGCCTTCGTTAGCTAACACTTCGGCAATACCGCCCATGCCAGCACCACCGATGCCAACAAAGTGAATGTGCCGGACGCGACGCATCTCGGGCACGATTGAACGCAGTTTTGCCAGTTGTTGTGTATTCATTCTCTAAACGCCATCGACTACTTAAAATTCGTGCAGCGCAACACGCGCTGCGAGGGTTAAGCCTGGGCTGCCAGGCTCACTTCTTTTGCCACCCGTTCCGTCGCATCAGGGATAGCGGCCGCGCGCGCGCGTTGCGCCATCTCCAGCAGTGCGTCTCTGTTCCAGCCCGCCAGGGTGGTGGCTACCGCGTCGGCGGTAAATTGTGGCTGCTCAAATATCTTCGCGGCACCGGCTTTCTCAAGCGGCAGCGCATTCCAGTACTGCTGTCTGTCTTTGTGCTGGAACGGCACAAACAGGGCCGGCAGACCCGCGGCGGCGATCTCGCTCACCGTCAGCGCGCCTGAACGACAGACCACGACATCGGCCCAGGCATACGCTGCCGCCATGTCGTCGATAAACTCTGTGACTTTATGCTGCGGCTGGCCTTCGCCTGCGTACGCTTGCTCAACGGTCTGCTGAGCGCCTTTTCCGCTCTGGTGCCAGATCGTCACGGTATCCCCCAGCTTTGCGGCAACCTGCGGCATCGTCTGGTTTAGAATGCGTGCGCCCTGAGAGCCGCCGACGACCAGTACACGAACCGGCCCTTCACGGCCCGTCAGGCGAGCATCCGGCAGCGGCAGCGCCAGCACGTCCACACGCACCGGGTTACCCACCACGTCCGCTTTCGGGAACGCGCCGGGAAACGCCTGCATAACTTTGGTAGCGATTTTCGCCAGCCACTTGTTGGTCAGTCCGGCAATACCGTTCTGTTCATGCAGAACAACGGGAATGCCTAACGACCACGCCGCCAGCCCGCCAGGACCCGAGACATAACCGCCCATGCCCAGCACCACATCTGGCTTAAAGCGCTTCATGATGGTGCGCGCCTGACGCCAGGCGTTAAAAATACGCACCGGTGCCAGCAGCATAGCCTTGAGGCCTTTGCCCCGAAGGCCGGAAATACGAATAAAGTCGATCTCAATACCGTGCTTCGGTACCAGATCGGCTTCCATGCGGTCTGCGGTTCCCAGCCAGCGTATCTGCCAGCCCTGATCCATTAAATGGTGCGCAACCGCCAGTCCCGGGAACACGTGTCCACCGGTACCGCCTGCCATCACCATTAACCGCTTCGGTTGATTCATCGTGAACCTCGTGTAAACGCCTGGGCTTTTTCCAGACGCGTTTCATAATCTATGCGCAACAAAAACATGATGGCCGTCGACATAATCAACAGACTGGAACCACCATAACTGATCAACGGCAACGTCAGACCTTTGGTCGGCAGCATACCCGCTGCGGCCCCGACGTTAACCAATGCCTGGAAGCTAAACCAGATGCCAATTGAGCAGGCTAAGAATCCTGAGAAGCGGTGATCGATCTCCAGCGCTTTCCGCCCGATGGACATGGCGCGGAAAGCGACGAAGAATACCATTAATAGCGCTAATACCACACCGATATAACCCAGTTCTTCCGCAATAATGGAGAAGATGAAGTCAGTATGCGCTTCCGGTAAATACTCCAGTTTCTGTACCGAGTTACCCAGCCCCTGTCCCCAGACTTCACCACGACCAAAGGCCATCAGCGACTGCGTCAGCTGATAACCGCTGCCGAACGGATCTTCCCACGGGTTCCAGAACGAGGTTACACGGCGAATACGGTAAGGCTCGGCGAGGATCAGCAGCACAACCGCTGAAATCCCCATCCCGATGATAGCGATGAACTGCCACAGCTTCGCGCCCGCCAGGAACAGCATCGCCAGGGTGGTAACGAACAGCACGACAACGGTACCGAGGTCAGGCTGCGCCAGCAGTAATACCGCCAGCACCAGAATCACGCCCATCGGTTTTAAGAAGCCGCGCAGGTTGTTACGCACTTCATCTACCTTACGCACCAGGTAGTTAGCGAGGTAACAGAACAGGGAGAGCTTGGTAAATTCCGCAGGCTGAATGCGCAGCGGGCCAAAGGCGATCCAGCGTGATGCGCCGTTAACAGAGCTCCCCACCACCAGTACGATCAGCAGCATAATAATCGAGGCGATCAGCATCGCCGTACTGTGCCGCTGCCAGAACTCCATCGGCAGACGCAAGGTCACCAGCGCCAGGCAGAACGCCAGGATGATGTAAAGACCATCACGCTTGGCAAACAGGAAAGGATCGTTCGCCAGACGCTGCCCGACGGGCATTGAAGCTGACGTGACCATAATGAAGCCGACCGCCGCCAGCCCCATCGTGAGCCAGAACAGCGTGCGATCGTACATGACCAGGCTGTCGTTATCTTTTTGACGAGAGCCCATCACCCAGCCTTTGAGCGCCGCAAACACCCATGCAAGGATCCCAAATCCTGGCAGGCGCGGCATTTTCAGGCGAGGGAGAGATAAACGCATTAGCCTAACTCCTTCGCCAGGCGGGTAAAGACATCACCACGCTGTTCGAAATTCTTGAATTGATCGAGACTGGCGCAGGCCGGAGAGAGCAGCACCATATCGCCTGGCTTCACGCGAGGGGCAATCAGCCGCATCGCCTGTTCCATGGTTTCGGTTTGCTCGGCAACCTCAGGGCGCAGTTCAGCCAGCTCGCTGCCGTCACGGCCGAAGCAGTACAGGCGGATGTTATCTCCGGCGAGATACGGCTTCAGGGAGGAGAAATCCGCTGATTTACCGTCGCCGCCCAGCAGTAAATGCAGGGTGCCGTCAACGTGCAGACCGTTGAGCGCGGCCTCGGTGCTGCCCACGTTGGTGGCTTTGGAGTCGTTGATCCAGCGCACGCCGTTGTGCTCCAGCGCCAGCTGGAAACGGTGCGCCAGACCAGAAAACGTGGTTAACGCTTTCAGGCTGGAGGAGCGCGGAAGTCCTACTGCATCCGCCAGCGCCAGCGCCGCCAGGGCATTGGTATAGTTGTGCTGACCTGAGAGCTTCATCTCTTTCACGTTCAGCACTTTCTCACCCTTCACGCGCAGCCAGGTTTCGCCCAGCTGACGGTTCAGGTGGTAATCCCCCATCGTGATACCGAAGCTAATACAGCGATCGTCTGCGCCACGCACCGGCATGGTTAGCGCGTCATCGGCGTTAACAACGCAGACTTTGGCATTTTCATAAACGCGGAGCTTGGCGGCACGGTACTGCTGAAGACCAAATGGATACCTGTCCATATGATCTTCAGTCACGTTGAGGATCGTCGCAGCCGCAGCGTGCAGGCTGGAGGTGGTTTCCAGCTGGAAGCTGGAAAGCTCGAGAACATACAGCTCGCAGCCTTTGTCCAGCAGCATCAGAGCGGGTAAACCAATGTTACCGCCAACGCCGACGTTCATTCCCGCCGCTTTAGCCATTTCACCCACCAGGGTGGTGACGGTGCTTTTACCGTTAGAACCGGTAATGGCGATAACGGGCGCCTGCGCTTCGCGGCAGAACAGCTCGATATCGCCGACAATCTCAACGCCCGCATCCGCGGCAGCGCTCAGCGAAGGATGCGCCAGCGCCATACCTGGGCTTGCGACAATCAGATCGGCTGCCAGCAGCCAGTCATCATTCAGACCACCAAGGTGGCGTTCAACCTGTTCCGGCAGTTTGTCCAGACCCGGCGGAGAGACACGCGTATCCATCACGCGTGGCGTCACGCCGCGTGCGAGGAAAAAGTCCACGCAGGAGAGCCCCGTGAGGCCCAACCCGATGATAACGACTTTTTTGCCCTGGTAATCTGCCATGATTAACGTACCTTCAGCGTTGCCAGGCCAATCAGCACCAGCATCAGCGAAATAATCCAGAAGCGCACAATCACGCGCGGCTCCGGCCAGCCTTTCAGTTCATAGTGGTGGTGAATCGGCGCCATACGGAAGATGCGCTGACCGCGCAGCTTGAAGGAACCGACCTGCAAAATCACCGACAGGGTTTCAACCACAAACACGCCGCCCATGATCACCAGCAGGAACTCCTGACGCAGCAGTACGGCGATAATGCCGAGCGCACCGCCCAAAGCCAGAGAACCGACGTCACCCATAAAGACCTGCGCCGGATAGGTGTTGAACCACAGGAAGCCCAGCCCCGCGCCGACAATCGCCGTACAGACGATCACCAGCTCACCCGCGTGGCGCAGATAAGGGATGTGCAGATAATTTGCAAAGTTCATGTTACCGGTGGCCCACGCCACCAGCGCAAAACCGGCGGCCACAAAGACGGTTGGCATAATCGCCAGACCATCCAGGCCGTCGGTCAGGTTAACGGCGTTGCCGGTACCAACAATCACAAAGTAGGCCAGCAGGATGTAGAACAGCCCCAGCTGCGGCATCACGTCCTTAAAGAACGGCACGACCAGCTCGGTGGCTGGCGTGTCTTTGCCTGCCAGATACAGCGCGAAAGCAACGCCCAGCGCGATCACCGACATCCAGAAATACTTCCAGCGCGCGATCAGGCCCTTAGTATCTTTGCGGACGACTTTGCGGTAATCATCAACAAAACCGATGATCCCGTAACCCACCAGTACCGTCAGAACGCACCAGACGTACGGGTTGGAGGGATACGCCCACAGCAGCACGGAAACGACGATGGCAGTCAGGATCATGATCCCGCCCATCGTCGGCGTGCCGCGCTTGCTGAAGTGCGATTCCGGACCGTCGTTACGCACAACCTGGCCGAAAGAGAGTTTTTGCAGACGGGCAATCATGCGCGGGCCCATCCACAACGAGATGAACAGCGCAGTCAGCAGGCTGACGATGGCGCGAAACGTCAGATACGAAAAGACGTTAAAGCCTGAATAATATTTGACCAAATGTTCGGCCAGCCAAACTAACATGTCCCGTTCTCCTGTAATGCGTGCACAACCTCTTCCATGGCGGCACTACGTGAACCTTTCACTAACACAGTCACAATTTGTTTTTCTGTAATCAACGCCTTAAGGCGCGCTATCAACGCGCTTTTATCAGCAAAATGCTCGCCAACGCCGCTGGCATGGCTAATCGCCTGGCTCAGTTTTCCTGCGCTCAGCACGCAGTCCAGCCCCGCCGCTTTCGCCGCTTCACCGACCTGGGTATGGCAGGCTTCGCTTTCGTCGCCCAGCTCTGCCATATCGCCCACCACCATGATGCGATAGCCCGGCATTTCAGATAACACCTGCACCGCCGCCGTCATTGAGCCAACGTTCGCGTTGTAGGAGTCATCCAGCAGCAGCTTGTTTTCCGAAAGCTGAATCGGGAACAGACGCCCCGGCACGGCTTTCAGGTTCGCCAGCCCGGTTTTAATCGCTTCATGCGACGCGCCCACCGCCGTCGACAACGCCGCCGCCGCAAGCGCATTGGCGATGTTATGGCGACCCGGCAGTGGCAGCAGCACATCAATGCCACCCGTTGGGGTGGTGAGGGTGAACTCCGTACCGTGCGACGTCACGTGGATATTGGTCGCGGTAAAATCACTGTTGGCCGCATTCGGCGAGAAGCGCCAGGTTTTACGCGAACCAATGATGCTTTGCCAGTTCAGCCAGTCGTTGTTGTCGGCGTTCAGGATGGCGATACCGTCATCCGGCAGGCCGGTGTAAATCTCACCTTTGGCTTTCGCTACGCCTTCCAGCGAGCCAAAACCTTCCAGATGCGCCGCCGCGAGGTTATTCACCAGCGCGGCTTCCGGGCGAGTCAGGCTCACGGTCCAGGCGATTTCGCCCTGGTGGTTCGCCCCTAACTCGATCACCGCAAATTCGTGTTCTTTAGTCAGACGGAGTAATGTCATCGGCACGCCGATGTCATTATTGAGGTTGCCCGCGGTATAAAGCGTATTCCCGCACTGGCTGAGGATCGCCGCCGTCATCTCTTTCACCGACGTCTTGCCTGATGAACCGGTCAAGGCGACAACGCGAGTAGGGACCTGCTGACGAACCCAGGCGGCCAGCTCACCGAACGCGAGACGCGTATCTTTCACCACAATTTGTGGCAGATCGATATCGAGCCTGCGGCTGACGATCAGCGCACCAGCGCCGTTCTCTTTGGCCTGTTCCGCAAAATCATGTGCGTCAAAACGCTCGCCTTTCAGCGCCACAAACAGACAGCCTGCGGTGATTTTACGGGTGTCCGTCGTTACGGCATCAATGGTCAGGTCTTGCCCGTAGAGGTCGCCCTGCAGAATAGCAGCGGCCTGGCTTAACGTGATGCTAATCATGCCACGACTCCCAGCAGGCGTGCTGCCGTTACGCGGTCCGAGTAGTCCAGACGGCGATTGCCAACGATCTGATAATCTTCATGGCCTTTGCCCGCCAGCAGAACAACATCATTCTCCTGCGCCTGCATGATGGTGTTGGTCACGGCTTCCGCACGCCCTTCCACCACGCGAGCGCGGCCCGCGTCCAGCATGCCCGCCAGAATGTCATTAATGATGGCGCGCGGCTCTTCGGTACGCGGGTTGTCATCGGTCACAACCGGAATATCTGCAAACTGCTCGGCAATAGCCCCCATCAGCGGGCGTTTGCCTTTATCGCGATCGCCGCCGCAGCCAAACACGCACCAGAGCTTACCGGCGCAGTGCAGGCGCGCCGCCTCCAGCGCTTTTTCCAGCGCATCCGGCGTGTGGGCATAATCCACCACGACGGTCGGTTTGCCCGGCGCGCTGAACACTTCCATACGGCCGCAAACAGGCTGCAGACGCGCTGAGGTTTTCAGCAGTTCAGCCATCGGATAACCCAGCGCCAGCAGCGTTGCCAGCGCCAGCAGCAGGTTACTGACGTTAAACGCCCCCATCAGGCGGCTTTCAATTTCACCTTCCCCCCAGGAAGAGGCAAAGCGGATTGTCGCCCCGCTGTCGTGATAATTCACCTCAACCGCCTTCAGCCAGCGGCCGTGGCAGTTCGGATTGATATGGTCTTCCATCGACACCGCAACCGCATCCGGCAGCTTCGCCAGCCAGCGGCGGCCCACTTCGTCGTCGGCGTTGATGATGGCTTGTCCGTAATGGTGAGTAGAGAACAGCAGCCATTTCGCGGCTTCGTAATGCTCCATATCACCGTGATAATCAAGATGATCGCGGCTCAGGTTGGTAAACACGGAAGCAGCAAATTTCAGCGCCGCGACGCGGTGCTGAACCAGACCGTGCGAAGAGACTTCCATCGCAGCAAAGGTTGCCCCCTGCCCTGCCAGACCGGCAAGCACATGCTGTACGTCTACCGCCGAGCCGGTGGTGTTTTCCGTCGGGCTCACTTTGCCCAGCAGGCCGTTACCCACGGTACCCATCACCGCACCGGTTTCACCCAGCAGCTGGGCCCACTGCGCCATCAGCTGCGTGGTAGTGGTTTTACCGTTGGTACCCGTCACGCCAACCAGGCGCAGCTGGTCGGAAGGTTCGTGATAAAAACGCCCCGCCAGCGCGGAAAGACGCTCGTTTAACTGGCTGAGATAGATGACCGGCACCCCGTGCATTTCACGGATCTCACCGTCGGTTGCCTCATCTTTGGCCTCAGCAATAATGGCAGCCACACCTTGCGCAATCGCCTGCGGGATATAACGACGCCCGTCCGCCTGATGACCGACCACCGCCACAAAAAGATCGCCAGAAGCAGCCACGCGGCTGTCCAGTACCATCTCTCGCAGTGCTCGCTCCGGTGCATTTGGCACCCACGGAGCGAGAAGGTCGCGCAAATTACGATCTGCCACCTGTACCCTCGCCTTGATTAATTACAAATTCACTTTTTTCGCCCGTCGCCAGCGCATCCGGCTCGATGTTCATGGTGCGTAACACGCCGCCCATGATAGCCCCGAACACAGGCGCGGAGACGGCGCCGCCGTAGTATTTACCCGCCTGTGGATCGTTTATCACGACCACCAGCGCAAAACGCGGATTGCTTGCAGGCGCAACGCCTGCGGTATAGGCAATGTATTTATTGATATAGCGGCCGTCCGGCCCTACTTTTTTCGCCGTACCGGTCTTGATGGCGATGCGATAACCTTTGATTGCCGCCTTCACGCCGCCGCCGCCGGGCAGCGCTACGCTTTCCATCATATGAACAACAGTACGGACGGTTGATTCCGGGAAGATACGCTCGCCGGGAACCGGTGGATCAACTTTGGTAATCGACAGCGGACGATAAATGCCATAGCTGCCGATCGTTGCGTAGACTCGCGCTAACTGTAACGGTGTCACCATTAGCCCGTAGCCGAAAGAGAAGGTGGCCCTCTCTATGTCAGACCACCGTTGTTTTTGAGGATATAAGCCACTGCGTTCTCCGACCAACCCCAAATTGGTCGCCTTTCCAAGCCCAAAACGTGAGTAAGTCTCTACTAACGCTGAGGACGGCATCGCTAACGCCAGCTTTGAAACACCGACGTTACTCGACTTCTGTAACACCCCGGTCAGGGTCAATTCGCTGTAGCGCGCCACGTCTTTGATTTCGTGGCCGTTAATTCGGTATGGAATGGTATTCAGTACGGTGTTTTCATTGACGATACCGCGCTGGAGTGCAGTCATGACCACCATCGGCTTAACGGTCGAACCCGGTTCGAATACGTCGGTGATGGTACGGTTACGCATAACATCCTTCTGCGTACCGGTGAGATTGTTAGGGTTGTAGGAAGGGCTATTGGCCATCGCCAGCACTTCACCCGTGTTGACGTCGACTAACACGGCACTGCCCGATTCCGCTTTGTTGAAGGCCACGGCGTTGTTCAGCTCGCGGTAAACCAGCGCCTGCAAGCGCTCATCGATACTCAGCGCAAGGTTGTGTGCCGCCTGGCTGTCCGTAGAGGAAATATCCTCGATCACGCGACCGTAGCGGTCTTTACGCACAATGCGTTCGCCCGGCTGGCCGGTTAGCCATTTATCAAAGCTTTTTTCGACGCCTTCAATCCCCTGGCTATCTACGTTAGTAAAGCCAATGAGGTGAGCAGTCACTTCGCCGGAAGGATAGTAACGACGAGATTCTTCACGCAGATGGATCCCCGGCAGCTTCAATTTTTTGATGTAGTCTGCCATGTCAGGGTTCACCTGACGTGCCAGATAGATAAACCGCCCTCGCGGGTTCGTATTTACGCGTGAAGCTAACTGGTCCAGCGGCATCTTCAGCGCATCCGCAAGGGCCTTCCAGCGGTTATCAAGCGTGATCCCGCCAGCATCATGCAGTTCTTTAGGATCGGCCCAGATCGCCTTCACCGGCACGCTCACCGCCAGCGGACGACCCGAACGGTCGGTGATCATCCCGCGGGATGTCGACACTTCCTGGACGCGCAGGGAGCGCATGTCGCCCTGGCGCACCAGCATGTCAGGGGCGATGATTTGCAGCCAGGCCACGCGTCCCAGCAGAAAACCCAGAGCGAGTAAAATGCAGCCGCAAAGCAACGCAAAACGCCAACTGACAAAGTTGGCCTGTTCTTCCTGACGTTTTGGTTTTAGCGTTTTTGCCGCTGCTTTCATGCGTCGCGTTTTCCCTTATTTTTGTACTACGATATTTTCCTGCGAAGGATCAACATGCTGCAGTTGCAGCTTTTCCGTTGCGATCCGTTCAACCCGGCTGTGATCGCCGAGCGCGTTTTCTTCAAGGATCAGATTTCGCCATTCAATATCCAGCGCATCGCGTTCCAGTACCATCTGCTCGCGTTGCGCAGTCAATAAACGTGTATGGTGGGCGGTGGTCACCACCGTAACTGCCGTGACAATGATGCAAATGAACAGACAGAGTGGCAGTTTCCCAAACCGCAAAAGATCGTCGCCGATCACGCCAGGCAAGGCATGGCGCTCGTTGCTTCCTAACGAATCCTTAACTTTGCTTAGGGTCTCTGTCACTCTGCCGATCATGCGTTCGTCCTCTCTGCAACACGCAGCACTGAACTACGGGCGCGTGGATTCTCTGCCACTTCTTCTTCGCCCGGCATCAACTTGCCTAATGCTCGCAACTGACGGCCACCCAGCTTCCTGAGTTGTTCTTCCGTCATCGGCAGCCCCGCTGGCACCTGTGGACCGCGGCTTTGTTCACGCATAAAGCGTTTCACAATACGGTCTTCCAGCGAATGGAAGCTGATGATGGATAACCGCCCACCCGGGGCCAGCACGTCGAGCGAGCTTTTTAGCGCCAGCTCTATTTCCTCCAGTTCACTGTTTACCCAGATGCGAACCGCCTGGAAGGTACGGGTCGCGGGATGTTTGTGCTTATCCTTCACCGGTGTCGCCGCCGCGATCACCTCAGCCAACTCTTTGGTGCGGGTCATTGGCTCAATGCGATTGCGCTCAACGATGGCGCGCGCAATACGTTTGCCAAAGCGCTCTTCGCCAAACGTTTTGATGACCCATGCTATGTCTGCTTCGTCAGCGGTCTGTAACCACTCAGCGGCAGACTGACCGCGCGTCGGGTCCATCCGCATGTCCAGCGGACCATCACGCATAAAGGAGAAACCACGTTCAGCATCATCAAGTTGGGGTGAAGAGACGCCAAGATCTAGAAGAATCCCGTCGATCTTGCCCGTCAGGCCGCGCTCGGCAACATAATCCGCGAGCGCAGAGAAAGGTCCATGCACGATGGAAAAGCGTGGATCATTGATGGTCTGTGCAACGGCAATTGCCTGCGGATCGCGATCGATTGCCAGCAGACGTCCTTCCTCTCCAAGCTGGGAGAGAATCAAACGCGAGTGACCACCGCGACCAAACGTGCCATCAATGTAGATGCCATCCGGACGAATATTCAGACCGTTAACGGCCTCGTCCAGTAACACCGTTTTATGTTTATAATTTTCCATCATATTTATAGAGACAAGTCCTGCAGCCGTTCCGATAATGTCGCGGAATCAGACTGCTCAGCGTCGATATCTTCCTTGACCTGTTGATACCAGGTCGTTTCATCCCACAGTTCAAACTTGTTGAACTGCCCGACCAGCATCACTTCTTTGGTCAGACCGGCATGTTGCCGCAACACAGGCGCAATCAGTAATCGCCCTGCGTTATCCATCTGACATTCACTGGCATGTCCCAATAAAAGCCGCTGCACGCGGCGTTCCTGCGGGTTCATGCTCGACAGTCGCGACAGCTTTTGCTCAATAATTTCCCATTCAGGCAAGGGGTAAAGCAGCAGGCAGGGGGAGTTAATGTCAATGGTGCAAACCATTTGACCCGCAGCGTTCTCAATCAGCTGGTCGCGGTATCGGGTTGGTACCGATAAACGCCCTTTGCTGTCGAGATTGACTAACGTAGCTCCACGGAACATGCCAGTCTCACCCCTCCTCACCACTTTAACCCACAAATTCCCACCTAAAGGAGTTTACGGAGCGAGGGAAAAGCTTGTCAAGCCAGGACTCTCCCTATAAGGACCCGAAAGCCCTCTATTTACAGAGATAAACAGTCCTGGTTAATAACTGCACAACTGGCGAGGCAAAATTAACGTTATGAATATTTGTAAGAAAAAAACCGAATATGCACACTAGCGTTAAAGCTCACTCAATATCATCGCAGATAAATATAAAGTGTCAGTTTGCGACGCGGGCAGCATTTTATGACAGATTCTCAGGGGATAACAGCGCCAGATTCACTCGGGCACCCGGTAAGCGCGGCGGTTGCCACTTAAGCTGACAAAGGAGGAGCAAAAACGTCTGAATATTCATCGGCCGAAGAGGGTTTGTAACAAATTAATACAAAGATGGCTGTTTAAAATCGCCCGGACGTTCTTTAAAGGGCCAATTTAAAAGCAGGAATGAATTAAGAAAATAGGCGATTAGGATTTCTCAAGAATTATCCTAATTTCTCTCCGGGAATTATGCGCACGAATTATCGCAACAAAATGGGGCAGATTTCGCCGCCCCAGTCATTTCATTTTTGGCGGCTTAAAATTCCGCGATGGTAGAGATTACGTTTGATCCGCGTCAGGCCCGGCTTCGGTTTGCGCGGCTCATCCAGACTTGCCAGCACAATCTCCAGCACGCGTTCAGCCACATCGCGGTGACGCTGTGCTACCGCCAGCACCGGGCACTGGAGGA
Source organism: Enterobacter sp. D2 (assembly GCF_034427575.1). Taxonomy (NCBI): domain Bacteria; kingdom Pseudomonadati; phylum Pseudomonadota; class Gammaproteobacteria; order Enterobacterales; family Enterobacteriaceae; genus Enterobacter; species Enterobacter sp. D2. Next base: position 127,658 of record NZ_JAXQPP010000003.1, read on the forward strand.
AGTCGAGCAGCTCGTTATCCCCGAACGTGGCAATCGCCAGATCGGAGGGCAGTTTACCTTCACGGCGTAAGGTCACATCCATGACGCCCTGCAACAGCGCAAACGAGGTGGTGAACAGCGCCTGAGGCATTGGGTGCGTTTCCAGCCATTTTTCGAACAGCTGCGCCGCGGCTTCACGCTCGTAGCTATTGGCATAGAGGTAGTGGACCTCGCGCGGATCGTCTTTCCAGGCGGTTCTGAATCCCTGCTCGCGCAGGAAGCTCACGGAAAGCTCGGGCAACGCGCCAAGATACAGCACTGTCTCTGCGGGGAACGTTCTCAGCTCTGCGGCCAGCATTTCTGCATCATCCTGATCCGCACCCACGACGCTGGTGAAATGCTCGCGATCGAGCGCGCGATCCAGCGCAACGATTGGGAACGGGTCGTTCGCCCAGCGCTGGTAGAACGGATGCTCTGGCGGCAAGGAGGTCGACACGATGATTGCATCCACCTGGCGCTGGAGGAGATGCTCAATGCAGCGCATCTCGTTGTCGGGCTGGTCTTCCGAGCAGGCAATCAGCAACTGATAGCCGCGCTGGCGCGCCTGACGTTCAAGATAGTTGGCGATACGGGTATAGCTGGTGTTTTCCAGGTCAGGGATCACCAGACCAATAGAGCGGGTACGCCCGGCACGCAGACCGGCTGCGACAGCATTCGGATGGTAGTTATGCTCACGAACCACCGCCATAACTTTTTCAACGGTCTTGTCGCTGACACGGTACTGCTTTGCTTTACCGTTAATCACATAGCTGGCCGTTGTTCGTGACACGCCGGCTAGCCGGGCGATTTCATCCAGTTTCACAATTGCCCCTTAAAAAAAGAAAAGAGTCCATGGCCCTGTCAAGGTTATGGTTAAATCTTTTAACATCTAAACGCAGAAAAGCCTTCGCGGCAACCGCTTTTATCTGCGTTGTCGGCTGATTACGCAAAAAAAAGCCCGGCTTTGGTGACCGGGCAGAAAGAGGCGAACCTTTTTGACAACTAACGCATGATTTTCTCGCCGCGTGACAGACCCACAACCCCCGATCTCGCGACCTCGACAATTTTTGCGACATCCCGCACGGACGCCAGGAAAGCATCCAGCTTGTCGCTTGTACCGACCAGCTGAACCGTATAAAGAGAAGGCGTGACGTCGATAATCTGTCCGCGGAAAATATCCGCATTGCGTTTGACTTCATCACGCCCGTAGCCGCTGGCCTGGATTTTCACCAGCATGACCTCACGTTCAACGTAGGCACCTTGCCCTAGCTCGCTCACGCGCAGTACGTCGACCAGCTTATGCAGCTGTTTTTCAATTTGCTCAAGTACTTTGGCATCGCCGACGGTTTGGATCGTCATGCGCGACAGCGTCGGGTCTTCCGTCGGGGCAACGGTCAGGCTTTCAATGTTATAGCCGCGCTGCGCAAAAAGGCCAATGACGCGCGACAGTGCGCCAGACTCGTTTTCCAGTAAAACAGATAATATCCGGCGCATATCAGGTTCTCTCCGTTTTGCTTAACCACATTTCATCCATACCACCACCACGAATATGCATCGGATAAACGTGCTCGGTTCCATCAACAATTACATCCATAAAGACGAGGCGGTTGTTTTTAACGTGCTCAAGCGCCTGTGCGAGTTTCGTTTCCAGTTCGGCCGGATCGGTCACCCGCATGCCTACGTGGCCATAAGCTTCAGCAAGACGAACAAAATCCGGCAGCGATTTCATGTAGGACTGGGAGTGGCGGCCAGAGTAGATCATATCCTGCCACTGCTTGACCATACCGAGATACCCGTTATTCAGGTTCAGCACCAGTACCGGCAGTTCATACTGCAGCGCGGTAGACAGCTCCTGAATGTTCATCTGAATACTGCCGTCCCCCGTCACGCAGACGACAGTTTCATTCGGCAGCGCCAGCTTCACGCCCAGCGCGGCAGGCAGACCGAAGCCCATGGTTCCTAAACCACCGGAGTTGATCCAGTGTCGCGGTTTATCAAACGGGTAATACAGGGCGGCAAACATCTGATGCTGCCCCACGTCTGAGGTCACGTACGCCTCACCTTTCGTCAGTCGCCACACCGCTTCAATGACCGCCTGCGGCTTAATGTTTTCACTTTGCGTGTCATATTTCAGGCACTGACGCGCGCGCCACTGTTCAATTTGCTGCCACCAGTCGCGGATCTCATCCAGCGGCTGGGTTACACTCTCCTGGGTCAGCAGGTCCAGCATTTGCTCCAGAACCTGACGGGCATCGCCGACGATCGGCACATCAGCCGACACCGTTTTTGAAATTGACGTTGGATCGATATCAATGTGCAGCACGGTGGCGTTCGGACAATACTTCGCCAGGTTGTTGGTGGTGCGATCGTCAAAGCGCACGCCGACGGCAAAGATCACATCGGAATGATGCATTGTCATGTTGGCTTCATAGGTACCGTGCATACCCAGCATCCCCAGCGCCTGACGATGGGTGGCAGGGAACGCCCCCAGCCCCATCAGCGACGACGCAACGGGAAGGTTAAGCTTTTCAATCAGTTCACGAAGCTGGGCTTCACAGGCAGAGTTGATCGCCCCGCCACCGACATAGACCACCGGTTTTTTGGCGGCCAGAAGCGTTTGCAACGCTCGCTTGATCTGACCTTTATGCCCCTGCGTTGTGGGGTTATAAGAGCGCATGCTGACCGATTCCGGCCAGACATAAGGCAGCTTGTTTGCCGGGTTGAGAATATCTTTAGGCAGATCGACCACCACCGGTCCCGGGCGTCCGCTCGCCGCCAGCCAGAAGGCTTTTTTCAGTATGCCGGGAATGTCTTCTGTTTGCTTGACCAGAAAGCTGTGCTTCACAACGGGACGCGAAATCCCGACCATGTCGCACTCCTGAAACGCATCGTAGCCAATCAGTGAGGTTGCCACCTGCCCGGAGAGGATCACCAGCGGAATGGAGTCCATATAGGCCGTCGCAATGCCGGTAATGGCGTTTGTCGCGCCGGGGCCGGACGTGACTAATACCACGCCCACTTCACCCGTCGCACGTGCCAGGCCGTCAGCCATGTGTACCGCCGCCTGCTCGTGACGTACCAGAACATGGTCAATGCCCCCAACCGTATGCAGCGCATCATAAATATCGAGGACCGCACCGCCAGGGTAGCCGAACACTTGCTTTACGCCCTGATCGATCAGCGACCGAACGACCATTTCCGCGCCAGACAACATCTCCATGCTTTGCCTCCAGGCATTTTGTTATAGACGGACTGCCGAATTCATTTCCGCACCGTCTTACGATTGGGATAAACCAATCTTATATTTTGCAGAGTGTTCTTTACCTTAACCGCTCGTTATGAGGCAGGCAATTAGCAAACCCGGTGAGATAAACGCTGTGTAAAGCAGAAAAAGCAGCCGTTATCAGAAGATATGGTTAATTCCTCTGGGAATAGAGGATGGGGTGATAAATCATCGCTGAAAACCGCGACAATGCAGGAAATCATCTATTTTTGCGCGCCGGAGAGCAGTCAGAAAAAAAGATTCACAGAACAAAATATCAAGTATCCAGAAAAACTCAGGATAAATCACATAAACCAATGCGATTTATCCTGATGCATTTACCGGCGGCAGATGCCAACCAGCAACTCTTCCATCCACTGATGTCCTTTATCCCGGCCCGCCGCTTCATGCCAGGAAAGATAACAGGTACGGCTATTTAGCTTGAGCGGCAGAGGCAAAATTTGCAGATTTAAAGGGTCAGAAAACTCTTCTGCCAGCCAGCGCGGCGCAATTGCCACCAGCTGTGTCTGGGAAACCACGTTTAATACGCTGACCATGGCCATGCCCTGATAAGCCACGCTCGCCTGTTTATCCGCAGTGTCATACCACGGCAGGCTAAAGGAAGCATATCTGTCGAGCGCAACAACGGCGTGCTGCTCGTTATAAACATCGTTTTCTCGCAGCGGAGAATTCAGGCGCGGGTGTTTTTTACTGGCGACCAGAACCATTTCATCTTTAAACAGCGGCACGCAGGAAAATTCCGGACGACGGAACTCTTCATATCCGAGAACGAATTCGATCTCCTGATAGCGTAACTGATGTTCCGTGTTTTGATTCAGAGATGATTTAAAAACAAGATGGATATTTGGTGCGATCTCTTCAACTTTATTATAGATAATTGACGTTAAATAATTATCTAATGGGCTGCAGACACAAAGATGAAATACGCGCTCGCTGCTTAAAGGTTCAAAGCCCGATCCCGGCAGCTCATTTTGGACCAGTTGCAACGCCTGGCGGATGGAGCCGAACAGCTGGAATGCGCGTGCCGTAGGCTGGATCCCCCTCCCGTAGCGAACAAATAATTCGTCGTTAAACATGAGCTTAAGTCTGGCGACGGCATTACTCACCGCAGGTTGTGACATCCCCAACGCTTGAGCCGCGCGGGTGATATTCTGTTCCTGCATAACCGCATCAAACACCGTCAGAAGATTCAGATCCACCGTGCGTAACTGCGGTTTAATCCCATCAGTAGCTTGAGACTGTTTAATATTATTTTCTGGCACTTCTGACTCCACTGTCACGCTACACTCCTTTGCCAACGTACTGTAATAATCTCGAAAAATATGATTTATCATGCAAATACGATCAGCGAAAGAGAATTATTTAAAATTCGGAATATATAAAGACTCTATACTAACGAAAATTAATGAGCAAAAAAGATATGTTTGACTTTAGGATCTGAATGAAACCATAAACCAAACAAATATACAATTGCCATCAGGTTAATGATGACTTAAGCATTATTAAACTGTTATTGCTATCTCCCTACAGTTAGTTAACAACCTGTTATCTCTGTTCGTTTTTTAGCACTCAGAAATAGATTCACTGCATTTATAACTTAATGATATCCAAAATCTTTAAGCATAAAGCATCCTCTTCATGACATTTCACTCATTTTTAAACAATTATATTCATTTGTTTCTGCAACTCTTTTCTTAAGTCCAAAATTAGACAATTAGTCGGGCAGGAAAAGCTAAAACCAGCACAATTAGCTAAAGTGAATATCCTGTTGATTCCGTCTGTCGGGCCCGTTTTCATCCTCAGGGGTTGACATGAACAGCCGTATCCAGTACCACTAAAAGCATATTGAATTTAACGGAGCACGATTCATGACACGCACCATTCGTTTCACCGGTCTACTACTACTAAACGCATCCACTGTGCGCGGTAGACTGGCGGGCGAAATTCAGCGTTGAATCGTCACCAGTAAGACTAAAAACCCGCGCCACTGCGCGGGTTTTTTTATGCTCGTAGCAAGGCGCCCTAAGACTGACAAGGACCTAACCCATGAGCCAGCAAGTCATTATTTTCGATACTACTTTACGTGACGGTGAACAGGCATTACAGGCAAGCCTGAGTGTAAAAGAGAAACTGCAGATCGCGCTGGCTCTCGAACGTATGGGTGTCGACGTGATGGAGGTCGGTTTCCCTGTCTCTTCCCCGGGTGATTTCGAATCCGTACAGACCATTGCGCGCACCATTAAAAACAGCCGCGTCTGTGCCCTGGCGCGCTGCGTAGAGAAAGACATCGACGTCGCCGCCGAGTCGCTGAAGGTCGCCGAAGCGTTCCGTATCCACACCTTTATTGCCACCTCGCCTATGCACATCGCAACCAAGCTGCGCAGCACGCTGGATGAGGTGATTGAGCGTGCGGTTTACATGGTTAAGCGCGCACGCAACTATACCGATGACGTTGAATTCTCCTGTGAAGATGCGGGCCGTACGCCAATCGAAGACCTGGCACGCGTTGTGGAAGCCGCCATCAACGCGGGTGCGAAAACCATCAACATCCCGGACACCGTCGGCTACACCATGCCGTTTGAGTTCTCCAGCATCATCACCGGCCTGTATGACCGCGTGCCGAATATTGATAAAGCAATTATCTCCGTCCACACCCACGATGATTTGGGTCTGGCCGTGGGTAATGCCATCGCCGCCGTCCACGCTGGCGCACGTCAGGTAGAAGGCGCGATGAACGGTATAGGTGAACGCGCGGGCAACTGTTCGCTGGAAGAAGTGATCATGGCGATCAAAGTGCGCAAAGACATTATGGACGTGCACACCCGCATCAATCACAACGAAATCTGGCGCACCAGCCAGACCGTCAGCCAGATATGCAACATGCCGATTCCGGCTAACAAAGCGATTGTCGGTACCGGCGCCTTCGCGCACTCCTCCGGTATTCACCAGGATGGCGTCCTGAAGAACCGTGAAAACTACGAAATCATGACTCCGGAATCCATTGGCCTGAATCAGGTACAGCTGAACCTGACCTCCCGTTCCGGTCGCGCCGCGGTTAAACACCGTATGGAAGAGATGGGTTATAAGGACAGCGATTACAACATGGATCAGCTGTACGACGCGTTCCTGAAGCTGGCCGACAAAAAAGGTCAGGTGTTCGACTATGACCTGGAAGCGCTGGCCTTTATTAACAAGCAGCAGGAAGAGCCGGAGCACTTCCGTCTGGATTACTTCAACGTGCAGTCCGGCTCCAGCGACATCGCAACCGCCTCGGTCAAACTGGCCTGCGGGGATGAAATTAAAGCAGAGGCCGCTAACGGTAACGGCCCTGTCGATGCCATCTACCAGGCGATTAATCGCGTCACCGAGTACGACGTTGAGCTGGTGAAATATGACCTGACGGCCAAGGGCCACGGCAAAGATGCACTGGGTCAGGTCGACATTGTTGTTACCCACAATGGCCGCCGCTTCCACGGCGTGGGCCTGGCGACCGATATCGTTGAATCCTCCGCGAAAGCGATGGTGCATGTTCTGAACAACATCTGGCGCGCCGCCGAAGTCGAAAAAGAGTTGCAACGCAAAGCTCAGAATAAAGAGAACAACAAGGAAACCGTGTAATGTCGAAGAATTACCATATTGCTGTGTTGCCGGGCGACGGTATTGGTCCGGAAGTGATGGCACAGGCGCTGAAAGTACTGGAAGCCGTTCGCGCGCGTTTTGCGATGAAAATCACCACCAGCCACTATGACGTGGGCGGTATTGCGATTGATAACCACGGCACGCCGCTGCCAAAAGCGACCGTGGAAGGCTGCGAAAATGCCGATGCCGTGCTGTTTGGTTCCGTCGGTGGCCCGAAATGGGAACACCTGCCGCCGGCAGAGCAGCCAGAGCGCGGCGCGCTGCTGCCGCTGCGTAAACATTTCAAGCTGTTCAGCAACCTGCGTCCTGCGAAGCTGTATCAGGGTCTGGAAGAGTTCTGCCCGCTGCGCGCGGATATCGCCGCCAACGGTTTCGACATTCTGTGCGTGCGTGAACTGACCGGCGGGATCTACTTCGGTCAGCCAAAAGGCCGCGAAGGCAGCGGACAACACGAGAAAGCGTTCGACACCGAGGTGTATCACCGTTTCGAAATCGAACGTATCGCCCACATCGCGTTCGAGTCGGCGCGCAAACGCCGCCATAAAGTAACCTCCATTGATAAAGCGAACGTGCTGCAGTCCTCCATTTTGTGGCGCGAGATCGTCAGTGAAGTCGCTAAGCAGTACCCGGACGTCGCGCTGTCGCACATGTACATCGACAATGCGACCATGCAGCTGATTAAAGATCCGTCCCAGTTTGACGTGCTGCTGTGCTCCAACCTGTTCGGCGATATCCTCTCTGACGAGTGCGCGATGATCACCGGCTCGATGGGCATGCTGCCCTCCGCAAGCCTGAATGAAGAAGGCTTTGGCCTGTACGAGCCTGCGGGCGGCTCCGCGCCGGATATTGCAGGCAAAAACATTGCCAACCCTATTGCGCAGATCCTCTCCCTGGCCCTGCTGCTGCGCTACAGCCTGGATGCAGGCGATGCGGCAACCGCAATTGAAAACGCCATTAACCGGGCGTTAGAAGAAGGCGTCCGTACCGGCGATTTAGCACGCGGCACGGCGGCAGTCAGTACCGATGAAATGGGCGACATCATTGCCCGCTATGTCGCTGAAGGGGTGTAATCATGGCTAAGACGTTATATGAAAAGTTGTTTGATGCGCACGTTGTTTACGAGGCGCCAAACGAAACCCCGCTGCTGTACATTGACCGTCATCTGGTGCACGAAGTGACCTCTCCTCAGGCCTTTGACGGCCTGCGCGCGCACAAGCGCCCGGTACGTCAGCCGGGTAAAACCTTCGCGACGATGGATCACAACGTATCCACCCAGACCAAAGACATTAATGCCTCGGGTGAGATGGCCCGTATCCAGATGCAGGAGCTGATTAAGAACTGCAAGGAATTTGGCGTTGAGCTGTACGACCTGAACCATCCGTACCAGGGGATCGTCCACGTGATGGGGCCTGAGCAAGGGATCACCCTGCCGGGCATGACCATCGTCTGCGGGGACTCCCATACCGCGACCCACGGCGCGTTTGGCGCTCTGGCATTCGGGATTGGCACGTCCGAGGTGGAACATGTCCTGGCAACGCAGACCCTGAAACAGGGCCGCGCCAAAACCATGAAGATTGAAGTGAAGGGTAAAGCCGCACCGGGTATTACCGCAAAAGACATCGTGCTGGCCATCATCGGTAAAACCGGCAGCGCGGGCGGCACCGGTCATGTTGTCGAGTTCTGCGGGGAAGCCATTCAGGCGCTGAGCATGGAGGGACGCATGACCCTGTGCAATATGGCGATTGAGATGGGCGCAAAAGCCGGTCTGGTAGCGCCGGACGAAACCACCTTCAACTACGTGAAGGGTCGTCTGCACGCGCCGAAAGATCAGGATTTTGACGACGCGGTAGCGTACTGGAAAACCCTGAAAACCGACGATGGCGCAGCCTTTGACACCGTCGTCACGCTGCAGGCAGAAGAGATTGCGCCTCAGGTGACCTGGGGCACCAACCCGGGCCAGGTAATTTCCGTCAACGACAATATCCCAGACCCGGCATCCTTTACCGATCCGGTCGAGCGCGCCAGTGCCGAAAAAGCGCTGGCCTATATGGGGCTGAAGCCCGGCGTGCCGTTGACCGATGTCGCCATTGATAAAGTCTTTATCGGTTCCTGCACCAACTCCCGTATCGAGGATTTGCGTGCCGCCGCCGAGATTGCCAAAGGCCGTAAAGTGGCACCGGGCGTGCAGGCGCTGGTGGTACCTGGCTCCGGTCCGGTGAAAGCCCAGGCGGAAGCCGAAGGTCTGGATAAGATCTTTATCGAAGCGGGCTTCGAGTGGCGCCTGCCCGGCTGCTCCATGTGTCTGGCCATGAACAACGATCGCCTGAATCCGGGCGAGCGCTGCGCCTCCACCAGCAACCGTAACTTTGAAGGCCGTCAGGGCCGCGGTGGGCGCACCCATCTGGTCAGCCCGGCAATGGCCGCCGCTGCGGCAGTCACCGGCCATTTCGCCGATATTCGCAGCCTGAAATAAGGAGACAATCATGGCAGAGAAATTTACCCAACATACGGGCCGTGTTGTCCCGCTGGACGCCGCTAACGTCGATACTGACGCTATTATTCCAAAACAGTTTCTGCAGAAAGTGACGCGTACCGGTTTCGGCGCACATCTGTTTAACGACTGGCGTTTCCTGGACGATAAGGGAGAAGTGCCTAATCCGGAATTCGTTCTGAACTTCCCGGAATACAAAGGCGCCTCCATTTTGCTGGCACGCGAAAACTTTGGCTGCGGCTCATCCCGTGAACACGCGCCGTGGGCGCTCACCGACTACGGTTTTAAAGTGGTCATTGCCCCTAGCTTCGCGGATATCTTCTATGGCAATAGCTTCAACAACCAGCTGCTGCCCGTCACGCTGAGCGATGAACAGGTCGATGAGTTGTTCGCGCTGGTTAAGGCGAATCCGGGCATTTCGTTTGAAGTGGATCTGGAAGCCGAAGTGGTGAAAGCCGGGGATAAGACCTACAGCTTCAGCATTGATGCCTTCCGCCGTCACTGCATGCTGAACGGTCTGGACAGCATTGGTTTAACTCTCCAGCACGACGCGGCGATTGCCGCTTACGAAAACAAACAACCTGCATTTATGAAATAATCCTCCGGCCTGCAGTCCACTCTGCAGGCCGCGTTTTATCTTGATACCCGTCTCCTTCTGTAAATACTTCCCAAACCCAGCCACTAATGACGTTATATTTAATGTCAATTTAATGTTTCCTGCGCAGAATAACCGCTCAATCAGCTGGCAGCGGAAAAAATCATGGAAAAGAAAAATGGCAATGAGTCTCATATCCGTTCTCGGGAAATACATAAATGCACATTAGTAAGCGTAATAATAAATAGTTTACTCACTGCCTTTCAGATAGTTGCAGGAATATTTTCCGGCTCACAAGGTTTAATTGCTGATGGAATTCATTCTCTTTCCGATTTATCCTCCGACTTTGTCGTTCTGATTGCGAATAAAAAGAGTCAGAAAGCCTCTGATATCGATCATCATTACGGTCATCTGCGTTTCGAAAACGGTGCAAAGCTCATTATTGGCGCTATTCTGCTGCTTGTGGGGGTCGGGATGCTCTGGTCCGCAGGGAATAAACTGCTTCACCCCGATACGCATCAGCTGGTGAAAGGGGCCGCGTTGTGGGTGGCGATTCTGGCGCTGGTGGTAAAGGAAAGCTTGTTCCGATACATGTTTGCCACGGGAAAACGTATTCAGTCCTCGCTGCTGATAGCCAATGCCTGGCATGCCCGTTCTGATGCAGCGTCGTCAGTGGTTGTCGCCATCGGCATTGCCGGGAATTTAGTGGGTTTTCACGCGATGGACCTCATTGCGGCCCTGATTGTCGGAGTATTCATCGCCCACATGGGTTACAAATTTGCTGCCGATGCCCTGCACGATCTGATGGACCGCTCGCTTGAGCCGGAACTGGAGCACGACATCAAAACGTGTCTTCTTGCAACCGAGGGCGTCACCGGACTCCATGATTTAAAAACCCGCAAGATGGGTGATTTAGCCCTTGTCGATGTTCATCTGGAAGTAAACGGCGAATTAAGCGTAAAAGAAGGACATCAGATTGCCGTGAATGCCAGAAATAATGTGATGCAAAAATTCAATGTGCTGAACGTGATGACGCATATTGATCCTGCCCGCTAATCGAAACGCATAAATACAGTGTGACGCAAGCGATCGTTAAGGTTTCGTTAATTAATCTGCGTCACACTGCATCGCATCAGCTCTCTCATTATTGAGGTAAAATGCGATGAAACCAACATTACGCGATACGCTTCCCCATAAAGAAACGCCTTTTCTTCGCATACTGCACATTCTTGTGGCCGTACTGGTCCTGGCCCAGATTATCAATTCTAATTTCACCGAAAGTGAAGCCCTCCACGAATCCGGGCTGAACGGAATCGTCACCTGGATCCATGTTATCTCCGGATTTGGTTTAATTTTTTGTGGCATTGCCATGATGGCATGGATGCTAACCCAGCGCGGATTTAAGTATTACTTCGCCTGGCTGGCGCTGGATTTTCGCGGAATTGTTGACGATATTCGCACCCTCGCGCAGCGTCAGCTTCCTGACGCGCATGCTGGCGGTATGGCGGCAACGGTGCAAGGTCTGGGCGTGCTGGCGCTGCTGGGCGTTGCACTCTGCGGCGCGGCCTGGTTCGTGCTGAACGCCACGCTCGGGCCGGTTTCGTCCGTCACGGAATCCGTCCTGGATTTGCATAAATTTCTGACGGTGTTTATCGAGACATACTTCTGGGCACACGGTTTCATGGGCCTCGTTCATATGTACCTGACGCTACGCGCACAGCGTAAATATCAGTATTCAGAATAAAACGGTTCGCAGAGCCCGGCGTTCCCGGGCTCCGTTTCACTCATCCGATCACACGTCTTTTACGCGGCAGGTCAGCAGGAGCGTCACGACGGATAGCGCCGCAATCATCCAGTAGACTGACGCATGGCCGTAGCTTTGCGCCAGCGCCCCCTGAATCACGCCAGCCAGAATCACTCCGGTTGAAATACTGTTGGTAAAAAGCGTGGTCGCCGAGCCGGCACGGCCGGGCATGAGATCCTGAAACCAGAGCATGCCTATCCCGGCAACAATCCCAATAAACACGGCGTTAAACAGCTGCAGAGCCAGCAACGCTTCCCGCGAATGGAAAAGGATCAGCCCCGCGTAGAACAGCACCCCGGCCGCCACGGCGACGATCATCATCCTGCGCTTTCCAAACCGCTTAACGTAGTAACCCGCCAGAATCATTGCCGGAATTTCCAGCCCGGCGGCAGTTCCCATTAAGATCCCCGCGAGCTTGTCCGGCAGGCCCAGATCGCTGCTGATCCACAGCGGCATATCGATGATGTACATGGTGTTGCAGGTCCACATCAGCGTGGAGGCAATAAACAGCATGCGGACGTTTTTGTCCTGCCAGCCGCTCACCTCGGTGACAGGTTTATCCGTCGTCTGTTCGACGCGCGCCACGGACGGCAGCGCGAAGGCAATCAGCGCCAGGCTGATGACAAAAATCCCGGCGGCGATGGAAAACATGGTGGTAAAGCCGTAGTTCAACGCCAGCATGAAGGCCAGCGGCGGGCCAATGACCCACGCCAGCGAAAGCTGGGCGCGCATCACCGAGCTGAACATCACCACTTCACGCGCCGAGTTATCCGCATATTCACGGGCCAGCGCGAACAGCTGCGGCATGGCGGTGTTCGCCAGCGACGCCAGCAGCACGCCGCAGGTAATGAGCGTCAGATAATGACGGTTGAAGGCAAAGAGCAGCGCGTTACCCACGGCCATGGCGCAGCAAAAGAGGATCAGCCTGCGGCGATCGCCCTGGCTGTCCGATCGTTTCGCCAGCGCGAGGCTGACCAGGATCCCGGCAATGGCGTTAACGGTGTAAAACAGGCCGACCCAAAACGGCTGCGCCCCTACCTCACGGCTGAGAAACAGGCTCAGCGTCGGCGCCTGCAGCGCCCCCGCCACGCCCATCATAAAGGCCACCAGCATAAAAGCGGCATACACACCGTTCAGGCGTCGCCCCATCGTCATCAACCACAGCATGCGCAAGTCCTTGTGAAAGCGAATCGAAATTGAGTGAATAGTTAACGAAAAAAGCCAGCAAAAACATTTTGCTGGCGGGTGATAAGCACCAATACTCAGTCACACATGATCGAGGCGAGTTAGCGGGAAGAGGTCGGTGTCGTAACGTCCCACTGCATCAATTCTTCTAACGTTTTCAGCCGTTGCTCTGCACACCGGCGGGCCAGCCAGGACGATCCTTTTGTCGCTGAAAAGTACTGCTGATAAAACTGACGTGCGGTAGACCTCTTCATAATTTACCTCCTCGCTTCATCGAGGAGAATTATTGGCCTAATATAGGGATAAATAAATTGCTGGTTTTTTGTCAGGAGTTCCCCTTTTATGCCTTCCGGTCGTCTGCAACAACAGTTTATCCGCCTCTGGCAGTGCTGCGAGGGGCAATCGCAGGAGACCACGCTCAACGAGCTGGCTGACCTGCTTAGCTGCTCCCGCCGCCATATGCGCACGCTGCTCAACACCATGCAGCAGCAGGGCTGGTTAAGCTGGGAAGCGGAGGCGGGACGCGGCAAACGCTCGCGGCTGACTTTCCTCTATACCGGGCTGGCGCTGCAGCAGCAGCGCGCGGAAGATCTGCTCGAGCAGGATCGCATCGATCAGCTGGTCCAGCTGGTGGGCGACAAAGCCGCCGTGCGCCAGATGCTGGTTTCCCATCTCGGGCGCAGCTTTCGTCAGGGCCGACACATTCTGCGGGTGCTCTACTACCGTCCGATGAAAAATCTGTTGCCCGGCACGGCCTTACGCCGCTCTGAAACCCACATGGCCCGGCAAATATTCAGCGGCCTGACGCGCATAAATGAGGAAAACGGGGAACTGGAGGCGGATATCGCGCACCACTGGCAGCAGGTTTCCCCGCTTCACTGGCGCTTTTTTTTACGCCCCGGTATCCACTTTCACCACGGCCGCGAGCTGGAAATGCACGACGTCATCGCCTCTCTGGAACGTGCCCGCAGGCTACCGCTCTACTCGCATATCTCCCGCGTCCACTCGCCCACGGCCTGGACGCTGGATATCGAGCTGTCGCAGCAGGATAAGTGGCTTCCCTGGCTGCTGGGCTATGTGCCGTCGATGATTTTGCCCGGCGAGTGGGAATCAATGAACAACTTTGCCAGCCTGCCGATTGGTACCGGGCCTTACTCCGTGTCCCGCAATAACAGCAACCAGCTGAAAATCCGCGCGTTCGACGACTACTTTGGCTATCGGGCGCTGATCGACGAAGTGAACGTCTGGGTATTGCCGGATCTCAATGAAGACCTGAGCTGCGGGCTGACGCTGGAAGGCCCCACCACGGGAGAAAAAGCCGTGGAGAGTCGCCTGGAGGAAGGGTGTTACTATCTCCTGTTTGACCGCCGCACCCACCGTGGGGCAAACCAGGCCGTCCGCAGGTGGGTCAGCCACGTTTTGTCCCCTTCCAATCTGATCTACCATGCGGAAGAGCAGTACCAGACATACTGGTTCCCGGCGTACGGCCTGCTTCCGCGCTGGCACCACGCCCGCCCGGTGCACTGCGACAAACCCGCCGGGCTGGAGTCCATCTCCCTGACCTACTACCGCGAACACGTGGAGCATCGTTTTATCGCCAGAATCATGACCCGGCTGCTGGCAGCCGAGGGGGTCAGGTTAGAGGTCAGGGAAGTAGACTATGACGAATGGCATCAGGGGGAGATCGCCAGTGATATCTGGCTCAACAGCGCCAACTTTACCCTGCCGCTCGATTTTTCCCTTTTCTCGCATTTGTATGAAGTCCCGCTGATCCAGCACTGCATCGACCGTGACTGGCAGCAGGATGCCGCCCTGTGGCGCGCGGGCGAAATGAATCTTGCAGCCTGGTGCCAGCAGCTTTTGGCCGAGCAGGCGATCGTCCCGTTGATCCACCACTGGCTGATGATCCAGGGCCAGCGCAGCATGCGCGGCCTGCGGATGAACACCCTGGGCTGGTTTGATTTTAAATCCGCCTGGTTTGCGCCGCCGGAGCCATAACGCTTTCGTAATATTCACCAAATCATTACAATAGCGCCGTTCTCAACGGGGTGCTGCATCAAAGATGTGCGCTGAGATAATACCCGTCGAACCTGATCCGGATAACGCCGGCGAAGGGATTTGAGGCTGTTGCTCAAAATCCTTTGCCACTCAACTTTGAGGTGCAAAGTGTTAAAAAAAGTTCTTCCCCTGCTGGCGCTGTTTGCGCTGCCTGCTTTTGCGAAGCCCGTCCTGACGGTCTACACCTATGACTCCTTCTCTGCCGACTGGGGCCCTGGCCCGGTGGTTAAAAAAGCCTTTGAAGCGGACTGTAACTGCGAGCTGAAGTTCGTGGCGCTGGAAGATGGCGTGTCGCTGCTCAACCGTCTGCGTATGGAAGGGAAAAACAGCAAGGCCGACGTGGTGCTCGGGCTGGATAACAACCTGCTGGAAGCCGCCTCGCAAACCAAACTGTTTGCCAAAAGCGGCGTAGCGGCAAATGCCGTTAACGTGCCGGGCGGCTGGAAAAACGACACCTTTGTGCCGTTCGACTATGGCTACTTTGCTTTTGTTTACGACAAAAATAAGCTGAAAAACCCGCCGAAGAGCCTGAAAGAGCTGGTGGAAAGTGACCAGAAATGGCGCGTGATTTATGAAGATCCGCGCACCAGTACGCCAGGCCTGGGCCTGCTGCTGTGGATGCAAAAGGTTTATGGGGATAAAGCGCCGGAGGCGTGGCAGAAACTGGCCGCTAAAACCGTCACCGTCACCAAAGGCTGGAGCGAAGCCTATGGCCTGTTCCTGAAAGGCGAAAGCGACCTGGTGCTGAGCTACACCACCTCTCCGGCCTACCACATTATCGCCGAGAAGAAAGATAACTACGCTGCCGCTGATTTTGCTGAAGGGCACTATCTGCAGGTGGAAGTGGCCGCGCGTACCGCTGCCAGCAAACAGCCGGAGCTGGCCGAGAAGTTCCTGAAGTTTATGGTTTCACCGGCGTTCCAGAATGCGATTCCCGCAGGCAACTGGATGTATCCGGTCACTAACGTTACCCTGCCCGTAGGTTTCGAGCAGCTGACCAAACCAAACACCTCGCTGGAGTTTACGCCGCAGCAGGTCGCCGCGCAGCGTGCAGCATGGGTAAGTGAATGGCAACGCGCCGTCAGCCGTTGATTCCCGGCTGGTTACTTCCCGGGCTGCTCGCCGCCACAGTGATGGTGGCGGTCAGCCTGGGGGCTTTTCTTGCACTGTGGTTCAACGCGCCAGAGAGCGACCTGCTCGCCCTCTGGCACGACAGCTACCTCTGGCACGTTATCCGGTTCTCCTTCTGGCAGGCGTCGCTTTCAGCCCTGCTGTCGGTGATTCCGGCCATTTTTCTGGCGCGCGCCCTGTATCGGCGGCGTTTTCCCGGCAGGCTGGCACTGCTGCGCCTGTGCGCCATGACGCTGATCCTGCCCGTGCTGGTGGCGGTATTTGGCATCCTCAGCGTTTACGGTCGCCAGGGCTGGCTGGCTTCGCTGTTCGACCAGCTTGGTCTGGAATGGTCATTCTCTCCTTACGGCCTGCAGGGCATTCTGCTGGCGCACGTGTTTTTCAATATGCCGATGGCAACCCGCCTCTTTTTGCAGGCGCTGGAGAACATTCCCGGCGAGCAGCGTCAGGTTGCCGCCCAGCTCGGCATGCGCGGCGTGTCGTTCTTCCGCTTTGTCGAATGGCCGTGGCTGCGCCGCCAGATCCCGCCCGTCGCGGCGTTAATCTTTATGCTCTGCTTTGCCAGCTTTGCCACCGTGTTGTCGCTCGGCGGTGGGCCGCAGGCCACCACCATTGAGCTGGCGATTTATCAGGCGCTGAGTTACGACTACGATCCCGGTCGCGCCGCGCTGCTGGCGATGGTGCAGATGGCGTGCTGCCTTGTGCTGGTGCTGGTGAGCCAGCGGCTGAGTAAAGCCATTCCCGCTGGCAGTAATCAAATAACCGGCTGGCGCGATCCGCAGGACAGCCTGCACAGCCGCGTTATCGATTTTATCCTGATCGCGCTGGCGCTCCTGCTTCTGCTGCCGCCGCTGATGGCCGTTATCGTTGACGGACTGAACCTCAATCTCATCTCCGTCCTGCAACAGCCCATCCTCTGGCAGGCGACATGGACCTCGCTGCGTATCGCGCTGGCGGCAGGGTTACTGTGCGTCATGCTGACCATGATGCTGCTGTGGAGCAGCCGCGAACTCTACGCGCGGCAGGCCCGTAAGGCCGGGCAAATGCTGGAGCTGACGGGCATGCTGATTCTGGCGATGCCGGGCATCGTGCTGGCGACGGGCTTCTTTTTACTGTTCAACAGCACCATCGGCCTGCCGGAAAGCGCCGATGGCATTGTGATTTTTACCAACGCCTTAATGGCCATCCCCTACGCGCTTAAGGTGCTGGAAAACCCGATGCGCGACGTCAACAGCCGTTACGGTTTGCTGTGCCAGTCGCTGGGTATGCAGGGCTGGCAGCGGCTGAGGGTGGTCGAACTCCGCGCGCTAAAACGCCCGCTGGCGCAGGCGCTGGCGTTTGCCTGCGTGTTGTCGATTGGGGATTTTGGCGTGGTGGCTCTCTTTGGCAATGACGATTTCCGCACGCTGCCATACTGGCTCTATCAGCAGATCGGCTCTTATCGCAGTCAGGACGGCGCGGTCACCGCGCTGCTGCTGCTGCTGCTGTGCTTTGCCTTATTTACCGTTATCGAAAAACTTCCGGGGCGTGATGTTAAAACTGACTGATGTAACCTGGCTTTACCAGCATCTGCCGATGCGCTTCACGCTCTCCGTGCGCCAGGGGGAGATGATCGCCGTGCTTGGCCCAAGCGGCGCGGGAAAAAGCACGCTGCTTAATCTGATTGCGGGTTTTCTGCAGCCGGCAAGCGGTGCGATCGTCATTAACAATCAAGATCATACCCACACGCCGCCCGCAAAACGTCCGGTCTCAATGCTGTTTCAGGAAAACAACCTGTTTACCCACCTGACGGTGCGGCAAAACATCGCGCTGGGAATGCATCCGGGACTCAGGCTGAACGATGCCCAGCGCCAGAAGCTGGAGATCATTGCCGCCCAGATGGGGATCAACGAGTTCATCGACAGGCTCCCGGGCGAGCTTTCCGGCGGCCAGCGTCAGCGCGTGGCGCTGGCGCGATGTCTGGTCCGCGAGCAGCCGATCCTGCTGCTGGATGAGCCGTTCTCGGCGCTCGATCCCGCGCTGCGCCAGGAGATGCTCGCCCTGGTGCAGGACGTTTGTCAGCGCCAGCAGCTGACGATGCTGATGGTTTCACACAGTATTGAGGATGCTGCCCGCATCGCCCCGCGATCGGTAGTGATTGCCGAAGGGCGTATTTTGTGGGATGGAAAAACAGAAGAACTGCTGAGCGGTAAGGCGGGGGCGTCTTCACTGTTGGGCATTCGTGCCGTCTGATGCCCTCTCCCACAGGGAGAGGGAAAAAGTCCTTAACGGCTCACCACTTTCAATAAAATCTCACCGTACACAGGCATCAGCGGGTGGCGAATCAGCGCGACCAGGGCTACCACAGCCACGCCCAGCGTCAGCGGGGCCAGCCACAAAAGACGAGTGCGCGGGAGATAGCGCGTCAGACGATCGACGCTGGCTTTCGCGCTGCGCCACAGCCGCCAGCAGAGCCATGCCGCCAGCCACAGCAGCACAGCCGTACCCAGCAGCAGCCACTTAAACTCACCGCTTTGCATACCGTCAGGAATATCGATGGCAGCGCCCGCGAGGATCCCCGGCAGGAAGTAGAACGGCGGCCAGAAGACGCAGCCGATAATGTTCGGCACCACGAATTTTGCGACGGGCAGATCCAGCATTCCCGCCACCATCGGCACCAGCGGACGCGTTGGCCCGACAAAGCGGCCGACGAGGATGGTAAACATGCTGTGCTGATGCAGCGCATGCTCGGTTTTATCCAGCAGGGCTTTGTTCTTTTTCATGAACGACCAGCGGTGCAGCGGCTTCTTAAAGCGCCAGCCCAGCCAGAAGGAGATCCAGTCGCCGAGCAGGCAGCCGATTATCCCGGCCAGCCACGCCTGCCAGAAATTAACCTCGCCGCTGCCAATCAGCGCCCCAAGCCCTGCCATCATCACGGTGCCGGGCAGGATCAGCCCAACCAGCGCCAGCGATTCCAGAAACGCCACCAGCGCCACGGCGATGAGCGAGTACATAACGGACTGGGTAATAAAGTGTTCCAGCAATGCCTGCATAACTATTCCGGTCAGAAAACGAATCAGCGATTCTGCTTAGCGCCCCGCACCACGTCAAGGCAACAATTGTCTGAATAGTTTACAGGTTGCTTTCTGCATTCACCTGTTTGTTTATCTTTTTTTACCGTTTATTCACATCCCGCGCGGAATTCGCTCGGGCTGGCACCGGTGCATTTTTTAAATACCCGGGAGAAATAGAGCTGATCCTCAAAGCCCACGTTGCGTCCCACGGTGGCAATCGGCATCCGGGTGGTGCTGAGCAGCAGCTTTGCCTGGCTAATGCGCTGATCCTCGCGCCAGCTCAGCACGCTGACGCCCAGCTGCTGGCGGAAAAGATGCGACAGCCGCGACGGCGACAGGCAGACGTGCTGAGCAACGCTGGCGATATCGAACTGGCTATCGGCCAGGTGGTCGCTGATGTACTGGCAGGCGTCGCGCACGCGGTTGTCCAGCGGGGGGTTAAGCGACTCGTTAATCGCCTCCATGCGGCGAAGCAGCAGCTGTTCGAGCAGGTTAATCGCCAGCAGTTCAGCGTAACGACCACCGGCCTGTCCCGCCTCGATAATCTGCGCAAAAAGCTCGCGAAACTGCGCCAGATGAACCTCATCCGGGCGATAAAAACCGGTGTGCGCAAAAATAGCTGGCCACGAAAGCCACTCCTGCCAGTAGGCGCGCGGACGGAAATAGACCCACTGGTGATACCACTCTTTGGCATCGGGATGACGGCCATAGTGGTGGATTTCCCCCGGCGGGAACAGCAGGATATCGCCGGGGCGGCAGACAAACTGCTGGTCACCGTTCTTGATGATCCCTTCTCCTCGCACGGTCAGATTGAGGATATACCCTTTCATGCCGAGCGGTCGGTCGACGTAAAAGTCGAGGTATCCCTCAGCCTCGATAGGGGTCAGTCCCGCCACAAGGTGCGCGTTAAACGAGTATCCCGGCAGCAGGGGATCGTTTTGCGTTTCGGCCATAGATTCAGTTCTCCCAAGGGTCCTGAAGGAAACCAATTGTCCATATCACTAAATGCAGGTTAAAAATGGCCCGCGAAAAGATCCAAAAAGCATCACGCCGCTTTTACGTCCGCCATGTTTCAGCCTTTCCCCCTGATTTCTCCGCCAGAGCAGACAGATAACCAGTAACAAAAGTGTCTATAAGTGCGGCAGAAATGTCCACATTGAATATTTGCACGGCGTCACACTTTCCGTCGTAACAGCAATTTAGTCCATAAGATTAGCGGATCCTGCCTGACGACTTTTTTCCCCAGTCTCTAATGTTCTTCCATACCTGTTTTTTCGATGGAGCAACACCATGGCAATTGCGATTGGCCTCGATTTTGGCAGCGATTCAGTTCGCGCGCTGGCAGTGGACTGTACGTCCGGCCAGGAGATAGCAACCAGCGTTGAGTGGTATCCGCGCTGGCAAGAGGGGCGCTACTGCGATGCGCCTAACAACCAGTTCCGTCACCACCCGCGTGACTATATCGAGTCGATGGAAGCGGCGATCAAAACCGTCCTGGCCGAACTGACCGACGCCCAGCGGTCTGAAATTGTCGGGATTGGCGTCGACAGCACCGGCTCCACGCCGGCCCCTGTGGATGCCGAAGGCCGCGTGCTGGCGCTGCGCCCGGAGTTTGCCGACAACCCGAACGCCATGTTTGTGCTGTGGAAAGACCACACCGCCGTAGAAGAGGCTGAAGCCATTACGCGCCTGTGCCATCAGCCGGGCAAGACAGACTACTCGCGCTACATCGGCGGGATTTATTCCAGCGAATGGTTCTGGGCCAAGATCCTTCACGTCACTCGGGCCGACGCAGCCGTTGCGCAGGCTGCGGCGTCATGGGTTGAGCTGTGCGACTGGGTGCCTGCCCTGCTCTCCGGCACCACTCGCCCGCAGGATATCCGCCGCGGCCGCTGCAGCGCCGGGCATAAATCCCTGTGGCACGAAAGCTGGGGCGGTCTGCCTCCGGCCACGTTCTTCGACGAGCTCGATCCGATCATCAACAAGAGCCTGACGTACCCGCTGTTTACCGACACCTTCACCGCTGATATTCCGGTCGGCACCCTCTGCGAAGAGTGGGCGACGCGCCTCGGCCTGCCTCAGAACGTGGCCATCTCCGGCGGCGCCTTTGACTGCCATATGGGCGCCGTGGGTGCGGGCGCACAGCCAAACACGCTGGTCAAAGTCATCGGAACCTCCACCTGCGACATCCTGACGGCGGATAAAGGCACCGTCGGCGACCGCGCGGTGAAAGGCATCTGCGGCCAGGTTGACGGCAGCGTGGTGCCGGACTTTATCGGTCTGGAAGCCGGTCAGTCCGCGTTTGGCGATATCTATGCCTGGTTTGGCCGCGTGCTCGGCTGGCCGCTGGACCAGCTGGCGGCGGCGCATCCTGAACTGAAAACACAGATAGCAGAGAGCAAAAAGCAGCTCCTGCCGCAGCTCACCGACGCCTGGGCAAAAAATCCGTCTCTCGATCACCTGCCGGTGGTGCTGGACTGGTTTAACGGCCGCCGCACGCCGTTTGCCAACCAGCGACTGAAAGGAGTGATCACCGATCTCAACCTGGCGACCGACGCGCCCGCGCTGTTCGGCGGTCTGATTGCCGCAACGGCCTTCGGTGCCCGCGCCATTATGGAGTGCTTCACCGGGCAGGGCATCGACGTGAACAACGTGATGGCGCTGGGCGGCATCGCCCGTAAAAACCCGGTGATCATGCAGGCCTGCTGCGACGTGCTGAACCGTCCGCTGCAGATTGTGGCCTCCGATCAGTGCTGCGCGCTGGGCGCGGCGATTTTCGCCGCCGTGGCCGCGGGCGTCCATGCCGACATCCCGACCGCACAGCAGCATATGGCGAGCGCCGTCGAAAACACGCTCCAGCCGCGCACCCAACAGGCACAGCGCTTTGAACAGCTTTATCAGCGCTACCAGCAATGGGCAAAAAGCGCCGAACTTCACTATCTCCCTGTCGCCGCCCCGGCCAAAAGCACCGCGGACACTACGGCAACCCTGACCCATTAAGGACACGATGATGACCATTTTTAATAACTATGAAGTGTGGTTTGTGATTGGCAGCCAGCATCTGTACGGACCGGAAGCGCTGCAGCAGGTGACGAAACACGCGGAGCACGTCGTTAACGCGCTGAATGCGGAAGCTAAACTGCCGTGCAAACTGGTGCTGAAACCGCTGGGCACCACGCCGGATGAAATTACCCACATCTGCCGCGACGCCAACTACGACGATAAATGCGCCGGTCTGGTGGTGTGGCTGCACACCTTCTCACCCGCTAAAATGTGGATTAACGGCCTGTCTATCCTCAACAAGCCGCTGCTGCAGTTCCATACCCAGTTCAACGCCTCCCTGCCGTGGGACAGCATCGACATGGACTTTATGAACCTGAACCAGACCGCGCACGGCGGCCGCGAGTTCGGCTTCATCGGCGCGCGTATGCGCCAGCAGCACGCGGTGGTCACCGGCCACTGGCAGGATGGCAAAGCGCAACAGCGTATCGGCTCCTGGATGCGCCAGGCAGTATCCAAACAGGATACCCGCCATCTGAAAGTAGTGCGTTTCGGCGACAACATGCGTGAAGTGGCGGTCACCGACGGCGACAAAGTGGCCGCGCAGATCAAGTTCGGCTTCTCCGTAAATACCTGGGCCGTGGGCGACCTGGTGCAGGTGGTGAATGAAATCAGCGACGGCGACGTGAGCGCGCTGGTGGACGAGTACGAAAGCAGCTACCGCCTGACGCCTGCGGCACAAATCAACGGCGACAAGCGTCAGAACGTGCTGGACGCGGCGCGCATCGAGCTGGGCATGAAGCGCTTCCTGGAACAGGGCGGCTTCCACGCCTTTACCACTACCTTTGAAGACCTCCACGGCCTGAAACAGCTGCCGGGCCTGGCGGTACAACGTCTGATGCAGCAGGGCTACGGCTTTGCGGGCGAAGGCGACTGGAAAACTGCCGCTCTGCTTCGCATCATGAAGGTGATGTCGACCGGTCTGCAGGGCGGCACCTCCTTTATGGAGGACTACACCTATCACTTCGAAAACGGCAACGACCTGGTGCTCGGCTCGCACATGCTGGAAGTGTGCCCGACGATCGCCGTGGAAGAGAAACCGATCCTCGACGTGCAGTACCTCGGCATCGGCGGTAAAGCCGATCCGGCGCGCCTGATCTTCAACACCCGTACGGGCCCGGCCATCAACGCCAGCCTGATCGACCTGGGCGATCGCTTCCGCCTGCTGGTGAACTGCGTCGATGCGGTTGAAACGCCGCACTCTCTGCCGAAACTGCCGGTCGCCAACGCCCTGTGGAAAGCGCAGCCTGATCTGCCAACCGCCTCTGAGGCATGGATCCTGGCCGGCGGCGCGCACCACACGGTGTTCAGCCACGCCCTTGATCTGAACGACATGCGTCAGTTCGCCGAGCTGCACGATATCGAGCTGACCGTGATTGATAACGATACCCGCCTGCCCGCCTTTAAAGACGCGCTGCGCTGGAACGAAGTCTATTACGGTTCAAAACGCTAAGTACGGAATGCCCGGTGACGCTACGCTCACCGGGCAGGGAGACAACAATGTTAGACGATCTCAAACGTCAGGTGCTCGAAGCCAACCTGGCGCTGCCGAAACATAATCTGGTCACCCTGACCTGGGGCAACGTCAGCGCCGTTGACCGCGAAAAAGGCGTGTTGGTGATTAAGCCTTCCGGCGTGGATTACACGGTGATGACCGCAGACGATATGGTCGTTGTCAGCCTCGAGACCGGCGAAGTGGTCGAAGGTAAGAAAAAACCGTCCTCCGATACGCCGACTCACCGCCTGCTGTACCGCTCATTCCCGAGCATCGGCGGCATCGTGCATACCCATTCGCGCCACGCCACCATCTGGGCGCAGGCGGGCCAGTCCATCCCGGCGACCGGCACCACCCACGCGGACTACTTTTACGGCACCATTCCCTGCACGCGTCTGATGACCGATGCGGAGATCGGCGGTGAGTACGAGTGGGAAACGGGTAACGTGATTGTTGAAACCTTCGAAAAACAGGGTATCGACGCGGCGCAGATGCCCGGCGTGCTGGTGCACTCCCACGGCCCGTTTGCCTGGGGTAAAAACGCAGAAGACGCGGTGCATAACGCCATCGTGCTCGAAGAGGTCGCCTATATGGGGATCTTCTGTCGCCAGCTGGCGCCGCAGCTGCCGGATATGCAGCAAACCCTGCTGGAAAAGCATTACCTGCGCAAGCACGGCGCGAAGGCCTATTACGGGCAGTAGCTTGCAGGCTGGACAAGCGCAGCGCTATCTGGCAAAACAGACACTGTATAAAACCCCAGCAAAACAACCTTAACCAGGCTATAATCAGGCCTGGTTTTGTTTTCTGGGATAACGGCGTGGCGCAGGCGCAAGAAGGTTTTTTACTGACCCGACACTGGCGGGATACCCCTCAGGGCACCGAGGTCGCGTTCTGGCTGGCAACCGACAACGGTCCGCTACACGTTACGCTGCCGCCGCAGGAATCCGTTGCCTTTATTCCTGAAGCCCACGTCGAGAAGGTGAAGCAGCTGCTGCGCGGCGAAAACGGCTGGCGCATCACTCCGCTTGAGCTGAAAGATTTCCACCGTCAGCCGGTTTACGGCCTCTACTGTCGCGCCCATCGTCAGCTGATGCGCTATGAAAAGCTGCTCCGCGAGGCGGGCGTGACGCTCTACGAGGCGGATATTCGCCCACCGGAACGCTTTCTGATGGAGCGGTTTATTACCGCCCCCGTCTGGGTCGACGGCACCGATCATAGCGGCAGCCTCGTTAACGCGCGCCTGAAGCCCAATCCGCACTACCGCCCGCCGCTGAAGTGGGTCTCACTGGATATTGAAACCACCCGCCACGGCGAACTGTACTGCATCGGTCTGGAAGGCTGCGGCGATCGGGTTGTCTATATGCTCGGGCCGCCGAATGGCGATGCCTCCGCGCTGGATTTCCGGCTTGAGTACGTCAACAGCCGCCCGCAGCTGCTGGAGAAGCTTAACCAGTGGTTTGCCGACAACGACCCCGACGTCCTGATCGGCTGGAACGTGGTGCAGTTTGACCTGCGCGTGCTGCAAAAGCACGCCGAGCGCTACCGCATCCCGCTGATGCTGGGGCGCGGAAACAGCGAGCTGGAATGGCGCGAACACGGTTTTAAGAACGGCGTTTTCTTCGCGCAGGCTAACGGTCGCCTGATTATCGACGGCATCGAGGCGCTAAAATCCGCCTTCTGGAACTTCTCTTCATTCTCCCTGGAAGCCGTCGCGCAGGAGCTGCTTGGCGAAGGCAAATCCATCGACAACCCCTGGGACAGAATGGACGAAATTGACCGGCGCTTTAACGAAGACAAACCCGCGCTCGCCACCTATAACATGAAAGACTGCGAGCTGGTCACGCAGATCTTCCACAAAACCGAGATTATGCCGTTCCTGCTGGAGCGCGCGACGGTAAACGGCCTGGCCGTCGACAGACACGGCGGCTCCGTAGCGGCCTTTAGCCACCTCTATTTTCCGCGGATGCATCGGGCAGGATACGTCGCCCCCAACCTCGGGGACGTGCCGCCGCAGGCAAGTCCCGGCGGGTATGTGATGGACTCCCGGCCAGGATTGTATGACTCCGTTCTGGTACTGGATTACAAAAGCCTCTACCCGTCGATTATCCGCACCTTCCTGATCGACCCCGTCGGGCTGGTGGAAGGCCTGGCCCAGCCTGATGATGAGCACAGCACCGAAGGCTTCCTCGGCGCACGCTTCTCGCGGGAAAAACACTGCCTGCCTGAAATCGTGGGAAACATCTGGCACGGCCGCGATGAGGCCAAGCGCCACGGCAACAAGCCCCTTTCTCAGGCGCTAAAAATCATTATGAATGCTTTTTACGGCGTGCTGGGCACCAGCGCCTGCCGCTTCTTTGATCCGCGTCTGGCCTCCTCGATCACCATGCGCGGGCACGAGATCATGCGCCAGACCAAAGCGCTGATTGAGTCCCGGGGCTATGACGTCATCTACGGCGACACGGACTCCACCTTTGTGTGGCTTAAGGGCGCGCACTCTGAAGACGACGCCGCGCAAATCGGCAAAGCGCTGGTCGCCTTCGTGAACGACTGGTGGCAGGAACATTTGCAGAAAGAGCGGTTAACCAGCGCGCTGGAGCTGGAATTTGAAACCCATTTCGCCCGCTTTTTAATGCCCACCATCCGCGGCACCGATCAGGGCAGCAAAAAGCGCTACGCCGGGCTGATTCAGGAAGGTGACGCGCAGCGGATGGTGTTTAAAGGGCTGGAGACGGTACGTACCGACTGGACGCCGCTGGCGCAGCAGTTCCAGCAGACGCTCTATCTGCGGGTGTTTCGCAATGAGCCGTATCAGGACTACGTGCGCGAGACGATAGCCAGCCTGATGGCGGGCGAACTTGACGCGCAGCTGGTATACCGCAAGCGCCTGCGCCGCCCGCTGGCGGAGTACCAGCGCAACGTTCCTCCGCACGTACGCGCCGCGCGTCTGGCGGATGAAGAAAACGTCCGCCGTGGCCGCGCGCCGCAATATCAAAACCGGGGAACCATTAAATACGTCTGGACCACTAGCGGCCCGGAACCCGTGGATTATCAGCATTCTCCTCTGGATTACGAACACTATCTGACGCGTCAGCTTCAGCCGGTTGCCGACGGAATTTTGCCCTTCATCGACGATGATTTTGCTACACTAGTGACAGGGCAACTTGGCCTATTTTGACGCGTGACGAAATGGCTGCCATCCAGTACCATAGCGCCCTTTCCATTCCCGGACCCATTTTTCGATGACCGTCTTTTTTGACGGTAGTCGAACTATTGCCTGCAATTAAAGATTAGAGCCGAACAACTATGCCTTTTACACTTGGTCAACGCTGGATCAGCGATACAGAAAGCGAACTTGGATTAGGAACCGTCGTAGCTATCGATACGCGTATGGTTACCCTCCTCTTCCCTGCCACCGGTGAAAACCGTCTGTACGCTCGCAATGACTCCCCTGTAACCCGCGTGATGTTTAATCCGGGTGACACCGTGACCAGCCATGACGGCTGGCAGCTCAAGATTGAAGACGTAAAAGAAGAGAATGGACTGCTCGCCTACATCGGGACTCGTCTGGACACCGACGAGACCAATGTCGTCCTGCGCGAAGTGCTGCTCGACAGCAAACTGGTGTTCAGTAAGCCGCAGGACCGCCTGTTTGCCGGGCAAATCGACCGTATGGATCGCTTCTCCCTGCGCTATCGCGCGCGTAAGTTCCAGAGTGAACAGTACCGCATGCCGTGGAGCGGCCTGCGCGGCCAGCGCACCAGCCTGATCCCCCACCAGCTGAACATCGCCCACGACGTGGGCCGTCGCCACGCGCCGCGCGTGCTGCTGGCAGATGAAGTGGGCCTGGGTAAAACCATCGAAGCGGGCATGATCCTGCATCAACAGCTGCTTTCCGGCGCTGCAGAGCGCGTGCTGATCGTGGTGCCAGAAACTCTGCAGCACCAGTGGCTGGTTGAAATGCTGCGCCGCTTTAACCTGCGTTTCTCCCTGTTCGACGATGAACGCTATGCCGAAGCGCAGCACGATGCCGACAACCCGTTTGAAACCGAACAGCTGGTCATTTGCTCTCTGGACTTCGTGCGCCGCAGCAAGCAGCGTCTTGAGCACCTGTGCGATGCCGAGTGGGACATTATGGTTGTTGACGAGGCGCACCATTTGGTCTGGAGCGAAGACGCGCCGAGCCGCGAATACATGGCTATCGAGCAGCTTGCCGAGCGCGTGCCTGGCGTTCTGCTGCTGACCGCAACGCCGGAGCAGCTGGGTCTGGAAAGCCACTTCGCCCGCTTGCGCCTGCTCGATCCAAACCGTTTCCACGACTTTGCGCAGTTCGTGGAAGAACAAAATAACTACCGTCCGGTCGCGGATGCCGTCGCCATGCTGCTGGCGGGCAAGCGTCTTTCTGATGACGAGCTCAACACCCTGAGCGATCTGATTGGCGAGCAGGATATCGAGCCGCTTTTGCAGGCTGCGAACAGCGACAGCGACAACGCGGAATCCGCGCGTAAAGAGCTGATCGACATGCTGATGGACCGCCACGGCACCAGCCGCGTGCTGTTCCGTAACACCCGTAACGGCGTTAAAGGCTTCCCGAAACGCGAGCTGCATACGATTAAACTGCCGCTGCCGACGCAGTATCAGACGGCGATTAAAGTCTCCGGCATTATGGGGGCGCGCAAAACCCAGGAAGAGCGCGCCCGCGACATGCTTTATCCGGAACAAATCTACCAGGAATTTGAAGGCGATACCGGCACCTGGTGGAACTTCGACCCGCGCGTGGAGTGGCTGATGGGCTACCTGACCGCGCACCGCTCCCAGAAAGTGCTGGTGATCTGCGCCAAAGCGGCCACCGCGCTGCAGCTGGAACAGGTTCTGCGCGAGCGTGAAGGCATTCGCGCCGCCGTGTTCCACGAAGGCATGTCCATCGTCGAGCGCGACCGCGCCGCGGCGTGGTTCGGGGAAGAGGACAGCGGCGCACAGGTTCTGCTGTGCTCGGAAATCGGATCTGAAGGTCGTAACTTCCAGTTCGCCAGCAACCTGGTGATGTTCGATCTGCCGTTTAACCCGGATCTGCTGGAGCAGCGTATCGGCCGTCTGGATCGTATCGGTCAGGCGCATGATATTCAGATCCACGTGCCGTATCTGGAAAAAACCGCGCAGTCCGTGCTGGTACGCTGGTTCCACGAAGGTCTGGACGCGTTTGAACATACCTGCCCGACGGGCCGCACCATTTATGATCAAGTGCATGGCGATCTGATCGGCTACCTGGCCGCGCCGGAAAACACAGAAGGGTTTGATGAGCTGATCAAGTCCTGCCGTGAGAAGCACGATGCGCTGAAAGCTCAGTTGGAGCAGGGCCGCGATCGCCTGCTGGAGATCCATTCCAACGGCGGTGAGAAAGCGCAGGCGCTGGCAGAGAGCATCGAAGAGCAGGATGACGACACCAGCCTGATCAGCTTCTCGATGAACCTGTTCGACATCGTCGGCATCAACCAGGACGATCGCGGCGAGAACCTGATTGTCCTGACCCCGTCCGATCACATGCTGGTTCCGGATTTCCCGGGCCTGCCGGAAGATGGCTGCACCATCACCTTCGAGCGTGATGTGGCGCTGTCCCGTGAAGATGCCCAGTTCATCACCTGGGAACACCCGCTGATCCGCAATGGGCTGGACCTGATTCTCTCCGGCGATACCGGCAGCAGCACTATCTCCCTGTTAAAAAACAAGGCGCTGCCGGTGGGAACGCTGCTGCTGGAGCTGATTTACGTTGTGGAAGCGCAGGCGCCGAAACAGCTGCAGCTCACCCGCTTCCTGCCGCCAACGCCCGTCCGCCTGCTGCTGGACAAAAACGGCACTAACCTGGCAGGACAGGTTGAATTCGAGAGTTTCAACCGACAGCTGAGCGCGGTAAACCGCCATACGGGCAGCAAGCTGGTGAACGCGGTACAGCAGGATGTGCACGCGATTCTGCAACTGGGCGAAACCCAGATTGAAAAAGCGGCCAGAGCGCTGATTGACGCCGCGCGCAGTGAAGCCGACGAGAAACTGTCTGCGGAGCTGTCCCGTCTGGAGGCGTTAAAAGCCGTCAACCCGAACATCCGCGACGACGAGCTGGCGGCGATTGAAAGCAACCGTCAGCAGGTGCTGGAAAGCCTGAATCAGGCTGGCTGGCATCTGGATGCCCTGCGTCTTATCGTTGTGACGCATCAGTAAACGGAGCGCAAGATGGTGATGGAGCCTTACAATCCGCCGCATGATCCCTGGCTGGTCATTCTATATCAGGATGAACACATTATGGTGGTCAACAAGCCCAGCGGCCTGTTGTCCGTGCCGGGGCGTCTGGACGAGCACAAAGACAGCGTGATGACGCGCATTCAGCGCGATTATCCGCAGGCGGAGTCTGTCCATCGCCTGGATATGGCCACCAGCGGCGTGATTGTGGTAGCGCTGAACAAAGCGGCGGAACGCGAGTTAAAGCGCCAGTTCCGCGAGCGCGAGCCGAAAAAGCAGTATGTCGCCCGCGTCTGGGGCCACCCCGCGCAGGCGGAAGGCCTGGTGGATTTACCGCTGATCTGCGACTGGCCGAACCGGCCTAAGCAGAAGGTGTGTTACGAAACCGGCAAGGCCGCGCAGACCGAGTACGAAGTGCTGGAGTACGCGCCGGATAATACCGCGCGCGTCCTGCTTAAGCCGATTACCGGACGTTCGCACCAGCTGCGCGTGCATATGCTCGCTCTGGGTCATCCGATTCTGGGCGACCGCTTCTACGCGCCGCCTGAAGCGCTGGCCTTAGCGCCACGTCTGCAGCTGCACGCGCAGACGCTCACCATCACCCATCCAGCCTTCGGTAACGCGATGACGTTTAAAGCCCCGGTGGACTTCTAAAAAAAAAGCCCGACATCGTCGGGCTTTTTTTATTTGAAACCTTTCTTCTCTTTTATGAGCTCGTACGCCTTCTGGATTTCCTGCGCTTTTTGCTTCGCCATCTCCATCATTTCTGGCGGTAAGCCTTTCGCGACCAGTTTGTCCGGATGGTGTTCACTCATGAGCTTGCGATAGGCACGTTTAATCGTGGTCTGATCGTCAGAGGGCTTAACGCCAAGCACGTTACAGGCGTCTTCCAGCGTCGGACCACGCTGCGCCTGCTGCCAGGCACCGCCGGACGACTGCTGATGATAGCCACCGCCAAACTGCGCCCCGCCCTGCATCATGCGCAGGAACTGGTCGAACTGCATGCGGGAGATGCCCAGCTCTTCCGCAATGACGTACAGCACGTCACGTTCGTTAGGGTGAAGTGAGCCGTCTGCGAAGGCCGCCTGGATTTGAATTTCCAGAAACATCCGAATTAAATCAAAACGTCCAAAGCAGATGCTGCGGAACTGACGCATTTTTTCGCGAAGCGGATAATTATCCGACTTACCGATGCGAAACGCATTTTGCGCTGCCAGACGGGAGTCGCCGTGCAGGTTCATGCGATCCATAAAAACGCTGGCAATCTGAATATCGGCTTCTGTGACACGCCCTTTGGATTTGGTTAAGTGCCCCATGACCTCAAAGGTGGTGGAGAAAAAGAGTGACTGACGCTCGCGCTGATTGGCAAACCAGGCCATTTTGCGGCTGCGCGCCTTATCAAACATATGGCCGATAATAAGCCCAAGCACAATCCCCCAGAACCCGGCACCCATGATGATGGCGAACGCAACGCCGATTATTTTACCCCAATACTGCATATACTCCCCGGATAGTCATATTCCTGGCCGACGCAACGTCATCATCACTGTGTTCAAGTCACGGTCAATTGAAGGACATCGCCTATAATTTGCTTTATCATACTCGTCATTCGATAGCGAGCCTAACACTCTGGCACGCAAACGGGCAGGATTAACGCTGGTACTGCGCAGATGAGTAAGATAGTCTCTGAGCGTTTGTAAGCCGTAGCCACTGATGACGGAACAATAAAATACAACGTATGAAAAAACGTATCCCCACCCTCCTGGCCACAATGATTGGCTCCGCCCTGTACAGTCAACAGGGGCTGGCGGCCGATCTCGCCTCGCAGTGTATGCTTGGCGTCCCAAGTTATAATCGCCCACTGGTGAGTGGCGATACAAATAGCTTGCCGGTAACCATTACTGCCGACAGTTCGAAAGGGACTTACCCTGACAATGCCACGTTTACGGGCAATGTAGATATTAACCAGGGCAATAGCCGCCTGCAGGCAGACGAAGTGCAGCTGCACCAGAAGCAGCCGGAAGGTGCGGCCGAGCCGGTACGAACGGTGGATGCGCTGGGTAATGTGCACTATGACGACAATCAGGTCATCCTGAAAGGTCCGAAAGCCTGGTCAAACCTGAATACTAAAGATACTAACGTCTGGAAAGGTGATTACCAGATGGTGGGTCGCCAGGGGCGCGGCGACGCTGACCTGATGAAACAGCGCGGTGAAAACCGCTATACGATCCTGGAAAACGGTACGTTCACATCATGTCTGCCGGGTTCAAATACCTGGAGCGTGGTCGGGAGCGAGGTTATCCATGACCGCGAAGAACAGGTCGCAGAGATCTGGAACGCCCGCTTTAAGCTGGGTCCAGTACCCATATTCTACAGCCCTTATCTGCAGCTTCCCGTCGGTGACAAACGTCGCTCCGGTTTCCTGATCCCGAATGCCAAGTACAGCACGTCGAACTACTTTGAGTTCTACCTGCCGTATTACTGGAACATCGCGCCAAACATGGATGCGACGATCACGCCGCACTATATCCACAAGCGCGGCAACATCATGTGGGAGAACGAGTTCCGCTATCTGACCCACGCCGGTGCGGGTCTGATGGAGCTGGATTATCTGCCGTCCGATAAAGTCTTCCAGGACGAGCATCCGACCGAAGGCGACAAGCACCGCTGGTTATTCTACTGGCAGCATGCCGGGGTAATGGATCAGGTATGGCGCTTTAATGTTGACTACACCAAAGTTAGCGATTCGTCTTATTTTAATGACTTCTCGTCCAAATACGGCTCAAGTACCGATGGCTATGCCACGCAGAAATTCAGCGTAGGCTATGCGGTACAGAACTTTGACGCAACCGTCTCGACCAAGCAATTCCAGGTATTTTCTGACCAGTCCACGCCTACATATGGGGCAGAGCCACAGCTGGACGTTAACTGGTATCAGAATGACTTGGGTCCATTCGACACCCGGGTTTACGCTCAGGCGGTACATTTCGTTAACACGGATTCGGACATGCCTGAAGCGACGCGTGTTCACCTTGAGCCGACGATCAATCTGCCGTGGTCTAACGACTGGGCGAGCCTGAATACCGAAGCCAAGCTGATGGCGACTCACTATCAGCAAAAAAATATCGATAATTACAATGCCAGTAGAAATGCCAACCTTGAGGAGTCGGTCAACCGAACGCTTCCGCAGTTCAAAATGGACGGGAAGCTGATCTTCGAGCGTGATATGGCTCTGCTGGCGGATGGTTATACCCAAACGCTTGAACCGCGTATGCAGTATTTGTACGTGCCGTATCGCGATCAGAGCAAAATCCAGAACTACGACTCCTCTTTACTGCAGTCTGACTACAGCGGCCTGTTCCGTGACCGTACTTACGGCGGTCTTGACCGCATCGCGTCTGCTAACCAGTTAACGACCGGCGTCACAACACGTGTTTATGATGATGCTGCCGTTGAACGTTTTAACGTTTCTGTTGGTCAAATCTACTATTTCACCGAGTCACGCACCGGTGATGACAACATTAACTGGGAGAAAGATAACAAAACGGGATCGCTGGTCTGGGCGGGAGATACTTACTGGCGTATGACCGATCGTTGGGGTCTGCGCGGTGGTGTGCAATATGACACTCGCCTCGATAATATTGCCACAAGTAGTGCGGCTATTGAGTACCGTCGCGATGAAGACCGTATGGTGCAGTTGACTTATCGTTACGCCAGCCCGGAATATATTCAGGCAACATTGCCATCATATGCTGGTGCAGAACAGTATAAAGACGGTATCTCGCAGGTGGGTGGCGCAGCGAGTTGGCCAATCGCCGACCGCTGGTCAATCGTAGGCGCATACTACTTCGACACTAACGCCAATAAACCTGCTGACCAGATGGTGGGTCTGCAATATAACTCCTGCTGTTACGCGCTGCGTGTCGGCTACGAACGCAAGCTTAACGGCTGGGATACTCAAAACAATCAGAGCAAATACGATAACGTGATTGGCTTTAACTTCGAGTTACGCGGTCTGAGTTCCAACTACGGTCTGGGTACACAGAAAATGCTGCGCTCGAATATTCTGCCGTACAGTAGCGCCTTGTAATGTGCTTGATTTGCAACGTAATCCGCTTTGCGGTTAATTGAAATGGAAAAAGTATGAAGAACTGGAAAACGCTGCTGCTCGGTGTCGCTATGGTTGCGAATACCAGCTTCGCGGCCCCCCAGGTTGTTGATAAAGTCGCTGCTGTGGTTAACAACGGCGTCGTGCTTGAAAGTGACGTTGACGGTCTGATGAAATCGGTGAAGCTCAATTCGGGCGAAGCCGGTCAACAGCTTCCGGATGACGCCACGCTGCGCCACCAGATCCTGGAGCGTCTGATCATGGATCAGATCGTTCTGCAGATGGGGCAGAAAATGGGTGTGAAGGTCACTGACGAGCAGCTCGATCAGGCGATCGCTAACATCGCGAAGCAGAACAATATGTCTTTAGACCAGATGCGCAGCCGCCTGGCCTATGACGGCATCAGCTACGCTACCTACCGTAACCAGATCCGTAAAGAGATGCTGATTTCGGAAGTGCGTAACAACGAAGTGCGTCGCCGCGTTACCATCCTGCCTCAGGAAGTCGACGCGCTGGCAAAACAGGTGGGTAACCAGAACGATGCGAGCACAGAGCTGAACCTGAGCCACATTCTGATCCCACTGCCAGAGAACCCAACGTCCGATCAGGCTGCGGAAGCCGAAAGCCAGGCGCGTTCTATTGTTGAACAGGCGCGTAACGGCGGCGACTTTGGCAAGCTGGCAATCACCTACTCCGCTGACCAACAGGCGCTGAAAGGCGGCCAGATGGGCTGGGGCCGTATTCAGGAGCTGCCATCCATCTTTGCCCAGGCGCTGAGCACGGCGAAGAAAGGGGATATCGTCGGTCCTATCCGTTCAGGCGTGGGCTTCCACATTCTGAAGGTGAACGATCTGCGCGGCCAGAGCCAAAATATCTCCGTCACCGAAGTTCACGCTCGCCACATTCTTCTGAAACCGTCACCGATCATGACTGACGATCAGGCGCGTGTGAAGCTGGAACAGATCGCAGCTGACATTAAGAGCGGTAAAACCTCATTTGCGAAAGCAGCAAAAGAGTTCTCTCAGGATCCAGGCTCTGCTAACCAGGGCGGCGATCTGGGCTGGGCGGCTGCGGATATCTACGATCCTGCCTTCCGCGATGCGTTGATGAAGCTGAACAAAGGCCAGATCAGCGCGCCGGTCCACTCTTCATTCGGCTGGCATCTGATCGAGCTGATGGACACCCGTAACGTTGATAAAACGGATGCGGCACAGAAAGACAGAGCCTACCGTATGCTGTTTAACCGCAAGTTCTCTGAAGAAGCAGCAACCTGGATGCAGGAACAACGCGCCAGCGCTTACGTGAAAGTTCTGAGCAACTAATGAAACAGCATCGTGTTGTTATCACGCCCGGCGAACCCGCCGGGATTGGGCCTGACCTCGTTGTCCAGCTCGCCCAGCGCAGCTGGCCGGTAGAACTGGTTGTCTGCGCCGATGCAACACTGTTACAAGACCGGGCAACGCTGCTCGGTCTGCCTTTAACACTCATCCCTTACGTTGAAGGCCAACAGCCTGCACCCCAGCAAGCCGGTACACTCACCCTTCTTTCTGTTCCGCTTCGTACACCGGTTATTCCGGGACAACTCAGCACGGAAAACGGCCACTATGTCGTGGAAACCCTGGCGCGCGCCTGCGACGGTTGCCTGAAGGGCGAATTTGCCGCCCTGATTACCGGTCCCGTCCATAAAGGCGTCATCAACGAAGCGGGTATACCGTTTACCGGGCATACGGAGTTCTTCGAAGAGCGCTCACGTAGCCCGAAAGTGGTGATGATGCTGGCGACGGAGGAAATGCGCGTTGCGCTGGTGACCACCCATCTGCCGATCAAAGCCATTCCTGACGCGATCACCCCTGATC
Organism: Enterobacter sp. D2; assembly: GCF_034427575.1. Lineage (NCBI taxonomy): Bacteria > Pseudomonadati > Pseudomonadota > Gammaproteobacteria > Enterobacterales > Enterobacteriaceae > Enterobacter > Enterobacter sp. D2. Next base: position 163,662 of record NZ_JAXQPP010000003.1, read on the forward strand.
TCCTGCGCGAAATCATCGGGATTTTGCATCACGATCTGCAGACAAAGTTTGGGATCCCGCAGCCGCACGTGCTGGTCTGCGGCCTGAATCCGCACGCCGGTGAAGGCGGGCACATGGGCACCGAAGAGATCGACACCATCATTCCGGTACTCAACGAAATGCGGGCGAAGGGGATGAATCTCAGCGGGCCGCTGCCTGCAGATACCCTTTTCCAGCCGAAATACCTGGATAATGCCGACGCCGTGCTCGCGATGTACCACGATCAGGGCCTGCCCGTGCTAAAATACCAGGGCTTTGGCCGCGGGGTGAATATCACCCTCGGTTTACCCTTTATTCGAACGTCCGTTGACCACGGTACTGCGCTGGATCTGGCAGGCCAGGGGAAAGCGGATGTCGGCAGTTTTATTACGGCGCTTAATCTCGCCATCAAAATGATTGTTAATACTCAATGACTAATCGAGTCCATCAGGGCCACTTAGCCCGTAAACGTTTCGGGCAAAACTTCCTTAACGATCAGTTCGTGATCGAAAGCATTGTCTCGGCTATTAATCCGCAAAAAGGTCAGGCGATGGTCGAAATCGGCCCGGGCCTTGCCGCGCTGACCGAGCCGGTAGGCGAACGCCTCGACGAGCTGACCGTCATCGAACTGGACCGCGATCTGGCCGCACGCCTGCAAACGCACCCGTTCCTCGGGCCGAAGCTGACCATCTATCAGCAGGACGCCATGACCATGAACTTTGGCGAACTGTCGAAAAAAATGGGCCAGCCGCTGCGCGTCTTCGGCAACCTGCCGTACAACATCTCCACGCCGCTTATGTTCCACCTCTTTAGCTATACTGATGCCATTGCCGACATGCACTTCATGTTGCAAAAAGAGGTTGTTAACCGTCTGGTTGCAGGCCCGAACAGTAAAGCGTATGGTCGTTTAAGCGTGATGGCACAATATTACTGCAACGTGATCCCGGTACTCGAAGTACCGCCGTCAGCGTTCACACCACCACCGAAAGTGGATTCAGCGGTTGTGCGCCTTGTACCGCACAAAACGAAACCGTATCCGGTTAAAGATCTGCGTGTACTGAGCCGCATTACCACTGAAGCCTTTAACCAGCGTCGTAAAACGATCCGTAACAGCCTCAGCAATTCCTTTACCGTTGAGGTGTTAGCCGAACTGGGAATCGACCCGGCAATGCGTGCGGAGAACATTTCCGTAGAGCAATACTGCAAGCTGGCTAATTACATCAGCGATAATGCGCCGCCGAAGGAGAGCTAAGCCATGATTGATTCGCCCCGCGTATGTGTCCATGTACAAAGCGTCTATGTTGAATCACAGTCATCACCGGACGAAGAACGTTTTGTCTTTGCTTACACCGTGACCATTCGCAATCTGGGGCGGACGCCCGTGCAGCTGCGCGGACGCTACTGGCTTATCACCAACGGCAATGGCCGCGAAATCGAAGTTCAGGGTGAAGGTGTGGTCGGTGAACAGCCCCACATCGCCCCTGGCGAAGAGTACCAGTACACCAGCGGCGCGGTGATTGAAACGCCGATGGGTACTATGCAAGGCCATTATGAAATGGTCGACGTCGATGGCAATGATTTCCGCGTTGCCATTCCTGTGTTCCGTCTCGCCGTAACCACACTCATTCATTAATCTAATGTCTACATATCTGATTGGCGACGTTCACGGTTGCTACGATGAACTGATCGCATTGTTAAAACAGGTCGACTTTACGCCAGGACAGGACACGCTCTGGCTGACGGGCGATTTAGTCGCGCGTGGCCCCGGCTCCCTTGAAGTATTACGTTTCGTCAAATCGCTGGGCGACAGCGTCCGCATGGTGCTGGGCAATCACGATCTGCATCTGCTGGCGGTTTTCGCCGGGATCAGCCGCAACAAACCTAAAGATCGCCTCACCCCACTGCTGGATGCGCCGGACGCGGACGATCTGATTAACTGGCTGCGCCGTCAGCCCCTACTGCAGATCGACGAAGAGAAAAAGCTGGTCATGGCGCATGCCGGGATCACGCCACAATGGGATCTCGAGACGGCGAAAACCTGCGCGCGTGACGTTGAGGCGGTGCTGGCGAGCGACTCGTATCCTTTCTTCCTCGATGCCATGTACGGCGATATGCCGAACCACTGGAGCGAGGATCTCAGCGGTCTGGCCCGTCTGCGCTTTATCACCAACGCGTTCACCCGCATGCGCTTCTGCTTCCCGAACGGACAGCTGGACATGTATTCCAAAGAGACGCCGGAAAGTGCGCCCGCTCCGCTGAAACCGTGGTTTGCCATTCCGGGGCCGGTGACAAGCGAGTACAGCGTGGTATTTGGTCACTGGGCTGCGCTGGAAGGAAAAGGCACACCGGAAGGGATTTACGGTCTGGATACCGGATGCTGCTGGGGCGGAGAGTTAACCTGCTTACGCTGGGAAGATAAAGCTTACTTTGTGCAGCCGTCCAACCGACAGCTGGACTTAGGAGAAGGCGAGGCAGTCGCCTCCTGATACGCTATTCCCTCTCCCGGCCGGGAGAGGGAAAATCACTTAACGACGTTCCAGAATCTCGAAGCAGTAGCTGTGGGAGTTCTGTGCATCCGCGTCGTGGAATTCGCTGAATACCGATTCCCACTCGTCCGGATCGTAGTCCGGGAAATGGGTATCCCCTTCCACTTCTGCATCAATGTGGGTCAGATACAGCTTCTGCGCTTTTGGCAGGAACTGCTCGTACACGCGCCCACCGCCAATCACCATGATCTCTTCGGCATTGCCGCATGCAGCAATCGCCTCGTCTACTGATTTTACCCATTCGACGCGATCGTCAGTGCCCGGCTGGCTGCTGATAACGATATTCTTACGGCCCGGCAATGGACGACCAATCGACTCCCAGGTCAGGCGGCCCATCACTACCGGCTTGTTTAACGTAGTACGTTTAAACCATGCGAGATCGGCAGGCAGGTTCCACGGCATGGCATTTTCCATACCGATAACGCGGTCCACCGCCAGCGCTGCAATCAGACTGATCATTGAAAATTTCCCGGATGCAAAAAATTGCCGCCACTATACGGAAAGCTTAATCTTTCGTCGACTGGCGGCAGGGTAAAGATAAAGAAATTTTTTAATATTGCTGGCAACTCCACTTCACGCGGAAGGTTTACTCTCGGGCTCGTCAGCCGGATCGCCGGTATGCTTGCCCTCTTCCGTGCCCTGCCAGCCATGGCGCTGGATCAGCGACAGGTGGTTACGGTCCTCGTTAATGATTTCCGTCAGCATCGCGCTGGTGCGTTTGAACACCGCCGCGCGCTCGGTGGCCGTACTGCCGGCCATCGCCGCCATCTCTTCAACCATCTCGGTATTAAAGCGGCGGAACAGGTCTGCACGCTCACGCGCTTCATACGCCCCGAGCCCCAGGTTTTCCAGCGCCACTCGGCCAGACTTCAGCGCACCTTCGAACGTTTCACGTTCAGGCGCCTCTACGCCAGCCTGTCGCAGCCGGATGTAGTGATCCACATCACGCGCGCGGGAGATAATAGTCAGCGCCGGGAAATGCTCTTTTACCAGTTCCACCATCTGCATGCTGGTTTCCGGATCGTCAATGGCGTTAATTAACACCTCGGCTTTTGCCGCCCCGGCGGATTCCAGCAGATCGACGCGGGTCGCATCCCCGTAAAACACCTTCATATCAAATTTACGCAGGGTATCGACATGGTCGGGATCGTGATCGAGGATGACCATTTTCACCCCGCTCGACAGCAGTAAACGACCCACGATCTGCCCGTAGCGGCCAAATCCGGCGATGATGACGCGCGGCTGCTCCTCGTCGATCTCGTCGGCCTCGCGCTCCTGCTCGCTGCCCGATTTTTCCAGGTGCGTCAGCACCACCAGCAGCACCGGCGTCGCCGCCATCGACAGTGCCACCGCCAGCGTCAGCGCCTTCGCCCACTCGGGATCGAGCACGTTTGCCATCTGCGCGGCGCCAAAGACCACGAACGCAAATTCACTCCCCTGCCCCAGCAGCACGGCGAACCAGCGGCGCTGCCTGCCCGGCACGTTCAGTGGGCGAGCAACCAGCCACAGCATCACCATTTTAATGACCAGGAAGCCGACGAGCAGGATGACGATCCGCAGCGGGTGCGTCACCAGCGTGCCGAAGTCGACGGACATTCCGACGCCGATGAAAAACAGCCCCAGCAGCAGTCCTTTGAACGGCTCGATATCGCTTTCCAGCGCGTGACGGTATTCAGAGCTCGCCAGCAGAACGCCCGCGAGGAACGCCCCCATCGCCATCGACAGCCCGGCCTCCTCCAGCAGCAGACCGAAGCCAAACACCAGGAACAGCGCTACGGCGCTGAACACTTCACGCAGGCCAGAACGGGCAACAAACCGCAGCAGCGGGCGGGTCACGTAGCGGCCAAGGAGCACCACCAGCGCCAGCGCGCCCGCCACCTTCAGCGCCGACAGCGCGAAAGCGCCCAGCGTGGTAGAGGAACCGCTGGCCGCCAGCAGCGGGATCATCGCCACCAGCGGGATAGCGGCAATGTCCTGGAACAGCAGCACCGAGAACGCGCTGCGTCCCATCTGGGAGACCGTCAGATTTCGCTCGTTCATCGCCTGCATGGCAATCGCCGTCGAGGAGAGCGCCAGCGTCATGCCGATGAGCTCTGCCACTTTCCAGTCCATACCCAACAGGATGCAGAACCCACCCAGCAGCAGGCCGCAGGCCACCATCTGCAGCGCCCCGCCGCCAAATACCGAGGCGCGAAGCTTCCACAGCCGCTGCGGGTCGAGCTCCAGGCCAATCACAAACAGCATCAGCACCACGCCGATTTCAGCGAAATGGAGAATCGCCTCGGCATCCGTGACCAGCCGAAAGCCCCACGGCCCAATGACGCAGCCCGCAATCAGGTAGCCGAGCACCGAACCCAGCCCCAGGCGTACCGCCACGGGCACAATCAGCGCCGCCGCGCCGAGGTAAATCAGCGCCTGTATCAGCGTATGGCTATCCATGATGCGTCTCCTGCCACTCAAGTAAGCGTTGTTTATAATGACGAGCCTGCGCCTGCAGCGTTTCATCGTCGCAAACAAACGTGCAGTGCATCGCAAAAGGCGGGAGCCAGTTCAGGCCGCAATAGAGCGCAGTCGCCTGCAGCGGCTGCGCCAGGACGTCAAAACCCGGGAAGGAACCGATATCAAAATGGCTTTCACCACCGCCGGTGGTGACCGCCCACATCAGGCTTTTCCCTTTTAGCGCATGGCCGTTGTGTCCATACGCCCAGCCGTGGGAGAAGACTTTATCAATCCACAGTTTCAGCAGCGGGGGCGTGCTGTACCACTGCATGGGGTGCTGCCAGATAATCAGATCGGCACGGGAGAGCGCCTCCTGTTCGGCGGCGATATCGATATTAAAATCGGGATAAAGTTGATAGAGGGAACGTATCTCTACGTTATCAAGCGTCCTTACCTGCTCAAGCATCCGCTTATTCGCATGCGAGTGCTGCGGATAAGGATGGGCATAAATTATCAGAATCATTGATTAGCCTGTTGTTACTGCTTTCTTTTAACAAAAGAGTGTAGTCAGTAATTCAACAGGCTAATAGTGAATATTATTGACGGGCTTACGTCAGAATTCTGAATTAGTTATCCAGCTCGCCCATGGATTTCACCTGGTCACGGTTGATCTGCTCGGTTTGACCGGTTTCGGCGTTTTTATACGACACCAGACCGGTATCGTCATCTACCTGCGGTTTGCCGTCGGTGACAATGGTTTTGCCATCGGTGGTTTTTACGGCCTGATTAGACGAACAGCCCGCAACGGTGAACATTGTCGTGGCAGCCAGAACGGAAGCGATCAGTAATTTATTTTGCATGGTGTTTTCCCCTGCTCTCAGTTGAATTTCGTTATCGACCTAACCATTTTAGGCTAACTGACTGAATGCGGATGAAAAACCAGAAGGTTCTGAAGATGGGAGAATGCCCGGCAACCGAACGGCACCGGGCATTTTTACTTACTTGCTAATCTGCGCGTGCATTTCCTGAACCGAAATCACCTTCTCGGTGGCATCCGCGTTCAGCGCCATGGCCGTCGCGAAACCGCCGTTCAGGGTGGTGTCGTAGTGCACTTTGTACTGCAGCGCGCTGCGGCGAATCAGCTTGGAGTCTTCAATCGCCTGGCGGCCTGCGGTGGTATTGATGATGTAGGTGTACTCGCCATTCTTGATACGGTCCTGAATGTGCGGACGACCTTCATGCACCTTGTTCACCAGACGCGGGTTGATGCCGGCTTCGCCCAGCACAATCGCCGTACCGTGGGTTGCGTCCAGCTCGAAGCCCTGTTTCAGCAGCTTGGCGGCCAGGTCAACCACGCGCTCTTTGTCGCCTTCGCGAACGGAGAGCAGCGCACGGCCTGATTTTCTCATGGTGGAGCTACTGCCCAGCTGCGCCTTCGCGAACGCTTCGGCGAAGGTGCGGCCCACGCCCATCACTTCCCCGGTAGAGCGCATTTCTGGCCCTAACAGCGGGTCAACGCCCGGGAATTTGTTGAACGGCAGCACCACTTCTTTCACCGAGTAGTACGGTGGAATGATCTCTTTGGTCACGCCCTGCTGCGCCAGCGTCTGGCCCGCCATCACGCGCGCCGCCACTTTCGCCAGCGGTACGCCGGTGGCTTTGGAGACGAACGGTACGGTACGTGCCGCACGCGGGTTCACTTCAATCAGGTAGACTTCGTTGTCTTTCACCGCGAACTGGACGTTCATCAGGCCGCGAACCTGCAGCTCGAAGGCCAGCTTCTGCACCTGCTGGCGCATCACGTCCTGAATCTCCTGGCTCAGCGTGTACGCCGGCAGAGAACAGGCGGAGTCGCCGGAGTGCACGCCAGCCTGCTCGATGTGCTCCATGATGCCGCCAATCAGCACCATTTCGCCGTCGCAGATGGCGTCCACATCCACTTCCACCGCGTCGTCGAGGAAGCGGTCGAGCAGCACTGGCGCATCGTTCGACACGCTCACAGCGGTCTGGAAGTAGCGACGCAGGTCGGCTTCGTCATACACGATTTCCATCGCGCGGCCGCCCAGCACGTACGAAGGACGCACCACCAGCGGGTAGCCAATTTCTTTCGCCTTCTCAACGGCCATTTCAATGGCGGTGACGGTGGCGTTCGCCGGCTGTTTCAGCTTCAGACGGTCAACCGCCTGCTGGAAACGCTCGCGGTCTTCAGCACGGTCAATCGCGTCCGGGCTGGTGCCGATAACCGGCACGCCTGCTGCTTCCAGCGCGCGCGCCAGCTTCAGCGGGGTCTGGCCGCCGTACTGCACGATAACGCCTTTTGGCTTCTCGATGCGCACGATTTCCAGCACGTCTTCCAGGGTAACCGGCTCGAAGTAGAGGCGGTCAGAGGTGTCATAGTCGGTAGAGACGGTTTCCGGGTTACAGTTGACCATGATGGTCTCGTAACCGTCTTCGCGCAGCGCCAGGGAGGCGTGTACGCAGCAGTAGTCGAACTCGATGCCCTGGCCGATACGGTTTGGACCGCCGCCCAGCACCATAATCTTGTCGCGGTCGACGGACGGGTTCGCTTCGCACTCGTCTTCATAGGTGGAGTACATGTAGGCGGTGTCGGTCGAGAATTCAGCCGCACAGGTGTCTACGCGCTTGTAGACCGGGTGCAGGTCATACTGGTCGCGCAGCTTGCGGATTTCCGCTTCACGCACGCCCGCCAGCTTAGCCAGACGCGCATCGGCGAAGCCTTTACGCTTCAGCACGCGGAGGAAATCAGCGTCCAGGCCATTGATGCCCAGCTCCGCGACCTGCTCTTCCAGACGCACCAGCTCTTCAATCTGCACCAGGAACCAGCGGTCGATGTTGGTCAGGTTGAACACGCCGTCGACGGACAGGCCCGCACGGAAGGCATCGGCGATATACCAGATACGCTCAGCGCCCGCGTCTTTCAGCTCGCGGCGAATTTTGGTCAGCGCTTCCGGGTCGTCCAGGCTCACTTTCGGGTCGAAGCCGGTCGCGCCCACTTCGAGGCCGCGCAGCGCTTTCTGCAGGGATTCCTGCTGCGTGCGGCCAATCGCCATCACTTCACCGACAGATTTCATCTGGGTGGTCAGACGGTCGTTCGCGCCTGCGAACTTCTCGAAGTTGAAGCGTGGAATTTTGGTGACAACGTAGTCGATGGACGGCTCGAAGGACGCAGGCGTGCGGCCACCGGTGATGTCGTTCATCAGCTCGTCGAGGGTGTAACCCACCGCCAGCTTCGCCGCCACTTTCGCAATCGGGAAGCCGGTCGCTTTAGAGGCCAGCGCGGAGGAACGGGACACGCGCGGGTTCATTTCGATAACAATCAGACGGCCGGTTTTCGGGTTCACCGAGAACTGCACGTTAGAACCGCCGGTTTCCACGCCGATTTCACGCAGTACCGCCATCGAGGCGTTACGCATGATTTGATACTCTTTGTCGGTCAGGGTCTGGGCTGGCGCAACGGTGATGGAGTCGCCGGTGTGGATACCCATCGCATCGAAGTTTTCGATGGAGCAGACGATGATGCAGTTGTCGTTTTTATCACGCACCACTTCCATCTCGTACTCTTTCCAGCCAATCAGCGATTCATCAATCAGCAGCTCTTTGGTTGGGGAGAGATCCAGACCGCGCTCGCAAATCTCTTCGAACTCTTCGCGGTTGTAGGCGATACCGCCGCCGGTGCCGCCCATGGTGAACGATGGACGGATGATGCACGGATAGCCCACGTCAGCCGCGACGGCCAGCGCTTCTTCCATGTTATGTGCGATACCGGAACGCGCGGTGTCGAGGCCGATTTTCTTCATTGCCACGTCGAAGCGGCGACGGTCTTCTGCTTTATCAATCGCGTCGGCGGTCGCACCAATCATGGTCACGCCGAACTCTTCCAGCACGCCCTGACGCTCCAGCTCCAGCGCACAGTTCAGCGCCGTCTGGCCGCCCATGGTTGGCAGCACCGCGTCCGGACGCTCTTTCTCGATGATTTTACGCACCACTTCCCAGTGAATCGGCTCAATGTAGGTAGCATCGGCCATTTCCGGGTCGGTCATAATGGTGGCCGGGTTAGAGTTCACCAGGATAACGCGGTAACCCTCTTCGCGCAGGGCTTTACACGCCTGCGCGCCGGAGTAGTCGAATTCGCAGGCCTGGCCGATGACGATCGGGCCAGCGCCAAGGATCAGGATGCTTTTTATGTCTGTGCGTTTTGGCATTGTCTTCTCGGCTCCTGATTATTTAGCGGTCTTACGGTATTGCTCGATAAGTTCGATGAAGTGATCGAACAGCGGCGCGGCGTCGTGCGGGCCCGGGCTCGCTTCCGGGTGGCCCTGGAAGCTGAACGCAGGCTTATCGGTGCGATGAATCCCCTGCAGGGTGCCATCGAACAGCGACTTATGGGTCACGCGCAGGTTAGCCGGCATTGAGGCTTCATCGACGGCGAAGCCGTGGTTCTGCGCGGTGATCATCACCGTGTTGTTATCGATATCTTTTACCGGGTGGTTACCGCCGTGGTGGCCGAACTTCATCTTAACGGTGTTTGCACCGCTCGCCAGCGCCAGCAGCTGATGGCCGAGGCAGATGCCGAATACCGGGATGTCGGTTTCCAGGAAGGACTTGATGGCGGCGATGGCGTAATCGCACGGCGCCGGGTCACCAGGGCCGTTGGACAGGAAAATACCGTCCGGATTCATCTTCAGCACGTCTTCGGCGGACGTTTGTGCCGGCACCACCGTCAGGCGGCAGCCGCGGTCAACCAGCATGCGCAGGATGTTGCGCTTGGCGCCGAAATCGTAGGCCACCACGTGGAACGGCAGCTCGCTCTCTTTTTTCGCTTCCGGCAGGTCGCCTTCCAGCGTCCAGCTACCCTGAGTCCAGCTGTAGGCTTCAGCAGTAGTCACTTCTTTCGCCAGGTCCATGCCGTTCAGGCCCGGGAAGGCTTTCGCTTTTTCCAGCGCCAGCGTCGCATCGAGGTTATCACCCGCGATGATGCAGCCGTTCTGTGCACCCTTCTCGCGCAGCAGACGCGTTAATTTACGGGTATCGATATCGGCAATCGCCACGATGTTATGGCGCTTCAGGTAAGAAGAGAGGTCTTCGGTATTGCGGAAGTTGCTGGCAATCAGCGGCAGGTCGCGGATGACCAGGCCTTGCGCATGTACCTGAGAGGATTCTTCGTCAGCCGCATTGGTGCCGACATTGCCGATATGAGGATAAGTAAGAGTAACGATTTGGCGAGAATAGGAAGGATCAGTGAGGATTTCTTGATAACCGGTCATTGAAGTATTGAAAACGACTTCCCCAACCGCCGAACCCGTTGCCCCTATGGCCCGACCGATAAACTGGGTTCCGTCTTCCAGAACCAATAGCGCTGACTTAATCAAAACACCCTCCAGAGAATATTCACTCACTTTATTTGCATATTAATTCATAGCATGTCATGGATCAATGCAAATGTGTTGCCAGCGGATTTTTGGCAAACGGCGGCATTCTGGAGATTTGGTGGGTAAAAGTCAACTTAAAACGGATATTTTGCTTAGCCTTTTGCAAGCCTGGCGAGCGGAACATAGCTTAAGCGACAAAAAGATCAGGTAAATCACCGCAGAAAACGCTTGCGTGCCGGGTTTAATAAAAAATGTCGTGTTGGAGCATGAAAAAGTAGACCGGATGGTCAAAATTTACATTTCAGTAACGTTAAAACGCTATAAGAGATATATTTTTAGAGCATTAAGCAAAAGCACGCGATGAAACAGATAAAATAAAAGGGCAATAAAATATTGCCCTATGCAATCAAAAAATTACGACTGCAATAACCACATCACGATGGGTAATAATGCTTACAAATTGTTGAGATCGAGCACGTCTCGCATATCAAAAAGGCCATCTTTCTTACTTTTAAGCCACAAAGCGGAACGTACGGCGCCGTTGGCGAACGTCATACGGCTGGAGGCTTTATGCGTAATTTCGACACGTTCGCCAATATCGGCGAACATCGCCGTGTGTTCGCCGACGATGTCGCCCGCGCGCACGGTTGCGAAGCCAATGGTGCCAGGCACGCGTTCGCCGGTGTAACCTTCACGGGTATAGACCGCGCAGTCTTTTAAATCTTTATCGAGTGCATGAGCAATCGCTTCGCCCATCGCCAGCGCCGTACCCGATGGCGCATCAACTTTGTAACGGTGGTGAGCTTCTACGATCTCGATATCGGTATAGTTGCCCATTACCTTCGCGGCCTTCTCCAGCAGCTTCAGCATGACGTTAACGCCGACGCTGAAGTTTGCGGCGAAGACAATCGCAATTTCTTTGGATGCATCCTGGATAGCCTGCTTGCCCGCATCGTCAAAACCGGTGGTGCCGATCACCATCCCTTTGCCGTGCTGACGGCAAAATGCCAGATGCGCGAGCGTCCCTTCCGGGCGGGTAAAATCGATGAAGACATCGAAATCCTCTTTAACCGCCTCCAGGCTGCTTTGCACGGTAACGCCCGTGTGGCCTGCGCCCGCCAGCTCACCTGCATCGGCCCCCAGAAGCGACGAACCTTCACGCTCCAGTGCCGCGCCAAGCGCGACGCCATCCATCTGAAGTGCCGCCTGAATCAGCTGACGGCCCATACGTCCACCCGCGCCCGCAATGGCGACACGGATCTGTGCATCATGCATAGTTATTCTCTTACGTTAAAATGATGTAAACCGTTTTCAGATTAACCAGCCTTGAGAAGCACTGCCAACTGAAAACACCGATAATTAGAATTTAACGTGAAACCGACTTAAATATCAGTAAAAGACATGATTTTGTCGTCACGATAAAGTAACGGGTAAAAAAAAGGCCAGCACAGGAGGTGCTGGCCTTTCATCAGAAAAAGGACTATTCGACTTCGCGGGCGTCGATGCGCAGTTCTTTCGGGACTTCGAAAACGATGTTCTCTTCACGCCCTTCCAGCGGAATAGCCTCGCCACCGCCCAGCTCCTGCAGACGGGTAATCACGTTTTGCACCAGAATATCCGGCGCGGAAGCGCCTGCGGTGACGCCTACACATTTCGCCTCTTTCACCCACGCTTCCTGAATGTCCGTAGCATCGTCGATCAGAAACGCCGCTTTCCCCATACGCTGCGCCAGTTCGGCCAGACGGTTGGAGTTAGACGAGTTTTTGGAGCCGACCACCAGCACCACATCCGCCTGTTCAGCCAGCGCGCGCACCGCTTCCTGACGGTTAGTGGTCGCGTAGCAGATATCATCCTTACGCGGACCGACGATTTTCGGGAAGCGCTGACGCAGCGCGTCAATCACGTCTGAGGTATCGTCTACGGAGAGCGTCGTCTGAGTCATAAACGACAGACGGGCCTCATTTTTAACGTTCAGCGTAAAGACATCTTCAGGCGACTCAACCAGATACATCCCCCCTTCCGGGTTGCTGTACTGCCCCATGGTGCCTTCGACTTCCGGATGGCCGGCATGGCCAATCAGAATCGACTCTTCACCACGACGGCTGGCGCGCGCCACTTCCATATGCACTTTTGTCACCAGCGGACAGGTGGCATCGAAGACGGTCAGGTCGCGGCTTTTCGCTTCGTTACGTACCGCCTGCGAGACGCCGTGCGCGGAGAAGATCAGGATCGCACCGTCCGGCACTTCGCTGATCTGCTCGATAAAGATGGCGCCGCGCTCGCGCAGGCTGTCGACCACGTAGCGGTTGTGCACCACTTCGTGACGCACATAAATCGGCGCGCCGTAAATCTCCAGCGCGTTTTCAACAATGCTGATAGCGCGGTCTACACCGGCGCAGAAGCCGCGCGGGTTAGCCAACAGGATCTGCATTTCAGGCCTCCAGTGCAGGATCGATTTCCAGCACTTCAACATCAAAATGAACGGTACGCCCGGCAAGCGGATGGTTGAAGTCAACGGTAATGGAGTCGCCGTTGATTTCGCGGATCACACCAGGCATTTCGCTGCCGTCCATAGCGGTAAAGAGCATAATCGCTCCGATCTCCGGTTCACCCGCGTCCATAAACTCGCGGCGCGAGAAATACTGGATCAGGTCCGGACTCGGCACGCCAAACGCGGCATCCGGCTCCAGCGAAAAGGCTTTTTTCTCACCCTCTTTCAGGCCCAGAAGCTGCTGCTCAAGACCTTCAGACAGGGAGGTATCGCCCAGGCGAAACAGGGCTGGTTTGCCGTTATTGCGGGTGGATTCGGCCGTGGAGCCGTCATCCAGCTTCAGCGTGAAGTGAACGAGAACCGCGCTGTTGCTCTGTACGGATTTAGACATGCAAATTGCTCACTTGTTTTGCCCGGTGGCGTTACGCCGCCGGGCGAGTGTGTTACGCCTGCTCTTTCGCGGCGGGTTTAGGCAGGAAGCCTTCCAGCACGATTAACGCGGCGCCAACGCAAATTGCGGTGTCGGCCAGGTTAAAGGTCGCGAAGTGCCAGTCGCCGACGTAGAAGTCGATCATATCGACCACAAAGCCGTGCCACAGGCGGTCAAACAGGTTGCCCAGCGCGCCGCCAATGATCAGCGCGTAGGCGATGTTATTCAGCTTTTGCGTCGCCTTCGAGCGGTACATCAGCACCGCGAGGATCACGCAGATACCGAGAGCGATACCCGCAAAGAACCAGCGCTGCCAGCCACCGCTGTCGGCAAGGAAACTAAACGCTGCGCCGTAGTTACGCGCGTAGTGCAGGTTAAGCGACGGGAACAGCGGAACCGTCTCCCCCAGAGCAAAATTCTGGAGGATCAGGAACTTGCTGCCCAGATCGATAATCAGCACCACCACAACCAGCCACAGCCAGCGCAGTCCTGTTGAACAGAGAGTTTTACTCATCAGGCAAACTTACGTTTTTCGCCGTCACCGGCGACGTTGCTTACACAGCGTCCGCAGATGTCTGCGTGTTCCGCCACCAGGCCAACATCGGTGGTGTAATGCCAGCAACGCGGGCATTTCTCACCGTCGGCTTTGCTCAGCGCGACTTTCAGTCCTTTGAGCAGTTCGCTCTGCTGAGCATCAGCAGAAGCATCGGCATAATCCGCAACTTTCGCACCGGAGGTCAACAGGACAAATCGTAATTCATCGCCCAGCGCCGTCAGCTTCGCCGCCAGCTCCGGTTCGGCGTACAGCGTAACTGCCGCTTCCAGAGAGCCGCCGACTTTTTTGTCTGCGCGCGCCTGCTCGATAACCTTGTTCACTTCGCCACGCACTTTCAGCAGCTCGTCCCAGAAGGCATCGTTCATTGCTTCGGTGCTGGAGAGATCGAACAGACCTTCGTACCACTCGCCCGTGAACACATACTTCTCACGATCGCCCGGCAGGTAGCCCCAGATTTCGTCCGCGGTGAAGGACATGATCGGCGCCATCCAGCGCACCAGCGCTTCTGCAATGTGGAACAGCGCGGTCTGGCAGCTACGACGCGCCACGCTGTCCGCCTTCGCGGTGTACTGGCGGTCTTTGATGATGTCGAGGTAGAACGAGCCCATCTCGATGGAGCAGAAGCGCATCAGGCGCTGCACCACTTCGTGGAAGTCGTAAGACTCATAGGCTTTCAGGATATCTTCCTGCGCCGCTTTCGCGCAGCCTACTGCCCAGCGGTCCAGCACCACCATCTCTTCCGGTTTCACCATGTCTTTTGCCGGATCGAACCCGTTCAGGTTCGCCAGCAGGAAGCGCGCGGTGTTACGGATACGACGATAGCTGTCGGCAGCACGCTTCAGGATCTCGTCAGACACCGCCATTTCGCCGGTGTAATCGGTAGAGGCCACCCACAGACGCAGAATGTCTGCGCCCAGCTTGTTCATCACATCCTGCGGAGAAACGGTGTTACCGATAGATTTGGACATCTTGCGGCCCTGACCATCCACGGTGAAGCCGTGAGTCAGTACCTGACGGTAAGGCGCTTTACCCTTCATGGCGGTGGAGATCATCAGAGATGACATGAACCAGCCGCGGTGTTGGTCAGATCCTTCCAGATACATATCGGCAGCGTGACCGGCAAATTCCGGACGCACGTCAACCACGGAGGAGTGAGTAGACCCGGAGTCGAACCACACGTCCAGGGTATCCGGCACTTTCTCGTAGTTGTCTGCGTCAGCGCCCAGGATGTCGCGGGCGTCGAGATCCCACCACGCCTGAATGCCGTCAACTTCGACGCGCTTCGCCACTTCTTCCATCAGTTCCAGAGTGTTCGGGTGCAGCTCCTGCGTCTCTTTATGTACGAACAGAGACATCGGCACGCCCCAGGTACGCTGACGGGAGATACACCAGTCAGGACGGTTAGCCACCATGGATTCGATACGCGCCTGGCCCCAGTCAGGGATCCACTGCACGCCTTTGATCTCTTTCAGAGACTGCTCGCGCAGGCCTTTCTGATCCATGCTGACGAACCACTGCGGGGTCGCACGGAAGATGATCGGGGTCTTGTGACGCCAGCAGCACGGATAGCTGTGCTGCATTTTTTCAACGTGCAGCAGCGCGCCGCTGGTGCGCAGCATGTCGACGATGATGTCGTTCGCTTTGAAGACGTTGATACCGTCCAGCGCCGGGTAGGTGCCAGGCAGATAAGATCCGTCCGGGCCAACCGGGTTAGCGATTTCCAGACCGTACTTCAGGCTGATGTTGTAGTCGTCAGGACCGTGGCCACCGGCGGTATGCACCGCACCGGTACCCGCTTCCAGCGTCACGTGGTCGCCCAGGATCGCCGGAACGTCGAAGTCCAGGAACGGGTGTTTGAAGCGCATCAGCTCCAGCGCGTCGCCTTTCACGGTGCCCAGCACGGTGTAGTCGCTGATATGCGCGCGCTTCAGCACGCTCTCAACCAGATCTTTCGCCAGGATAACCGCCTGACCGTCAATCTGAACCAGCGCGTATTCGAACTCACCGGACAGGGAGATCGCGCGGTTGGCTGGCAGGGTCCACGGGGTGGTGGTCCAGATCACCAGAGAGATCGGGCCGTTTACCGAGGAGACGCCAAATTTAGCTTTCACCGCATCCTGATCGACGGCCTGGAACGCCACGTCGATAGATGGAGAGGTTTTGTCGTAATATTCAACTTCCGCTTCTGCCAGCGCAGAACGGCAGTCCACGCACCAGTGCACCGGCTTAGCGCCTTTGTGCAGGTGGCCATTACCGATGATTTTACCCAGCGCACGGATGATGTTGGCTTCCGTTTTGAAGTCCATGGTCAGGTACGGATGCGACCAGTCGCCCAGCACGCCCAGACGGATGAAGTCAGCGCGCTGACCGTCAACCTGCGTGGCTGCGTATTCGCGGCACTTCGCACGGAACTCGGCGGCGGTGAACTTCTCACCAGGCTTGCCAAACTCTTGCTCCACTTTCAACTCGATTGGCAGACCGTGGCAGTCCCAGCCTGGAACGTAAGGCGAGTCATATCCCGTGAGGCCTTTGGACTTCACGATAATGTCTTTCAGAATCTTGTTAACCGAGTGACCAATATGAATGCTGCCATTCGCATATGGAGGGCCATCATGCAGAATGAAGGTTTTTTTGCCTTTTTTGGCTGCACGAATGATGCCGTACAGGTCATCATCGGTCCAACGCGCCAGCATTCCCGGTTCGCGCTTGGCGAGATCGCCGCGCATCGGGAACCCTGTTTCCGGCAAATTCAGGGTTGATTTATAGTCACTCATCAGATTCTCGGTTCCGTATTTATCACGTAGGCAGTTAAGCCGGGTTCAAAGCCCAAAAAACTCGCGGGCCGTCAATTCATCTCGCGCAATTTGCGCTTTTAGTTCATCCAGCGAACCAAATCGCTGCTCGTTGCGTATTTTTTTACGCAGTATCACATCTATATGGCGACCATAGAGGTCCATTACAACGTCCAGCAGGTGCACTTCTAACTGTTGACGCACACCGGCGACGGTCGGACGCGTGCCAATATTGGCGACGCCGTAGAACGGCTTATCGCCCAGTCCTGCTACTTCCACCGCATACACCCCTTTAACCGGGGAAACCTGACGACGCAGCGGTATATTCGCCGTCGGGAAGCCTATCGTGCGGCCCAGCGCATCGCCATGGACCACGCGGCCAGAGATAGTGAACGGATGCCCCAGCAGGGTTTCTGCCGTGTCCAGGTCATCATTAGCCAGCGCCTGACGCACCGCCGTGCTGCTGACGCGTACGCCGCCTTCGCAGAAGGTCATCGCGCTGGTGACGTCAAATCCATACTCCAGACCAGCCTTCTGTAATAGCAAGAAATCGCCCTGACGACCAGCGCCAAAGCGGAAATCATCACCCACGGCGAGAAACTGTACGCCAAGACGCTTAACCAGCAGGTCGCTGACGAAATTTTGTGCTGTCAGCGCGGCAAAGCGACGATCGAAACGTAAACACAATACATAGTCCACGCCGGACTCCGCCAGATAGCGCAATTTCTCGCGCAGGCGAGTGAGTCGGGCGGGAGATTTATCGCCCGCGAACAGCTCCAGCGGCTGCGGCTCGAAAATCATCACTACAACGGGCAGGCCGCGGGCCTCCCCTTCTTTACGCAATCCCTGCAACAGCGCCTGATGACCACGATGCACGCCGTCGAAATTACCAATAGTCAGCACGCACCCGTGTGGCGCGCTGCTGAGATTATGTATGCCGCGTATCAGCTTCATGTCTGGCTCAAAACAGTGAAAATCGCCAAAGTATACCTTGTACAGCGGTTAAGGTTAACCGGCGATTGTTCGCGCAAAACAGAAAGCCGTAATGATTTCATCAGGCTGACCTTTCGCAGCGAAAAAATCTGCTCCTGAACTGCGATTTTTATGCCGAAAGGCTGTATTCAGGGAAGACAAGCTGGTAGAATCCTGCGCCATCACTACGTAACGTAGCGTCGCTAATTAACGGCGCTTATTTGCACAAATCCATTGACAAAAGAAGGCAAAGAGGGCATATTCCTCGGCCTTTGAATTGTCCACATAGAACATATTTGGGAGTTGGACTTGGCTAATATCAAATCAGCTAAGAAACGTGCCGTTCAGTCTGAAAAGGCTCGTAAGCACAACGCAAGCCGTCGCTCTATGATGCGTACTTTCATCAAGAAAGTGTACGCAGCAATCGAAGCAGGCGACAAAGCTGCAGCGCAGAACGCATTTAACGAAATGCAACCAATCGTGGATCGTCAGGCTGCTAAAGGTCTGATCCACAAAAACAAAGCAGCGCGTCATAAAGCAAACCTGACCGCGCAGATCAACAAACTGGCTTAATCGCTACTTGTTGTTGCTTGTTTAAAGAACCCGCTTAACGCGGGTTTTTTTATGCCTTCAGATTGCCGGTGGCGTAAACAGCGCCGAGTAGTCACGATTGCAGATTCGCTGCACCGCCGGGTGCTGAATCATTCTTTCGGCAAATATGGCGTGATACTCCTCCAGCACGTTATCCACTCTGCCTATCTCCGTAATCTTGTCGTCTGAATAGAGATCGTGCGCGTACAGCGTCGGCGCAACGAAGATCGCATTATGGGCTTCGCCAAAGGCTTTCATCAGCGCCGCATCGTCGAACTCACCGAGGATTTCTACCTTCAGCCCCTGCGAATTAAACCAGTTCAGCAGCTTGCGTCCGAGCATGGAACGTCTTCCCGGCACCAGCAGACGGCGCTCTTCAAGGCACGCGGGGAACGGTTTCTCCGGCGGTGGATTAATGCACCAGAAGCTCACGCCGCATTCGCCAATCTTCACCGAGAACAGCCCTTCCTGCTGGGTGGAGTCAATCGGGCAGTCCGAGATAATCATGTCCAGCTTGTGCTGGCTCAGCTGTTCCAGCAGCATCTCGTGGGTGGATTCAAAGCAGCGCAGGTGGATTTGCTCGTCTTCGACTACCGCCGCATCCAGCACGCCGCTCACCAGCCGTTTGGACAGCGCATCCGCCACGCCCACGTCAAAGAGCAGGTTCGACTCTTTGCGATAGTTGACGATATCCAGCATCTCCTGGCTCAGGGTGAACATTTTGTCCGCATAGCGGAACACCAGTTCACCCAGTTCGCTGGGTTCAATCCCACGCCCTTTACGCTTGAACAGCTTGCCCTGAAGGCGCTCTTCCAGGGCCTTGATTTGCCCGGTGATGGTTTGCGGAGTCAGGTAGAGCGCCTCTGCCGCCCCCACCACCGAGCCCTGTTTGTAAACGTGCCAGAAGTAGTACAGATGGTTGTAATTTAAATGAGACATCGCGTCTTCTCTCCCTGAGTTTATATCGGAAGGAGGATCGCCTCCTCCCGGTGTTCCGTTATGCCTGTACGGCCTGGCCGGACAACTTCACCATCAACAAGGTATAACCGATTACCGCGGCCAGTAATGATCCGATGAGAATGCCGAGTTTAGCCCAGACGATAAGCTCAGGCGCATGCGCACCAAACGCCAGCGTCGAGATAAAGATCGACATCGTAAACCCGATTCCACACAGCACGCCGACAGCCATAATTTGACCAAACGTTGTGCCGTGCGGCAATGACGCCAGCTTCAGCTTCGTCGCCAGCCAGCAGAAGAGGCTAATGCCCAACGGCTTACCAATAAACAGCCCGGCAATGATGCCCAGCGGCAGCACGGACGTCAGCCCGTCCAGTGTCACGCCGCCGAGGGAAACGCCCGCGTTGGCAAACGCAAACAGCGGCAGGATCATAAAGGCAACCCACGGGTGCAGCACATGCTCCAGCTGTTTGGCAGGCGACTTGCCGTCCTGCGGTTTAAGCGGCACGAAGAAGCCCACAATCACGCCTGCCAGCGTGGCGTGCACGCCGGATTTCAGCACCGCCGTCCACAGCACCATCCCCACCAGGATATAGATACCGATGCGGCGAACATTGAAGATGTTCAGCAGCGCCAGCACCGCAATCGCCCCGGCGGCGACGCTCAGGGACAGGATCGACAGATCGCTGGTATAGAACAGCGCGATAATCACAATGGCGCCCAGGTCATCGATGATCGCCAGCGCCATCAGGAAGATTTTCAGGGCCACCGGCACGCGGCTACCGAGCAAGGCTAAGACACCGAGCGCAAAGGCGATATCCGTCGCGGCCGGGATCGCCCAGCCGTCACGCGCAACAGGATCCTGCCAGGCGAACGCCAGGAAGAGCAACGCCGGAACGACCATTCCGCCGATGGCTGCGATCACAGGAAACGCCGCGCGCTGGCGGCTGGCAAGCGAGCCCAGAACCAGCTCACGCTTAACCTCAAGACCTACCAGCAGGAAGAATACCGCCATTAGCGCATCGTTGATCCACAGCAGCATGTTCTTGTTAATTTCCAGCGCCCCGACCTTCAGCTCAACGGGCGTTTCCAGAAATGCATGGTAGAGATCCTGCGTGATGCCAAGGTTAGCCAGCACCATCGCGGCCGCTGCGGCAATAATCAGGATCACCCCACCGGACGCCTCACTGCTAAAGAAACGGTGTAGTAATTTCATTTAAGTTCTCTCTTTTACAACAATACCTCGATAAAACCATAATACCAAGCCAAATAGCTCGGCAAAAACAGATTAATGTTGAGTATAGACTCAGTTTAACCGAGCTATACGCGCAAATAAAAAAGCCCGGAATCGCTTCCGGGCTTTCGAAGATGAAAATCAGCTAACGAATTAGCGGGTCAAATCATCGAAGAATTTTTTGACGCCATCGAAGAAGCTTTTGGAACGCGGGCTGTTTTTCTCACCCGTTGGGCCGCCAAAGCTCTCCTGCAGTTCTTTCAGCAGCTGTTTCTGCTTGTCGTTCAGGCCAACCGGCGTTTCGACGACGACGCGGCACAGCAGGTCGCCCTGGGCGCCACCGCGAACGGATTTAACGCCTTTTCCGCGCATGCGGAACAGCTTGCCGGTCTGGGTTTCCCCAGGTACTTTCAGGTTCACGCGACCGTCCAGCGTAGGCACTTCGATTTCACCGCCCAGTGCCGCCATCGCGAAGTTGATCGGCACTTCGCAGTACAGGTTATTACCTTCACGCTCAAAGATGGCGTGCTGCTTGACCTGAACCTGAACGTACAGATCGCCCGCCGGTGCGCCGTGCTCCCCTGCTTCGCCCTCACCTGCCAGACGGATGCGGTCGCCCGTATCAACGCCAGCCGGGATTTTAACGGACAGGGTTTTCGTTTTCTCAACGCGACCGTGCCCGTGGCATTTGGTGCATGGATCTTTAATCAGCGTGCCGCGACCGTGACAGTGAGGACAGGCCTGCTGTACCGCGAAGAAGCCCTGACGCATCTGTACCTGGCCAGAGCCGTGACAGGTTGGACAGGTCTGAGGCTGCGTACCCGCTTTCGCGCCGCTGCCGTGGCAAACGTCACACTCTTCCAGCGTCGGGATACGGATCTCTTTGGTGACACCGCGAACGGCCTCTTCCAGCGTCAGCTCCATGTTGTAGCGCAGGTCCGCGCCGCGCGCCGCGCGCTGACGACCACGCCCGCCGCCGAAGATATCGCCAAATACATCGCCAAAGATATCGCTGAAGTCAGCGCCGCCGCCAAAGCCGCCGCCGCCGAATCCACCGCCGCCCATGCCGCCCTGTTCAAAGGCTGCGTGACCGTATTGGTCATAGGCCGCACGTTTCTGTGCATCGGTCAGGACTTCGTAGGCTTCTTTGATCTCTTTAAATTTGGCTTCAGCCTCTTTGTCACCCTGATTACGGTCCGGGTGGAATTTCATGGCCAGGCGCTTGTACGCCTTTTTGATTTCACGCTCTTCCGCAGTTTTCGGAACGCCTAAAATCTCGTAATAGTCTTGCTTTGCCATTGGTTTTTTTAAGCCCCTTAACATGCGAGCACGGGCGTGGAGAGTTCTCCTACGCCCGTGCCGATTAATTACCCTGCATCAGGGCGATTATTTTTTATCTTTAACTTCTTCGAACTCAGCGTCGACAACGTCGTCGTCTTTCGCGTTGTTCGCCGAAGCGTCAGCGCCCGCCTGCTGTTGAGCGTGCTGCTGCTGAGCGATTTCCATCAGCTTCTGAGAAGCCTGCGCCAGTTCCTGCATCTTCGCTTCGATGTCCGCTTTGTCTTCACCTTTCAGTGAGGATTCCAGCGCACTCAGTGCAGCTTCGATAGCAGTCTTGTCTTCCGCTGGCAGCTTATCGCCTGCTTCTTCAACCTGCTTACGGGTGCTGTGCAGCAGATGGTCACCCTGGTTGCGGGTCTGAACCAGCTCTTCGAACTTACGGTCGGATTCCGCGTTAGCTTCGGCATCGCGAACCATTTTTTCGATTTCCGCTTCGTTCAGGCCAGAAGATGCCTTGATGGTGATCTTCTGCTCTTTACCGCTGTTTTTGTCTTTCGCAGACACGTGCAGGATACCGTCAGCATCGATGTCGAAGGTCACTTCGATCTGCGGCATGCCGCGCGGTGCCGGGTTAATACCGTCCAGGTTGAACTGACCCAGAGATTTGTTATCCGCCGCACGCTTACGCTCACCCTGAATCACATGGATGGTTACCGCAGACTGGTTGTCTTCAGCGGTAGAGAACACCTGGCTGTGTTTCGTTGGGATGGTGGTGTTTTTGTTGATGAGCGCAGTCATCACACCGCCCATGGTTTCGATACCCAGAGACAGCGGGGTAACGTCCAGCAGCAGTACGTCTTTAACTTCACCGGTCAGTACGCCACCCTGAACCGCAGCACCGATTGCGACCGCTTCGTCCGGGTTAACGTCTTTACGTGGCTCTTTACCAAAGAACTCAGCCACTTTCTTCTGAACCATTGGCATACGGGTCTGACCACCAACCAGGATAACGTCCTGGATGTCAGATACAGACAGGCCAGCGTCCTGCAGAGCAACTTTCAGCGGCTCGATAGAACGGTTCACCAGGTCTTCTACCAGGCTTTCCAGTTTCGCACGGGTCACTTTGATGTTCATGTGTTTAGGACCGGTCGCGTCTGCGGTGATGTACGGCAGGTTCACGTCGGTCTGCTGAGCGGAAGACAGCTCGATCTTCGCTTTCTCAGCGGCTTCTTTCAGGCGCTGCATGGCCAGCGGATCGTTACGCAGGTCAATGCCCTGATCTTTCTTGAACTCGTCAACGAGGTAGTTGATCAGACGGGTATCGAAGTCTTCACCACCCAGGTGGGTATCACCGTTGGTTGCCAGAACTTCGAAGGTTTTTTCGCCGTCAACTTCGTCGATTTCGATAATAGAGATATCGAAGGTACCACCACCCAGGTCGTAAACCGCGATAGTGCGGTTGCCAACTTCTTTATCCAGACCGTAAGCCAGTGCAGCAGCGGTTGGTTCGTTGATGATACGTTTTACTTCCAGACCTGCGATACGGCCAGCATCTTTGGTTGCCTGACGCTGAGCATCGTTGAAGTACGCAGGAACGGTGATAACAGCTTCAGTTACCGGCTCACCCAGGTAATCTTCAGCGGTTTTCTTCATTTTTTTCAGCACTTCAGCAGAAATCTGCGGTGGTGCAGTTTTGGTGCCTTTCACATCAAGCCATGCATCGCCGTTATCTGCCGCGATGATTTTGTAAGGCATGATGGAAACGTCACGCTGAACTTCTTCGTCCTGGAAGCGGCGGCCGATCAGGCGTTTAATCGCAAACAGGGTGTTTTGCGGGTTTGTCACTGCCTGACGTTTAGCCGGCTGACCAACCAGAGTTTCACCATCCTGGGTATAAGCAATGATAGAAGGCGTGGTGCGATCGCCCTCGGCGTTCTCCAGCACGCGTGCAGTAGTGCCATCCATAATCGCTACACAAGAGTTGGTAGTACCCAGGTCGATACCAATAATTTTACCCATCTAAACGTCTCCACTAAAAATTCAGTCAACATGTGGTTGTGTACCTGTAATAAGGGCAGAACGTGCTTTTTCAACTGCCCAGATTTGATTTTTTTCAGGTCCACACACTGCGGTTGACTACAAGATGGGGTCGCGACGGCATCCATCAAGGGGCAAGCATAAAAAAAATTTTAATTTCACCCTGATGAGATCATAGACGCCATCGATAGCGCCCATTATGATGCCGCGCCCCGTCAGGGAGTATTGACGCGGGTTTAACCATTTCACCATATTAATGATGATTTTTTTGAGGACTTATGGGCAACACTAAGTTGGCTAATCCGGCTCCGCTGGGCCTGATGGGTTTTGGCATGACCACTATCCTGCTGAACCTGCACAACATCGGGATGTTCCCGATGGATGGCATTATTCTGGCGATGGGCATTTTTTACGGCGGTATCGCGCAAATCTTCGCGGGCCTGCTGGAATATAAGAAAGGCAATACCTTCGGCTTAACCGCCTTCACCTCTTACGGTTCTTTCTGGCTGACCCTGGTTGCCATTCTGCTACTGCCTAAAATGGGCATGGCAGACGCGGCAAACGCCCACTTCCTGGGCGTTTACCTGGGCCTGTGGGGCGTCTTCACCCTGTTCATGTTCTTCGGCACCCTGAAAGGTAACCGCATGCTGCAGTTCGTTTTCCTGAGCCTGACCGTACTGTTCGCCCTGCTGGCGATTGGTCACCTGGTGGATAACGAAGGCATCGTTCATGTTGCAGGCTGGATTGGTCTGGTTTGCGGCGCAAGCGCTATCTACCTCGCAATGGGTGAAGTGCTGAACGAGCAGTTTGACCGCACCATTCTACCGATTGGTGAAAAACACTGATCCCTCTGTCGTGCCCGCCTCGCGGGCACGACATCCCCCCGCCTGACGAAGCCAAAATCCTAATACCAGCCCCATCAGCGAGAGCGCGAGTACATACCAGGCTGGCGCCATCGGCGACACGCCCATCAGCACCGTCACCGCAATCGGCGTCAGCCCGCCAAAAATGGCATACGACACGTTGTAGGAAAATGAGATCCCGGTGAAGCGTACCTCCGGCGGGAACGCGCGGACCATCACGTACGGTACCGCCCCGACAACGCCCACGCACAGCCCTACCGTGCCGTACAGCAGGAACAGCTGTTCAGGATGGCTACCCGCCAGATGGTAAAACGCCCAGCTTGATGCGGCCAGTAACAGGCTGCCGACGATAAAGGTAACGCTGGCACCGAAACGATCTGCCGCCAGCCCGGCGGCCAGGCAGCCAAAGCAGAGCATGATTGTCGCGATACTGTTCGCCTGTAGCGTCACGGCAGGAGCGAAACCGTACTGCTTTTGCAGCCACACCGGGGACATCAATATCACCACCACAATGCCCGCCGAGAGCAGCCAGGTGAGCAGCATCGACACCACCACCGCTTTTTTATGGCGTACCACGACCGCCTTCACCGGCAGCTCCTGCGCCAGCGCCTTGCGCTGCTGCATCTCGAGGAAAATCGGCGTCTCCTGCAGCCAGCGGCGCAGGTACATCGCGACCAGACCAAACGCCCCGCCCAGCAGGAACGGAATACGCCAGCCCCAGTCGTGCACGGCCTGCTGCGTCATGCTGGTGTTTACAATTGTCGCGACGACGGAACCAAGCAAAATCCCTACCGTTAACCCCGCGGTTAAGGTTCCGCAGGCAATACCAATGCGGCGCGCCGGAACATGCTCCGCGACAAACACCCACGCGCCCGGCACTTCACCGCCAATCGCCGCGCCCTGAAGGACGCGCATCAGCAACAGCAGCAACGGAGCAAGGATGCCCATCGAGGCATAGGTGGGCAGCAGACCAATGGCCAGCGTCGGCACGGCCATCAGCAAAATGCTAAGGGTAAACATCTTCTTGCGCCCGACCAGATCGCCAAAGTGGGCCATGATAATGCCGCCCAGCGGACGCGCCAGATATCCGGCGGCAAAAATGCCGAAGGTTTGCACCTGACGCAGCCATTCCGGGATATCCGCCGGGAAGAAGAGTTCTCCCACCACGGCGGCGAAGAAAACAAAGATGATGAAGTCGTAAAACTCCAGCGCGCCGCCTAAGGCCGCGAGCGTGAGGGTTTTGTAGTCCTGTCGATTCAGAGGTCGGGTGTTATGTGACATAGCGAACCATTTGCGTGTGTTGTGGATTTATTTTTACAGCAATCGTAAAGAAAAAATTACTATACCGTAAAAGCTTTACCACGCTATCGCCGCTTCAGCTAATGCCACATATTGGTTAATTTCAGGAGATTGTTTCGCGACGTGCGTTTTTCGGGCGAAAAGCTGCTACTACTTTCTCATCGGTTTCCACATAGGGGCCGTCAAGCAGCTGTATACAATACGGTACACTCGCAAAGATGCCGTGAACGAGGACGCTGCCATCTTCCGCCTTCAGCCCTTCCAGCGTCTCTTTAATTGATTTCGGCTGGCCCGGCAGATTAAGTATTAACGCCTGTTTGCGGATCACTCCCACCTGGCGGGAAAGAATGGCCGTCGGAACAAAGTGTAGACTGATCTGGCGCATCTGTTCGCCGAAGCCCGGCATTTCACGATCGGCGATCGCCAGCGTTGCGTCCGGCGTCACGTCGCGGCGCGCGGGGCCGGTTCCGCCCGTCGTCAGAACAAGGTGGCAGCTCATCTCATCCACCAGCTCGCAGAGCGTCTGCTCGATGATCGGCTGTTCGTCAGGGATCAGGCGGGTCTGAATGTCAAAGGGGGTGGTCAGCGCGCTGCCAAGCCACTCTTCCAGAGCGGGGATGCCTTTATCCTGGTAAACGCCGCTGGAGGCGCGGTCAGAAATCGACACTAAGCCGATGCGTAAGGTATTCATATCCATTCCATTCAAAAAGTACTGATTAAAGGGAATGATACACGCAGAGAGGAGATTCAGACAGGGTACGAAAGAAGTCGCGTGACCGGGAACCCGGTCACGCAGAATGATTACAGCAGGTCGCCGATCATTTTTTCCAGTTTGCCCTGGTCAACAGCAAACTTACGGATACCGTCCGCCAGCTTGTCTACAGCCATTGGATCCTGGTTGTGCTGCCACAGGAACTCGGATTCAGTGATGCGCTCTGGGCGTGCTTTCACTTCACCGGTGTAAGACAGCTTACGCTCGATGGTACCTTCGCTTTCTGCCAGCTCTTTCAGCAGCGCAGGGGCGATGGTCAGGCGGTCACAGCCAGCCAGCTCGATGATTTCTCCGACGTTACGGAAGCTTGCGCCCATAACCACTGTCTCATAGCCGTGCTGTTTGTAGTATTCGTAGATTTCAGTAACAGAAACCACGCCTGGATCTTCAGCCGGCGCGTACTCTTTCTTATCGGTGTTGGCTTTGTACCAGTCCAGAATACGGCCCACGAACGGAGAAATCAGGTATACGCCTGCTTCTGCACATGCGCGCGCCTGCGCGAAGGAGAACAGCAGGGTCAGGTTACAGTTGATACCGTCTTTTTCCAGCTGCTCTGCCGCGCGGATACCCTGCCAGGTAGAAGCCAGTTTGATCAGGATACGGTCGTTGCTGATGCCAGCGTCGTTGTACATTTTGATCAGACGTTTCGCTTTCGCGATAGACGCTTCGGTGTCGTAGGAGAGACGTGCATCCACTTCGGTAGAGATACGGCCAGGAACCAGTTTCAGGATTTCCAGACCGATGTTCACTGCCAGCTTGTCGGTGGCATCCACAACCTGCTGCGCGCGGTCATTGCTCTGCGCTTTCGCCCAGGTCACTGCGTCGTCAATCAGTTTGCGATACTCAGGGATCTGTGCGGCGTTAAGGATCAGAGAAGGGTTGGTTGTGGCATCCTGCGGCTGGTACAGCTTCATTGCCGCGATATCTCCGGTGTCAGCTACGACAGTGGTGAACTGACGAAGGGAGGTCAATTTATCCGTCATGATAGTGTTTCTCTTTTAACGTGCCCTGGATAATTCACGCTACCGACAGCATGCCTGCAGCGGAAAAATGACAGGTTTACTTGTTAGGGGGATGTAACCGGTCTGCCCTGATGATAACACGACGGAGGGGTAGCGCAACCGCAGACAGTGCGCTTAGGCAGAGTATGGTAAACTCGGAAGATTAACAGGCTGCTAAGCAACAGCATGCCCAATCAGTGGTAGCGCTTACATATTCACTTTGGCATCAACAAGAGGGACGTTAATGCCTGATTTCTTTTTCTTTATTAACGAAGTCCTGTGGGGTTCGATAATGATTTACCTGCTTCTGGGAGCAGGTATTTGGTTTACGCTACGCAGTGGGTTTATCCAGTTTCGTTATATTCGCAAGTTTGGCAGAAGTCTGAAAAACAGCGTTACGCCCCAGCCGGGCGGATTAACGTCGTTCCAGGCACTCTGTACCAGCCTGGCGGCACGCCTCGGCAGCGGGAATCTGGCGGGCGTTGCGCTGGCCATCAGCGCCGGTGGGCCAGGCGCGGTCTTCTGGATGTGGGTAACGGCGCTACTCGGGATGGCCACCTCCTTTGCGGAAAGTTCGCTCGCCCAGCTGTATAAAGAGAAAGATAAAAACGGCCAGTTTCGCGGCGGTCCTGCCTGGTACATGGCGCGTGGCTTAGGGATGCGCTGGATGGGCGTTCTGTTCTCGCTTTTTTTACTGCTCGCGTACGGCCTTATTTTTAATACCGTCCAGGCAAATTCTGTCGCCAATGCCCTGCGCTATGCCTTCTCCTGCCCGGAGTGGATCGCCGGTATCGTGTTAGCTCTCGTCGTTTTGCTCACCATTTCAGCCGGTCTCAGGGGCATCGCCCGCCTGATGCAGTGGCTGGTTCCCGTTATGGCGCTGCTTTGGGTTGTCGCGAGCCTGTTCGTCGCCGCACTGCATATCGACCAGGTGCCGGGCGTGATTGCGACCATCGTCAAAAGCGCTTTTGGCTGGCGCGAGGTGGCCTCCGGGGCGCTGGGCTACACCTTCAGCCAGGCGCTGATGGCGGGTTTTCAGCGGGGCATGTTCTCCAATGAAGCCGGAATGGGGTCAACCCCCAACGCGGCCGCTGCCGCCTCTTCCTGGCCGCCACACCCGGCGGCACAGGGCATTGTGCAGATGATTGGCGTCTTTACCGATACCATTATCATCTGCTCCGCCAGCGCCATGATTTTGCTGCTGGCAGGCCCCGTCCCGCATTCTTCTGGTACCGCCGGGATACAGCTTCTCCAGCAGGCGCTGGTGAACCTGACCGGCGGCTGGGGAGCAGGATTTGTCTCGCTCGTCCTGGTGCTGTTTGCCTTCAGTTCGATTGTGGTGAATTACCTCTACGCCGAAAATAACCTTATTTTCCTGAAACTCGACTCCCGCGCCGCAATCGGAACCCTGCGTCTCGCGGTCATTCTGATGATCATCGCTGGCTCCTTCCTCAGTATGCCGCTGGTCTGGCAGCTGGCCGATATCATTATGGCGCTGATGGCGATCACGAACCTCACCGCTATCCTGCTGCTCTCACCCGTTGTGACCCTGATTGCCAGAGACTATCTGCGTCAGCGCAAACTCGGCGTTCCGCCGGTATTTGATCCCGCCCGCTATCCCGACGTTAAGGCGCAGCTTGCCCCCGGCACGTGGGATGATTTGCCGCGGCAATAACAGCTATCGATCAATTCAGGGCGATTTTTTGCTAAAGTCGCTCTAAATTTCCTGCAAGGACTGGATATGCTGATTCTAATTTCACCTGCAAAAACGCTCGACTACCAGAGCCCGCTCGCCACCGAGCGCTATACCCAGCCTGAACTGCTGGACTACTCGCAACAGCTGATCCGCGAAGCGCGTAAGCTCTCTGCGCCGCAAATCGCCTCGCTGATGAGCATCAGCGACAAGCTGGCCGATCTTAACGCGACCCGCTTTCACGAGTGGCACCCGGATTTCACCCCGGCAAACGCTCGCCAGGCGATTCTGGCGTTTAAAGGTGATGTCTACACCGGCCTGCAGGCGGAAGATTTTAGCGAAGCCGATTTCGATTTTGCCCAGCAGCATCTGCGCATGCTGTCGGGTCTGTACGGCGTACTGCGCCCGCTGGATCTGATGCAGCCGTATCGTCTGGAGATGGGGATTCGCCTGGAAAATGCCAAAGGCAAAGATCTGTACCATTTCTGGGGCGATATCATTACCGACAAGCTTAATGCGGCGCTGCACGCCCAGGGCGACAACGTGGTGATAAACCTGGCATCCGATGAATACTACAAGTCGGTGAAGCCGAAAAAGCTGGATGCGGAGATTATCAAACCGGTATTCCTCGACGAGAAGAACGGTAAGTTCAAGGTGATCAGCTTCTACGCCAAGAAAGCGCGCGGCCTGATGAGCCGCTACATCATCCAGAACCGCCTGACGAAGCCGGAGCAGCTGACCGCCTTCAACAGCGAAGGCTATTTCTTTGACGAAGAAGCGTCAGGGAAAGGCGAGCTGGTGTTTAAGCGCCACGAGCAGTAAAACAAACCCCGCCAGCTGGCGGGGTTTTGCATTAATGGTGTTTCCAGTCCGGGCCGCGATCGTCGCGGTGGTCATCGTGGTGATGGTCATCGTGACGATCGTCGTGTTTACGATGCTCACCATGTGGACGCCAGTGGTTATCACGCCAGTCATAATGCGCCTTCCACCAGTCGTGGTCGCGCCAGCGGCCGCCGTCCCAGTAATGACCGTTGTTATCCTGGTCGCCAATCTGCAGTTTAACCGCCGGTACGAGGGTAATTTCAGATGCCTGAACCGCCATGGGGGCGGCCAGCACCAGTGAAAGCGCGATGAGTGCAGGTTTCAGTGTAGACACAGGTGACTCCTTATTCTTCTTGCCCAACGTGGGCCGATGTAAGGAGATTACGCGAGGGGAACGGGGGATGTTATTCTCTGCAATCCTAAACGCTAAGTGACCGCATTTATTGGGAATTTCTGCTTTTTTCCTGCTTTTTCTCTCCTTAATTTCTCCATAAAAAAGCCGGGTGGCGGCTTCGCCTTACCCGGCATAGATATCGGTGTTGCGATTGCCGGGTGGCGCTGCGCTTACCCGGCCTACGATTAGGTCGTCGTGGTCGTTGTAGGCCCGGTAAGGCGTAGCCGCCACCGGGCAACACAATCACGCGCGGGTCATCATCAGCTTACGCAGCGCGGCAAAATCTGCCGGCAGCTCATGTGACAGCAGAGGCAAGTCGGCGCGCTCGGCCAGCTCTTTCGGCAGCGGCAGCGTTTCGCCCAGGATCGCTTCTACGCTCTCTTTGAACTTCGCCGGATGCGCGGTGCCCAGGAACAGGCCATATTCACCCGGGTTAAGCTGGTCGCGCAGCGCGCGGTAGGCAATCGCCGCGTGCGGTTCAGAGGTATATCCCACCGCCTTCAGCTCGCGCATGGTCTCTTTGGTGGTTTCATCCGTCACCGCGGCGTAACCCAGGTCACCCAAACGCCAGATCTTACGGCGGAACAGCTCTTCCACGCGCGGCCAGTTGTTCGGCTGTGACACATCCATCGCGTTGGAGAGCGTCGCCTGCGTAGCGTTCGGCGCCCACTTCCCGTCTTTCAGGAAGCGCGGCACGGTGTCGTTGGCGTTGGTCGCGGCGATAAAGCGTTTCACCGGCAGACCCAGGGATTTCGCCAGCAGACCTGCCGTCAGGTCACCGAAGTTACCGCTCGGCACGGAGATCACCAGCTGGTTGCGCGCTTCCTGCGGCAGCTGCGCCACCGCTTCGAAGTAGTAGCAAATCTGCGCCAGCAGACGGCTGATGTTGATGGAGTTAGCAGAGTTCAGACCCAGCGCCACCTTCAGCTCTTCGTCGTCGAAAGCCTGCTTGACCAGCGCCTGGCAGGCATCGAAATCGCCGTCAATTGCCACGGTTTCAATGTTGCCGCCGAGCGTACAGAACAGTTTTTCCTGCAGCGGGCTGATTTTGCCTTTCGGATAGAGGATCACCACGCGGACGTTTTTCAGGCCGTAGAAGGCATGCGCCACCGCCGCACCGGTATCGCCGGAGGTCGCGGTCAGGATGGTCACCGGTTTGTCGCCGCTGATGTGGGTCAGCATCTGCGCCATAAAGCGGCCGCCGAAGTCTTTAAACGCCAGCGTCGGGCCGTGGAACAGCTCCAGGCAGCCAACGTCAGGCTCAACCTGCTTAACCGGCGCCGGGAAAGCGAACGCCGCACGCACGCGCTCTTCCAGCAGCTCCTGCGGAATTTCGTCGCCGATAAACGCAGACAGAATTTTGGTGCTGCGGGTGACGAAGTCCTGTTTCAGCAGCTCGTCGATGTCGGTCAGCTGGAATTCCGGCAGGTCATGCGGGAAGAACAGCCCCTGATTTTTGCCCAGCCCCTGAGTTACCGCCTGCGCGAAGCTGACCTGCTCGTTATGATCTTTAAGGTTATAGAGTTTCATTAATTATCCCAGTACTCGTGCGCCAGCCGTGTCCAGACGGCAAATATGAACAAAGCCTTCCTGATTTTGCAGGTAGTGTTTAGAGAGCCAGTCCGCCACGCGCTGCGCGGTGTCAGGCTTGTCGCACAGGGCGAACAGCGTCGGGCCGGAGCCGGAGATGCCGCACGCCTGCGCGCCGATATCCATGGATGCCTGTCGCGCCTCGTTAAAGCCCGGCAGCAGCTTCGTGCGGTACGGCTCGGCAATGACGTCCTTCATCAGCTTCGCCGCCAGCTGCGGCTGACGGGTGTAGCAGGCGTGGATAAAGCCCGCCAGATGACGCCCGTGGGCGATACAGTCCTGACGACGATACTGCGCGGGCAGGATCGCACGCGCTTCCGCGGTAGAGACCTTAATGCCCGGATAGGCCAGCACCCACAGCCACTCATCAAACCCTGGCACCTGCTGGCTGATGATGCCATTTTCTTCGATCATCAGCTGCATGCCGCCGAGGAAGCACGGCGCCACGTTGTCATAGTGAATGCTGCCGGAGATGCGCCCTTCCAGCTCGCCCATCAACCCCAGCAGGCGGTTGTTGTTTAGCGGCTTGCCGCAGTGCTCGTTCATCGCCACCAGCGCGGCGACCACCGAGCAGGCGCTGGAACCCAGACCCGAGCCAATCGGCATACTTTTTTCCAGCGTCATGGCAACCGGCACGTTTTTACCGATCTCCTGACAGAAGCGTTCCCAGCACTGATAGACGATATTCTCGCGCGGGTCGGACGGCAGTTTGCTGGCGAAGCGGCCCACGTTGTTCAGGCTGAAGCTGTCTGCCGCTTCCACCGTGACCGTATCGCCCAGCAGTGAACCATCCACCGGCGTCACCGCCGCGCCCAGCACGTCAAATCCGACGCTCATATTCGCGCTGGAAGCCGGGGCATAAACTTTGACCATGTTAAACTCCTAACTTCCATGACAGGGTACGCAGCAGATCGGCAAACACACCCGCCGCCGTAACATCGTTCCCTGCGCCATAGCCGCGAAGCACCAGCGGCAGTGGCTGATAATAGTGGCTGTAAAACGCGAGGGCGTTTTCGCCGTTTTTGACTTTGTACAGCGGGTCGTTGCCATCCACTTCGGCAATCTTCACCCGGCACACGCCATCTTCTTCAATGTTGCCAACATAGCGCAATACCTTACCTTCATCACGGGCTTTCGCAACGCGAGCGGCAAAAGCGTCGTCAAGCTGCGGCAAATTTGCCATGAATGCAGCGACATCACCGCTGCTGTCAAATTCTGCTGGCAGCACGGGTTCAATCACGATATCGGAAAGCTCAAGCTCACGGCCCGTTTCACGGGCGAGGATCAGCAGCTTGCGCGCCACGTCCATACCGGAGAGATCGTCACGCGGATCCGGCTCGGTATAGCCCAGCTCGCGCGCGGCGCGGGTGGCTTCCGACAGGCTCATCCCCTCATCCAGCTTGCCGAAGATAAACGACAGCGAGCCGGAGAGAATGCCGGAGAAACGCTGCAGTTCGTCGCCGGCGTTCAGCAGGTTCTGCAGGTTCTCGATAACCGGCAGGCCCGCGCCCACGTTGGTGTCGTACAGGAACTTGCGGCGCGACTTGCTCGCCGCCAGACGCAGCTGGTGATAGTAATCCATCGACGAGGTGTTGGCCTTTTTGTTCGGCGTCACCACGTGGAACCCCTCGCGCAGGAAGTCGGCGTACTGATCGGCCACCGCCTGGTTCGAGGTACAGTCGACGATCACCGGGTTAAGCAGATGATACTCTTTCACCAGGCGGATCAGGCGCCCCAGGTTGAACGGCTCTTTCGCCTCGTTCATCTCGGCCTGCCAGTTTTCCAGGTTAAGGCCATGCACATTGGTCAGCAACGCTCTGGAGTTGGCAATCCCACAGACGCGCAGATCGATATGTTTCTTCTTCAGCCACTCCTGCTGACGCTTCACCTGCTCCAGCAGCGCGCCGCCCACCCCGCCGACGCCAATCAGGAACAGTTCGATAACCTGGTCGGTGTTGAACAGCATCTGGTGAACCACGCGTACGCCGGTGGTGGCGTCATCGTTGTCCACAACAACGGAAATTGAACGCTCTGACGAGCCCTGGGCAATCGCCACGATATTGATATTGGCGCGCGCCAGCGCGGCAAAGAACTTGGCGGAGATACCGCGCAGCGTGCGCATGCCGTCGCCGACCACGGAGATAATCGCCAGACGCTCCTGAATGGCGAGCGGCTCCAGCAGCTCTTCTTTCAGCTCCAGGTAGAACTCGTCCTCCAGCGCGCGGCGGGCGCGCAGGCAGTCGGCCTGCGGCACGCAGAAGCTGATGCTGTATTCGGAAGAAGACTGGGTAATCAGCACCACCGAGATACCGTTGCGGGACATAGCAGCAAAGACGCGCGCCGCCATGCCAACCATCCCCTTCATCCCCGGACCGGAGACGCTGAACATCGCCATGTTGTTGAGGTTGGAGATGCCTTTGACCGGCAAACCGTCTTCATCGGTACTCGCGCCAATCAGCGTACCCGGCGCCTGCGGATTACCGGTGTTTTTAATCAGGCAAGGGATCTGGAACTGGGCAATCGGGGAGATGGTACGCGGGTGAAGCACTTTGGCGCCGAAGTAGGAAAGCTCCATCGCTTCCTGGTACGACATCGACTTCAGCAGTCTGGCATCGGGTACCTGGCGTGGGTCGCAGGTATAAACGCCGTCGACGTCAGTCCAGATTTCACAACAGTCCGCACGTAAACAGGCGGCCAGCACGGCGGCGGAGTAGTCGGAGCCGTTACGGCCCAGCACCACCAGCTCGCCCTTCTCGTTACCGGCGGTGAAGCCTGCCATCAGGATCATGTGGTCAGACGGAATTTTGCTAGCGGCGATACGGCGGGTTGATTCGGCAATATCAACGGTGGATTCGAGGTAGTGGCCCACCGCCAGCAGTTTTTCAACCGGATCGATTACGGTCACGCTATGGCCGCGCGCTTCCAGCACGCCGGCCATGATGGCGATAGAAAGTTTTTCGCCCCGGCAGATCAGCGCCGCGTTGACGCTGTCCGGGCACTGGCCGAGAAGGCTGATGCCGTGCAGGACGTGTTTGATTTGCGCGAACTCCTGCTCAACGAAGGACTTCAGCTGAGCGTGCGGGAAGCCAGGCAGCGCCTCTGCCAGCCCTTGCAGTAAGTCAGCGAAGATACGCTCTGCGTCGCTGATGTTCGGGAGTGCATCCTGGCCACCGATGGTTTTTTCAATCATCGCCACCAGATGGTTCGTGATTTTTGCCGGGGCAGAGAGCACGGTAGCAACCTGCCCCTGCCTGGCGTTGCTTTCCAGGATATCGGCAACACGCAGAAAACGTTCTGCATTTGCCACTGATGTACCGCCGAACTTCAACACTCGCATGGTTCTACCTCGTTTCCTTTAGCCGAAAAAAAAGCCCGCACTGTTCAGGTGCGGGCTTTTTTTTGTTTTTCCTGTACGCGTCAGCCCGCATCGTTACCTGTGGTAATGATGATGGTTGTAGTAATGGTGGTGATGCTGATGCGTTTCATGGATGTTGTGTACTCTGTCATTATTATCTGTCTGTCCTGTATTCTTTTAGGGTTAAAGGATCGGGCACCTTAAGTCAACGAATTTTTAATTTGATCACAATTCGGGAGACTCTCACGTCCCGCTGTGTGCAGATTTATTTTCATCCGATTCGCCCAGATGCAACCCATCAGGACAGACTTATTCTCCATAGTAAAAACTTATGACAGGATTTTACTCCGCTAATTTTTTTTCAATATCGTGCAGCAAACGGTGCAGCATTGCGGTGTCCCGCTGCTCAAGACGGCCCAAACGCTGCTGCAGCCAGTCAGCCATTTTCTGATCGTCCGCTACCCCCAGCTGAGACAACAGTTGCTCAACGCGAGCGCGCAGCGCAGCCAGCTGATTTTCATTTGCCCCTTCTGCCTGAGGTTGAGGGATTTGTATTAGGGAGGCTAATTGATAGCAATAGACCATGACCGCCTGGCCTAAATTCAGGGAGGGATAATCGGCGACCATCGGCGCACCGGTAAGAACGTCCGCCAGCTCCAGCTCTTCGTTGGTTAATCCGGAATCTTCGCGACCAAACACCAGCGCGGCCTTCTCCAGCCACTGGCTTTTCTCGCTCAGCATCGGCACCAGCTCCGCTGGCGTGGCATAGTAATGGAACTTCGCACGGCTGCGCGCGGTGGTCGCAACGGTAAACGAAATGTCGTGCAGCGCATCAGCAAGCGTAGCGTAAGTGGTTATATTATCGAGGATATCGCCCGATCCGTGCGCTACCCAACGAGCCGCAGGCTCCAGGTGGGCAGTGCTGTCCACGATACGTAAATCTGTGAACCCCATGGTTTTCATGGCACGCGCGGCAGCGCCTATATTTTCGGCTCTGGCTGGGGCAACCAGTACAATCGACAGATGCATTTATGCTCTCTTTTTAATCAGTTAGCGGGTAAAAATGTGATGCACTTCAACATATTACGCAGCGCGAATTTACAAAATTGCAACACAAATCACCGAAATAGCGTTTCATAACAAATTAAAAACGCTAAACTATTCCTTGTCTGAACAATCAGTTAGAATGTTAACAGAACACTATTATCCCTATGTTTTATAATGATAATAGCAACATGAATACCCTATTCTGATTGGATTCGCTTCGTTTATAAATCAATGTCCGCAACTAGTTGGTTTATTGAAAAATTGTGACAAAGGCTAGCATTCCGCTACGATGATTTCATCAAACTGTTAACGTGCTACAATTGAACTTGATATATGTCAACGAAGCGTAGTTTTATTGGGTGTCTGGTGTCACTTAGCCTGTTATGTTGCTGTTAAAATGGTTAGGATGACAGCCGTTTTTGACACTGTCGGGTCCAAAGGGAAAGTACCCAAGACCAAGCTAATGATGTTGTTGACGTTGATGGAAAGTGCATCAAGAACGCAATTACGTACTTTAGTCACGTTAAGCCGATCATGTTAATTTGCGACATGCATCAGGCAGGTCAGGGACTTTTGTACTTCCTGTTTCGATTTAGTTGGCAATTTAGGTAGCAAACATGCAGACCCCGCACATTCTTATCGTTGAAGACGAGTTGGTAACACGCAACACGTTAAAGAGCATTTTCGAAGCAGAAGGCTACGATGTCTTTGAAGCGACCGATGGCGCAGAGATGCATCAGATCCTTTCTGAAAATGATATCAACCTGGTGATCATGGATATTAACCTGCCGGGCAAAAACGGTCTTCTTCTGGCGCGCGAACTGCGCGAGCAGGCGAACGTCGCGTTAATGTTCCTGACGGGCCGTGATAACGAAGTTGATAAAATTCTTGGCCTGGAAATCGGTGCGGATGACTACATCACCAAGCCGTTCAATCCTCGCGAGTTAACCATTCGTGCACGCAACCTGCTGTCCCGCACCATGAACCTGGGTACGGTCAGCGAAGAGCGTCGTAGCGTAGACAGCTACAAATTCAACGGCTGGGAACTTGATATCAATAGCCGTTCGCTGATTAGCCCGAACGGTGAGCAGTATAAACTGCCGCGCAGTGAATTCCGCGCGATGCTGCACTTCTGCGAAAACCCGGGCAAAATTCAGTCCCGTGCAGAGCTGCTGAAGAAAATGACCGGCCGTGAGCTGAAACCGCACGACCGTACCGTAGACGTGACCATTCGTCGTATTCGTAAGCATTTCGAATCTACGCCAGATACGCCGGAAATCATCGCCACGATCCACGGCGAAGGGTATCGTTTCTGCGGCGATCTGCAGGAGTAATCCCGCAGTTAACGCATTAAAAAACGGCGCCTTTGCGCCGTTTTTTTTATTCCCGCCACGGCATAATCGGCACCGCGCTGATTGCGTTTTTCGGCGAGCCTTCCACCACTTTGTCAGAGTAGGCA
Organism: Enterobacter sp. D2; assembly: GCF_034427575.1. Classification (NCBI taxonomy): domain Bacteria; kingdom Pseudomonadati; phylum Pseudomonadota; class Gammaproteobacteria; order Enterobacterales; family Enterobacteriaceae; genus Enterobacter; species Enterobacter sp. D2. Next base: position 201,691 of record NZ_JAXQPP010000003.1, read on the forward strand.
AGGTACGCCAGGGTGTTGCGTTTGGCATCATAGAAACGCACCACCTGCAGTTTTTTGAATACCAGCGAAGTCCGTTTCTGGAATACAACGTCGCCCTGCGCTTTGCCGTTTTTAATTTTATCGCTCAACTCAACCGGCCCCACCTGCTGACAAGAAATCGCCGCATCGGAAGTATCTTCCGCCAGTCCCAGCCCGCCTTTGATACCGCCCGTTTTCGCGCGGCTGACGTAGCATGTGACGTTTTTCACGTCCGGATCGTCAAACGCCTCCACCACGATTTTGTGGTCCGGGCCGAACATTTTGAACACGGTATCGACGGAGCCAATCTGTTCTGCCTGCGCCACGCGCCCGACCATCAGCATCAACGCGGTGAAGATCAAAGTCTTGTATTTCATATTGTTACCATTCTTTAAAATTACACTGAGCAATTATTCAACACTTTAGACAAAAATGTAGCAAGATCACAGGATTAGAATATATCTGCCTGTAACGTGCTCTAAAAAGCATGAATGCGCAAAAAAAACACTGAATGCTAAAACATCAAAAAATGCTATTATCCGCTAACCTGTTATCAGGCACCTGCTGTTTTAAGGATGAGGATAGTATATGGATCAGGCTGGAATTATTCGCGACCTGCTCACCTGGCTGGAAGGTCATCTCGACCAGCCTTTGTCACTGGATAATGTGGCGGCTAAAGCAGGCTATTCCAAGTGGCATCTGCAAAGGATGTTCAAGGATGTCACCGGTCATGCTATCGGGGCCTATATTCGCGCACGTCGTTTATCAAAATCTGCGGTGGCTTTGCGCCTGACCGCGCGGCCGATTCTGGATATTGCCCTGCAATATCGTTTCGATTCGCAGCAGACCTTCACCCGCGCCTTTAAAAAACAGTTTTCGTTGACGCCAGCGCTGTATCGTCGCTCGCCTGACTGGAGCTCGTTTGGCATGCGTCCGCCGCTGCGTCTGGGCGAGTTCGCGATGCCGAAATATGAAATTGTCGCGCTGCCGGAAACCCATCTGATCGGCACGACGCAGAGCTACTCCTGTTCACTGGAGCAGATTTCTGAGTTCCGTCATCAGATGCGCGTCCAGTTCTGGCGCGACTTCCTGAGCCACGCACCGACGATCCCGCCAATCCTTTATGGCCTCAACGAAACGCACCCAAGCCAGGAAAAAGACGACGAGCAGGAGGTGTTCTACACCACCGCGCTGACGCCAGAGATGGCGAATGGGTATATTCAGGGTTCGAAGCCTGTCGTGCTGGAAGGCGGCGAATACGTGATGTTCGCCTATGAAGGGCTGGGAACGGGGGTTCAGGAGTTTATCCTGACCGTTTACGGAACCTGCATGCCGATGCTGAATCTGAATCGCCGTAAAGGTCAGGACATTGAGCGCTACTACCCGGCGCAGGATGCCAAACCGGAAGAAGGCCCAATCAATCTGCGTATGGAATTCTTGATTCCGATACGTCGTTAACGCTGCAGTTCGTCAAGCGCAGGGGCATCAAGATGCGAAATGTCCCCTGCCATCTCCACTACCCAGCCCGACGCCAGCCACGCGCTTTCCTGATAATCAATCCGGGAAATGGAGCAGTTGCGCAGACGCAAACGGCGCTCAGCGTAAGCCGGTAACCCCAGAATCGTGCTCACCAGGCAACCCAACGCAATCCCGTGACTCACCAGCAGCGGACGGCTTCCCGCCGGCAACTTCAGGCATTCCGCCAGGGCGGCATGCATGCGTACGCTAAGCTCCTGCATGGATTCGCCTTCAGGAATTCGACCATCTTCGGTACCGTTCACCAGCGTGCGGCGCCAGCCCTCCTCCGCTTCCGTCAGCGTATCGATATGGCGTTTCTCCAGCACGCCCATATCCAGCTCGCGCAGGCGCGGCTCCAGCATGACGTCGCAGCCGCAGGCATCTGCGATGATGCGCGCCGTCTGCTGTGTGCGACCTAAATCGCTGGTAATCACGTGGGTAATGCCCAGCGTTCTGGCGCGTTCCGCCACCTGCCACGCTTGCTGCACCCCCTTCTCGGTGAGAGGACTGTCTGACTGGCCTTGAATACGTCGCTCGGCGTTCCACTGCGTTTCACCGTGGCGAACAAGGTATACCTGTAACATGCTTTTTTTCCGTTATACTGCGATGAGTTTTTTTTGAATCGAGCTTAATTATGCACCATGTTGTCTCTGCTACCACTAATCCTGCCAAAATTCAGGCAATTCTAAGGGCATTTGACGAGATCTTCGGCGCAGGATCCTGCCATATTGAGGCCATCGGCGTCGAGAGTGGCGTTCCTGAACAGCCGTTTGGCAGCGAGGAAACGCGCGCTGGCGCACGAAATCGCGTGGCAAACGCTAAGGCCGCCGCACCGAATGCTGATTTTTGGGTAGCGATTGAAGCAGGTATCGACGAAGGCGCAACCTTTAGCTGGGTTGTCATCGAAAGCCGCGAGCAGCGCGGTGAAGCGCGTTCGGCCACCCTGCCGCTGCCGGAAATCATTCTGGAAAAAGTCCGTGCGGGTGAAGCGCTCGGGCCAGTGATGTCGCAGTACACCGGCATCGATGAGATTGGCCGTAAAGAAGGGGCAATTGGCGTCTTTACCGCAGGCGCGCTGACGCGTTCAGGCGTTTACCACCAGGCCGTGATTCTGGCGTTAAGCCCGTTCCATAACGCGATTTATCGGTAAGTTTGTTGGCCGGATAAAGAAAAGCCGTCATCCGGCATTTTTCAGCAATACCGCTTCCAGCCACTGGCGCAGCTCAACCGGCGCCGACTTCAGGCTGTTCGAGCCGCGGGTGATCGTTGCAATACCCGCGCCGAGCTCATTTTTCAGCTCGCGCTGGCTCATTTCTCCGCGCAGCAGCTCTTCAATGATCCGCACGCGCGTGCCAAGCGCCTCACGCTCGTCCGGCGTGAGCATCAGCTGCATCAGGGGTAAATGCAGATCCTGTTCGTAAGACTGACGCAGCAGCTCCACAAAACGAAGCCACTCCAGATGACGTTGTTCGGCCATTGCCGAGGAATACGGGGAATGCTGGGTCATGTTATGCTGCCTCTTGTACTCTTTAGCGAGTACAGCATAACACAACCCACGCCGATCAGTAACGCCTCTGCCACTCGGCATCGCTCATCAGGGTATCTTTCTGCCCCATGAAGTAGCGATAGTAAGCGTCATAGGCCAGCACGTTCTTCACGTAGCCGCGCGTTTCCGAGAACGGGATGCTCTCCACAAACGCTACCGCGTCGATGCGTCCGGCGCTGTTGCCGAGCCAGGTGCGCACGCGTCCTGGCCCCGCGTTATACGCCGCCGAAGAGAAGATGCGGTTATTGCCGAACTGCTGATACACGTACTGGAGATAGCTGGTACCGATGTTGATGTTGGTATCCGGATCCAGAAGCTGCGACGGACTGCTGTACCCCGGAATATTAAACATCTTCACCGTGTGCGTCGCCGTGCCTGGCATAATCTGCATCAGGCCGCTGGCACCCACCGGGGAACGGACTTTCGGGTTCCAGGCGCTCTCCTGACGGGCAATCGCCATCGCGTAGCTTTGCGGGATATCTTTGCCGCTGGTGTAGCGATCGAAAAGATCTTTGTACGCCAGCGGGAAACGCTCTTCCAGATGATCCCAAAGCTTGCCGGCGATCGTCGCCTGCACGCTGAGATCCCACCAGTGATTATCAAACGCATAGCGGGCAAGCTGGGCTTTCTCATCGGTGGTGCGGCTGGTCACCAGATTCGCCCACTCGCTGCGCGCGGTGTTATCCATATTCCAGTACATCAGCTCGCGAACGCGCGCCATTTCTGGCCCCTGCGTCAGCGCCGGGTTCGCGTTGGCAGGCGCTTTATCAATGCGGAAGGTGTACTCCTCGCCCAGACGCTGCGCGGCTGCCATCGGGTAAAACCCGCGCTGCTGCATCAGCGTATGGAGGATCTCTTTGGCTTCATCATCACGGCCGCGCTCCATCAGCAGATCGGCCTGCCAGTAGCGCCATTCGTCTTTCTCTTTGGCCTCCATTGGCAAACGCGCGAGCCAGGTATTGAGCCCGCGACGATCGCCCGTGCCCAGCGCCATGCGCACGCGGCGTTCCACCAGCGAGGTGGAGTTCGAACGCATAATCGCATCGTCACGCCAGCGCGCCTGTTCATCGGTCACATCGGTGCCCATCAGTCGCCACGCCACAATGTCGCGCAGCTCCTGGGTTTGCTCCTCATTGAGCTGCTGCGCCTGCACCAGCTGCGGGATCATCAGCCGCGCGTTTTCCACATCGTCACGCGCCACGCTGGCAAAGGCCACCGCCGCCATCTGGCGGGTAAAATCGGTCGCGCCCGTACTGCGGGCAAAGGTCAGCACGCTGTTGGGATCGTTTGCAAGCCCGATAACCGCGGTAGAGATCGTCTGGTAATCGGACGGCATCTGCCCCGCCAGCGTGGTCACCAGACGCGTGTTACCGGCTTTCATCGCCAGACGGATGCGCTCAAGGTAGGAGAGCGGCTCCTGCTTGCCGGAAGCACGCCACGCGCTAAACAGGGAATCACAGGCGTTCGGCTGGTTTTTTCCGGTCAGCCAGAGCTCTTTCGCCCCGGCCCAGGCCTCTTCCTGCTGGCCGGTCGCCCATTTTGCGTAGTAATAGTTACACTGGGCTTCGGTGGCATTCGGCTTCTCAGGGCTAAACGCCAGCAGGCCGCGCCAGTCTTCGCGACGCGCCAGCTCATTCACAAAGCGAGACTGGAGATTTCGGGCAGGCGGCAGGGTCGGGTTCGCCTGAATGAAGTTATTCACGGTGACGGTAGGCTGGTTCATCAGGTCGTCCGTAATCTGGCGATACTCCAGATACGGATACAGCGGATAATCCTTTAGCGTCGGCATCAGTGCCTGCACGGTATCCATCTGCTTGTTGTCCCACGCCTGTTTAATCTGGGCGTAGCGGTTACGTTGTTCATCCAGTGAATCGGCATGCACCGCCTGGCTTACCGCCATTACGCATACGCTGGCAGCCAGCAGACGCCAGACCACCCGTTTGGCTTTTTCCACAAGCTCTTCCTCATTGTTTTTTCGTCAATTGCAGCGTCTTGCTACGTCAAAGTCTAATTAACTTATGCTAACCAGGCATCCTTCAACGCGCCACGTCATGGACACTTTTTTACCTTTCTTGCGCGTTTTAACACTCCCGACGTTCCTGGCTGGGATTAGGACGTGAAAAAGGCTACACTTCGAGGCTGAAATTCCTTCTCATTACGATAAAAGAGGCGAAGTCCAACGTGGCTCAATTCGTTTATACCATGCATCGTGTCGGCAAAGTTGTCCCGCCGAAACGTCATATTCTTAAAAATATCTCGCTGAGCTTCTTCCCGGGCGCAAAAATCGGTGTTCTGGGTCTCAACGGTGCCGGTAAGTCCACCCTGCTGCGCATCATGGCCGGCATTGATACAGACATCGAAGGTGAAGCCCGTCCGCAGCCTGGCATCAAGATTGGTTACCTGCCGCAGGAACCTCAGCTGAACCCGGAACACACCGTTCGCGAATCCGTTGAAGAAGCGGTATCCGAAGTGGTTAACGCGCTGAAAGGTCTGGACGAAGTGTATGCCAAATACGCCGAGCCGGATGCGGACTTCGACAAGCTGGCCGCACAGCAGGGCAAGTATGAAGAGATCATCCAGGCGCACGACGGTCACAATCTGAACGTGCAGCTGGAGCGCGCGGCTGATGCCCTGCGTCTGCCGGATTGGGATGCGAAAATCGCTAACCTCTCCGGTGGTGAACGCCGCCGCGTGGCGCTGTGCCGCCTGCTGCTGGAAAAACCAGACATGCTGCTGCTTGACGAACCGACTAACCACCTGGATGCAGAATCCGTGGCGTGGCTGGAGCGCTTCCTGCACGACTTCGAAGGTACAGTTGTGGCGATTACCCACGACCGTTACTTCCTCGACAATGTCGCTGGCTGGATCCTGGAGCTGGACCGCGGTGAAGGTATTCCGTGGGAAGGCAACTACTCTTCCTGGCTGGAGCAGAAAGATCAGCGTCTGGCGCAGGAAGCTTCACAGGAAGCGGCGCGTCGTAAGTCTATCGAGAAAGAGCTGGAGTGGGTTCGTCAGGGCGCGAAAGGCCGCCAGTCTAAGGGCAAAGCCCGTCTGGCACGCTTCGAAGAGCTGAACAACACCGAATACCAGAAACGTAACGAAACCAACGAACTGTTTATTCCACCTGGAGCACGTCTGGGGGATAAAGTGGTTGAAGTGACCAACCTGCGTAAGTCCTACGGCGACCGTGTGCTGATCGACGACCTGACCTTCTCCGTACCAAAAGGCGCTATCGTTGGCATCATCGGTCCGAACGGCGCGGGTAAATCTACCCTGTTCCGCATGATGTCCGGTCAGGAACAGCCTGACAGCGGCTCTATCACCCTGGGTGAGACCGTGAAGCTGGCCTCCGTTGACCAGTTCCGTGACGCGATGGACAACAGCAAAACCGTGTGGGAAGAAGTCTCCGGCGGTCTGGATATCATGCGTATCGGCAACACCGAGATGCCAAGCCGCGCCTACGTTGGCCGCTTTAACTTTAAAGGCACCGACCAGGGCAAACGCGTGGGCGAGCTGTCCGGCGGTGAGCGCGGTCGTCTGCACCTGGCGAAGCTGCTGCAGGTGGGCGGTAACGTCCTGCTGCTCGATGAACCAACCAACGACCTGGATATCGAAACCCTGCGCGCGCTGGAAAACGCCCTGCTGGAGTTCCCGGGCTGCGCGATGGTTATCTCGCACGACCGCTGGTTCCTGGACCGTATCGCGACCCACATCCTGGACTACCAGGACGAAGGTAAAGTGGAGTTCTTCGAAGGTAACTTCACCGAATACGAAGAGTACAAGAAACGCACGCTGGGCGCCGACGCGCTGGAGCCGAAGCGTATTAAGTACAAGCGTATCGCGAAATAAAAGCAAAACGGCAACCTCGGTTGCCGTTTTTTATGTTTGTACCCTCTCCCCGTGGGAGAGGGTCAGGGTGAGGGCATCAGGCCGCACAAATTCAGCCACCCACGTAATACCGCTTCACCTCGTCAAACTGCATCGCAAAGTCGATATAGCTCATCAGCGCGGGCGAGTTCAGCTTGCGGCTTGGATACGCCAGCCACAGATCGTTACCTTCAACATTCCACTCCGGCAGCACCTGAACCAGCGCACCTTTTTCAATTTTATCTTCCAGCAGAAATGCGGGTAAGAGCGTGATCCCCGCACCGGCAATCGCACACTCGCGGGCGTATACCAGATTATCGGTCATGTGCGCGTTATCCGGCAGGTAGCGGTAATCCTCGCTCTCGCTTCGCAGAAGCCACTCCGACCACGCCCTGTGCGTAATGCAGCGGTGCTCCACCAGCTGGCGGGGATGCGTCAGCGACTCCCGACGCGCCAGATAGTCCGGCGAAGCCAGCATATAACGCGGGCAGTGCCCGATCATCCGGCCAATCAGGGAGGAGTCCTGCGGCTTACCGGTGCGCAGCGCTACGTCAAAACCGGCCTCGACCAGATCCACCACGTCATCAGAAATTGACACATCCAGCGAAACGTCAGGATAGCGAAGCTGGAACTCGGCATTCATGTGCGCCAGCAGCGTCGCCCCTATCCCCGCCGGACAGGTGATCCGCAGCCGCCCGCTGGGGTTTTCGCGCAGGCGCTGAATGGCGTACTCTGCCCGCTCGCTGGCCGCCAGCATCTCACGACAGTGCACCAGATAGTGCTCGCCCGCAAACGTGAGGCTAATCCTGCGCGTGGTGCGGTTCAGCAGGCGGATACCCACCTGCTGCTCCAGCTGGCTAATTCGCTGACTAACGCTGGATTTCGGCAGTTCGGCTTTCTGCGCGGCAGCGGTAAAGCTGCCCATCTCCGCCACCAGCGCGAACAGCGCCATATCCTGCAGCTGTTTAAACATGATTGTTCACCCTGTACGAACGCTGAGTTCTTGATTGTCCATCTTATCACGCAGCTGGCCACTTTATAGACTAGCCTCAACAAAACGCATTCCATTGAGGAGCACACCATGTCTGTTAAAGCCATTGCCGTTAACCCAGAAAATCCGTCCACCTTCATTGAAATCACCCCGCCGATGCCGCAGCCCGGCGAGCACGATCTGCTGGTGGAGGTGAAGGCCGTCTCCGTTAACCCGGTCGATACCAAAGTCCATGCGGGTATTGCCAAAAACGGGCTGAATGAGCCGCGCATCCTCGGGTGGGATGCCAGCGGGATCGTCAAAGCCGTTGGGGGTGGCGTCACCGGATTCAAACCGGGGGATGAAGTGTGGTACGCGGGCGACATCACCCGCCCGGGCAGCAACACCACGCACCAGCTGATCGACGCGCGCATTGTCGGGCACAAGCCTGCCAGCCTCGGCTGGGCCGCGGCTGCCGCGTTGCCACTGACCGCCCTTACAGCCTGGGAAGGATTATTCGAGCGGCTGAACATTCAGGATGCCGGGGCGGATAAAACGCTGCTGATCATTGGCGGCGCGGGCGGAGTGGGATCGCTGGCGATCCCCTTTGCGAAGCACAACAGCAAGGTGAAGATCGTCGCAACCGCTTCACGAGAAGATTCCGCCCGGTGGTGTCGCGATCGCGGGGCTGACGTTGTCGTCAACTACCGCGACCTGAAAGGCGAGCTGGCGAAACACGGGCTCACCTTTGTGGATTACATCTTCATCCTCAACGACACCGACGGGCACTGGGATGCGGTCAGCGACCTGATTGCGCCTCAGGGGCATATCTGTTCCATCGTTGAGAATGAACGTCCGCTGAACCAGGACAAGCTGAAGTCCAAATCCGCCGCCCTGCACTGGGAATTTATGTACACCCGCAGCATGTATCAGACCGCGGATATGGCGCGTCAGGGTGAGATCCTCAATGAGGTGGCAAAGCTGGTGGATAACGGCGTGGTGGAAAGCTCACTGAGTGAAACGCTGCACGGGCTGAGCGTGGAGAGCATTACCGAGGCGCACCGTAAAGTGCTGGAGGGACATATGCGGGGTAAAGTGGTGGTTGAGTTCTGAGTGGCTTGATGCCCTCACCCCGGCCCTCTCCCACAGGGAGAGGGAGGTTAACGTCCACTCTCCCTGTGGGAGAGGGTTAGGGTGAGGGGTAAGTTTTTACCCCTGCTCCCCCATCATCTCCTTCACCAGCTCGACGCAGCGCAGGAAACGGGAGTCGTAGTCCGACTCCTCCACATGGACAAACTCAACGTTGTTTTCGTTGAGCATCTCCACCAGCATGGACTGGAACTCACGCCTGTCCACGGAGCTTCCGAGGCTGCGCATGCCGTCGGCCACCCATGGGGTGTTGTTTTCCAGCAGGATCACCAGGTCAAAGCGGTATTCGTCAATCAGCGCCTGCACGAACGGGTGCTCGCGACCTTCGTATTTTTTACAGAACGCCTGGGTGGTGACAAAATCGGTATCGATAAATGCCACCTTGTTGGCGTATTTGACCGCAAAATCAATGTACTGGGCATGACCGAGCGCGATTTTGTCGTAGTCGGAATACTGCAGCGCCATCTCGTCGCCGCCAAGGTGCGAGAAGACGTAATCGCGGCCGTACTCCCACGCGCTGGTGGTGTTGAAGATGTTCGCCAGCTTGTTGACCAGCGTTGATTTCCCGCTCGACTCGCCGCCCAGGATCGCGACGGTACGCACGAAGAACGGCTTCACCTCAGTCGGGATGTAATCCCAGTAGCGGAACGGGTTCTCGCGGATCTGCGCCCCGCTGATGTTCATAAAGGTACGTTTCGGGTCGATCAGCACCGTCTCGATACCCAGATGCTCGCGGAACTGCGGCGCGTCGGACTCTTCAGAGGTGTAGATCCAGTTAGGCGCAATGCCCTTCTCTTCCATAAACGCTTTGATGCCATTGCTCCACACGTCCCAGCCGTGCGGATACGGCTCCATGCCCTCTTCGTTAAAGGCATGAATACGAATATTTTTCTGATACTTAAAGGTCTGGAGCAGCCAGCGCAGGCGGTCCGGCACGGTCGGCTGCTGCGACATGGCGCTGTCTTCAAACAGCTGACGGTCACGGGTTTCGTCGTATCCCATGATGATATGCAGCTCGTCAACCTGGCTACAGGCGCGCTGGATCAGATAGATATGTCCGGTATGCAGGGGGTAAAACTTGCCGAACACCACGCCGATGTTCTTTTGCATACGCGGGAATTCCAGCCCCAGAAAGCGGTGCAGCGCTTCCAGCTTCTGCGCGCTGGGGCTTTTGATTTTGGCGTTCAGCAGCTGGCTCAGGTAGCCTTTGGTCATGCCGCTGGCATCCGCCACCTGCTGCAGCGTGCAGCCCTTCTGGCGGATTGCGGTCTTGATGTAGTCAAATGATGACATAAATTACGGTGCCTCCTGCAAAATCAAATTTACGTAATTATAAGTCGTCAAAGACATTTAACGCATCTGCGAGTTTTTTCACGCCAAATACCTGCATCCCTTCCGGGATCTTTTTCGGCACGTTGGCGGCGGGAACGATCGCCCGGCGGAAACCGTGTTTTGCCGCCTCGGAGATACGCTCCTGGCCGCTGGGTACCGGACGGATTTCCCCGGCGAGGCCCACTTCGCCGAATACCACCAGATCCTGCGGCAGCGGTCTGTCTCGCAGGCTGGAGACCATCGCCAGCAGCAGCGCCAGGTCTGCGCTGGTCTCCGTGACTTTGACGCCGCCGACCACGTTAACGAAGACGTCCTGATCCGCCATCTGCAGCCCGCCGTGACGGTGCAGCACCGCCAGCAGGAGCGCCAGACGGTTCTGTTCCAGACCGACCGCCACGCGCCGCGGGTTGCCCATCATCGAGTGATCCACCAGCGCCTGAATTTCGACGAGCAGCGGGCGCGTCCCCTCCCACAGCACCATCACCGAACTGCCGGAGGTGATCTCATCGCCGCGGCTCAGGAAGATGGCCGACGGGTTGCTGACTTCGCGCAGCCCCTGTTCGGTCATGGCAAATACGCCTAGCTCATTCACCGCCCCAAAGCGGTTCTTGTGGCTGCGCAGGGTACGGAAGCGAGAATCCGCGTCGCCATCGAGCATTACGGAGCAGTCGATACAGTGTTCAAGCACCTTCGGCCCGGCCAGCGAGCCGTCTTTGGTCACGTGGCCGACCATCACAATCGCCACGCCGCGCGTTTTGGCAAAGCGCGTCAGGTAAGCCGCGGTTTCACGCACCTGCGCGACGCTGCCCGGCGAAGACTGAATGTCCGCCATGTGCATCACCTGGATGGAGTCGATCACCATCAGCTTCGGCTGCTCTTCTTCAGCGATCATGCAGATCTGCTCGATGCTGGTTTCGGAGAGCATGTTCAGGTTGCCGGTCGGCAGGCCCAGACGGTGCGCGCGCATCGCCACCTGCTGCAGTGACTCTTCGCCCGTGACGTACAGGGTTTTCATCTGTTCGGCGAGCTTGCAGAGCGTTTGCAGCAGCAGGGTCGATTTACCCGCGCCCGGGTTACCGCCGATCAGGATCGCGCTGCCCGGCACCACGCCGCCGCCGAGCACGCGGTCAAACTCTTTGAACCCGGTGGAGAAGCGCGGCAGCTCTTCGAGGCTGATGTCCGAAAGTTTTTGCACCTTCGCCACGCCCGCGTTACCGGCATAGCCGCTCAGGCGCTCATTACGCGCCACGCTCGGCGAAGCCGCCACACCACGCACTTCGGTGATGGTGTTCCAGGCATGACAGGCGCTGCATTGCCCCTGCCAGCGCGGATAATCCGCACCACATTCATTACAAACAAATGCGCGTTTTGGAGCTTTCGCCACGGTTTACCTCGTTATTTCTGTGCGGCCTGCGTGCCGGGCGGCGCTTACGCTTACCCGGCCTACAAAGCAGACCGTTATTTCTGATTAATGCTGCCGGAGAGAATGCAGAACACCCCCATCAGGTCAGCGTGACGGATAGTGACTTCCGTCTTTTCATTCACTTTTGGCTTGGCATGGTAGGCAATGCCCAGCCCGGCGGCTTTGATCATCGGCAGGTCGTTCGCGCCATCGCCGATGGCGACGGTCTGGACGACCGGAATTTCATATTTTTCCGCCAGACGCGTCAGCGTATTGGCTTTGTACTGGGCATCTACGATATCGCCGATCACCTGGCCGGTCAGCTTGCCGTCCATGATCTCCAGCTCGTTGGCCACCACGGTGGTCAGATGCAGTTTTTCCCGCAGGTAATCCGCGAAGAAGGTGAAGCCACCGGAGGCGATCGCCACTTTCCAGCCGAGGGACTGCAGCTTCAGCACCAGCTGCGTCAGCCCAGGCATCAGCGGCAGCACGTCGCGCACCTGACGCAGAATGTTGGCATCGGCCCCTTTCAGGGTCGCCACGCGCTGGCGCAGGCTGGCGGTGAAGTCCAGCTCGCCGCGCATCGCACGTTCGGTGACTTCCGCCACCAGCTCGCCGCTGCCCGCCAGCTTCGCAATCTCGTCAATACACTCGATCTGAATGGCGGTTGAGTCCATGTCCATCACCAGCAGGCCCGGGGTTTTCAGATGCGGAATTTTGCCCAGCGGCGCGACGTCCAGCCCCGCGTCATGCGCCAGACGCGTTGCGCGCTGCGTCAGGGAACCCGCCAGGCGAATAACCTGGTAGTCTTCCACGCACCAGGCGGCGACGATGACCATTGCCGCACCGAGCTTGCTTTGATACTGAGTCAGGCGTTGCTTATCCAGACCGCGTCCGTAGAGGAGCCAGCCGCTACGACCGGCGTGGTAATCCAGAGGCATCACCTCATCGCCACTTAAAGAGAGCGGCAATCCTGGCCATAAAGAGACATCCGTTGGCAGGTCACACCAGGTAATGTTCGGCATTAAAGCTCCTGTAATTTCGTTCGCGCCGGAAGGTTGCAGAGGGAAAATAACGCATGAGGCTACCCTGTAACCATCACTTCTGGCAACATTAAGCCGTAAATTTTCAGCAGGTGGAATATGGCTCGCGCAAAACTGAAATTCCGGCTTCATCGCGCCGTGATTGTCCTTTCCTGTCTCGCACTCCTAGTGGTGCTGATGCAAGGGGCATCGTGGTTTAGCCAGAACCATCAACGGCAACGCAACCCGCAGTTTGAAGAGCTGGCCCGCACGCTGGCCCGCCAGGTGACGCTCAACGTCGCACCGTCCATGCGTACCGAAACGCCGGACGATAAGCGGATAGGCCAGGTTTTACGCCTGCTCACGGAGAACAGCCGCATTCTTGATGCTGGCGTCTATGATGAGCAAGGCAACCTTATTGCCCGCGCGGGCGAGCACGTCGACGTGCGCGACAGGCTGGCGCTGGACGGGAAAAAAGCCGGGGGCTACTTTAACCAGCAGATTGTCGAACCTATTCAGGGGAAGAATGGCCCGCTGGGCTATCTGCGCCTGACCCTCGATACCCACACCCTGCCTACTGAAGCCAAACAGGTCGATAATACCACCAATATTCTGCGCCTGATGCTGCTGCTTTCACTCGCCATCGGCGTTGTGCTGGCGCGCACCCTGCTTCGCGGCAAGCGCTCGCGCTGGCAGCAATCCCCGTTCCTGCTGACCGCCAGCAAATCCGTCCCCGAAGACGAAGAGAGCGAGAAGAAAGATTAGTGATAAAGTAGGCGAACGATTCGGAAAAGGAACTTTGCCATGACGACGTTACGCCTGCTTATCTCTGACTCTTACGATCCCTGGTTTAATCTCGCGGTAGAAGAGTGCATCTTCCGCCAGATGCCCGCTACCCAGCGCGTACTGTTTCTCTGGCGTAACGCCGATACGGTGGTCATCGGCCGCGCGCAAAACCCGTGGAAAGAGTGCAATACGCGGCGCATGGAAGAGGACAACGTCCGTCTCGCGCGCCGCAGCAGCGGCGGCGGCGCGGTGTTTCACGATCTGGGCAATACCTGCTTTACCTTTATGGCGGGCAAACCGGAATACGATAAAACCATCTCAACGTCCATCGTCCTCAACGCGCTCAATTCACTCGGCGTGACGGCAGAAGCCTCCGGGCGTAACGATCTGGTGGTGAAAACCCCCGAGGGCGACCGGAAGGTCTCCGGCTCCGCCTACCGTGAAACGATGGATCGCGGCTTCCACCACGGCACCCTGTTGCTGAACGCCGATCTGAGCCGTCTGGCGAACTACCTGAATCCGGATAAGAAAAAGCTCCAGGCCAAAGGAATTACCTCCGTACGCGGCCGCGTGGCAAATCTGGTGGAGCTGCTGCCGGGGATCACGCACGAGCAGATTTGCGATGCCATCGGTGACGCGTTCTTTGAATATTACGGCGAGCGCGTTGAAGCAGAAGTCATCTCCCCTGAAAAAAACCCGGACCTGCCCAACTTCGCCAAAACCTTCGCCCGCCAGAGCAGCTGGGAGTGGAACTTCGGTCAGGCTCCTGCGTTTTCCCATCTGCTGGACGAGCGTTTTACCTGGGGCGGCGTGGAGCTGCATTTTGACGTGGAGAAAGGCCATATCACCCGCACGCAGGTGTTTACCGATAGCCTGAACCCGGCACCGTTAGAGGCGCTGGCGGCACGTTTGCAGGGCTGTTTGTACAGGGCAGATATGCTGCAGCAGGAATGCGACGCGTTGATCGGAGATTTCCCGGAGCAGGAAAAAGAGCTGCGGGAGCTGTCGGCGTGGATTGCACAGGCCGTGCGCTAGGTGCGGTCTGGTGCCCTCACCCCGGCCCTCTCCCACAGGGAGAGGGAGGGAAGAGACAGAATTACTCTTTATCGCCCAGCAGAACGGATTCCAGCGCGATTTTGATCATGTCGTTAAAGGTAGTCTGACGCTCGGCAGCAGTGGTCTGCTCGTGGGTACGGATGTGGTCAGACACGGTGCAGATGGTCAGCGCTTTCGCACCAAACTCAGCCGCGACGCCGTAAATACCCGCCGCTTCCATTTCCACGCCCAGAATGCCGTATTTCTCCATCACGTCGAACATCTCGCCGCCGTCCGGGGCATAGAACAGGTCAGCAGAGAAGATGTTACCCACGCGCGCTTCAACGCCCAGCGCTTTTGCCGCGTCAACCGCGTCACGCACCATGCCGAAGTCAGCAATCGCCGCGAAGTCATGGTCTTTGAAACGCATGCGGTTAACTTTGGAATCGGTGCAGGCACCCATACCGATAACGATGTCGCGCAGCTTAACGTCCATGCGCACCGCGCCGCAGGAGCCTACGCGGATGATTTTCTTCACGCCGAAGTCGGTGATCAGCTCTTTGGTGTAGATAGAGCAGGATGGGATACCCATACCGTGGCCCATAACGGAGATTTTGCGGCCTTTATAGGTACCGGTGAAGCCCAGCATGCCGCGAACGTTGTTCACTTCACGCACGTCTTCCAGGAAAGTTTCTGCAATGTGCTTCGCGCGCAGCGGGTCGCCCGGCATCAATACGACGTCAGCGAAATCACCCATTTCTGCGTTAATGTGAGGAGTTGCCATCTTCAGTTCCTTTTACATTGTTTATTCTTTTCACCCTCTCCCTGTGGGAGAGGGCCGGGGTGAGGGCATCAGACCTCACCCAACATGATTCAGAACATGGCCTTGCCATATTCCATGTCAGACGTACCAAAGTATTTCGCCAGGGTCTGGCCGATGTCCGCAAAGGTTTCACGGTGACCGAGCGAGCCCGGCTTCACTTTCGGGCCGTACACCAGCACCGGAATGTGCTCACGGGTGTGGTCGGTACCGGTCCAGGTTGGGTCACAGCCGTGGTCCGCGGTCAGGATCAGAATGTCATCTTCACCCACCAGCTCCATCAGCTCCGGCAGACGACGGTCGAACAGCTCAAGACCGGCCGCATAGCCTGCGACGTCGCGACGGTGGCCCCAGGAGGAGTCGAAGTCCACGAAGTTGGTGAAAACGATGGTCTTGTCGCCCGCTTCTTTCATCTCTTTGATGGTGGCATCGAACAGCGCGTCCAGACCGGTGGCTTTCACTTTTTTGGTGATGCCGCAGTTGGCGTAGATATCCGCGATTTTACCCACGGAAACCACGTGGCCGTCTTTCTCTTCAACCAGCTTCTGCAGTACGGTCGGTGCCGGTGGCTCAACGGCCAGGTCATGACGGTTACCGGTACGCTGGAAGTTACCCGCTTTGTCGCCGATAAACGGACGCGCGATCACGCGGCCAATGTTGTAGCCGCCTTCGGTCAGCTCTTCACGGGCGATTTCGCACAGCTCGTAGAGTTTATCCAGGCCGTAGGTCTCTTCGTGGCAGGCAATCTGGAACACGGAGTCAGCAGAGGTGTAGAAAATCGGCTTGCCGGTTTTCATGTGCTCTTCGCCGAGCTGATCCAGAATCACGGTACCGGAAGAGTGGCAGTTACCGAGGTAGCCCGGCAGGTTGGCGCGCTTCACTAGCTTATCGAGCAGCTCCTGCGGGAAGCTGTTCTCGTGATCGGAGAAGTAACCCCAGTCGAACAGCACCGGCACACCGGCAATTTCCCAGTGGCCAGACGGGGTGTCTTTACCGGAGGAGAGTTCGTGAGCCCAGCCATAGGCGCCCACGACTTCCGCGTTGCCGTCCATACCGGCTGCGATTTTACCGGTAGAACCTTCATGCGCTTTCACCAGACCGAGGCGGGTCAGGTTAGGTAGAGTCAGAGGGCCTTTACGACCGTTGTCCGCTTCGCCTTTCGCACAGGCTTCCGCGATGTGGCCCATGGTATCGGAACCCACGTCACCAAAACGTTCTGCATCTTCGGTTGCACCGATGCCGAATGAGTCCAGCACCATAATAAATGCACGTTTCATAATTGTTCTCCGTACGTAGTGCTTCAAAAATTATCGATCAGATCAGTATACCGCTATTCGGTGATACGGCGATAGACAGTCGGTGTGGTTTCCGGCGCTTTATCGTCAAGCGTAATAGCCGCTTTCACCGCTTTAGCCGCTTCCTGCCAGTTGGCTTCGTCTTTGGCGTGGATCACCGCCAGCGGACGTTGACCGTCAACGCTGTCGCCCAGACGGGCCATATCGGTAAAGCCGACGCTGTAATCAATGGTGTCTGACGCCTGACGACGGCCGCCGCCCATCGAGACCACCGCCATACCCAGCGCACGGGTGTCCATTGTAGAGACAAACCCTTCGCTATCGGCATACACCGCTTTGCTGAGCGTCGCGGTTGGCAGGTATTTCGCGTAGTTTTCGACGAAATCGGTCGGGCCCTTCTGGGCTGCAACCATGCGGCCGAAAATGTCCGCCGCTTTGCCGTTATCCAGCACCGCCTGCAGCTTCGCGCGGGCTTCTGCGTCGTCTTTGGCCAGCTTGCCGGAGATTAACATCTCAACGCACAGCGCCATGGTGACGTCGAACAGACGCGGGTTACGGTATTCGCCTGTGAGGAACTGGACGGCTTCACGCACTTCGACGGCGTTACCGGCGCTGGAGGCCAGCACCTGATTCATGTCAGTGAGCAGCGCGGTGGTGCGCACGCCCGCGCCGTTGGAGACCCCAACGATCGCTTCGGCAAGCGCAGCAGAAAGTTCATAGGTTGGCATAAAGGCGCCGCTGCCGACCTTCACGTCCATCACCAGCGCGTCCAGCCCTTCTGCCAGTTTCTTCGCCAGGATAGAGGCGGTGATCAGCGGGATGGAGTCAACGGTCGCGGTGATGTCGCGGGTCGCGTAGAAACGCTTGTCTGCCGGAGCAAGAGAGCTGGTCTGGCCGATAATCGCCACACCAACGTCTTTAATAATGTCGCGGAAGCGGCTGTCGTCCGGGAAGATATCGAAGCCCGGAATGGCTTCCAGTTTGTCGAGCGTACCGCCGGTGTGGCCCAGGCCGCGCCCGGAGATCATCGGGATGTAACCGCCGCAGGCTGCCACCATGGGACCGAGCATCAGAGACGTCACGTCACCCACGCCGCCGGTGGAGTGTTTATCCACAATCGGGCCGTTAAGGTTGAGGCTTTTCCAGTCCAGAACGGTTCCTGAATCTCGCATCGCCATGGTCAGCGACACGCGCTCAGGCATCGACATATCGTGGAAGAAAATGGTCATCGCCAGAGCCGCAATCTGCCCTTCTGAGACGGTGTTATCACGAATGCCGTTGATAAAGAAGCGGATCTCTTCGTCGCTTAATGCATGACCATCACGTTTTTTACGAATAATTTCTTGTGCGAGAAACACGGTAACCTCCATGCGGAATCGGGGGAGTTGTGGCGGGTGGCGTGACGCTTACCCGCCCTACGATCCTGTCGGCCGGATAATCAAAGTATCATCCGGCAGTGTCTGGCAATCAGTAGCTGCTTGCGCTCTTACCGTCGCCGTGACCCAGCGCTTTCAGCAGGCTGGCCAGCAGGCTGGACGCACCGAAGCGGTAGTGACGGGAGTCCGCCCAGTCGGCGCCAAACAGCTCGTCGGCAATCGCCAGGAACTGCTGCGCGTCTTCAGCGGTACGCACGCCGCCCGCAGGTTTGAAACCAACGGTTTTGGATACGCCCATGTCGCGGATCACTTCCATCATGATGCGCGCGCTTTCCGGGGTCGCATTCACCGGCACTTTACCGGTAGAGGTTTTAATGAAATCCGCACCGGCTTTGATGGAGATTTCAGATGCTTTACGAATCAGCGCCTCTTCTTTCAGCTCGCCGGTTTCGATGATCACTTTCAGCAGCACGTTTGCCGCCGCGCACGCGTCTTTACAGGCTTTCACCAGGTCAAAACCGACCTGCTCGTTGCCGGCGATCAGCGCGCGGTACGGGAACACCACGTCAACTTCGTCTGCGCCGTAAGCAATCGCCGCGCGGGTTTCTGCCAGCGCAATCTCGATATCGTCGTTGCCATGCGGGAAGTTAGTTACGGTTGCAATACGCACGTCCGGCGTGCCCTGCTCTTTCAGCGTCTTACGGGCAATCGGGATAAAGCGCGGGTAGATACAGATGGCTGCGGTGTTACCCACCGGCGTTTTCGCCTGATGGCACAGGGCGATGACTTTTTCATTGGTGTCGTCATCGTTCAGGGTCGTCAGGTCCATCAGCTTCAACGCGCGCAGGCTGCTTGCAGTTAAATCGGTCATAACATTCTCCAACGGCAGTGCCGTATAAATTTTACCTTGCGGGTCTGTGAGTATTCTAACATTCACCCGCATCCACACTTCGACATTCATCACAGTTAATGAAAACTGCATACAAATTTGCATTACTGTAATGAGATCTTCTTCAAACTTTAGTGCGTAAGTTGCCGACTAAAGCAGCGATACCCCCTGTCGGATCAAAAGCCCCAACAGGCTGGCTTCCTACAATCCGTTCATCATCCGCAGAACACTCAAGGAAGCGACTATGCCCCACTCCAGCCCCGACGCCCTGCAACAACGTTGCCAGCACATTGTGACAAGCCCGGTGTTAACCCCGGAACAAAAACGTCATTTTCTGGCGCTGGAAGCGGAGAACAACCTGCCTTACCCGGCACTTCCTGAGGCCGCACGAGCCGCGCTGGACGAGGGTTTTATCTGCGACATGTTCGAAGGCCATGCGTCTTACAAACCCCGTTACGTTCTGCCGGATTACGCAAAATTTCTGGCTAACGGTTCAGAGTGGCTGGAGCTGGAAGGCGCGAAAGATCTCGACGACGCCCTCTCGCTGTTAACCATCCTCTACCATCATGTTCCGTCCGTCACATCGATGCCGGTCTATCTCGGTCAGCTTGATGCGATATTGACGCCATATGTTAGAATTCTAACACAAGAAGAGGTCGATAGCCGAATAAAACGTTTCTGGCGCTATCTCGACCGTGCGCTGCCGGATGCGTTTATGCACGCAAACATCGGGCCTGAAGATACGCCCGTCGCGCGCGCCATTCTGCGTGCCGATGCAGAGCTGAAGCAGGTCGCGCCGAACCTGACCTTTATCTACGATCCCGATATCACCCCGGACGACCTGCTGCTTGAGGTGGCAAAAAACATATGTGAATGCAGCAAACCGCATATTTCTAATGGCCCGATGAATGATAAAATTTTCACAAAAGGCCGTTACGGCGTAGTGAGCTGTTACAACTCCCTGCCGCTTGCTGGCGGTGGCAGCACTCTGGTGCGCCTCAACCTCAAAGCCATTGCTGAACGCAGCGCATCCATTGAAGACTTCTTCACCCGCGCGCTCCCGCACTACTGCCAGCAGCAAATTGCCATCATCGATGCGCGCTGCGGTTTCCTGTACGAGCAATCTGGCTTCTTTGAGAATAGCTTCCTGGTCAAAGAGGGGCTGATTGATGCGGATCGGTTTGTGCCCATGTTTGGCATGTACGGCCTGGCGGAAGCGGTGAATACGCTCTGTGAAAAGGAGGGCATTGAAGGCCGTTACGGAAAAGACGAGCAGGCCAACGCGCTGGGCTATCGCATCAGCGAACAGCTTGCGGCGTTCGTTGAAAGCACGCCGGTGAAGCACGGCTGGAAGCACCGCGCGATGCTTCACGCGCAGTCGGGGATCAGCTCCGACTCCGGCACCACGCCGGGCGCGCGCCTGCCCTACGGCGATGAGCCGGATCCTGTCAGCCACCTGCTGGCCGTTGCGCCGCATCACAAACACTATCACTCCGGAATCAGCGATATTCTCACCCTGGAGGAGACGGTCAAACGCAATCCGCAGGCGGTGGTTCAGCTTTGCCTGGGCGCGTTCAGGGCCGGCATGCGTGAATTTACCGCCAACGTAGCGGGTAACGATCTGGTACGCGTGACCGGCTACATGGTTCGCTTGTCGGATCTGGAGAAATACCGGGAAGCGGGATCGCGCACCAATACTACCTGGCTGGGGGAAGAAGCCGCACGCAATACCCGTATTCTGGAACGTCAGCCGCGCGTGGTTAGCCATGAACAGCAGATGCGCTTTAGTTAGTCAGGTCATTCCTTTTTCCTGCGTGGACGGGCCGGGCAGCCGCCTGGCGCTGTTCCTGCAGGGCTGCAACCTGCGCTGCAAAACCTGCCACAACCCGTGGACGATCGGTCGCTGCAACGACTGCGGGGACTGCGTGCCCCACTGCCCGCACGACGCGCTGACGATTCAGGCCGGACGCGTCTGGTGGCAGGAGAGTGACTGCCAGCAGTGCGACACCTGTCTGCACCTGTGCCAGCAGCAGGCAACGCCTATGGCGCACCGCTTCAGCGTGGAAGAGATCCTCACTCATGTCCGCAAATCCTCCCCCTTTATCGAAGGGATCACCGTGAGCGGTGGTGAAGCCACAACGCAATTGCCGTTTTTGATCGCCCTGTTCACCGCGATCAAAGCCGATCCCGCCCTGCGTCACCTCACCTGCCTGGTAGACAGCAACGGTCTGTTAAGCGAAACCGGCTGGCAAAAGCTGCTGCCGGTACTGGATGGCGCGATGCTGGATCTGAAGGCGTGGGGGAACGAGCATCACCGTTTCCTGACCGGGCGCGAAAACCCGCAGATTAAGCAGAGCATCCGCTGGCTGGCAGATCGTCACCGTTTGACGGAACTCCGCCTACTGGTTATTCCGGAGCAGTGTGATTATCTGGAACATCTCAAACCGCTAACGACCTTTATCCACGGACTTGGAAATGTGCCGGTACGAATCAACGCGTTTCATGCGCAGGGCGTTTACGGTGAGGCGGCCTCATGGCGCAGCGCCACGCCCGAGGACGTTGAACCGCTGGCGCTGGCGCTGGAAAAACAGAAGATAACGGTGATCCGTCCGGCGCTTTACCTATAGCGTGATGCCAAATACCGAACGGGTATTTTCCAGCAGCGCATCGGCAATCACCTCTTCAGGCTCTTTTCGCAGTTCACACAGGGTGGTAAATACGCGCGCCGCCTGTTCCGGGCGATTCGGCTGGCCCTGAAAACCATTCAGCGGCATATCCGGCGCATCGGTTTCCAGCAGAAGCGCCGACAGCGGCAGCTGTGCCATCACGTCCCGGGTTTTACTGGCGCGCGGATAGGTGATGGTGCCACCGACGCCGATTTTATAGCCCAGCTCAATAAAACGCTGCGCCTGCTGCAGGCTGCCGGAGAAACCGTGCACGACGCCCCTGCGCGGCAGATCGATGCGTTTCAGGTGCATCGCCAGCTTATCGTGCGTGCGTCTTGAGTGGAGGATCACCGGCAGATCGTGGCGCTTCGCCAGTCTGAGCTGCGCGTCGAGGATCGTCTGCTGGCGCTCAAACTGCTGATCCTCGCGATAAAGATCGAGGCCGATCTCACCGATGGCGACAAGTTTGTCTCCTGCGGTTTGCACGACCTCATCAAGCCTCTCAATGTGCTCATCAAGATGCCGCTCAATCACAATCGGATGCAGGCCGAGCGCGGCATAGAGCGCGGAGTGCCGCGCGGACAGATCCAGCACCCGGGAAAAATAGGCCGCTTCCACTGCCGGCACAATAATAGCCTGAACGCCTGCCTCAGCCGCTTTCGCAATGCTTTGCTCTTCATCCCCCGTAAACGGCGGAAAATCAAAGTGGCAGTGGGTATCGACAAAGCGGAGCGTCACGCCAGATCCTCGTTATCCAGTAAAGCGTCATTCGCCTGCGGAATATCCACCAGCGGCGTCGTCAGGGCGTCATTGGCGACAATCGCAGGCGGCAAAATAATGCGTTTATGGCGATGAAGCGGCGGTTGCTCCGCCAGCATTTTCCCCACCGTCGCCAGGAAGTAACGCCCGCACAGCCGCCCCGTTTTGTAATCCATGCGCAGCGCAGGGACGCGGCTGCCCAGGGCCATGCTCAGCAGCGGCTTAGGCGGATAGATTTCAAAAATACGCAGCTTACCCGGCGGTTTTTCAATGAAGCGCTGCATCGCGCCGTAGGTGGTTTCATGCTGCTTCGCGATGTTCACCAGCGGCTGCAGGCTGCTGTCGCCCAACCAGCGCTCCATCCGTTTAAACCACTGCGGCGTGTAATACATTTGCGACGGTACGGTACGGATCACCACAATGGTTTTCGCCCCGCGCCGGGCGGCTTCCTGCACCGGCACAGCGTCACTGATCCCACCGTCCAGATAGCTAATGCCGTCCAGCAGGGCTCCCGTACGATAAAAGCCGGGGATCGCGCTGGAGGCGCGGATGATGTCCAGCCAGTTCTCCTTCTGAGGAGAAAAATAGCCCGGCGAATAGTCATCGCCCCGGCTGGCGCACATCCAGAACTCTTTGCCGCTATCAAACAGACGGGCAGCGGTATCCATGGCCAGCGGCATCTGGCTGGAGGTCGACTCCAGCAGCCAGTCGAGATCGATCAGGTTGCCGCCGCGCACAAAGCGCACCGGATTAAAAAATTCTTTTGCCGTGGTGTAGCGCATGATGACCTTTCGCGCATAGCCAGGCTGGTTACAAACATAGGCAGAGAGGTTCTGCGCCCCGGCAGAGGTGCCGAAGTAAAGGTCAAACGGGTTGAACTGCGCGCGCATAAATTCATCCAGCACGCCGGCGGTAAAAATGCCGCGCTGTCCTCCACCTTCGCAGACCAGCGCCAGTTGTCCTGCGCGAAACGGCTTTAACGTCAGCGGCGCAATATTGCCGAGCGTAACGGGAATTCGTTGCCCCACCTCTGCTTTCCTGTTTTGATTATTTTATAACACCACAGTAACGCACCCGACCTGTTACGCAAATAAGAAAAAGCCAGTCGCAGTGACTGGCTTTATTTTGTTGAAGGAATATTGCGTTTGCTACGGACGTCTACGACCCGTAAACAGGCTGACCAGGAACAGAATAATACCTACAACGAACACAATCTTAGCTGCCCATGCCGCTGTACCTGCCAGTCCACCAAAGCCCAATGCGGCGGCAATTAACGCGATAACCAGAAATATAATGCCCCAACGAAACATAAGCTTCTCCTTTACCATAGTTAATGTCGGCCGCTAAACGTGAGCGCTCAGGTCACTCACCGGCGTTTTTCCAGAGTCGTTCTTATTTCGCCCGCAGGTTTTAACCAGACGGGCGAATGGTCCAGATTTACTTCGTTTTCAGATCGTTTTTAACGCTTTTCACACCGTCAATCGCTTTCGCGATGGACTCGGCGCGTTCACTTTGCGCCTGCGAATCTACCGTACCGGAAAGCTGAACCACACCATCGGTGGTTTCCACTTTCACCTTACGGGACGGCACGATGTCATCTGCTAAAAGTTTAGCTTTGATTTCGCTGGTAGTAGCGGCATCACCGGCATAACCTTTCACCGACGCGTTTTTACCGTCACGTACGTGCAGCTTATCGCTGACGGACGCAACGCCTTCAACGCCCTTCGCGACTTTCACCGCCTGTTCGGCCTGAGCCTGGCTTTCCACGAAGCCGCTCAGCGTGACCACTTTCTTGTCGGTCTTAACGGAAATATCGGTACTTTTGATGGATTCATCATCCACCAGTGCGGCTTTCACTTTTGCTGTGATTGAGCTGTCGTCCATGAAGTTGCCGACTTTATTCATAGAGCTATCGATTTTTTGCCCTGCGCTATCGGCCGTGGACTGGGCTTTATCCATTGTGCTGCTTTCCGCCAGAGCGGAACCGCTCACCAGAACGCTACCCAGGGTTACAGCCAGCAGAGTTTTCGAAATCTTCAGTCTTGTCATATTCATCGATCTATTCCTGTGTTTACCCGTTATTCGGGCTACATACTTCCTTAGTAGTTTTATATATTGCGAATAAACACACGGGCAAAATGGATAACCTAAAGTCATGCATTGAACAGTTAATTTATCCACGCCCGGTGTTAAACACTGAGTTAAATATAGATCACTCTCACAGAGCCGCTTTCAGAATTGGGTAAAAAACGCGCGAATAGCGTGAAATTGCGTTGAATTAAGAACATTCCGCAAGGGATTAATAAGACAGGAATTAAAGAAGAGCACGGCGGGAGCCGTGCTCTGAGAGGGGATTAGTGCTCGCGGGTTTTACGGAACTGAACGTCAGGGTAACGTTCCTGCGTCAGGTTCAGGTTCACCATAGTTGGCGCGATATAGGTCAGGTTATCGCCGCCATCCAGCGCCAGCTGAATTTCGTTCTTACGCTTAAATTCTTCGAATTTCTTCACGTCAGAACACTCAACCCAGCGCGCGGTCGCGACGTTCACGGACTCGTAAATCGCTTCCACGTTGTACTCGCTCTTCAGACGCGCGACAACCACGTCGAACTGCAGCACGCCGACCGCGCCAACGATCAGGTCGTTGTTCGCGATTGGGCGGAACACCTGCACGGCGCCCTCTTCGGAGAGCTGAACCAGGCCTTTCAGCAGCTGTTTCTGCTTCAGCGGATCGCGCAGACGGATACGACGGAACAGCTCCGGTGCGAAGTTCGGAATACCGGTGAACTTCATCATTTCACCCTGGGTGAACGTATCGCCGATCTGAATAGTGCCGTGGTTGTGCAGACCGATGATGTCGCCCGGATACGCCTCTTCAACGTGCGAACGGTCACCCGCCATAAAGGTCAACGCGTCGGAAATCACCACGTCTTTACCGGTACGCACCTGGCGCAGCTTCATGCCCTTTTCATATTTACCGGACACCACGCGCATAAAGGCCACGCGGTCGCGGTGTTTCGGGTCCATGTTGGCCTGAATTTTGAACACGAAGCCGGTGAATTTCTCTTCCTGCGCTTCCACTTCACGGGTGTCGGTGTTACGCGGCATCGGGCGCGGCGCCCACTCCACCAGACCGTCCAGCATATGGTCAACGCCAAAGTTACCCAGCGCGGTACCGAAGAAGACCGGGGTGATTTCACCGCTCAGGAACAGCTCTTTGTCGAACTCGTGAGAAGCGCCCTTCACCAGCTCCAGCTCGTCGCGCAGCTGCGCGGCCAGCTCTTCCCCGACCGCCGCGTCCAGATCCGGGTTGTCCAGACCTTTAACAATGCGCACTTCCTGAATGGTGTGGCCTTTACCGGTCTGATACAGGTAGGTTTCGTCTTTATAGAGGTGATACACCCCTTTGAACAGCTTGCCGCAGCCAATGGGCCAGGTGATGGGCGCACAGGCGATCTTTAGCTCGTTTTCCACTTCATCCATCAGCTCCATCGGATCGCGGATGTCACGGTCGAGTTTGTTCATGAAGGTGAGGATCGGCGTATCGCGCAGACGGGTGACTTCCATCAGCTTACGGGTACGGTCTTCTACACCTTTGGCGGCGTCGATCACCATCAGACAGCAGTCCACCGCCGTCAGGGTACGGTAGGTATCTTCGGAGAAGTCTTCGTGACCCGGGGTGTCCAGCAGGTTCACCAGGCAGTCGTGATACGGGAACTGCATCACGGAGGTGGTAATCGAAATACCACGCTGCTTTTCCATCTCCATCCAGTCGGATTTTGCATGCTGGCTGGAGCCACGGCCCTTCACGGTACCGGCAGTCTGGATCGCCTGTCCGAACAGCAACACCTTCTCAGTGATGGTCGTTTTACCGGCATCCGGGTGCGAGATAATGGCAAAAGTGCGGCGCTTGGCCACCTCTTGCAGATAAGGAGACAACGTCATAATTAAATCTTCTTTTATAAGCGCGGCAGCACGCCACGCATCATGGAATACAAAATTGCGGCTATTTTACCCATCAATGGGGGGCAGGCAATCATTGTTTACACAGGAGTTGCTCCAGTTCGTTCAACGACGTCACGGTCCAGGTCGGCTCGATGCCTTCAGGCTTCACGCGGCCATGCGCGTTGAGCCAGACGGTCGACAGACCGGCCTTCATGCCGCCCAGAATATCTGACTCTGCTGTATCACCCACCATCAGGACGCGATCGCGGTCGGGATGACCGGCCTGCGCCAGCGCGTAGTCGAAAATTCGCGGATCCGGCTTCGGCACGCCAACCTCTTCCGAGATCACCAGCGCGTCGAAATGATCGCGCAGGCCGGTGCGCTCGAGGCGGATCTGCTGCAGGGCGGTAAAACCGTTGGTGATGATCCCCAGTTTCACCTTGCCTTTCAACGCATTCAGCAGGGAAACCGCACCCGGCAGTGGCGCACAGATATCCGCCATCGCGTTCAGGAAGGCATCATTCAGCGTCCCCGGACTGACCTTTAAGCGTTCCGCCCAGACGTCAAAGCGCTGGTGCTGAAGTTGTAACGCGGTGATGGCACCGTTCTGGTAATCCACCCACAGCGGCTTGTTTACCGCCTGATAGTCCTGAAAGTCTTCAGCGGTGAAGGTCACGCTATAGTCGAGAAACATCCGCTGCAGGCCGCCGAACGAATCGAACGTAAACAGCGTTTCGTCGGCATCAAAGAAAATCCAGTCCCATTTCATCGTTACAACCTTATATTCGTTATCCAATCGGCAGAGCCATTATGATGGCGTCTTCACGTCCCTCTGCGGTGGGGTAGTAGTTACGGCGGATTGTCGCCTCGTTAAAGCCTAAGCTTTCATAGAGCGCGATGGCGGCGACATTCGACGCGCGCACCTCCAGCCACAGGGTGAAAACGTCACGGGTTTCGAGCTCGCGAATGAGGTGCTCGAGCAGTTCTCTTCCCAGCCCACGGCGCTGAAACGCGGGATCAACCGCAATATTAAACAGCGTCGCTTCATCAAGAACAACCTGCGTGATCGCGAAGGCGGCCATGGTGCCGTCAACGTCCAGACGGAAGTTCAGATACCGTTCGCCCTGATTGCTGGCGAAGTTTTTTTCGCTCCACGGAAACGCGTGGGCGCGTGTTTCAATCGCAAACGCAGTGGTCAGGTCAGGCGTCGTGAGGGAAGAAATCGTGTTCATATTCGCAGATTTGTTGCCATAGCGCGCTGCGCGCTTTTGGGTTGGCTTTCAGTTCGTCCAGCGCTGGCGTGCAGATCTGGCTCCCCTGGAGGGGGATCTCGTTTGTTTCTCCGATACGCCAGCTGTTACAGCGGCTATCAGGAGGAAGCATCGCGACACGCTCTGGCGTCAGCTGTAAAACCTGGTCGGCCGTCATCTTCAGGCTGCGAAGGACATCATCGATCAGGGGTTCATTCAGGGCAGGCAGTTCTTCCGCCACCATCACCAGGCGTACGTGCGCAGGGATGGAAATGGCGATTTCGCCCTGCAACGCCGTCGGGCGACGCAAAGCCCACTGGGTAATGCCCAGCTGCTGCAACTGCCAGTCTCGTCGGGATGTCATAGGGAAAACTCCTGTCTCTCAGGCGCGCAAATATAGCAAATGTGTCGAAAGTGCGCCATCTACCTACTATAATCCCCGCCTGAGTTTATTGAGGAACAATTCATGTCTGCATTTACCCCGGCAAGTGAAGTCTTGCTGCGTCACAGTGATGATTTCGAAGAAAGCCGTATTCTGTTTGCCGGAGATATGCAGGATGACCTGCCTGCGCGTTTCGACTGTGCTGAAAGCCGTGCCCACACCCAATACTACCACCACTGGCAGGTGCTGAGCCGCCAGATGGGCGAGCGCGCGCGCTTTAGCCTGGTGGCGGAGCAGAGCGATATCGCCGACTGCGATACGCTGATCTACTACTGGCCGAAGAACAAGCCGGAAGCCCAGTTCCAGCTGATGAACCTGCTCTCCCTGCTGCCGGTCGGCTGCGATATTTTCATTGTGGGTGAGAACCGCAGCGGCGTGCGTAGCGCTGAACAGATGCTGGAAGGCTACGCGCCGCTGAATAAAGTCGACAGCGCACGCCGCTGTGGTCTGTACCATGGCCGTCTGGAAAAACAGACAACGTTCGATCCACAGGCTTACTGGGACGAGTACCAGCTTGACGGCCTGACCATCAAAACCCTGCCGGGCGTGTTCAGCCGTGACGCGCTGGATACGGGCAGCAAGCTGCTGCTCTCCACCCTGACGCCGCACACCAAAGGCAAAGTGCTGGACGTGGGCTGCGGCGCGGGCGTGCTCTCTACCGTGCTCGCCAGCCATTCACCAAAAGTGCGCTTAACCCTGTGTGACGTGAGCGCCCCGGCGGTAGAAGCCAGCCGCGCAACGCTTGCCGCAAACGGCATTGAAGGCGAGGTGATTGCCAGCAACGTCTTCTCCAACGTCACCGGTCGCTTCGACATGATTATCTCCAACCCGCCGTTCCACGACGGCATGGAGACCAGCCTTGAAGCGGCACAAACGCTGATCCGTGGCGCAACCCGTCACCTTAACAGCGGCGGCGAGCTGCGTATTGTCGCGAACGCCTTCCTGGCGTACCCGAAAGTGCTGGACGAAACCTTCGGCTTCCACGAAGTGATCGCGCAGACCGGCCGCTTTAAGGTCTACCGTACCGTCATGACGCGCCAGGCCAAAAAGTAATCTCCACTCCAGCAGGCCGGATAAGCGCAAGCGCCATCCGGCTCCGCATGGCGCCTGCATCGGCCATTTTTGCAGCAATCAAGGCGTAGCGCGCACTTTTCTGTTGACGTAAAGCTGAAAACATCTAGAATGCGCCTCCGTGGTTACGATACTTTTACAGTATCGATGGTATGCGAAGGTGGCGGAATTGGTAGACGCGCTAGCTTCAGGTGTTAGTGTCCTTACGGATGTGGGGGTTCGAGTCCCCCCCCTCGCACCATAAATCACAATGATATTGCTCGCACTGGGCGAAGGTGGCGGAATTGGTAGACGCGCTAGCTTCAGGTGTTAGTGTCCTTACGGATGTGGGGGTTCGAGTCCCCCCCCTCGCACCAACGAGGCGATATCAACAATAGTAAGATGACTGTGCGAAGGTGGCGGAATTGGTAGACGCGCTAGCTTCAGGTGTTAGTGTCCTTAGGATGTGGGGGTTCGAGTCCCCCCCCTCGCACCAATTATCTTACATCCCTTCTGAAGTTCCTCTTGTTTTCCCTGTTATTTCAAACTCATCAGTATCAC
This sequence comes from Enterobacter sp. D2, assembly GCF_034427575.1. Lineage (NCBI taxonomy): Bacteria > Pseudomonadati > Pseudomonadota > Gammaproteobacteria > Enterobacterales > Enterobacteriaceae > Enterobacter > Enterobacter sp. D2. Next base: position 231,388 of record NZ_JAXQPP010000003.1, read on the forward strand.
CAGAATTCCACTGACCAGTGCTACGCATGATGGCAGTAAAACAAAGTGGCGCAGCTGCTTATGCCAGATCATGCCTGACGTGACTAACAGTCCTGACACAATGATCGCTTTCCAGGTATCAAGGGAGAGATCGGCAAACATCAACCCGCCGAGAATGGCTCCCGGTAGCAATACCCCCCAACCACTGCCAAGCGCCCTGTTCAACATGATCTGCCCTCCCACAACGATAATGATAACCAGTATCATATGACACACATTATCATTTGTCAGCTGAATGAATCAAAATCCATCGACCTTTACCTTTCCCGTAATGACAGGAATTGCCTAAGGTGATAAATTGCACACCTGTTAACAACATCTAAAGATTTTCTGATAATTACTCTTTGAGTTTTTTGCATGTTTTATTGCGAAACGGCACCTACTTATTTGTTTTAATTAAATTTTAATAAAAACGCACGACTATGACATCACAATCCTGGCGGTCTTTGGTTCACAGAAAATATCAATTGTCGTTACGTTTATTTTTATTTCTGAACGCAACCTCGGCAGTGTTCTCGGTAACAAATCCGCTCAATTCTGTACGCCTGTTATCTGCCCCACTTATTGCTATTTTCTCCATCAGCACCGGCCTGTTCATCTGGCACTGGAGAAAGCGCGCGCGGAAGATAAATATTCCCGTTGTTTCAGGGATCTTCGGTATTTTGTGGGCCTCGCAAATTGTGTCTAAATTCGCCTTAATTACCCACGACCACGCGACATATTTGTTAATCGCCCTATTAACGGTACTTTTTATCGGAACGCTGGCATTCGCCAGTAATATCAAAGCATTTACGCTGCACTCATTGCCCACCTTTATTGCCTGCCTGTGGTTAAGCGATCACGATATATGGCTGAGAATGACCTATTCTTTCGCACTTCCTGTGGTGGCAATTGCTATTCATAACATTTTGCAAACGCGTAACGATCGTTTTGCTCAGGAATTGCTCTCACGCCTGTTGGAAGAGCGAGAAACCCTTACCGATCTCAGCATGATGGACCCGCTTACCGGCCTCTATAATCGTCGCGGTCTGCAAAGCCGTCTGGAAAACCTGCCGACGGTAGAAAATGGCGAGCACTTTGTTCTGCTGATGGATATCGACCACTTTAAAGCCTATAACGATCATTATGGCCATATGATGGGCGACCAGGCGCTTAAGCGCGTCTCTGCGGCAATCCGCGACGCCGTGCGTTCTCGCGATATTGTGGCGCGTTTTGGCGGAGAAGAGTTTATGGTGCTGCTGACCAATATTTCTCTCGAACATGCCCGCCAGACGGCCGAGCGGATCCGTCAGAAAGTCTACGATTTGAAAATCCCGCATCTATTTAACGAGAGTGTCGCGACAAACGTCACCATCAGCATTGGTATTGCTATTTTCGAGGATGAAGATGTGGAAGGCGCGCTGGAAAAAGCGGACAAAGCCCTCTACGAAGCAAAGCATATGGGGCGCAATAACATTCTGTTGAGTGAAGAGCTGCAGACGGCGTAAACATCACGGCGGTGTCACCCGGACAAAAGTCTTGCCATTGGTATGAGCAATAGTTAGGATTGGCAATCATTATCATTTAGATTTCTATCTATACTATGGCTACGCATACCGCACACATCGTCGAACCCCTCCTCTGGCGAGCGCCCCTCACCAGCGGGAATGCTTCGCTTGCGGATGCCATACGGGATAAGATTGCAGAAACGCGCGCCCACCTGCTGGACTTTATCCGCCTTGATGAAGCGCACCCGAACCACGCCATGACGCTCTCAGAGTGGCGTAAACCAACAAAACTGCAGTCGCTATTGGCCACCTATTCCGACCATATCTATCGCAATCAGCCCACTCTTACGCGGGAAAATAAACCACTGCTCTCTCTTTGGGCGCAGTGGTATATCGGGCTGATGGTGCCTCCCCTCATGCTGGCGCTGTTAACCCAGAAGAGCATGCTGGAACTCTCGCCGGATAATTTCCACGTCGAATTTCACGAAACCGGGCGCGCAGCCTGTTTCTGGATTGATCTGCACGAAGACCAGAACGCGGAACGCCTGACGGCTCAGGAACGTATGGAGCGGCTTATCACTCAGGCCCTGATCCCGGTGGTGGAAGCGCTTGAAGCGACGGGAGAGATTAACGCGAAGCTTATCTGGAGCAATACGGGCTATTTAATCCACTGGTATTTAACGGAAATGAAGCCTCTGCTTGGTGATGAGAACGTTGATGCCCTGCGTCAGTCCTGTTTCTTTGCAAAACAGCTTTCCGATGGCCGCGACAACCCGTTATTCCGTACCGTCGTGCTCCGTGATGGGCTTCTGGTTCGCCGCACCTGCTGCCAGCGCTACCGCCTGCCGGATGTTAAGCAGTGCGGGGATTGCACGCTGAAGTAGTCGGCCCCGGCCTGATGCCCTCACCCACAGGGACAGGGAACAAACACTAAAAACGGCAACCTGAGTTGCCGTTTTGCTTTTAGCTAAGCCACCTGCTGATTGTCCTCTTCCGCGTTACGCTGCGCTTCTTCAGCTTCCTGCTCCAGCAGCTGTTTCTCGTACACTTTGAAGAACGGGAAGTAGATGATTGCCGATACGCAGGCCAGAACCACAACCAGAATAGCCGCGCGGAAATCCCACCCCAGAGCCCACGCTGCGCCTATTGGCGCCGGTGCCGTCCAGGGGACCACTGAGATGACGCGGCCAATCAGGTCAAACGTCATCGCCGCCCAGGCCAGCACTGCATTTACCATCGGTGCCAGCAGGAACGGAATAAAGAACACCGGGTTCATCACAATTGGCGTACCGAAAATGACGGGTTCGTTGATGTTAAAGAAGCTGGGTACCACGCTCAAACGCCCGATAGAGCGTAAATGCGCTGAACGGCTACGCAGATAGCAAATCACCAGCCCCATCGTGGCGCCCGACCCGCCAATCACGATAAAGAACGTCCAGAACGCCTCCATAAAAATATGTGGCAGAGGCTGGCTGGCGGCCAGCGCGGTCTGGTTAGCGCCCAGGTTAGTCAGCCAGAACATCTGCAGCATCCCGGAGACGATGGCGGCGCCGTGGATCCCGGCGAACCACAGCAGATGGCCAATCAACACGGCCAGCAGGATCGCAGGCAGGGAATCCGCTGCGGAAACCAAAGGTTTAAAGACCGACATAATGGCCTGCGGGATCAGCATGCCGAACTGAGACTGAATGAGCAGGCTCAGAGGATAAAGCGTCAACACCACTACCAGCACCGGGATGAGCAGATCAAAAGAGTTTTTGATCATCGGAGGTACCTGGTCTGGCAGGCGAATACCGATGTTATGCGCCTTGAGGAAACGCATCATCTCAACGCAGTAGATCGCCACCAGAATCGCAGTAAAAATGCCCGTCCCACCCAGGCTATCGACTGGCAGCGTGCCTTTGGTTTTCGGTGCCGCGACCAGCAGAAACGCCATCAGCGACAGCATGGCACACATAAACGGGTCTAACTGGTGCGATTTGACATAGTGTTTGCCAAGGTTGTAGGCAATGGCGGCACAGATATAAATGGACATAATGCCCATCGTCATATCAAACGGCGTCAGGATCTGACCTTCAAACTGCTTCGCCATATCCAGCCATGCTCGGGCGAAACCCCAGGTGGTATCCGGCGAAAACGGCGGGTATGCGAACACTAACAAAAATGAACCCACAATCATAAATGGCATCGCGGAGATAAACCCATCACGGATAGCCATGACATGACGCTGGGAAGAGATCCGCCCGGCAATCGGGCTGACGTAATTTTCAACAAAACGGAATATCAGGTTAAACGCAGCATGGTTGGCAGACATGGCAGATCTCCTGTCAGACGTTTGTTACGGGCACATTTGCGCCGCACGTTGTTCCATAAATCACCTTCACAACCTTGCTGGCTTGTGGACCAGTGGTACTGCTCAGACGGAATGGTTTCATAATTTGCTCTTATTATTGGATACAGGGGACGTTACGTACTCAGTATTAATCGACGCATCACGCTCTGCAACCGGTTACTGTAACCGGTTTCCGTGATTGTGAAGAGGATCCAGAAATCAGCCGTTCGGGATATTTGTTACTGAAGAGATATTTACAGAGCATAAATTCTTATGACAGATTACGCAGGATATTTGTCAGGAGGAAACAATGAGTTTGCAGTCTGTACAGCAGTTTTTTGCCGACAACGCGCCGGATATAGACGTCATTGAACTTAGCCAGAGTACCGCTACCGTTGCGTTGGCTGCTGCCGCCCATCGTGTTGAACCGGGACAAATCGCCAAAACCTTGTCATTAAAGGTGAAAAATGAGGTGATTCTGGTGGTAGCGAAAGGCGATGCGCGCCTGGATAACAAAAAGCTGAAAGACACGTTTGGTGCAAAAGCGCGCATGCTCAGCAGTGATGAGGTGGTGACCATCACCGGTCACCCCGTTGGCGGCGTGTGCCCGTTCGGCCTGGAAAACCCGCTCGCGGTTTACTGCGATATTTCATTAAAGCAGTACGCCGAAGTCCTGCCCGCCGCAGGCGCAATTCATAGTGCCGTTCGTATCTCACCTGACAGAATGGCAGAGCTGACGTCCGCAAAATGGGTTGATGTTTGCATCTGATTGATGCGCCAGATCCTTTCTGGCGCGCAACAGGCAGGTTATAAAAAGGTCGGCTTGCTGAGTGCCGAACTTCGCGGTTCTCTTGCAGAAAGGTGGGTGATAATATCCGCCGCATCGAGTAGCCCTACGTCAGAGTTTACCCCCAACTTCACCATCGCATTAAACTTATGCGCCCGGATGGTCTTAATATTGCGTTCAAGCTGTGCCGCGATTTGAGGAATGGAATAGCCGCAAGACATATAACGCAATATTGCCCGTTCCGTTGGGCTTAACATTCTGCTTTGACTCCGGTACCAGTGATTCATCATATTGTCATTGATGCGCAGGGTTTCACTCAGCAATACCATGAGTTCATTCTGCAGGCGCTCAAGCGTCAGCGATTTGCTGACCACACCGTGAAGGCGTGACGGGGAAAGATGACTAATTAATCTTGCTTCCATCTCATCAGCGACCAGGATAATGCGCTGGATATGGCCATGCGTAAACGCAAAATCCCGCAGGTGCGCCAGGCAGCTACGACGCTCTTCTCGCGCATCGGAATATGAATAGATCAGCGAGAAAAAATTGATGTGCTGAAGTGCTTTCTTAAAGCTGTCAAACTCACTAAACAGATGCAGCTGATAATGATTCAGGCCGGGCGTCGCAAAAAGATGCTTTAGCCCAACAGCACTCATCGTGCAATTTTCGACGATGGCGATATGTCTTGTTGAATCGGTTTTTTCCATTCCTCGAACTCTCCATAGGCTGACATCAAACTCAGCTCTCGCATTCCCTGTGTACTGTTTATCCAGGCGTACATATCGGCATTACTGCGTAATGACAGCCGTCGCATCGCACTGTTTTTCTGCGCACTGACGGTTTTATTGCTCTTCTTGAGCAATGTGGCGATTTGGTTAATCCCCCATCCTTTACCTAACAGCCGCAATACTTTGCGTTCGGAGTGCGTGAGCGCGATAACCTGTTCGTCTTCTTCCCCCGTACTTTGAGGTTCCGGGGTTAGCAACGCCTGGCTTACCCGCTCTGCGCGTTCGCTACCTGCCCGAATAGCGTTAACCAGCCCTTCAATGGGTTCAATATCAGAAAGCAACGTACTTTCCGGGCGCACAAGTAACTCAACGGCAATAGGGTTAAGCGGACGCGAAACTAAAAAGATCCAGTGAATGTTCCGGTATTGATTCAATAAACTGAAATACTCTTCGAGCGCGCCCCGAGGATTCCAGTATTCGCCTGAAATATCGGCAATGATGACGTCAGCGCGGCGTAGCTGGAGCAGCGTTAACTCCTGCAATGAGCTGCAATAGGTCAATTCAAAATCGGGGAAATGGCGAGTCATCACGCCCCCTAACCCGTTTTGCATGACCGGTATCCGGCTAATGATAACGCTATGCTTACCGTGCAAAGACAACATAGACCCTCCGTGTCCATTCTTCATTTGATGAGTAACGTTAAAACGCATCAACGTATGAGTATTTTCGTCCCTGAGTGTAAAGCAGGTTAATACAAGCAGAAGATGAGATGTATTCGTAGTTTAAGAAATGCCTAAACAGCAGTAATATCTCACAAAGCGAAATTAATTTTAATTGCAGTGTCATTAAAATAACTACAATATAAAATTAGAATAACTAAATATAAATAACTTATATTTTAATATTAATAATTCACCAAAATGATGAATTAATCCCAACCCCTTCCGCACTTAAGGGCAGCAACTGTTTGCATAAACCTTGATCTGACCCACATCAAGAGGCACTGCACTTTGTGCTAAAAATAATCGCTATGGGCCAACCGGCAACTTTTCACCTTCTTCAGGACAATACATGCAGGCAGATCGGTCAACGCAGCGTGCTATCACGCGGCTATGTATTCAGTGCGGTCTTTTTCTGCTCCAGCACGGCGCGGAAAGCGCGCTTGTTGAGGAGCTTTCCACCCGGCTGGGACTGGCGCTGGGTATGGATAGCGTTGAAAGCGCTATTTCATCCAACGCCATCGTGTTGACCACGATCAAAGACGGACAGTGCCTGACCTCCACCCGCAAAAACCATGACCGCGGCATTAACATGCACGTCGTAACCGAAGTGCAGCACATCGTCATCCTTGCTGAACATAAGCTTCTCGATCTTCGTGAGATTGAAAAACGGTTCAGCCAAATTAAGCCATTACGTTATCCGCGCTGGCTTGTCGTGGTGATGGTAGGGCTGTCTTGCGCCTGCTTTTGTAAGCTCAATAAAGGTGGCTGGGACGGCGCGATCGTCACCTTTTTTGCCAGCAGTATCGCCATGTATGTTCGCCAGCTGCTGACGCACCGGCAGCTGCATCCGCAAATTAACTTCTGCATTACCGCGTTTGTCGCCACCACGGTTTCCGGCCTGCTGCTGCGCCTGCCGCAGTTTGCCACTACCCCGACGATTGCCATGGCCGCCAGCGTGCTTCTGCTTGTTCCGGGCTTTCCGTTGATCAACGCCGTTGCCGACATGTTTAAAGGACACATCAATACCGGTCTGGCACGCTGGGCTATTGCCAGCCTGCTGACGCTGGCGACCTGCATCGGCGTAGTAATGGCCATGACACTCTGGGGGTTACGCGGATGGGCGTGATAGATTTTCTGCTGGCGCTGGCACAGGATATGCTTCTGGCCGCCATTCCTGCCGTCGGCTTTGCGATGGTGTTCAACGTTCCGCAACGCGCTCTGCGGTGGTGTGCGCTGCTGGGCGCGATTGGTCATGGTTCGCGAATGGTGATGATGACCGCGGGTTTTAACATCGAATGGTCAACATTTATGGCCTCCATGCTGGTTGGCAGTATCGGCATCCAGTGGTCGCGCTGGTATCTGGCGCATCCCAAGGTGTTCACCGTCGCCGCCGTGATCCCGATGTTCCCGGGCATATCTGCGTATACGGCGATGATTTCCGCGGTGAAAATCAGCCATTTTGGCTACACTGAGCCGCAGATGATCCTCCTCCTGAGCAACTTTCTTAAGGCCTCGTCCATCGTCGGCGCGCTCTCCATAGGGCTGTCGATCCCCGGACTGTGGCTGTACCGCAAACGCCCACGCGTTTGATATTTGTGTTATTTCGCTGCCATGGAGATAATCCTTCTGGTCCGTTTGGTGAAAATAAGGAAAGGATGTGGCTAACCCTGGCAGCGAACACCCCGAGCACAGCGAAGAATCCAGCCTGAAAGAGAAAATTTTTCAGAGCGCCATCGCGCTTTTTGCCGAGTATGGATTGAACGGTGCCCGCATGGAGCAGATCGCGGAGAAAGCGGGTACCACCAAACGCATGGTGGTTTACCATTTTAAGAATAAAGAGAATCTCTATCTCCTGGTTCTGGAACATGTTTACACCCAGATTCGCGCCAGTGAAAAAGCGCTAAGCCTGGCGGGAATGCCCCCCGTCGAAGCGCTGGTCAATCTGGTTGAAGCCACCTTTGACTATCATGCCGACCACCCGGACTACATCCGGATTATCTGCATGGAAAACATGCAGCGGGGCCGCTTTATGCAGCAGTCGAGCTATCTTCGCCAGGTCAACCGTAGCGCGCTCGACCTGCTGGAGAGCATCCTGCACCGGGGCAAAGAAAAGCAGCTCTTCAGCCAGACGGTTGACGCCCGCGATCTTCACCGCCTGATAAGCAGCTTCAGCTTTCACTACGTAGCCAACAGTTACACCTTTACGCTGCTGTTTGAAGACGGGGCGGACGAACAGGCTCAGCGCCAGCACTACCGCAAAATGGCCGTTCAGGTGGCGCTCCGCTACACCTGCCCATAAAATTGCTTGCAATTAAATCGCACACTACCTATATTCATTTCATGAACGCGAAAACGAACGACGCAACCGCTGCGCTCAAGCTGGATAACCAGCTCTGCTTTGCCCTTTATTCGGCAAATCTGGCGCTTAACAAGCTGTACCGGCAACTACTGGCACCGCTGAACCTGACTTACCCGCAATATCTGGTAATGCTGGTGCTGTGGGAGCAGGATGACGTCACGGTGTCGGACATCGGCGAACGCCTGTTTCTGGACTCTGCGACCCTGACGCCGCTTTTGAAGCGGCTGGAAAGTGCCGGGTTAATCAACCGTCATCGTTCACGCAAAGACGAACGTCAGGTCGCCGTCACCCTGAGTGAAGCGGGACGTGAACTACAGCAGCAGGCATTGGGTATTCCCCATGCGGTGGGTTGCGCGGCGCAGTGTGATACCGACACTTTGCTGGCGCTCAAACAGCAGCTCGAACTTTTGCGACAACAGCTACACCGCGCGTAAAGCTATACTTTATGCGTGATTATCACCCATATATATCGCACGCTATTTAATAGCACACATTAAAGCAAGATGAGGAACCTGCCATGTCTTTAGAAAAAGTTGTTTATACCGCCAAAGCAAAAGCAACCGGTGGCCGTGACGGTCGCGCGACATCTTCCGATGGCGTACTGGACGTAAAACTGGGCGTGCCAAAAGAGATGGGCGGCATGGGCGGAGAAGTAACTAACCCTGAGCAGCTGTTTGCTGCGGGCTACTCTGCCTGCTTCCTGGGCGCGATGAAGTTCGTGGCCGCACGCGACAAATTCACCCTGCCAAAAGATGCCTTTATTGAAGGCGAAGTGGGTATTGGACCGCTGCCAACCGGTTTTGGTATCGAGGCAAAACTGAACATCCACGTTGAGGGTATGGATCCCGCGGAAGCTAAAAAGCTGGTCGATGCGGCGCACATTGTTTGCCCGTACTCTAACGCGACCCGCGGCAACATCGACGTGACCCTGAATATCATCGCGTGATAAATGCCTGATGGTGCTGCGCTTATCAGGTCTATGACTGTAGCCCCGGTAAGCGCAGCGCCACCGGGGAAATCCCCTCCTTCCCTTTCCTCTCTCTGTGCTACCATAAGCCCATATCACGCCCGTAGTAATCAGTAGAGTAAGCGTTATGTCCTCCAGAATTCTGACCACCAGCATTGCTGGCATTGATGCCTTTATGCGCGACCCACGCGGTGTGTTGACCCATGCCGAAGGCGGCACGGTTGCGGTTTTTGCCGACAACGCGCCGGCGTTCTACGCAATCACGCCGGAACGCCTGGCGCAGCTTCTGGAGATTGAAGCGCAACTGTCACGCCCGGCGAGCGATATCACGCTGGATAACCAGTTCTTTGATGAACCGGTTAACGTCCCCGTGACCGTTCCGATGGGGAAATTTGCCCTGTACGCGGGCTGGCAGCCGGATGCGGATTTTCAGCGGCAGGCCGCGCTGTGGGGCATTGCGCTAACCCAGCCGGCCACCGCGGAAGAGCTCGCCGCGTTTACCGCCTGGTGGCAGGCGGAAGGGAAAGTCTTCACCCATATTCAATGGCAGCAAAAGCTCGCGCGTCATCTTCAAATTACCCGCGCCGGCAACAACGGCCAGCCCAAACGCGATATCAACGCGTTTTCCGAACCGGATAAACAGATCCCCAACGGATTCCGAGGTGCGAAATGAAGAACGTCGGCGACCTGATGAAACGTCTGCAAAAAATGATGCCTGCCAACGTGAAGCCCGCGTTTACCACGGGTGAAGAGCTTCTGGCGTGGCAAAAAGAGCAAGGTGAGATCCGCGCCGCCGCGCTCGCCAGGGAGAACCGGGCGATGAAAATGCAGCGCACCTTTAACCGTTCCGGTATCCGTCCCCTGCACCAGAACTGCTCGTTCGATAACTATAAAATCGAGACCAGCGGGCAGATGAACGCCCTTGCCGCCGCCCGTCAGTACGTGGATGAATTCGACGGCAATATCGCCAGCTTCATCTTTAGCGGCAAGCCGGGCACCGGAAAAAACCACCTTGCAGCCGCTATCTGCAACGAGCTGCTTCTGCGGGGTAAATCGGTTCTTATCATCACCGTGGCCGATATCATGTCCGCGATGAAAGATACCTTCAGCAACCGCGAAACCAGCGAAGAGCAATTGCTCAACGATCTGAGCAATGTTGATTTACTGGTCATCGACGAGATTGGCGTTCAGACAGAATCCCGCTATGAAAAAGTGATCATCAACCAGATTGTCGACCGCCGCTCCTCGTCCAAGCGCCCCACCGGCATGCTGACGAACCACAATATCGACGAGATGACCCGCTTACTGGGTGAACGCGTCATGGACCGCATGAAGCTGGGTAATAGTCTTTATGTCATCTTCGACTGGGAAAGTTACCGCAGCCGCGTTACCGGCAAAGAGTATTAAGACAGTTCCAGGAATCGCCGCCAGGGCATAGGTATATACTGGAACCCCTTCGGCCCAAAACGGACCTTTTTGAGAGAGCCATGATGAAAAAACAGATTCTAATCAGCACCTTTTTAGGCGCTCTGCTGATGACCGGCGCAGCGGAAGCGGCGTCCTGGCAGGAGTCCCTGTCAAGCGCGGCAAATGAGCTGACCAAAGAGAGCAGCAGCTCTCAGGGTGGACTCTCCGCCTCTTCCCTCACCAGCCTGCTGGGCAGCAGCTCTCAGAGCCTCAGCGCGGGCACGATGAACAACGCGGCGGGGATTCTGGAATATTGCGCAAAGCAAAAGCTGGCCTCCGTAACCGACGCGCAAAACGTGAAAAATCAGGTGCTGGGTAAACTGGGTCTGGATACCCAGGAGCAGAAAGCGGACACCAACTATATGGACGGCATTCAGGGCCTGCTTAACGCGCAAAACGGGCAGCAGCTAAACCTGAGCACCCTCGGCAACTCTTCTCTGGCAAAACAGGTGAAAACCAAAGCCTGCGATCTGGTGCTGAAACAAGGCCTTAATTTCATCTCCTGATCCATCCCTTTTTCTGCCAAAACACGCCGCGTTTAATGCGATAGTCTTGCAACGCGGCGCTAAACGAGCGTTTTTCCTGGTTGCCACCGTCTCAGCGTCCGGTTGTCAGGATGCGACCTTCTTCATAAAAACGATTTTCTAAACCAAATCCTAACAACAGCACACTTTCGTGACACTAAAATTGCAGCTTAACGACATCGCAATTACATTGTATGACCCAAAAAATAAACAGTTAGCCAGCGAAGCACCTGGCGTCATGAGGATATGCTGTTGTCAGAATTCATGTCTCTTATCCTTTTTCTGGCTTCTGTCGGCGTTTACGCCTGGAAAGCCGGCCGTCACACCTGGTGGTTTATCGCCACGCTGGTAGTACTCGGCATTTTTATTATTTTAAACATTACCTTATACGCCAGCGACTATTTTACCGGTGACGGTATTAACGATGCGGTGCTCTACACGCTGACGAACAGCCTGACGGGCGCGGGCGTGGGCAAATACATTCTTCCGGGGCTAGGCCTTATCGCCGCGCTGGTGACGATTTTTGGCGCGCTGGCCTGGGTGCTGCGCCGACGTCGCCATCACCCGCACCATCATGGCTATAGCCTGCTGGCGTTGTTCCTGGCGCTGGCCTCCGTCGACGCCAGCCCGGCGTTCCATCAGATCACCGAGCTGGTGAAATCCCAGTCTCGCGACGGCGATCCGGATTTCGCGGCTTACTACAAAGAACCGTCCAAAACGATCGCCAGCCCGAAGCTCAATCTGGTCTACATCTACGGTGAAAGCCTGGAGCGCACGTACTTTGATAACGATGCCTTCCCCAACCTGACGCCGGACCTGGGCGCGCTGAAAAATGAAGGTCTCGATTTCAGCCACACCATGCAGCTGCCCGGCACGGATTATACGATTGCCGGTATGGTTGCCTCCCAGTGCGGTATCCCGCTGTTCGCGCCTTTTGAAGGTAACGCCTCAGCCTCAATGTCGACGTTCTTCCCACAGAATATTTGCCTCGGCGATATCCTGAAAAACTCCGGCTACGAAAACTATTTTGTGCAGGGGGCAAACCTGCGCTTTGCCGGAAAAGACGTGTTCCTGAAATCCCACGGTTTTGACCACCTGTATGGCTCAGAAGAGTTAAAAACGACGGTTGCCGATCCGAGCTACCGCAACGACTGGGGCTTCTATGACGATACGGTACTCGACGAAACCTGGAAGAAATTCGAGGAGCTTTCCCGCGCGGGCAAGCGTTTCTCCCTCTTTGCGCTGACGGTGGATACCCACCATCCGGACGGGTTCGTCTCGCGCAGCTGCAAACGCAAAAGCTACGACGTGGACGGCAAAAACAACAAGTCCTTCAGCGCCGTCACCTGCAGTCAGGAGCACATTGCCGCGCTGGTCGAGAAAATCAAAGCCTCGCCCTGGTTTAAAAACACTGTCATCGTCGTTTCGTCTGACCATCTGGCGATGAAAAACAGCGCCTGGGATCGGCTCAACAAGCAGGACCGCAGCAACCTGTTCTTTGTCCTGCGCGGCGACCAGCCGCAGCAGGAGGTAATTGCCACCAAACGCAACTCCATGGATAACGGCGCAACCGTGCTGGACATTCTGGGCGGCGACAACTTTATTGGCCTGGGCCGCAGCACGCTGTCGGGACAATCCCTGTCGGAAGTGTTCCTCAACATGAAGGATAAAATCCTCGCCTGGAAGCCAGACATTATCCGCCTGTGGAACTTCCCGAAAGAGATGAAAGACTTCACCGTCGATCGGGATAAAAACACGATTGCCTTCTCGGGCAGCAGCTTCCGTCTGCCGCTGCTGGTGCGCGTGTCGGAGGGTCGCGTCGAGCCGCTGCCGGAAAGCGAGTACTCCGCGCCGCTGCGCTATCAGCTGGCCGATTTTGCGCCACGCGATAATTTTGTCTGGGTCGACAGGTGTTACAAAATGGGCCAGCTCTGGTCGCAGCCGCTGGCGCTTTCTACCGACTGGTGCGTCTCTCAGGGTCAGCTCGGCGGGGAGCAAACCGTGCAGCACGTGGATAAAGCCCAGTGGAAAGGCAAAACCGCGTTCAACGATACGGTGATTGATACCGCGCGCTATCAGCACAACATCGACATGCTTAAAGTCAGCGATAACGATATTCGCTACAAAGCGGACAGCTTTATCTTTAACGTGGCCGGCGCGCCCGAGGAAGTGAAGCAGTTTAGCGGCATCTCGCGTCCGGAGTCGTGGGGGCGCTGGTCCAACGCGCAGCTGGGCAACGAGGTGAAAATTGAGTACGCCCATCCCCTGCCGGAACAGTTCGACCTGGTGATCACCGCCAGAGCGTATGGCCCTAACGCTAACAAGCCCGTACCCGTGCGCGTGGGCGATCGGGAGCAGACGCTGACGCTCGGGAACGACGTGAGCACGCAGACGCTGCATTTTGAGAATCCTTCGCGCAGCAATACCCTGGTGATCGTGCCGCCGGACCCGCAGTCCACGAACGAGGGGAATATCCTTGGGCACTCACCGCGCGAGCTCGGGATCGGCATGGTTGAAATCAAAATCGTCAGCAAAGCGGGTTAACACGCGTCGCGCCCGGCGTGCTGCCGGGCGCTTATGAAAATAAATAATCCTATATCAGGCTTATAAATTAGATAAAAACACTTTATATAAGCCATTTTTATCTATAAATATCCCGCAAAAATACAAATCAATAAAATGTGCGACTCCTGAAATCACAACGGAGCGTTACGCACTTTTATCATGCTAACCGGCTATAAGTTCGAATCCATCCGGGCACTGCGCAGTGAAAATGTGATTGCCTGGGAGGTATTGTCTACGGCAAAGCCCCACGTCAATCTTGAAGATTACTTTAGCTCGATGCCCGCGACGCAGCGTAAAGCGCACTTCTTTGCGCAGCTTCGTCATGCCATGTTTTGCAAGGATGGCGACAAGTATTATCTCAATGCGACATCGGATTTACTGCTGGAAACGGACTTCCTCGACAGGCTAAAAGAAGAGACACCCTGCCCGGAGAGACTTGCTATCGAGGTCACCGATCTCCATACGATGGTCCAGCTTGAGGATACGCAAAGCCAGGTGCTGCGGAAATGCATCGCGACGCTCCATCAGTGGGGGATAGAAGTGTGGGCAGACGATGTCTGCGAAGACCTTCTTCCCGATCTTCTGACCAGCCAGATCCGCTTCTGCGGCATCAAAATTGACAAACATACCTTCTGGAACGGGCGGATCGAGCAGGCAAAGTTTCTGCATCTCACCCGCCAGTGCAAGCGCGTCGCCAGCAAGGTGCTGATCGAAGGCATCGAAACCGCGGGTGATTTCGCGCTGGCCCGCGCCAGCGCGGCCGATTACGGCCAGGGCTATCTGTGGGGTAGAAAATGACCCCTTTCATTCCGAATGCTGGTTATCAGGTTATCGTTCTGAGCGGGAATACGTTTTTATGGCTTGGCCTCACTTCGATGATCTCGACGGCCGTTACCCCTCGCCCGGAGATGTATTGGATCCATGACGTTAATCCTGAAGGGCTTTTGCACCTGCAGGAACGGCTGCTTAATACACACGCTGGAGAGAACTGGCTGGTATTTACGGATGCCGCGCGGGTCTGCGACGTTCACGCCTGCCTGCGCAACGAGCGGGTCCGAGTGGTCGCGGACAACCTCTCGTTTGCGCAGCTAAGCCACTGTTTTAGCGACACGACATTCGCCATCGAAAACGCCGCCACGCTCTCGCATCAGGAGAGGCGGGTTTGCATGTTGCTCCATAAAGGATTCAGTCCGGTTCGCATCGCAAAAATCATGAATAAGTCCCCTAAAACGATCTACACCCACAAGCGTAACGCGATGAACAAATTTTGTTGTCACAGCCTGGCGGAATTCCATCGAAAACTCTGCCTGCTGGACGCTCAGTCATTCGCTTTGTAATTGCACTGTTACTCACGTCAGGAAATAAGATCATGAAAATTATTCCCACCCTTGTAAGTTGTTCCGCTCTCCTGCTTCCTGCTGCTGCGATCGCCGCAGACAGTACCGCAAGCGCGACGATGCACGTATCACTTGAGGTCGTGAAGTCGTGCACCCTTAAAGCCAACGACCTCAACTTCTCGCGTCACGGCTCCGATGAGTCGAGCGAAATCCAGGCCAAAACGCAGGTCGATATCGTCTGTACCAACGGCACGCCTTTCACCCTTACAGCCACCAGCAACGACGGCGAAAACGGTACCTTCTGGCTGAAGCCGGAAAACGGCGAAACGGGCGCGCAGAAGATTGCGTGGAAACTCTTTGCCGACGAAGGCAAACAGACGCAAATCACCGGCACGAATGGCCTGGACGATACCGGCAACGGTGCGGAACAGGAGGAAACGCTGTATGGCGTCATTGACGCCGGGGCGCTGACAACCGCCCAGGCAGGTACCTACAGCGACGATATCACGTTAAAACTGGAGTACTGATCGTGCGTCGCTACCTTCCCTGCTTCATTCTGTGGCTCATGATGCTGGCGCTGCTGTCGCGCTACGCGCTGGCCGCCACGCTTCAGGTGGCCCCGGTAACGCTCGACCTGCAGAGCAATCAGCGGGCAGCGGCGGTCTATCTCACTAACAGTGGGAAAGCGGCCATCCATGCGCAGATTCGGGTGTACGAATGGACGCAAAAAAACGGTAAAGATGTTCTGGTGGCCACCGAGGAGGTGGTCAGCAGCCCGGCGATGACATCACTGGCGCCGGGCCAGCAGCAGCTGGTGCGCATTATCGTCATGCAGCCTGGCGTCCGTGCACAGGAGCAAAGTTACCGGCTGGTCATTGACGAGCTGCCGGACGCCACGTCCCGTGCCGCCAATCCCAACGCGGTGCACTTCCTGCTGCGCTACTCGATTCCGGTGTTTATTGCCGGGAACCAGGACGCGCCAGCCAGCCACGATGCACTGAGCTGTGAGCAGGCAGAAATGCCGGCCACCCTCCGCTGCTTTAACGCCGGAAACCGCCACATCCGCCTGAGCCACCTTGAGGCCCTGACGGCCGATGGGCAGGTTGTAGGGTCGATTAAAGGCCTGGCGGGCTATGTGCTCCCGGGACAAACCGCCCTTTTACCGCTTAAGCAGGCTTCACGACACGCGCTCAGCACGCTACGCGTCTATCTCAATGATGACCACCATGCCAGCCAGATACCCTTGCGCCCGCTCGCTTCTCGCGCTCCTGTTTTGGGTACCGCTCATGCTGTCAGCCCGGACTGAACCCGCCAACACCGTGCAATGGCTGGCGATTACCGTGAACCACGCTCCGCGAGGAGAGCTTTGGGCCTGCCGGGTGGTGGATAATGCGCTATGGATAAGCCGCAGCGACATGAAAAAGCTGGGGCTTCACGCCCCGGACGATGGCGCCGGGTGGGTTGAACTGACGTCCCTGCCGGGCCTGAAGGTCAATGTCGACGTGCTGTCCCAGCAGGTGTCGATTACCGCAGAGGCAGAGGCGTTCGAGGGCCAGCAGCATCTGACCGTCACAAAGCCCACGCCGCTGTTTCGCTATCCTGATGCGCAGCCCGTCAACGCTTACACGCTCGGATACGCGCTCTACGCCAGCGACGCGCAGGGGAAACGCCAGCTTAATGCCCAGACCATACTGACCGCGTCCGTAGGGTTACCCGGAACGTTCAGCAGCAGTTTTTCAAGCCATGCCGGGGAGGAAAACAGCGCCGGTCGGCCTACCCACACCCGTCTCGAAACCCGCTGGCAGTGGGATAATACCGACTCGCTGACCACGCTGGCGCTGGGCGACAGCATCACCACCGGCACCCGCTGGAGCCGGCAGGTACGCTTTGGCGGTCTGCACTGGGCACGTAATTTTGAGCTCAATCCCCAGCTCAATACCGAACCGCGCAGCCGCTACAGCGACACGGCCGTGCTGCCTTCCACGGTCGATCTGTATATCGACGGCCTTAAGCAGAGCAGCCAGCGCGTCACGCCGGGAGACTTTCTGCTGGATACCCTGCCCTCCTTCACCGGCAGCGGGCAGGCGGAGGTGGTCATTACCGATATCAACGGCCAGCGTCGCGCCGTACAGCTCGATCTCTACGGCGCGCCGGGCATGCTGGCGGAAGGGCTCAGCAGCGGCTCGCTGGACATCGGCTGGATGCGGGAAAACTACGCCCTGTATTCCGACGACTATGCCGCCTCGCCTCTGCTGGACGCGGGCTGGCGCTATGGGGTTAATAATCACCTGACGCTGGCACTGCATACGGAGCAGCAGCGCAGGCTGCGCAACGTGGGTATGGGCACTGACTGGCTGGTCTCTCCCGCCGTAGGGGTGGTCAGCCAGCACGTTGCCGTGAGCGACAGCCCTTACGGCCAGGGCGTTCAGTGGGGCCTCGGCTGGCAGTGGAACGGCAGAGGAACGGGCATTTCAGCCAGCACCGTCCGTACCGGGGCGGATTTCGCCGACAACGCCCGCATGAGCGGTGCCGCGCCCGTCAGACGCAGCGACAGCGTTTGGGTAAGCCACTCCGTCCCCCACTTCGGCGCCGTGGGCGCGGGCTGGGTACAGCAAAACATGCAGGGCAGCACACAGCGCTACCTCAACGCCTCCTGGTCGCTGTCGCTGCCGGCACACATCTCCACCACGCTGAGCTATACCCGCTCGTTTACGGATTCATCGAGTCACGTTCAGCTGCTGTTTTCCGTCCCATTGGGTCGCGAGGACACGCTCTCCGTCCAGGCCAGCCGGGATAAACCGCGCATGGATTACCGCCACCAGCCGGACGATGAGGCCGGCGGCTGGTCATGGGAGCTGGGCCAGGGCTTTGGCGAACGACGTGAAAGATATGCGGACGTAGGCTATCTGGGCCGGGCGGGCGAATGGCACGTTGGGCTGCAGCAAAGTGCTCACCAGGGCAACCAGTACGCCTCAGCCGAAGGTAGCCTGACGCTGCTGGACGGCAGCCTGCACGCGCTGCGCTACATCCAGCAGGGCATGGCGCTGGTGTCCACGCACGGCATTGGGCACGTACCGGTGATGCTGGAAAACCGCCCGGCCGGTGAAACGGATAAGAACGGTTATCTCCTGCTGACCGACCTGCCGCGTTACCACAATAGCAAAGTCAGCATTAACCCGCTCGATTTGCCTGCCGACGTGATCGCACCCGTCACCGACATGCATGCCAGACCGGGCAACAGCAGCGCGGTAAAAGTCGATTTTAACGTCCATCACGCCGTCACGGTTCAGGCCCGGCTGGTCGACAGCCGCCGCAGGCCGCTCCCGCTGGGCAGCGTAGTTTCTACGCCGCAGGGCGCCACGATCGTGGGACGCGACGGCTTTATCTGGCTTGAAGATCCGCCCCTGCCGGGTGAACTGGTGGTGAAGACCGGTGAGGGAGAGTGCCGGGTCACGCTTCCGGCGCCGCGTACCGCGTCATCAATACAGAATATCGGAGAACAACTGTGTCATTAAGAGCGCCATTATTATTGCTGCTCGTCCTGTCCGTGAAGGCGATGGCGGCAGCCTGCTGGATAACCTCCACGCCCGCCATTAACTTTGGCAACGTCGTGGCGGGCAACACAACCTCCGTCAACACCGAGGTCAAATTTAGCTGCCAGGCCGACCAGGTCGACAACGAGGGCAGGATGGAATATATCAACGTCTGCCTGAGCAGCGTTGATGCACCGCCCTTTGAGATGATCTCGCAGGGGGATCAGGAGGGGAAACAGTACACCCTCCTCTTTCGCCTGCTTAACGGCGCAGCGCGCTCTCAGGAGCTGGCGCCTGCCAGCAACGGGAACCTGATCCAGCAGACCCTTGCCGCGAAAAGCAATGCCAACGTCAGCGGTATCTTTCCGCTTATCGCTACCATTCCGGCAGGGCAAAGCCAGCTCCCGGCATACCACTATTACAACTACAACATGAATCTGCGCATCGCCTGGCACAGCGCGGTGCGTCAGGATGCGCTGCAAAACTGCTCGGACGGTTCTGCTGAGGGAGAGCAGGTGCAGGGCGGCACCAGCGCGCAGGCCGAAATCAGCCAGGGATGCTACATCGAGCGCGTGACGCCGCTTAACTTCGGCACCCTGACCAGCACCGCTACCCTGCGCCCGACGCGATCCAGCGCCACCGTCACCACGCGCTGTCCGGCCGGAATCGCGTTCACCCTTGCCATGGACAAAGGTAACCATGCCAGCGGTAATCAGCGACAGCTCTGCAACAGCGAGGGCCAGTGCCTGCGCTACGGGCTCTGGCAGGATGAGGCGGCCACGCAACGCTGGGGGGATCAAAGCAGCGGTGATGCGCTGCAGGTCACCAACCCTGCAGGCGGCACCCAGAACTACACTATTTACGGCGAAGTCCCGGCACAGCCGCTAACCGGTACCGGGGAATTTATTGATGACGTGATTATCACGCTGACTTATTAAACCACCCAAAATCCTGTCTGGATCAATGTTATCGGTAACAGTGGCGTTAAAATAGCCAGCAGTGCTGCCCGGAAGGCGTAAGCCTTCTCTTTTTATTCGTTATCTCTGTTTTTATTACAAGAACTTATGAAATACCTGCTTGCTGACGCCATCGTCTATAACGACGAGGACGGTTTTGTTTCTCTTATCAATGCGCCGGATGAAGATGCGCAGCTCCTCACCTGTACGGCGAATACCATCCTGAGGCTGCTGGTTCAGCATCATGGGAACGTGGTCGAACGGGAAACCTTTCTTCAGGAAGTCTGGGATCGGCGAGGGCTCCAGGGGTCTAACAACTCCTTAAACCAGTACATCAGCATTCTGCGCAAAATGCTGGCGACTCTGCTTCCCGACGAGCTCTTTATCGTTACCGTACCGAAAACAGGCTTTATGCTCAGCGCAGACGTCACGGTCACCCCGCTTGAGGAGGCCCCGCCGACCGCGGAAACGGCGAAACCGGCAAGGCGCGTTCGCCCGGAATGGCTGTTCTGCGGCGCGCTCACGCTGGTAGTCGTTGCGCTATGCCTCTGGATCGCGCTCATCAAGCCAGAAAACTCGCAGCGGGCGATCCATCTGCTCACGCATATAGGCACCTGTCCGGTCTACACCTTTACGCCGCTGGCGGACGTTTTTCACGGGAAGGCGATTACGCTCGCGCAAACGCTTCAAAAGGACGGCCATCTTCCGTGCCTGAAAAATTCGATTTTCTACATGCACATTCAGAGAACGCTTTTCTACGGCCACGAAGGGCGGCTGGTGCTCTCCCAGTGTTCCCTCACGCGGGGTAAAGCCAGCGCCTGTCGTACGCTTTACTATTACGAGTGGTGATATGAGACACAAAAAAGTTTGGCTAATCCTGATCCTGAACCTGCTGCTGCTGGGCGCCGCGCTGGCCTGGTACTTCCACACGCCCCCGCTCTCGGTAGCCTGCGATGGAAACCTGACCTTCTCCGACAGGCGCGACAGCCACGATTTCACCTTTGACGGTGAGATCATTATGCGTTTTCATCCCGACAAAACGGGATACATCACGCTAAACGGCAGCGTGGTGAATGCCCCGCGCAGCTGGGAGGTTTCCCGCCAGGAGATGTTTAAATGGCGTCACGTGGAGGGCGAACTGTATGAGATCGCTATTCAAAAAGTGGAGCGTTTTAGCCACGATGCCATGCCGCCCGGGGTCTTTGAAAAGTACGTCGCGGGCCTGACGCTGGGCAATAAAAGGCTCCTGACGATAGAGCGCACGCCGGAAGACGCGCTGGTGATCAGCAATTTTTACTCGCCGGTGCTGATCTGCTCGGAATAATGTCGACGGGTCAGGCTATACTTCCCGCCATGAATATTCGCATTCGCCCCACTACCCCTCACGACATTATCGCCCTGCCCGCCATTGAACGCGCGGCGGGCGAGCGCTTTCGTGAAAGCCCGGATCTCGCCTGGCTTGCCGACGGCGAGGTCATTTCCGCTGCGCAGCACCTTGAGTATGTCGAACGTGGGCTAAGCTGGCTGGCGCTGGCGAACGACCAGCCCGTCGGGTTTATCCTTGCCGAGGCCCATCCTTCATCACTGTTTATTGTCGAACTCTCGGTTGATCTGGACTGGCAGGGAAAAGGGATCGGCAGGCAGCTCATCGCCTGCGTGGCAGACCATGCGCGTAAAAGAGGGCTGACAGCGCTGACGTTGACGACGTTCAGGGACGTACCGTGGAATGCGCCGTTCTATGCGCGGCTGGGGTTTGAAAAAATGACGACGCTGACGCCTGAACTGCGTCAGAAAAGGGAAGAAGAGGCAGCGCACGGTTTCGCCTTTGAAACGCGCTGCGCCATGCGCCTGCCTCTGTAATATCGCCCGGTGGCGCTTCGCTTACCGGGCCTACAAAACCCTGAACCGTAGGCCGGGTAAGGCGCAGCCGCCACCCGGCACAACGCACCGGGTTAGAACGTTTCCCAGTTATCGCCTGAATCGGCCGTCGCGGTTTTACGCGCCATCACCGGCGTGGAAACCGCTTTAGTCGCAGCGAACTCGCGCGCTTTCATCTGCTCCTGCTGAATTCGGAACACCGCCACGGCCTGAGTCAGACGGCTCGCCTGCTCTTCAAGAGCGGCCGCCGCTGCGGCAGATTCCTCAACCAGCGAGGCGTTCTGCTGGGTCACGCGATCCATCTCAGCTACCGCCAGACCCACCTGGTCGATACCGCGGCTCTGCTCGTCAGACGCAGAGGCGATTTCACCCATGATGTCCGTTACGCGGGTCACCGCGTTCACGATCTCACCCATGGTTTCACCGGCGCTTTCTACCAGCGTTGAGCCCACTTCCACGCGGCCCACGGAGTCTTCAATCAGGCTCTTGATCTCGCGCGCCGCCTGGGCGCTGCGCTGGGCCAGGTTACGTACTTCACCTGCCACCACCGCAAAACCACGACCCTGCTCGCCCGCACGCGCCGCTTCTACCGCCGCGTTCAGTGCCAGAATGTTGGTCTGGAAGGCGATGCCGTCGATCACGCTGATAATGTCGGCAATTTTCTGCGAACTGCCCGCGATATCACGCATGGTCTGCACCACGTTATCCACCACTTTGCCGCCTTTCTGCGCGGTTTCAGAGGCACTCAGCGCAAGATGGCTCGCCTGACGGGCGTTTTCGGCGTTCTGCTTAACGGTCGCCGTCAGCTGCTCCATGCTGGCAGCGGTCTCTTCCAGGGAAGCGGCCTGCTGTTCAGTACGGGAAGAGAGGTCGTTATTGCCCATCGCAATTTCGCTCGCGCCGCTGTAGATCGCGTTCGCGCCGTTACGCACGTCGCCGACGGTACGCACCAGCTCACCCTGCATATGGCGCAGCGAATCGGCCAGTTCACCCATCTCGTTGGTGCCCTGAACCTCAATGCGCTTCACCAGGTCGCCGCTGGCGATATGGCGAATGTTGTCGATCAGACGATTCAGCGGAGAGATCAGCGTCTGCTTGATGTTGAGCCAGACGGCCACGATCACCACCAGCACGGCAATCAGGACGCCGATCAGCACCCAGATAGCCTGGTTGAAGGAGCTGTTGCTGTCTTCGACCGCCGTCTGATACAGCTTGTCGTTCTGCTGCAGGTAGCTCACATACTGTTTCTCAAAACCGTCCTGATAACTCTGGGTCGGCTGGTCGAAGAAGGCGTTGATTTTGCCCGCGCCCAGAAGCTGGATCAGCTCCGCCAGCGCGCCGTGGTAAATATCATAGTTACGCTTGATCTCCATGGCATCCGCATCGCTTTGACGCGGATCGCGCGGCAGGGCTTCGTAGGCAGCCCAGTTTTTTTCCGCCTGTTTCAGAGACGCAGAGGCGATTTGCATCAAATCGTTCACGGTCGCGCCGCTGCCGATATTGCTCTGATCCATCATGTAGCGGATGCCCGCACGGTTCAGGGTATTACGGGTTTGCAGCAACGCTACCCAGCTGGCGTTCAGCGTGGACTGTTGCTGGCGAATGGTTTGCAGGACGGTGAAATTCTCTTTGTCATTCTTCAGAGCATTAAAGAAAAGACCACCGGACGTGAGTTGTAAAAGGCCAAATATCGCTAAAACCAGCATTAAGCTGGTGACAATCTTGATACGGTTTAACATGTTTTCTCTTTCCTCAGACAGATACAGAATTTTCGGCCTGGAAAGGGAAAACTTTACGAAAATCATCCTGGAATTTGTGGTTTTTACTCTTCTTCCCGCGCTGCGTTATGCCGGTTTCCGAGTTCAATAAACTCTTCCAGCAGCGCCGTCAGCTGTTTCATCTTCTCCGGCGTGTATTCCGCCTCGATCTGCTGATACGCCTCTTCGACCTGCGCCTGGGCGTGTTCATACAGCGCATTGCCCTCTTTGGTTAGCGACACATACAGCTTGCGCTGGTCGTTCACCGGCTTTAAGCGCAGCACCAGGCCGTCGCGCTCCATCCGCGTCAAAATGCCCGTCAGGCTCGGGCGCAGGATGCAGGTGCGAAACGCCAGATCGTGAAAATCCATCGACGGATGTTCAGCCAGCACGCGCACAATGCGCCACTGCTGCTCGGTCAGGTTATGGCGCTTCACGATCGGGCGGAAGTACGACATCGCCGCTTCCCGCGCCTGCAGCAGCGCGATGGTTAATGAATCATGCATAGCCTTTCCCCTTAACATCATTAACAAGTAAACAATCACTAAAAGATGTTTTTATAAACAACATGTTTTCCGTCAAAAAGTCTAACAGAAACCCAATAATTTTATTAACTGTTTGATTTTAATATAAACAAATCACAGAATGTAAATTTATTGTTATTCCCATCACAAATCTTTCACTTCTGATTGCGAAATAAACAGCAAAAGCATAAAACCAGATCATTAACATATTAATGAAATCACAACCCGGACCGCCGGGGTGAGGAGTATATGAATGAAAGGTACCGTTTTTGCAGTCGCCCTCAACCATCAAAGCCAGCGTGAAGCCTGGCGTGAGGCCTTTGAAAAAGCGCCCTACAACACGCCGCCGAAAACGGCGGTGTGGTTTATCAAGCCGCATAACACGGTGATTCGCGCGGGCGAGCCGATCCCCTTCCCCCACGGGGAAACGGTGCTGAGCGGCGCGACGGTGGCGCTGGTCGTGGGCAAAACCGCCAGCAGGGTTCGCGTGGAGGACGCCGCGGCGTACATCGCGGGATATGCGCTCGCCAACGAGGTGAGCCTGCCGGAAGAGAGCTTCTATCGCCCGGCCATCAAGGCCAAATGCCGGGACGGATTTTGCCCGCTCGGCGAGCTGGTCGCCGTTGATAACGTGGATAACCTGACCATCATCACCGAGATCAACGGCCGCGAAGCGGACCACTGGAGCACGGCCGATCTTCAGCGTAACGCTGCCGAACTGCTGAGCGCCCTGAGCGAGTTCGCCACCCTCAATCCCGGCGATGCGATCCTGCTCGGCACCCCGCAAAGCCGCGTGGAGATCCGCCCGGGCGATCGCGTGCGTGTTCTGGCAGAAGGCTTTCCGCCGCTGGAAAATCCGGTGGTGGATGAGCGTAGCGTCACTATTGCGCACAGCACACCGCCGCACGCCACGCTGTTTGCCCTCGGTCTGAACTATGCCGATCACGCCAGCGAGCTGGACTTCAAGCCGCCAACCGAGCCGCTGGTATTTATCAAAGCGCCAAACACCTTCAACGGCGACGGCCAGACGTCGGTGCGCCCGAACAATATCGAATACATGCATTACGAAGCGGAGCTGGTGGTAGTCATCGGTAAAACCGCGCGTAAGGTCAGCGAAGCCGAGGCGATGGACTATGTTGCGGGCTATACGGTCTGCAACGACTACGCCATCCGCGACTACCTGGAAAACTACTACCGCCCGAACCTGCGGGTAAAAAGCCGCGACGGGCTGACGCCCATTTCCCCCCACATCGTGCCGAAAGCGGCAATTCCCGATCCGCACAACCTCGCCCTGCGCACCTTCGTTAACGGCGAGCTGCGCCAGGAAGGCACCACCGCCGATCTCATTTTCAGCATCCCGTACCTGATCGCGTACCTGAGCGATTTTATGACCCTGCAGCCTGGCGACATGATCGCCACCGGCACGCCGAAGGGGCTGTCCGACGTGGTGCCGGGGGATGAAGTGGTAGTAGAAGTGGAGGGCGTGGGGCGCCTGGTGAACCGAATTGTCAGCGAGGAGACTGCAAAATGAAAAAGATTAACCACTGGATCAACGGTAAAAACGTTGCCGGAAGCGAGTACTTCCACACCACCAACCCGGCTTCCGGCGAGGTGCTGGCAGAAGTCGCCTCCGGCGGTGAAGCAGAGGTCCAGCAGGCCGTCGCCGCCGCCAAAGAGGCGTTCCCGAAATGGGCCAACCTGCCGATGAAGGAACGCGCGCGCCTGATGCGTCGTCTGGGCGACCTGATCGACCAGAACGTGCCCGAGATCGCCGCCATGGAAACCGCCGATACCGGCCTGCCGATCCACCAGACCAAAAACGTGCTGATTCCGCGCGCCTCGCACAACTTCGAGTTCTTCGCCGAGGTGTGCCAGCAGATGAACGGCAAAACCTACCCGGTCGACGACAAGATGCTCAACTACACCCTGGTGCAGCCGGTGGGCGTCTGCGCGCTGGTGTCGCCGTGGAACGTGCCTTTTATGACCGCCACCTGGAAGGTTGCGCCGTGCCTGGCTCTCGGAAACACCGCGGTGCTGAAGATGTCTGAACTCTCCCCGCTGACCGCCGACCGTCTGGGCGAGCTGGCGCTGGAGGCGGGCATTCCGGCGGGCGTGCTCAACGTGGTGCAGGGCTACGGCGCGACGGCGGGCGACGCGCTGGTGCGCCATCACGACGTGCGCGCCGTCTCCTTCACCGGCGGCACCGCCACCGGGCGCAACATCATGAAAAACGGCGGGCTGAAGAAGTACTCCATGGAGCTGGGCGGCAAATCCCCGGTGCTAATTTTTGAAGACGCCGACATCGAGCGCGCGCTGGACGCCGCCCTGTTCACCATCTTCTCCATCAACGGCGAGCGCTGCACCGCGGGCTCGCGCATCTTCATCCAGCAGAGCATCTACCCGGAATTCGTCAAGCGCTTTGCCGAGCGCGCCAACCGCCTGCGCGTAGGCGATCCGACCGATCCGAATACCCAGATTGGCGCGCTCATCAGCCAACAGCACTGGGAGAAGGTTTCCGGCTACATCCGTCTCGGCATCGAAGAAGGGGCAACCCTGCTGGCGGGCGGCCCGGACAAACCGACCGATCTGCCTGCGCACCTGAAGGGCGGCAACTTCCTGCGCCCGACCGTGCTGGCGGACGTCGACAACCGCATGCGCGTGGCGCAGGAAGAAATCTTCGGGCCGGTGGCCTGCCTGCTGCCGTTTAAGGACGAAGCGGAAGGGCTGCGCCTGGCCAACGACGTGGAGTATGGCCTGGCGTCGTACATCTGGACCCAGGACGTCAGCAAGGTACTGCGCCTGGCACGGAATATCGAAGCGGGGATGGTGTTCGTCAACACCCAGAACGTGCGCGACCTGCGTCAGCCGTTTGGCGGCGTGAAGGCCTCCGGCACCGGCCGCGAGGGCGGGGAGTACAGCTTTGAAGTGTTCGCGGAGATGAAGAACGTCTGCATCTCCATGGGCGACCATCCGATTCCAAAGTGGGGGATCTGACCATGGGTAAATTAGCGCTAGCGGCAAAAATCACCCACGTGCCGTCGATGTACCTCTCCGAGCTGCCGGGGAAAAACCACGGCTGCCGCCAGTCGGCCATCGACGGGCATAAAGAAATCAGCAAGCGCTGCCGCGAGCTGGGCGTGGACACCATCATCGTGTTCGACACCCACTGGCTGGTGAACAGCGCGTACCACATCAACTGTGCGGACCATTTTGCGGGCGTCTACACCAGCAACGAGCTGCCGCACTTTATCCGCGACATGACCTACGACTACGACGGCAACCCGGAACTCGGCCAGCTGATCGCCGACGAGGCGGTGAAGCTCGGCGTGCGCGCCAAAGCGCACAACATCCCGAGCCTAAAGCTGGAGTACGGCACGCTGGTGCCGATGCGCTACATGAACGCGGATAAACACTTCAAAGTAGTCTCCATCTCGGCGTTCTGCACGGTTCACGACTTCGCCGACAGCCGCAGGCTGGGCGAGGCCATCGTCAGCGCCATTGAGAAATACGACGGCACCGTGGCGGTGCTCGCCAGCGGCTCGCTATCGCACCGCTTTATCGACGACCAGCGCGCGGAGGAAGGGATGAACAGCTACACCCGCGAGTTCGACCGTCAGATGGACGAGCGCGTGGTGAAGCTGTGGCGCGAGGGGCAGTTCAAAGAATTCTGCAGCATGCTGCCGGAGTACGCCGACTACTGCTACGGCGAGGGCAACATGCACGACACGGTGATGCTGCTGGGGATGCTCGGCTGGGACCAGTACGACGGTAAGGTGGAGTTCCTCACCGAGCTGTTCGCCAGCTCCGGCACCGGCCAGGTTAACGCCGTTTTCCCGCTGCCCGCGTAAGGAGTCACCATGCCGCACTTTATTGCTGAATGTACCGACAACATCCGCGAGCAGGCGGACCTGCCGGGGCTGTTCGCCAAAGTCAACGAGGCGCTGGCCGCCACGGGCATCTTCCCCATCGGCGGCATCCGCAGCCGCGCCCACTGGCTGGACACCTGGCAGATGGCCGACGGCAGGCACGACTACGCCTTTGTGCATATGACGCTGAAGATTGGCGCCGGGCGCAGCCTGGAGAGCCGGGAAGCCGTGGGGGAGATGCTTTTTGCGCTGATCAAGGCACATTTCGCGGAGCTGATGGCCGACCGCTATCTGGCGCTGTCGTTCGAGCTCGACGAGCTGCACCCGACGCTCAATTACAAACAAAACAACGTGCACGCGTTGTTTAAGTAATACCGGCACGGCCAGCCCCCTGTCCCTTTGGGAAAGGGTTAGGGTGAGGGGAAATCTATGCGGCCTGATGCCCTCACCCCGACCCTCTCCCACAGGGAGAGGGAGAAAACAAACGTAAAACAGGATATCGCCATGCTCGACAAACACACCCATACCCTGATCGCCCACCGCCTGCATCAGGCGGAACAAACCCGGGAGCAGATCCGCGCGATCTCGCTGGACTACCCGGAGATCACCATTGAAGACGCCTACGCCGTTCAGCGCGAATGGGTCAGTCTGAAAATCGCCGAAGGCCGCGTGCTGAAGGGCCATAAGATCGGCCTGACCTCCAAAGCGATGCAGGCCAGCTCGCAGATTAGCGAGCCGGACTATGGCGCGCTGCTGGACGACATGTTTTTCCACGACGGCAGCGACATCCCGGTCGATCGCTTTATCGTTCCGCGCATCGAAGTGGAGCTGGCCTTCGTGCTGGCGAAACCGCTGCGCGGCCCGAACTGCACGATCTTCGACGTCTACAACGCTACGGACTACGTCATCCCCGCGCTGGAGCTGATCGACGCCCGCTGTCACAACGTTGATCCGGAAACCCAGCGCCCGCGCAAGGTGTTCGACACCATCTCCGATAACGCCGCCAACGCGGGGGTGATCCTCGGCGGCCGCCCGATTAAGCCCGACGAACTGGATCTGCGCTGGATCTCCGCTCTGCTCTACCGCAACGGCGTGATCGAAGAGACCGGCGTCGCCGCAGGCGTGCTTAACCACCCGGCGAACGGCGTGGCGTGGCTGGCGAACAAGCTGGCGCCGTACGACGTGCAGCTTGAGCCGGGGCAAATCATCCTCGGCGGCTCGTTTACCCGCCCGGTGTCCGCCAGCAGAGGCGACACCTTCCACGTCGACTACGGCAACATGGGCTCCATCAGCTGCCGCTTTGTTTAGGAGAGGACCATGCAAAACGCATTCAAAGCGGCGCTGAAGGCGGGCCGCCCGCAAATCGGTTTATGGCTGGGGCTCACCAGCAGCTACAGCGCAGAGCTGCTGGCGGGGGCAGGCTTCGACTGGCTGCTGATCGACGGCGAGCACGCGCCGAACAGCGTGCAGACCGTCTTAACCCAGCTGCAGGCCATCGCGCCCTATCCCAGCCAGCCGGTGGTGCGCCCGTCGTGGAACGACCCGGTGCAGATCAAACAGCTGCTCGACGTGGGGGCGCAAACCCTGCTGGTGCCGATGGTGCAAAACGCCGACGAAGCGCGGCTGGCGGTACGTGCCACCCGCTACCCGCCCGCGGGCATTCGCGGCGTCGGAAGCGCCCTGGCGCGCGCCTCGCGCTGGAACCGCGTCCCGGATTACCTGCAGCAGGCCAACGACGCCATGTGCGTGCTGGTACAGATTGAAACTCGCGAGGCGCTGAAAAACCTGCCGCAGATCCTGGACGTGGAAGGCGTCGACGGCGTGTTTATCGGCCCGGCGGATCTGAGCGCCGACATGGGCTTTGCCGGCAATCCGCAGCACCCGGAGGTGCAGGCCGCCATCGAGCAGGCTATCGCGCAGATCCTCAGCGCGGGCAAAGCGCCCGGCATCCTGATGGCGAACGAGCCGCTGGCGAAACGCTACCTCGAGCTTGGCGCGCTGTTTGTCGCCGTCGGCGTCGACACCACCCTGCTCGCCCGCAGCGCCGAAGCGCTGGCGGCACGTTTTATCGAACAACCGGTTACGTCAGTTAATAACAATAAATCCGTCTACTAAACGTAAGATCTGGAGCGCACCATGACGACCTCTACCCTGCAAACTCATGATAATAAAGCTGTTGAACATCGCGCCATTAACAAGCTGTTCCGACGCCTGATCGTCTTTCTCTTTATCCTGTTTGTCTTTTCGTTTCTCGATCGCATCAACATCGGCTTTGCCGGGCTGACGATGGGCAAAGATCTGGGCCTTACGTCGACCATGTTTGGCCTGGCCGCGACGCTGTTTTACGTCACCTACGTGCTGTGCGGGATCCCGAGCAACATCATGCTGGCGAAGATCGGCGCGCGGCGCTGGATCGCCGGGATCATGGTGGTGTGGGGCATCGCCTCCACCTGCACCATGTTCGCCACCAGCCCTGAAACGCTCTACGTCCTGCGCATGCTGGTGGGCATTGCCGAAGCGGGCTTCCTGCCGGGGATTTTGGTCTACCTCACCTGGTGGTTCCCGGCCTATCACCGCGCCCGCGCCAACGCGCTGTTTATGATCGCCATGCCGGTGACCATGATGCTCGGCTCGATCCTCTCCGGCTATATTCTGGCGATGGACGGGCTGTGGAGCCTGAAGGGCTGGCAGTGGCTGTTCCTGCTGGAGGGGCTGCCGTCGGTGGTGCTCGGCGTGGTGACCTGGTTTTACCTCAACGACACGCCTGATCAGGCCACCTGGCTGGACGACGACGAAAAGCAGGCGCTGAAAACGATGATCGCCCGCGAGCAGGAGGTCGCCATCGCCCAATCCGTCACGCCGCGCTCGACGCTGCGCGAAGTGCTGACCCCGGCGGTGCTGCTCTACACGCTGGCCTACTTCTGCCTGACCAACACGCTCAGCGCCATCAACATCTGGACGCCGCAGATCCTGCAAAGCTTTAACACGGGAAGCAGCAATATCGTCATCGGCCTGCTGGCGGCGATCCCGCAGTTTTGCACCATTCTCGGGATGATCTGGTGGAGTCGACGCTCCGACAGGCTGAAAGAGCGAAAAAAGCACACCATCCTGCCGTACCTGTTCGCCGCGGCGGGATGGATGCTGGCCTCGGCCACCGATCACAGCCTGATCCAGCTGCTTGGCATCATTATGGCCTCAACCGGATCCTTTACCGCCATGGCCATATTCTGGACCACGCCGGATCGGGTGATTAGCCTGCAGTCCCGCGCGGTGGCGCTGGCGGTGATCAACGCCATCGGCAACGTCGGGTCTGCCGTCAGCCCATTGCTGATAGGTATTCTGCGCGACGCGACCGGCAGCTTCAGCTCGGGACTGTGGTTCGTGGCGGGTCTGCTGGTGGTGGGCGCGCTGGTGCTGACGCGCATTCCGATGACGCAGCGGGATCAACAGAGGAACGATCGTGTGCCAGAACCCTATCGCCAACATTGATATCAGCAAGGAGTACGACGAAAGTCTGGGCACCGACGACGTGCACTACCAGTCGTTCGCGCGCATGGCGGCCTTTTTTGGCCGCGACATGCAGGCGCATCGTCACGACCAGTATTTTCAGATGCACTTTCTCGATACCGGGCAGATTGAACTCCAGCTCGACGATCACCGCTACTCGGTGCAGGCCCCGCTGTTCGTCCTCACGCCGCCGTCGGTACCGCACGCGTTTATCACCGAATCCGACAGCGACGGACACGTGCTGACGGTGCGCGAGGATCTGATCTGGCCGCTGCTGGAGGTGCTCTACCCCGGCACGCGGGAGGCGTTTGGCCTGCCGGGGATCTGCCTCTCGCTGGCCGACAGGCCGGACGAGCTGGCGGCGCTGAAGCACTACTGGCAGCTCATTGCCCGGGAATCCACGGAACAGCTGCCGGGGCGCGAACACACGCTGGTCCTGCTGGCGCAGGCGGTGTTTACCCTGCTGCTGCGCAACGCGAAGCTCGACGACCACGCTTCAGGCGGCATGCGCGGCGAGCTGAAGCTGTTCCAGCGCTTTACCCAGCTGATAGATGCCCACTACCACCAGCACTGGACGGTGCCGGAATACGCCAGCGAGCTGCACCTGACCGAATCCCGCCTGACCGATATCTGCCGCCGCTTCGCCAACCGCCCGCCGAAGCGGCTGATCTTCGACCGCCAGCTGCGGGAGGCCAGACGCTTGCTGCTCTTCTCCGACAGCGCGGTCAGCGACATTGCCTGGCAGCTGGGGTTTAAGGACCCGGCCTATTTTGCCCGGTTTTTTAACCGCTTAGTGGGGTGCTCGCCGAGCGCGTATCGGGCGCAGAAAGTACCGGTATCGCCTGTTCCCCTCACCCCGGCCCTCTCCCAAAGGGAGAGAGAGTAACCGTCCCCTCTCCCTTTGGGAGAGGGTTAGGGTGAGAGAAATCACACTCTGCGATCTCTCGCGAAAAGTACCCGCCGTTGTCCCAATCGTCCCTTCACGTTCCGCCCCTCTCAGGCTTCAATTAAACAACAAAAACAAAACATAAATTTAACAACCCTATTCCGATACGAGGTCCCTATGAAGCCTGAAGATTTCCGCGCTTATGCCAAACGTCCGTTAACCGGCGAAGAGTATTTAAAAAGCCTGCAGGACGGCCGTGAGATTTACATCTACGGCGAGCGCGTCAACGACGTCACCACCCATCCGGCGTTTCGCAACGCGGCGGCCTCCATCGCGCAGATGTACGACGCGCTTCACAAGCCGGACATGCAGGATACCCTCTGCTGGGGCACCGACACCGGCAGCGGCGGCTACACCCACAAGTTCTTCCGTGTGGCGAAAAGCGCCGACGACCTGCGCCAGCAGCGCGACGCCATCGCCGAGTGGTCGCGCCTGAGCTACGGCTGGATGGGCCGCACGCCGGACTACAAAGCCGCGTTCGGCTGCGCGCTCGGCGCCAACCCGGCCTTCTATGGCCAGTTCGAACAGAACGCCCGCAGCTGGTACACGCGCATTCAGGAAACCGGCCTGTACTTCAACCACGCCATCGTTAACCCGCCGATCGACCGCCACAAGCCGGCGGACGAGGTGAAAGACGTCTACATCAAGCTGGAGAAAGAGACCGACGCCGGGATCATCGTCAGCGGCGCGAAGGTGGTGGCAACCAACTCGGCGCTGACCCACTACAACATGATCGGCTTCGGATCCGCGCAGGTGATGGGCGAAAACCCGGACTTCGCGCTGATGTTCGTCGCGCCGATGGATGCCGAAGGCGTGAAGCTGATCTCCCGCGCCTCTTACGAGATGGTGGCTGGCGCAACCGGATCGCCGTACGACTACCCGCTCTCCAGCCGCTTCGACGAGAACGACGCGATCCTGGTGATGGATCACGTGCTGATCCCGTGGGAAAACGTGCTGATCTACCGCGATTTCGACCGCTGCCGTCGCTGGACGATGGAGGGAGGCTTTGCGCGGATGTACCCGCTGCAGGCCTGCGTGCGTCTGGCGGTGAAGCTCGACTTCATCACCGCCCTGCTGAAGAAATCCCTGGAGTGCACCGGTACCCTGGAGTTCCGCGGCGTGCAGGCAGATCTCGGCGAAGTGGTGGCCTGGCGCAACATGTTCTGGGCGCTGAGCGACTCGATGTGCTCCGAAGCTACCCCGTGGGTGAACGGCGCGTATCTGCCGGATCACGCCGCGCTGCAAACCTACCGCGTGATGGCGCCGATGGCCTACGCCAAGATCAAGAACATCATCGAGCGTAACGTGACGTCCGGTCTGATCTACCTGCCGTCCAGCGCCCGGGATCTGAACAACCCGCAGATCGACCAGTATCTGGCGAAATACGTGCGCGGCTCCAACGGCATGGATCACGTCGAACGCATCAAGATTTTGAAGCTGATGTGGGATGCCATCGGCAGCGAGTTTGGCGGTCGTCACGAGCTATACGAAATCAACTACTCCGGAAGCCAGGATGAGATCCGCCTGCAGTGTCTGCGCCAGGCGCAGAGCTCCGGCAACATGGACAAGATGATGGCGATGGTCGACCGCTGCATGTCTGAATACGACCAGCACGGCTGGACGGTGCCGCACCTGCACAACAACAGCGATATCAACATGCTCGACAAGCTGCTGAAATAGCGCAGCGGGAGGTTGCAATGCATTTAGATGAACAACGCCTGCGTTTTCGCGACGCAATGAGTAGCCTGTCGGCGGCGGTCAATGTGATCACCACCGAGGGCGAGGCGGGCCGCTGCGGCATTACCGCCACCGCCGTCTGTTCGGTCACCGACACCCCGCCGTCGGTCATGGTGTGCATCAACGCCAACAGCGCCATGAACCCGGTATTTCAGGGCAACGGCAGGCTGTGCGTTAACGTGCTGAATCACGAGCAGGAGATCATGGCTCGCCATTTCGCCGGGATGACCGGTATGACGATGGAGGAGCGCTTTACCCTCTCCTGCTGGCAGAAAGGCCCGCTGGCGCAGCCGGTGCTCAAGGGCGCGCTCGCCAGCCTTGAAGGTGAGATTAGCCAGGTGCAAACCATCGGCACGCATCTTGTCTACCTTGTTGAAGTTAAGAACATCATTCTGAGTGACGCGGGACACGGTCTGATCTACTTCAAGCGCCGCTTCCACCCGGTCATGCTGGAGGCAGAAGCCGCAGTGTGATCCCCCCTCGCGCTGGCCTTTTTCTTCGGCCAGCGCCGCTTTCTACAAAAACTCCTAAGGTTTCCGCTAAATCACGCCGTTATATAACCATAAGAGAAATTTTCTGTGACTGAATACTGACACCCTTTGTCAGTGCATCCGCATCATTCAGCGCATACCTAAATATACAGGATGACCTTATGGCTAAAACGACGCGGAGCCGCTCGGCTGAACGTCTGGTCGATATTCTGGTTGAGCTACATTTAAACGGTGTGGTAAACCGCAGTGCGCTAATGGAAAAATTTAAAATTACCGAGCGTACCGTCTACCGGGATTTAAATGCCCTATCTCCTATTGTTGAACATACCGGTAACGGGCTATATCGACTGATCCATTCTGCGCAATCGCCCGGCGGACAAGGCTTACATCACACCCTTGCTAACTTCCTGAATGCTGACAGCTTTTTCCCTGAAAGAAATACGGAATTCTGGCAGAAGCTCGAAACGCGCGTTGACGAAAACCATATTCTTATTCTTGGCAATGAGGCAGAACACACGGTAGAACGTGATATTCGCCGTCATTTAACGAAAATCGAGAAATCGATTAAAAACCATAATGTTTGTCAGATCGTTTATAAGGGGAAAACCCGTCTGATTAATCCCTATAAACTCATTAACAAAAAAAATATATGGTATTTACAAGCCACCGAAAATAGCCGCCTGAAATCCTTCTCATTGAGCCAGATTAGCTGGTTTGATATTCAGAAAACGACCTTCACGCCCGAAGAAAATGTCCTTGAGCTGCTGGAGAAAAGCCTCGACCCTTGGGTCTCTGAAAATACTTTCGCAGTGAAAATATTTATCAAAGATAATATTTCACATTACTTCCTGCGCCGCGATCTTCTGCCGGAACAGGAGCTGGTGGAGGAGCAACAGGGCGGCGTCACGCTGCGCTGCCAGGCGGCGCACGAGAACCAGATCCTGCCGCTGCTGTTCTACTGGCTGCCCCACATTCAGATTCTGGAACCGAACTGGCTGAAGGAAAAACTGATTAGAACCCTGGAGAACTATCTGGCCGTGGAGCGTAATCCGAATAATCAAGTGATCTCAATCACATAATTTCGCCCCCTGGCGGCGAGCCGGAACCGCTCGTCGCCCCCTTTGACCGCTCACCCGGCACTTTCAACCACTCATTCATTTACCGTCCTTTACACGCGCGAGGATCTGGCACGATCGCTCCAGCATTAATCAATACCTCCTCACAACGAACCCTGACCCTTTTTTCTTTACATAAAAAACCAGGTCTTACTATGGATACTAAAAAACTACTGAAGCACGTGCCCTGGGCCTTACTCGGGATCCTCGGCGCTTTCTGTCTGGCGGTTGTCGCATTACGCCGGGGCGAACACGTAAGCGCCCTGTGGATCGTGGTCGCGTCGGTTTCCGTCTATCTTGTTGCTTATCGCTACTACAGCTTGTACATCGCGCAGAAGGTCATGAAGCTCGACCCGACGCGCGCCACCCCGGCGGTCATTAACAATGACGGCCTGAACTACGTGCCAACCAACCGCTACGTGCTGTTTGGTCACCACTTTGCCGCTATCGCTGGCGCAGGCCCGCTAGTTGGCCCGGTGCTGGCCGCGCAGATGGGCTACCTGCCGGGAACCCTGTGGCTGCTCGCCGGCGTGGTGCTGGCGGGTGCGGTGCAGGACTTTATGGTGCTGTTTATCTCTTCTCGCCGTAACGGCGCCTCTCTGGGTGAGATGGTCAAAGAAGAGATGGGCCGCGTGCCGGGGACTATCGCCCTGTTCGGCTGCTTCCTGATTATGATCATCATCCTCGCGGTGCTGGCCCTGATCGTGGTGAAAGCGCTGGCCGAAAGCCCGTGGGGTGTCTTCACCGTATGCTCAACCGTGCCGATTGCGCTGTTCATGGGTATCTACATGCGCTTCCTGCGTCCGGGACGCGTGGGCGAAGTGTCGGTGATTGGTATCGTGCTGCTGGTGGCCTCCATCTACTTCGGCGGCGTGATTGCGCACGACCCGTACTGGGGCCCGGCGCTGACCTTCAAGGACACCACCATTACCTTCGCGCTGATTGGCTATGCGTTTATCTCCGCGCTGCTGCCGGTCTGGCTGATTCTGGCCCCGCGTGACTACCTCGCGACCTTCCTGAAAATCGGCGTTATCGTCGGTCTGGCGATCGGCATCCTGGTGATTAACCCGGATCTGAAAATGCCGGCAGTGACCCAGTACATCGACGGTACCGGCCCGCTGTGGAAAGGCGCCCTGTTCCCGTTCCTGTTCATCACCATCGCCTGCGGTGCGGTCTCCGGCTTCCACGCCCTGATTGCCTCCGGTACCACGCCTAAGCTGCTGGCGAACGAGAAAGACGCGCGTTTGATCGGCTACGGCGCAATGCTGATGGAGTCCTTCGTGGCGATCATGGCGCTGGTTGCCGCATCTATCATCGAACCGGGTCTCTACTTCGCGATGAACACCCCACCGGCGGGCCTCGGCATCACCATGCCAAACCTGCACGAAATGGGCGGTGATAACGCGGCGCTGATTATGGCGCAGCTGAAGGACGCCAGCGCACACGCGGCGGCGACCGTCAGCTCCTGGGGCTTCGTGATTTCGCCAGAGCAGATCATGCAGACGGCGAAGGACATCGGCGAACCGTCCGTGCTGAACCGCGCCGGTGGTGCACCGACGCTGGCGGTGGGTATCGCACACGTGTTCCACAAGGTGCTGCCGTGGGCGGACATGGGCTTCTGGTACCACTTCGGTATTTTGTTCGAAGCGCTGTTCATCCTGACCGCGCTGGACGCCGGTACCCGTGCGGGCCGCTTCATGCTGCAGGACCTGCTCGGTAACTTCGTGCCGTTCCTGAAGAAAACCGACTCTCTGGTAGCGGGCATTCTGGGTACTGCGGGCTGCGTCGGACTGTGGGGCTACCTGCTGTATCAGGGCGTTGTCGACCCGCTCGGCGGCGTGAAGAGCCTGTGGCCGCTGTTCGGTATCTCTAACCAGATGCTCGCAGCCGTTGCTCTGGTGCTGGGTACCGTGGTCCTCGTGAAGATGAAGCGCACCAAATACATCTGGGTAACCGTTGTTCCTGCGCTGTGGCTGCTGCTCTGCACCACCTGGGCGCTTGGCCTGAAGCTGTTCAGCGCCAACCCGCAGCTGGAAGGCTTCTTCTTCATGGCTAACCAGTACAAAGAGAAGATTGCCGCAGGCGGCGCGGACCTGACCGCGCAGCAGATTGCCAACATGAACCATATCGTGGTGAACAACTACACCAACGCGGGTCTGAGCATTCTGTTCCTGGTGGTGGTGTACAGCATCATCTTCTACGGCATCAAAACCTGGCTGAACGTTCGCAACGCCGACGGCCGTACGGATAAAGAAACCCCGTACGTGCCGGTGCCGGAAGGCGGCGTGAAGACCTCTTCACACCATTAATCCGCAATCCCAGACCTCTCCCTTTGGGAGAGGGCTGGGATGAGGGAAACATAAGCCCAGCGGACTCACATCGCCGGGCTTTTTCTGTCTGGAACCCACAATGTTTGGTAACTTAGGCGAAGCAAAAAAATACCTCGGTCAGGCGGCGAAAATGCTGATTGGCATTCCGGACTATGACAACTACGTTGAGCACATGAAGACCAACCATCCGGATAAGCCGTACATGACCTACACCGAATTCTTCCGCGAGCGTCAGGAAGCGCGCTACGGCGGAAGTGGAGAAGGCGGCGTCCGCTGCTGCTAAAGGAGAGACCATGACCCCGATTGCCGTTACCCTGCTGACCGGTTTTCTCGGCGCCGGTAAAACCACCCTGCTGCGCCACATCCTGAACGAACAGCACGGCTTCAAAATCGCCGTCATCGAAAACGAATTCGGTGAGGTCTCCGTTGACGATCAATTGATCGGCGATCGCGCCACCCAGATCAAAACCCTGACCAACGGCTGCATCTGCTGCACCCGCTCTAACGAATTAGAAGACGCCCTGCTGGACCTGCTCGACAGCCGCGATCGCGGCGAGATCGACTTTGACCGCCTGGTGATCGAATGCACCGGCATGGCCGACCCCGGCCCGATTATTCAGACCTTTTTCTCTCACGAGATCCTCTGCCAGCGCTACCTGCTGGACGGCGTGATTGCCCTGGTGGATGCGGTTCACGCCGACGAGCAGATGAACCAGTTCACCATCGCCCAGTCTCAGGTGGGCTACGCCGACCGCATCCTGCTGACCAAAACCGACGTGGCGGGCGAAAGCGAAAAACTGCGCGAGCGCCTGACGCGCATTAACTCCCGCGCGCCGGTTTACACGGTGACGCACGGCGACATCGATCTGTCTCAGCTGTTCAACACCAACGGCTTTATGCTGGAAGAGAACGTCACCGCGAAACCGCGCTTCCACTTTATGGGAGATAAGCAAAACGACGTTGCGTCGATTGTGGTCGAGCTGGACTACCCGGTGGACATCGGCGAGGTTTCGCGCGTGATGGAAAACCTGCTGCTGTCGTTTGCCGACAAGCTGCTGCGCTACAAAGGGATGCTGTGGATTGACGGCGAGCCGAACCGCCTGCTGTTCCAGGGCGTACAGCGCCTGTACAGCGCCGACTGGGATCGCCCCTGGGGCGAGGAAGCGCCGCGCAGCGTGATGGTGTTTATAGGCATACAGCTGCCGGAAGAAGAAATTCGGGCGGCGTTTGCGGGGCTGAAGAAATAACCGCTATGCATCTCCTCTCCCCTGTGGGGCTGAGGGATCCCCGGTAATTTTTTAACCTGAAGCGATGAATGTTGCTTCAGAAAAATTAATGGCTTACAGCGATGCCCTGGTCCGGCTGTAAATCGCCGAGGCGTTTCCGTAAGGCCGGGGCGAGGCGCAGGGATGCGCCGAGAGGGCGTGGCCTGCAGGGATGCAGGCTCATGCCCGACCCGATAGCCTGAAGGAATAAGCTGAGGACAAAATTGCCGGGAGCAATTTTGGACAGCGCCTGCGCTGGCCCTGAAAGGGTGAGCCCCAGGGATGGGGCGAGCAATCCGCGAAGCGGCGATTTACCGCCGGGAGCCCGGGTCGCCAGGGTGGTGGCGACTGAGCCACCCTGGCACGTTCACCGGTCATGTCGTTACAGAGTAGCAAGGAACATAGAGTGAACGGAATAACCTCCACAGCCGTATGTTCCCCCTCACCCCAGCCCTCTTCCTCAAGGGAGAGGGAGCCGTCTGTGCAGGCATTATCTTGTGGGGATACCCCAGCCTTTAGCAAGAAGGGTAAACTTATTTCACCGCTTCCGGCAGCGTCACAATCCACAGCTCGCTGTCCGACTCCGGCTTTTTCAGCGGCTTCACGCTGAGCGTGGTTTCCACCGGTTTATCATCCAGCGTCAGCTTGCCTTCCGCGTTCACCCGATAATCCTTGAGCTTCTTGCCCTCGACCGGGTTTTGCATCGCCACCTTCACGCCAAAGTCGTTATCGTTCGCCACCGCAAGCGTTTTGCTGTCGATCAGCGCCAGCCCTTCGGCCTTCTCCTGCTGCCAGCCCAGCGCGCGCAGATCGACGACCTGCGTTTTAGCCGCAAGCGTTATGCCGCGCTGCGCCAGGGTTTTCTCATCATCAAACTCAGGGTATTCGCCCGGCTTGTCGAAGGCGGTCAGGTCGCTCGCCTTGCTGAGATCCACCTTGTAGATAAGGTTACGCATGCCGTCGTTTTTATCGCTTCCCTGCTCAATCAGCAGGATGTGCTGGTCATCGAGCGCCACGATGTCGCCGATTTTGGCGTCGCTGTTTTTGCTGTAGGCCGCGCTGTCGATAGGGTAACCGTACATCGCCGTTTTCCCGGTTGCCGGGTCGAAGCTCACCAGACGCGTAAACAGCGCCTGCTTTTTGCTCTTACCGTCGATATCCAGCGTGCTTTGCACGGCGGCGATAATACGCCCGTCCGGCATCCGGGTCAGGCCTTCAAAGCCCCGGTTCGCCAGGCGCCATTTAATAATGTTTGGCAAACCGCCCGCGATGGATTTTTCACCTTCCGCGGCCTGTGGCCCGTGGATCGCGAGGATCTTGCCTTTACTGTCGACGTTAATCAGGAAAGGGCCGTACTCGTCGCACAGCCAGTAGCCGCCTTTCCCGTCCGGCGTGATGCCTTCCGTATCCAGTCCGCGGTTGTCACCCTTGAGCGTCTTTAAGGTATCGCTGAAGGCCACTTCGTTAGTGGAGCCAATCACGCCGCTTTGCAGCGGCAGACCGTTAATTTCGCCTTTATCATCATGCAGCGGACGGGCATCAACCGCCTCCGCTTTGCCGTTCTGAACGCGGATGGTCATCAGCAGCGGCGCGAAATCTGGCGTGACAAATATTTTGGCTTCGTTTTTACCCATTTTTGGCGCATCGGCGTTTGGACCGCGATCGGTCACGGTCGCAAAGGTCAGGGCGTCGCCCTGCTTGCCCGTAAACAGCAGGCCGGAGCCAATGCCCACGGGCAGTCCGTTCGGAAACGCGCTGGCAAACGCGCCGCTGTAGCTCACGTGGGAGCCTTCAGGGAAGCTGACGACATAGCGCTCAGCAGTGGGCTGCGCCGCCAGGCCAGAGAAAGAGAGCGCACAGCCGATTAGTACAGGAATAATTTTTCTTTTCATATTGTTAGCATCCAGTTAGTGAAGCCAACAACGTAAAGAATAAACGTGTCAGAAAAATGACATGGAAGGGAAACCGGCCTGCGCGATTGAACGTATATTCATCGCTCGAAATGTAAGGCTTTGTTGTTTTGTGTGACAGGCGAAACATTTTTGGAAATTATTAGAAACCCAATTAATTCATCTCAAATCACTATCCCCACCTCGTTCAGTTTATGTTTAGTCAAAAAACTAAACGGTTCCTAAACGCTAAAAACATCCCCTGTTGACACCCCGACAATCAAACATCATTGCAACAACTTCAATAAAAAAGTTAACAATATCAGTATAAAACCGCGATTTATATCACATTTGCAGTCATTAACATCGCTTGTTAAGGTGCGCCCAGATGAATTTAATGACGAGGCATAAAACATGAAAAAACTGAATATCCTTCTTCTTTCTGCTCTGGCTGCCGTATCGGGTTCCGCACTGGCGATGGGCGGCACCGTTGAGCAGGGTAAAAACTTTACCAACCTCAATCTGGAAATGGGGAAATCCTCATCCGGTGTTTATCTCGAAAGCAACTGGCTCAAAAACACCGATGACGGTACCCAGACCGGGGGCGTGGGCGCAGGCTACAACCTGGGTCTTGGCCCGGTGATGCTGAATGCGGGCGCAAAAGCCATCTACCTCGGCCCGAAAAAAGGCGATAACGGCGTGGCGTTCCCGATTGGCGGCGGCGTAAACGTTGCCCTGACCGACAGCATCCACGTGTACGGTGAAGGCTATGTGGCGCCAGAAGGCCTGAACAACAGCGTGAAAAACTACGTTGAAGCTAACGGCGGCGTAAGCTGGACGCCAATTACGCCAGTGACCCTGAAAGTGGGCTACCGCCACGTGAGCGTGGATGGCAAAGACGGTCGTCCTGGCCACACGCTGATTGACGGCGCATATGTAGGCGGTGGAGTCACCTTCTGATGAAACACCGCATAACCGCGCTTTGCGTTCTGAGCCTCACGCTGATGCTCACCGGCTGCGTCCAGTACAAATGGGTGAAACCGGGCGTCAGCGATGCGGAAATGAATAAAAAGCTCACGGAATGCGAAGCGCAGGCGCTAATCGATCTGCCCCCGGATAACGTCGTGACCGGATCCAGCTCGGAAAAAACGGACAAAAAGAACAAGAAAAAGGATATTTCCACGAGCTACACGGTTGAAGACGCGAATGAATATCGCCGGGATACGTTAGTCGACAGCTGCATGTTCAAAAGCGGCTGGGACAAGATCGAAGTGCAATAATCCCTTAAAAAAACCTGCCGGTTGGCAGGTTTTTTATTATCTCTTACTTACGCACCACCACCAGCTTCTGGTTCACAAACTCTTTGATCCCCAGATCCGACAGCTCGCGTCCGTAGCCGGAGCGCTTCACGCCACCGAACGGCAGCTCCGGTGCAGTATCGGTGAGCCAGTTGATGTACACCATCCCGGTCTCAATCCGCGACGCCATTTTCTTCGCGCGCTCGATAT
Organism: Enterobacter sp. D2; assembly: GCF_034427575.1. Lineage (NCBI taxonomy): Bacteria > Pseudomonadati > Pseudomonadota > Gammaproteobacteria > Enterobacterales > Enterobacteriaceae > Enterobacter > Enterobacter sp. D2. The sequence continues at coordinate 274,004 of NZ_JAXQPP010000003.1, forward strand.
TCTGGCTGAATACCGCCCCGCCAAGGCCGTAGTGGGAGTCGTTCGCCAGCGCGACCGCCTCGTCGTCGTTTTTCACCACGTACATCTGCGCCACCGGGCCGAAGAACTCTTCGAAATACGCCGGGTTATCGCGGGAGATATTCGTCAGGATCGTCGGTTCGAAGAAACTCCCGTCGCGCTGCGCCGGTTTGCCGCCATAGTGCAGCGTCGCACCGTTTTTCACCGCCTCGTTAACCTGTTTGGTCAGCGTTTCGAGCGCATCTTTAGACGACAGCGGCCCCAGCGTGGTGCTTTCGTCCAGCGGATCGCCAATCTTCACCTGCTTAAACGCCTCGGTGAATTTGCTCAGGAAGGCATCCGCAATCTTTTCATGCAGGATAAAGCGCTTCGCCGCGGTGCAGACCTGCCCGGCGTTGTTGAGCCGCGCGTTAACGCCAATTTTCACGGCCTTCTCAAGGTCTGCGTCATCCAGCACCACGAACACGTCGTTACCGCCCAGCTCCAGCGTGGATTTCTTGATGTGCTTCGCCGCCTGAGCGGCCACCACGCTGCCGGCCTTTTCGGAGCCGGTTAATGCAGCGCCCTGCACGCGATCGTCAGCAATGATATTCGCCACCTGCTCGGACGAAATAAACAGGTTGGTCCACGCCCCTTCCGGCGCGCCCGCCTCGCGCACCAGATGGGCAAAGGTCTCGGCGCAGTGCGGCACGATGCTGGCATGCTTGGCGATGACGGGGTTCCCCGCCGCCAGGTTTGGCGCCAGCACGCGCATCAGCTGGTAGTACGGGAAGTTCCACGGCTCAACGGCCATCAGCACGCCGATGGGGTGATGCTCAACCCACGCATCCCCAAGCTCCGAGTCGTACTTCACCGGGGCCAGGAACTGCTTCGCGTTATCGGCGTAGTAGCGGGCTATTTGTGCGCACAGCTTCACCTCGCCGCGGCTCTGTTCGATGAGCTTACCCATCTCCTGGCTGGCGATTTTAGCCAGATCCTCCACGCGCTCGTCGATCAGATCGGCAAGCTTATGGAGCACCGGCAGGCGCTGGCTGATATCGCCTTTCGCCCAGTCCGAATGATAAAGCGCATCGGCCGCGCGGAGCGCCGCTTCGATATCCGCGTCGGTATGTGAGGGGTATTCTTTGATGAGCTGGTTAGTGGCAGGATTTACTGTCTGATAAGCCATGTCGAATCTCCTTGTTTTACCGCTTAGGGTATTAAGGGTAGTCAACATGACTGGCTATGGACGTAAAGTTGGGTATATCCGGAAGGTTCTTAATGAAGCGCTGCCAGAGGGGTCGCTGACATGGTATAAAAAATCTTCAGAAGGAGCGCCCATGACCGATACCCGACATATCCGCCAGACTTTTCACCGCACCTCAGGCCTTGAGCTGCGCAGCACCTGGCAGAGTACGCAGGCGTACAAACGCCACAGTCACTCTCAGCTCTCCATCGGCGCGATTGTGGAGGGCCAGACCTGCTGCGTGTGTCACGACAGAGAGTACATCCTTAACCCCGGGGACCTCATCGTGATCCCGGCCTGTGCGCCGCACAGCTGTAACCCCGTCGCCGGGCAACCGCGCAGCTACCATATGCTCTACATCGACACCGGGCTTCCGCTGGCGCTACAGGTGATTCGTAGCCCCACCCTGTTTGCCCATTACCTGGACGTTGTCGAGACCCTGTCTCCGGCATCACTGGAAACGCTGCTTTCTGCCCTTCCCCGCGCCGTGGATAACGCTGACGCGCTTCGCGCAACCAGCCAGCAGATTCAGCAGGCGTTTCTTTCCGATCTCACCTGCCCGCCTTCCCTCGACGAGCTTGCCCAACGCTTCTCGCTGCGCAAGGAGACGCTGATCCGCACCTTCAGGCAGGACACCGGCCTGACGCCGGGCAGCTTTCTCAACATCTCCCGCGTGGAATTCGCCAAAGCGCGGCTGCGCGCCGGGGATGATATTGCCGACGTTGGCTACCAGAGCGGCTTTGCCGACCAGAGCCATTTTCATAAGACCTTCGTCAGCTATACCGCCGCCACGCCGCGCCAGTACGCGACGGGCCGATCAATATCAGACAATAAATAGGTTCTGCAGCGCCGTAGTCTGACCGCAGATTATTTACTGAGGTCGCTATGGAACTGTTATTCCCTTCCGCTTTTCTCGCCCTGGCGCTGGCGCATTTTGTTGCCCTGCTAAGCCCGGGCCCGGATTTCTTCCTGCTGGTGGGCTACGCCGCGCGCTACCGGCTGCGCGGCAGCGCCGGATTGTGCGTCGGCATCGCCGCGGGCAACGCGCTCTATATTGTTCTGGTGATTATCGGCTGGAGCGCGCTGCGCCAGTTTACGTGGCTGTTTACGCTGATCGAGCTTTGCGGGGCGCTGTACCTGATGTGGATCGGATCGCATCTGATTCGCAGCCGCCAGCAGTCGCTGGCGCTGAATGAAACCCACCAGCGCTTTCCCTCGCTGCAAAAGCAGATCCTGCTGGGGCTCGGTTCGGCGCTGTTAAACCCGAAGAACGCGCTGTTCTATCTGGCGCTGATGACGGCCTTGCTGGGGCCGGACGTAACGCTGCTTCAGCAGGCGACCTGCGGCGTCTGGATGGTGATGGTGGTGCTGGCGTGGGATTTAGCGCTGGTGTCGCTGTTGGGGCTATCGGCGGTACAACAGAAGCTCAGCCGTTCGCTGTGGTGGATTGAGCGCACGGCGGGGGTGGTGCTGATGGGGTTTGGGGGGTGGGTGCTGTGGCGGTTTTTGCACATTCCCCCCGCTTCCCTCTATCCTTAACCCATGGAAAAAATAGCTGAACTCAAACGCGCCAAGCTGCTGGCGCTGTCGCTGCTGCTGGTTGCAGTCGCGGCCTTTATCACCACCCTGTTCCTGCCGCAGACCTTCTGGGTGCGCGGCGTAAAGGCCATTGCCGAGGCGGCGATGGTCGGCGCGCTCGCAGACTGGTTTGCCGTGGTTGCGCTGTTCCGCCGGGTGCCCATTCCATTTATCTCGCGCCATACGGCAATTATCCCGCGCAATAAAGACCGGATCGGCGACAATCTCGGCCAATTTGTGCAGGAGAAGTTTCTTGATACCCAGTCGCTGGTCGCATTGATTCGCCGCTATGAACCTGCGCAGATGATCGGCGCCTGGTTCAGCAAGCCCGACAACGCCCAGCGCGTCGGGCTGCATTTGATGCAGGTGATGAGCGGTTTTCTCGAACTCACGGACGACGGGCGTATTCAGCGCCTGCTCAAACGGGCGGTGCATAAGGCCATCGACAAGGTTGATTTCACCGAAACCAGCGCCGTGATGCTGGAGAGCATGACCAAAAACAACCGCCACCAGGTGCTGCTGGATGCGATCATCAACCGTCTGATTACCCTGATTCAGCGGGAGAGCACGCGGGACTTTATTGCCGATCAGATTGTCCACTGGCTGAAGACCGAGCATCCGCGCAAAGCGATGGTGCTGCCCACCGAGTGGCTGGGCGATCAAAGCGCGGAGATGGTGTCGAACGCGGTGAACACGCTGCTGGACGATATCAGCCACGACCGCACGCACCAGATCCGCCAGGCGTTCGACCGCGCCACGCTGAAGCTTATCGACAACCTGAAAAACGATCCGGAAATGGCGGCGAAAGCCGACAACATCAAGCACTACCTGAAAAACGATGAGGCGTTTAACCGCTATCTGGGAGAGATGTGGGCTGACCTGCGCCAGTGGCTGAAAGCGGATATGCAAAGCGAGGATTCGCGGGTGAAGCAGCGCATCGCCAACGCCGGGCTGTGGTTTGGCGAAACGCTGTCTAACGACGCCAGCCTGCGGGCGTCGCTGAACGAGCATCTGGAGCAGGCCGCGCACCGCCTCGCGCCGGATTTTGCCGCCTTCCTGACGCGCCACATCAGCGACACGGTCAAAAGCTGGGATGCCAAAGACATGTCCCGCCAGATTGAGCTCAATATCGGTAAAGATCTGCAGTTCATCCGCGTCAACGGCACGCTGGTCGGCGGGACGATTGGCCTGATCCTGTTTTTACTCTCGCAGCTGCCTGCCGTGCTGGGACATTAATCTACCTTGGGCGGCGCGATGACGTAGCGCGTCGCTTCGAAGCGATTGAGGATCAGGTGCACCAGGAAGACCATCGTCAGCGTTGCGACCAGCGAAAAGGTGACGGAAGTGATGCGATAGAGATCGCTGAACACCAGGTCAGTGTCCGGGTGCATGTTCTGCCCGAACATAATGCCGATGGTGGTGATGCTGGAAAACCCCACGCCCGCGCCCACCTTTTCCATCACGTGCAGGCGCGCGCCAAACGCCAGCCCGAGGCCGATCAGGGGCATCATCAACAGCATATGGCTGCTGTGATCGTAGAGGATCAGCTGCACCACCAGAATATAGAGGCAGCCCAGCACCACGCCGACCACGCGCCAGATAGAGCTCATCACCGAACCGCGATAGTGCATCGGGAACAGGATCAAAATCCCCGCCATCAGCGCCGAAAGCGAATCGCTTAAGTCGCTAATCTGAAACACCACGAATATCAGCGTCGCGACGGTACCGGAGAGCAGCGACTCGTGGCGCACGCGGGCATCGTCTTTCTCAATCAGCGGCGGCGGCCTGCGGGGCTCCACGTCAGGCAGGAGATAGTTCATCAACGCGCTCAGGCACACCGCCATCACGCTCGCTTCGATGTTGGAAAACAGCAGCGTGTGCCAGCTGGTGGTGGGGTAGCTCATAAAGTTGAGCATCACGCTCTGGCACACCACGCCCATTGAGCCAAACAGGAACAGCGGCCCCTTGCTCATAAAGCGAAAGCGCATCACGTACAGGGCGAACACCACCAGCGTCATAATGACCGGCCATTGCGACAGATAGCCGATAATGAAGATCATTTCGACGCAGTTTAGCGCGGCGCTGAAGATAAACTGCTTCGCCACGTGGCGGTTAAACACCGGCACCAGCGACAGGAGCATGATCGGATAGACCACGAAAAATACGCCGTAGCTGGTGTTGTAAAAGCTGGAGATGCTCAGCGCAATCATCCCGGCGAAGACGATGCGCAGGGTCTGGCGAAAGTCGTTTGCCGTATAGACGATGTTGCCGTGCGGGGTAAACACCCGCGCCAGGGTGCTAATAGACATAGTGAAGCAGGCTCACCAGGTGGATCTGCATCCCGGAGAAAAAGCGCGCAAACGGCCCCTCGCTGTTATAGAGCTGCACGGTCGCGCGCGCGCCGGTCGGCAGATGCTTCGGCAGCGCCTCGTCCAGCGCAACGTGAATTCGCATGCGCTGGGCGTCACGCACCCAGCGGTTGGAGGTTTCCGGTTCGGACAGCTGGCCGTTCACGGCCTCCTGACCCGCCAGTATCCCCGCGTCGCTGCTGGTCACGTGGGCGCGGAAAACGTGCCCCGGGAAGGCGTCAAACACCACGGCGGCATCGGTGCCCTGATGGGTGTGACGCAGGCTTTTTTCGCGAAAATCGGCCACGATATCGATCTGGTTGTTCACCAGCGCCAGCGCGGCGGAACCCGAGGAGGCGTAAAAGCCCGGGCTTAACTGCAGGTTACTGACCGTGCCGTCCGCCTGGGCGTAGACCTTCGTCCAGCCGAGGTTAAGCTCTGCCTCATCCAGCGCGTTGCGGTATTTTTGCAGCGTCACGTTGCGATGCTCGTCCCGCTCGCCGCGCTGAATACGCAGGTTATGGATATTGGCCTGGATGGAGCTGACGGACTGCTCGCTGCTCTGCCAGGTGGTGCGAACCTTATCCAGATCCGCCTGCGAGACGTTCTGCAAGGTGCTCAGCTTCTGGTAGCGATCGAAGGTCACTTTGTCGTTACGCGCGGTCAGCACGGCGGTTTTCAGGCTGGCCTGCGCGGCGGCGATCTGCGCATCCAGCTGGTCGTTGGAAAGGCGTGCCTGCTCAAGCGCGATTTGCGCCGCTTCCACTTTATTGCGAAACGGCGTGTCGTCGAGCTCAAACAGCAGATCGCCTTTTTTCACCTGGCTGTTGTTGTGGACATGTACCGCCGCCACATAGCCGGAGACGCGCGGAGAAACCGGCGTCACCACGCGCATCACGGTGGAGTCCGGCGTCAGCGGGATCCAGATATCCGCGACGATAAAGTAGACAAACATCAGCAGGAAAGAGGCAATACTCACCCTTACCCAGCGGGCAAACTTTTGTTCAGGGGTCATTATTTTTCGGTCTTGTTATCTTCTTCGCGGATAGTCCGCAAATTGCAGGCGAATTGATTCAGGGTGGCGCTGAAAATGTCGATATGTTCCGGCGCGATGTTTTGCGATACGCGCGCCTGATAGGTCTCAATCACCTGAGTGAGCCTTTTTAATATGGCTTTTCCCTCAGGCGTCAGCGTCAGAAGCCGGATGCGCTTGTCATAAGGCGATACGGAGCGCAGCAGGTAACCCTGCTTTTCCAGCTGTGCCAGGGTGCGCATCAGCGGCGGCAGTTCAATGCCCTGCACCTCCGCCAGCTCACTCACGGAGACGTTATCCCCGAGCTGATGAAGCTGCATCATCACCGTCCAGCTCGACTGGGTTAACCCGGTATCGAGAATGGCGTCGTCGATTACCGCACGCCACTGGCGCACGATCATCGCCATCCGCATGCCCATCGGCCTGCGGCTAAACAGTTCTTCTTCGCTCATGGGGAAACCTCTCGTCACACGCGGTCACGATAATAGTTATCAGGATAAGTATCAAGAAACGAGAGGCGAAAGAGCAGGAATTGCGAAACGACGTCCCCCTCTCCCCGTGGGAGAGGGCTGGGGTGAGGGCACCAGCCCGCAGCGAAGTTTAGCGGCTAAAAAGTCTCTTAACAGCAGCCCTACCTGAAGCCGTCACCACCACCTCCCTGTATCCCGCCACCCGCTGGATCCACCCTTTGCTTTCCAGATGAATGAGCAGCGCCGCGCCCGCCTCACCGCCAAGATGAAACCGCCGCTCGCTCCAGTCCAGACAGGCACAGCAGGCTTTGCGGCGCGGGTGAGCGCTTAACGAAACGCCGAGCTTCAGAAACTGCTCCCGGCCATACAGCGTGAGCGCTGAACCGTCAGCCTCCAGCCAGCCTTCCGCCTGCATAAAATCGTAGATGTGCACCGCAACCGTTCCGGCAAGATGGTCGTAACAGGTTCGGGCCTCGCGCATGGCCTTCGGCGCGGTCGTTTCCGGCGGGGTAATGCGGCTCCAGGAGAGCCCCATCATCTGCTCCACCAGCTCCGCCACGTCGTGCCCCGCCAGACGATAATAGCGGTGCCGCCCCTGAGACAGGCAGGTAATCAGCTTTCCCTCCACCAGCCGGGCGAGATGCCCGCTGGCGGTCGACGGCGCAACCTCTGCCGCCGCGCTCAGCTCGGTGGCGGTCCACGCCCGCCCGTCCATCAGCGCGCACAGCATCTTTACGCGCGAGGGATCGGCCATTGCGGCAGCCACCGCGGCAATGGCCTGTTCCAGCGCCGCGCCGTTCTCAGGAGGTAGGCTCGTTTTTAACATGTGTTGCCCAGGGTTCGGTGATCTCTGCGGCCAGCTTATCATCATCCGTCAGCAGAATAAGGTGATTCGCGTGGTCGCTGTACTGGGTAAGGATAGACACGCCGCGTGCCGCCAGCACCGCCGCAATTTCACCCAGCTCGCCGGGGCGCTCCTGCCTGAGTTTCCGGATCACCGGCTTACGCAACGCCTGCACGGTAAACCCGGCGTCGAGCAGCACGCGTCGCGCTTTTTCCCCGTCTTCCACCAGAAAATGGGCATCGGTACCAAATACGCCTCCGCCCTCCAGCCCCACGCCGTTGCGCCCCAGCAGCTGTCCAAAGCGCGCCAGCTCGCCGGGCCTGTCGCTAAAAATCACATGAACATCATACATCCGCGTGCCCTCCGGTTTCGGAACTGTACTCCCGCACCAGCTGCGCCACCCGAATGCGGTAGTACGCGAAAATCGATTCCCGCCCTTCGGCCTGCGCGGCCTGATGGAAGACGTTCTGCTTCCAGCTACGGACGGCCTCCTCATCCCGCCACCAGGAAAGCGACAGGATTTTGCCGTCGGTCGTCAGGCTCTGGAACCGTTCAATATCAATAAAGCCGTCGATGTCCGCCAGCAAAGGTTTGAGTTCGGCAGCGAGCTGAAGATAGCGCGCCTGATGGGCGGGCGCGGCTTTGGCTTCGAAAATGACTGCAATCATGATGGTCTCTCCGTAGTGATGTTGGGGAGAGAATGCAGGGTAGAGAGGAACGATGCTTCGGCAAAGAGCGAAGCGTTGTGCCGGATGGCGCTGCGCTTATCCGGCCAGTGGGAAGATGTAGGCCCGGCAAGCGCAGCGCCACCGGGCAGGTTTTAGCTCAGAATCGACTTCGGCTCCATAAACGCCCGAATTCCCCACTCGCCCATCTCGCGCCCCACGCCGGAGTGCTTAAACCCGCCGAACGGCGCTTTCGGCTCATGGGCCAGGGTGTTCACCAGCACGCGACCGGAAACAATCTGCTGCGCCACGCGTCGCGCGCGGTTCGCATCGCCGCCCAGCACCATCGCGCTCAATCCGTAATCGGTGTCGTTGGCAATGGCGATAGCCTCCGCCTCGTCACGATAGGGGATCGCGCACAGCACCGGGCCGAAAATCTCGTCACGGGCGACCGTCATCTGGTTGTTCACGTCGGCAAACAGCGTCGGGCGCACAAACCAGCCGTCTCGCGTGCCGTCCGGTCTCCCTTCACCACCCGCCAGCAGACGCGCCCCCTCTTCAATACCTTTACGGATATAGCCCTGCACCCGCTGCCACTGCTTTTCGCTGACCATCGGGCCGACGTCCGTCGCGCTATCGCGCGGATCGCCCGATTTCACCACCGCCACGGCCTGCGCCAGCGCGGTTTCGATCTCAGCCTTGCGCGCCTGCGGCACCAGAATGCGCGTTCCGGCCACGCACGCCTGCCCGCTGTTCATAAACCCGGCCTGAATCACCAGCGGGATCGCCTGCGCCAGATCCACATCATCCAACAGGATCGTCGGCGATTTACCGCCTAACTCCAGGGTCACGCGCTTAAAGCTCTCCGCCGCGTTGCGCAGGATCGCCTTGCCGGTATTCGTCGAGCCGGTAAACGAGATTTTTGCCACGTCCGGATGGCGGCTGATGGTTTCACCGACGGTTTCGCCGCGCCCGGTGACGATGTTAAACACCCCCGGCGGCAGCGCGGCATCGCGCAGCGCTTCGGTGACAATCCGGGTTTGCAGGGCGCTCATTTCGCTCGGCTTGATGACTGCCGTACAGCCCGCCGCCAGCGCGGCCGCCAGCTTGCCGCAGATAAACCCCGCATCGCTGTTCCACGGCGTGATAAGCCCGGCCACGCCGAGCGGCGTCATCTGCACCGTTGCGGCACCTGCGGGGGTGACAAACTCAAACGCCTCAAGCGCCTCGATGGCCTGAGCAATCACCTCTGCCGGATAGCTTGCCATCCACGCCGAGCGCGAGGCGGGCGCGCCGTACTCTTCAATGACCGCTTCCAGCAGATCGTCGTGACGGGCGGCCACGGCGGCGTGCATGCGTTTTAGCGCCGCGAGGCGTTCCTGCTTTGTGGTCTGCGACCACGCCGGAAACGCAGCTTTCGCCACCGCAACGGCGCGCTCCGCGTCAACCTCATCCGCCAGACGAACCTGGCCGATGACCTGCGCCGTCGCCGGGTTGTACAAATCAAACCACTCGGTGCCGTGCGGGGTAATAAATTCGCCGTTAATAAAGATCTGTTCGATGGTGTGCATATAAACCTCCTCAGGCTGTGTGAGCACAGTCTGTCACGGCTTCTCCGTTGCGATAATCCACGCTATGCTGCAAGGGTTATTTCGATTTTCAGGATAATCTATGCATCGTTCAGGTCTGACAGAGCTGGAAGTGGTGATGGCGGTCGTGCGGCGCGGCAGCTTTCGCGCCGCCGCGCAGGAGCTGGGCATGTCCGCCACGGCGGTTAGCAACGCCATCGCCGGGCTGGAGAGCCGCCTTGATAGCCGCCTTTTTAACCGCACCACCCGCAGCGTGGCGCTCACCGACGCCGGACAGCGCTACGTTGCGCGTATCGGCCCGGCCCTGCAGGAGATCCGTCTCGCCAGCGAGGAGATCCACAGCGACACCGGGGAACCCGCCGGCACGCTGCGTCTGAACGTGCCGAACCATATCGGCGCCCTGTTTCTGGACCAGCTGCTGATCGACTTTATGATCCGCTACCCGAAGATGCGCGTAGAGACCGTCAGCGAAGCGCGAATGATCGACATCGTCGCGGAAGGCTACGACGCGGGGATCCGCCTTGAGGAGTCCGTGCCTCAGGACATGATCGCCGTGCCGCTGACCGGGGAGATCCGCCAGCTGGTCACCGCCACGCCGGACTATTTTGCACGCCACGGCATTCCGCAGACGCCGGACGATCTGCTTTCGCATCAGGGGATTGGCATGCGCATGGCCCACGGCGGGATCTACCGCTGGGAGCTGGCCCGTCGGGGGGAAACGTACGCCCTTGCCGTGCCGCCGCGCTTTGCGACGTCCGATCTTTTTGCCTCGATCCGGGCGGTAAAAGCGGGATTAGGGGTGGGATTTTTGCCGGAGCTGTATATCCGGGAAGAGCTGGAGCGTGGAGAGCTGGTGAGCGTCCTAAACGACTGGGCGCAGCCCTTTGCCGGACTGCGCCTGTACTACCCCGGCCATCGCCACGTCCCGCCAGGCCTGCGGGCGCTGGTGGCAACGATCCGCGAGCGCGGGATTATTCCAGGTTAGCCTTGTTCAGCCCGTAAGCCGCGTCCAGCGAGCCGGGTGCCATGCGGGAAGTGATCCCCAGACGGTTCCAGGCGTTGATCGCCACGATGGCGAAATTCAGCTCTGAAATCTCCACGTCCGAGAAGTGCTCCGCCACGCTGCGGTACAGCGCGTCGCTTACCCCGTGAACGCCAATCTGGGTCAGCGCTTCGGTGAAGGCCAGCGCGGCTTTCTCGCGGGCGCTGAACAGCGGAGACTCGCGCCAGGCCGCCAGGTGGTACAGGCGCAGCTCTCGCTCGCCGGCGATTTTCGCCTCTTTCGAGTGCATATCCAGGCAGAAGGTGCAGCCGTTGAGCTGCGATACGCGAATGTCGATCAGGTGCTTCAGCGCCGGGTCGATGGAGGTTTTTGCCACCTCCATGCTCAGGGCGGACAGCGCGTTAGCGAGGGCAGGTGTGGCTTTGTGGTGGTTGACGCGAGTGCTCATGGTCTTTCCTCTAATTTACACTGTATGTGTCATGCGATGAGGTAAATCTACGCCGTTCATGACATAGTAAAAAGATACAAAAAGCGTGAAACGAGGTAGGACATGAAGCCGGGCTATCACGAGATTTATTCCCGCTATCGCGACAACATCACGCGTGGCGTGCTGAAGCCGGGCGATAAGGTGCCTGCCATCCGCGTGCTGGCGGAAGAGCTGAAGGTGGCGCGTAAAACCGTCGAAACGGCGTATGCCATTCTGACGGGCGAGGGGTATCTGGTTAGCCAGGGCGCGCGCGGCACGCGGGTGAACCCGGCTCTTCTGCTGCCCGCGCAAAATGCCGCAGCGGAACAGCCCACCGGCACGCTCCCGGCATCGCTTATCAGCCAGCGGGAACGAGCTGGGTTTCTGCGTCCCGGCATCCCTGCCCTCGACAGCTTCCCCTATAAAAAATGGCTGCTGCTGGCGGGGCAGGCGACCCGTTCCATGCGCCAGGAGGAGATGCTCAACCCGCCGGTGCTGGGCTGGTATCCGCTGCGCCAGGCCATCGCCAGCTATCTCAACATTTCGCGCGGGCTCTCCTGCACTGCCGAACAGGTGCTGATTACCAGCGGGTACAGCGGTAGCCTGCGGCTGATCCTAGACACGCTTGCCAGCCGCAGCGACAAGGTGGTGTTTGAAGATCCGGGCTATTTTATGGGCCAGCAGCTGCTCAAGCGGATCGTGCCACGCCTGCACACCGTGCCAGTCGATCGCTGCGGCATCGACACGGAATACCTGCTCCGTCACCATCGCGACGCCCGTTTCGCCATCGTCACCCCGTCGCACCAGAGCCCGCTGGCGGTCACGCTCTCCCTGCCGCGCAAGCAGCAGCTGCTCGACTGGGCAAGCCAGAACGCGGCGTGGATTATTGAAGACGATTACGACGGGGAGTTTCACTACACCCGCAAGGTGCTGCCGTCGCTGAAAAGCCTCGACCCGCACGACCGGGTGATTTTTATGGGGACCTTCAGTAAAACCATCATGCCGTCGCTGCGCATGGGCTACGTGGTGATGCCCGCCAGCACCGTCGGGGCCTTTACCGACTGCGCGGACATTACCACCAGCGGCCAGCCGGTGCTGACGCAAAAGATCCTCACCGCGTTTCTCAACGAAGGGCATTTTTTCCGTCACCTGAAAAAGATGCGCGCGCTGTATCAAACCCGCCGCGACTGGATGATTGCCGCCCTGCGCGAGGTGTATGGCGATCTGTTTTTCACCGAGCAAAATGACGGCGGGATGCATATCGTGGCGTTCCTGACCAGAGGAAGCAGTGACCGGGAAGTGGCACGCTGCTGGCAGGAACAGCAGCTGCAGGTCAACGCGCTTTCGGAGTGGTATCGCGGGTCGGGCAAACGCTACGGGCTGGTGATGGGCTATAACAACGTGCGGTCGTATGAAGAGGCGGTGGAATTGCTGGAAAGGCCGAAGCGGCAGACGCTTGCGCTGCTGAGCTGAACATCGCCGGGTGCGCTGCGCTCGCCCGGCGATGACGTGGCTCATACATCATTCCGCGACAACCCAACGTCCTTAAGCTGCTCGTCGCTCATCCGGCTCAGGATGCGGCGGGTGCGGTTGATGCGATACCAGCGGCAGATCGTTTTGCCGATCCAGAGAAACACAATAAACGGACGTTTTGAACGATTCTCGTAGAATTCCATGATGCTCTCCTCACTGTGTCAGTGGGGTTATCATCCCGGAAATCGGCCTGTGCAATACAGATGCAAAAACACCTTTTGTTTAACATACAGATCCGCTAAAACAGTATCTGCATGCCAATTTTCGCAGCAATCTGTACTGGTTTCATAATCTGTATGGTGAAAACAAAGGATACAGCATGACGCGCTACCAACATCTGGCCAATCTTCTGGCGGAACGCATTCAACAAGGTCTGTATCGCAGCGGCGAACGTCTGCCGTCGGTGCGTGCGCTGAGCCAGGAGCACGGCGTAAGCATCAGCACCATACAGCAGGCCTACCAGATCCTCGAAAACCTCCAGCTGATCACCCCTCAGCCGCGCTCCGGCTATTTTGTCTCGCAGCGCAAGGCCCAGCCGCCGGTTCCGGCCATGACGCGACCGGTACAGCGCCCCGTGGACGTCACCCAGTGGGATGAGGTGATGATGCTGCTGGACGCCCGCGCCGACAAAGAGATGATCTCCTTCGGCGGCGGCTCGCCGGACATTAACCAGCCCAGCCTGAAGCCGCTGTGGCGCGAGATGAGCCGCATAGCGCAGCATAACCCTGCCGAGATGCTGAGCTATGACGTGCTCGATGGCCGCCTGGAGCTGCGTGAGCAGATCGCCCGTCTGATGCTGGACGGCGGCTCCACCGTGGCAGCGAACGAGATTGTCATCACCAACGGCTGCCACGGCGCGCTGTCGATTGCCCTGCTCTCGGTGTGCAAGCCGGGGGACATCGTGGCGGTAGAATCGCCGTCGTTTCACGGCACCATGCAGATGCTGCGCGGGTTTGACATCAAGGCGATTGAAATTCCCACCGACTCTGAAACCGGGATCAGCATCGAGGCGTTAGAGCTGGCGCTGGAACAGTGGCCGATCAAGGCCGTGATTCTGGTGCCCAACTGCAATAACCCACTCGGGTTTATCATGCCGGAAGCGCGGAAAAAGCAGGTCTTAGCCCTGGCGCAGCGGCACGATATCGTGATCGTGGAAGATGACATTTACGGCGAGCTGGCGGCGGAGTATCCGCGCCCGCGCACCATTCATTCGATGGATATCGACGGCCGCGTGATCCTCTGCAGCTCGTTTACCAAAACCGTGGCGCCGGGCCTGCGCGTCGGCTGGATTGTGCCGGGGCGCTATTACGACCGGGTGATGCACATGAAATATGCCGCCGGCGGGTTTAACGTGCCGGGCACGCAGATGGCGGTGGCGGCGTTTATTCGCGACGGCCATTACCATCGCCACGTGCGCCGTATGCGTCAAATTTATCAGCAGAATATGGAAACCTACACCTGCTGGGTGCGGCAGTATTTTCCGGCAGAGATTTGCGTCACGCGCCCTCAGGGAAGCTTCCTGCTGTGGATTGAACTGCCGGAGAAGGTCGACATGGTGTGCGTCAGCAAGCAGCTGTGTCGGCTGAAGATCCAGGCCGCGGCCGGGTCGCTGTTTTCCGCCTCCGGGAAGTACCGCAACTGTCTTCGGATCAACGTGGCGCTGCCGCCGACGGAGAAGAATCGCGAGGCGTTGAAGAAGATGGGTGAAGCGATTGTGATTGCGATGGAGGAGGGCTAGCGCGGCCTGATGTCCTCACCCCGACCCTCTCCCACAGGGAGAGGGAGAAAACCGTGCCGCATTATTCGTCGAAGTACCAGTATCCCTGGTTAATCAGCCCGGTGAGCTCTTCTACAAACGCCGGGTTTTTCAGCGCATCGCCCAGCTCGGCCTGACCGAGTTCGGTGTAGCGGCACAGCGCATCCGCCCCCTTCGCGTCTACCGTCTCCAGCTGTTCGCTGTTGATGAAGAAGCTGCCGTTAACGTTCAGCACGCGCAGGCCGCTCAGGCGAGACAGCGTTTCGCCGCCCTGCAGCGCGTCCAGCACCTCTTCCGGCGCATACGGCGGCTCGGCGGCGGCGATATCCAGCTCGTGGCGCGGGGTGGAGACAAAGCTGCCGAACCATTTTGTGAAATCATCCGGCTTGCTAATCATGTCGATCATCATCTGACGAATGCGATCCAGTTCGTACTGCTCCACGCGGCCCGGATGTTCGCGACAGGTCAGATCCGGATCGCTGTAGTGCTCGCCGCCCAGATCGTTTTCCAGCACGTAATCGGCGAAGCTGCTGATCAGATCGCGACCGTTCGGTCCGCGGAAGCCGACGGAGTAGTTAAGCGCCGTCTCATGGGTAAAGCCGTCGTGCGGGAATCCAGGCGGGATGTAGAGGATATCGCCCGGGGCCAGATCTTCGTCGATGATCGGCTCGAACGGATCGACATGCAGCAGCGCCGGATGCGGGCAGAACTGACGCATCGGCAGCTTGTCGCCAACGCGCCAGCGGCGGCTACCCATCCCCTGAATGATAAACACGTCGTACTGATCGATATGCGGGCCCACGCCGCCGCCCGGCACGGAGAAGGAGATCATCAGGTCGTCCAGACGCCAGTCCGGCAGGACGCGGAACGGACGCACCAGCTCCGCGGCGGGCATATGCCAGTGGTTCACCGCCTGCGCCAGCAGCGACCAGCCGGTTTCACCCAGATCGTCAAATTGCTCAAACGGACCATTGCTGGCCTGCCATTTGCCGTTGAAATGGCTCACCAGACGGCTATCGACTTCCGGCTCCATCGCCAGCCCTGCCAGCTCGTCCGGAGTAATCGGGTCGACAAAATTCGGGAAGGCATTTTTCAGCACTACGGGTTGTTTTTGCCAGTATTTCTCAAGAAATTCCGGCCAGTTCAGGTTCAGTTGATACGCCATGGGTAGCACCAGTGAGAGGGGAAACAGGCGCGATTATAGGCAAGAAGGCAGAGGGGGAACTTGTCATGGGTCAAACGAGGGCGTGTAGGTCGGGTAAGGCGAAGCCGCCACCCGACTCAAACACGCCGCGAAAACTTAATCCAGCTTCAGCTCGTCATAATGGGTTATCAGTTTACCCACGATGCCGTAGTCCAGCGCTTCTGCCGGAGACATCCAGAAGTTGCGATCGGTGTCTTTTTTCACTTTTTCCAGCGGCTGGCCGGTGGCGTCGGCGATCAGCTTGTTCACGCGATCCAGCATGCGGATGATCTCGCGCGCTTCGATCTCAATATCCGTCGCCTGACCGCGCACGCCGCCGAGCGGCTGGTGGATCATAAAGCGGGTATTTGGCAGCGAGTAGCGGTGCTCTTTCTTCGCCGCCAGGAAGATGGTGATCCCGGCGCTCGCCACCCAGCCGGTGCCGATGACATGCACTTCCGGGCGGATGAATTTGATGAAGTCGTGGATGGTATCGCCCGCTTCCACGTGGCCGCCCTGGCTGTTGATGTACAGCTTGATCGGATCGTTACTGACGCTTTGCAACAGGATCATCTGGGTGATGACCTTCTGCGCCAGCTCCTGGTTGATCTCACCGGAGATAACAATCGAACGAGACTCCAGCAGTTTTTGCTGCAGAGCGCCCGCGCCGTTTGACCCTTCCGCTTTTTCCTTGTCGCTATCTTTCAGTGTGTAGTGCATTGTTATTTCCTCAGCTTGTCGCGCTCAAAACCAGAGTGTAGCCTGTTTTACGGGTCAAAGTCCTCACGGACAGATCGCAATCCACGAAGCGGTGATCGCGGATCCGGACGGCAACCGCATTGAGCTTGTGGGTGCATAAAATCAGCGTTTCGTTCTTTAACCGCTCCGGTCACGGATCGCTATACTTCATCTTCATACGGTTATCATATTGTTAAATGATAATGATAGTTAATGTGTTAAGATGAAAGTCAGCATAAACAGTCCCTTACGTAACCGGCGGGATTGTTTGCATCCTCGACATGTAAATCAGCACCGGGGCGGTGAATGGAACACATTGTGTATGTGGTTGATGACGATGACGCAGTCAGGCAGTCCGTGATTGGGCTGCTGGATTCGGCGGACCTGAACGCCGTCGGCTTTTCATCGGCAGAAGCGTTTCTTCAACACCGCTTTGAAGAGCTCCCGTCGTGCGTGGTCCTCGATATGCAAATGCCCGCCATCTCGGGCTTTGAGGTGGCTGATGCCCTTAAGGACAGCGGGCGCGAAATCCCGATTATTTTTCTTACCGGCCACGGCACTATCCCGATGTCGGTGCGCGCCATTAAAGGCGGCGCGTACGAATTTCTCACCAAGCCCGTCGAATCCACCGCGCTTATCGACGCCATCGAGTCCGCGCTTCAGCTGGCGGAACACAACGCCGAGCGCAATAAAGAGCACTACGCCCTGAAGCAGCGCCACATGTCCCTCACCCCGCGCGAGCACGAGGTGCTGACGCTGGCGATAAGCGGCATGCTGAACAAGCAGATTGCCGCCGAGCTGGGCGTCAGCGAGATCACGGTGAAGGTGCACCGTCGCCGCGTGATGGAGAAAATGCAGGTGCGCTCCGTGGCGGAGTTGGTCAGGGCCGTTGAGCGCCTGACCTCAAGCCTGCCTGCGGAGTAACGCTTACCCTTCCTGCGCCGCCAGCGGCAGCGCAAACGCAAACACCGTGCCGTACGGCTCCCGGCGGCGCGCGCTCAGCTTCCCGCAGTGGCGCTCGATGATGCTGGCGCTGATAGTCAGCCCCATCCCCATCCCCTGCGCTTTGGTGGAGTAGAACGAATCAAAAATCTGCTCCAGCCGCTCGGGCTCAATGCCGCTTCCGGTATCGGCGATCTCGACGATCACTTTCCCGTCCGCGTTGGCGGTGCTGAGGGTAATGGTACTGGCGCGATCCTTCACCTCGGCCATCGCCTCAACCGCATTCATCACCAGATTGAGCAGCACCTGCTGGATCTGCACGCTATCGCCGGTGATAAAGCTGTCCTGCGCCCTTAACAGATAATCAACGCTAATGTGTCTCTGCTCCAGCTCGCTGCGCGAGAGCGTGATGATATGGTGGATCAGGTAGTGCATGTCGATGCGCGAGAAGGTGGGATCCTGCTTGCGGGTCAGGGACTGAATGCTGCGAATGATCTCCCCCGCCCGCGCGCCTTCCGCGGCGATCTCCTCCAGCCCTTCGCGCACTTTATCCAGCCGGGCGGGCTCGCGGTTGAGCCAGCGCAGGCTCGCCCCGGCGTTCGAGACGATCGACATCAGCGGCTGATTGATCTCGTGGGCAATGGAGGAGGTCAGCTGTCCGACGGTGGTGGCCCGGGACACCCGCGCCAGATCCGCCTGCGCAACCCGCATCGCATCCTCCGCGGCGCGCTGGCTGGTGATATCGGTGATGATGCCGTAATACTCATTCACCTCGCTGCCCACGCCCACCGGATCGCCAATCCCGAGTATGTAGCGCGTGGAGCCGTCGGTACGCTTAACGCGAAACTCCGCGCGCATGGAGAGCCCGTCGCGCACGCTTTGGGTGACGATGGCGCTGATGCGGGCGTAATCGTCCTCATGGACGAAGGTCAAAAACTCCGCCATGGAGATCGTCTTTTGCCGCTCGGGCAGGCCGAGAATGCGGGCGTACTCTTCCGAGACAAACATCAGATCCTGCTCCAGCTCCCAGCGCCAGCTGCC
Organism: Enterobacter sp. D2; assembly: GCF_034427575.1. NCBI lineage: Bacteria > Pseudomonadati > Pseudomonadota > Gammaproteobacteria > Enterobacterales > Enterobacteriaceae > Enterobacter > Enterobacter sp. D2. The sequence goes on from NZ_JAXQPP010000003.1 coordinate 292,436, forward strand.
GGTGTGGCTGATCTGCTCGCCGAGCATCAGCGAGGTCTGGCTGGATCGCAGCTCTTTCTCCACCCGGCGGCGCTGGATGTTCTCCGCCAGCAATTCGGCGTACAGCCGCGCCGTCTCCAGGGATACTGCGGCCTGCGCGCCCAGCAGGCTCACCACGCGCGAGTGCTCGGCGGTGAAGACCTCCGGCATCAGGCGGTTTTCCAGGTACAGCACGCCCACCAGCCGCGCCTGTTTGAACATCGGGACGCACATCACCGCCGCCCCCGAGGTCACCAGATAAGGGTCCTGGCTGAAGGGATGGAACTCCTCCGGCCTGCCGGTGCGGATCTCCTGCCCGGTGCGGATCACCGCCGCCAGCACCGACAACGGCAGGTCGGTCGCCGTCGGCACGTCTTTCAGGATCCGCACCCGCACGCCCTCGGTGCTGGTCCAGGCGCTGGCCTCGATCTCCGGAATCAGGCTCTCGCTCACGCGCAGCAGCAGTCCGCGCTGCGCCCCGGCGCGTTCGAGCAGGATAGTCATCAGGTTTTCGATTAAGCGCTCCAGGTTGATTTCTTCCGACAGCGCGCGGGAGGCTTTGATGACGCTCTGGAGATCGCGGATGGTCTCATTCTGGGCGAAAGCCACCGTGTCGTAGGCGCTGGCCTGCCCGGAGGCCAGCAGGTGCGGGAAATCCTGCTCCAGCTGGCGTAGCTTGGCCTGCGCGCCCGCGCGGCCCCAGGCGGCAATTGCGCCGCGGAAGTGGGCGTCCGAGGCGGTTGGGTAACCGCAGGCCAGCGCGAACCGGCCCGCCAGCTCGTGGGCCAGAGCGTTGATCGGGTTAAACCCGCCCTCGCGGGAGAGCCGGACCGCCTTCTCATACTGCTCGAGCGCAATGCTGTTCATCCCGTCCAGACGCACGATTTCGGCGTAGATCAGCGCCTCTTTATCCGCGAACGTGCCGGGATTAACGCGCGCCCAGAGGGCGATTTTGTCGTAGTGGGCGTGAATGCTGCGGCGGTGGTTCGCCGAGAAGGTCTCCGGCGTCAGCTGACGTGACAGCGCCAGCGCGCTGTAGAGATGGTAATCCAGCAGATGGATATGCCCCGGCGCAGACCACGCGTACCAGCCCGCCATCTCAAGATCCGCCTGCGCGTCGGCATATTCGCCGCAGGTAAAGTGCGCCATGCCGCGATACAGCCAGTACCAGAACAGCATGGTGGAGTTCTTCTCCGGCGCCTGCTCCGGCGACGCGGGAAGCAGCGCCTCCGGCAGCACCTGCGACGCGGTCCAGGTGCCGATGACCGGCGTGCGCAGGAACTCAACGTAGCCGCGCTGGACCATCAGAATGGTCTCCACGTCCTGGAAGTGGGTTTTACGCACGAACGCCAGGCCGCGCTCGATGCTGGTCAACACCCCGTCCAGGTGATCGCCCCGCGAGAGGAAGTTAATCACCTGGTGGCAGGCCGCAAAGCAGGCCATCGTCATATCCCCGTGGGTCACCGCCGAGGTGAAGCAGGCCTTCGCGCACTCGATGGTAAACGATAAAGGCTGGGTCCAGACGCTGAGCTGGTCGAGCGGCAGCAGGGTTTTGGCTTCGAACGCGTCGTAGCCGTGGCGATTCACCAGCTCGCGGGCCAGGGTGCCGTACTGGAACCCGAGGCGATACTCGGCGTAGCGGTGGCCAATCAGCACGCCAAACCAAGCCATCGCCGTGGTGGAGGCGCCGGTAATGCCGTGGTCGAGGGTCAGGTGCATCATGCGGCAGAGCAGCAAAAAGTGCAGGCGCGGGCAGATGAAGCTGGCGCAAATGCTGGCGCTGTAGAGCAGGTTCATCACCGCTTCGGTTTCCGGGTTATCCATCCGCGACAGCTGGGCAAACAGGTTTTGCGGCGCGTCGGCCGTGCGGTTGCAAAAGAGCGCCCAGGCCTCGTCGCAGCCGGCATCTTCCGGATAGCGGCTAATCTGAATACCGAAAATCCCCAGCCAGCAGAGCGCCGCCTCCAGCGCCAGACGGCTGTCCGACTGACGAATGTACACCTCCACCAGCAGGTTGGCCGCCAGCGCCTTTTCTGTCAGCCCGCCTGGGCAGCCGAGAATGGCGTCACACAGCTCGCGGGTGCGCTCCAGATGCCCCAGCGCAAACTCGCAGCCCGCCTCTTCGATATCGAGCATAAAGTCCGACACCGTCCCGGCGTTGCCCAGCGCTCTGGCGGTCTGGATATAGCCAAGCGCCGAAAGGTAATCTCCCGAACGCTTCGCGCGCCGCGCGGCCAGCAGGCTCAGCTCGCGGAACATCTCCCGCTGCGGGGCGGGCTGGATGCTGTCCAGCGCGGCCGTGACGTGGTGAACGGCACGGAACAGCAGCTCATTCCCCGCCGCCTGACGCGCGGCGTCGGCAAGCAGGCTGGCGGTGGTCAGGTGAATATGGCTTCTCTCATGCCGATCGAGCAGCGCAAAGGCCGCCTCCTGCACCCGGTCATGGGTGAAGGCGTACTTTTTTTCCGCCAGCACGATGAGCTGGGCCATCACCGCCGGGTGCAGCGCATAGCGCATTTCCGCCATCGACATGCCGACCACGCGGCAGATCATCTCCATCTCGCCCGTGCCGCCGAGGCAGGCGATGCTGCCCAGCAGGCGACGCGTTTCGTCGGGCAGCTCTTCGAGCTGCTCCAGCACCAGGGTGACGACGTTTTCGGTGTAGTGTCGGGCGCGGATCGCCTGCAGATCGTAGTGCCACTTGTCCTGATATTTGTTGTGCACCACCAGGCCGTCATCCACAATGCGGCGGAAAAACTCGTGCACAAAGAGCGGGTTGCCGCCCGTCTTCTCGTGGATCAGCGTGGCGAGATCGGTCGTCGCCGCGCTGCGGGTGCGAAATACCGTCGCCAGCCAGCGCGCCACCGCTTTCACGGAAAGCGCCTGCGGAACAATCTCGCTCGCGTTTTGTGCCGCCTCCGGCAGGCCCGCCAGCAGCGCCTGCAGGGCGGCGTCGGACACGGCGCTGATATCCCGGTGGGCCGCGACCACCAGCAGCGGAACAGCGCCGCAGTTCATCAGCAGGTATTTAAGCGTATGCAGGCTGGCGGCGTCGCTCCACTGGAGATCGTCGAGCACCAGCACCAGCGGGCAGCCCTGCGAGGCAAAGGTTTTTACCAGCGCCAGCACCATATGGCTGAAGCGCGCCCGGGCATCAATGGAAAACGTATCCGCCGAGAAGCGCGGCTTGCTCTCAAGCAGCAGGCCCAGCTCGGGCACCAGGCTGACGGCCAGCGCCTCGTACCCCTCCAGGGCGCGAGACAGGCGGATTTTCCACTTCGCCACCTCCTCTGCGGGCAGCCCCAGCAGGTGCAGCGTCAGGGTGCGGAACGCGGAGCTTAATACGCCGTAGGGCAGCGACGGCGAAAACTGGTCGACTTTGCCCACCGCCAGCAGCACCGTGCGCTGCTGCAGCGTTTTGAGCGCCGTCGCGATGATCGAAGATTTGCCGATCCCCGACGGCCCGCCGATCGTCACCAGCTCCGGCACCAGGCTCTGCCCCACCCGCTCAAACGCCGCAATAACGTCGTTCGCCTGCGGATGCGTCGCGAACAGGGAGTCCGCCAGATGGATCGCCGGGGTGCGGTCCTGCTGGCCGGGGGTAAAGGCGACGATTTCGCCCTCGCAGGTCAGCGTCGCCTGGCAGCGGCGAAGGTCGGCAATCAATCCGTCGACCGTCTGGTAGCGGTTATCGGGGTGCTTTTCCAGCAGCTTCAGGATGATGGTCGACAGCATTCCCGGCACGTCCGGGCGGATCGCGTCCGGGGCCAGCGGCGCGGAGGCAATATGGTAGTGCGCCCAGTTGGTCTGCTCGTCCTCCCCCAGCTCAAACGGCAGGCGTCCGGTCAGGAGTTCATACAGCACCATGCCGAGGCTGTAGAGATCGCTGCGGCCGTCGACGGGGCGCTGGGTGCGGGTGGTGTGCTCCGGCGACATATAGGCGGGCGTGCCCCCTGAAACAGGAAGCCGGGTCTGGGTGACGGCATCGGAAAGACTGCTGGAAAGGCCAAAGCTGCCCAGACGGCAGGTGGCATCGTGATGAACAAAAATACTGCCGGGCTTGATATCGCCGTGGATCAGGTTTTGCAGATGCATCTGGCGCAGGGGAACGCAGATCTGGATCGCCATCTCGAGAAAGCGCGCGATCCCCGAGATCGCTCTGCCCGCGCGCCGCGCCAGCAGCTCAAACGAAAACGGGGCGTACACCAGCGCGAAGCGCCCCCGGTACTGGGTGGACGCAACGGCGCGGATGGCCCAGCTGTCCTGCAGCGCGTCGCGCAGCGCAAACTCGTTTTTAAGCAGCCGGGTGGCCCGCTCTTCCTCTTCGTCGCTCACCGCGGTGGCGATAATGAACGAACCGCCGGAGTGAGGATGTCGCGCGTGCATCCAGGCGATTCCGCCCTCCTGCGCCAGCACGGTAAAAATCACATCCTCTTTAAGGACAAAAACCCGCCCCTGATGAAGATTCCCCTGGGCGGGCCAGAATGCAGGCTGCTCGTGTTCGTTCATCCGCGATCCTTATTGTCGGCGGGCCAGCTCCCGCTGAATATGATCCAGCAGAATATCGATGTTAATCGGCTTACGCAAAAAAGCAGCGGCGCCCAGATTAAGAGCGTACCGCTGCATATTTTCATCAGCATGACCGGAGATAAAGAGCACGGGCGGAGGCGGTACGGCCAGCAGCCGCAGCTTGTCAAACAGCTCAAGGCCGCTCATGCCCCGGAGCTTGATATCGGTGATCACCAGCGCCGCGCCGGACAGGGCAAGCGGATGGCTCAGAAATACCTCTGCCGAATCAAACGTGTCGGTTGAATAGCCTTCCGACTCCAGGAGATTACTCAACCCGCTGCGGACGGAACGTTCGTCATCAATGATGGCAATGCGCCACGGCAGCGTCATGCTGTTATTCCTCTAACCAGTCATTTAACGTCGCGAGGGTCCTTCGCGGGCGCAGGGGGCGCCGTGCCGCTGATTTTCGGTACGCATTCGTGACGAAACCAGGCGAGGGTGAGCGGTTCGCGACTCAGTAAACGTCGTCCCACCGGGATAAGCTGTTCGCCCACCAGCATGCCAAACAGGCCAAGCAGGGCGACAACCGGTGGTGCCGGGGAATGGACGTCGAGCAGAGCGTAAATTACCCCAGCAACCACGCCGCACACCAGCGAAATTATCCATGCTTTCATGATGACGCTCCCGTCTGCGATGCCGCCTGCGGAACGGTCACCTGAGGAGGTGGGGCGCCGTCGCGGGATAAGAGATGGCGCGTCGCCTGTTCACCCGCCAGCATCCCCAGCAGACCAATCAGCGCCAGCGCGGGCGGCGCGGGGGATCGCACCTTCAGCACGGCATACATCAGGCCAATCAACACGCCTGCCGCAAGGGATATCAGCCCAGTACTCATTGTGAACTCCAGAGAAAGAGGCAGCGGCGAGTCGGATGAGGGACCAGCCCGCCAGCGGAACTTAGCGAGCCGGGACCGGCGCTAAGGTGCGGTGCTCGCTCTTCTGGCGAGACGGCGCTTTGTGCACCATGGTGTAGGCGTAATCCACGCCCATTCCGTACGCGCCGGAATGCTCGCGCACGATATCCATCACCGCGGTGTAGGTCTCTTTACGCGCCCAGTCTCGCTGCCACTCCAGCATCACCTGCTGCCAGGTCACCGGGATCACGCCCGCCTGGATCATGCGCTGCATCGCGTAGTCGTGGGCTTCTTTGGAGGTGCCGCCGGACGCGTCCGCCACCATATAAATTTCGTAGTCGCCTTCCAGCATCGCGCACAGGGCAAAGCTGTTGTTGCACACTTCGGTCCACAGGCCGGCCACCACCACCTTCTTCTTGCCGTTAGCCTTCAGCGCGTCGCGCACCTTCTGGTCGTCCCAGGAGTTCATGGAGGTACGCTCCAGGATGTCCTGGCCCGGGAACACGTCCAGCAGCTCCGGATAGGTGTTCCCGGAGAAGCTTTCGGTCTCAACGGTGGTGATGATGGTTGGGATGTTGAACACTTTGGCCGCTTTCGCCAGCGCCACGGTGTTGTTTTTCAGCACCTGGCGGTCAATAGACTGCACGCCAAACGCCATCTGAGGCTGGTGATCGATAAAGATGATCTGACAGTTCGCAGGGGTTAACACTTCGAGCTTTGAAGAGGTCATAGCATTTTCCAGTGGTTAAGGGTGAAATCGCCGCGAGCGCCGCGACGATAAAGTCACCCTCATCCTGCGGTTTTCCGTCCCTGCGCGTAATTATCTCTTCGTATAGTTAACCTTAGGTATAGTTATACTTTGGTATACCTATCCTATTGTATAACTGGATCTTTGCCGAAACCGGTTCCCATAATCCTGACCATTCCCCTCTCAGTCAGGAGCAGTTTATGGTTACCCTCGGTAAAGCCGATCTCATTCTGGTTAACGGCCAGTTTCACACCGTCGATCGCGAGAACCCCGTCGCGGAAGCCGTTGCCGTGCACGACGGAAAATTTCTGGAAGTGGGTACCGTCGCCGAGGTGATGCAACACCACTGCGAAGGCACCAAAGTGGTCGACTTAAAAGGCCACACCGCCATTCCCGGCCTGAACGACTCGCACCTGCACCTGATCCGCGGCGGGCTGAACTACAACCTCGAGCTGCGCTGGGAAGGCGTGCCGTCGCTGGCCGACGCCCTGCGGATGCTGAAAGAGCAGGCCCTGCGCACGCCGTCGCCCCAGTGGGTGCGCGTGGTTGGCGGCTGGACCGAGTTCCAGTTCGCCGAGCGCCGCATGCCGACCCTGGACGAAATTAACGACGCCGCGCCGGATACCCCGGTCTTCATCCTGCACCTGTACGACCGCGCCCTGCTCAACCGCGCCGCGCTGAAGGTGGTCGGCTACACCAAGGACACGCCGAACCCGCCGGGGGGCGAGATCCAGCGCGACGCCAACGGCAACCCAACCGGGATGCTGATTGCCCGTCCGAACGCCATGATCCTCTACGCCACGCTGGCGAAAGGGCCGAAGCTGCCGCTGGAGCAGCAGGTTAACTCCACCCGCCAGTTCATGCGCGAGCTGAACCGTCTGGGGCTGACCAGCGCCATCGACGCGGGCGGCGGCTTCCAGAACTACCCGGAAGATTACGAGGTGATCGCCGAGCTGCACGAGAAAAAGCAGATGACCATCCGCATCGCCTACAACCTGTTTACCCAGCGTCCGGGCCACGAGCTGGAAGATTTTGAAAAATGGACCGACATGCTCACGCCGGGCCAGGGCAGCGACTTCTTCCGCCACAACGGCGCGGGCGAGATGCTGGTCTTCTCCGCCGCCGATTTTGAAGACTTCCTCGAGCCGCGCCCGGACCTCGCGCCGGGCATGGAGGACGAGCTGGAGCGCGTGGTGCGCCATCTGGTGGAGCACCGCTGGCCGTTCCGCCTGCACGCTACCTACAACGAATCCATCAGCCGCATGCTGGACGTGTTCGAGAAGGTGAACCGCGACATTCCGTTCAACGGCCTGCACTGGTTCTTCGACCATGCGGAAACCGTTACCCAGGCCAATATCGACCGCATCAAAGCGCTCGGCGGCGGCATTGCCGTGCAGCACCGCATGGCCTTCCAGGGGGAATACTTTGCCGAGCGCTACGGCATCGAAGCCACCCGCCACACGCCGCCGGTGGCGAAAATGCTCGAGACCGGCGTGCCGGTGGGCTTAGGGACGGACGCCACCCGCGTGGCGAGCTACAACCCGTGGACCGCGCTCTACTGGCTGGTCTCCGGCCGCACCGTCGGCGGAATGCAGATGTACGACCACAGCGCCCGTCTGGACCGCGATACCGCCCTGATGCTCTGGACCCAGGGCAGCGCGTGGTTCTCCAGCGAGCAGAACCAGAAGGGGCAGATCAAGGTCGGCCAGCTCGCCGACCTGGCCGTGCTGAGCAAAGACTACTTCCGCGTGCCGGAAGAGGAGATCAAGGGCATCGAGTCCGTCCTGACGGTGGTCAACGGCGATATCGTTTACGCCGCAGGCAGCTTTGGTCCGCTCGCGCCGCCTGCCATTCCGGTTCTGCCCGAGTGGTCCCCGGTGGTGAAGGTGCCGGGCCACTACCGCAGCGCGCCGCCGCAGGCCGCCCGCGTCGGGATGAGCGCCGTTCATCACTGCAGCGGCCCGTGCGGGGTTCACAGCCACCAGCATGATTTCGCCCGCATGTCAGAGATGCCGGTGTCCGACGATAACGCTTTCTGGGGGGCGCTGGGCTGCAGCTGCTTTGCATTCTGATGAAAAACACCTTTGCTCTGCCCCGGGTCGACCTGGGGCTGTTCTTCCTGCGCCTGACCGGCAGCCTGCTGCTGCTCTACGTGCACGGCCTGCCGAAGGTGCTGCACTTCAGCGACGAGCTGACGCGCATTGAAGATCCGTTCGGCTTCGGGCCCTGGGCGAGCCTGATCCCGGCGATTGTCGCCGAGGTGATCTGCCCGCTGTTTATCATTGCGGGCGTGTACACCCGCCTGGCGTGCCTGCCGATTATCGCCGTGCTGCTGGTGGCGATGCTGGCGGTCCACCCCAACTGGTCGATTGCCGAAGGGCAGTTTGGCTGGCTGCTGCTGATTATCTTCACCACCCTCGCCCTCACCGGGCCGGGCCAGTGGCGGCTGCAGCGTAAGACAGCGGAGAGGTTCGCATGACCCAGGTTAACGACGTTCGCGACGCACACGTCGAGACGACGCCCGCATCGACGGTTTCGCCCTGGCAGCCGCTGAGCCAGCCGGTGTTCCGCATGCTGTGGATCGCCACGGTGGTCTCTAACGTCGGCTCATGGATGAGCGACGTCGGCATCAACTGGAGCATGCTGACCCTGAGCGCCGATCCTTTAGATATCGCGCTGGTGCAGGCGGCCAGCAGCCTGCCGATGTTCCTCTTCGCCCTGCCGTCCGGGGTGATGGCGGACATCGTCGACCGACGTAAATACCTGCTCTTCTCCCAGCTGTGGGTGTTCATCGCCGCCGCCGGGCTGACGGTGCTCTCCTTCACCGGACACGTCACCCCCACCGTTCTGCTGGTGGCGACGTTCCTGCTGAGCGTGGGCGCGGCGATGAGCTCGCCGCCGTTCCAGGCCGTGGTGCCCGATCTGGTGAGCAAGCCCGAGCTGGGCGCCGCCGTGGCGCTGAACTCGCTCGGGGTGAACATCAGCCGGGCGATTGGCCCCGCGCTGGGCGGTTTTCTGCTCTCGCTCGCCGGGCCGTGGATGGTGTTTGCCCTCAACGCGCTCTCCGTGGTCGGCGTAGCGTGGGTGCTGTGGCGCTGGCGTCCGGCCCCGTCCATTCAGCGTCTGCCGCCGGAGCACTTCTTCTCCGCGGTGCGATCCGGGATTCGCTACGTGCACGCCGCGCCGGTGCTGCGCAACGTGCTGGTGCGCACCGTGGCCTTCTTCGTTTTCGGCAGCGCGGGCTGGGCGCTGCTGCCGCTGGTGGCGCGCCGCGAGCTGGGCTTAGGCCCGGCGGGCTACGGCGTGATGCTGGCGTGCATTGGCCTGGGGGCGATTGCCGGGGCGATCCTTCTGCCGCGCCTGCGCCAGCGGCTCGACGCCGACCGCCTGATGGTGGCCGCCAGCCTGATCTTTGCCCTCACCATGCTGGCGCTGGCGTTCGTGCGCCACGTCTGGCTGCTCAACCTGTTTGAGTTCTTCACCGGCTTCGCGTGGATTGCGGTGCTCTCAACACTGAACCTCGGCGCGCAGCGCAGCGCCGCCCGCTGGGTGAAGGCCCGCGCGCTGGCGGTCTACCTGACGGTGTTCTTCGGCTCGATGACCGCGGGCAGCGCCATCTGGGGGCAGATCGCCTCCCGCTTCGGCACCCCGACATCGCTGGTAGTCGCCACGCTGGGGATGGTGCTGGCGAGCGCGACGGTGTTCCGCTGGAAGCTGGGGAAAGATCCGGACCTGAACCTCGACCTCAGCGGCCAGCCGCTGGACGGCGTGGAGATTGACCTGCCGAACGAGCGCGGCCCGGTGCTTGTGTCGCACGAGTACATCATCGACCCGCAGAATACGAAGGCCTTCCTGGAGGCGGTTCACGAGCTGCGCCGGGTGCGCCGCCGCGCCGGGGCGATGAGCTGGGCGGTGTACGAGGATATCGAACGTCCCGGCCTGTTTATCGAGACCTTCCTGATGGGCTCCTGGATTGAGCATCTGCGCCAGCAGGAGCGCCACACCATGAATGACCTCCTGCTGCAGAGCCGCGTTCTGGCTTTTCATCAGGGCACAACATCACCGGCAATTCGCTACCTGGTCGCGCCGGTATAACCATAACCATCACCTGCACAGGAACACACTATGGCAACGTTTAAGGCAAAAGACGGCACGCAGATTTACTACAAGGACGGCGGCGCGGGCAAACCGGTTCTCTTCAGCCACGGCTGGCCGCTGGACGGCGACATGTGGGACAGCCAGCTGAACTACCTGGCGGAACGCGGCTTCCGCGCCATCGCCTTTGACCGCCGCGGCTTTGGCCGCTCGGATCAGCCGTGGAACGGCTATGACTACGACACCTTTGCGTCCGACATCAACGACCTGATTACCACCCTGGACCTGCAGGACGTGACGCTGGTGGGCTTCTCCATGGGCGGCGGCGACGTGACCCGCTACATCAACAACTACGGCAGCGCGCGCGTGGCCGGTCTGGCGCTGCTGGGCGCGGTGACGCCAATCTTTGGCAAATCCGACACCTTCCCGCAGGGCGTGGATCAGAGCGTGTTCGACGGCATTCGCGACGGACTGCGTAAAGATCGCGCCCAGTTCATCAGCGACTTCGCCACCCCGTTCTACGGCATCAACGCCGGGCAGACTGTTTCCGCCGGTGCCCTGACCCAGACGCTGAACATCGCCCTGCTGGCGTCCCTGAAGGGCACCATCGACTGCGTGACCGCGTTCGGCGAAACCGACTTCCGCCCGGACATGGCGAAAATCGACGTGCCGACGCTGGTGATCCACGGCAGTAACGACCAGATCGTGCCGTTTGAAAGCACCGGCAAGCTGGCGGCAGAGATGATCAAAAACGCCACGCTGAAGGTGTACGACAACGCGCCGCACGGCTTCGCGCTGACCCACCAGGACCAGCTCAACGAAGATCTGCTGGCGTTTGTGAAGTCGCTGTAATTTCCCGGGGCTGACGCCAGAAGGCGTCAGCCTGAATATGCACTTCCCGGCATACTAAATTTGAGCGTAGAACTCCCTCTCCCTTGTGACTAGTATTCCTTCATTTCAAAGGGAGACTACATAAGATGAATATCCAGCTTCATAAGCGGCTAACCCGAAAGTTTATCATCGCTATTTTAACATCCTCTTCATTTGTCACAGCCTGTACATTTAGCGTTATATGGTTCTATCTTGCGAATATTGACCGGCTTGATATTTTATATGATGCATTAAGCGTGAGTAGCGCAGTAGGAATAATATTTGGGTTTACCCTTGTCTCACTACTTGGCTTCAGCCTTGTCATTTTTATCTCATCTTTCCTTGCTTACTTAATTTACACCGCACATGAGAAAGAGTTTGTTAAATACGAAGGTTTAACACATAGCTTTACCTCAGTCTGTTTTGGTAATAGCTTTGTGATGTGCGTTGTGCTTATCGGAGCGTTCTGCTTACAATTTTTTCTGGATATAAATGGTTTTATCGTTCTTGCCTTAGCGATAGCCATAATACTGGCCGCATCGTATGGCTTATGCTACAAGCTTATGTTCAACGTTCACTCGTACAAGGATGTTGATGATACGCGTGATGTAAAATATTGATGTTATATACACTTAATACTTCGAAAACTATCTCACTGCCTTGCTAATAAACGGTCATAAAAATAATGTAAGTTATTCTGTAAAGTTTTAAGATAAATTATGCAGCCAAACTTTACATTTTCATAAAAAGCTCTTAGTCCAATAGATATAAAATTATCCGCTTCGCTAAGAGTTTCATTTCATCAGGACATTTAATTAGAGAAAACCAAGTCTCGTAAACATATATCTGTTTGGAAGCATTAAGCTCAGAGATTGAGTCTAAAGGTTCTCTCAAATTTCCTACAAGGTACTGACTGAGCCAGTAAATAATTTCTTTATTAAACTCGTTATTGGGTAAGTCATAAATCACTTCTTGGTCAAAGATCTTATAAAAAAGATCTCCGCATAAATTGCACATATGGTTATCTTCACTCACAAATTCTTCGATATTCATAACATGTCTCCCTAAATTAACTAAGCAACATTATTTCGACTTGTTTCGATAACAGACTGAATCCAGGCATCAATCTCACTTTCGACGAAAGCAACGGCACGAACCCCGATCTTCACTGGTGCCGGAAACCGACCTTCACTGATCAGACGATAGATCCAGGCCTTGCCGAAACCAGTTCGTTTCAAGACTTCTGGTAAACGAATTAAGCTATGATTGGTTGTATCGGTTGTATTCATTTGGCTGTCTCCTCCGTTTCCGTTACGGAGATATTAGCCACACAGATTTGTATCTATGAAGGGAATGCTGATAACTGAAAAGTTAGATGAGGGAAGAATGAAAGGAAATTCCGGGGAAGAAAAATATTTACGCCCTCCCCTTGACAATTAACATGATGATTTACAACTAGAAAGAGCCGAGTTCAGAAATCGGTATGTTGACGAGATGGCTGTTTTTGCTGATAAAATATTCGAGACTACGGGTTGTTTCTCCATTCAATGACTTCTCTGCAACTGGCCTGTCTGTATCTTTAATGTGATCTTCTCCTCTGATCTCACTTGTAAAGTCGGGATACAAGACACGAGACAAGACCATATTTGAGATTTTTACTTTTTTAAATTTTGCCCAAATCAATAGATCAATCATTGGGATAATATTGTAATCGACAAGTTTTCTTATTTTTGCCAGTCCAATTTTTTCTGTTTTTACTGGCTCAATTTCATATTCTTTCCTGAGAATGGGTAGCATCGTTTGTAAAGCTGTTATAATTTCTTCATCGCTGGACATTCCTAAATCAAATGAAACATACATCTTGCTGCTATTTTGGTTAAGAAAAAAGTCTCTCATAGTTTTTGTTATTGGTTTCTTTTTCAACTCTTTTTTGAATTCGCCATTTTCTTCAAAAAAATCCATGCTAAACATTATTAACTTGTTCTCTAATTTTTTTATATCACCAAAGCTAACCTGCGCAACATGTCTTTGGCCCTTGTCAAAATGACCATGATTATTATTATCTTGTCTGCTTAAAATAGGATTACCTTCAAGGATAGACCTTAAATTTTGATTATCATCTTCCCATCCAAAATTTACACTGTCGAAAATCGCTTCTCTAAAGGCAAGCTCCGTATACAGTTCTTTGATTGTAAGTGATTTTAACTGCTCATAGTTTTCGAGACTAAACCAGCTTTTTAATTCTTCATAAGGGCTTACTACTTTCATTAATCCCTCCACAGGTTTCAAAGCATGAATGAGTTAACACTGCTTATTTGAATTAATTCTCCCTTAACAAGATTGATAAGGGAGAGCGATTAATTAACTACTTATTCATAGTTAAATATTTTTAAAATCAAATGGTGAAACTTGTCGTATTCTAAGAAGGTCAAGGTAATCGGCCCACCACTGCAACATAAGCTTTCTCTCATCAAGGTGCTCTGCTTTATGTATGTACGCAGCACGAACTGAGTTACGCTCCTGATGGCTCATTTGCCGTTCAACAGCATCTTTCGACCACAAACCGGATTCAATTAAAGCACTACAAGCCATAGCCCTGAATCCATGTCCACAGACTTCAACAGTAGTGTCGTAGCCCATAGCTCGCAAAGCTTTATTAACTGTATTCTCGCTCATAGGTTTGCGGAAATTATGATCACCAATAAACACGAGTTCATGGTCACCACTGATCTCTTTGATTTCCGTCAGCACAGCCAATGCCTGACAACTCAAAGGAACAAGATGTGGAGTTCGCATTTTCGAACCACGGTGCGAATGTTTGACCCCTGGCAATGGCTCGCGTTCTCCAGGGATAGTCCACATCGCATTTTCAAAGTCGATCTCCGACCATCTTGCGAATCTGAGTTCACTGGAACGAATGAAAATGAGTAATGTAAGCTTCACAGCTAACTTCGTGAGTTTTCTACCTTTGAAGTTATCAATTCGTTCTAAAAGTTCAGAGAATCGTTCGAATGGCAAAGCTGGCCTGTGGGTTCTTTTGGCTACAGCAATAGCTCCTGCCATTTCCTGAGCAGGGTTGTAATCTATCAGCCCATTCTGTACAGCATATCGCATCACAGCCGTTGTTCTTTGCTGTAGGCGGGAAGCAACTTCCAATCGCCCGGAAGCTTCAACAGCCTTGATAGGTGCAAGAAGATCTCTGGTATTAAGCTCGGATATTTTTCTTTTACCGATTGCAGTAAAGAGACCATCTTCCATGCTTTTTAGAACTCTCTCACTATGGGAATCTGACCATTTCCTTTTACAGGCAGTATGCCAGTCCCTTGCAACAGCTTCGAATGTTAGGGCTTCGCTTTGCTCAATCTTATCTGCTTTTTTCTTCTCAGAAGGGTCGATACCATCAGATACCAACTTTTTGGCCTCATCTCGTTTCCTGCGAGCTTCACCAAGAGAGACCATTGGATAAACACCCAATGCTAAAACTTTCTGTTTGCCATCGAAACGGTATTGGAGTCGCCAGTATTTTGAACCATTGGGGTTGATCAGCAGGTGCATACCCTGCCCATCTGTGAGTTTGAAAGGTTTGTCGGAGGGCTTGGTAGTCCTAACTTTGATATCGGTGAGAGCCATCAGTTGATACCTCCAGTGTTGGTACCAAAATCAATCGAACCGGGAATACCATCAGTTATACCATCATCAGTTGGTATATGTTCAAGGAATTGAGTAGACGTGGACAGACTAAGAAAAGTCAGAAATCTGCTTAACTTACTGTTTTTATGGACTAAAGTAGACGTTAGTAGACTTGAAAAAAGCTTTATATGGTGCCGAAGGCCGGACTCGAACCGGCACGTATTTCTACGGTTGATTTTGAATCAACTGCGTCTACCGATTTCGCCACTTCGGCACTGAAGGGGATGCGGAAACGTTGTGGATTATACCTGTCGCGCGCCGCCATGCAAGCGACGACGCGCTAAACCCGCGCTAAGTGCCCAAAAAACCAGCGCCCTTTGTCACTCCAGCTCAGACACCGCCAGCCGAATCACCCCCGCCGCCTTCTGCTCCGGCAGCGCCAGCACTTTCGCCCACATCTCCTGCACCATATCGCAGGAGAGCTTCTCTTTGCCCGCCGCCTTCTCCGGCATCTGCAGCAGCTGGATGTCCTCGCCGTACTTATCGGCAAGTGCCTTCATAATCGGCCGCACGTCCTCGACAGCGGCCTCGCGTTCGGCCTGGGTCACGGTGTGGCGGTTTTTGCCGTAGGCCGCGCGCATCATGTCCGCGTCGGCCTGCATGCGCCGCGCCATCAGGTCTTTATCCAGCATGCGCATCGGGTTTACGCCGCCCTTCACCGTCGGGTAGAGGAAGCGGAAGCAGGCGTCGTCGCTCACCTTCTGGATGGCGGCGGTCTGCTCCATGTTGATGGTCATGTAGTTCACCACGTTGGCGTCCGGGGCGTTTTGCAGGCGCGACATCTGCAGATGCAGGATCTGCGGCTGAATGGTATCGATAATCTGCTGCTCCGGCTCGCCCGCTTTTTGCAGGGCGGCCATCTGGTCGAGGATGCGCTGATGCAGCACAGGCTCCTGCTCCTTGATCACCTGCCAGGCGGGCATCGCGTTGAGGGCGTTATCCATCTGCCGTTCCGGGGCGCGCTGCCTGTCGAAAAACACCCAGAACGCCACGGCGGCAGCCGCGACGACGACAATCACAATACGGGTCCACGTTTTATTCATCTCGCATCCTTATCCTTGAGTTGTGCCGGTTTACACCGGCACGCCGCTGTGGAAGCGAAACTCGTTGTCCGGTGTCGAGATAAGTGTGGCTTCAATTTCGCCAAAAAGCTTTATGCGCGGTGAGATATCGTCGTCGCTCACCTGCCGGGCGAGCGTCAGGTAGTCCTGATAGTGGCGCGCTTCCGAGCGCAGCAGCGAGAGATAGAACTTCTGCAGGTCGTCGTCGAGGAACGGGGCCAGCGCGGCGAAGCGTTCGCAGGAGCGGGCTTCGATGTAGGCGCCGCAGATGAGCTTGTCGATCAGCGTCAGAGGCTCGTGGGTGCGTACTTCCTTCAGCATCCCTTTGGCGTAGCGGCTGGCGGTGATTTTGACGTACGGAATGTCGCGGGCCAGCATCGCCTCGCGCACCTGCCAGAAGTGATGCAGCTCCTCTTTGATCAGCAGCACCATGCTGTCGATGAGCGCCTGGCCCCACGGGTCGTCGGTTTTGGGCATCACGCTTTTGCCAATCTGCCTGTGCAGGGCGATGAAGTCCGGCTCCGGGCCGTCGCGGAAGGTGAACTGTTCGTAGGGCTTGAGCCAGTCGAGCAGCGCGTCGGCACCGCTTTCGTTGGCGACGTATTTACGCACCAGCAGCAGCGCGGTCTGGGCGGCCTTGAGCTCGCACACCATGTGGTCGGTGAGCAGCAGCGGCAGGTTCGCCGGGTCACGGGCTTTATCAATCCATGCTTGTGGGGTCGGGCACTGGAGGAAGTTGAGTACGGGGGCGAGTATCTGCGGGTAATCCATGGTTCTGCCTTGAAAAAGCGGTGGCGCGCGCCACCGCCTGAAACGCTTAGTGACGCACGCCGTCGTCGTCTTCGTCGACGTAATCTTCGTCGTCGCCTTCTTCGCCGTCTTCACCGTTCGGATCTTCGAAATAGGTTCCCCAGCCGTCGTATTCCACGTCGAACTTCTCGGCCAGGTTCATCAGCTGTTCTACCTGCGCGTCGATCAGCTCCGCCTTCAGCGCGCCTTCGCTCAGGATGTCGCAGCAGATGACGGTATCGCCCTCTTCCACTTCCAGCTCTTCCGGCTCGGTCACTTCGTAACCCAGTTTAAAAGCTTCCACCGCCATTTTTTCCAGCGCGTCGAAATCATCCGCAGAGAAATGGTGCTCGATGGTGTACAGCGCGTCCGGATCGCTACCGTCTTCCAGCAGTTCTTCAATAATCAGACGCGTCTCTTCGCGTTGCTCTTCCAGGTGTTCCGGGTTTGCCATGGCTCAATCCTCTTTAAAGTGCGGCAGATACTTCTATTTTCACACACGGACGGGTTTGCCTCCACCTTTGTTGGAAAGATTTGTGAAACGGGGTTGCAAATGAATAATTACACATATAAAGTGAATTTTAATTCAATAAGTGGCGTTCGCCATGCGAGGATAAAATGTTCGATTTATACAAGAAACACTTTCTGAAACTGCTCGACTTTACCCCTGCACAGTTCACTTCTCTGCTGACCCTTGCCGCACAGCTCAAAGCCGATAAAAAAAATGGCAAGGAAGTACAGAAGCTTACCGGTAAAAATATCGCGCTCATCTTCGAAAAAGACTCGACCCGTACACGTTGCTCTTTCGAAGTTGCCGCATTTGACCAGGGCGCGCGCGTCACCTATTTAGGGCCGAGCGGTAGCCAGATTGGGCATAAAGAGTCAATTAAGGACACCGCGCGGGTTCTCGGGCGGATGTACGACGGCATTCAGTATCGCGGCCACGGCCAGGAAGTGGTCGAAACGCTGGCGCAGTATGCGGGCGTGCCGGTGTGGAACGGGCTGACCAACGAGTTCCACCCGACGCAGCTGCTGGCTGACCTGCTGACCATGCAGGAGCACCTGCCGGGCAAGGCGTTTAACGAGATGACGCTGGTCTACGCGGGCGACGCGCGCAACAACATGGGCAACTCGATGCTGGAAGCGGCGGCGCTGACCGGGCTGGATCTGCGCCTGGTGGCTCCGAAAGCCTGCTGGCCGGAAGAGAGCCTGGTGGCGGAATGCAGCGCGCTGGCCCAGAAGCACGGCGGGAAAATCACGCTGACGGAAGACGTGGCGGCGGGCGTGAAGGGCGCGGACTTTATCTATACCGACGTGTGGGTGTCGATGGGTGAAGCCAAAGAGAAGTGGGCGGAGCGTATCGCGCTGCTGCGCAGGTATCAGGTGAACGCGCAGATGATGGCGCTGACCGGAAACCCGGACGTGAAGTTCCTGCACTGTCTGCCGGCGTTCCATGACGACCAGACCACGCTCGGCAAGCAGATGGCGAAGGAGTTCGATCTGCACGGCGGGATGGAGGTGACGGACGAGGTGTTTGAGTCGAAGGCGAGCATCGTGTTCGACCAGGCTGAAAACCGGATGCATACGATTAAGGCGGTGATGGTGGCGACGCTTGGGGAGTGATTGACTCCTCTGCGGCCTGGTGCCCTCACCCCGGCCCTCTCCCACAGGGAGAGGGAGAAAACCCAGCCCGTAGGCCCGTGCAAGCGAAGCGCCGCCGGGCGAATCAGGCGGTGATGCGGCCTGATGCCCTCTCCCACAGGGAGAGGGAGAACACCCAACCCGTAGGCCCGTGCAAGCGAAGCGCCGCCGGGCGAATCAGGCGGTGATGCGGCCTGATGCCCTCTCCCACAGGGAGAGGGAGAACACCCAACCCGTAGGCCCGTGCAAGCGAAGCGCCGCCGGGCGAATCAGGCGACGATGCGGCCTGATGCCCTCTCCCACAGGGAGAGGGAGAACACCCAGCCCGTAGGCCCGTGCAAGCGAAGCGCCGCCGGGCGAATCAGGCGACGATACGGCCTGATGCCCTTTCTCCCACAACCCGCTCTACTCAATTGATTTTTCACCCCGAAAAAGGTACGTTTTCGCCTTAATTCCAGCGTGGACATACCAGCATTATGCCGATTATTCAGTCTGTTGAACGTGCGTTGCAGATCCTCGACCTGTTCAACGATCAGGCCACCGAGCTTAAGATCACCGACATCAGCAAACTGATGGGGCTGAGCAAGAGTACCCTCCACTCGCTGCTGAAAACCCTGCAGCTTCACGGCTATATCGATCAGAACCCGGAGAACGGCAAATATCGCCTCGGCATGAAGCTGGTCGAGCGCGGCCATTTTGTCGTGGGCTCCATCGATATTCGTCAGAAGGCGAAAGGCTGGCTGACGGAGCTGTCCCGGCGGACCGGGCAGACCACCCATCTGGGGATCCTGGACGGGCGTGAAGGGGTCTATATCGAGAAGATTGAAGGCAAGCTGGCCGCCATCGCCTATTCGCGCATCGGCCGCCGCCTGCCGGTTCACGCCACCGCCATCGGCAAGGTGTTGATTGCCTGGCTGGGCGAGACCGAGCTGAACGCCCTGCTTGAAGGTTATCAGTACACCACCTATACCCCTTCCACCCTCGCCTCTCGCGAAGCCTTAATGAGCGCCCTGTCGCAGACCCGCGAGCAGGGTTACGCCCTGGATAGCGAAGAGAACGAGCAGGGCGTGCGCTGCGTGGCGGTGCCGGTGTGGAACCATGAATCTCGCGTCATCGCCGCCCTGAGCCTGTCGACGCTGACCTCCCGCGTGGACGACGCCGAGCTGGCCCGCTTCCGCGAGCAGCTTCAGCAGGCCGGGCTCGAGCTATCACGCGCGCTGGGCTACCCGGCCTGAGCCGTTAAACCGGCTCGTAGGTGAAGTAGTCGAAGTCTGCGTGGCAGCCATCTCCGCTGATGTCCTCGCAGTGCAGCCCCACAAACGCGCCGGTAAAGAAGCCGCGCCCGCCGATGTAGTCGTCCGACAGCTTCCACGCCTCATACGTCACCGGCACGGCGTGCCACGTCTCGCCGTCAAACGAGTAGCTGTAGCGGTAAACCAGCGTATCAACGTCCACGCGCAGCCATACGCTCTCCGCATGTTCCGGCACCGGAATCGGCTGCTCGTGCAGCGGCCACGACGGTACGTTGTGGTCGAGCTGGATAACCTTAATCGTTCTGCCCTGCCCCTCCTCGTAGTCCACAAAGCAATAGCTCCAGTTTTTGCTGTTGTAGTAGCAGGTCAGCCCCGCGCTCTGCTGGAAGTGGACCGGCGAAAATTGCATCCGCGTTTCTGAACGGAAGGCGAAGTGCTGCCAGCGGCGCGCCACGGTCGACTGGGTGAAGGTCGAGTTGAGCGAGTCGTTGCCGTAGAGCCGTAAGTAGCCCGGGCGCGCGGTGAGCGAGCCGAGGGTGTCGTCGAACGGAATGCGCAGGGTCTGCAGCTCGGGGTCAAGCGAACTGGCGTCGAAATCCTCCCGCCAGCTGCCCTGAACGGCTGCAGGCTGCTCCGCCACCTGCGGGCCTTTCACGGTCAACTGCGCGTGCTTGCCGCCTTCCACGTACGGCCAGCCGTCGCGCCATTCAATGCGGGCGATGCCGGTCTCGCGCCCCAGCGGGCAGTAGCCGCGCCCGCCGGAGGCCAGCAGCGGCACGCCAGGCAGGCGCAGCGGGCGGCTGGTGAGGTAGGCCATGTACCACTCTCCGGTGTGGGTCTGCAGCAGCGAGCCGTGGCCGCTCTTCTGCAGCGGGTTCTCCGGCAGGTGCCAGCTGGTCATCATCGTCACGTCCGGGTGCAACTCGTACGGCCCGTCGATATTTTTGGAACGCAGCACCACGACGGCGTGCTCGTAGCTGGTGCCGCCCTCGGCGACCATCAGGTAATACCATCCCGCGTGGCGATACAGGTGCGCGCCTTCGGTGTAGCAGAGCGGCGTGCCGGTAAACAGCGTTTTGCGCTCGGGCGAGAGCGTGCCGGTCTGCGGATCAAACTCCTGCATCACGATGGTGTTGTGCGGGTTGCTGTGGTGGCGCGGCCCCCACGGGCGGTAGATATAGTATTTGCGGCCATCGTCGTCGTGGAACAGGGACGGGTCGAACCCGCCGTTGCCCATCGGGATCGGCTCGCTCCACGGCCCCTCGATGGAGGGCGCGGTAACGAGGAAGTTGCGGCCGTTTTTCCACGGCGAGTCGACAATCTTCACGTCGGTGTAAAGCAGCCAGAACCTGCCGTCGGCGTAGCTCAGGCACGGCGCCCAGATGCCGCCGGAGTCCGGGTTGCCCTTCATGTCCAGCATCGACACGCGGTCCAGCGGGGTGCTGACCAGCGACCAGTTTTTCAGGTCGCGGGAGTGGTAGATGCGCACGCCGGGGAACCACTCGAAGGTCGAGGTGGCGATGTAGTAGTCCTCGCCCTGACGGCACAGGGAAGGATCCGGGTTGAAGCCGGTCAGAATAGGGTTAGTGATTTGCATAGTGCCTCCGGTTAATGGGATGCGGCTGTCGCGGCGTCAGGAACGGCCTCGCCCTGCGTCGCACGGTGCTTGATCAGCTGCTGGCTGATGGCCTCCACGCGGGCGTCGGTGAGCTTGTAGAACGACAGCATGATGAACATGCCCGCGTAGAGCACCACCGGCACCACGCAGAACAGAATTTTGATGGTGGTCAGCACCTCGACCGGCTGCACGCTGCTGCTGGCGGAGTAGTTCACGTACGCCAGGATCCAGCCCACCACCGCCCCGCCAATCGCCAGGCCAATCTTCAGGCTGAACAGGTAGGTGGAGAACACCAGTCCGTCGAGTCGGCGCCCGCTGCGGCTCTCCTCGTAGTCCACCACGTCAGAGGCCATCAGCCACTGCAGCGGCGTGGTGGTGTTGAAGACGAACAGGAACAGAATGTTGAGGGCAAAAATCAGCG
This sequence comes from Enterobacter sp. D2, assembly GCF_034427575.1. Classification (NCBI taxonomy): domain Bacteria; kingdom Pseudomonadati; phylum Pseudomonadota; class Gammaproteobacteria; order Enterobacterales; family Enterobacteriaceae; genus Enterobacter; species Enterobacter sp. D2. The sequence continues at coordinate 314,059 of NZ_JAXQPP010000003.1, forward strand.
CGATATGCTCGGCCGGGGTGACGAAAATCAGCAGACTGATCAGCGAGTAGGCGACGATGATCCACTTGAAGGCGGTGACGCGGTCGAAGCGGCCCAGCAGGCGGGAAGAGCAGAGCGAGCCGAACATGGTGGCGAGGCTGCCGTAGAGTAAAAACTGGGTCGCCATCTCCGGGTGATCCATCACGTATTTCACGAAGTAGAGCGTCGCCCCGCCGCGCACCACGTTGGAGCATGTCGCCATCATCTTGAACGCGCACATGATCCGCCACTGGCCGTTGCCCAGCAGCAGCCTGAGATCTTTCGCCACCGACGAACCCGGCTGAACCTCAAAGGTGTAGCGCTCTTTGGTCGTGAAGAAGCAGACGTAGAGCAGCACCACGCCGCTCAGCCCCAGCACGCACATGGCGCCAAAATAGCCCACCTGTTCGTCCCCTTCGCCGATGATGCTGACCAGCGGCAGCGCGATGCCGCTGATGGCGAGCGAGCCCGCCGCCGCCAGGAAGAAGCGCCAGGACTGCAGGGCGTGACGCTCTTTCGGGTCGGCGGTGATGACGCCCGGCATGGCGCAGTACGGCACGTTAACGAAGGTGTAGACCAGAGTCAGGAGAATGTAGGTCACGCAGGCGTAGATGATCTTGCCCTGCGCGGAGAAGTCCGGCGTGTAGAAGGTCAGCACGCAGACGATACCGAACGGGATGGCGCCCCACAGCAGGAACGGGCGGAACTGGCCGTGCCGCGTGCGGGTGCGGTCTACCAGCAGCCCCATCAGCGGGTCAGTGACGGCGTCGAGCACGCGGGAGACCAGAAATAGCGTGCCCATAATGCCCGCCGACAGGCCGAAGACGTCGGTGTAGAAGTAGGCCAGCAGGAACATCGTGGCCTGCCAGACGAAGCCGCAGGCGGTGTCACCCAGCCCGTAGCCAATTTTGTCTTTCATGGTTAATTGCGTCATCAGAATTACACCCTTATGTAGTGTGCTGAATTACAACATCGTGTTAATGGAGTGTAATGAGCTGTTCAATTAACCAGCAATGGTCATATCTTATTTCGGAATTACGTTATTTTGCTTTTGTGACGCCGACGATATATCTCAACCTATTGTTTATATTATTAAATAACAGAAACAGAAAAGCCGTCCGCGGAATATTTCCCGCAGACGGTTTTATCTCTGAAAATAATTAAATGCCGAGTGCTTTTTTACCGGCGTTAATTACCTCAATGATTTTATCGGTGTCATAAATACAGCCTTTCCAGGTGCCGCCGCTCACCGACTGCAGTGCCGCCCACAGCCGGGTATCGTCCGGCAAAAAGTCGTGGGCGTGCAGGTCCGGGTGCGTCTGCCGCATTGCCAGCGCGCGCGCGCCCTCTTCCGGCGTCAGCGGGTTGTCCGCGGTGCCGATAAAGTTCACGCAGCCCGTTAACGTCAGGCGGTCGACGGCGATCTCGATGATGTCGTTATCGCGCAGCTTGCCAATCGGCCCGCCCGCCAGCGCCTCCGGCGACACGTGGCCGAAGCAGGCGCCCGTCGACACGCCCGAGAAGCGCGCATCGGTGATTAACGACACTGTCTTGCCCCACGAGATATGCTTCAGCGCGGAGGTGAGCTGGTAGGTCTCTTCCATGCCGGTGCCGGACGGCCCGCCGCCGATGACCACCATGATATCGCCCTGCGCAATTTCTTCCCGCTTGATGGCCTTGATTGCCTGCGCTTCCGAGACAAACACCCGCACCCGGCCGGTGTGGCGGTACACGCCATCTTCGCCCACCACCGACGGGTCGATCGCCGTGGCCTTGATCACCGAGCCTTCCGGCGCGATGTTGCCCGTCGGGAAGCAAACCGTCGAGGTCAGCCCTTTCGCTTTTGCCTTCTCCGGCGGCAGGATCACGTCATCCGGATCTACGCCGTCCTGCTCGCGCAGGCACTGGCGGAAGCGCGCCCGGCGCTCGGACGCCTGCCACCAGTCAAGGTTCTCGCCCACCGTCTGGCCAGTCACGGTCATGGCGTCCAGGTGCAGCAGGCCGAGATCGCGCAGGTGGAGCATTACCTCCGGCACGCCGCCCGCGAGGAAGGCGCGCACGGTCGGATGATAGTCCGGGCCATTGGGCAGCACGCTCACCAGGCGCGGCACTTTACGGTTGACGCGCGTCCAGTGCTCAACGTCCGGGATCGTGCAGCCCGCCGCGTGGGCGATGGCCGGAATGTGTAGCAGTAAGTTGGTGGAGCCGCCGAACGCCGCGTGAATCACCATCGCGTTTTCGATGGCTTTGTCGGTGAGGATATCGCGCGTGGTGATGCCGCGGTTATCCAGCTCGCTGACCGCGCGCGCCGACTGGCGGGCGATCTCCAGCCACACCGCCTGCCCGGACGGCGCCAGCGCGGAATGCGGCAGCGCCAGGCCCAGCGCCTCCGCGACCACCTGCGAGGTGCCCGCCGTGCCGAGGAACTGACACCCGCCGCCCGGCGAGGCGCAGGCGCGACAGCCCAGCTCGGCGGCCTCCTGCAGGGAGAGTTCGTGATTGGCGAAGCGCGCGCCGATGGTCTGCACCTTACCCGCGTCTTCCCCGACGGTCGGCGGCAGCGTCGCCCCGCCCGGCACCAGAATGGTCGGCAGGTCGTGCATCGAGGCCAGGGCAATCATGGTGGCGGGCAGTCCTTTATCACAGGTGGCGACGCCAATCACCGCCCGACGCGTCGGGAGGGAACGGATCAGGCGGCGAAACACGATCGCCGCGTCGTTGCGGTACGGCAGGGAATCGAACATGCCGTGCGTGCCCTGCGAGCGTCCGTCGCACGGATCGCTGACGAAGGCCGCAAACGGGATCCCGCCGCTGCGGGTGATCTCCTTCGCCGCCGCCTGCATCTGCATGCCAATCTCCCAGTGCCCGGTGTGGTAGCCCAGCGCGACCGGGCGTCCGTCCCCGGCGCGGATGCCGCCCTGGGTGCCGATGATCAGCACCTCTTTCCCGGTCAGCCTGTTGGCGTCCCAGCCCATCCCGGCGTTCTGCGTCATGCCGAACAGGTTGCCGCTGGGAGATTCCATCAGCATCTGCGGGGTCAGCGGCAGCGCGCCCTGCGGCCCCGCCGCGTGGGTGATCACCGCATAAAACGCGTCGTCCTGTGGGGTGAAAATTTTCTCAATGGTCATCGTTATCATCCGGCTCAGCAAAGCTTGAGCTGTTGCAGCAGGGTTTTCAGCTGCGCCTTACGCGGCTCGTCCAGCGGGGAGGCGGGCGGCAGCACGTGCGTGGAGACAGGGCGACCGCAGAGCACGATCGCCTCTTTAATCACGTTAACAAACGGCGTATCCAGCTGATACATCTGCGGGATTTGCAGCAGGGTCTGATGATACTCAGCCGCTTTCGCCACGTCCCCGTCGCGCCAGGCTTTCAGAAGATTCACCGACACCTGCGGGGCAAAGTTACCGCTCGCCGAGATCGCCCCGTCGCCGCCGAGCAGCAGGGTATTAAAGAGGTGATCGTCGTAGCCGCAGAGCACCGTGAAGTGCGGATGGGCGCCTTTGACGGTATGGATCATGCTGCGCAGGTGGGCGACGGAGTCGATGGTGTCTTTGATGCCGACGATGTTGCTGCGCGAGTCGGCCAGGGTTTTGACCAGCGCCGGGGTCAGATCCTGCCCGGTCAGCGCCGGGAAGTTATAGAGCATCACCGGCAGCGTGACGCTGTCCGCCACCTGCTCAAAGTAGCGGATCAGGTTCGCTTCCGACACTTTCCAGTAGTAGGGGTTAATCACCACGATGCCGTCCGCGCCCGCCTGCTGCGCGTGCTGGCTCAGCTCAATGGTTTCCCGGGCGTTGGTGCCGCCGGTGCCGATCAGCACCGGCACGCGACGATCGACGTGATCGATAGCAAAGCGGGCAATTGCTTTACGCTCTTCGGCGCCGAGCTGGGAGAACTCGCCGCCGCTGCCCAGGAAGAACAGGCCGTCAACGCCTGCTTTGATGAGATCGTCGATCAGCGCGGCGGTGCCCGTCTTATCGAGCTGGCCGTCGGCGGTAAAGATGGTGGAGACAGGGGGAATGATTCCCGTGAACAACGCGGACTTCGGCATGAGATCTCCTTGCTGAATCATTTTGTTCTACATTATAGAACATCGTTCATTATTTTAACGATCATACTATGACGCAGAAAAAGCGCAGGTAAATGGGAAGGGAAGAGGGAGTGTGGGAAATTTAAGCTGGATCACATATTGCGTTGGTGCGGTCTGGTGCCCTCTCCCACGGGGAGAGGGTGTAAAAGTTCCCTCTCCCCGTGGGAGAGGGTTAGGGTGAGGGTGAGGGTGAGGGTGAGGGTGAGGGTGAGGGGTCAGGGTTACTCCACCACCATTTTAACAACCACTTTCCTGACCTTCGCAGGCGCGCCCACCGCGCACAGCGGCTTGTGCACCTCACCCGGCCAGAACACCACAAAATCCCCTTCGCTAAGCACCACGGTTTTCTCCTGCTCGCCTTCCGGCAGGAACGCGATGTCTTTGTCCGCCAGCCAGTCGGTGTCGGGCGTACCGTGCGGCAGGGTGCTGAAGGTCATCCCCTCCTGGCCCTTCATGATTATCTGGATGTCCAGATAGCGCGCGTGGTACTCGGCGCGGCGCTCGGCGAACGGCTGGGTCATGTCTTCCGAGACCAGATAAAAGAGGCTGCTGCCGTTGATGTCGTGCTTGCCGAGCGGCGTGGCGTCGGTGACGTGGGCTTTAACGTGCTCAATGGCCTGACGCAGCGCGTCAGGCAGCCAGGACTGCAGATGGTGGATGTTGCCGATAATCATGTGAAATCCTTCTATGTAAAACAACGTTTCATTTTTATCTCTTATACGAGAGTTAAGACTGCCATACCAGCGCTTTTTAGACGGGTTTTGCGCGAACGCATGTTTATCGGGAATGGTGTTAATTTGCTGTTAAGCCCTCGCAGGCATTTATGCAGTCATTATGCATATCTTCAGCTCTTCGTTATCACGCCCTTGCGCTAACTCATTGATCGCCAGGCCTTAACAACAAAACTCGCTACCGCTTCACATTTTATCACTTTGATAATTTGCTATTAAATTCAATAAATATTTATTGATTTTCCTTAAGCCAAAAATAGTTAATTAGCAATAATGCATAGTCATTCCACAAAAACTATAAAAACAATTAAAATCAACATCTTAACAAAATATTTCAAAGCATTAAATTCTACAAAACACTAACAACTGAAAATAATGACAACGGATAGTGCTTAGCTATTCACCTCGCCAGAATAATCAATTAATCATTATCTGATGCGAATCATGCAAATGAAAACAAACCGCTTAATATCCATTTTCGCGTGAGCAACATCACAATAAGGATTATTTAACCGCCTAGTATGAATCACGAAATCAATTGAGCTTAGCCGCCATGAAATTAAACACATCACATGGCGCATGCCCTTTTTATTCTGAAAAACAGTTAAAGGAATAATTATGGAAAAGCATTACGTCGGTTCTGAAATTGGTCAATTGCGTAGCGTTATGCTGCATCGTCCTAATTTAAGTCTGAAACGTTTAACGCCATCGAATTGTCAGGAGTTGCTTTTCGATGACGTGCTCTCGGTTGAGCGGGCGGGTGAGGAGCATGACATCTTCGCCAACACGCTGCGCGAGCAGGGTGTGGAAGTCCTGCTGTTGACCGACCTTCTGACGCAATCCCTTGATATTGTAGAAGCGAAAGCCTGGCTACTGGATACGCAGATCTCCGACTACCGCCTCGGCCCAACCTTTGCCGGCGACGTGCGCGGCTGGCTGGCGGATATGCCGCACCGCGAACTGGCGCGCAGACTGAGCGGCGGATTAACCTACGGCGAAATTCCGGCGGTCATTAAAAATATGGTGGTGGATACCCACACGGCGAATGATTTTATTATGAAGCCGCTGCCGAACCATTTATTTACCCGCGATACCTCCTGCTGGATTTATAACGGCGTCTCTATTAACCCAATGGCCAAACCAGCCCGTCAGCGTGAAACCAATAACCTGCGGGCAATATATCGCTGGCACCCGGCGTTTGCCGACGGCGATTTTATTAAGTATTTCGGCGACGAGAATATTAATTACGACCACGCCACCTTAGAAGGCGGCGACGTACTGGTGATTGGCCGCGGGGCGGTATTGATCGGCATGTCCGAGCGCACGACGCCGCAGGGCGTGGAGTTCCTCGCTAACAGCCTGTTTAAGCACCGCCAGGCCGAGCGCGTGATTGCCGTTGAGCTGCCCAAACACCGCTCCTGTATGCACCTCGACACCGTCATGACCCACATCGACGTGGACACCTTCTCCGTCTACCCGGAAGTGGTGCGCAAGGACGCCCAGTGCTGGACGCTTACCCCGGACGGACGCGGCGGCCTGCTGCGCACTCAGGAAACCGACCTGCTGCACGCCATCGAGAAAGCGCTCGGCATTAACCAGGTGCGCCTGATCACCACCGGCGGCGACGCCTTTGAAGCCGAACGCGAGCAGTGGAACGACGCCAACAACGTGCTGACCATCCGCCCGGGCGTGGTGATTGGCTACGAGCGCAACGTCTGGACCAACGAGAAGTACGACAAAGCGGGCATCACCGTGCTGCCCATCCCTGGCGACGAGCTCGGACGCGGTCGCGGCGGCGCGCGCTGCATGAGCTGCCCGCTGGAACGCGACGGAATTTAAAGGAGCCATCATGGAACGAAAACCCACTCTGGTTGTGGCCCTTGGCGGCAACGCGCTGCTCAAGCGCGGCGAGCCGCTGGAAGCCGAAATCCAGCGCCAGAACATCGAGCAGGCCGCGCGCACCATCGCCGGATTAACAGAACAGTGGCGCGTGGTGCTGGTGCACGGCAACGGGCCGCAGGTCGGGCTGCTGGCGCTGCAGAACAGCGCCTACGACAAAGTCACACCCTACCCGCTGGACGTTCTCGGTGCCGAAAGCCAGGGAATGATCGGCTACATGCTTCAGCAGGCGCTGAAAAACAATCTGCCGCAGCGCGAGGTGAGCGTCCTGCTCACCCAGGTGGAAGTGGACGCCGCCGACCCGGCCTTCAGCAACCCCACCAAATACATCGGCCCGGTGTACAGCGAAGCACAGGCAAAAACGCTGGCCGCAGAAAAAGGCTGGGTGTTTAAGGCCGACGGGAGCTACGTCCGCCGCGTGGTGCCGTCACCGCAGCCGAAACGCATCGTCGAGAGCGACGCCATCACGGCGCTGATCCAGCGAGATCACCTGGTGATCTGCAACGGCGGCGGCGGCGTGCCGGTAGTGGAGAACGCCAACGGCTATCGCGGCATTGAGGCAGTGATCGACAAAGACCTCTCCGCCGCCCTGCTGGCACGCCAGATCGAGGCCGACGCCCTGCTGATCCTGACCGATGCCGACGCGGTGTACCTCGACTGGGGCAAGCCGACCCAGCGCCCGCTGGCGCAGGTCACGCCGGAGCTGCTCAGAGGCATGCAGTTCGACGCCGGATCGATGGGGCCGAAAGTGGCCGCCTGCCGCGAGTTTGTTGAGGCCTGCAACGGCATTGCCGGGATCGGCGCGCTGGCCGATGGCGCGGAGATCCTCGCGGGCGAGAAAGGCACGTTGATTCGCAACTGAGTCGTTTTCCCCTCACCCTAATCCTCTCCCTAAGGGAGAGGGGGATGATTACACCCTCTCCCCGTGGGAGAGGGCCGGGGTGAGGGCATCAAACAGCAAATTTTAAAAAGGATTTAGCCATGACCATCAACCTGAAAAACCGCAACTTCCTCAAACTGCTGGACTACACCCCGGCGGAGATCCAGTACCTGATCGACCTCGCCATTGAGCTCAAGGCCGCCAAAAAAGCCGGGCGCGAGAAGCAAACCCTGGTCGGGAAAAATATCGCCCTGATCTTTGAAAAAACCTCCACCCGCACCCGCTGCGCCTTCGAAGTGGGCGCGTTCGACCAGGGTGCGCAGGTCACCTACCTCGGCCCAAGCGGATCGCAGATCGGCCATAAAGAGTCGATGAAGGACACCGCCCGCGTGCTGGGCCGCATGTATGACGGTATCGAATACCGCGGCTACGGCCAGGCCATCGTTGAGGAGCTGGGCGAGTACGCGGGCGTGCCGGTGTGGAACGGCCTGACCGACGAGTTTCACCCAACGCAGATCCTCGCCGACCTGATGACCATGCTGGAGCACGCGCCGGGCAAAACCCTGCCGGAGCTGAGCTTTGCCTATCTCGGCGACGCGCGCAACAACATGGGTAACTCCCTGATGGTCGGTGCGGCCAAGATGGGGATGGATATCCGCCTCGTCGCGCCGAAATCCTTCTGGCCGGAAGCGGGGCTGGTTGAACAGTGCCGCGCCATCGCGAAAGAGACGGGCGCGCGCATCACCCTCACCGACGACGTGGAAGAAGGCGTGCGGGGGGCCGATTTCCTCTACACCGACGTGTGGGTCTCCATGGGCGAGCCGAAGGAAGCCTGGGCCGAGCGCGTCAGCCTGATGAAGCCGTATCAAATCAACGCGGACGTGATGAAGGCCACCGGCAACCCGAACGTCAAGTTTATGCACTGCCTGCCGGCGTTCCACAACGAACACACCAAAGTGGGCCGCGAGATCGAGATGGCGTACGGCCTGAAGGGGCTGGAGGTGACGGAAGAGGTCTTCGAATCACCGAACTCCATCGTCTTCGACGAAGCAGAGAACCGCATGCACACCATTAAAGCGGTCATGGTGGCGACACTCGGCGACTAATCACCGCCCGGCGCGCCAAGGGGTGCGCCGGGTTTAAGGAGAACATCATGGGCAAGTTTAAGTTTCCCTCCGCTTACACCATTCTCTTTTTCCTGATTGCCGTTGTGGCGGCGCTGAGCTGGGTCGTCCCCGCCGGTCAATACCAGATGGCGATGAACGAAACCCTCGGTAAAGAAGTCCCGATTGCCGGAACGTACGCGCACGTGGCGGCACATCCGCAGGGGCTGGTTTCCGTCCTGATGGCGCCCATCGCCGGGCTGTACGATCCGGTCTCCGGCCAGGCCGGGGCGATCGACGTCGCGCTGTTTATCCTGATCATCGGCGGTTTTCTCGGGATCGTCACCAAAACCGGGGCGATTGATGCGGGGATCGAACGCGTCACCACCCGGCTGCGCGGGCGCGAGGAGTGGATGATCCCGATCCTGATGGCGCTGTTTGCCGCGGGCGGCACGATTTACGGCATGGCCGAAGAGTCGCTGCCGTTCTACACCCTGCTGGTGCCGGTGATGCTGGCCGCCCGGTTCGATCCGGTTGTCGCCGCCTCTACCGTGCTGCTCGGGGCGGGGATCGGCACGCTCGGCTCTACCATTAACCCGTTTGCCACGGTGATCGCCGCCAACGCCGCCGGGATCCCCTTCACTAACGGTATCGCCCTGCGCGTGGCGCTGCTGGTCATCGGCTGGATCATCTGCGTGGCGTGGGTGATGCGTTACGCCCGTAAGGTGCGCCAGGATCCGTCGCTGTCGATCGTTGCGGATAAGCAGGAAGAGAACCGCGCCCATTTTCTCGGCGACAAGGGCGAACAGTCGCTGGAATTCACCCCGGTGCGCAAAATCATCCTGGTGATTTTCGCCCTCGCCTTCGCGGTGATGATCTACGGCGTGGCGGTGCTGGGCTGGTGGATGGCAGAGATCTCAGCGGTGTTTCTCGCCAGCGCGATTATCGTCGGCCTGATTGCCCGCATGAGCGAAGAGGAGCTGACGTCGACGTTTATCAACGGCGCGCGAGATTTGCTGGGCGTCGCGCTGATTATCGGCATCGCGCGCGGTATCGTAGTCATCATGGATAAGGGCATGATTACCCACACCATTTTGCACAGCGCGGAAGGGCTGGTCAGCGGGTTGTCCAGGGTAGCGTTTATCAACGTGATGTACTGGCTGGAGGTCGTGCTGTCGTTTCTTGTGCCTTCTTCATCCGGCCTGGCCGTTCTGACGATGCCGATCATGGCGCCGCTTGCCGATTTCGCTAACGTCAACCGCGACCTGGTGGTGACGGCTTACCAGTCGGCCTCCGGCATCGTTAACCTCGTCACGCCCACTTCTGCCGTCGTGATGGGCGGGCTGGCTATCGCCCGCGTGCCCTACGTGCGTTATCTGAAATGGGTGGCGCCGCTGCTGGGCATTTTAACAGTGGTGATTATGGTGGCGTTAAGTCTGGGTGCCTTGTTGTGATTTGCCGGATGGCGCTGCGCTTATCCGGCCTACGGATCGGTGCGGTGCCACCGGTTATTTCAGGAACTGATATGGGAACTATGATGGATTACGAAGAGTACTCTCCCAAAGAGCAACTACAGCTGACGGTCTGCCAGCGCCTGATCGCAGAAAAGAGCTATCTTTCTCAGGAGGAGATCCGCCGGGATTTGCAGGAGCGTGGTTTTGAGACCATCAGCCAGTCCACCGTTTCACGTCTGCTTAAATTGCTCGGCGTCATAAAAATTCGAAATGCCAAAGGGCTTAAGATTTATTCGCTGAATCCCCAGCTGCGCCCTGCCCCCGACGCCGCGCGTACCGTGTCCGAAATGGTGGTCAGCGTCGAGCACAATAGCGAGTTTATCCTTGTTCATACCGTTGCCGGATATGGCCGCGCGGTGGCGCGTATTCTGGATTATCACCAGCTACCGGAAATTTTAGGCGTGGTGGCCGGCAGCAGTATCGTCTGGGTCGCTCCCCGGGTCGTGAAGCGCACCGCACTGGTGCATAAGCAAATTAATTATTTACTCAGAACGCATTAATATTCATAAAGAACCGTTTGCATTGAGTAAAGCGTGCATTAAATCGCTTGATCCGAAAAGCGAGCTGCGTATAATGCCCGACAATTTGCCGGGAGGAAGCATGGTCAAGCGTGTACGACATAACGTCTTACCGCGTCTGAAATCAGACGCTGGCCTGCCGTTTTTCTTCCCGTTGCTAAACCTATTCCCAGAGCCCCTCATTTGAGGGGCTTTTTTTTGCCCGGCGTCAGGAGATAAACATGAATCCGCTTTATCAAAAACACATCATTTCCATAAACGACCTCAGCCGCGAAGAGCTGGAACTGGTTCTGGAAACCGCGGCAAAACTGAAGGCTAATCCGCAACCGGAGCTGCTGAAGCACAAGGTGATTGCGAGCTGCTTCTTCGAAGCCTCGACCCGCACCCGCCTCTCCTTTGAAACCTCCATGCACCGCCTGGGCGCGAGCGTGGTGGGCTTCTCGGACAGCAGCAACACGTCGCTGGGTAAAAAAGGCGAGACCCTGGCGGACACCATTTCAGTGATCAGCACCTACGTCGACGCGATTGTGATGCGTCACCCGCAGGAGGGCGCGGCGCGCCTGGCGACCGAGTTTTCCGGCGGCATTCCGGTGCTGAACGCCGGTGACGGTGCCAACCAGCACCCGACGCAGACCCTGCTGGATCTGTTCACCATTCAGGAGACGCAGGGCAAGCTCGAGAACCTGAACATCGCCATGGTCGGCGACCTGAAGTATGGCCGCACCGTCCACTCCCTGACCCAGGCGCTGGCGAAATTTAACGGCAACCGCTTCTTCTTCATCGCCCCGGACGCGCTGGCGATGCCGCAGTACATTCTCGACATGCTGGACGAAAAAGGCATTCAGTGGAGCCTGCACGCCAGCATCGAAGAGGTGATGAGCCACGTGGATATTCTCTACATGACCCGCGTGCAGAAAGAGCGTCTGGATCCGTCCGAATACGCCAACGTGAAGGCACAGTTCGTGCTGCGCGCCAGCGACCTCGAGGGCGCACGCGACAACATGAAGGTCCTGCACCCGCTGCCGCGCATCGATGAGATCACCACAGACGTGGACAAAACGCCGCACGCCTGGTACTTCCAGCAGGCAGGAAACGGCATCTTCGCCCGCCAGGCGTTACTGGCACTGGTTCTGAATCGCGAATTAGCTCTGTAAGGGGAGACGACCATGACGCACGATAACAAACTCCAGGTTGAAGCCATCAAGCGTGGCACCGTGATTGACCACATCCCTGCGCAGGTGGGCTTTAAGCTGCTGACGCTGTTCAAACTGACCGAAACGGACCAGCGCATCACCATCGGCCTGAACCTGCCGTCCGGCGAGATGGGCCGCAAGGACCTGATTAAAATCGAGAACACGTTCCTGACCGACGAGCAGGTCAACCAGCTGTCGCTGTACGCGCCGGACGCCACCGTCAACCGCATCGACGAGTATGAAGTGGTCGGCAAATCCCGCCCGAGCCTGCCGGATCGCATCGAAAGCGTACTGGTCTGCCCGAACAGCAACTGCATCAGTCACGCTGAGCCGGTTTCTTCCAGCTTTGCAGTGAAAAAACGTGCCGATGACATCGCGCTCAAATGCAAATACTGCGAAAAAGAGTTTTCTCATTATGTGGTGCTGGCCAACTAATTGAGGTTGGTAATGAAATCCCGGCTGTTATAATGGCCGGGAACATTCTTAACGCTGTCATTCTGGAGAAAACATGAGCAAAGTACTCGCGACGGAAAATGCACCCGCGGCTATCGGCCCTTACGTTCAGGGCGTTGATCTGGGTAGCATGATCATCACTTCCGGTCAGATCCCGGTGGACCCAAAAACCGGCGCGGTGCCGGAAGACGTCGCGGCACAGGCGCGTCAGTCGCTGGAAAACGTGCAGGCTATCGTTGAATCTGCCGGTCTGAAAGTGGGCGATATCGTGAAAACCACCGTTTTCGTGAAAGATCTGAACGATTTCGCCACCGTTAACGCCACTTACGAAGCGTTCTTCACCGAGCATAACGCCTCTTTCCCGGCGCGCTCCTGCGTGGAAGTGGCTCGTCTGCCAAAAGACGTGAAAATTGAAATCGAAGCGATTGCCGTACGTCGCTGATTGATAGCAGCAGAGAATGGGCAGCTTCGGCTGTCCATTTTTTTTGGTTATTTTTCCTCCCACCACAGCATGACCTTCCCCACCCGCCATTAATAACATCACCCTGCGTATTTATTATTAATGGACTAACAATGAAATTATCAAAGATTGCCCTTGCGATGGCGACCCTGACCGTTGCCTCATCCGCTTTAGCGCACGGATATATTGAATCCCCTGCCAGCCGCGCTTATATGTGCAAGCTCGGTCAAAACATTGACTGTGGCTCCGTTCAGTATGAACCGCAGAGCGTGGAGAAAACCTCCGGCTTCCCGGGCGGTGCGATGCCGCCAGACGGCCAGCTTGCCAGCGCGGGGATTGCGAATTACTCCCAGCTGGATAAACAGAGCCTGAACGCGTGGACGAAAAGCCCCATGACTGCCGGCCCACATGAGTTTGTCTGGTATCACACCGCGCCGCACAAAACCACCAACTGGCGTTACTACATCACCAAACAAAACTGGGATCCGAATAAACCCCTGACCCGCGATCAGTTTGAATTAACCCCGTTCTGTACCGTGAATGGAAATGGCCAGGCCCCCGCGATGCGGAAAGCCATGACCTGTAATGTACCTGCGCGAACGGGTTACCAGGTGATTTATGGCGTCTGGGAAATAGCGGATACCTCGAACAGTTTCTACCAGGCCATTGACGTTGATTTCGGTAACGGCGGCAATGTTACCCCGGATGACGGTGCCGGCATTGAATCAGAGTGGAGCAAAGTCCTCAGCGGCCAGATTGCGGGAAATAACCTGAACGTCGGCGATAAGGTCATTGCTCGCTTCTTCGATGCGCACGGTGAAGTGACGTCCCTGCGCACGGAAATGACGATCGCCACGGCCGCGCAGGCGGATGCCAACCAGTGGTCGTACGCTCTGGCGCAGAAAATTAACACCGCGCACCAGGACATTCGCGTCGGGGTGAAGGATGAGGGTGGCGAGATTAGCCCGGTCCATGGCGCGAACAGCGTATTCGTCAAAGAGGGCAGCGCCCTGCAGTCCGTTGCGATTTCGTACGAAGAGCAGAAGGAGGAGGTAAACGAAACCATCGCCGTCAGCAATTTGCACTACAGCAAAATCGAGAACGGCAATGCGACCGTCACCTTCCATGTGAATACCCACGGTAACGTCGATTTCGAAGCCCACGTCATGAACCATCACGGGGCGGAAAAAGGGTATCTGAAGCAGGAGATGAACAACGCTAATCAGGACGTCACCCTGACGCTGACCGGCGTTGAGGCGGGTCACCACATGCTGAAGTACTACGCCACCAATAAAGACGGCACGCTGTTTGCGCAGGATGTGCTGAACCTGATGCTGGAAGAGGAAGCCGCGGCGGACAACAGCACCGGTCAGCATGACTACATCTTCCCGGATAACATCGCGTCGTACAAAGCGGGCACCGTGGTGCTGCAGCCAAAAGACGGTAAGACCTACCAGTGTAAGCCTTTCCCGTACAGCGGCTACTGCGTGCAGTGGAGCAAGTATGCGACCCAGTTTGAGCCGGGCACAGGTTCACACTGGAAAGAGGCGTGGGTGCTTAAGCACTGAGTCGTCTGATTCCCTCACCCCGGCCCTCTCCCAAAGGGAGAGGGTGTATAAATTCCCTCTCCCCCTGGGAGAGGGTTACTGATTCCGCGTCGCGCGCAGCAGCGTCTCCAGCGGGTACACCGCCGCAATCACCACTTCGTCCTGAACCTTCGCCGCGTTATCCAGCTCGCTCTGAATTGAGGCGATCTCTTTATCGTCCAGCGTGCCCTGACGCGCTACCAGATCGGTGAGCCTCAGGCCAATCGAGGCCAGCTTATCCACCTCCTGAATCACCGGCTTGATCGCCTTCAGCTGATAGCTGTTTTCACTCAGTGCCAGCGCATCGCTGGTATTGCTCTGCCAGCGGTTAAACACATGGCGCAGCGCGTCGGCACTTTCGGTATCCTCGGCGTCGCTCACCAGACGGTCGGCCCATTTGTTCATCTGGCGCACGGTGGCGCTTTCGGCGTTCAGCGCATCCGCAAAGCGGTTGAGCGGCTCGAACTGATGATAGTTTCCGGCCTGGAACTTCAGGTGCTGGCGGGTGTAATACTGCGCGGGCTCTACCGCCTGCGCGAGGATCTGCAGCGGCAGCGTGTCGGCATTACCGGCAAGGCGCGTGAACTGCACCTGCTGCTGGGTATGCTGCTGCAGCCCGACCGACACCGTCGACCAGCTGTCCATCGCCTGCAGGCGAGTGTACATGTTATCGACGTCGTTGACGTCCTGCGCGGACCACAGCCTCTCCGCCACCGCGAAGGTGCGCGGCCACAGGCGGATATCCAGCACCGGCGCCACCACGTTTTCCGCCCACAGCGCGGCTTCCCCGCCGAGCAGGTTGGCCTGATTCGCCACGTCCGGCACGACGGGAGGAATGCCTTTCGGCACCGCGTCCAGACGCGTGCCGCTGATTGGGTAACGCGTATTCCCCACCAGGAAATAGCCGGTGAGCTTGTCGTTATCAACGGAGACCACCGGGCGCGTCTCGCCCATCCACGTATCGACGGTGAAGGTCACCTGGCTGTCATCGCGCCATTCAATATCCTGCAACGCGCGGCGCGATTTCCCGGCAAAATCAATAAATCCGCGCCAGCCTGCGTCTCCTTTCACCAGCGTGAAGCTCCCCTCCACCGGCTTGCCCTTCAGGCGCGGCATGGAAAAGGCCCAGCTCTGGACGCTGTCGGTGTCTGCAATCACGTCCACGCCGTTCAGACCCTGCGGGACAATTTCGTTGCGGTAGTGATAGGCGGTGGACTGGGGCTGGTCGAGATAGAAACCGGTGGAGAGAATGCCCTTGTAGCCGTTCTGCGCCACCTGCCCCAGCGCGTCCTGGCCCTGCCAGGACTGGATCAGAATGCTTTTCGGCAGGTCGGGATGGTAGATCTCGTCCCAGCCGACCATCTGCCGGTGATGCTTCTCAAGGATCGTCTCCAGTTTACGGTTGAAGTACGCCTGCAGCGCGTGGCTGTCCGCCAGCCTGTTGTCGCGCATGAAATTCTGGATCGCGGCGTTCGCTTTCCACTGGCTGTCGTCGACCTCGTCACCGCCGATATGCAGATACGGATCGGGGAAGATCGCCGCCAGTTCGCTGACCATTGCGTCGGCAAAAGCGTAAGTTGCATCTTTTGTCGGATCCAGCACCGGCTTCAGCACGCCCCAGTGGCGTTCCATGGCGTACGGCCCCGGCGCGCTCATCAGCTCCGGATAGGCCACGGCAATCGCCGAGGCGTGGCCCGGCATGTCGATCTCCGGCACCACGCGGATACCGCGCTCGGCGGCGTAACGCACCACCTCGCGCATCTGTTCAGGCGTGTAGTACAGCCCGTCGCTGGCAAGCTGCGTCAGCTTAGGGTAGCGCTTCGAGCTGAAGCGCCAGCCCTGATCGTCGGTCAGGTGCCAGTGCAGGACGTTGAGCTTCGCCGCGGCCATGCCGTCGATCTGGCGCTTGATATCCGGCAGCGGAATAAAGTGACGCGCCGAGTCGAGCAGCAGCCCGCGCCACGGGAAGCGCGGCGAATCTTCAATGGTGCCCCACGGCAGCGAGGTGTTTTCCGCGCCGTTCTGCATCAGCTGGAGCAGCGTTTCCATGGCGCGCAGCGCGCCGAAGCGGGTGTTGGCGGAGATATCGACGCCGCTGGCGTCCACCGTCAGCCTGTAGCTTTCATCGCTGTCCGGCAGAGGCTGCGGCTTCACCTTTTTGGCAATCGCGATGCGGATGGTCGGTTTGTCTGGCTTTTCAGCCTGCGGCTGCAGCGTCCAGCCGGTTTGCAGGGCCATGCGCTGGCGCAGGCGGCTGACGGCGTCACCGAGATCGTCCCCGCTGACGCTAATGGATACGTTGTTGCTGAGCACCAGCGCGCCCTGGGTCGTCGGGCGTTCGACCTTGGCAGGCCAGGGCATCAAAGGGAGATCGCCTGCCGGGGCGGCAAACGCAGAGGCGCCGAGCATCAGCCCGGCGGTTAAGAGACTGTACCGTAACATGAATGTTCCTTATCTGACGGGCCAAATAAAGGCAAAACATTCTGTTAACATGCGCTCAATTTGTCGTCAAGCGAATGCGCCGACGGAGATCACAGGTTGTTGAATTTGGGAGGAAAGCCAGTCCCCTCTCCCCCAATGGGCGAGGGTGAAAGGCGGCACCGAGCGGTCCCCTCTCCCTTCCAGGGAGAGGGTTAGGGTGAAGATATGTTTTTACTGCCATCCATACCGACGCGCATAGAATCCTTTCACCATCTGCGTCAGCACCATATAGCCCGCAAGGATTGCCACCAGCCACGGGAAGTAGCCCAGCGGCAGCGCCTGAAGCTGCAGATAGCCTGCCAGCGGCGAGAACGGCAGCGCGATACCGAGCGCCATCACAATGCCCGTCATCACAATCAGCGGCCACGCGGCACGGCTCTGGATGAACGGAATGCGGCGGGTACGGATCATATGAACAATCAGCGTCTGCGACAGCAGACCTACCACAAACCAGCCGGACTGGAACAGCGTCTGGTGTTCCGGGGTGTTGGCGTGGAACACAAACCACATCAGGCAGAACGTCAGAATGTCGAAGATGGAGCTGATCGGCCCAAAGAACAGCATAAAGCGCCCGAGATCCGCCGGGTTCCAGTGCTGCGGCTTCTGGATCTGCTCGTCGTCGACGTTATCAAACGGGATCGCTACCTGAGACACGTCGTACATCAGGTTCTGGATCAGCAGGTGCAGCGGCAGCATCGGCAGGAACGGCAGAAACGCGCTCGCCACCAGCACGCTGAAGACGTTACCGAAGTTGGAGCTGGCGGTCATTTTGATGTACTTGAGCATGTTGGCAAAGGTACGGCGACCTTCGATCACGCCCTCCTCCAGCACCATCAGGCTTTTTTCCAGCAGAATGATATCCGCCGCTTCGCGGGCGATATCCACCGCGCCATCGACGGAGATACCGATGTCCGCCGCACGCAGCGCGGGCGCGTCGTTGATGCCGTCGCCCATAAAGCCCACCACGTGCCCTTCACGCTTAAGCAGGGTGACAATGCGCTCTTTGTGCATCGGCGTCAGGCGGGCAAACAGCGTGGTACGCTGGGCAAGCTTCGCCAGCTCGTCATCAGAGAGATGTTCAATATCGCTCCCCACCACCACGTCGCCCGCGTCCAGCCCCACTTCATGGCACACTTTGGCCGCCACCAGTTCGCTGTCGCCGGTGAGAATTTTGACGGTAATACCGCTCGCCTTCAGCGCCTTCAGCGCCGGCGCGGTGGTCTCTTTCGGCGGATCGAGGAAGGCGATGTAGCCCTCGAGGATCAGATCGGATTCATCGATACGCTGATAGTCACCCTCGCGCGCGGGCAGGAACTTGCTCGCGACCGCCACCACGCGCAGCCCCTGACGGTTCAGGTTATCGGTGACGCGCTTGATGCGGCGCAGCATGGTGTCGTCCAGCGGCACGATGTCGCCGTTATAGCGAACCTGCGTCGACACGTTGAGGATCTCCTGCAGCGCCCCTTTGCAGATCAGCTGGTGCACGTCCGTCTGCTCGCTCACCACCACCGACATGCGGCGGCGCTCGAAGTCGAACGGGATCTCATCCACCTTCTGCCAGCGGCCGGAGAGCGTGCGGGCGGATTCCTCGTCCACCCCTTCCAGCACCGCGACGTCGAGCAGGTTTTTCAACCCGGTCTGGTAATGGCTGTTCAGCCACGCGCTGTGCAGGACGCGCTCGCTGGTTTTGCCGGAGATATCGGTGTGGTTCTCCAGCACGATTTTGTCCTGCGTCAGGGTGCCGGTTTTATCGGTGCAGAGGATGTCCATCGCGCCAAAGTTCTGGATGGCGTCGAGATGTTTGACGATCACTTTCTGTTTAGAGAGCTTCACCGCCCCGCGCGCCAGCGTGGAGGTGACAATCATCGGCAGCATTTCCGGCGTCAGGCCGACGGCTACGGAGAGCGCGAACAGGGCCGCTTCCCACCAGTCGCCTTTGGTGTAGCCGTTGATCAGCAGCACGATCGGCGTCATCACCATCATAAAGCGGATCAGCAGCATGCTGACGCGGCCAATCCCTTTCTGGAAGGCGTTTGGCTCGCTCTCCTGCTCGCTGACGCGCCCGGCAAGCTGTCCAAACCAGGTGTTGCCCCCGGTGGCGGTGACAATCGCCTGCGCGGTGCCGCTGACCACCGTGGTGCCCATAAAGCACAGGGTGTCACACTCGAGCGGGTTCATCTGCTGCGGGTCGCGGCTGCGCGCTACCTTTTCAACGGGCAGGGATTCCCCGGTCAGCGAGGCCTGCGCCACGAACAAATCGCGCGCCTGGATGATGCGTAAATCCGCCGGGATCATGTCTCCCGCGGCCAGCTTCACCAGATCGCCCGGCACCAGCTGGTCGATAGGCAGCTCCACCCAGGCGTTTTCGCCGAGATCGTTAATCACGCGCGAGACGGTCGCGGTGTTGCTGACCATCGCCTTCAGGGCGTCCGCCGCTTTGGTGGAGCGGGCCTCCTGAATAAAGTTCAGCAGCGTGGAGATACCCACCATCAGGGCAATCACCCCTGCGGCAAACAGATCTTCCGTCGCGTAGGAGATGAGGCCGAGCACGGTCAGCAGCAGGTTGAACGGGTTGCGGTAGCAGAGCCACAGGTGCACCCACCACGGAGACGGCTTTTGCGCCGGGATCTGGTTATCGCCGTGTACGGCGCGGATTTTTTCCACTTCGGCCGCGTTGAGCCCTTCCGGGTGTCCGCCGAACGCTCGCCAGACTTCGTTTTCATCCATCGCCGCCACGTTCAGGCAGCGTTCGGTCAGGGACGCGGGGATCGCCGCCCCCGCCATGTTTTTGGCGTTTGGCAGCGGGTCGCGCTGAACAAGACGGTGTGGCAGGTGGCGGCTCAGCAGCGCCTGCAGCTGCCGGGTGATATTTTTAAACATAGTCATTCCTCCGCATCCGCGAATGCGGACGCAGCAATTCCTTCAGGCGTGGCAAGGCCGTACCTGAGAGGCACTTAATTTTTTAAGCAGGAACGTTTAAGACGTTGCTGCCTCACGCCGGTGAGACAGCAAAAGCTGGCTTACCGGAAAGAACGCATTCTCCCGTTCAGGAGAGGTGTGGGATCGGGATCCATGAAGCCTCCGGTAAGTAAAAAAAACAGGGTGTTGCCGCGCAGTCCAGGGATTTAGGCATACCCTTTATGACGATTCGGGCGGTATTATACCCCCCTGCAAATAAACCAAACGTAAACCAGACTTTGCCCATAGCGAAATCGCGCTATAGCATTAGGCTCAATTCACTACATCGTCGTTGTTACAGGGAATACAGCATGCAGAACCGCCTTACGATTAAAGACATCGCGCGTTTAAGCGGCGTGGGAAAATCGACCGTCTCACGCGTGCTGAACAACGAAAGCGGCGTCAGCGAACGCACCCGCGAGCGCGTTGAGGCGGTCATGAATCAGCACGGTTTTTCCCCTTCCCGATCCGCGCGCGCCATGCGCGGGCAGAGTGACAAAGTCGTCGCCATTATTGTCTCGCGTCTGGATTCTCTGTCTGAAAACCTCGCCGTGCAGACCATGCTGCCCGCCTTCTACGAGCAGGGGTATGATCCGATCATGATGGAGAGCCAGTTCTCTGTGCAGCTGGTCGAAGAGCATCTGGGTATGCTCCAGCGGCGCAACATTGACGGCGTAGTGCTGTTTGGCTTTACCGGCATCAAAGATGAGATGCTGAAACCCTGGCAGCCTTCGCTGGTGCTGCTGGCGCGCGACGCCCACGGGTTTGCCTCCGTCTGCTATGACGACGAGGGCGCGATTATCACCCTGATGCAGCGCCTGTTTGACGAAGGCCATCGCCACATCAGCTTCCTCGGCGTCCCGCACGCGGACGTCACCACCGGCAAGCGTCGGCATGAGGCCTACCTGGCTTTTTGCAAAAAGCACAATCTCTCCGCCGTGGCCTCCCTGCCGGGGCTGGGCATGAAGCAGGGCTACGAGCAGGCCGCCAGCGTTCTGACGCCGCAGACCACCGCGCTGGTGTGCGCCACGGATACCCTGGCGCTGGGTGTGAGCAAATATCTGCAGGAGCAGCGCATCGATAACCTGCAGGTGGCGAGCGTCGGCAGCACGCCGCTGATGAAGTTCCTGCACCCGGAGATCATCACCGTCGATCCGGGCTACGCCGAGTCCGGCAGACAGGCCGCCGCGCAGCTGATCGAGCAGATAAACGGGCGTTCAGAGCCCCGTCAGATCGTCATTCCCGCTCACCTTTCGTAACCCCTCTAAAACAGATTATTGTGATCTTCGCCTGATTTCGGGAACGTTCCCATTTTCGCCGTCACGCTGAAGGAGTAGGCTTGCGCTCAGGTCATTACACCCCTCACCATCTGTCATGAGGTTTCATGATGAGTAAAGTCAAACAAGCAGATATCGATCGGCTGATCGTCCTGGTCGGTGGCCGCGAAAACATCGCTACCGTCAGCCATTGCATTACCCGCCTGCGCTTCGTGCTGAACGATCCGGCCAAAGCCAACCCGAAGGCCATTGAAGAACTTTCCATGGTCAAAGGCTGCTTCACCAACGCCGGGCAGTTCCAGGTCGTTATTGGTACCGAAGTGGGCGATTACTATCAGGCTCTGCTGGCGACAACCGGGCACTCCTCCGCCGATAAAGAGCAGGCGAAGAAGGCCGCGCGCCAGAATATGAAGTGGCACGAGCAGCTGATTTCCCACTTCGCGGAAATTTTCTTCCCGCTGCTGCCCGCGCTGATCAGCGGGGGCTTAATCTTAGGCTTCCGTAACGTCATCGGCGATGTACCGATGAGCGACGGCAAAACCCTGGCGCAGATGTATCCGGCGCTGAAAACCGTTTACGATTTCCTGTGGCTGATTGGCGAGGCGATCTTCTTCTATCTGCCGGTCGGGATTTGCTGGTCCGCGGTGCGCAAGATGGGCGGCACGCCGATTCTCGGTATCGTGCTGGGCGTCACGCTGGTCTCTCCACAGTTAATGAATGCTTACTTACTTGGTCAGCAGGTGCCTGAGGTGTGGAACTTCGGCCTGTTTACTATCGCCAAAGTGGGCTATCAGGCGCAGGTCATTCCGGCCCTGCTGGCGGGCCTGGCGCTGGGCTTTATTGAAACGCGCCTGAAGCGCATCGTGCCGGATTACCTCTATCTGGTGGTGGTGCCGGTCTGCTCGCTGATTCTGGCGGTGTTCCTGGCGCACGCCTTTATCGGTCCGTTTGGCCGCATGATCGGCGACGGCGTGGCCTTCGCGGTGCGTCACCTGATGACCGGCAGCTTCGCGCCGATTGGAGCCGCACTGTTTGGCTTCCTGTACGCCCCGCTGGTGATCACCGGCGTGCACCAGACCACGCTGGCCATTGATATGCAGATGATCCAGAGCCTCGGCGGCACGCCGGTCTGGCCGATTATCGCCCTGTCTAACATTGCACAGGCGTCGGCGGTTACCGGCATCATCATCGTCAGCCGCAAGCACAACGAGCGTGAGATCTCCGTTCCGGCGGCCATCTCTGCCTACCTCGGCGTCACCGAACCGGCGATGTACGGTATCAACCTGAAGTACCGCTTCCCGATGCTCTGCGCGATGATCGGTTCCGGTCTGGCTGGCCTGGTGTGTGGTCTGAACGGCGTGATGGCGAACGGGATTGGCGTCGGCGGCCTGCCGGGCATTCTCTCCATCCAGCCCGCTTACTGGCAGGTGTTTGCCCTGGCGATGGCCATCGCGATTATCGTCCCAATGGCGCTCACCACCGTGGTTTACCAGCGTAAGTTCCGTCAGGGCTCGCTGCAGATTGTTTAACTTCTTCTTTCGGGGCGCAGTTGCGCCCCTTCGCATTTGCAGGAACGCATTATGAATACCCTTCCTCACTGGTGGCAGAACGGCGTCATCTATCAGATTTACCCAAAGAGTTTCCAGGACACCACCGGCAGCGGCACCGGCGATCTGCGCGGCGTGACGACGCGTCTGGACTACCTGAAAATCCTCGGCATCGACGCCATCTGGCTGACGCCATTTTATATCTCCCCGCAGGTGGATAACGGCTACGACGTGGCGAATTACACCGCCATCGATCCGGCCTACGGCACGCTGGATGATTTCGACGAGCTGGTTGCCCGGGCGCACGAGCGCGGCATTCGCATCGTGCTGGATATGGTGTTTAACCACACCTCCACGCAGCACGCCTGGTTCCGCGAGTCGCTGAACAAAGCGAGCCCGTACCGCCAGTTCTACATCTGGCGCGACGGCACGCCGGAGCAGCTTCCCAACAACTGGCGCTCCAAGTTTGGCGGCAACGCCTGGCGCTGGCACGCCGAGAGCGAGCAGTACTATCTGCACCTGTTCGCCCCGGAGCAGGCGGACCTCAACTGGGAAAACCCTGAAGTGCGCGCCGAGCTGAAAAAGGTGTGCGAGTTCTGGGCCGATCGCGGCGTGGACGGCTTGCGTCTCGACGTGATTAACCTGATTTCAAAAGATCAGGATTTCCCGGACGACAACACCGGAGACGGCCGCCGCTTCTATACCGACGGGCCGCGCGTTCACGAATATCTGCAGGAGATGAGCCGGGACGTCTTCACCCCGCGCAACCTGATGACGGTGGGCGAGATGTCCTCGACCTCGCTGGAGAACTGCCAGCAGTACGCCTCGCTCGACGGCAGCGAGCTGTCGATGACCTTTAACTTCCATCACCTGAAGGTGGACTACCCCGGCGGCGAAAAGTGGACGAAGGCGAAGCCGGACTTCGTGGCGCTGAAAACCCTCTTCCGCCACTGGCAGCAGGGCATGCACAACAGGGCCTGGAACGCGCTGTTCTGGTGTAACCACGATCAGCCGCGCATCGTGTCGCGCTTTGGTGACGAAGGAGAATACCGCGTACAGGCCGCGAAGATGCTCGGCATGGTGCTGCACGGCATGCAGGGCACGCCGTATATCTACCAGGGCGAAGAGCTGGGGATGACCAACCCGCACTTCAGCCGCATCACCGATTACCGCGACGTGGAGAGCCTGAACATGTTCGCCGAACTGCGCGCCAACGGCCGCGAGCCTGAGGAATTGCTGGCGATTCTGGCGAGTAAGTCCCGTGATAACGGGCGAACCCCAATGCAATGGGAAGCTTCGCACAATGCGGGTTTTACCGAGGGCGAGCCGTGGATTGGGGTCTGCGATAACTACGAGACGGTGAACGCCCGCGCGGCGCTCGACGATGCGGATTCCGTCTTCTATACCTATCAGTCGCTGATTAGCCTGCGCAAAACCCTGCCGGTGCTGACGTGGGGGGATTATGAGGATCTCCTGCCGGAACACCCTTCTTTTTGGTGCTACCGTCGCCAGTGGCAGGGGCAGACCCTGATCGTTGCGGCGAACCTGAGTAATACGCCTCAGGAATGGCAGACAGACTTTCTCAGCGGTAAGTTGCAGGTGTTGATGAGTAACTACCCGACACCGCAAACGACGTCGCTGCGTCCGTTTGAAGCCGTCTGGTGGTTGCAGCAGTAACTTTCCCTGCCGGGTGCGGCTCAGCACCCGGCTTACTTTACTGTTTTTGTTGAATAATTAATCAGATTTTTCTCGCGCGCCTTTACAATCGCTGAAGCGCCCGTCGTTTGTACTCTCGTCTTTTTACTTTGTTCTGCATCAAATAAATCGCAAACATGTTTGATGCAAATCACTATATATAGCACTTAAAATGCACTCCGACCCAACATCTTGTATTTATCGTCTACTATTCCAACAACAAGACGGCGCTTACGCTGGCCGGAATTGTGGATAACACGAGCTGGGAACGCGGGAAGTCTTTGGCCCGGCGGGGAATACGCCCGGTTATTACTTCTCCACCTCTGTGGATAACCTGTTTTCAAAAAATGGAGTGATCATGACACCGCATGTGATGAAACGTGATGGCTGTAAAGTGCCGTTTAAATCAGAGCGCATCCAGGAAGCCATTCTGCGTGCAGCTAAAGCAGCGGGAGTCGATGACGCAGATTACTGCGCCACCGTCGCAGAAGTCGTTAGCAGCCAGATGAACGAACGCAGCCAGGTCGATATCAACGAGATCCAGACCGCGGTTGAGAACCAGCTGATGGCGGGGCCTTACAAGCAGCTGGCGCGTGCCTACATTGAGTACCGTCACGATCGTGACGTGCAGCGTGAGAAGCGCGGTCGTCTGAACCAGGAGATCCGTGGCCTGGTGGAGCAGACCAACTCCGCCCTGCTCAATGAAAACGCCAACAAAGACAGTAAAGTGATCCCGACCCAGCGCGACCTGCTGGCCGGTATCGTCGCCAAACACTATGCCCGTCAGCACCTGCTGCCGCGCGACGTGGTGTCGGCGCACGAGCGCGGTGAAATTCACTACCACGATCTCGACTATTCGCCGTTCTTCCCTATGTTCAACTGCATGCTGATCGACCTGAAGGGCATGCTGACCCACGGTTTTAAAATGGGTAACGCCGAGATTGAACCGCCTAAATCAATCTCCACGGCCACTGCCGTCACCGCGCAGATTATCGCTCAGGTCGCCAGCCATATTTATGGCGGCACCACGATTAACCGCATTGATGAAGTGCTGGCCCCGTTCGTGACGGCAAGCTTCAACAAGCATCGTAAAACGGCCGAAGAGTGGCAGATCCCGGACTCCGACGGCTACGCGCACTCCCGCACCGAGAAAGAGTGCTACGACGCCTTCCAGTCGCTGGAGTATGAGGTGAACACGCTGCACACCGCCAACGGCCAGACGCCGTTTGTAACCTTCGGGTTTGGTCTGGGCACCAGCTGGGAATCGCGCCTGATCCAGCAGTCCATCCTGCGCAACCGCATTTCCGGCCTCGGCAAGAACCGCAAAACGGCGGTGTTCCCGAAACTGGTCTTTGCCATTCGCGACGGCCTGAACCACAAGTTTGGCGATCCAAACTACGACATCAAACAGCTGGCGCTGGAGTGCGCGAGCAAGCGCATGTACCCGGACATCCTGAACTACGATCAGGTCGTCAAAGTGACCGGTTCGTTTAAAACGCCAATGGGCTGCCGCAGCTTCCTCGGCGTGTACGAAGATGAAAACGGCGAGCAGATCCACGACGGGCGCAACAACCTGGGCGTCATCAGCCTGAACCTGCCGCGCATCGCGCTGGAGGCGAAAGGCAATGAAGCGGAATTCTGGACGCTGCTGGACGAGCGTCTGCAGCTGGCGCGTAAGGCGCTGATGACCCGCATTGCGCGCCTTGAAGGGGTCAAAGCCCGCGTCGCGCCGATCCTCTATATGGAAGGAGCCTGCGGAGTGCGCCTGAAAGCGGACGATGACGTGTCTGAGATCTTCAAAAACGGTCGCGCGTCGATTTCGCTGGGCTATATCGGTATTCACGAGACCATCAACGCATTGGCTGGCGATACGCATATGTACGACAGCGAGGCCCTGCGCGAAAAAGGCATTGCGATTGTTCAGCGCCTGCGCGACGCGGTTGACCAGTGGAAAGAGGAAACCGGCTACGGGTTTAGCCTCTACAGCACCCCGAGCGAGAACCTGTGCGACCGCTTCTGCCGTCTGGACACCGCCGAGTTCGGGATTGTGGAAGGCGTGACCGACAAAGGGTATTACACCAACAGCTTCCACCTCGACGTGGAGAAAAAGGTGAACCCGTATGACAAGATCGACTTTGAAGCAGCGTATCCACCGATCGCCAGCGGCGGCTTCATCTGCTACGGCGAGTACCCTAACATTCAGCACAACCTGAAGGCGCTGGAAGACGTGTGGGATTACAGCTATCAGCACGTGCCGTATTACGGGACCAACACGCCAATCGACGAGTGCTACGAGTGCGGCTTTACCGGCGAGTTTGAGTGCACCAGCAAAGGCTTTACCTGCCCGAAATGCGGCAACCACGATGCGGCTCGCGTCTCCGTGACCCGTCGCGTATGCGGATATCTCGGCAGCCCGGACGCGCGTCCGTTTAACGCCGGCAAGCAGGAAGAGGTGAAGCGTCGCGTGAAGCATTTGGGGAATGGGCAGATCGGGTAAGTTCTGCGCAGGGTTCTACCCCTCACCCTACCCCTCTCCCTCAAGGGAGAGGGGACCGATCGAGCACATTGTTATTCCGGCCGCCGGTTTTCTCCCTCTCCCTGTGGGAGAGGGTCGGGGTGAGGGCATCAGCGGGCACAAATTCTCTGGACATTTTCTATGCGATATCATCAATACTACCCCGTCGACATCGTCAACGGTCCCGGCACCCGCTGCACCCTGTTCGTCTCAGGCTGCGTCCACGAATGCCCCGGCTGCTATAACAAAAGCACCTGGCGCCTGAATTCCGGCATGCCGTTCACCGCCGAAATGGAAGACCGGATCGTCAACGACCTTAACGACACGCGCATCAAACGCCAGGGGATCTCGCTCTCCGGCGGCGACCCCCTGCACCCGCAAAACGTGCCGGATATCCTGAAGCTGGTGAAGCGCATTCGGGGAGAGTGTCCGGGAAAAGATATCTGGGTCTGGACAGGCTACAGGCTGGATGAGCTGAACGCGCAGCAAATGGAAGTGGTGGATCTGATTAACGTCCTGGTTGACGGCAAGTTCGTGCAGGATTTAAAAGACCCGGCGCTGATTTGGCGCGGCAGCAGCAACCAGGTTGTGCACCATTTACGATGATCGCTAAAGCCGTTTGTTTGCATCATGATAAACGGCTGATTTCTCTCGCTTACCGATAGCGATAACAAATACCGTTACAACGTTGTCCTGAACCTGATAGACCAAACGATAACCCTGCGTTCTGAGTTTTATTTTGTAGCAATCCGGCAGACCATGCAGGCGGGCCGATTCGACCCTGGGGTTTACCAGCACGTCCGCAAGTTTCTTCTTAAACTGGTCTTTTACAGTCTGCCCCAGCTTGCTCCACTCCTTTAACGCCCTCGGGTCAAATGCCAGTTCATAAGTCATCCAGACTAACCTTGATTCCCTTTTGCGGATTCGCCAGTCGCTCCCGGACCGTCTGTATCAGCGCATCTTCGCTGTCGCTAATCGTGACCGTTTTCACCGGCATACGTCCCGTCTCCGCGACGTACTGAAACAGTAATCGCACGGCTTCCGTTGGGGTGATATTGAGTTTTTCCAGCACGGCATAAGCCTCGTTTTTGAGTTTGTCATCCAGACGGACGTTCAGCGTGGCCATTATGCCTCCGGTAAAATCGAATGTGTAATGCAGTTTAGCATTACATTCGCATTACATCGAATTCTGGATAATGCCTCTCAAAACCGACTCAAACTCTCCATTGCCACCGCCTTAAATTCGGCAAAGTCACTGCAGCTACAGAGCCGCGACATCGCCCGTTCACGCAGGAAGGTGACGAAGATATCGTAAATCGCCATCGCCTCTTCGTATTCGCTTTTGCTGATGGCGAGCAGGAAGATGACGTGCGCGGTTTCGTCGCCCCACTGTACGCCGTGCGGGGCGAGCACGGTATAGACCACGGTTTTCTGCGCTAAAAGGCCGAGGGAGTGCGGCAGCGCGATGCCGTCGCCGAGCATGGTGCTGACGATGGCTTCACGCTCGACGACCGAATCCAGGAACTCCGCGCCGACAAACCCCTCGCCTTCAAGCTGCGCGCACAGCTCGCGAAACAGCGTTTGCTGGTCAACGGGCTTGTCGATAATGCGGAAATGGGCCGCGTCGAAGTATTTATCCAGCATCCACGGGCGGGTGCGGTCCACCAGCACCAGCTTGCCGATCTGCTCTAACTGGTAATCGGTCGGGAACGGGGCGATCGTCACCACCGGTTTGGACTTTTCGCTGACGCGGGCGGTGGCGATCACAAAGTCTTCGCTAATCGTTTCCGCCAGCTCGTACTCGCGCAGGGTGAGCGTGCGGGCCACCTCAATTTGCGGGTACTTGCGCTGCAGCACCGCTTCAATCATGCGGACCATGGCATTACCTGCGTCGCACACCAGCAGTACGCGCGGCTGACGCTGGTAGCCGATGTTGTAGTGGCGCTCCAGCCCGACGCCGATATGCAGCACCAGGAAACCAATCTCGTTTTCGCTGATCACATAAGGCGTGTATTTTCCCCAGCTCGACACCGCCGCCAAGGTCATATCCCACGCCATCGGGTAGTGCTGCTTGATGTTATCCAGCAGCGGATTGGGGATCATGATTTGATACCGCACGCGGGTGATCATGGTTTTGATGTGCGTGAGCAGGTCCGCGTGCAGCTGCGCGTCGCTCAGCAGGTTGTAGTTATAGTGGGTGTTGATATAGCGCAGGATGTAGTTGACCAGCGCTTCGTCGTCATCCGCGTTAATTGCGCTCGGGGCAATCTCCTGAATCTGCCGCGCCGCAATGTGCACGCACAGCCAGCTCTCCTCCGAAGGTGAAAGCGCTTTGCCCGCCAGCTGCTGGATAGTGACGGCGATATCCTTCGCCGCCTCGCGCACGTTCTCTTCCACGTCTTCGGCGTGGAATTCCGGCAGCGGATAGCCCTCGCTGATGCGCCGTACCGATACCGCACAGTACAGGCGCAGGAACAGCTCGCCTTCATCGGTCAGACGGATGTGATGACGCGTCAGCGCCTCGTGCAGCACGGGCACCATCTGCTCCGCCACGCCTGCATTCAGCGCCACGTCGGTCACCAGCGGGTTCAGGCTGTCCTGCTGCGCAAGCTCCCAGAGCAGATCGGTCAGGCAGGCGCGGGTCGACATCTCGCTGCCAAACAGCTTCATGCCGTGGCGAGGACGCGTTTCCAGCGTCAGGTTATAGCGGTGGAACCACTCGCGGACTTCGGCCATGTCGCTTTGCAGCGTGGCGCGGCTGACAAACCACTCGTCCGCCAGATCCTCAAGCTTAAGAGAAAACGCCGAGGTGAGAAAACGCACCACCAGATAGTGCACGCGCTCCGGCCCGGTCCGGGGAATACGCAGCGCGCGCGGGTGGGATGCCAGCAGCTGCTGGTAGCGCTGGGCATCATCAATTTTGAGCTGATAGCCGTTGCCCCGGCTCAATATAAACTGCGCGCCGTGGCCAGCCAGCAGCGCGTTCAGGGCGGTGATATCGGCACGGACGGTTCGCGTGGAGACCGACAGCCGCTGCGCCAGCTCGTCCTGCGGCAGCGTCTCGTTTTGCAACAGATCGAACAGTTGCGCTAAACGTTGGTTCGGAAATCGCACGGGCTTGTCCTCTTATTACAGCTTAAGGTGAAATGACCATCTGGGATGGGCTGCCGACCGGGGTATAGTCTGGCTCGAAGCTCAATTTCCCGTCCTGCGCCACGCGGAAACGGGTGATGTTGTCGCTGCGCTGGTTCATGACGTACAGCCAGCGCCCCTGCTTATCGAGCGTCAGGGTGCGCGGGTAGTCGCCGCGCGTCCAGACGTCGTCCTGATGCGTCAGCGTTCCCTCCGCTGTTACGGTAAAGTGCCCGATGCTGTTATGCAAACGGTTAGCCACATACAGCTGTTTACCGTCGGCGCTTAATGCGAGCCCGGCAGCAAAGCTGGTGCCTTTGTAGCCTTCCGGCAGGGCTGAAAGCGTTTTGCCCTCTTTTAAGGTGCCGTTGGCGCTCACGGTATAATGGGTGAGCGTAGACGCCTCTTCGTTAATCAGCCACAGGGCATCGCCTTTTGGCGTAAAGACAAAGTGGCGCGGCCCGGCGCCTTTTGAGGAGGCGTTGATAAACGGCGGATCGTTCGGCGTCAGCTTCCCTGTTCGATCGTCAAAACGGTACTGGTAGAGGCGATCCAGCCCAAGATCGGTGGAAAAGACGTATTTCCCGCTCGGATCGGCGGCGATCATGTGCGCGTGTGGGCCGTTATGATCGCTGATGGCAAAGCTGCCCTCCGCTGCCGCTTCCGGCTTCGCCGCGCCCGGCTCGCCCTGATCCTGATGCTTATCCGTAGCCTCACCCAGGCTGCCGTCTGCTTTAACGGGCAGCACTGCGATAGATCCGCTGACGTAGTTCGCCACCAGAAGATGGCGACCGTTCGGCGTCAGCGACAGGTAAACCGGCCCCGCGCCGCCGGAGGCCACCTGATTCAGCTCGCTCAGCTGGCCGTTATCCCCCACCCGCAGCGCCTGCACCACGCCCTGCTCCACTTCGCTTGCCAGATACAGCGTTTTGCCGTCGTGCGAGACGGCCAGCTGCGCGGCGTTCGGCAGCTTGCTCACCAGCGTTTTATTCGCCAGCGCGCCGCTTTGCGGGTCAACGGTAAAGCGGTACAGCCCTTCGCCGTTAGGGGTGTAGGTGCCCACCCAGGCGTACTGCGTCTGGGCGATAGCGGCGTTGGCGAACATTGAGAGTGAAGCAACAAGCAGGGTACGGGTATGCATGGTGGCTCCTTCAGGTTTGTGCGGTTTGTTTTCCCTCACCCCGGCCCTCTCCCAAAGGGAGAGGGGGGTAAAGTTTCCCTCTCCCTTTGGGAGAGGGTTAGGATGAGGGCAGATACTACTTCACCAGCTTTTTCGTCATTTCCAGCAGCGTACGCACGTCTTCCGGGCGCGTGTCGCCGCTGGCTTTGTCGATAATCGAGCTGTAGATATGCGGGATGATTTTGCTCACGCCCGCGTCGAGGGCGATCTGCAGGATCTCCTCATAGTTTTCCAGATCGATACCTCCGGTCGGCTCCAGCCAGAAGTCGTGACGGGCGCAGGCTTCCGCCACCGCTTTGTACTCGTCACGGCACTTCAGGCCGCCCATCGGGAAGTATTTGATGGAGCTGCCGCCGAAATCCTTCAGCAGGGCAATCGCGGTTTCAACTGGCACAATGCCGTCCGGAGCGTTGCTGCTCAGCGGTCCGGTGGAGATTTTGACCATCCCGACGGTGCCGGTTGGAGAGACCAGACCGTTGACCACCGACTCATTCTGCCCCAGCAGCGCGCGGCTGGTGGCCACGCCGGTAAAGACCTGGTTAACATGCTGCGGCTGCACCTGACGGGAGATTTCACTCACCATAGCAGACTGGTTCGGATCGCCCGCGCCCAGCCCAACGGAGAGGGCGTTCTCAATCAGCTCGGCGTATTCACGCATATCGGCAACGGCGCTCGCCACGTCCGGGTAATTTTTGGAGAGCACGCCCACCAGCACGTGACCTTCTGCCGCCTCGTAAATGGCGCTGGCGTTGGCTTTCGATCCTGCCAGCACGTTCAGGCAGACGCGGTCACGGTAAAAGTTGGGGGTCAGTTTCATGCGTTTTTCTCCTGTCCTAATACTTCGCTAATGCGGCGGTAGACGATGTTCAGCTGATCAGCGTTCACGCTGCGCACGTCCGCCTCGATAATCCCTTCATTGGCCTTGTAGCCACGGAAGTAAATGGCGTATTCGCCCTGCTTGAGCTTCGCCACCAGATCGCCCGTGCCGACGCCGGTCGTGGCTTCGTCGAACTTAATCTCGGTACGGGCGATATCGCGACCGGCGCTGTCCCAGACCACGCGCGCGGTCACGCCGTTCAGGGTGTTGAGCGCCTCGATAAACGGCGTCATCTTCGCCACCATCTCGGCCCCGCTCTCTTTGGTCGCGGTAAGGTAGTGTTCGATGGCGCAGGTCAGGCCAAGAATGCCCTCTTTCCCCACCTTCATCGCGCGGCCTATGCCCGCGGTCTGACGCTTCACCCACTCAACGTACTGGGTTTTGCCGATCACCAGCCCGCTGGTTGGGCCTTCAATCGCCTTCGCGCCGCTGTAGATCACCAGATCGGCGCCGGATCGGTAGTACGCGTGCAGATCTTCTTCCGCCGCCGCATCGACGATCAGCGGGAGATCGTGCTTGCGCGCCACCACCGCCGCCTGCCCGACGCTGAGCATGCTTTTCTGCACGCAGTGGTGCGATTTGATGTAGAGGATCGCCGCCGTGCGCGGGGTGATCGCCGCCGCCAGCTGATCGGCAGAGCATTCGTTGGCGTAGCCCGCCTCCACCAGCTTGCCGCCGCCCAGCGCCACCATGGTGCCCACCGGCGCGCCAAAGTTTACGTTGTGGCCTTTCGGCAGGACGATTTCGTTGTTCTCAATCGGGGTCACGTGCAGGTTTTCCAGCAGCCAGTCGCTGTCTTTGACCAGCACCGCCGCCACCGACTGGGCTATGCCCGCCGACGCGCAGGAAACCACCGTCGCGCCTTCCACATCCAGCAGCTTCGCGATGTATTCCCCGGTTTTATTGACCAGATCCTTCATCTCGAAATAGTGATTCATGCCGTCCATCGCCGCCTGCACCACTTCCGGGCGCGGCGTGGAGACGCCCAGCGCCGTCATGCGGCCGGAGGTATTGATCACCTGCTTTAAGTTGTACTTCTCATAAATCGAAGGCATGTTCCGTGCTCCCTTGTTCGGTCATGTAGCCCTTGCCCGCGCGGATCGCGGCAAGCGGCACCAGAATGTGTTCAGCCTGCAGGCTGTCGTTTTCGGCATCCGTCAGCACCGTCGGCTGGCGCTTAAGCGTAAACAGCGTCAGGTCGGCGTCGAGACCCGGCTGGATGCGCCCCTTGCGCGCCAGGCGCAGGCCGTCGGCGGCGTTCGCAGTCACGCAGTCAATCACCTGCGGCAGCGACATGCCGATGGCGAGAAACTTCGACATCACGCTTGCCAGCGAGCCGACCGGGCCGTTGATGCGGTTGCGGCAGTAGATGTCCGAGCTGATGGTGTGCGGCAGAATGCCCATCGCGATGGCGCGTTTTGCCACCTCAAAGCTAAAGCTCGCCGTGCCGTGCCCCACGTCCAGACGTACGCCGCGCTTCAGAGCGGAGGTGATGGAGGCGCGCAGCTCGCCGGAGGGCGTCAGAATGCGGTTGGGCTTGCCGTTGTAGCAGTGGGTGATGATGTCTCCGGAGCTCAGCAGCTCGGCAATTTCGTCGAGGTTCGGCGGGTTGTTGCCGATGTGCACCATCAGCGGCAGGTCGCCGTTCTCTTTCTGGATGGCTTTGGCGCGCTCCAGCGGCGTGATGCCGTTTTCACCGACCACGCTGCTGCTCATGCGCGCCTTCAGGCCGACGATGAAATCAGGGTGGCGCTTCACCGCCTGCTTCACCGCGTCAGCGTCGATATTCGCCATGTTGGCCAGCTCGTTCTGGGCAATCAGCCCCACGCGGGAGATATTCAGCAGGGCAAATACCTCGGTGGAGGCGCTGCGGGTGATTTTATAGAAATCATCCACGTCGTCGGCACCGGTACTGCCCGCGTCCACTACGGAGGTGACGCCGGTGGCAATACCCACGCTGTCCGGCTCGTCGTGGTAAATCGGGGAGTTCGGGTAACAGTGAACGTGAGAGTCAATCCAGCCTGCGCTGACGAACACGTCGCCGTTCAGCTCAACCGTTTTATGCGCGGGGGCGTCAATGTCGCCCAGCGCCGCGATCTTCCCGTCCTGAATGGCGATATCGGTCAGGGTATCGTCGGCAAGGCGCGCACGGCGCAGGAGTAAATCAAACATGAGGATCTCCTGATAAGGCGGGCGCCTTAGCGCCCGCGGGTATTAAAGGGCGACCGGGAACAGCCAGCCCAACAGCATCGCGCCGAGAATGGCGCCACCGGTGATCGGCTTCTGCCAGATGTAGAACACCAGCGCACCCAGCAGGGAACCTACGCCGATAGGAATGGAGGCGGTCATGGCGCTGAGGATAATCAACGGCCCGAGGAAGCGGCCGGAGGCGTTGCCCGCGCCCATCATCACGTCTGCGCCGTAGGTGGAGTTGCTCTGGTTGATGGTGAACTTACGCGCCAGGATGATGACGTAGCCAATCGCCAGACCAATCACCAGGCCGGTAATCAGCGCGGCAATGAAGTTGGTCACCGGGAACATGATGCCCGCTCCCAGCAGCAGCGCCGGAACGCCGAGGCCTACGCCGGTCTGGATCGCCCCGCCGATGTCGAGAATACCGACCAGCGACCCTTCGATAATACGGGCGAACAGGAAGCTCGCGCCGAACGCCGCCACCGCGCCGTAGACGCCGGTATCGATCCCCGCTTTTAGCATCGCTACGAAGGCCACTTCGTTAAACGCGCCGATGCCGTAGAGGTAGTACATGTGCGTCCCGGCGAAAACGCCGGAGGAGAGCAGGCCAACGAAGATCGGGAACGACCAGTCGGCATACCAAAAACCTTTATTCTGTTCCATTTAGAGGCTCCTGTTATTTACCGCTGAGCGAGTTGTGGATCATGTCGAGCCAGTTCGGCACGGTCAGATGGAAGGATTCGATCATCTTCATGTCGAAGCCGCGGAAGAAGCCGCTCAGCACGAAGAGCAGAACGATAGCCGCCATCATCACTTTGGTGACGTGGTTCCAGCCGCTCTCTTCCACGCCTTTCCCGATCAGGATCCCCAGCACCAGGCCCGGTACGGCGTTGCCCATGATCAGCTGCGCCGCGCCGCCGAAGATGGTGGCCCAGAAGCCCGATTTTTTACCCGCGTCGATGGCCGCCAGCCAGAAGATCACCGGCATCACGGTGTTCACCAGCAGGTTTGCCGCCGGTACCAGCACCTTCACGGCGGTGACCTGAAGCGCTGCCGGAACGGAGGAGGCGGTCAGGTTCAGGAAGGTGACGACGAGCATGCCAATCACGCCGCAGGCAATCGCCATTTTGCGGGGATCGTGCAGCGTTTCGCCGACGTTACGGTTTTTGATCATCAGTGCAGCAGCACCCCAGTTCGGGATGATGCGGTGGTCAACGTCCTGTGTGAAAGCCCCTGCGGCCACGGAAGAGGCCCAGGCGTTAAAGAAGAAACCTAACCCAAAGGAGAAGTGGGACGCCGGATCCCCTTCACAGGAGTTCAGTTCCCCCAACGTACGAAACGCGCCCATACCCTGAGTGGTAGGCGCATGAAACATGCGTGCAGCCCCGGCACCCACACCGACGCCAACCAGGCCGCCAATGATGAGCGATTTTATTAATATAATTAAGAACATCAGTCTGCCCTTTTATGAATAATCAGCGTTGCGTGACGAAATCCACCTGGTCAAGATTGATGGCGGTCACGTTGACGGTCACATCCAGCTCCACGCTGTAGGTGCGTCTTTCCCGGCGCAGAAAGAAGAACAGAAACGCTTCTTTTCGCACCGCTTCTTGCGCCTGAACGACCTGCACATCCTGTGGCTCAATACGCAGTAAGATATGCGGTGAGGCTTTCATCACCGCGGCCTGAACGTGGTTGAGCGCGTCGGCAAAGGCGCGCGCTTTGGCGTCGCCTTTGCCCTTCACTCTCACCGTGGTTGTGAACTGTTCTTTCATGCTTATGCGCCGTATTTCTTCTGCCACGCCTGCACCAGACGCTCGCCCAGCTCTTCTTTATCCATAAAGCCGAAGCCCAGCACGTTGCAGCCTTCGTTAATGGCGGTCATGCCCTCTTCCACGGAACGCATGCCGTATTTGGCCTTGTAGCCATATTTGGTTTGGGCAGTGATGGCACCCGCGCCGCCGCTGCCGCAGAAGGAGATGCCGAAGGTGGCGTTTTCCGCTTTCATCACGTCGCCGAGCTTCATGTCCGCCGCCATGCCCGGTACGACCACCGCGCGTCCACCTGCTTTTTCCACACCGGCAGCCACTTTCTGACCTTTACCCAGGCGATCGCCAATCACGACTGTAATCTGTTCCATGTGTTGCTCCTTAAAGGTTGTCTTTCGCGACTTCAAAGTGAACGGAGAGCAGCCAGGCTTCTTCATCAGGAAGGTTGCCAAACTGCGCGACCACTTCACGGGCGAGCCGCATTGAATCCGGTGAAATTTCGTCAAACAGCTCTGCTTCAACCTCCGGCAGCGGCTCGCCGGTCACGGACCGGTGCGCCATGGCGCGCACGTGGGAGGTGAGCATCTGCTCCTGTACCGCATTGGGGATGATGTTGTTCCGGGCCAGCAGGGCATAAACCTGCTGCAGCATGGTGTTCGCGAGCTGTTCTGTTTGCTCCGCCTGTTCCCCAACGTCGTTCATTACCGCTCCGTTAATCACTGGTCTTACCCCGTTAATGGCTCTGGAATAAAACTAACGTTGGGGGGGAATTGTTTGTAGCGAGTTGTTTTCCACTTCGAAGTGGAAAGGCGAGCCGCAGCAGTGATCTGTGCCACATAAATGCGGTGAATCTGAATTAATCCCGGTATTTGCGTGATGAATATCACGTATTCCAGCGGCAAAACGCGCGCAAGGGAAACGAAACGTTCAGGCGTGGTGACGCAAAAATGTGATGGCGATAGGGTTTACTTATTACCGCGTAAAAAAAACGGGAGCCGCTGGCCCCCGCTGGTTGTTTGTCAGATGCGCGATCGGTTAACGGTATTTCTTGTGATACGTGTTACGGGTCGTCACAAACTGCTCGGCCGCCGCCTGGGCTTCCTTCACTTTGCCTTCGTTAGCCAGCTTCAGCGCGCCGTCGATCTGGCCGACCAGCACGTCAAAGCCGTGGCGGTAGTCTTTCATCTCTGCGCTGTCTGCCGCTTTGCTTTCCAGCTTAGGAGGCGTCGCTTTTTGTGCGTCCAGCGCCGCTTCACGCATTTTGGTCAGCGCGTCTTTCATTTCAGCCGCATTGTCGGTTTTCTGCACCACCTTCAGGTTTTGACCGAGGATGCCCATGTCGTCTTCAAGATCGGCAGCAAACGCAGAAGAGCCAAGAACCAGCGTTGAAGCCGCGACGATCGCTAACAGATGTTTACGCATTGCTCACTTCCTTTTTTATTATTAAAACGCCTTTACGGATATTACTGACCGGCGATTTTCATTTCCGGCAGAAGTACAGAACCACACTGTATATTGCTACGTGTTTCAATATCGTTACCGACCGTAACGATATTGCGCCACATGTCCTTAAGGTTACCGGCGATGGTAATTTCGCTCACCGGATACTGGATTTCGCCGTTTTCCACCCAGAAGCCCGCCGCGCCGCGCGAGTAGTCTCCAGTGATGCCGCTTACGCCCTGACCCATCAGCTCGGTGACTACCAGACCGGTGCCCATCTCTTTCAGCATCTGCTCAAAGTTCAGGCCCTGTCCGGCAATGCGCCAGTTGTGGATGCCGCCAGCGTGTCCGGTGCTTTTCAGCCCCAGCTTGCGCGCGGAGTAGTTGGTCAGCAGCCACTGGGTCAGAATACCGTCTTTGACGATATCGCGACGTTCGGTGCGCACGCCTTCGCTGTCGAACGGCGTGGAGGCCAGCCCTTTCAGCAGGTGCGGATGTTCTTCAATGGTGAGCCATTCCGGCAGGATCTGCTTGCCCAGCGAGTCGAGCAGGAAGGTCGATTTACGGTAAACCGAGCCGCCCGCGATAGCGCCCACCAGATGGCCAAACAGACCGGTTGCCACTTCGTTGGCAAAAATGACCGGGGCCTTCATGGTGGAGAGTTTACGCGGCGACAGGCGTGACAGCGTGCGTTCGGCACACTCTTTACCCACCCACTCAGGAGACTGCAAATCCCCCAGCGCGCGGCCAATGGTGTAGGCGTAGTCACGCTCCATGTCACCGTTCTCTTCGGCGATGACGCAGCTGGAGAGCGAATGACGGGTGGAGCAGTAGCCCTGCAGCATGCCGTGGCTATTGCCGAAGACTTTGATGCCGTAGTGGCTGTTAAAGCTGCCGCCTTCGGTATTGGTGATGCGCTTATCGGCCTGCAGCGAAGCCTGCTCGGCGCGCGCGGCCAGTTCGATCGCTTCGTCCGGGGTCACTTCCGCCGGGTGGAAAAGATCGAGATCCGGCGCGTCAAACGCCAGCAGGTCTTTATCCGCCACGCCTGCGTAAGGATCCGGGGAGGTATAACGGGCGATATCCAGCGCCGCCTGCACCGTGCGGGCAATGGCATCCGGGCTGAGATCGGTGGATGACGCGCTGCCTTTGCGGTTCTGGTGATACACCGTGATCCCAAGCGCGCCATCGCTGTTGAATTCTACGTTCTCCACTTCACCATAGCGGGTACTTACGCTGATGCCGGTGGTTTTGCTGACCGCCACTTCGGCGCCATCTGATTTTTCTGAAGCAAGCATCAGCGCGGTGGAGACGGCTTCTTCCAGAATCTTACGCTGCGCTTCAACTTGTGAGGTTACTTTCATCGCAAATGCCATACTGTAAGAGAGAGTTAACTGAAGTCTAACAGAGAACCGTTTTTCAGTGCGCGTCTTAACTGGTAACATTAGCCTCTTTTTTTAAGGAGCCTGACATGACTAAGCAGCCCGAAGACTGGCTCGACGACGTTCCCGGTGATGACATCGAAGACGAAGATGATGAGATCATCTGGGTCAGTAAAAGTGAAATTAAACGTGACGCCGAAGAGTTAAAACAGCTTGGCGCGGAAATGGTAGAACTGGGTAAAAACGCGCTGGACAAGATCCCGCTCGACCAGGATCTGCGCGATGCCATTGAACTGGCACAGAAAATCAAGAAAGAAGGCCGTCGTCGCCAGCTTCAGCTTATCGGGAAAATGCTGCGTCAGCGCGACGTCGATCCGATCCGCCAGGCGCTGGACAAGCTGAAAAACCGCCACAACCAGCAGGTTGCGCTGTTCCATAAGCTGGAGCAGATCCGCGATCGTCTGATTGAACAGGGTGATGACGCCGTGCCGGAAGTGCTAAACCTGTGGCCGGATGCCGACCGCCAGCAGCTGCGTTCCTTGATCCGCAACGCGAAGAAAGAGAAAGAAGGGAATAAGCCGCCGAAGTCCGCGCGCCTGATTTTCCAGTATCTGCGCGAGCTGTCTGAGAACGAAGAGTAATTCGTTCCCCTCACCCCGAAGGGGCGAGGGAGAAAAGAACGTAGGCCCGGTAAGCGCGAGCGCCACCGGGCTTTTTTTACGCGTCGGCTGCCGCTTCCGCTTTCTTCGCCAGACCGTCCAGCAGCTTCTGATGGATCCCACCGAACCCGCCGTTGCTCATCACCAGAATATGGTCGCCGGGCTGAGCGGCTTTCACCACCATATCCGCGAGCGCATCCACGTCCGCACTCCAGTGCGCAGGCTGAATGCAGGCATCGGCTACTTCAGCCACCTGCCATGGAATATGCTGCGGCTGCAGCAGGAAGACCTCATCGGCGCGTCCTAATGACGGCGCGAGATCGTCTTTGCAGATGCCCATCTTCATGGTGTTCGAGCGCGGTTCCAGCACCGCCAGAATGCGGGCCGTCCCGCCGACCTTGCCGCGCAGGGCGGCAAGCGTCGCCAGAATGGCCGTTGGGTGGTGCGCGAAATCGTCATACACGCTAACGCCGTGGGCTTCACCGCGCAGCTCCAGGCGGCGACGGGCATTGATAAACGAACCTAGCGCATTGGCCGCATCCGCAGGCTGAACGCCCACGTGACGCGCCGCAGCAATGGCCATCAGGCCGTTGTGCATGTTGTGCTCGCCCACCAGGCCCCACTTCACCTCACCCACTTTTTCACCGTCGAGCAGCACTTCCCACTCGGAAGCATCGGCGTTGAGCTTCTTCGCCTGCCAGTGGCCCTGCTCGCCCACCAGCTCCTGCTCGCTCCAGCAGCCCATCGCCATCGTCTGCTTCAGGTTGATGTCGTTTTCCGGCAGGATGATGCGCCCCTGGCCCGGAACAATGCGCACCAGGTGGTGGAACTGTTTCTGGATCGCTTTCAGGTCGTCAAAAATATCCGCGTGGTCGAACTCAAGGTTGTTGAGGATCAGCGTGCGCGGGCAGTAGTGCACGAACTTGGAGCGCTTGTCGAAGAACGCGCAGTCGTATTCGTCGGCTTCGATCACGAAGAACGGGCTGTCGCCCAGACGCGCAGAAACGTCGAAATTACCCGGTACGCCGCCAATCACGAAGCCCGGCTTGTAGCCGCAGGCTTCGAGGATCCAGGTCGCCATCCCTGCGGTCGTGGTTTTGCCATGGGTACCGGCAACGGCAACCACCCAGCGGTCGCGCAGGACGAAGTCATGCAGCCACTGCGGACCGGACATGAACGGAATATTGCGTTCCAGAACCGCCTCGACGCACGGATTGCCGCGGGTCATGGCGTTGCCGATGATCACCAGGTCCGGCTCGGGATCCAGCTGGCTGGCATCGTAGCCCTGAATTAACGAGATGCCCTGTTTCTCCAGAAGTGTGCTCATTGGCGGATACACATTGGCGTCCGAACCCGTCACTTCATGGCCCAGCGAGCGCGCCAGCATTGCCAGTCCGCCCATGAAAGTGCCACAAATCCCCAATATATGAATGCGCATACGTCACTATCCTTCTTCAATGTGGCGCACATTTTACTCACATGTTAGCGGGTGTGAAACGCATTTCAGGAAAATCCGTATCCTGCTGGCGCGATTCACCTCTGCGCTAATATTTGAATGTTTGTTAAGATTGTTGGGCTTTAGTCGTTTTAGTGAACATACAATCGCTCTACTCACAAAGATGCAGGGAAAGTGTTATGAAAACGTTAGGTGAATTTATTGTCGAAAAGCAGCACGAGTTCTCTCATGCTACCGGTGAACTCACTGCTTTGCTGTCGGCAATAAAGCTGGGCGCTAAGATCATCCACCGCGATATCAACAAGGCCGGTCTGGTCGATATCCTGGGTGCCAGCGGTGCCGAGAACGTTCAGGGCGAGGTTCAGCAGAAACTCGATCTGTTCGCAAATGAAAAACTGAAAGCTGCACTGCGCGCGCGCGACATCGTTGCGGGTATCGCCTCCGAAGAAGAAGATGAAATTGTTGTTTTCGAAGGGTGTGAACACGCGAAATACGTTGTTCTGATGGATCCGCTCGACGGTTCCTCAAACATCGACGTTAACGTTTCTGTCGGTACCATTTTCTCCATCTACCGCCGCGTCACGCCTGTCGGCACGCCGGTAACCGAAGAAGATTTCCTGCAGCCGGGCATTAACCAGGTTGCTGCCGGTTACGTCGTTTATGGCTCCTCCACCATGCTGGTGTACACCACCGGTTGCGGAGTTCACGCCTTTACGTACGATCCTTCACTCGGCGTTTTCTGCCTGAGCCAGGAACGCATGCGCTTCCCGGAGAAGGGCAACACCTACTCCATCAACGAAGGCAACTACATCCGCTTCCCGAACGGCGTGAAGAAGTACATTAAATTCTGCCAGGAAGAAGATAAAGCGACCCAGCGCCCGTACACGTCCCGCTATATTGGCTCTCTGGTCGCGGATTTCCACCGTAACCTGCTGAAAGGTGGTATCTACCTCTACCCAAGCACCGCCAGCCACCCGGACGGGAAGCTGCGTCTGCTGTACGAGTGCAACCCGATGGCGTTCCTCGCCGAACAGGCGGGCGGCAAGGCGAGCGACGGTAAAGAGCGTATTCTGGATATCGTGCCGGAAAGCCTTCACCAGCGCCGTTCATTCTTCGTCGGCAACAACCACATGGTTGAAGACGTTGAACGTTTTATCCGCGAGTACCCGGACGCGTAATGCCTCTCTACAGGGGAGCCGTTCTGGCTCCCCTGGTCATTTATATATTTTACCGTATAAGTGTTTATAAAAAACATGCTTTAATATTCACCACTGCTCCTGCATTATTTCCATAACAGTTTGACAGATATTTCGTGGAGCAGAAACGTAATGAAAAATTATTCCCGTGCTAATACCGGCATTGATTTAAATCTTATCCCTGTATTTATTGAAGTCGTCCGCTGCGGCAGCATGGCAAAAGCCTCTTTGCGTCTGGAGATGTCACGTCCGGCGGTGAGCCTGGCCTTAAAGCGTTTTAATCAACTCTTTGATGAACCGTTATTTTTCCGCAAAGGTTTATACCTTGAACCGACGGAAAAAGCGTTAGCCTTAACCAGTTCGCTGGAAATATTAATGGGTGATATTCACGATAATATTGCGGCAGTTAATTCCGGAAAAAATAAAACCCCGGCACAGAACGTACCGGGGCTGGGTAATATTATGCAGCGGTCTGAGTCGTCACTTTGAATGATGACATGGCTTCCATCAGCTGACGCGACTGCTCCTCAAGGGAGCGGGTCGCGGCGGAGGATTGCTGCACCAGCGCCGCATTCTGCTGCGCGGTTTCGTCCATCTGATTCACCGCAATATTCACCTGCTCAATACCACGGCTCTGCTCCTGAGACGCGGTCGCAATCTCACGCATCAGTTTGGTCATGCGCAGCACTTCTGTTGCGATTTCGTCCATGGTTTCGCCAGCCTGCTGGGCCAGCTCGCTGCCCTCGTTAACGTGGGTCTGCGAATCGCTGATAAGCGATCGGATCTCTTTCGCCGCGTCGGCGCTGCGGCTGGCAAGGTTTCGCACTTCGCCCGCGACGACGGCAAACCCGCGCCCCTGCTCGCCCGCGCGCGCCGCTTCCACGGAGGCGTTAAGCGCCAGAATATTGGTCTGGAAGGCAATACCGTCGATCACGCTCAGGATGTCGGCGATGCGCGCCGAGCTGCCCGAGATATCGCGCATTTTTTCAATTACGTAGCAGACCATTTCGCTACCGTGATCGGCCGTGTCGGACACCGACTTCGCCAGCTGGTGCGCCTGCTCGGCGTTATCGGCGTTGAGCTTCACCGTCGCGGTGATCTGTTCCATGCTGGCCGCCGTCTGCTCCAGCGACGTGGCGGTGGATTCCGTACGCTCGGCAAGATCGCGGTTCCCCAGCGTCAGCTCGCGGCTACCGGTGTCAATCTGCGCGCTGGCATCGCGTACTCGCATAACCGAGTTCATTAGCGACTGTCGCATCTGCTCTATCACCGCGTTGAGGCGGTTAAATTCCTGGCTCGCGGGGGCATTCAGCGTATGGGTTAAATCCCCCGCCGCCACGTTCTCCAGCTGAGCGATCGAGGCCGAAAGCGGCTTGAGCAGCATATGGCGCAGCGCCAGCCACGCGAGCACGATAATGCCCGCCGTCAGCAGCGCGGCGACGATAATCAGGATCAGGACGCGGGTTTTGCTCGCCTGCACGGCGCTCACTTCCGCCTGACCACGCGCTTCGCTCCATTTCTGAAACGCCTGCATATCGTTATCAAACTGCTTCGCCACCGGAATCAGCGTCTTCTCCAGCAGATCGTAATACCCGTCCGCGCTCTGGTCATTCAGGGTTTTCAGCATCGGGTTGATCCCCTGCTGGCTATAGGTCGCCAGGCTGGCCGCCACTTTATCGAGCAGCTGTTGCCCCTGCTCGTCAGCCACGCCGCCGTCGATCACGCCTTT
The DNA here is from genome assembly GCF_034427575.1 of Enterobacter sp. D2. NCBI lineage: Bacteria > Pseudomonadati > Pseudomonadota > Gammaproteobacteria > Enterobacterales > Enterobacteriaceae > Enterobacter > Enterobacter sp. D2. The sequence goes on from NZ_JAXQPP010000003.1 coordinate 357,990, forward strand.
CAGCGTTTTCTGGGCCAGGGCAACTTCCTGATTGATGTTTTTTACCGCTTTGGCCGCATCGTCCAGCATGCCGATTTCCATCATGCGGACGGCCTGGCCCGCCTCATTGCGCGCGCGCAGGATCAGCGTATAGCCTGAATTAAGCTGCACCATCTGCTCACCCTGAAGGTGATTAATACGCTGCAGTGAAGAAGAACTCTGTGTGAGGGCATAAATGCCAATGCCGCTGACAATCAGCAGCAGAAGGGTCATAACGGCCAGTAAAGAGAGCAAGCCGGTACGAATCGATAGCGTTTTAAGCATGATATTATTTCCGGTAGCGAGATATTTCTGGGCATAAAAAAAGAGTATCGGCCGCTACCGGAAAATGTTTAGACTTTAAGCAAATTCAGCGTGTTATCGCTCTGTTACCGATGTGTTTACGCGGGTAACAGGTGAGCTTTGGCGGTTCTCCCAGAGCACCGTAAGACCGCGCTGCAGGGCAATAAAAATAAACAACAGAATGCCGATGGCGATCTTCGTCCACCAGGAGCTGAGCGTGCCGTCAAAGTTGATATAGGTTTGTATCAGCCCCTGGATAGCCACGCCGAACAGCGTTCCAAGCACGGTACCGACCCCACCGCTCAGCAGCGTGCCGCCGATAACCACAGAAGCAATCGCATCCAGCTCCACGCCCACGCCTGCAAGGGCATAGCCCGCCTGGGTATACACCGAGAAGACGATACCCGCCAGCGTCGCCAGGCCGGTCGAGAGCATATAGATGCGGATGGTGGTACTGCGGGTGGAGATCCCCATCAGGTTTGCCGACGTGGCGTTACCGCCGATGGCGTAAACCTGATTGCCAAACCGGGTACGGTGGGCGAGGAAGATGCCAATCACCACCACGCCCAGCATCAGCAGCCCCATCGCGCTCAGGCGGCCGCCGCCGGGAATTTTCCAGGCCAGGCTGGAGAGCGTGTCGTACACCGGATGGTTAATCGGAATCGACTCTTCCGACACCAGATAGCTCACTCCACGGAGGAAGAACATTCCCGCGAGGGTAATGATAAACGCCGGAATTTTTAACGCGTCGATCAGCAGCCCCATAAAGGCGCCAAACGCACAGCCCATCGCCAGCACCAGCGGAAACGCCACCAGCGGAGAGATCCCCCAGAAGCCGATCGCCTTCGCGAGGAACACGCCCGTAAACGCGATCACCGACCCGACGGAGAGATCGATCCCGCCGGAGAGGATCACAAAGGTCATCCCGACGGCGATGATGCCTAAAAAGGCGTTATCGGTCAGGATATTGCAAATCACGCGCGTCGACGCAAAACCGGGGAATTGGGTGAGGCAGTAGAGGTACCCCAGCACAAACACGCCCAGCGTGATCATCAACGGTAAATTACGTTTTATCATGGCCACGGATCCCCTTAATGATGCTGACAAAGCGCGGCGACTGGACGATCAGCACGCAAAGCACGACCACCGCTTTCACCACCTGGTTGAGTTCCGGCTGGAACCCCGAAAGCAGGATCCCGGTGTTCATTCCCTGAATGATCAGCGCGCCAATTACCGAGAGCAGCAGGTTAAAGCGCCCGCCCATCAGCGATCCACCGCCGATCACTACCGCGAGGATCGCGTCCAGCTCCAGCCAGAGTCCCGCGTTATTGGCATCGGCCCCGCGAATATCCGCCGCGACGATGACCCCGGCGATGGCGGCGCAGACGCCGCTCAGCACGTAGGTCAGCATCACCATCAGGCGGGTGTTGACCCCGGCGTTGCGCGCGGCGCGGATGTTGATCCCGACGGCTTCAATGAACATGCCCAGCGCCGTTTTGCGGGTGAAAAGCCAGAAGACAACGAGCGTGGCCAGGGCAATAATCACCGGCGTCGGGAAGAACAGCAGGTTGCCGCTCCCGATCCACGCCAGGCTCGGCGAGTTAAAGGTGACAATCTGTCCGGAGGTAATCAGCTGCGCCACGCCGCGCCCGGCCACCATTAAGATAAGGGTGGCGACAAAGGGCTGAATTTTCAGCACCGCCACCAGAATGCCGTTCCATAATCCGGCCAGCACGCCGGTGCCTAAGGCCGCCAGCAGTACCACCGGCAGGCTGTGTCCGGATACGGTCATGGAGGCTGCCGTGGCCCCGGCGATGGCCATCACCGCGCCGACGGAAAGGTCAATCCCGCCGGTGGCGATGACCAGCGTCATCCCGATGGCCAGCAGCGCCACCGGCGCGGCACGGTTTAGAATGTCTATCGGGCTGCCAAACAGGCGACCATCCTGCACGATAATCTGGAAGAAATGNGGTTTAGAATGTCTATCGGGCTGCCAAACAGGCGACCATCCTGCACGATAATCTGGAAGAAATGCGGCGCGACCAGGCTATCAACCAGCAGAACAACCAGCAGCGCTGCGATTTGCGGCGTGCCGGTTGGCCAGCTGAATCGGCGCTTTGACTCACCGGTTTGCGAAAGCGAACGGGGCATCACGATTTACTCCTTATGCCGCGATGGCATTCATAATCGCCGGAACGGACAGCTTATCCAGCGGGATCTCAGCCACCTGTTTGCGATCGCGCATGATGATGACGCGATCGGCATAGCCCACCAGCTCTTCCAGCTCGGACGAAATAACCAGCAACGCCAGACCGTCCGCGCACAGGGTTTCGATAAGCCGGATAATTTCGGCGTGCGCCCCCACGTCAATGCCGCGGGTTGGTTCATCGAGGATCAGGAACTGGGGTTTGGTCAGCAGCCAGCGTGACAGCAGCACCTTCTGCTGGTTACCGCCGGAGAGGAACTCAATAGGCTGTTCCGCGCTCGGGGTACGAATACCCAGCTGACGGATAAAGCGCTCGGCGATGGCGTTTTGCTCTTTACGGGGGATCGGGCGCAGCCAGCCGCGCTGGGCCTGCAGCGCCAGGATGATATTTTCCCGCACCGAGGCCGCGGCAATAATACCGTCCGTTTTTCGGTCTTCCGGGCAGAAGCCGACGCCCAGGCAGGAGGCCTGATGCGGCGATCGTAAGGTTTGCGGTTTGCCCTTGATCAGCGCGCTGCCGCTGTCGGCCGGTTTGATCCCGAAGATCACCTCGGCGGTTTCGGTCCGACCGGAGCCCAGCAGGCCCGCCAGCCCGACAATTTCGCCCGGGCGGACTTCCAGATTAAACGGCGATATCACGCCTTTCTTGCCGTAATCGCTGAACGCGGCGACCGGTTTCTCGCTCAGCAGCGTGCGCCCGGCGCGCTGAAGGGCATTGGTTTCCAGCTCGCGGCCCAGCATCATTTTCACCAGTTCGATCTGCGGCAGCTCGCGGGTTTCGCGGCAGCCGACAAAGCTGCCGTTGCGCAGCACCGTGATGCGATCGCTTACCTCATATACCTGATCGAGGAAGTGGGTAACGAAGATCAGGCTGACGCCCTGATCGCGCAGCTGGCGCATCAGGGTAAAGAGCATCTCCACCTCCTGGGTATCGAGGCTGGCGGTGGGTTCGTCGAGGATGAGTACCTTCGCGGAGAGATCGATCGCGCGACAGATGGCGACGATCTGCTGCATCGCCACGGAAAAGCGGTTCAGCGGCTCGCGGACGTCGAGGGAGAAGCCGTACGATTCCATCAGCTTTGTCGCCCGCGCCTCCATCTCTTTGCGGCGCAGCAGGCCAAAACGTCGCGGCTCACGGCCAATAAACAGATTATCCGCCACCGACATATTCGGCAGCAGGTTTACTTCCTGGTACACCGTCCCGATCCCCAGCTGCTGGGCATGGGCGGTATTTTTCGGCGAAATGGCGTTGCCTTCCAGCCAGATGGTGCCGCGATCGGCGTGATAAACGCCGGTGAGGGATTTAATCAGCGTCGATTTTCCCGCGCCGTTCTCGCCCAGCAGCGCCATGATCTCCCCACGCCGCAGGCTAAAATCAACGTTATCCAGCGCTTTTACGCCGGGGAAGAATTTGCTCAAGCCCTCTGTGCGGAGGATTTCCTGGTGTTGTTCAGTGGTCATGGTTTCCCCCTGCATCAAGCCGGATGGCGCAGCGCCACCCGGCATGTTCAGACAGGCTTAGTAGCCCATATTTTTCTTCTTCTCTAACTCTTCTTTCGCCGTGTCAGGCAGGTAGAGCGTGGACTTGGTGACCGTCACCTTCTCAGGCATCGTGCCGTCTTTCTTGAATTTCTCCAGCGCGTCGAATGCCGGGCCCGCCATGTTTGGCGTCAGCTCCACGCTGGCGTTGGCTTCGCCGTCGATCATTGCTTTATAGATGTCCGGCACGCCGTCGATAGAGCCGGTGAGGATATCTTTGCCCGGCTTCAGGCCCGCTTCTTTAATGGCCTGAATCGCACCGATCGCCATGTCATCGTTGTGGGCGTAAACCATGCAGATGTTCTTGCCGTTGTTTTCAGCCTTAATGAAGCTCTCCATGACCTCTTTACCTTTACTGCGCGTAAAGTCGCCGGACTGAGAGCGGATAATCTTGATGTTTGGCGCTTTAGCAATGGCCTCAGCAAAGCCTTTTTTACGGTCGATGGCCACGCTCGCGCCGACAGTGCCCTGCAGTTCAACGACGTTACACGGCTTGCCGTCGACCTGTTTCACCAGCCAGTCGCCAATCAATTGCCCTTCAAGCACGTTGTTGGCGGTCACGGTGGTCATATAGAGGGATTTGTCTTTGACGTCGATGGAACGGTCGAGCAGGAAGACCGGGATCTCAGCGTCTTTCGCTTCCTTCAGGACGGGTTCCCAGCCGGTCGCCACGACGGGTGCAATAAAGATGGCATCCACGCCCTGGGCGATAAAGGAGCGCACGGCTTTGATCTGATTCTCTTGTTTTTGCTGACCATCGGCGATTTTCAGGGTAATACCGCGTTTCTGAGCTTCGCTTTTCGCCACGTTGGTTTCTGCCGCTCGCCAGCCAGATTCAGAGCCGACTTGCGAAAAACCTACGGTTAAGGGAGCGGCCATCGCCATAGACGACATGGCTGCCGAAACGGCTGTGACCAGGAGTAAGCGCTTCCACATATGAACGTCCTCGTAGGGTGAGTTATTGTTGGTTAAAAGATGTTCTGCGGAATGACTATAGCCCATGAAATATGTAACGAATTGCGTTACATCACACTTCAGAAAAGTGAATAAAACGTTAATCACAAGTTTGTAATCGCTTTCATTTCTCCATGAAAAATGCGGCTGAGTTTATGGATTTTTCTGTCATGGAAACGGTCTGAAAAGTGGGAAGAACGTGGAGAGAAGGCGAAAACAGGCGGAGACATTCAGCGCGAGTTGGCTATAATACCTGCCACTTGTTTACCATCCATTTTAAAGGACACCGACATGAGCTTACTCAACGTCCCAGCAGGTAAAGAACTGCCAGAAGACATCTACGTAGTTATCGAAATCCCGGCTAACGCAGATCCGATCAAATACGAAGTGGACAAAGAGAGCGGCGCCCTGTTCGTAGACCGTTTCATGTCTACCGCGATGTTCTATCCGTGCAACTACGGTTACATCAACCACACCCTGTCTCTGGACGGTGACCCGGTTGACGTGCTGGTCCCAACGCCATACCCACTGCAGCCAGGCGCAGTGATTCGCTGCCGTCCCGTTGGCGTGCTGAAAATGACCGACGAATCCGGTGAAGATGCGAAGCTGGTTGCGGTACCGCACACCAAGCTGAGCAAAGAATACGATCACATCAAAGATGTGAACGACCTGCCAGAACTGCTGAAAGCGCAGATCACTCACTTCTTCGAGCACTACAAAGATCTCGAAAAAGGCAAGTGGGTTAAAGTTGACGGCTGGGACAACGCAGAAGCGGCGAAAGCAGAAATCATCGCCTCTTTCGAACGCGCTGCTAAGAAGTAATTCTTACTGCTGTTAATGAAGGCCCCGCGAGTCGGGGCTTTTTTATTTCCCTGGTTAAAAGCAGTATAAACGGATTTTTTAAGAAGAATCCCATTCCTTTTGGTCAGGGTATTAAAAACAAAAAAGACACCCTATCATTTATGGTGGGAGTGGTTGAATAGCCTGGCTGTTAATAACATACTGTCATGATGAACATTAATCCCCATTCATTTTAGGATTCATATGTCATCCATTAACATTGATGTTGCCCGCCCAACTGGAATTTATTTTATCATTGAACGACTGTATTCCCGCGATGGCCTTATGCCTTCTGTTGGGGAAATCAGCCCCTCTTTGACACAGGTGCACCGTACCGTCATTCAGCTAAAACGCAAGCAAGATATGTTTATGGATGGTGTTAAGGTTATCCCTAAAGATATTACCCTTTGGCAACAGATAAAATATATTACAGGTTCAAAAGTAACGACCAAAGATACAGATGCGTTAGTGTATACGACCGATTTTATCGGCTCCCTTGTTGCCACAACGCCTTTAGGTAATATTGAGCATGAAAATATTCCTCGCTTCCTCACGACAGAGTCTATCCACTCTCTTCCGCAGGCGGTGAGTTATGGGCGTGATCCCATCCCACAAGTTCTTCTTTATGGTCGTAAGGATATTGTCTTCTTTATGGACAATGGTGGTAAAGGTACGCCAACTGCTATTGCAAAATATAATCACAACACTCGTGATCTTGCCATAATCAAAGATCAGCTAGAAGCCAGTAAAACGATGAAGGAACTGCTATCTAAGGGAGCAAAATTATGAGTAAGAAAAGACATATCGTGAGTCTATTCGTCCTTATTATTGCCGCCTTTATCTTTGGCAGAAGCACGTATAATGAATACCTCGCATGGTACTATGGAAGCGATAATTTAATATTCAGCGAAATAAATAGCTCCTTACTATCCAGTTTATTTAACGGACTTTACTTCGCTCTATCATCAAGCATTATTTATGCGTTACTCACTCTATTAAAAAGAATTCCCAGAAATATCGTCGTTTCTTGTCTGCTGCAGTTCTGTATTAACATCGGGCTATATACGCTTTTTGTTGCAGTAGATAGAGGATATAGTAAGTTGCATACGTTAGGCTCGGGTGCTACTGATATCACCCACGGCTATTTTTTAGGGGCGTTGCTGACGAGCACACTCCTGACCGTCGCGATCGTGAGCGTTATACATGCTAAGTTTCTTTCTTCAAAGCATAAAGATGGGCTACATAAAGGCGTTTGACTGTTACGGCAAAGACAGCAAATGGCAGTATCTCTGCATCATGACATTCCAGCTTGCCTGGTTTTTGTTTTACTTATGGATCCCTTATCGAAGCGATTATGTGATTCTGCTGTTTTTACTGTTTTTTCTGCCCGTCATTTCAAGCAATACACGGTGCATAAACTACTATGGCCGTTCACGAGCCTTGTGTTTTTTATGGCTTATTGCCCCGTACATCATGCTGTTCGTTCCTCTGTTTTTAACCCGACGCCGGGATACAGAAGAGAATTGAAAGAATAAAAAAACAACGCCACCTCACGGTGGCGTTGTTTTTTTTCAGTACTGGTCTCTGTCTAACCAGTTACCGCTTACAATCCGCGTTAACCCTTCGACCGGACGCTGGTAGACGTACATCCACGCACTTCCGTACGGCGTCTGGATCAACTGGCGTGCGTATTCACCGCCCCTGGTGCGCAAGGCATCAAGTTCGGCAAGCGTCGCGTTATCAATACGATAGACTTCACCCTGTACTGTTCCTTCGCCCGGAACCGCGCCTGGATAGTGGCCCAGGCTGTACAACTGGTAGTTCTCGATATTGTAATTCCCCAGCAGCAGGGCATTGGTCATCCAGTGACTGTTGCCTTGCTTGGTTCGTAAACTGCCGTAGACAAATATTCGCATTGCTAAAACTCAAACTGATAGAGCAGATCAAGTGCCTGGTCTACGCCGGACACTGCTTCCAGATATAGCTTGGGCATCAGGCGATAGCGTAACGTGAGAGTTGCCAGTGAGTCAAAGATCCCCACACCATATTTTACCTGCAGACCCGGCAGTACATAGCCGCTGACCACCACCTGCGAGGAGTCACCCACGCCCTGGGTGTCCAGCGCCAGATTGCTTACGCCGAACGTCTCGCCGATTTTACCCACAACCTGCCCACTTTGTGCAACCCCCAGACCCACTAACATCGAGGTCATCGCCGCACTGTCGCTTTGTCCGCTGTCCAGACCTTGTCCACGCAGCAGATAAGAGAGAGCTTCCTGCTGCGACATCGCCGGGTCAGAGAAGATCTCCGCCTTCGGCTCGTCGGCAGAACCGGTGACGCGAACGCCAGCAATGACGTCGTTTTCCGTCGCTTCCGGGTTACGAATCGCTTCGATGTTCAACAGGGGCTGATCCGGTGGACCGGAGAACAGCAGCTCGCCTTTGCGCACAATCAGATCCTGACCATAGGCGTGGAAACGCCCTTCAGGAATATTGATCTGCCCGTTCAGGCCAAGCCCCTGTTTATCCTGCGCCACTTTCAGATCGCCCGTGAGCCTCGCCTTCAGCCCAAACGCATCCAACCGCACGTTATTCCCCACGTGCACGATAAGGTTGCTATTAATCGGTATGCCCGCGCTCTTCTGTTCTATAGGTCTCAGATTTTCATTGAGCATAACTTCATCACTTGAGACGCCGACCGCGCTTTCCGGCACGTCGTGAACCACGATGCGCGCCCACGGCACGTCGACGCGTCCGTCAAGCGTGAAGAGGCTTGGCGTGGCTTCAAAGACCACATCAGGCGAGACGTCCAGGCGCACCATCGGCGGTACGGTGATGCGCACCTTGCTGCCCTTCGCGGCAATACGGGCGCGCCAGTTGTCTAGCTGGCTCCAGTCCGCGTCGCCGCTCAGGTTGATTTGCCCTTGCTGCGTCAATACCGAGCCGCTCAGCGTCGAGCTCATGCCGTTGAAGTTCATCGCTATCTGGCTGGGCTGCATGTCAAACGGCATGAAGTTGCCGTCGATATCCACGCCGCTGAGCCGCATCTGACCGAACAGCTGCGGGTTTTGCACGTTACCGGCCAGCCGCAGGTTAGCGTTCAGCATACCCTCCGCTTTTTCCCCGCGCGCGAAAATCGGGTTCACCATCGCCAGGTTGAAGTTACGGACGTTGACGTTGCCGCCCAGATTACGTCGTCCCTGCGGATCGGTAATCTGGACCTGCCCGTCCAGCTGACCGTTGTTGGTCAGGCGGATCGTCCACCCCAGCTGTGCGCGATTGTTATGCAGATCGGCACTCAGGTTCAGGGTGTCGAAAGCCACCGGCAGCGGCGCGTCGTTGACCTCCTGCGTCACCTTCACGTTACGCCCTGACAGCGTGACGCTGCCCTGCGGCAGCCCCTCTTTGGTAGTGTCCCAGGCCACATCGGCTTTCCCGCTGAAGACGCCGCTGGCCTGGGTTGTGTCCGGCATAAACGGCTTCAGCATCGCCAGATCGAAGCGATTGAGGTTGATCTGCGCACGCCCTTCCGCACCCGCATCGATGGTCTGCGGCACGCACAGCTCCGCATTCGGGTTGGTCCAGCAGTGTGGCCCAATGCTGATCTTCTGCTCGGCATTGCGGTAGTCGAGGGCAATGGATCGCGAGAGCGCCAGCGGCCCGACCGGCGTATTGAAGCGGGTGTTGTCCAGCGTCCCTTTCCAGCGTTCTTCCTTGCGGTCGAAGCTGCCGGTGAGGTGAAGCTGGCCGGAGACCGGCTCGCCCTGCACGCGCAGCTGGAGGTCGTGCTGCTTCTCGTTCCCTTTGGCGTCCAGGGTGACCAGGCTAATGTTCACGTCCGGCTGAGAAATGCGCTCCACGCGCAGGTTCAGGCTACCGCCGATCTGATCGGTGGATTTCACATCCCCTTCCACGCGGACGCGGGCAACGCTCAGCTCCTGCCAGCGCAGGTTATTGGCGGTAATGTCCGCCAGCAGCTGCGGTGCCTCCACCGTACCGCGCACTTTCACGAGACCTTTCGCCGTGCCGCCCAGACCCGGCAGGGCGTTGTCGATATTCGGCGCGTCGATGGTGGCGTCCAGGTTGAGATCCTTCACCCCCAGCTCGCCTTTGATATCCGCCGTGTTGCGGCCCAGCGCCACGTGCAGCCCCGGGATAACCCACTGCAGATAGCTGTTGCCTTTTACCGAGCCTTCAACGTTAACCTTGTTCTGCTTCACGTTCCCGGTGAGCTTGATTTCCGGCACGTCCATCTGCCACGTACCGCCGTACAGGCTGCCGCGGGTTTTAATCAGGCCATCCAGCTTCGACGGCCAGTCCGGCACCTCTTTGGCGGTGTTAATGCCCGTCAGCTTCAGCTCGCCGCGCCAGCTGATCGCCTGCTGCCAGTCAAGCAGCGCGGTCAGCTCGGTTTTACCTTCCAGCGCCGCGACGGTCAGCTTGTCGAGGTTGACCTGCTGTTCGTTGCCCTTCGCATCCAGCGCGATGTTCGCGGGCGGCACGCCCTGCCCCTTCACGGCGGTGCGGAACGAGAGCGTGTAGTCGGTCATCTTGCCGCTCAGCTTCAGCTTCAGGTCATCGGCCTGGAACTGCTTTTCGCCGGTGAAGGGCCAGTAAAGCTGCTTGCTGACAACCTCAAGATTGAGCGGCAGCCCGGCTTCCGCCAGCTGCGTTTGTGCGCGCAGGACCATGTCCACCGGGCCGGAGAGATTCACCCCGACGTCCAGCTTATCGCGCAGCGCCCCGCCCACTTTGACCTTCACCTTTTCGCCTTTCAGCGGATCGATGTTGAGGGCACTGTTAAGCGTAATGTCCACCGGCCAGTTGTCGCGCAGCAGGGCATTCCCCGACGCATTCACCGAGCCCTGATTGGTGTCGATATCCAGCGCGTCGAGCTTCATGTTGCCGTCAATGCTGCTGACTTTCAGCAGCATGTTATAGACCGTCAGATCGGTATCGCCGGTCAGGCGCAGCTGCTCGCCTTTGAACTCCTCGATGTTGAGATTTAGTGGCAGATGAACGTCGGTCATTTCCGGCAGCACAGGCTTCGAGAAGAGATCTTTCAGCGTTTCGCCCAGCGGCTTTTCTTCCGGCTGCGGATTCTGGATCTTCGGCTCGACGATCTCTTCCTGCGCCACGTCGGCCACCTTCGGCAGCGCGATCAGCAATCCCTGCAGGGACGTCGGCGTCAGGGTGAGGTTTTTCTCCTGCCAGCGCAGGCCGGAGGTGAAATCCATCACGGACACGGTAGTGTCGTCGATTTTGATATTGACGTTATCGAGCGCGACCCGATAGAGCGCGATCGGGTACGGCGTGGAGAGATTCAGCGGGCCGCTGTCCTCCTCCTCGACCGGCGCAGACTTCGGCATTTTTTTCGAATCTATCGCCACGTTGACGTCTTTTAGCGCCAGATCGTTGACGCAGAGCTTGCTGTCACGCAGGCAGCCCAGCTTCACCGCCAGGTGGAACTCCCCGGCGTTCACCGCCACGCCCGGCTGCTCGTAGCGGATGTTCTTCAGACGCAGATCGCGCCAGCCGCCCGTAACCTGGCCAATCTCCAGCCCCGGCACCCAGCGGTTCGCAGCGTTAAACAGCAGATGCAGCCCGGTCGTCGTTCCCACCAGAAACGCCACCGTACCGAGCAGCAGCACGATAAAAATCAGCACCCCGAGGCTTATTTTCTTCCATAAACTCATAATTCAGGCCCCAGACCGATGTAAAACTGTAATCCGTGTTCATCTTTGTCGCCGACAGGCACGGCGAAGTCGAGCTTGATGGGTCCGACTGGAGACTGCCAGCGTACGCCCACGCCCGCGCCGGTTTTAAAGTCGCTGCGGCGGATATCGTTCACCGCTTCACCGCCGTCAACAAACATGGCGCCCCACCACTTTCCGCTGACGTTGTACTGATACTCCAGCGATCCCGTCGCCAGTTTTGACGCACCGGTCAGCTGGCCCTTTTCGTTCTCAGGTGAGATCGATTTGTACTTATACCCACGAATGCTGCGGTCGCCCCCGGCGAAGAAGCGCAGATCCGGCGGAACGCGCTCGAAGTCTCCCGTTTCAATCCAGCCGAGATTGCCGCGCATCACAAAGCGGTGTTTGTCATACAGCGTGCGGATCCAGACGTTTTGCGCCTGCAGGACGGAGAAGTCCACGTCGGAGCCCCAGGCGGAGTTGGAATAATCGATCGAGTAGCGCTGTGAGTCGCCCCAGGTCGGCATCAGGCCCCCGCGCGAGCGGGTACGGCTGATCATCACGCCCGGATAAAGCAGCATGGTGGTATTGGTGACGTTGGCCTGGGTAAAGTGGTCCAGGCTCCAGCGCAGGTTAATGGCGCGCTGCCAGCCGCTGGAGAGATCCCAGAAGCGTGAGACCGCAAGCGTCGTAGAGTCCTGCTTGGTGTCGTTCAAGTCGGTGCGCTTAAAACCGCCCTGCAGAAGGTAATATTGCTCAAGCGGATTTTTCAGCAGCGGCATTTTGTAGCTGAAATCCAGCTGCTGCTCGGGCGCAGAGAGGCTCAGGCTGGTGGTCAGGCTGTGACCGTACGAGTTCATCCACGGTTTTTTCCACGAGGTTCTCACGCGTGGTCCAACATCCGTCGAGTAGCCAACACCGGTCTCAATGGTGTTCTCGGTGCGCGGCGAAACAACGCCATGCAGCGGCAACACCTTCGTTTTGCGAGACTTATCAAATTCCGGTGCGACAACCACGGAGTTAAACCAGCCGGTAGCGGAAAGACGACGGTTCAGTTCCGCCAGGTCCCTCGACTGGTAGTAATCCCCTTTTTTGAACGGCACGAGGTTTTGCAGATACTCTTCACGAATTTGCGAACCTTCAAACGTGACATCGCCAAAACGGTAGCGTTCTCCGCTGTCGTAGTCGATATCCCAGAAGGCCTGACGCCGATCCAGCGCAATCCCCAGCTGGCTTTTATTGAACTGGCTGTCGAAGTAGCCCTTACGCAGGGAAACGTTCGTCAGCTCTTTTTTGAAATGGTCGTAGTCACCGTGGTTAAGCACGGTACCGATTTTCGGCCGCGTGCTGAGCAGGTCCAGATAATCCCGGTCGGTACGCGCCCCGCCGCGGAGGATGACGTTCGTACCGCCAATCAGTACCGGCTCACCCGGCGAAACGCGGGCAATAAGGACCTGGCGCCCCTTCTTTGGCGGCGGGCGGAGATCGAAATCAATGGTGGGTTCGTAATACCCCAGCGCTTTCAGCCCTTCACGGATGGCGTCATCCACGCGCGCGCGAAAACGCCGGTCCGGCGTCACCTCATCACTCTGGATGGTCGACAACTGCGCACGCACGTTTTTTTGTAGCGCCCCGGATAACCCCTCAACCTGCAAACGGACATTCGCCGCGCTGGCAATCCCGCTTGTCAGCAACACACTGACTAAACATAACTGGCGGATTTTTGTCACGTTTTCTCCTGAATATCCCTGTTTCCACCCTGGAAGCAAATGAAGTGCCGCTCCGCGGCAAAATACGGCCTGTGGCCAAAAACCCGAATCGCGGGTTGAAAATGGGTGTAACACCCAAATATTTCTTATGATTAAATCTAGACTGATTCAGCGCATTTATTGTGTTCAATTAAACGCTTCGTGACAACCTTAACTGAAACATCGCACCCCGGGAGGCCCCATCGTGAGTTTATTCGACAAAAAGCATCTGGTTTCACAAGCTGATGCATTACCGGGACGCAACACCCCTATGCCTGTGGCGACCTTACACGCCGTCAATAACCACTCCATGACCAACGTGCCGGAGGGAATGGAAATCGCCCTGTTCGCCATGGGCTGTTTCTGGGGCGTTGAGCGCCTCTTCTGGCAACTCCCCGGCGTTTACAGCACGGCGGCTGGCTACACGGGCGGTTACACGCCGAATCCTACCTATCGCGAAGTCTGCTCCGGCGAAACCGGGCATGCGGAAGCGGTGCGCGTGGTCTATGACCCTGCGGTAATCAGCTACGAACAGCTGCTGCAGGTCTTCTGGGAGAACCACGACCCGGCGCAGGGCATGCGTCAGGGCAACGACCACGGCACACAGTACCGTTCGGCTATTTATCCGCTCACGCCCGAACAGGATGCCGCCGCGCGCGCCAGCCTTGAGCGTTTCCAGCAGGCCATGCGTGAAGCGGGCGATACGCGCGAGGTGACGACCGAAATCACCACCGCGAAACCGTTCTACTATGCCGAGGACGATCACCAGCAGTATCTGCATAAAAACCCGTACGGCTACTGCGGCATCGGAGGCATCGGCGTCTGCCTGCCGCCACAGCTGGCCTGATACCTACCCAGCGCCACGCGAGCCGCGTGGCGCTCAAAGAAGCGACAGCGTTGTCTCATAGCTTAACATCCATCCACCAGCCGCCCCCGCCAGCCATCTTCGCCAAATTGTGACCTCTGGCAGATTTACATCTCTTTACGCTATACTACCCGCTGAAATAATCGGCTCAACGCTACGAGCTGATTTTCAATGTGTTTTCACACAAATGGTATCAACTCCCCTTCTGAGGATCTGGCGATAAGCCGGATAAACTATGTTAAACAGTATTTTAGTAATACTTTGTCTGATTGCCGTCAGCGCGTTTTTCTCGATATCTGAGATCTCGCTGGCCGCGTCCCGTAAAATCAAACTGAAGCTGCTTGCCGATGAAGGCAACATCAATGCCACCCGCATCCTGAAAATGCAGGAAAACCCCGGGATGTTCTTCACCGTGGTGCAGATTGGCCTCAACGCGGTCGCCATTCTCGGCGGTATCGTGGGTGATGCGGCGTTTTCCCCGGCGTTTTATAGTCTGTTTGTTAAGTACATGTCCGTTGAACTGGCCGAACAGCTCAGCTTTATCCTCTCCTTCTCGCTGGTAACCGGCCTGTTCATCCTCTTTGCAGACCTGACCCCGAAACGCATCGGTATGATTGCGCCAGAAGCTGTGGCTTTGCGTATCATCAACCCGATGCGCTTCTGTCTGTACGTGTTTCGTCCGCTGGTGTGGTTCTTTAACGGCCTGGCGAACGTGATTTTCCGCATCTTTAAGCTGCCTATGGTGCGTAAAGACGACATCACCTCTGACGACATCTATGCGGTAGTAGAAGCCGGCGCGCTGGCCGGGGTGCTGCGCAAGCAAGAGCACGAGCTGATTGAGAACGTATTCGAACTGGAATCCCGTACCGTGCCGTCTTCCATGACGGGCCGTGAAAGCATTATCTGGTTCGATTTACATGAAGATGAGCAGAGCCTGAAGAACAAAGTGGCGCAGCATCCGCACTCTAAGTTCCTGGTCTGTAATGAAGATATTGACCACATCATCGGTTACGTCGACTCCAAAGACCTGCTGAACCGCGTGCTGGCAAACCAGAGCCTGGCGCTTAACAGCGGCGTGCAGATCCGCAACACCCTGATTGTGCCGGACACCCTGACGCTCTCAGAAGCGCTGGAAAGTTTCAAAACCGCCGGGGAAGACTTCGCGGTTATCATGAACGAATACGCGCTGGTGGTGGGTATTATCACCCTGAACGACGTGATGACCACGCTGATGGGCGACCTGGTTGGCCAGGGGCTGGAAGAGCAGATTGTTCAGCGTGACGATAATTCATGGCTGATTGATGGCGGCACGCCGATTGAAGACGTGATGCGCGTGCTGGATATCGACGAGTTCCCGCAGTCCGGTAACTACGAGACCATTGGCGGCTTTATGATGTTTATGCTGCGTAAAATCCCGAAACGTACCGACTCGGTGAAGTTCTCCGGCTACAAGTTTGAGGTGGTGGATATTGATAACTACCGCATCGACCAGCTGCTGGTGACGCGCATCGACAACAAACCGACCGTACTGGTGCCAAAGCTGCCGGACGCGGAAGAGAAGGTGTCGGCGTAAAATTCTGGCCCCACAAACATCAACGGCTCCCATTGGGAGCCGTTTTTTTTAACTACTGCATAGCACGTTGGTTAAGCCATCTCAGTCTGCAGACGCATAACCTGACGGTTGACTTCGGACATCACAGACAGGTGCTGTTTGTCCTTCACTTTTGGGACAAGGATCTTGCCCTTATCAAACTCAAAAGCGCCAACATCCTTGATATACAACCGTCCACGGAACAGGATCTTCACGTACTTCGCCACCTGAAGCGGGTTGTAGCGTTGGAAAATTTTCATTCTTGTATCTCCTGCGAATCATACGCTCTTGCGGTGCCACAATCGGCCCGACTGTCCTGAGCGCAAATTTTAATGCCCAATGACTATAGACCAGAACTACGGTGTTACCCAGTGTGCATAAGTTTATTTACCGTTTGATTACAATTATTCAGAATAATCTTTGCAAAGCGTGACCGGGCGCAGTATAAGCCGTCGTTTTTTCATGGATATGTGCGTTCGCCCGCAAACTGGCATCCGGATTGCGGGAAAACCACATTGATCGCACTTATGATTAAAAGCGCAAGACCAAGTGGTCGGATCACCTGCAAACAATAAGGAAACGCCATGACCCTACGTAATATCCTTGCAGCAGCCTGCCTGCTGCTGCCCCTGTGGGCTTCCGCTCACAACATTGAAAAAGGACAACGAGTACCGCCAGTCGGCATTGCTGACCGGGGAGAATTGATTCTCGACAATGATAAGTTTAGCTACAAACCCTGGAATAGCGCGCAGCTCGCGGGCAAAGTGAGAGTTGTACAACATATTGCCGGTCGTACATCCGCAAAAGAGAAAAATGCCAACCTGGTGGAAGCGATCAAGGCCGCAAAATTCCCTCACGACCGCTACCAGACGACCACCATTGTTAACACCGACGACGCCATTCCGGGCTCCGGAATGTTTGTGCGCTCCAGTCTTGAGAGCAATAAAAAGCTCTACCCGTGGTCGCAGTTTATCGTCGACAGCAACGGCGTAACCCGTAAGGCCTGGCAGCTGGAGGAAGAGAGCTCCGCGATTATCGTGCTGGATAAAGAGGGCCGCGTACAGTGGGCGAAAGACGGCGCGTTAACCCAGGAAGAGGTGCAGCAGGTTGTCGACCTGCTGCATAAGCTGCTGGCTCAGTAGATAGAGACGCGGAAGCCGGGGTTGAGGAAGGATTCACGCGGGGTATAGTCAAGCGGCTTGCCCTGCCAGTCATGAACATGCGCCCCGGCGGCCGCGGCAACGGCATGACCTGCCGCGGTATCCCAGACGTTGGTTGGCCCAAAGCGAGGGTAGAGCTGCGCATGGCCTTCCGCCACCAGGCAGAATTTCAGCGATGAGCCAATCGAGGTGGTCTGGTGTTCACCCAGCTGCTGCAGGTACTCCTGCAGTTCGTTGTCGCTGTGCGAGCGGCTAATCACCACCAGCGGCGGACGCGCATCGCGCACCTGGATCTGCTTGCGCACGCCGCACTCTTCCTTCCACGCCTTCCCTTCTGCAGCGCTGTACATCACCTTCATTACCGGCGCGTAGACCACGCCCAGCACCGCTTTGCCCTTCTCAATCAGGGCGATATTGACGGTGAATTCACCGTTGCGCTTGATGAACTCTTTTGTCCCGTCCAGCGGATCGACCAGCCAGTAGCGCTGCCAGTGCTGGCGCTCGTCCCAGCTTTGCGGCGCTTCTTCTGACAGAACGGGGATGTCCGGCGTTAAGGCCTGTAACCCTTTCAGGATCACCTTATGCGCCGCGATATCCGCCGCCGTGACCGGAGAGTCGTCGGCTTTGCTGACCACCTCCATAGGTTTACTGCCGTCATATACCTGCATGATGGCATCTCCCGCATCCCGTGCGAGCTGACAAATTTTATCTAGCATTTTCCACCTCTTTGTTAACGCAGTGAGGTTAACTCTTTGTTTTAGTTATATCGTAATGTGAACAATTCCGCTATCTGTGAAGCAATTCCGGTTTCAGGTTACTTTTTTCTGTCAGGATTCACATTTCTGTAAGCAACAAGCTATAGATACATACTCTTTTGTGCTCTGCATCGAAAAAAGGACTCCTCTGATGATTAAGTTTAGTGCAACGCTTCTGGCGACGCTGATTGCAGCGAGCGCGCAGGCGGCGACGGTAGATCTGCGTATTCTGGAAACGACCGATCTGCACAGCAACATGATGGACTTCGACTATTACAAAGATACCCCGACGGAAAAATTCGGCCTGGTACGCACGGCAAGCCTGATCGATGCGGCGCGTGGCGAAGTGAAAAACAGCGTGCTGGTCGACAATGGCGATCTGATTCAGGGCAGTCCGCTCGGGGATTACATGGCGACCAGGGGGCTGAAAAAAGGCGAGATCCATCCTGTTTATAAAGCGATGAACACCCTGGACTATACCGTCGGCAACCTCGGTAACCACGAATTCAACTACGGTCTGACATACCTGCACGATGCGCTCGCTGGTGCCAAATTCCCGTACGTTAACGCCAATATCATCGATGTTAAGACCCAAAAGCCGCTCTTTACTCCTTATCTGATTAAAGAGACAAACGTCGTCGACCAGGACGGTAAAAAACAGACGCTGAAAATCGGCTATATCGGCTTTGTGCCGCCGCAGATCATGACGTGGGATAAAGCTAACCTCGACGGCAAAGTGACCGTTAACGACATCACCGAAACCGCGCGGAAATACGTGCCGGAAATGCGCGAAAAAGGCGCCGATCTGGTAGTCGTTGTCGCCCACTCGGGTCTCTCCGCCGATCCGTATCAGGCCATGGCAGAAAACTCCGTTTACTATCTGAGTGAAGTTCCAGGCGTAGACGCGATCCTGTTCGGCCACGCCCACGCGGTCTTCCCGGGCAAAGATTTCGCCAGCATCAAAGGGGCGGACATTGAGAAAGGGACGCTCAACGGCGTGCCGTCGGTGATGCCGGGCATGTGGGGCGACCATCTTGGCGTGGTGGATCTGGTGCTGAATAACGACGGCGGCAGCTGGAAGGTGACGCAGTCAAAAGCCGAAGCGCGCCCGATTTACGACGCTACGGCTAAAAAATCTCTGGCGGCGGAAGATAAAAAACTGGTCGACGTGCTGAAGCACGATCACGACGCCACGCGCGAATTCGTCAGCAAGCCGATCGGCAAATCCGCCGACAACATGTACAGCTTCCTGGCGCTGGTGCAGGATGACCCGACCGTTCAGGTCGTCAACATGGCGCAGAAAGCCTATGCCGAACACTTTGTGCAGGGCGATCCGGATCTGGCAAAACTGCCGGTTCTGTCAGCGGCTGCGCCATTCAAGGTGGGCGGACGTAAGAACGACCCGGCAAGCTATGTTGAAGTCGAAAAGGGCCAGCTGACCTTCCGTAACGCCGCCGATCTCTACCTCTACCCGAACACGCTGGTGGTGGTAAAAGCGACGGGCCAGGAGGTGAAAGAGTGGCTGGAGTGCTCTGCCGGACAGTTTAACCAGATTGACCCGCACAGCAGTAAGCCGCAGTCGCTGATTAACTGGGACGGCTTCCGTACCTATAACTTCGACGTGATCGACGGCGTGAACTACCAGATTGACGTCACCCAGCCGGCGAAATATGACGGCGAGTGTCAGGCGATCAACCCGCAGGCGGAGCGCATCAAAAACCTGACCTTCAACGGCAAGGCGATTGACCCGAATGCCACCTTCCTGGTCGTGACCAATAACTACCGCGCCTACGGCGGTAAGTTTGCCGGTACGGGAGATAGCCACATCGCCTTTGCCTCGCCGGACGAGAACCGCTCGGTGCTGGCGGCGTGGATCAGCGCGGAGTCGAAGAAGGCGGGCGAAATTCATCCGGCAGTGGACAACAACTGGCGTCTCGCGCCGATCCACAGCGATACGAAACTGGATATCCGCTTCGAAACGTCGCCATCCGATAAGGCAGCCGCGTTTATCAAGGATAAAGCCCAGTATCCGATGAAGAAGGTCGCAACGGATGATATTGGGTTCGCGATTTATCAGGTGGATTTGAGTAAGTAAAACCAAAACGGCAACATGCGTTGCCGTTTTTCGTGTTTGTTCCCTCTCCCTGTGGGAGAGGGTCAGGGTGAGGGCATCAGGCCGCATATATCCGGCGTTTAAGCCGCACGATCGTCCCGATTCGCCATCACCTTCGGCGTATTCACCTCAATCCAGTCCGCCAGCGCGGCGACCTTCTCGCTCACCTCAATCCCCATCGGCGTCAGACTATACTCTACGTGCGGCGGCACCACCGGATACGACACGCGATCGACAAACCCGTCCAGCTCCAGCGCCTGGAGTGACTGGGACAGCATCTTTTCGCTCACCCCGCCCATTTTACGGCGCAGATCGCTAAAGCGATGCGTACCCTGGCGCAGGGCCAGCAGAATCAGGACACCCCAGCGGCTGGTGACGTGTTTGAGCACTTCGCGTGAAGGGCACTGTTCCGCGAAAAGATTGCCATCGCGCAAGAGTTCGCTGAGCGTCGGTATCGTTGTTTTCATACTTACCTTTTTGTACGTACTTACTAAAAGTTAGCTATGGTGCTAGTGTGCCACAACACCAGACAAACACGAAGGAGATTCATCATGATCGCGATTACCGGCGCTACCGGCCAGCTTGGCCATCTCGTTATCGAACAGCTGCTGAAAACCGTACCGGCCAGCCAGATTGTGGCCATCGTACGTAACCCGGCGAAAGCGCAGGCCTTAAGCCAGCAGGGAATTGTGGTTCGTCAGGCGGACTACACGGATGAAGCCGCATTCACCGCCGCGCTGAGCGGCGTGGATAAGCTGCTGCTGATCTCTTCCAGCGAAGTCGGCCAGCGCGCGACCCAGCACCAGAACGTCATTAACGCCGCCAAAACGGCTGGTGTGAAATTTATCGCCTACACCAGCCTACTGCATGCGGACAACTCCCCACTGGGCCTGCACGTTGAACACGTTGCCACTGAAAAAGCGCTGGCGGCATCCGGCATTCCTTATGCCCTGCTGCGCAACGGCTGGTATACCGAAAACTACCTGGCGAGCGCGCCGCCTGCGCTGGAACACGGCGTATTTATTGGTGCGGCAGGCGAAGGCAAAATTGCCTCTGCCACCCGTGCAGACTATGCCGCGGCGGCAGCGAAAGTGATCGCAGAAGAGGGCCACGCGGGCAAGGTCTATGAACTGGCGGGCGACCACGGCTGGACGCTGAGCGAACTGGCGGCAGAACTCAGCAAACAGAGCGGGAAGCCGGTAGCCTATCAGAATCTCAGTGAAGCGGATTTTGCCGCCGCGCTGAAAAGCGTCGGCCTGCCTGCCGGGCTGGCAGATATGCTGGCGGACTCCGATGTGGGTGCGTCCAAAGGGGGACTCTTTGACGATAGCCATACGCTGAGCAAACTGATCGGGCGCGCAACGACGCCGCTGGCGCAGAGCATTAAAGCTATTCTGTAACGGCCTGAGCGTTTTTTCCTGCGGCCGGGTCATTCATCTTACCCGGCACGCTATGCTGCGCAAAAATAAGGTGCCTGAGAAAATACAGGCACCTTTATTTATTAATAATAAAAACAGAGATAATGATTAAAAGTCCGGGTATTGTTTATCCGTCGCGTACGTTATCGGCTTTTCAAATCCGGGAATGGTGATGCCATTCATATCAATCTTAATATCTTCCTCATTTATTCCCTGCTGTCCGAACAGATAAATGACATTCAGTTCCCCCTGTGACGCCGCCTGGTCGTACGCGTTAGCCTGACGTCGCACCTGGCGGTTACGCTGCTGATAATCCGCAAACACCGCTTCCCCATAGCGTTTGCGCAACCATTGATGGGTAAGCTTTGGCGAGTAAACCACCCCCGTGGCATTATTACCGCCAAAGCCTTTTGAATTAATAAAGGCGATTTGTCCCTGGTCTTCCTCTAATTTGCAGTCCTGAAGAGGAATGGTTAAGCGCGCGTTGTTCACCTGCGGCGCGATGCGGGACACGCTTTTAATTCCCGGCAAAATACCATAGCGGAATACGCCGAGGCAGCCGATCAGCTGGTCGCCGCTGGCGGGGCCCAGAGAGTGGCCGAGATACGATTTCACCGCCGTCACCGGCCAGTCGCGAATCGAAAAGGCTTGCGCAACGCGGTCAAAAATATCCGCCTCGGAGACGCAATTCTTCGGCGTGCTTGATCCGTGCGCCTGAATAAACGATCCCTTCTGCACCGTCTCTATCCCGGCCATCGATACCGCAGAGGCTACGGCTTTCGCCATGGTGATGTAGTTCCCCGGCCCCGGCGACGCAATAGAACGTTTATAGCCGTCAGCGTTGATGAAGACATTTCCCACCGAACCGTGGATCTCTGCGCCAAGCTGCAGCGCCAGCTCGTCGTCCATTAACACGACATACTGGCTGGATTCTGCGATAACAAAACCGCAGCTGTTGCCAAACGGGCGGCTGCTGTTGCGCCAGTCGGCCGTTTCCGTTTCATCAATGTGCTTAAGCTTGCTCTCCGTTGCCAGGGCGCCCATGGCATCGAAGCCTTCAATCACTTCTGAGGTAACCGGCGCTTCGGCGCTGCCAACGACGGCTACGCGAATGCGCCCCGCTTTGATATCTTCGACTGCCGCATTCAGGTTATACAGAAACGTGGCGCACGCCCCCAGCGTGGCGCTGGTATGACCGACGCTACCCAGCACATAGGCATTGAGGAAATCAGCGCACATGCTGTTCAGGCCCAGCGGACACTGTTTGGCGCTGACGCGCTGGCCTTTCAGGCGCGACTGGAGCATACCGCCAAAGCCATAATCGTCGAGCTGTCCCATGATATTGCCCGAATAGACGCCGAGCTGATCCGGCGTGATTTTGGCCTGTATCTCTCGCCACGGGATCCCCAGGGCGTTGATGGCATCTGACGCCCCGACAATCGCCATCTGTAACGCCCGCGGATGGAACTGCGAATTGTAATGGTCGCCCGGACGGAATCCCTGCGGCAACAGCCCTGCAGCCTGAACCTCCGTGCGCAGCAACGCCTCAATTTTGCAGTCCATCTCTCCCTGAACGGTAATACGGACACGCCGATCCGCTAATTCTTCAACGTGCCATCCCGCCGGTAAGGGTTGAGGTAATTGCCTGGCAGATATATTAAAACTTAATCCCTCTTCGCCTGAAGCCATATTCAATTTTGCATGGCTGGCAATAGCATCGACATCAAAATAGTCGCGCGTAATTTTTCTGATAAGGGTTCCCTCAAGCACCTCGTCTTTTATCCTCGCGGCGGCCTGAGCAGGTGTGAATCTTTTACCAGAAATATCGCAATACCCACCTTCATCATATTTAAGCATGCCCATCAGAATGGCTAACGATAATAATGTTTCCTGCCTTTCCTTTTCCGATAATGACTCAATAATCATGCGACGAAATGCATGATGTGAAGAACTACGACCAGCTGGACCATAGCCGCCAAAAGCCGTTATTACGGGTAATTTCACCATAATTCTTCCTCTCGTGGTCGTGCATTTATTTTATTAAGCAAGTGCGATAATTTCAGATATTAGTTTACAAATCACCGACAAAAGCTAATATGAAAATCCAGCCAAAACGCTGACTTTTTTGGCCACGGCAACGATGAGCTACCAAAAATAATAGTTAAAACAGGTATTAATCAAAAATGACAAATACACAAATAGGATTTGTGTTATGTGAACGCATACTAAGTTCCGGTCTCAGTCTTCCGATTGAAATGTGGAAAGCGGCAGCCAGTAGCTATTTAGCTGAGCAAAAAACAACATCCCACGCAGGCACGCACAAACCGGAGAAGTCACCCTTCAGGCTCTGTCGCCCGGAGAATATTCTGAAGGTGAATACCATTGGCATAAACAGCGAGCCCATCCTGACGCACAGTGGCTTTAGCATTACCGCCGATACCACCCTTGCCGAAGACAGACACTATGACGTTATCTATCTTCCTGCCCTGTGGCGCAATCCTCGCGCAGTGGTCAGACAACAGCCTGAACTTCTGGAATGGCTGACCGAGCAGGCCGCGCGAGGAACCCGCATCGCCGCCGTCGGAACGGGCTGCTGTTTTCTGGCGGAGTCGGGACTGCTCAACGGAAAGCCCGCCACCACCCACTGGCACTACTTCAAACAATTCTCGCGTGACTACCCCAGCGTAAAATTACAGACAAAGCATTTTCTCACTCAGGCCGATAATATTTTCTGCGCCGCAAGCGTTAAGGCCCTGTCAGATCTGACGATCCATTTTATAGAAACAATATACGGGAAACGTGTAGCCACACATACTCAACGGACATTTTTCCATGAAATTCGTAGCCAGTTTGAACGTCAGTGTTACAGTGAAGAAAACAAACCCCATCCGGATGAAGATATTATTCAAATTCAAATCTGGATAAAAGCCAACTGTGCCTCGGATATATCCATGCAGAATCTTGCAGATATGGCTGGCATGAGTTTGCGCAACTTTAATCGCCGCTTTAAAAATGCCACCGACATATCCCCACTGCAGTATTTATTAACCGCCAGAATTGAATCCGCCATGACAATGCTGCAATCCACCAATCTTTCCATTCAGGAAATCGCGAATGCGGTTGGATATCAGGATATTGCGCACTTTAATCGCCAGTTTAAGCATAAAACCACGGTGTCACCGGGGGATTACCGTAAGACCGTCCGGGCAAAGATGTTTAGTGCATAAACGCCGGTCATCTCTGATAATGAAAAGATGACCACGAGGAGGCTCAACGTGCAAGGCGTACCGGAACAGTTTAATGATGAAAGAGACAGCGCGCGCTTTCGCCATCTGGCGCAGCTGCCGGGCCTGGAGCTTTATCACGCGCATATTTCTGACTACGCCTTTGAGCCGCATACCCATGAAGCCTTCGGGATCGGCACGATTGAAACCGGCGCCGAACGCTTTCGCTATCGCGGTACTCAGCATCTCGCGGCGGAAAAATCCGTCGTCACCATGAACCCGGACGAGATCCATACCGGCGAATCCGCTACCGAAGGCGGCTGGCGCTACCGGATGGTCTATATCGAACCCGACCTGCTGGAAGAGGTGACCGGCCTCCGGCACTGGTGGTTTAGCGATGTCACGCGTCATGACCCGCTTCGCTCGCAGCAAATCGGCTGGCTGATTTACGGCCTGTGGCACACGGACGATCCGCTTGCGCAAAAAGGATTACTGCTGGATCTGATTGAGACCTTCCGGCCGCTGGCCCATCACGCGCCGGTGATTCAGGAGGGCGCGCACCGCTTCGAACGCGTGCGCGAGTATCTGCACGACAACTATATGCGCGCCCTGACGCTGGACGAACTGGCCAGCGTCGTATCGCTCAGCCCGTACCATTTCCAGCGCCAGTTCAAAGCCCATTTTCACGTTACGCCGCACCAGATGCTGATGGCCATTCGCCTCTGGCGCGCCAAAGCATTCCTCACGCACGGCATGCCCGCCGCAGAGGTCGCCGCCGCAACCGGGCTGACCGATCAGTCGCATCTCACCCGCGCGTTTACCCGCCGCTACGGCATTACGCCCGTGCGCTACCAGAAGCAAGTCATCCGGCGCTAATGCGCAATCTCATACAATACGCGCGTATTTTTCCCTCCTACACTGCATACAGCGTAAATACCTGTGGATGGAAAAATGATTAGTGGAGTGTTGTATGCCCTGCTGGCCGGGATGATGTGGGGTCTGATTTTCGTCGGCCCGCTGATCGTGCCCGAGTATCCGGCAATATTGCAGTCGACCGGACGCTATCTGGCGCTGGGGCTGATTGCCCTGCCCCTGGCGTGGCTGGGACGCGCGCGCCTGCGTCAGCTCAGCCGTCAGGACTGGGGCACCGCGCTGGCGCTGACCATGATGGGCAATCTTATCTACTACGTTTGCCTTGCGAGTGCCATTCAGCGTACCGGTGCGCCGGTATCTACCATGATTATCGGCACGCTGCCGGTCGTCATCCCCGTCTTTGCTAACCTGCTCTACAGCCACCGCGATGGCAAACTGGCGTGGTCAAAAATGGCGCCGGCGCTGGTATGCACCGCCGTGGGGCTGGTGTGCGTCAATATTGCCGAGCTGCGTCACGGGCAGGCGGATGTTGACCTGTGGCGTTACGGCTCTGGCATTGTGCTGGCGTTCATTTCCGTGGCGTGCTGGGCATGGTATGCCCTGCGCAACGCGCGCTGGCTGCGGGAGAACCCGGACAAGCATCCGATGATGTGGGCGACGGCGCAGGCGCTGGTCACGCTGCCCGTCTCGCTGGTGGGCTATGCCGGGGCGTGCATCTGGTTAGGCCATCAACTGCCAGACTTCGCCCAGCCCTTCGGGCCAAGACCCTGGGTGTTTATCGGTCTGATGGTTGCGATTGCGGTGCTGTGCTCATGGGTGGGCGCGCTGTGCTGGAACATTGCCAGCCAGAAGCTGCCAACGGTGATTTTAGGGCCGCTGATTGTCTTCGAAACCCTGGCCGGACTGCTTTATACCTTCCTGATGCGTCAGAGCGTGCCGCCGCTATTTACGGCCTGCGGGATCGCGCTGCTGGTGGTGGGAGTGGTGATGGCGGTAAGAGCGAAGCCGGAAAAACCGAGGGTCGTTCCGGCGTCGGAGGTGTAAGCATTGCCCAGCGGCGCTGCGCTTGCAGGGCCTACAAAATCGTAGGCCCGGTAAGGCGTAACCGCCACCGGGCAAGTCCTTAAAACGTTTCCCAGTTCCCTTCAGACGCCGCCGCTACGGGCTGCGCTTTGGGCACATAGGTTTTCACCGGCGCCGCTTTGACCGCCTGGTTGCGGGTGATTTTGAACACCGCCACCGCTTCGTTCAGGCGTGCAGCCTGATCTTCCAGCGCCGCCGCCGCGGCCGCAGACTCCTCCACCAGCGAGGCGTTCTGCTGGGTCACGCGGTCCATTTCGGCTACCGCCTGGCCCACCTGATCGATACCACGGCTCTGCTCGTCAGAGGCCGAGGCAATTTCACCCATGATGTCGGTGACGCGGGTGACCGCATTGACGATCTCCGCCATCGTCTCCCCGGCTTCGTTAACCAGCTGGGAGCCCGCGTTCACGCGCTCGCCGGAATCATCGATCAGCGCTTTGATCTCTTTCGCCGCCTGGGCGCTGCGCTGGGCGAGAGTGCGCACTTCCCCAGCCACAACCGCAAAACCACGGCCCTGCTCGCCCGCGCGCGCCGCTTCCACCGCCGCGTTCAGCGCCAGAATGTTAGTCTGGAAGGCAATACCGTCGATCACGTTAGTAATTTGCGCGATTTTACTGGAGCTGGTGGCGATTTCGTCCATTGTACGCACCACGCCTTCCACCACGTTACCGCCCTTCTTCGCCGTTGAGGAGGCGTCCAGCGCCAGACGGGACGCCTGACGCGCGTTATCGGCGTTCTGCTTCACGGTTGCCGTCAGCTGTTCCATGCTGGCTGCCGTCTCTTCCAGAGACGCGGCCTGCTGCTCGGTACGGGAAGAGAGATCGTTGCTGCCGGCAGAAATTTCACCGGCACCAGTGTAAATCGTATCTGCGCCTTCACGCACCACGCCCACGGTGTTCGCCAGCGAGGTCTGCATCTCCTGAACGTTGCGCGCCAGGATAGCCATTTCGTTCTTACCTTCAGCCTGAATCGGCTGGGTTAAATCCCCTGCCGCAATGGCGCGAATATGGTTAATCACCTCTTCCAGAGGCAGCAGCAGCACGCGGCGCATGGCTACCCAGCTGGAGATAATCACCACAATCACCAGTAGCATAACCGCAGAGAGGATCCACAGGATGCGCTTGTAGTCGCTTTCATTGTCCTGGATGCCTTTATCGGTAAGCGTTGCCTGCGCTTCACGCCATTCACGGTAAACCGCCTGCATCGCAGTCTGCTTTTGCTCCGCGTTCTGCTTGAACATGTCTTCCAGATTGCCCTGGCTCAGCAGGACGTTCATTTGCGTCAGCGTTGAGGAGTAAATGCGGTACTGCTCCTCCAGACGCTTGGCCAGGTTCTCGTCCAGGCCCGGCGTATTTGGCAGGGCATAGTATTTATCGTAATGGACCTGCGCATCGGCGAGCAGATTTTTCGCCGTGTTGACCAGCTCATTGAGCTGCCCACCGTTAATCTGAGAGGCCATGCTGCTTTGCAGACGCAGCATCCCGCGGTTCAGCGTCACGCGCGCCTGGTTCAGGCTGATCCACGCATCGGTAAACTCCGCCACGTTCTTGCTGGAGAGCTGCGACACGGTGAAATTGTCTTTATCGTTATTCAGCGCGTTGATAAAGATACCCGCGGAAATCACTTGCATGATGCCGAGCACAAGCAGCACCGAAATCAGAAGGGTAATGACTTTTATACGTTTAAACATGCGTTGCCTTTGTTATATGCAGGTTTGTCTGACGTGGATATATCGGCAGGCGCGGCGGGTTGTTTACTGTTTCTACACCTTTAAAAAGTTTCTAAACCACTTTCCTGAGCCCATTCAGAGAGTTAAACGGGGTATTTTTTTGTGATCTACATCTCACTTCCCCCTTCCCTCTAAAGGGTTATAGCGCTGGCTTAAAGATGCATTTAATATGCACCTTATATTATTGATGACGAGGTAACTGCTATGGCCTTTCGCGAACAACCCCTTGGTGAGCTGGCGCTCTCCATTCCTCGCGCTTCTGCGCTGTTTCGTAAATACGATATGGATTACTGCTGCGGCGGTAAGCAAACCCTGGCGCGTGCGGCCTCACGAAAAGAGCTGGACGTTGAGGTGATTGAATCAGAGCTGGCGCTGCTGGCCCAGCAGCCCGTCGACAAAGACTGGCGAGCCGCCCCGCTCGCTGAAATCATCGACCATATCATCGTGCGTTACCATGACCGTCACCGTGAGCAGCTGCCGGAACTGATCCTGCAGGCAACCAAAGTTGAGCGCGTCCATGCCGACAAACCGTCCGTACCGCGCGGTCTGGCGAAATACCTGACCCTGCTGCACGAAGAGCTTTCCAGCCACATGATGAAAGAAGAGCAGATCCTCTTCCCGATGATTAAGCAGGGAATGGGAAGCCAGGCGATGGGGCCTATCAGCGTGATGGAAAGCGAGCATGATGATGCAGGCGAACTGCTGGAAGTGATCAAACACACCACCCACAACGTCACGCCGCCGCCAGAAGCGTGCACAACGTGGAAAGCGATGTACAACGGCATTAACGAGTTGATTGACGACCTGATGGAACACATCAGTCTTGAGAACAACGTTCTGTTCCCGCGGGCATTAGCTGGGGAATAAAAAAGGCCGCTGCGGCCTGATGCCCTCACCCCGCCCCTCTCCCACGGGGAGAAGGTGCAAAAACTAAAAACGGCAACCGAAGTTGCCGTTTTGCTTTTACCTTACGCCTGCCATACGTTTCTTACCGATAAACACCCAGCCCAGCCCCAGCGCGATAAACCATAGCGGCGTGACGATGAGTGCCTGACGGGTATCATCTTCCAGCGTCAGCAGAACCAGCACGAAGACGAAGAACGCCATGCACACCCAGCACATCAGCTTGCCCAGCGGCATCTTGTAGATCGACTTCTCATGCAGGTGCGGACGCTGTTTGCGATACATCAGATAGGAACAGAGGATAATGGTCCAGACGAACATAAACAGGATCGCCGAGACCGTGGTAATCATGGTGAACGCGCCAATCACGCTTGGGTTTACGTAGAGCATCACCACGCCGCCCAGCAGGCACATGCAGGAGAAGGTCAACCCTTTTGCCGGTACCGCGCGCTTCGACAGCTTGGCGAACGCGCTCGGCGCCACGCCTTCCTGTGCCAGGCCAAACAGCATACGGCTGGTGGAGAACACGCCGCTGTTCGCGGAAGACGCCGCAGAGGTCAGCACCACGAAGTTAATCAGGCTCGCGGCGGCAGGCAGGCCTACCAGCACGAACAGCTCAACGAACGGGCTCTTGGTTGGCACCACGGAGCTCCACGGCGTCACGGACATAATGACGATCAGCGCGAAGACGTAGAACATGATGATACGCAGCGGAATAGAGTTAATCGCGCGCGGGAGAGACTTCTCGGGATCTTTGGTCTCCGCTGCCGTCGTGCCCACTAGCTCAATGCCCACGAACGCAAATACCGCGATCTGGAAGCCGGCAAAGAAGCCGCTAATGCCTTTCGGGAACCAGCCGCCGTCATTCCACAGATGGGTAAACGACGCCTGAACGCCCGTTGGCGACTGGAAGTGGGTGAGCACCATCACCAGACCCACGACGATAAGCCCGACAATCGCCACGATTTTGATCATCGCGAACCAGAACTCCATCTCACCGAACATTTTAACGGTGGCGAGGTTCAGACTCAGCAGCAGAACAATGACCGCCAGCGAGGCGACCCAGTCCGACAGCCCCGGGAACCAGAACTGCGCGTAGGCGGTAATCGCCACGACGTCCGCCATACCGGTGACGACCCAGCAGAACCAGTAGGTCCAGCCGGTGAAATAGCCCGCCCACGGCCCGAGCAGGTCAGAAGCGAAGTCGCTAAAGGATTTGTATTCGAGGTTCGAGAGCAGCAGTTCACCCATTGCACGCATCACGAAGAAGAGCATAAAACCGATGATCATATAAACGAAGATGATCGACGGCCCGGCGAGACTGATGGTTTTGCCTGACCCCATAAACAACCCGGTACCGATGGCACCCCCAATCGCAATGAGCTGAATATGACGGTTTGTAAGATTGCGCCGTAGCGACTGTTCAGACGTCGCCTCTTCTGTAGCGGCGACTTTGACCTGATCTACCATGTAATTTTCCTGTTTATGCCTGTCTGTGTTGTTAAGGCTCTTCTGGCCTTTAAAAACGTCAAAAAAATGACGGTCCCTTTGTAAGGGTTTATCGATATTAGGTAAGAATCGGCGGGATGAATACTATGATTTAGATATTATGTTAATAATATGTTGAAAGTGAGTGTCATATCACTCATACAGCGCGAAACAGCTCACAAAAATACACGCAACAGTTTCGTTTGCAAGATAAAATGTTGATAACACCGTAACTATAGGTTTATGCACTATTTTCCTCTCCCCAAACGGGGAGAGGAAATAAGAAAATTCGATTACAGAATTTCCAGCAGCTCGACTTCAAAGACCAGGGTGCTGAATGGCGGAATGGACGCGCCAGCGCCGCGCTCGCCGTAGGCCAGGTTATGCGGGATAGTCAGTTCCCATTTGGAACCCACTGGCATCAGGGTCAGAGCTTCAATCCAGCCAGCGATCACGCCGTTAACCGGGAACTCAGCCGGTTCGCCGCGCGCCACGGAGCTGTCGAACACGGTACCGTCGATCAGCTTACCGGTGTAATGCACGCGAACGTGATCGGTACGCGCCGGGATTGCGCCGTCGCCCTGATTGATCACGCGGAACTGCAGACCGGATTCGGTGCTGTTCACGCCTTCACGCTCACGGTTCTCTTCCAGATATTTCACACCTTCGGCCGCCATCTCTTCGAAGCGCGCGCGACGCACGGCGTCAGCACGTTCGTGGATTTCACGCAGCGCACGGTGCACAACGTCTACCGGAACGGCAGGCTGTTTGCCTTCCAGCGCGTCAGCGATACCCGCCACCAGCGCTTCTGGTAACAGACCTTCCAGGCCGGATTCGCTCAGCTGCTGTCCTACCTGCAAGCCGATACCGTAACTTGCCTGCGCTTCGATAGTGTCAAAAGTCGGGGTGGTCATGGGTTTTCCTTCCATCACATTTAAAGTAGCGGGCAGCATATCAGCCATGCCCTTATGGGTAAAACTTTGTCTGAAGTTAAGGTGACAAACCGCGACGAAACAGAAACAATAGAGATAACCAGGATTAATCCCGAACTGATGTCACGGATGTCGGGTTTACTACGCCGTTCAGGCAGTTAGCAAACTATACTTCGGGGCACAGGATAAAAAATACGCGGAGCAGGAGGAGTGCCATGCCCGGGCGATTTGAACTGAAACCTACCCTGGCGAAAATCTGGCAGGCGCCGGACAATTTTCGCATCATGGACCCGCTGCCTCCTCTGCATCGCAGAGGGATCATCATTGGCGCGCTGATGGTGATCGTGGGCTTCCTGCTTCCTTCCGGGGGCGATGATGTCGATACCGCCCCCGTCACCCGCAATGCCCAACTGGACATTCAATCGCAGACGCGGCCGCAGCCTGACGCACAGCCGATGCAAACGCAGCTTGTGACCCCGTCTAACGATCCGGGTCAGGTCGCGCCGGTTGAGCCAGAACCCATTCAGGATGAACAGCCGCAGGATCAAGCCGCCGCCCCGTCTCAGCCTCAGACGCAACAGCCTACCGGCATTGAGCAACAGTGGCGTTCCTATCGCGTAGAGCCGGGCAAAACGCTGGCACAGCTGTTCCGCGACCACAACCTGCCGCCAACCGACGTGTATGCTATGGCGAAGGTGGAAGGTGCGGGTAAACCGCTCAGTAACCTGCAGAATGGACAGATGGTACAGGTTCGCCAGAATGCCAGCGGTGTGGTGACAGGATTAACAATTGATACGGGAAATGGACAACAGGTGCTGTTTACCCGCCAGCCAGACGGCAGTTTCATCAGGGCGCGTTAAGACCTGGATCTGTAAAAAGCAAAACGCCGGCACAAGGCCGGCGTTTCAACGTGAGCAGAGTAAAAAATTACTCAGCTACAACGTTAACAACCAGTTTAGCGAACACTTCGCTGTGAACCTGGAAGTCAACTTCGTGCTCACCAGTGGTACGCAGAACGCCGTTCGGCAGACGAACTTCGCTCTTAGCCACTTTCACGCCTGCTGCAGAAACTGCATCAGCGATATCGCGGGTACCGATGGAACCGAACAGTTTACCTTCGTCGCCTGATTTAGACGCGATGGTAACGGTGCCCAGTGCGTTGATTGCTTCAGCGCGAGCGTTAGCAGCCGCCAGAACGTCAGCCAGTTTGGCTTCCAGTTCAGCGCGACGTGCTTCGAAAAACTCTACGTTTTTCTTGGTAGCTGGAACAGCTTTACCCTGTGGAACCAGGAAGTTACGTGCGTAACCCGCTTTAACGTTAACCTGATCACCCAGGCTGCCCAGGTTTGCTACTTTATCAAGCAGAATAACTTGCATTACCTTATCCTCTTAAAGTCGTATTAATGGACCGTGCCCGATTACTGATGACGATCAGTGTACGGCAGCAGGGACAGGTAGCGAGCGCGTTTGATAGCGCGAGCCAGCTGACGCTGGTATTTTGCACGAGTACCGGTGATACGGCTTGGGACAATCTTACCGCTTTCGGTGATGTAGTTTTTCAGCGTTGCGATATCTTTATAGTCGATCTCTTGAACGCCTTCCGCGGTGAAACGGCAGAACTTGCGACGACGGAAATAACGTGCCATATGGCTAGTCTCCAGAATCTATCAAATCAATCTGCTCGGCATGCAGAACCATTTTGCTCAGGCCGTTCTTTGCCTTGTGGCAAGAGATGAACCCCTGAACGATTACTGCGCTACCGACCGTTAAACTGTGAGTAATGGCCTGGTTTTCGTGTCCGCTAATAATAACGGGCATTTGGCACCACGCCTGCCGGTGAAACCCGGCTTCCTCTTGCACAGAACGATGCTCAAGCACGAACTGGCAATGCGGAATTCCTGATGGACTGACCTTTCGAAGGGGAGCCCTGCATACGATGCCGGACAACGCCAGACGGTTGGTCATCAGAAATTACTCTTCAGAATCCCCAGCATCAGAATCATCTGCGGTTTCGTTTGCGAAATCATCGCGACGCTCACGGCGCTCGTCTTTCGCTTTAACCATCGGAGATGCTTCGGTAACTGCGTTTTTGGTACGCATAACCATGCTGCGGATAACGGCATCGTTGAAGCGGAAGGTAGTTTCCAGCTCATCGATCACTTCCTGCGGCGCTTCAACGTTCATCAGAACGTAGTGTGCTTTGTGCAGTTTGTTGATCGGGTAAGCCAGCTGACGGCGGCCCCAGTCTTCCAGACGGTGGATCGTACCTTCTGCACCAGTGATGGCAGCAGAGTAACGCTCGATCATACCCGGAACCTGTTCGCTCTGGTCAGGATGGACCATAAAAACGATTTCGTAATGACGCATCGAATTGCTCCTTACGGATTATTCAGCCTCCTGTCTGGGTCAGCCGAGGCCCGGGGAGGCAAGGAACGTGTTAAAGGTCGGCTGAAAAATTGACGCGTCATAATACTTGCGCGCCCCTGGAAACTCAAGCTGATTGCACAAATAATTCGCACAAAGCGCGAAGCGGGTCTAAGTGGGTGATTTAAAATTGGTCACACCCGGAAGCGTTGTTTTTTTGAACAACTGCATCAGAAATGGTCACGCATCCCCGCCGGATGAGTGATTACACTTTAATCAGAGATCGCCTGAATTAAAGAAGGAGCATCCCCCCTCTCGCAGCACGTAGTCGTGGAGCGCATATCATGAAAAAAATCGCATTAGCCATAATGGCGGCGCTTTTGCTCAGTGCAAACGCGATGGCAGCCATTAAGATAGACAGCCGACAGGCCAGAAACATGGATGATGTGCAAAGCTTGGGCGTAATTTACATCAATCATAATTTCGCCACGGAAAGTGAAGCAGATCAGGCATTAAACGCAGAAACCGATGCGCAGGGCGCAACCTATTACCACGTGATGTTAACCCGTGAGCCCGGCAGCAACGGCAACATGCACGCCAGTGCAGATATTTACCGATAACGCTTTAACGCTAGCACCAGGAAAGCCAACAACGAGAACATAGCCATAGATGACGTTGCCCCCTGCCCGGGGGCTTTTTTTTGTGAATGGCTCCGGAATACTACCGGTAAAATAACCCCTCAGAGATCCTCCATAAGCGGGAAGATATGGACATCAAAGTCCTGCGCGTTTACAGGTGCTGGCGGAAAAACGCCACCGTGGCGTCGAGCGCCGTTGGCGTGATGCGGTGGCGGACGCCCGGTTCCCACAGGCAGGTCAGATTACCGTCCAGCCCTTCATTCATTAACGCCTGCTGCAGACGGAAGGTTCCCTCAGGCGGGACCACATCATCCGCGTCACCGTGCCACAGCAACAGCGGGCGATCGGCCACGCGCGGCAATGCCCGGGTCACTTCCCACTTTGCCAGCGTCGCGGTCATTTCCGTTAAATCCTGAGGGGGAAAAAGGGTCTTCGCCAGCGAAGTAAAGTAGCCCGAGCCCATCAGACAGGCGACAGACTTCACTTCAGGATGATGCGTCATAATCCCCAGCGCCGTCATACCGCCCATCGACGCCCCGGCTACCGCCAGACGATTGTCGGCCACCAGCCCTGCCTCATAAAGCGCATCGCGCAGCCCGGAAAACTCGGTCAGACTCCCGTGCAGAATGTGCCAGAACTGCCCCAGCCGCGCCTGTTCATTACCCGTAAAGCGTGCGCCGTGGTCGGGTGCATCTGGCATCATCACGCGAAAACCCGCCTGCGCCAGCGCTACCGCAAAATAACTGTAAACCAGCTTCGATGAGGTAAACCCATGATAAAAAACCACAACAGGCAGCGGTTTATCACGTTTACCCGCTGGCATCGCGTGTAAAACTTCATGGTCGCCGAGGTGGCGTATTTCAATTTCAATCATTGTCGACCCTGTGCGAATCTATGATTCATAATGTTGAGAACTGGGTTACGCTTTCGCGTCATTTTCATTCGAAATATACGTCCCAGATAACACTTCGGGAACATTCCCCCAAAACTAAATTCACAGACAACTACACTATGGCTATCAGGAAACGAGATATGGTTATGCGCAGGTTTGCTGCTTTATTGCTGGTCTTTCTGCTGAGTGGCTGTAGCGCGCTGCAGGGAACGCCGCAACCCGCTCCACCGGTCGCCGATCATCCACAGGAGATTCGTCGTAATCAGACGGAAGGATTACAACGAATGGGCACCATCTCCGCGCTGGTTCGCGGCTCTCCGGATGACGCAGAATCGGCAATAAAAGCGCAGGCCGTCGCTGCCAAAGCAGATTATTACGTCATCATTATGATCGACGAAACCATCATAACGGGACAGTGGTATTCACAGGCTATTTTGTACCGTAAATAATGGTTTTCCTTTGAACGAGATTTACACTGCTTTGCGTCCATAGACATTTTCCTGTCCACAATAAACTCCACGCCCGCAACAATGGAAGGGAGTTTATTAGCGAAGGATTGCCCGGCGGATACCGGATATATGTGAAATGGAGCTGACAATGAAACGAACTCTTGCTTTGACCTCACTGTTGCTCTCAGCTGGCCTGCTGAGCACCACCGCGCAGTCAGCAGAATTCGCCAGTGCTGATTGTGTGACTGGCCTGAATGAAATTGGCCAGATCTCCGTGAATAATATCTCGGGGAGCCCGCAAGATGTTGAACGTGTCGTGGCATTAAAGGCCGATGAGCAGGGTGCTTCATGGTATCGCATCATCCAGATGCAGGAAGATAACCATATCGACCACTGGCGGGTACAGGCCATTCTCTACGTGTAAACTCCCTCCTGATAAAAGCCACTTACTTTTAGTGGCTTTTCGTTTTTGCAAATTTTTTATCTTGTATAAAACCAATAAAAAACAATTTAATAACATTTTGTTACATTAAAACAGTAAACGTAATCCCCGCTCTGCCGTTGAAGAACCATAACTTTTCAATGATGAGCAATTTATGATCAACTTTTTCCGCCGTGCGGGCCTGGGGTCGAAACTCTCGCTGCTAACTGGCGTCAGTGTCGCCACGCTGTTTCTGCTATTCACTTTTCTGCTCAGCCAAAAAGCGAGCCAGCAGCTTGAAGCCCTTGCGGTCGAAGATCTGCATAATCAGTCCACCGGCATGGTCGACATGGTGCAGATGTTTAATACCAGCCTGAGTGAAGAGGTTGAGAGCTATACCCGTCTGTTCACCACCTTTTTACCGCAGCCCCTGAACATTGATAATTCCCAACCCCAGACGATTAACGGGCTCAGCGTTCCGCTTCTGAAAGGCGGAGAAACCGGGCTGCATGAAAATAACACCCTTTCGGACGAGTTCCTGAACCGTACGGGAGCCATTTCGACGCTGTTTGTACGCAGCGGTAACGACTTTGTGCGCGTAGCCACTTCCCTGCGCAAAGAGAATGGCGATCGCGCTATGGGTACCGTTCTGGATAACGCCAGCCCGGCCTTTGCTGCCGTCAACAAAGGTGAAGTCTACCGCGGCCTGGCGCTGCTGTTTGGCAAACGCTACATCACCCAGTACCAGCCCGTTAAAAACGCCGAAGGGCAGGTCATTGCGATCGTCTTTGTCGGGGTGGACATCACCCACTCCTGGAACGTCATGCGCGAGAAAATCCTCAACCGCCGCCTGGGCGAGAGCGGTCACTTCTTCGTGCTGGATCGCAGCAACGGCAAAACGCGCGGGCAATACCTGTTCCATGCCGGCGAAGAGGGAAAACTGCCGAAGTGGGACGCAGCGACGCAGCAACAGCTTCTGAGTGACAAACCCGGCACGCTGGAGCGTACAAGCGACGACGGCCGGACGCTGAAAATGGCCTATACCCCGCTGCCGGGCTGGAACTGGACTATCGTGGGCGAAGTGGATAAATCGGTGCTGCTCTCAAGCGTTACCGCCATGCGCGATCGCTTCCTGCTGGCCGGCGTGGTCTTATCCATCCTTTTTGCTGGCCTGTTCGTGGTCATTATTCGCCGCGTGCTGACCCGACCGCTGCGCAGCGTAATCCATCTTGCCAGACAATATGCCGCAGGGGATCTCCGCTCCAGCCTGCCCGTGACGCGTCAGGACGAAGTCGGCCAGCTGATCGATGCTATCAACGGCATCGGCGGCGGCCTGCAAAAAATTGTGCTGCAGGTTCGTGAGGCCGCAGGCGAGATCCATTTGGGCACCAACGCGCTGGCCGCCGACACTGGCGAGATTTCAGAGCAGATCAACAAGCAGGCCAGCAGCGTGGAAGAGACGTCCGCCAGCATGGAGCAGCTGGCCGCCACCGTGCAGCAAAATGCCGCCAACATGGAGCAAACGCAGCAGCTGGTGGGTGAAACCTCGCTTGCGGTTCATCAGGGCGGTGAGACGGTCACCCACGCGGTGTCGACCATGGACGACATTCGCGAAGCGTCAAAACGCATCGAAGACATCACGCGCGTGATCGAATCCATCGCTTTCCAGACCAATATTCTGGCGCTGAATGCGGCAGTGGAAGCCGCCCGCGCAGGCGAGCACGGAAAAGGATTTGCGGTAGTCGCGCAGGAAGTTCGCGCGCTGGCGGGACGCAGCGCTAACGCGGTGAAGGAGATTGAACAGCTGATTGGCGATACGCTCAGAAAAGTGAGTGAGGGTCATGCGCTGTCTGAACAAACACGCCTGGCGATGGACGACATCATCATTCATATCGATAACATCAGCCAGCTGGTCACCGAGATTAACCATGCCTCACGCGAGCAGTCCGCCGGGATCGGCCAGGTGAACCTCGCCATGACCCATATTGGCGAAGCGTCGCATATCAATGCCGATCGCATCTCACGCAGCGAACAAACGGCCCAAACGCTGCGCGAGAAGGGTTCGCACCTGACTCAGCTGGTGAGCCTGTTCCAGCTAAAAGGCTAACCGACTCTGCCCGTCGCACGCAGCAGCAGGTCGCTTTGCACCTGCTCGCTCATCAGCGTGCCGCCACGGGTATCCAGCATCATGCGGCACCACGCCTGCGCCACCGGGGGCGATGCGTGCCGCAGCATCTGGCTTCCGGCACCCAGCAAGAAAAGCTGCTGTGCGATCTCCCGCGCCTGCGCCTCCTGCGGTTTACGCAGTTTTTGCTGAAGCTGTCGCCAGCTGCGGTCGAAGTGTCTGTCCTGCCCTTTCACCTGCGCAAACTCGTCGGCAAGCAGGTCGTGAATACCCGGCTGCTTCGCCAGCACGCGCAGCACGTCCAGACACATGATATTACCTGACCCTTCCCAGATGCTGTTCACCGGCATCTCGCGGTACAGGCGGGGAAGTTCGCTCTCTTCGCAATATCCGATCCCGCCCAGCACCTCCATCGCCTCCGCGACAAACGGGATGCCCGCTTTACAGACGCTAAATTTCGCCGCCGGGGTAAACAGCCGCGCCCAGGCGGCCTCTTGCGGATCGGCACGCTTGTCCCACGCGCGGGCCAGGCGGAACAGCAGCGCCGTGTGCCCCTCCAGCACCAGCGCCATCCGGCTTAATACCTCGCGCATTAAAGGCTGATCGATGAGGTTTTTGCCGAAGGTCTGACGCTGATGGGCATGGTACAGCGCCACCGAGAGCGCCCGACGCATCAGTCCGTGGCTGCCCAGCACGCAGTCAAAGCGCGTCAGACCGCCCATTTTGAGGATCTGCCGTACCCCTTCGCCCTCTTCCCCCAGCAGCCAGCCGGAGGCATCAAGAAACTCCACCTCGCTGCTGGCGTTGGAGCGGTTCCCGAGCTTGTCCTTGAGGCGCTCCAGCCGGACGGCGTTGCGCTGTCCGTCAGGCAAAAAGCGCGGCACAAAAAAGCAGGATAGTCCGCCCTTCGCCTGGGCCAGCACCAGATGCGCATCGCTTTGCGGGACGGAGAAAAACCATTTATGCCCCACCAGCCGGTAGCTGCCGTCGCTGCATTTTTCCGCTTTGGTGGTATTGCTGAGCACGTCCGAGCCGCCCTGCTTTTCCGTCATCCCCATACCGATCAGCAGGCCGCGCTTTTGCGCGCCGGGAGCCAGATGCGGATCGTAGCGATCGCTGAGCAGCGGTGTCAGCCAGTCGTGAAATATTTTGGGGAGCGCCTGCTGCAGCAGCGGCGTGGCGGCGAACGTCATGGTGACAGGGCACAGCGTGCCCGCCTCCACCTGCGCATGCAGCACAAAGCGCGCGGCCCGAGCGACAAACGCCCCTTTACGCGCCTCCTCTTCCCACGCCAGGTTATGCACGCGGTTGGCGCAAAGCCCCTGCATCAGCAGATGCCAGGCCGGATGAAAACGCACGTCGTCCAGCCGCTCGCCCGTGGCGTCATAGCGTAACAGCTCGGGCGGATTAACGTTTGCCAGCCTGCCCAGCTCCAGTGATTCCGCCGTACCCAGCTGCTGGCCAATGCTGGCGAGGAGTTCGATATCCCACTCGGCCCCTTCACGCGCGACCGCATCGCGCAGGGCGCAGTCCGAGAGGAAAAGGTTGCTGTTGGAAAGCGGTGCAGGTTGATTGAAAACGGTGTGGGTCTGCCAGTGCATGCTGTCTCCCTCCTTCAGTGGCAATGACGATAAGTATGGACAGACCGCGCACGCGCTGCATGGGAGGGGAGTCACACGTTCACGATCCCGCTGATATCATTCGTGAAATAGCTCACAGAACATAAGAATAAACTATTTCATACATCCGCTTTTGTTGAATAATTTATTCTCACACCTTAAGTGAGGATCGTTATGCAACCGGACGCGCACAAGCGAGCATTAATTGCAGGCTCCATTGGTAACTTTATCGAGTGGTATGAGTTTGCGGTCTACGGTTTTCTGGCGACCGTGATTGCGAAAAACTTCTTCCAGCTTGAAGGAGAGGCGGGGCTGACCAGCCTGATCCTCACCTACGCCTCGTTTGCCATCGCCTTCTTCTTCCGCCCGCTGGGTGCGGTGGTGTTTGGCCGCATCGGCGACCGGATTGGCCGTAAGCCGACGCTAATCATCGTGCTGGTACTGATGACGCTCGCTACCGCCGCCATCGGCATTGTCCCGGTCTACGCCAGCATCGGAATTGCCGCGCCGCTGATTATTACGCTGCTGCGCATCCTGCAGGGGCTGTTCGCGGGCGGCGAGTACGGCGGTGCGGTCTCGCTGATGACGGAGTTCGCCCCGCGCGGCAAGCGTGGGCTCTATGGCGCGTGGCAGTCCTTTACCGTGGCGCTGGGACTGTTAGCGGGCGCAGGCATCGTGGCGCTGCTCTCCGCCCTTCTCACGCCTGAAGCTCTGCACGAGTGGGGCTGGCGCATTCCGTTCTTCCTGGCGCTGCCCATGGGCGTTGTGGCGCTGTGGCTTCGCGTCAGCATGGAGGAGACGCCCAGCTTTGTGCAGCAGCAGGATAAACCGGCTGTCGCTCAGGCGGATACTGCCGCTACGCTCCGGGCCATCGTGATGGGGATTGGGCGCGTAATGGTCTGGTCTGCGGCGGGGTACACCTACCTGGTGATTATGCCGACCTATCTTCAGTCGGCGCTGCACACCGGGTTTAACCAGGCGCTGTTGATAGCGGTGATTTCGAATATTGGTTTTGCGCTGACCATCATTCCGTCGGGGATCCTGAGCGACCGGATCGGCCGCCGCACGGTGATGATTATCGCCACCGCGCTGCTGCTGATCCTCGCCCTGCCGCTGCTGAAAATCCTGCAGGCGGAGTCGAGTACGCTGGCGGTGAAGGCTGGTGTGGTGTTGATTGCGGGCGGTCTGGTGGGCATGCTGGCGGGGCCGGGCCCGGCGATGCTGTCTGAGATGTTCCCGACGCGCGTGCGCTATACGGGGCTGGGGCTGGCCTACTCGTTGTCGAACGCGATTTTCTCGGGATGCGCAGGGCTAATCATTACCGGGCTGATTAAGCAGACGGGCAACCTGGATATTCCGGCGTATTACGTGATGGCAACGGCGGTAGTGAGTATTTTCGCGCTGATGACGCTGAGGAAGGATGACCATTTGCGGTCGTTAGAGGAGTGAGGTTGTCAACGTCTGGTGCCCTCTCCCACGGGGAGAGGGATAAAACACAAAAGGCCGTCCTGTGGACGGCCTTGCTGTTTATTCTCCGCGCTGACGCACCGCTTCAAACAGGCAGATGCCCGTTGCAACGGAAACGTTCAGGGACGACACGCTGCCCGCCATCGGGATGCTGATCAGCTCGTCGCAGTGCTCGCGGGTCAGACGACGCATGCCTTCGCCTTCCGCCCCCATTACCAGCGCCAGACGGCCGGTCATTTTGCTCTGGTACAGAGTATGATCCGCTTCACCGGCGGTACCAACGATCCAGATGTTCTCTTCCTGCAGCAGACGCATGGTGCGCGCGAGGTTGGTCACGCGGATCAGCGGAACGTTTTCCGCCGCGCCGCAGGCCACCTTCTTCGCCGTCGCGTTCAGCTGCGCGGAGCGATCTTTCGGCACGATCACCGCGTGCACGCCCGCCGCATCGGCGCTGCGCAGACACGCGCCGAGGTTGTGCGGATCGGTTACGCCGTCGAGGATCAGGAAGAACGGATTCTCCAGCTCGGCGATCAGATCCGGCAGATCGTTTTCCTGATACTGACGACCCGGCTTCACGCGGGCAATGATCCCCTGGTGGACCGCGCCTTCGCTTTTCTCATCCAGGAACTGGCGATTCGCCAGCTGAATCACCACGCCCTGCGCTTCCAGCGCGTGGATCAGCGGCATCAGACGCTTATCTTCACGCCCTTTCAGAATAAACACTTCCTGAAAACGCTCCGGTGCGCGCTCGAGAAGGGCCTGCACCGCGTGGATGCCGTAAATCATTTCACTCATTGATGGTTCTCGTAATAAGTATTTCCCCTCCCCCCGTTGGGGAGAGGGTCAGGTTGAGGGGAGAATTTACTCCGCCTGCTTTTTCTTGGCCGCGCGCTTCGCTTTGGTGGCGGCAGCGATTTTCTGCGTTTTCGCGGAAGGCTTTTTCGCTGAGCGGGCTTCTTTCTTCGCCGCCTTCGGCTTCTGTTTCTTCTCGCCGCGGAACGCGCTGTCCGGCTCGAAGTTTACCTTCTTGCCCGCCTGACGACGTTTACCGCCGCCCGGTTTACCGTTACCGGTTTTTTTCGCCCTTTCACGCTCGGTTTTACCGACGTTACGCGGCGCGCGCTCGCTGGAGATCAGGCTGAAGTCGATCTTACGGTCGTCCATATTCACGGCTTCGACCTTCACTTCCACACGGTCGCCCAGACGATACGTCTGGCCGCCAGATTCGCCAATCAGGCGCTGGCCGACCTGGTCGAAGCGGTAGTAGTCGTTATCCAGGCTGGAGACGTGCACCAGACCGTCGATGAACAGCTCGTCCAGACGAACGAAGAAACCAAAGCCGGTCACGCTGGCAATCACGCCTTTGAAGACGTTACCGACCTGATCGAGCATAAAGTCACACTTCAGCCAGTCCGCCACGTCGCGTGTTGCTTCATCGGCACGACGTTCGGCCATGGAGCAGTGCTGACCCAGCTGCAGCATCTCTTCCATCGAATAGTGGTAGCCACCGGTTTCGGTGGTGTTCCCTTTATGGCCCTGCTCCTGCGCCAGCAGATACTTGATCGCACGGTGTAGAGAGAGGTCAGGATAACGACGGATCGGCGAGGTGAAGTGGGCGTAAGACTGCAGCGCCAGGCCGAAGTGTCCGCGGTTTTCCGGATCGTAAA
Source organism: Enterobacter sp. D2 (assembly GCF_034427575.1). Lineage (NCBI taxonomy): Bacteria > Pseudomonadati > Pseudomonadota > Gammaproteobacteria > Enterobacterales > Enterobacteriaceae > Enterobacter > Enterobacter sp. D2. The sequence continues at coordinate 401,069 of NZ_JAXQPP010000003.1, forward strand.
TCGCCTGCTTCATGGAGCGCAGCAGCATAGTCTGCAGCATTTCTGCGTCAGGACGGTCGCCAATGGACTCCAGCAGCTCGGCGTAATCGCGCGGCTCTGGCTTGTTGCCTCCAGGCAGTTCCAGACCCAGTTCAGCCAGCACGGAGCGGAACGACGTAATGGCTTCCGTGGTCGGCTTATCGTGAATACGGAACAGCGCTGGCTCTTTGGCTTTCTCGACGAAACGTGCCGCCGAGATATTCGCCAGGATCATACACTCTTCGATCAGCTTGTGCGCGTCGTTACGCTGGGTCTGCTCGATACGCTCAATGCGGCGTTCGGCGTTGAAGATGAATTTCGCTTCTTCGCTCTCAAACGAGATCCCGCCGCGCTCTTCGCGCGCCTGATCCAGCGTTTTGTAGAGGTTATGCAGCTCTTCGATATGTTTGACCAGCGGCGCGTACTGTTCGCGCAGATCCTGGTCGCCCTGCAGCATATGCCAGACCTTGGTATAGGTCAGACGCGCGTGCGAGCTCATCACCGCTTCGTAGAACTTGTAGCCGGTTAAGCGCCCTTTGGTGGAGATGGTCATCTCGCAAACCATACAGAGGCGGTCAACCTGCGGGTTCAGGGAGCACAGGCCGTTAGACAGCACTTCCGGCAGCATCGGCACGACCTGGGACGGGAAGTAGACCGACGTACCGCGGCTGCGGGCTTCGTTATCCAGCGGGGTGTGCGGACGGACGTAATAGCTTACGTCTGCAATAGCGACCCACAGGCGCCAGCCACCGCCGCGTTTTTTCTCACAGTATACGGCGTCATCAAAGTCGCGGGCGTCTTCGCCATCAATAGTGACCAGCGGCAGGGAGCGCAGATCCACGCGGCCCACTTTGGACTCTTCCGGCACTTCTTCGCGCAGGCTTTCGATCTGATCTTCAACCGCTTTCGGCCAGATGTACGGAATTTCATGGGTGCGCAATGCCATATCAACGGCCATCGTGGTGCCCATGTTATCGCCCAGTACTTCGACGATTTTACCTACCGCTTTGGTGCGACGGGTTGGGCGCTGGGTGAGTTCCACCACCACCACAAAGCCCATGCGGGCCCCCATCACCTCTTCAGGTGGGATCAAAATGTCGAAGCTCAGACGGCTGTCGTCCGGCACCACGAAGCCCACGCCGGCGTCGGTAAAGTAGCGGCCGACGATCTGGCTGGTTTTGGGCACCAGAACGCGTACCACGCGCGCTTCGCGGCGGCCTTTACGGTCAGCTCCCAGCGGCTGCGCCAGGATCTGATCGCCGTGGATACACATCTTCATCTGCTCAGATGAGAGGTACAGATCGTCTTTACGGCCTTCCACGCGCAGGAAGCCGAAGCCATCGCGGTGACCAATGACGGTCCCTTTCAGCAGATCGAGACGTTCTGGCAGCGCGTAGCACTGGCGGCGGGTAAAGACCAGTTGCCCGTCGCGCTCCATCGCGCGCAGGCGGCGGCGAAGGGCTTCAATTTGCTCTTCACCTTCAATGTTTAATTCAACAGCAAGTTCTTCACGATTGGCGGGTTTTTCGCGTTTTGTTAAGTGTTCAATGATGAACTCGCGGCTGGGAATAGGATTCGCGTATTTTTCGGCTTCGCGTTCCTGGAAAGGATCATGTGACATGTCGGTTCCTCCGTTGTCAGCTCCGGTGGAAATTTTCTTCATTCCACCAGCAATAATTTATAAAGCGGTTGATTCTCTTCAACCAAATCGGCCAGCGTGTAGTTATCCAGTTCCATGAGAAAACTTTGCACGGCCTTTGAAAGCGCCTTTTTCAGGCGGCAAGCGGGCGTGATGTGGCAGAACTCGCTGCTGCAGTTCACCAGAGACAGCGGCTCCAGTTCACGTACCACATCGCCAACACGAATACTCTGTGCCGGTTTACCGAGACGGATCCCACCATTCTTCCCGCGGACGGCAGCAACGTATCCGGCACGACTAAGTTGATTGATTATTTTGACCATATGATTACGGGATACGCCGTAGACCTCTGTAACTTCAGAGATATTGGTCATCTTCCCATCGGGTAACGACGCCATGTAAATCAGCGCACGTAAGCCGTAATCGGTGAAACTTGTTAACTGCACATCAACCTCAGGAAAAAGGGAAATCGCGGACAAACCGCAGAGATATTCATTAATGATGATAAACCAGCCAGATAGTTAGCGGCTAATTTATTTGACAGACGGGGCGAAAAAGCGGAGATCCAAGAGCGGTCGCCGGATGGCGCTACGCTTATCCGGCCTACGGGTCTCCCCGCAGGCCAGCAGTCACGAAGATTATGCGTCGAACGGATCGCGCAGAATCATCGTTTCAGTACGGTCCGGGCCGGTAGAAATAATATCGATCGGCACTTCGGTCAGTTCTTCAATGCGCTTGATGTAATCCAGCGCCGCCTGCGGCAGGCCGCTACGCTCTTTCACACCGAAGGTGGTCTCAGACCAGCCCGGCATGGTTTCGTAGATTGGCTCAATGCCTTCCCAGTCGTCAGCAGCCAGCGGAGTGGTGGTCACTTCGCGGCCATCTGGCATACGGTAGCCGACGCAGATTTTCACTTCTTTCAGGCCGTCCAGTACGTCAAGCTTGGTCAGGCAGAAGCCAGACAGGGAGTTGATCTGCACTGCACGACGCACGGCAACCGCATCCAGCCAGCCGGTACGACGACGGCGACCGGTGGTCGCGCCAAACTCGTTACCCTGCTTGCACAGGAACTCGCCGGTTTCATCAAACAGTTCGGTCGGGAATGGACCCGCACCCACGCGAGTGGAGTACGCTTTGATGATGCCCAGTACGTAATCCACATAACGTGGCCCCAGGCCAGAGCCGGTCGCCACGCCACCCGCGGTGGTGTTAGAGGAGGTGACGTACGGATAGGTACCGTGGTCGATGTCCAGCAGCGTACCCTGCGCACCTTCGAACATGACGAAATCGCCACGCTTGCGCGCCTGGTCCAGCAGATCGGACACATCAACAACCATACCGGTCAGAATGTCAGCGATCGCCATGACGTCATCCAGCACTTTCTGGTAGTCAACAGCGTCAGCTTTGTAGAAGTTCACCAGCTGGAAGTTGTGATATTCCATCACTTCTTTCAGTTTTTCAGCGAAGGTTGCTTTGTCGAAGAGGTCGCCCACGCGCAGACCGCGACGTGCAACTTTATCTTCGTAAGCCGGGCCGATACCACGACCGGTGGTGCCGATCGCTTTCGCGCCGCGCGCTTTCTCACGCGCTACGTCCAGCGCCACGTGATAGTCCAGAATCAGCGGGCAGGCTTCGGAGAGCAGCAGACGCTCACGAACAGGGATACCACGGTCTTCCAGACCTTTCATCTCTTTCATCAGCGCAGCAGGAGACAGCACAACGCCGTTACCGATGATGCTGGTGACGTTTTCGCGAAGAATGCCTGATGGAATAAGATGGAGGACGGTTTTTTCACCGTTGATTACGAGAGTATGGCCTGCGTTGTGACCGCCCTGGTAGCGTACAACATATTTAGCCCGTTCAGTCAGAAGATCAACAATCTTCCCTTTACCTTCGTCACCCCATTGGGTGCCCAGTACGACGACGTTGTTACCCATTTTTTTCAAAATCACCGTTTGCTTAAAAATGGATTCTACCATCGCTTTTTCAGATATACAGCACTTTTTGACCTCAAAATACGCCAATTGTGCCTATTTTTTGATCAGCCAATCGTTTTCCTCAACATGTAGTAGATCACGATGCCCGCAACCACAAGACCGCCGCCAAAACGACGCAAAATATTATCCGGCAGCTGGCTCATAGTGGCGATCATTCGGCGCCAGGCACGCGGATAAAGCATCGGTCCAAGACCTTCCAGCACCAGGACCAGGGCCAGTGCGAGCCAGATCGTTGAATTCATTTTTATTCCTTATAAAAGAAAACCACCGCTCCGTTGAGAGCGGTGGTTTGAATACTCAAACGAGCCTGAGTTTATCGCGTTGCGTTAGTCGGCGTCTTCATATAACGGAAGAAATCGCTGTCCGGGCTGAGAACCATCACGTCCTGGTTGCTCTGGAAGCTATTCTCGTAAGCGCGCAGGCTACGGATAAAGGCGTAGAAGTCAGGATCCTGGCTGAAGGCATCAGCAAACAGCTTCGCCGCTTCGGCATCGCCTTCACCGCGCAGGATACGGCCCTGACGCTCAGATTCCGCCAGCGTCTTGGTGACTTCATAGTCCGCTGCTGCACGCAGCTTCTCAGCCTCTTCCTGGCCCTGTGAACGGTGACGACGGGCTACCGCTTCACGCTCGGCGCGCATACGGTTGTAAATCGCCTCGGACACTTCCACCGGCAGGTTGATCTGCTTGATACGCACGTCAACCACTTCGATACCCAGCGCAGCCATACTGTTCGGGTTGATCACCGGCACTTTACCATTGGTCTCCGCCTGAACGCGTTCAGCCGCTTTGGCAATCGCATCATCTGCTGCCGGCGTTGAAACTTCATCTTCAGTGCCCGCTGTACCGGAGTTCAGCGCATCGCGAACTTCCAGGGTCAGACGACCACGGGAGTCGGTCACGATGTCTTTCACATCCAGACGACCAATCTCGGAACGCAGACGGTCAGAGAACTTACGTTTCAGCAGCACTTCTGCCTGAGAAACGTCGCCGCCGCCCGTTGCCAGGAAGTAACGGCTGAAATCGCTGATGCGCCATTTGATATAGGAATCAACGATCAGGTCTTTCTTCTCTTTGGTCACGAAACGGTCGGCCTGGTTATCCATGGTCTGGATACGTGCATCCAGCGTTTTCACGGACTGAATGAACGGCACCTTGAAGTGCAGACCCGGCTCGTAAATCACCGGGCGTTTGTCGCCATCACGCACGACGCTGCTGAACTGGAACTTAATCCCACGCTCGCCTTCTTTCACCACAAAAATCGAGGTATAAAGCGCGACCAGTACGATGACGATGATCGCAATAACTGACTTACGCATCCTTATTCCCCCTGACGCTGGTAGTCGTTACGCTGCGCGTTAGCACGGCGTTGGTCCATAATGTCACCATCGTTCGAAGAAGGCGTTGTGTTCGTGCTGGCGCTGCCTGTTGAGGCTGGCGGCAAACGCAGCAGATTGTTCGCGCCGCTGGTGTCGCCTTTCGCTGCTGGTGCAGAACCGCCTTTCAGCATCTGATCCAGCGGCAGAACCATCAGGTTTCCGCCTTTGTTGTCGTTAACCAACACTTTGCGGGTGTGGCTCAGCACTTTTTCCATGGTCTCGATATAGAGACGCTCACGGGTAATTTCCGGTGCCGCTTTATATTCCGGCAGGATCTTCGCGAAGCGGGCCACTTCACCCTGAGCTTCCAGGATGGTCTGCGTTTTATACGCGCGCGCTTCTTCCAGAATACGCTGCGCCTGACCGTTAGCGCGTGGCTGAACTTCGTTGGTGTACGCTTCTGCTTCACGGATGTACTGCTGTTCGTTTTCACGGGCAGCAATCGCATCGTCAAATGCGGCTTTCACCTCTTCCGGCGGACGCGCAGCCTGGAAGTTGACGTCCAGCAGGGTAATCCCCATGTTGTACGGACGAATGGTCTCTTCCAGCTCGCGCTGGGTATCGCTACGAATAACGGTACGACCTTCGGTCAGGATACGGTCCATGGTGTATTTTCCGATGACACCACGCAGGGCGCTGTCAGTCGCCTGACGCAGGCTGTCATCGGCGCTGGTCACGCTAAACAGGTAACGCTCAGGATCGGTCACGCGGTACTGCACGTTCATCTCAACGCGCACCACGTTTTCGTCAGAGGTCAGCATCACGCCGGAGGCGGCCAGTTCACGGACCGATTCCACGTTTACCGCGGTCACGTCATCAATGAAGGTTGGCTTCCAGTTCAGACCCGGCTCAACCAGATGGCTGAACTTACCGAAACGGGTGACTACGCCGCGTTCTGCTTCTTTAATGGTGTAGAACCCGCTGGCTGCCCAGATGATGACTACCGCAGCGGCCACGATGCCCACTACGCGGCCACCCATTGGCGGGCGCGAACTCTGAGTGGAGTTGCCACCCGAGCCAGAACCTTTTCCTCCGCCAAGGCCACCAAGCTTCTTGCTCAGTTTGCGGAAGATATCATCCAGATCCGGCGGCCCCTGCTCGCGACCACCTTTGTTGCCATTTCCCTCAGAGTTGCCGCCAGGTTTGCTGCTTCCCCACGGGTCGCGGTCTTGTCCGTTATTACCGGGCTGATTCCACGCCATGTATATGCTCCATATTTGTTATGCAAGGGCGAATTATTCAGGCATCCCCTTTCTGATCAGACGATATAGTCGACCAGCGCAGGTTCTTGTTTACAGAGGCGACGCCAGTCAACGATCGGCATACGCACCTGCATCCCCACGCTGCCGTCATCCTCCATCCACTCTTTTTCTATCGCCTGAAGCTGATAAAACCGGCTGCGCAGCCTGCCTTCCTGTGGCGGCAGTCGCAGCGTGTGCTGAGCTACCTCACCGGAAAGACGTTCTGTCAAAGCCTGGAAAAGCAGTGGCACACCAATACCGGTCTGGGCAGAAAGCCAGACCCGAATCGGTTTGTTTTCTTCATCTCTGTCGATACGCGGTTCGAAATCGTCCAGCATATCGATCTTATTCATGACCAACAGCGTTGGGATCTCGTGGGCGTCGATCTCTTCGAGCACCACGTTCACCGCGTCGATGTTCTCCTGCACGCGCACGTCTGCCGCATCAATCACGTGCAGCAGCAGAGTCGCCTGTCGCGTCTCCTGCAGGGTGGCTTTAAACGCCGCCACCAGGTCATGCGGCAGGTGGCGGATAAACCCTACGGTATCCGCCAGCACCGTTTCACCGACGTCTGCAACGTCAATACGGCGCAGCGTAGGGTCCAGGGTCGCAAACAGCTGGTCTGCGGCATAAACCTGGGCCTCGGTTATCTGGTTAAACAGGGTGGATTTACCGGCGTTGGTATAGCCCACCAGCGACACCGTCGGGATGTCGGCTTTGGTTCGCGCCCGACGCCCCTGTTCGCGCTGTTTCTCTACACGTTCCAGACGTGAAAGGATCTGGGTAATTCGGCCACGCAGCAAACGACGGTCGGTTTCCAGCTGGGTTTCACCCGGGCCGCGCAAACCAATCCCGCCTTTTTGTCTTTCAAGGTGTGTCCAGCCACGCACCAGACGCGTTGCCAGATGGCGCAGCTGCGCCAGCTCAACCTGCAGTTTCCCTTCGTGGGTACGTGCACGCTGAGCAAAAATATCTAAAATCAAACCCGTGCGATCGATAACACGGCATTCGCAAAGGGCTTCCAGGTTGCGCTCCTGGGCTGGAGACAGCGCATGATCAAACAACACGACTGACGCGCCGGTTGCTTTTACGGCATCCGCAATTTCGACTGCTTTACCTTCACCAACAAAATACTTTGGGTGCGGCGCTTTACGGCTACCGGTAATCACCTGCATTGCTTCGACACCGGCGGAAGAGACCAGAGATTCAAACTCCTGGAGGTCTTCCATATCTTTGTCTTGCGAAAAATAGATGTGTACCAGCACCGCCTGCTCACCGGCATCATAACGGTCAAACAAGCGTAAACCTCTCTAAAAAGATCAGCGGGGAACGCAGGATCCCTGGCTCCCCGTGTGGATAACAGTGCGAAACCTTATTCGGTCTCGTCGCTGTCCTGCGCCGGCGTTGAAGAACCCTGCGCGTTGCTGCCATGATGGTAGTTACTACCAGTGCCGCCGCCAGCGTTATTGCTGTGATGAGATACCGGACGGGACGGAACAACAGTAGAAATAGCGTGCTTGTAGACCATCTGACTGACCGTGTTTTTCAACAGAATCACAAACTGATCGAAAGACTCAATCTGACCTTGCAGCTTAATACCATTCACCAAATAAATAGAAACTGGAACACGTTCCCGACGCAATGCGTTCAGGAACGGATCTTGTAAAGATTGCCCCTTAGCCATTCTATCTTTTCCTTATATGCTTGTTTTGTACTTAGAACCTTGCGATTCTGAAAAATTGCGCACGATACGTCTCAATTGTACACATTCAGTGAGCGATATCACCAACAACCTCAATCACTTCGTTTAACGCCTGTTGCGGTTTTTCACTGTCTAACCAGTGAACACCCTCCCAACCGCGCAACCAGGTGATCTGGCGCTTCGCTAACTGTCTCGTGGCGCAAACACCTCTATAAACCATTTCATCGTATGAAATCTCACCTTCAAGATACGACCACATCTGGCGGTATCCCACACAACGAATGGAAGGCATGTCCGTATGCAAATCTCCACGGGCAAATAGCGCCCGCACTTCTGCTTCAAAATCTGAAGCTAACATCTGATGAAAACGCTGCTCAATTCGCTGATGGAGCAGTTCACGGCTCGCCGGGGCGATGGCGAACTGATGCACCTGATACGGCAGAGCGTCTCCTGACGTTTGCGTCAGTTCCGTTAAAGTTTTACCCGAAATGAAAAAAACTTCCAGTGCCCGGGAAAGCCTTTGCGGATCATTTGGATGGATCCGTGCTGCTGCAACCGGGTCAATCTCCGCCAGTTGCTGATGCAAAACGTCCCAACCCTGCTCTGCCGCCTGCTGCTCAATTTTCGCTCTTATTTCCGGATCCGCGGATGGCAGAGGTGACAACCCCTCCAGCAACGCCTTGAAATAGAGCATGGTTCCGCCAACCAACAGCGGTATACGTCCCGCCGCCGTTATCTCGGCCATCTCGGCTAAGGCATCCCGGCGGAAATCCGCTGCGGAATAGGCCTGAGACGGGTCAAGAATATCCAGCAAACGGTGCGGTGCCGCACGCAGCTCTTCTGCGTCAGGCTTCGCCGTGCCGATGTCCATCCCTCGGTAGATGAGGGCGGAGTCGACGCTAATCAACTCTACAGGCAAAACTTTACGCAACTCAATGGCTAGCGCCGTTTTGCCGGAGGCCGTTGGGCCCATTAAAAAAATTGCCTTAGGCAGGCTCGCCTTACTTGCGTCAATCATGTTTCAGGGCGTTCATCGCCGTTTGTAAATCAACAGGTTGTAATAACCCACCCGGCGGCGTTTTCACCAGATGCGGACAGAGGCGTTCAACCTCAGCCAGCACGCTGATAGCCTGTGCCATGCTCCACGGCGCGTGTTCGCTTGCCAGATGGCGGGCGATCCACTGCGCGGTGTTGGCGGCATCAAACGATGTTTGCTGCGCCAGGTAGCCTATCAGTTCAGGAATCAAGTTTTGTAAATTTTGTTGGCGTAAGGGTAAAGGCACTGCACGAATTGTCACATGTTGTGGTTCGAGCACAGTTTCAATACCCATTTGCGCCAGCTGCGGCTCTGCGCGCTGCAATACCCTTGTTTCATCAGGGGATATTTTCAGCCGAACCGGAATTAAGAGCGGCTGCGCGCAGGCTGCATTTTCGCCTGGCGTAAGCTGCACCTGCTTGAGCCAGCGTTCGGCGACCGGCAATGCCAGAAGCATCAGTTTGCCGTCACGTTCAAGCAGCGCCATATCCGGCGCGATAATCGTCAGCACCCGGCCAAAACTCTGGCTATGGCCGTCCAGAGAAGGCTGAGCGGGCGGAATGTGCTCTTTACGCTCCACGGCAGGTGTTTCCAGCAGCTTGCGGTACAACGCGCCCTGCTGCTTCTGATAGCCAGGCTGTGCATTCGGGTAGTTCGCGCCCGTTGGCCGCGGTGCGCTCCCTGCCGGGGAGAAACGCGGGGCCTCAGGTTCACGCGCGACGGCAGGCTCCGCAAAATGGTTGCGGCCTGCCGCGACACGGTTTTCCGGCAGCGGACGCGGTGCAGGGGCGTCGTTCTCCAGCGGCAGCGTTGGCTCTGCCTGCTGCTGCAACACGGCGGCCACGCCCTGATAAATGAAGTCGTGAACCAGACGCGACTGGTGGAACCGCACCTCATGCTTGGCAGGATGAACGTTCACATCCACCTGATGGGGATCGATTTCCAGATAAAGGACGAAAGCAGGCTGCTGATCGGCCCCGAGTTTGTCTTCGCAGGCCTGGCGAATCGCGTGATTGATGAGACGGTCGCGCATCATGCGGCCGTTCACGTAGCAATACTGAATTTCAGAGAACGCAGCACTGCTCGCATTTGGATCGGCAACCCAGCCGCGTAAAGCCAGATCGCCGTGCTGCCACTCAATGGCCAGAGCCTGTTCCAGGAACGGCGTACCGCAGATCGCCCCCAAACGACGCTCTTTCTGTCCGCCTTCAGCCACCGCACGGTACTGGCGCATCACCTTGCCGTTATGGCTGAGATTAATGGTGACATCGAAACGGGCCAGCGCAATACGGCGAATGATCTCGTCGATATGGCCGAACTCGGTCTTCTCGGTACGCATAAACTTGCGTCGGGCGGGGGTGTTGTAGAACAGATCCAGGACTTCCAGCGTCGTGCCGACAGGGTGCGCCGCGGGTTTGACCGTCACATCCATATCGCGCCCTTCGGCGTAAGCCTGCCAGGCTTCCTGCTGTTCAGCGGTACGGGAGGTCAGCGTTAAGCGCGAAACGGAGCTGATACTGGCCAGCGCTTCGCCGCGAAAACCGAGGCTAATAATCGCTTCCAGATCGTCCAGAGAGGCGATTTTACTGGTGGCGTGACGAGCCAGCGCCAGCGCCAGCTCCTCTTTTTTAATGCCACAGCCGTTGTCGCGAATGCGGATAAGCTTCGCGCCACCGCGTTCGATATCAATATCGATGCGGGTTGCGCCCGCATCGAGGCTGTTTTCCACCAGCTCCTTCACCACCGACGCAGGGCGTTCCACCACCTCACCGGCGGCGATTTGGTTCGCGAGCTGCGGCGGTAGAACCTGAATCGGCATGAATTCTCCTTAGTTGGTCGCGGTCATCTCACCCGGCAGCGCTGCGCTGGCCGTCTGGGCAGAGCCGCTCTGTGGCGCAGACTGCAGAGGATGCGCCTCAAAATATTTGCGTAAACCGTTATAAATCGCTTCGGCAATTTGCTGCTGGTAACTGTCGCTTCCCAACAGACGCTCTTCACCGTTGTTACTGATAAAGCCCGTCTCCACAAGGATGGACGGGATATCTGGCGAGCGCAGAACGCCGAGGCTGGCATGTTCCGGACGGCGTTTATGCAGCACGCCAACGCTTTGCAGCTGGTTCAATACGTTAGTGGCGACATCATACCCGACGCGCTGAGAATGACCGAACTGTAAATCCAGCACCGCCTGGCTGAGGTACGGATCGGACTGGCTGTTCGCCAGCACGTCGCCCGCGCCGCCTAACAGTTCAGACTGCTTCTCATGCTCTTCCAGCCAGTTGGCCATTTCGCTGTTAGCGCGACGGTTCGACAGCACCCAAACCGAGGCGCCGGTCGCGCTACGATTCGGTGCGGCGTCCGCATGAATGGAGACCAGGAAGTTCGCGTTTTGCTTACGCGCCACGTCCGAGCGTCCCATTACGGAGATAAAGTAGTCCCCGTCGCGGGTCAACACGCCTTTAAACATAGGGTCGTCATTGAGCAGCGAACGCAGTTTACGCGCGATAGCGATAGTCACGTTTTTTTCTCGCGTGCCGCCAGGGCCAATCGCCCCCGGATCTTCCCCGCCGTGACCCGCATCAATGGCGATAATCACTTTGTCACCGCTGACCGTCGCGCGTCGCGCGCTGGCCACCGGACGCGTCACCGTATTGCTGCTGGTTGCCGCGGTAATGCGGTCGTTCTGCGATTTAAACGGATTACGTGCAGGTTCAGAAGGACGCGGCGTATACACCGGTTCTTCCACGCGCTTCGCTACGACCGGCGGCGGTGGAGGCGGTGGCGGCGCGTCGGCATTGATGGTAAACACCACCGTATAGTTCGCCCCGTTTTGCTGCTTCACCGCCTTCGTTTTGCCCTTTTCGGTCAGATCGACCACCAGGCGTAACGACTGGCTATCCTGCGGCGTTCCCGAACGGATACTTTTCACCAGATTGTTACCGCTGAACCGCAGCGGTAGGCCCTGGATCACGCCAGTTTGTTTGATATCCAGCGCCACGCTGTGGCTGTCTGGCTGTGAAAACGCATATTCAGGATCGCCCATAAAGCTGAACGTGATCCGGGCCTGGCTTTCGCCGTTTGATACCTGAATATCTGAAAGGTTTGCCGCCCCGGCCTGCGCGCACAGCAGCACGGTGGCAGCCAACAACCAACCTTTAACGCGATTTATCATCCCGTCATCCCTACGCTTAACCGGCCAGTCGCGCCAGTAAGGAACTGCCTGATGAGGAAACAGCACTGATGCGTGCCTCACGCCCTTGTGCCTGGTAATCTAAGTGAATTTCGACATCCGGGTCAGGCAGCACACCCGCACCTTGTTGCGGCCACTCCACCAGGCAAATGGCGTCGTTGGCAAAATAATCACGGATCCCCATAAATTCCAGCTCCTCAGGATCCGCAAGGCGGTATAAATCGAAGTGATACACCATGAGATTTTCAAGGGTGTACGGTTCTACCAGCGTGTAGGTTGGGCTTTTCACATTCCCGTTATGCCCTAACGCCTGCAAAAAACCCCGGCTGAAGGTGGTTTTACCCGCACCTAAATCACCATACAGATAAATGACGGTTGCCCCCTGACAGGCCTGCGCCACACGCTTGCCGAGTTCTAAAGTGGCTTGTTCATCAGGTAAAGGAATCGCTCGATTAGTCATTTTCTACGTCAATCACATCCGGGTTAACAACACGCCGCAGCGTGCAAAAAAGATCGGTGGCCAGCATGCCGCGTGTACCGTAACGCGCGGCCAGTTTATCCGCCGCGACACCGTGGGCCACGCAGCCCGCGCAGGCTGCATCATAAAGGGGAAGTTTCTGTCCAAGCAATGCGCCAATGATGCCGGAAAGCACATCGCCCATGCCGCCGCTTGCCATGCCCGCATTTCCGGCATCAATAATGCCCTGCGTCTCGTCACTGGCGACAACGGTTCCTGCCCCTTTCAAAACAGCAACACCTCCGTAACGTTTTACCAGACGCTGAGCAGAAAGTAAGCGATCGCTTTCAATTTCTGCCACGCTGCAGTTAAGCAGTCGCGCGGCTTCGCCGGGGTGTGGCGTCAGAATGCGATTGTGACGCTTATCGGGGTTTATTGCCAGAAGGTTAAGCGCGTCGGCATCCCACAGCATCGGTTTACGAAAATTCTCGACCTTTTGCAGGGCCTGTTTGCCCCATGCCTGCTGCCCAAGGCCGGGGCCGATCGCCACCACGTCCGCCCATTCCAGGCTTTCTTCAAGCGACTGAGGCGTAAGCTCATGGACCATCAGCTCCGGTCGGGCTGTAACGATCGGCGCTATATTCTCAATGCGAGTGAGTACTCGCACTAATCCGGCACCGCAGCGCAGAGCCGCTTCGCCGGTCATGCGAATCGCACCTGCTGTACCACGATCGCCGCCAATAATCACCAGCCTGCCGTGATCGCCCTTATGGGACGTTGGCCGGCGCGGCGGGAGCCACGCCGCAAGCTGGGATGCATCAAAACGCGCGAGGTGCGTTTCCTGCCCGGCCAGCCAGCTCTCCAGCCCCAGCGCATGGTGGTGCAACATGCCGACCACATCCCGCGCTTTACCGGTCAGTAGCCCCGGCTTGAGGGCGATGAAGGTCACCGTATGTGCAGCCTCAATGACCGCTCCCGGCGTCGCGCCGGTTTGTGCAATCAGGCCTGAGGGAATATCCAGGGCGACGACCGGCGCGGAATGTCTGTTAGCGTGTTCAATAAGCGCGGCAATGTTCTCGCGAGGCGCACTGCGTAGCCCGGTACCCAGCAGACCGTCAACAATCAGATCCACCTCTTCCGGCCAGACGATATCAGGCGCATGAATCACACCGCCTGCGTTAAGCCACGCCTCCCGCGCCGCGCTGGCCTCTTCCGGCAGCGGTTTATCACTCTCCTGGGCCAGCAACGTCACGCGGATACCTGCCGCAACCGCGAGACGGGCAACGACGTAGCCATCGCCGCCGTTATTGCCGTGACCGCACAGAATCAGCCAGTGGGCGGCATGAGGGTACGCGCTGCGGGCAACGTTAAACGCCGCCTCACCCGCACGCAGCATCAGTTCATAAAGGGTAATCCCGAGGCTGTCTGCGGCCTCTTTTTCGGCGCGCCGGAGGTCATCCGCATGCCAGATGGAATGTGGTATACTTGCGGGGTTTTTCTTCACCGTATGGTCCGTCATGTCACAGCCCCTCGATCTCAATGAATTAGCGCAAAAAATAAAACAGTGGGGTGCTGAGCTTGGCTTCCAGAAGGTGGGCATTACCGATACCGACCTCTCCGCCAGCGAGCCAAAACTGCAGGCATGGCTGGACAAACAATACCACGGCGAAATGGAGTGGATGGCGCGTCATGGCATGATGCGCGCCCGCCCTCACGAGCTTTTGCCGGGCACATTACGCGTCATCAGCGTGCGCATGAACTATCTGCCTGCCAACGCGGCCTTTGCGCGCACGCTAAAAAATCCCTCTCTGGGTTACGTCAGCCGGTACGCCCTGGGACGTGATTACCATAAGCTCTTGCGTAACCGTTTAAAAAAACTCGGGGAAACTATTCAGCAGCACTGTGTTTCGCTGAATTTTAGACCCTTTGTCGATTCTGCGCCTATTCTTGAGCGCCCGATCGCCGAAAAAGCCGGGCTTGGCTGGACAGGTAAGCACTCACTTATCCTCAGCCGCGACGCCGGTTCGTTCTTCTTCCTGGGTGAACTGCTGATTGATTTACCGCTGCCGGTAGACGGCCCGGTAGAGGAAGGCTGCGGACGCTGCGTGGCCTGCATGACCATCTGTCCGACGGGTGCCATCGTCGAGCCTTACACCGTTGATGCGCGCCGCTGCATCTCCTACCTCACTATCGAACTGGAAGGAGCCATTCCAGAGGAATTTCGACCGCTTATTGGCAACCGCATCTACGGCTGCGACGACTGCCAGCTGATCTGCCCGTGGAACCGCTATTCGCAGCTCACGGACGAAGAGGATTTCAGCCCGCGTAAGGCGCTGCATGCGCCTCAGCTCGTTGAGCTATTCGCCTGGACCGAAGCCTGGTTCCTGAAAGTGACGGAAGGTTCGGCCATTCGCCGTATCGGTCATCTGCGCTGGCTGCGTAATGTTGCCGTCGCGCTGGGTAATGCCCCGTGGGATGAAGCCAATATACGGGCGCTTGAAAGCCGTAGAGGTGAGCACCCACTTCTTGATGAGCACATAGAATGGGCGATTGCGCAGCAAATAGAGAAGCGTAATGCCTGCGCGATCGAGGTGCAGCTACCGAAGAAACAGCGTCTGGTGCGGGTGATTGAAAAAGGGCTTCCGCGGGATGCCTGAACTATTCACAGCCTGTGAATAAAATTACAAACTCAAGCGCCATCTGGGTTGGAGAAGAGGTCAAGTGATCTCAATAACATTTTGAAATGAAAATTTATTCACTAAATACAGCACGTTACAAAGATATTATTCACCCTGCTAAGCTTTAACCCTGTTACGGTTAAGCGTAGTTTCTGTGGATAACTCTGTTCACAATAGTATTTCAGAGACAATAGAAAACGTCCCCAACGACTCTTTTCGCTGTGGATATTTTAGAGATTAAGAAGAATTTGGAGCGGGAAACGAGACTCGAACTCGCGACCCCGACCTTGGCAAGGTCGTGCTCTACCAACTGAGCTATTCCCGCTTGGGTGGTCCGTGCTTTAGAAGCACTTTCAAATTTTGGAGCGGGAAACGAGACTCGAACTCGCGACCCCGACCTTGGCAAGGTCGTGCTCTACCAACTGAGCTATTCCCGCTTGGGTGGTCCGTGCTTTGGAAGCACTTTCAAATTTTGGAGCGGGAAACGAGACTCGAACTCGCGACCCCGACCTTGGCAAGGTCGTGCTCTACCAACTGAGCTATTCCCGCAAATCTGCACTGCTTTTGTTGCTGTCGTAACGTGTAATTCTCTGTCGTTACGGGAGGCGCATTATACGAGAAATCCTTTTAGCTGCAACCCCCCTTAAAGCGATTTTTTCGAAATTAAGTTCAAATGCTTAATTAATCGGCAAGCTGAACAATTTAACGACAAAAACCCGGCCACGCAAGGCGCCGGATCGCAAAATCACAGCTTAATAAAGTTTTCGCGGTAGTAGGAAAGCTCCGCCACGGACTCACGGATATCGTCCATCGCCTGGTGCGTCCCCTGCTTTTTAAAGCCGTCGAGGATTTCAGGCTTCCAGCGACGCGCCAGCTCTTTCAGGGTGCTGACATCCAGATAGCGGTAGTGGAAATATGACTCCAGCTCCGGCATGTACTTAAACAGGAAACGGCGATCCTGGCCGATGCTATTCCCACAGATAGGCGATTTGCCTGCCGGAACCCACTGTTTCAGGAACTCAAGCGTCGCCAGCTCCGCCTCGCGATCGCCGAACGTGCTCGCCTTCACGCGCTCCACCAGGCCACTGCCGGTGTGGGTGCGCACGTTCCATTCATCCATCAAAGCCAGCTGGTCGTCGGACTGGTGCACCGCAATCGTTGGCCCTTCAGCCAGGATATTCAGGTTAGCGTCCGTCACCAGCGTTGCAATTTCAATGATGCGATCGCGCTCGGGATCCAGCCCGGTCATTTCGAGATCGATCCAAATCAGGTTGTTTTCATCCGCGCTCATGTTATTTTCCACCCTTCTCGCATAACCGGCAGTAGCAGGTTAACTAGTATTAATTAGAGTGTATCATAGAGGTTTTGCCCCTTACGGGCGACCAGGAGCCAGCGCGATTGAGTAAAAATAAACTCTCCAAAGGGCAGCAGCGCCGCGTAAACGCCAACCACCAGCGCCGTCTTAAAACCACTTCGGAGAAGCCGGATTATGACGACAACCTGTTTGGTGAAGCGACAGAAGGCGTAGTCATCAGCCGTTTCGGTATGCATGCCGATGTCGAATCCGCCGACGGGGATATCCACCGTTGTAATATCCGTCGCACCATCCGTTCACTGGTTACCGGCGATCGCGTGGTCTGGCGACCGGGTAAAGAGGCGGCGGAAGGCGTTACGGTAAAAGGTATCGTTGAAGCGGTTCATGAGCGCACGTCCGTTTTAACCCGCCCCGATTTCTACGACGGGGTCAAACCCATTGCCGCTAACATTAACCAGATCGTCATTGTTTCGGCGATTTTACCTGAGCTTTCTCTCAACATTATCGACCGATACCTCGTCGCCTGCGAAACGCTGCAGGTTGAACCGATTATCGTGTTGAACAAAATCGATCTGCTGGATGACGACGGCATGGCCTTCGTGAATGAGCAGATGGATATCTACCGCAAGATTGGTTACCGCGTGCTGATGGTCTCCAGCCACACCAAAGATGGCCTTAAACCGCTGGAAGAGGCGCTGACCGACCGCATCAGCATCTTTGCTGGCCAGTCCGGCGTAGGTAAATCGAGCCTGCTGAACAACCTGCTTGGCCTCCAGCAAGAGATCCTGACCAACGATGTGTCCAACGTCTCTGGCCTGGGCCAGCACACCACCACCGCCTCGCGTCTGTATCATTTCCCGCACGGCGGCGACGTGATCGACTCCCCGGGCGTGCGTGAGTTCGGTTTGTGGCACCTTGAGCCGGAACAAATCTTTAACGGATTTGTCGAATTCCATGATTATTTAGGCGCTTGTAAATACCGCGACTGTAAACACGATAACGACCCTGGCTGCGCTATCCGTGAAGCGGTTGAGAAAGGCGAGATCGCGGAAACCCGCTTCGAGAATTACCACCGTATTCTTGAGAGCATGGAAGACGTAAAAACGCGTAAAAACTTTTCTGATTCTGATAACTGACAACTAAGCTAAGCATCGCTAAAATCGTCCCCTTTTTTCAGGTTCCGGCGGCTTAACGCCGGATCAGGAACGACAAAACAATGGCCTGGAGGCTACCTTGTTAAACGCATTTAAACTTTCGCTTCAATACATTCTGCCAAAACTGTGGCTCACTCGCCTGGCGGGCTGGGGCGCAAGCAAACGCGCGGGCTGGCTGACCAAACTGGTCATCGACCTTTTCGTAAAATATTACAAGGTCGATATGAAAGAGGCGCAAAAGCCGGATACCGCCAGCTACCGCACCTTCAACGAGTTCTTCGTACGCCCATTGCGTGACGAAGTGCGCCCGCTGAACACCGATCCTAACGTCCTGGTGATGCCTGCAGACGGCGTGATCAGCCAGTTGGGTAACATCGAAGACGACAAAATCCTGCAGGCGAAGGGCCATAATTACAGTCTGGAAGCGCTGCTGGCAGGTAACTACCTGATGGCGGATCTGTTCCGCAACGGTACGTTTGCCACTACCTATCTGTCACCGCGCGACTACCATCGCGTGCATATGCCGTGTAACGGTATCCTGCGTGAAATGATTTACGTCCCGGGCGACCTGTTCTCCGTAAACCACCTGACCGCGCAGAACGTGCCGAACCTGTTTGCCCGTAACGAGCGCGTCATCTGTCTGTTCGATACTGAATTTGGCCCTATGGCGCAGATTCTGGTCGGTGCGACCATCGTAGGCAGCATCGAAACCGTCTGGGCCGGCACCAT
Source organism: Enterobacter sp. D2 (assembly GCF_034427575.1). NCBI lineage: Bacteria > Pseudomonadati > Pseudomonadota > Gammaproteobacteria > Enterobacterales > Enterobacteriaceae > Enterobacter > Enterobacter sp. D2. Next base: position 419,600 of record NZ_JAXQPP010000003.1, read on the forward strand.
CACCCCACCGCGCGAAGGCGTGATCAAACGCTGGACCTGGCCTGCCGGTGAAGCGGAAGGCTCGGTGGCCCTGCTGAAAGGTCAGGAGATGGGTCGCTTCAAGCTGGGCTCTACCGTAATCAACCTGTTTGCGCCGGGCAAAGTGAAGCTGGCTGAACAGCTCGAAAGCCTGTCGGTCACCAAACTGGGCCAGCCGCTGGCGGTCTCTACTGAAACCTTCGTGACGCCGGATGCAGAACCTGCTCCTCTGTCACAGGAAGAGATTAACGCCGAGCACGACGCCAGCCCGCTGGTTGACGACAAAAAAGACGAAGGCTAACAACAGAAGGATCGCTGACGTGCGCCCGATTATCGTTCTACTGATGGCCTGGTGCCTCAGCATGGGGGCGTACGCAGCGACAGCCCCCGACGCCAAACAGATAACCCAGGAACTGGAGCAGGCAAAAGCGGCCAAACCCGCTCAGCCAGAGACCGTTGAGTCGCTCCAGGCTGCCCTGAACGCGCTTGAGGAGCGGAAAGGCTCTCTTGAGCGCGCTCAGCAGTATCAGCAGGTTATCGACAACTTCCCCAAACTCTCGCAGACGCTGCGCGCGCAGCTCAATAATCTGCGTGACGAACCGCGCGACGTGCCCGCAGGCATGACCTCCGACGCCCTGAACCAGGAGATCCTGCAGGTCAGCAGCCAGCTTCTGGAAAAGAGCCGCCTTGCCCAGCAGGAGCAGGAGCGAGCGCGTGAAATCGCCGACTCCCTCAGCCAGCTTCCGCAACAGCAAACCGATGCCCGCCGCCAGCTTAATGAAGTTGAGCGTCGCGTGGGTACGCAAACCGGCAATACGCCACAGGCTCAGGCTCAAAATCTGGGCCTGCAGGCAGAATCGGCTCGCCTGAAGGCCCTTGTCGATGAGCTGGAGCTGGCGCAGCTTTCCGCCAATAACCGCCAGGAGCTGTCGCGGATGCGCTCTGAACTCGCTCAGAAGCAAAGCGAGCAGCTGGATGCGTATCTCCAGGCCCTGCGCAATCAGCTCAACAGCCAGCGCCAGCGTGAAGCGGAGCGCGCGTTGGAAAGCACCGAACTGCTGGCGGAAAACAGCGAAAACCTGCCTGCCGGTATCAACGAACAATTCAGGGTCAACCGCGAGCTTTCTGCCGCGCTGAACCAGCAGGCGCAGCGTATGGATCTGGTTGCCTCGCAGCAGCGTCAGGCGACCAATCAAACCCTTCAGGTTCGCCAGGCGCTCAACACCCTGCGCGAGCAGTCCCAGTGGCTCGGATCATCAAACCTGCTGGGCGAAGCGTTACGCGCCCAGGTCGCGCGCCTGCCGGAAATGCCGAAGCCGCAGCAGCTGGATACCGAGATGGCCCAGCTGCGCGTTCAGCGACTGCACTTTGAAGATCTTCTCAATAAACAGCCGCAAATCCGCCAGATCCGTCAGGCTGACGGCCAGCCCCTGACCAGCGAGCAAAACCGCATTCTGGAAGCCCAGCTGCGTACCCAGCGTGAACTGCTAAACTCTCTGCTCCAGGGCGGGGATACGCTGATTCTGGAGCTGACCAAGCTAAAAGTCTCCAACAGCCAGCTGGAAGATGCGCTGAAAGAGGTGAACGAGGCTACGCACCGTTATCTCTTCTGGACGTCCGACGTGCGTCCGATGACATTCTCGTGGCCGATTGAGATTGTCCAGGACCTGCGCCGCCTGATTTCGCTGGACACCGTCAGCCAGCTGGGACAGGCCAGCGTGATGATGTTTACCAGCAAAGAGACCATTTTCCCGCTGCTCGGGGCGTTGATTCTGGTGGGCTTCAGCATTTACTCGCGCAGACATTTCACCCGCTTCCTGGAGCGTTCCAGCTCCAGGGTCGGGAAAGTCACCCAGGATCACTTCTGGCTGACGTTGCGCACCGTATTCTGGTCGATTCTTGTCGCCTCCCCGCTGCCGGTGCTGTGGATGACGCTGGGGTATGGCCTGCGGGAAGCCTGGCCCTATCCGCTCGCGGTCGCGATTGGCGATGGCGTCACCGCCACGGTGCCGCTGCTGTGGGTGGTCATGATTTGCGCCACCTTCGCGCGCCCCAATGGCCTGTTTATCACCCACTTTGGCTGGCCGCGTAACCGCGTTGCACGCGCCATGCGTTACTACCTGATGAGCATCGGGCTGATTGTGCCGCTGATTATGGCGCTGATCATGTTTGATAATCTCAATGACCGGGAGTTCTCAGGCTCGCTGGGGCGCCTCTGCTTCATGCTGATTTGTGGGGCGCTGGCCATCGTTACGCTCAGCCTGAAACGCGCTGGCATTCCGCTCTATCTGGATAAATCCGGCAGCGGCGACAACATGTTCAACCGGCTGCTCTGGAACCTGCTGCTTAGCGCACCGTTGGTTGCGATGCTGGCAGCCGCAGTAGGTTATCTGGCGACCTCGAAGGCGCTGCTGGCGCGACTGGAAACCTCGGTGGCCATCTGGTTCCTGCTTCTGGTGGTGTACCACGTGATCCGCCGCTGGATGTTGATCCAGCGGCGGCGTCTGGCGTTTGACCGTGCCAAGCATCGCCGGGCAGAGATTCTTGCCCAGCGTGCGCGGGGAGAGGAAGAGCCAAACCATGTCAACAGTACGGAAGGCACAACCGAAGCGGACGAGGTCGAACTGGATCTGGATGCCATCAGTACCCAGTCCCTGCGGCTGGTTCGTTCCATACTGATGCTGATTGCCCTCCTGTCGGTGATCTTCCTGTGGTCAGAGATCCACTCCGCATTTGGCTTCCTGGAGAACATCTCTCTTTGGGACGTGACGTCCACGGTGCAGGGTGTTGAAAGCCTGGAGCCGATCACCTTAGGGGCGGTGCTGATTGCCATTCTGGTGCTGATCATTACCACGCAGCTGGTGCGCAACTTCCCTGCCCTGCTGGAGCTGGCGCTTCTGCAGCATCTGGATTTAACCCCGGGGACGGGATATGCGATTACGACCATAACTAAATATCTGATCATGCTGTTTGGCGGGCTGGTTGGCTTCTCGATGATCGGTATTGAGTGGTCGAAGCTGCAGTGGCTGGTGGCGGCACTCGGTGTTGGGTTAGGTTTTGGCTTACAGGAGATCTTCGCCAACTTCATCTCTGGCCTGATCATTCTGTTCGAAAAACCGATCCGTATTGGCGATACCGTAACGATTCGCGATCTGACCGGCAGCATCACGAAGATCAATACCCGTGCGACGACGATCAGCGACTGGGATCGGAAAGAGATCATCGTGCCAAACAAGGCGTTTATCACCGAGCAGTTCATCAACTGGTCGCTGTCAGACTCCGTTACCCGCGTGGTGCTGACGGTACCGGCGCCGTCGGACGCCAACAGCGAAGAGGTCACCCAGATCCTCTACACCGCCGCTGAGCGCTGCTCGCTGGTGATCGACAACCCGGCGCCGGAAGTATTCCTTGTGGATCTACAGCAGGGGATCCAGATTTTCGAGCTGCGTATCTACGCCGCCGAAATGGGACACCGTATGCCGCTGCGCCATGAGATTCACCAGCTGATTCTGGCGGGCTTCCGCGAGCACGGTATTGATATGCCGTTCCCACCGTTCCAGATGCGCCTGGAAAGCCTGGACGGGCGTAAAACGGGAAGAACGCTGACGTCAGCGGCGCGTACGCGTCCGGCGGGAAGTTTGTAAGATAAGCGGTGCAACCCTCTCCCGCGGGAGAGGGTAAACTGCCGTCAGGCGCGATCTACGGTAAACGCAATCACATCGCCAAGCTGCTCTGCGCCCAGGGCCAGCATCACCAGACGGTCAACACCCAGCGCCACGCCGGAGCAATCCGGCAGGCCCGCTTTTAATGCTTCAAGCAAATTCACATCAATAGGCTGCTGCGGCAGACCGCGCGCGGCGCGCTTGCGGTTATCCTGCTCGAAGCGCTGCTGCTGCTCGCGGGCATCCGTCAGTTCGTGGAAGCCGTTCGCCAGCTCGATGCCTTTGTAATAGACCTCAAAACGCTCTGCGACACGATGATCTTCGGTACTGATCTGCGCCAGCGACGCCTGGCTTGCCGGGAAGTGATAGACAAAGGTCGGACGATCCTTGCCAATCTGTGGTTCTACGCCGAAGGTGAACAGCAGCTGCAGCAGCGTGTCGCGATCCTCTTCGGTATCCGCCACGTTGCTGAGATCCAGTTTTGCCGCCACTTCGCGCAGCTGGGTTTTGTCCGCCGATAGCGGATCGATTTCCAGATGGCGCTGGAAAGCCTGCTGATAGGAGAGCGTTTCGGCTTCCGAGCAGTCCAGCACCTGTTGCAGCAGATCGTCCACCTCATTCATCAGGCGGTACATATCATAATGCGGGCGGTACCACTCCAGCATGGTGAATTCCGGGTTGTGGTGACGCCCCATCTCTTCATTACGGAAGCTGCGGCATAGCTGATACACCGGACCACATCCCGCCGCCAGCAGGCGTTTCATGTGGTATTCCGGGCTGGTCATCAGATACAAATTCATGCCCTGAGAGTGGCCGGGGCCAACAAAACGGGTTTCAAACGGCACCAGATGAATATCCGTTACCGTTGCCTGACTCATGCACGGCGTTTCCACCTCCAGGACTCCGCGGTCGGCAAAGAAACGGCGGATCTCCGCCATAATTGCAGCGCGTTTTAACAGATTAGGGATGGATGCGCTCGGCTGCCAGGTGGCCGTTTCGCTCATGAGTTGTTCTCCGATTTCAGACAAGGGCACGAAGTCTACTCGTTAGCAGGGGCAGAGACAAATTTTGCGCAGTAAAAAAGCGCATTTCATTTAGGTGAACTTTTTCGTGACGTATTTCATCAATCTTCATGATAAATCGCCGTACAGAACAGCAAAAAAATCGAACACGTCAAATTTCCCTGACATCTACACGGTTATACTGTTTTACCCATAAAGGAGCAGTGGAAACGCTTTCGCAATCGTCCTTTTGGACGGGTGAACTACCTTTAGTTTGTCGCGTTGCGAAATAACAAAAATCTGGAGGAATGTCGTGCAAACTTTTCAAGCCGATCTTGCCGTAATAGGCGCTGGCGGGGCTGGATTACGTGCTGCGATTGCTGCAGCACAAGCTAATCCCAACGCTAAAATCGCATTGATTTCAAAAGTCTATCCAATGCGTAGTCACACAGTGGCAGCAGAAGGAGGGTCCGCCGCCGTTGCGCAGGATCATGACAGCTTTGAATACCATTTCCACGACACGGTTGCAGGGGGCGACTGGCTTTGCGAACAGGATGTCGTTGACTACTTTGTGCACCATTGTCCCACGGAAATGACCCAGCTTGAACAGTGGGGATGTCCGTGGAGCCGCCGTCCGGACGGCAGCGTCAACGTTCGCCGCTTTGGCGGTATGAAGATTGAACGCACCTGGTTCGCCGCCGATAAAACCGGCTTCCACATGCTGCACACCCTGTTCCAGACCTCCCTCCAGTTCCCACAAATTCAGCGCTTCGATGAACATTTCGTCCTCGACATTCTGGTTGATGACGGGCAGGCGCGTGGCCTGGTGGCGATGAACATGATGGAAGGCACGCTCGTCCAGATCCGCGCCAACGCCGTAGTGATGGCGACGGGCGGTGCGGGTCGCGTTTATCGCTACAACACCAACGGCGGCATCGTCACCGGTGACGGCATGGGCATGGCGCTCGGCCACGGCGTACCGCTGCGCGATATGGAGTTCGTGCAGTATCACCCAACCGGTCTGCCGGGCTCCGGCATTCTGATGACGGAAGGCTGCCGCGGTGAAGGCGGTATTCTGGTCAATAAAAACGGCTATCGCTATCTGCAGGATTACGGCATGGGCCCGGAAACCCCGCTCGGCGAGCCGAAGAACAAATACATGGAACTCGGCCCGCGCGACAAAGTCTCTCAGGCCTTCTGGCACGAGTGGCGCAAAGGCAACACCATCTCCACGCCGCGCGGCGATGTGGTCTATCTCGACCTGCGTCACCTTGGCGAGAAGAAACTGCTGGAACGTCTGCCGTTCATCTGCGAGCTGGCGAAAGCCTACGTCGGCGTCGACCCGGTGAAAGAGCCGATTCCGGTGCGTCCAACCGCGCACTACACCATGGGCGGGATCGAAACCGACCAGCAGTGCGAAACCCGAATTAAAGGCCTGTTCGCCGTCGGCGAGTGTTCCTCCGTGGGTCTGCACGGCGCCAACCGTCTCGGGTCTAACTCGCTGGCAGAGCTGGTCGTCTTTGGCCGCATGGCGGGCGAGCGCGCGATGGAGCGGGCGGCTACAGCAGGCGAAGCCAACGGTGCCGCGCTGGATGCGCAGGTCGCAGACGTTGAAAAACGCCTGAAAGATCTGGTGAACCAGGAGGGTAACGAGAACTGGTCTAAGATCCGCGACGAGATGGGCCTGTCGATGGAAGAAGGCTGCGGTATTTACCGTACGCCAGAGCTGATGCAAAAAACCGTCGACAAGCTGGCGGAACTGCAGGAGCGCTTCAAGCGCGTGCGCATCACCGATACCTCCAGCGTATTCAACACCGACCTGCTCTACACCATCGAGCTGGGCCACGGCCTGAACGTCGCGGAATGTATGGCGCACTCTGCGCTGGCGCGTAAAGAGTCGCGTGGGGCCCACCAGCGTCTGGACGAAGGCTGTACCGAACGTGACGACGTCAATTTCCTGAAACACACTCTCGCCTGGCGCGATGCAGATGGCACCACACGTCTGGACTACAGCGACGTGAAAATCACTACGCTGCCGCCGGCTAAACGCGTGTACGGTGCAGAAGCAGAAGCCGCCGAGAAGAAGGAGAAGGCGAATGGCTGAGATGCAAAAAATGAAAGTTGAAGTGGTGCGCTACAATCCGGAAGTGGACGCCGCACCGCACAGCGCTTTCTATGAAGTCCCTTATGACGAGCAAACCTCCCTGCTGGATGCGCTCGGCTATATCAAAGACAACCTGGCGCCAGACCTGAGCTACCGCTGGTCCTGCCGTATGGCAATCTGCGGCTCCTGCGGCATGATGGTCAACAAGGTGCCGAAGCTGGCCTGTAAGACCTTCCTGCGCGAGTACACCAAAGGCATTAAGGTCGAAGCGCTGGGCAACTTCCCGATTGAACGCGATCTGGTGGTCGATATGACCCACTTTATCGAAAGCCTGGAAGCCATTAAGCCGTACATCATCGGTAATCCGCGCACGCCGGATCAGGGGCCGAATACCCAGACGCCGGCGCAGATGGCGAAATACCATCAGTTCTCCGGCTGCATCAACTGCGGCCTGTGCTACGCCGCCTGTCCACAGTTTGGCCTGAACAAGGAGTTCATCGGCCCGGCCGCCATTACCCTGGCGCACCGCTATAACGAAGACAGCCGCGACCACGGCAAAAAAGAACGTATGGCGCAGCTTAACAGCCAGAACGGCGTCTGGAGCTGTACCTTTGTGGGTTATTGCTCCGAAGTTTGTCCGAAGCACGTCGACCCGGCCGCCGCAATTCAACAGGGTAAAGTGGAAAGCTCGAAAGACTTTCTTATCGCTACCCTGAAACCACGCTAAGGAGTGCATGATGACGACTAAACGCAAAGCCTATGTGCGGCCTGTGCCGTCCACCTGGTGGAAAAACCTGCCGTTTTATCGCTTCTACATGCTGCGTGAAGGCACGGCGGTACCGGCGGTCTGGTTCAGTCTTGAGCTGATGTACGGCGTTTTTGCCCTCAAGCATGGCCCGGAAGCCTGGGCCAGCTTTGTCGGTTTCCTGCAAAACCCGATCGTTGTTGTTCTGAACCTGATCGTGCTCGCGGCCGCGCTGCTTCACACCAAAACCTGGTTTGAGCTGGCGCCAAAAGCGGCGAACATCATCGTAAAAGACGAGAAAATGGGGCCAGAGCCGGTGATTAAAGGGCTCTGGGCAGTGACGATTTTGGTCACTGTGGTCATTCTGTTTGTCGCATTGTTCTGGTAAGGAGACACCTGTGATCAATCCAAATCCAAAACGTTCTGACGAACCGGTCTTCTGGGGCCTGTTTGGCGCAGGCGGCATGTGGAGTGCCATCATCGCCCCCGTCATCATTCTGCTGGTCGGCATTATGCTGCCGCTGGGGCTGTTCCCGGGCGATGCGCTGAGCTACGAGCGCGTGCTGGCGTTCGCGAGCAGCTTTATCGGCCGCGCGTTCATCTTCCTGATGATCGTCCTGCCGCTGTGGTGTGGCCTGCACCGTATTCACCATGCGATGCATGACCTGAAAATTCATGTACCGAGCGGGAAATGGGTGTTCTACGGTCTGGCGACCATCCTGACCGTGGTGACGCTGATTGCCGTGGTCACCATCTGACGCTTCTGGCCCGCCATCCGGCGGGCCTTTTATTTCTGCATCTTCCCCACCAGCCACTGGGCAAATTCGCGCATTGCGGGCGTTTCTGACCGTGACTGTAGCCTTGTCAGCCAGTAGCTGCCGAGGTCAATCTGCGTTGCAAACGGCTGTACGATGCGCTCGCTGCTGAGTAAATGGGTAAACATGTCGACAGGCGCAATGGCAATCCCTACGCCTGCCTGCGCAGCTTCCAGCATGGTCACGGACGAATCAAACACCATCACCCGGTGCGTCGGCGAGGGAGAGTGTTCGCCCGCTGCCTGCATCCACGCAGCCCACTCGTCGCGCCGGTAGGAGCGCAGCAGGGTAAACTTCAGGATATCTGCCGGGCTTTTGAGAACTGAGGCAATCTCGGGTGTACAGAGCGGAGACAGCGGCGCAGGGCAAAGGAATTCGGCATCGGTTCCATGCCACGCGCCGCCACCGTAGCGAATAGTGTAATCAAGCCCTTCGGCCGCTGGATCGACGCGATTGTTATGGGTGGAAAGCTGAAGATCAATATGCGGATAGCAGCGGCGAAAGTCCGCGAGCAGCGAGAATAAAACACCCGTGGCAAAAGTCCCTACCACACCTATTTTGAGCTTCTCCTGAGCGCGCTGGCTGGCAAAACGATCCAGCATTCCGGCGATGCGATCGAACGAGTCATTCAGCACCGGCAGCAAATTCTCGCCTTCGGTGGTCAACATCAGCCCTCGCGAAACGCGGACAAACAGCTGGCAATTAAGGTGCTGTTCCAGCGCCTTGACGTGCTGGCTAATCGCGGAATGGGTGACATTCAGCTCGATAGCGGCATGAGTAAAACTGAGATGCCTGGCGGCTGCTTCAAACGCCCGCAGGGAATTAAGAGGGAGATAGCTGCGCGTCATGGTCTCGTCCGTTAGAAAAATTAACAGCTAATGCTAAATTTAACCGTTTGTCAGCCATAGTCAAATCCAACAGACTACAGCGGTCTGACGGGCCCGGACACTCCCTTGAACTGCTATTACGGAAGATAAATGATGATGACTAAATCCCTTTGCTGCGCCCTGCTGCTCAGCACCTCCTGCTCGGTATTGGCTACCCCGATGTCAGAAAAACAGCTGGCTGAGGTGGTGGAACGGACCGTTACGCCGCTGATGAAAGCGCAGGCCATTCCGGGTATGGCGGTGGCGGTGATTTATGAGGGTCAGCCGCACTACTTCACCTTCGGTAAAGCCGATGTTGCGGCGAACAAACCTGTCACTCCACAAACCTTGTTCGAACTGGGTTCTATAAGTAAAACCTTCACCGGCGTACTCGGTGGCGATGCCATTGCTCGCGGTGAAATATCGCTGGGCGATCCGGTGACAAAATACTGGCCTGAGCTGACAGGCAAGCAGTGGCAGGGGATCCGCATGCTGGATCTGGCAACCTATACCGCAGGAGGTTTGCCGTTACAGGTACCGGATGAGGTCACGGATAACGCCTCTCTGTTGCGCTTTTATCAAAACTGGCAGCCGCAGTGGAAGCCGGGCACCACGCGTCTTTACGCCAATGCCAGCATCGGTCTTTTTGGCGCGCTGGCGGTCAAACCTTCCGGCATGAGCTATGAGCAGGCCATAACGACGCGGGTCTTTAAGCCGCTCAAGCTGGACCATACGTGGATTAACGTTCCGAAAGCGGAAGAGGCGCATTACGCCTGGGGATACCGCGACGGTAAAGCGATACACGTTTCGCCAGGAATGCTGGACGCTGAAGCCTATGGCGTAAAAACCAACGTGCAGGATATGGCAAGCTGGGTGATGGTCAACATGAAGCCGGACTCCCTTCAGGATAATTCACTCAGGAAAGGCCTTACCCTGGCGCAGTCTCGCTACTGGCGCGTGGGGGCCATGTATCAGGGGTTAGGCTGGGAAATGCTTAACTGGCCGGTCGATGCCAAAACCGTGGTTGAAGGTAGCGACAATAAGGTTGCACTGGCACCGCTGCCTGCGAGAGAAGTGAATCCACCAGCGCCCCCGGTCAACGCATCCTGGGTCCATAAAACAGGCTCTACCGGCGGGTTTGGCAGCTACGTGGCATTTATTCCTGAAAAGCAGCTCGGTATTGTGATGCTGGCAAATAAAAGCTATCCGAACCCGGCACGCGTTGAGGCGGCATACCGTATTTTGAGCGCGCTGTAGTAAACATTGCCGGGTGGCGCTAACGCTTACCCGGCCTACAAAATCCACAGGGTGGCCACCCGGCGAAACACACCGCACAAAAACCACATTTTTCTTGCCGTCATCTACACTTAACAAAAAACAGTAAGGAAACTCCTATGCGCATTCTGCCTGTTATCGCCGCGGTGACAGCCGCGTTTTTAGTGGTTGCCTGCAGTTCCCCTACCCCGCCTCCAGGCGTTACCGTCGTCTCGCCTTTTGATGCACAACGCTTCCTTGGAACATGGTATGAAATCGCGCGCCTCGACCATCGGTTTGAGCAGGGCTTAGAGAAGGTCACTGCGAATTACAGCCCGATGGATGATGGCGGTATTCAGGTGATCAACCGGGGCTATAATCCCGATCGGGAGATGTGGCAGCAGTCGATTGGAAAAGCGTACTTCACGGGCGACCCGCGACGGGCCGCGCTCAAAGTCTCTTTCTTCGGCCCGTTTTATGGCGGCTATAACGTGATCGCGCTCGACAGAGAGTACCGTCACGCGCTGGTCTGCGGGCCGGATCGCGACTATCTGTGGATACTTTCCCGCACGCCAACTATTTCGTCAGAAATGAAACAGCAGATGCTGGACGTCGCGACCCGGCAAGGGTTTGATGTGTCAAAACTTATTTGGGTAAAACAACCCCATTAATGGGTACTGAGCTTCAGCCCAACGATCCCGGCCACAATCAAGGCGAGGCTGACGATACGCGCCAGACTCGCTGACTCTCCCAGCAGCAGAATGCCGGTGATGGCGGCCCCCACCGCACCAATGCCCGTCCAGACGGCATAAGCCGTTCCCACAGGCAGCGAGCGCATTGCCCAGGATAACAGGACAATACTCACGATCATCGCGGTGACGGTTATGACGCTGGGCGTCAGGCGGGTAAATCCGTGGGTGTACTTGAGACCAATTGCCCATACCACTTCGAGCAGGCCAGCAATAAAAAGAATTATCCAGGACATTTCAGGCTCCTTAACTTAATACAAGTTGGGGCCGTCCCCGGTGAAAGAAACGCTTACGGGTCGTCCCGTAAGGCAGAGATTACGCCCCATATTGTGGTTAGCGTGCTATTTTTTTTCAATCATTTTTTGCTGAACACGTTAAGGCAAGAAATAGCCGCAGTATGGCGCGTAGTTCCGGCATTTAGCACTCATCCGACTTCTCTATGATGATGTGCTTTCTGATGGCAGGAAGCCAAACCACTAGCCGACTGCGAATAAAATATGTTCAAAATTCTTTTGATTGACCGTTGTCACTTCACCCGCACAGGGTTTGAAGCATGGCTCAATCATTCCGGTTTGTTCCCGGGACACTACGTTGTGACCGGGTTAAATAATCTGTTCCTTGCCAGGGAGCACATTCTGCAATGGAAACCCACGCTGGTTATCGCCGATCTTTACGGCTTCAGGCAGGATATTCATCATTTTCAGCAGCTCTCGTCGTTGCTGAGCGCCAGTGAACGATTACCGTTTATTTTGCTGCAATCGGGAGAGGACCGCGGCATGACCGACTGGCTCGGACAGTTCCCGGTGTGGTCGTCGCTGTTGAAAAACGCCAGTCTCGAAGAAGTGGCAACGACGATCAACGACGCATTAATCTCACGCGCCAGCGCTGACAGGCCAACGGCGGCGGCCCCCTTGCTGACCCGACAGGAAGAGAAAGTGCTGACATTGTGGATGGACGGTGCGAGCAATCAAAAAATTGCCGCTCACCTGAGTATCAACGGAAAAACGGTGTATACCTATAAACGCAATATCCGCATGAAATTGCATATGGATACGCGTTTTTCTCCGTTCTTATCCCTGCAGGAATCAGAAAGCTGACGGTACGAAACCCGCTGGTCTCGTACCGTATGTTAATTACTGCTGAGCTTTGGTTGCCGCACCAGAGATTGCGCTACCACCTTCAGAAATGTCCTGACCGACGCCACGCGTGGTATTACAGGCTGTTAAGACTGAAGAAAGTACCAGGACTGAAAAGATCGCTGCAATTGTTTTCTTAACCATAATATCTTCCTTTTATAGCCAAAGTTATTTTGTGTATAGCAACTTAAGAATAGACAAGATCCCGCCGGTTGACGGAAAAGGAAGCATTTTTAGGAAAATTAGACGAACTTAGCTGGCGGCGTGAGAAATGATATGACCGAGATCCTGGATATCTTGTCCCATCCCACGGGTGGTGTTACAGCCGGAAAGCAATGCGCTGGAAAGCGCTAACAGAAGCAGAATTTTAACGGTACGTTTCATCATCCCTGTCTGCAAAAATCAGGCGCAGCGGGCGCTGCGCCTTCAATCATGACGTAAATTACTTCACGCGGGATACGTATTCGCCGGAGCGGGTATCCACTTTGATCACTTCGCCAGTCTGTACGAACAGTGGAACTTTAACCACTGCGCCGGTAGACAGTTTGGCTGGTTTACCGCCGGTACCTGCGGTATCACCTTTCAGACCTGGATCGGTTTCAACGATTTCCAGTTCTACGAAGTTTGGTGGGGTCACAGCGATAGGCTGACCGTTCCACAGGGTTACGATGCACTCAGCCTGGTCCAGCAGCCATTTAGCGCTATCACCTACCGCTTTCTCATCAGCAGACAGCTGTTCGAAAGTGGAGTTGTTCATGAAATGCCAGAACTCACCGTCGTTGTACAGATAGGTCAGGTTCATATCAACAACATCAGCGCCTTCAGCGGAGTCAGTAGACTTGAAGGTTTTCTCAACACGGGTACCGGTCAGCAGACGGCGCAGCTTAACGCGTGCGAATGCCTGGCCTTTACCTGGTTTAACGAATTCGCTGGCTTCAACCGCGTACGGTTCGCCGTCCATCATGATTTTAAGACCAGCACGAAAATCGTTGCTATAGTACGTTGCCATAAGGCCCTCTAAATTTGTTAACTGGTAGCTAAGCCACAAAATGGCGCATATTGTAACCCTAAACACCCCGTCCAGAGAAGATTGGTTATCGCAACTTGCCGATGTAATCACCAGTCCTGATGAATTGCTGCGTCTTTTAGACCTCGATCAGCACCCAGAGTTGCTTGCTGGCCGCGAGGCAAAGCGCCTTTTCGCCCTGCGCGTTCCCCGTGCGTTTGTGGCGCGGATGGAGAAAGGCAACCCCGACGATCCGCTATTAAAACAAACACTTACTTCGCAGGATGAGTTTATCACCGCGCCGGGATACAGCACCGATCCGCTGGAAGAGCAGAACAGCGTGGTGCCTGGTTTACTGCACAAATATCTCAACCGTGCCCTGCTGCTGGTAAAGGGCGGCTGCGCGGTAAATTGTCGTTATTGCTTCCGTCGGCACTTCCCGTATGCCGAAAACCAGGGCAATAAACGCAACTGGCAGGTCGCGCTGGACTATATTGCCGTCCATTCAGAGCTGGATGAGATTATTTTTTCCGGCGGCGATCCGCTGATGGCAAAAGATCACGAGCTGGACTGGCTGCTGACACAGCTGGAAGCCATCCCGCACATCAAACGTCTGCGCATTCATAGCCGTTTGCCGATTGTTATTCCGGCACGTATCACGGACGGCCTGGTGGCACGCCTTGAGCAGTCTCGCCTGCAGGTGTTGCTGGTGAACCATATCAACCACGGGAACGAAATTGACGATGATTTTCGCGCAGCGATGGCGCGTCTGCGTAAAGCGGGCGTAACGCTGCTGAACCAGAGCGTGCTGCTGCGCGGCGTGAATGACAGCGCCCGCGTGCTGGCTGACCTGAGCAATGCCCTGTTTGATGCGGGCGTGATGCCCTATTACCTGCACGTGCTGGATCGCGTTCAGGGCGCGGCCCATTTCATGGTGACGGATGAAGAAGCCCGGCAGATTATGCGCGAACTGTTAACGCTGGTTTCAGGCTATATGGTGCCGAAGCTGGCACGGGAGATTGGCGGAGAGCCGAGCAAGACGCCGCTGGACTTGCAGCTGCGGCAGCACTAGTTTCCCCTCACCCTAACCCTCTCCCACAGGGAGAGGGAAAAAGGCCATCAGTTCGGGCACTTGTAGACCTGGCCGTTCATCTGACTGGCGGTCGGCACGAAGCTGGACAGCATACTCTGCGTTGGGCTGCTCACGCCGTAAATCACGTTACCGCCCATTGCCGCAGCCTGGTTACGCAAGGCATTCGCCGCACCGCGCATCGAGCCACCTTCCTCGCCATGCTGACCTGACATCCAGTTACTTTGCTCACCGGTTGCCGTGCCTAACAGCTGGCATTCACTGCCAGGCTTATCTTCCACAAAGCGAACGCCCTGGCCCGCTGCCGACAGCTCATTGCTGGAGCTACAACCCGCCAGCAGCAATGCTGCCCCTACAATCCCTGCACAGACTTTTACGCGCATGTTATTCCTCGTTTTCAATAAGCTGGACAGTAGTTGTCCGTGTGTAAATCTTATACCTAAAAGATGACCAAAAGAAAAACCCCCGAGCATTTCTGCCCGGGGGTTTTTCACATTCTACGACGTAGAGCGCACGATTACATCATGCCGCCCATACCGCCCATGCCGCCCATGCCGGCAGCACCTAAGTCAGGTGCATCGCCTTTAGGCAGGTCGGTTACCATGCACTCGGTGGTGATCATCAGGCCAGCGACAGATGCCGCGTACTGCAGAGCAGAACGGGTCACTTTAGTTGGGTCCAGGATACCGAAGTCGATCATGTTGCCGTATTCTTCAGTTGCTGCGTTGTAACCGTAGTTACCTTCGCCCGCTTTCACGTTGTTCGCAACCACAGATGGCTCTTCACCGGCGTTAGAGACGATCTGACGCAGAGGGGCTTCCATTGCGCGCAGCGCAACTTTGATACCCACGTTCTGATCTTCGTTCTGTGCGGTCAGGCCTGCCAGTTTAGCGGCAACACGCACCAGCGCAACACCACCACCAGCAACCACGCCTTCTTCTACCGCTGCACGGGTCGCATGCAGGGCATCGTCAACGCGTGCTTTTTTCTCTTTCATTTCAACTTCGGTAGCTGCACCGACTTTGATTACCGCAACGCCGCCAGCCAGTTTCGCTACGCGCTCCTGCAGTTTTTCACGGTCGTAATCGGAAGTCGCTTCTTCGATCTGCTTACGGATCTGACCCACGCGGCCCTGAATAGCGGCTTCTTCACCCACACCGTCGATGATGGTGGTGGTGTCTTTGTTGATCACAACGCGTTTCGCCTGGCCCAGGTCTTCCAGGGTCGCTTTTTCCAGCTCCATACCGATCTCTTCAGAGATCACGGTACCGCCGGTCAGGGTTGCGATATCCTGCAGCATCGCTTTACGGCGATCGCCGAAGCCAGGTGCTTTAACAGCAGCCACTTTCACGATGCCGCGCATGGTGTTAACCACCAGGGTCGCCAGCGCTTCGCCTTCAACATCTTCAGCGATGATAACCAGAGGCTTGCCTGCTTTCGCAACGGCTTCCAGTACTGGCAGCATTTCGCGGATGTTGGAGATTTTCTTGTCAGCCAGCAGAATGAACGGGCTTTCCAGCTCAACAGCACCCGTTTCTGGCTTGTTGATGAAGTATGGGGACAGGTAACCGCGGTCGAACTGCATACCTTCAACCACGTCCAGTTCGTCTTCCAGACCGGTACCGTCTTCAACGGTGATCACACCTTCTTTACCGACTTTGTCCATCGCTTCAGCGATCAGTTTACCTACGGTTTCGTCGGAGTTAGCGGAGATAGTACCAACCTGAGCAATGGCTTTAGAGTCAGAGCATGGTACGGACAGTGCTTTCAGCTCTTCAACAGCGGAGGCGACAGCTTTGTCGATACCACGTTTCAGATCCATTGGGTTCATGCCCGCAGCAACGGCTTTCAGACCTTCGGTGATGATTGCCTGCGCCAGTACGGTCGCGGTGGTGGTACCGTCACCAGCAGCGTCGTTTGCTTTAGAGGCAACTTCTTTCACCATCTGCGCGCCCATGTTTTCGAACTTGTCTTCCAGCTCAATTTCACGTGCTACAGAAACACCATCTTTGGTGATGGTTGGCGCGCCGAAGGATTTATCCAGCACTACGTTGCGGCCTTTCGGGCCCAGAGTCACTTTAACTGCATCTGCCAGTACGTTTACGCCGCGGAGCATTTTTACACGAGCGTCGTTACCGAATTTTACGTCTTTAGCTGCCATGTTCTTATTTCCTCAAATTCTCGTGCGTAAATTACGCTTCAACAATTGCCAGAATGTCGCTCTCGGACATGATCAACACTTCTTCATTGTCGATCTTCTCGGATTTCACGCCGTAGCCATCGTTGAAAATTACGATGTCACCAACTTTAACGTCCAGTGGCTGCACAGTTCCGTTTTCCAGGATGCGGCCCTTACCGACAGCGATGATTTCGCCACGCGTTGATTTGGCTGCTGCAGAACCGGTCAGAACGATGCCGCCAGCAGACTTGGTTTCAACTTCTTTACGTTTGACGATCACACGATCATGTAACGGACGAATACTCATTGATAGCTCTCCTTTGAGAAAGTCATTATCAGTTATGGATGACGCCGGCCCGCATGCGGTTTTCCGACTAGTGCCCTGAGAGATGGGGATAGCTTTTTCCCCCTTCAAGGGGGAGTCGAAAAAAAAATTTGCGAAAGTGTTACCATCGCCTCTCTTTTGGTACTGGCAGGGCGATGTGAATGAGTGGACTCAAGCAGGAGCTGGGGCTGGCGCAGGGCGTCGGACTGCTCTCAACCTCCTTGTTAGGTACGGGCGTGTTTGCCGTACCCTCACTGGCGGCGCTGGTGGCTGGAAATAATAGCCTGTGGGCGTGGCCAGCGCTGATTGTATTGGTTTTCCCGATAGCCATTGTGTTTGCCATCCTGGGGCGGCATTTCCCCAGCGCGGGCGGCGTGGCGCACTTTGTCGGACTGGCCTTTGGCCCGCGGCTGCAGCGTGTCACCGGCTGGCTGTTTCTCTCCGTCATTCCGGTTGGCCTACCTGCGGCGTTGCATATTGCGACCGGCTTTGGTCAGGCGCTGTTTGGCTGGCATAACGAGCAGTTATTGCTGGCCGAACTGGGTACGCTGGCGATCGTCTGGTGGGTGGGTTCTCGAGGCACCAGCTCCAGCGCCAACCTGCAGACGCTGGTTGCGGTGCTGATTGTCGCGCTCGTTGTCGCAATCTGGTGGGCGGGCGATATCACAATAAAGGAAATTCCCTTCCCTGCGGTGACAGACGTCGACCATTCCGAGCTTTTCGCCGCGCTCTCCGTCATGTTCTGGTGTTTTGTCGGCCTGGAAGCCTTTGCCCATCTGGCCTCTGAATTTAAGCAGCCTGAACGCGATTTCCCCCGCGCGCTGATGATAGGCCTGCTGCTGGCAGGTACGGTCTATTGGGCATGTACCGTGCTGGTCTTACACTTCCACGCGTTCGGAGCGGATCTCGCCGCCGCGGCATCGCTGCCGGGTATCGTGGTGGAACTGTTCGGCGTGAAGGCGCTATGGATCGCCTGTGTCATCGGCTATCTCGCCTGTTTTGCCAGCCTCAATATTTATATCCAGAGCTTTGCTCGGCTGGTGTGGTCGCAGGCGCTCGACAAACCTGAGAATCGCCTCGCGCGCCTGTCTAAACGCCAGCTTCCGCTGAATGCCCTGAATACCGTACTGGGCTGCTGCGCGGTGAGCACGCTGTGTATTTACGCACTGAAGATTAATCTGGACGCGCTGATCGTCTACGCCAACGGCATTTTCATCATGATCTACCTGCTGTGCATGCTGGCGGGATGTCGTTTGCTGAAAGGTCGCTATAAAGCTCTGGCGGTCGTCGGGGGGTTGCTTTGCCTGCTGTTGCTGGCGATGGTGGGATGGAAGAGTCTGTACGCGATTATCATGCTGGCAGGGCTGTGGGTGTTTTTGCCGAAGCGCGGTGCGCTCCCGGAGGCCCGGTAGGCGAAGCGCCACCGGGCAACAAAATCACCGATCGTCTTTATGATCTAAACGGTCGTGCTGTTCATCCTTACGCTGATACTCCCCTTCAAAGGTATCGCCCGGCCCGGTGCTGAACCCGCCGCCCGGCATACGGCTAAAGCGCAGATGCGGCAGCAGCTTCATGGTCAGGTGTTTTTGCACCGGCGGCAGAAGCAGCAGCAGGCCGAGGAAGTCAGTGAAGAACCCCGGCAGGATCAGCAGCAGCCCCGCAATAATCAACGACACGCTTTTGATCATCTCTTCCGCCGGGCTTTCCCCTGCGGCCATCTTCTGCTGCATTATCAGGAAATTTTTGAAACCCTGATTACGCACCAGCGACATGCCGATGACGGAGGTGAAAATCACCAGAATCAGTGTCAGCAGGACGCCCAGCACATGGGCAACCTGGATGAAAATGGAAATCTCAATGTAAACATAGAGAAAGAAAGCAATAAACGGTATCCAGCGCACTGGCATCTCCTGTGTGGCAGAGGCCATCGGGCCCCTGTCTGAATGTGTTCGCGACGCGCGTTTGTATGAAATGGTGACGGTTAGCGAAAATTCAATCAGTTTGCACGGATATTTTTTTTGGAAATTATAAAGCGGTGACCCATTTCACAGATTAATAATTATCATGGAATCGGCTCGATAATAAGTGATCCAGCTTACGGCAATTCGCTATCATCAGCATATGATCTCGAGCATCTGGCTGATTGAGGGAATAATCGTCGGCCAGAAAATATTCAAAACCACATAAATACTGTGTGTTTAGTACAATCCATCGGCAGCTTGAAAAGAAGGTTCACATGTTAAACAACATTCGTATCGAAGAAGACTTGTTGGGTACCAGGGAAGTTCCAGCGGATGCCTACTACGGTGTCCACACTCTGAGAGCGATTGAAAACTTCTACATCAGCAACAGCAAAATCAGCGACATCCCTGAGTTTGTCCGTGGCATGGTGATGGTGAAGAAAGCCGCAGCACTGGCCAACAAAGAGCTGCAAACCATTCCTAAAAGCGCGGCAAATGCGATTATCGCAGCCTGCGATGAAGTGCTGAACAACGGCAAATGTATGGACCAGTTCCCGGTTGACGTCTATCAGGGCGGCGCGGGTACCTCCGTCAACATGAATACCAACGAAGTACTGGCAAACATTGGCCTGGAGCTGATGGGTCACCAGAAAGGTGAATACCAGTACCTGAACCCGAACGATCACGTAAACAAATGCCAGTCTACCAACGACGCCTACCCTACCGGCTTCCGTATCGCGGTGTATGCCTCTGTGGTGAAACTGGTGGATGCGATCAACCAGCTGGGTGATGGCTTCCAGCGTAAAGCGGTTGAGTTCCAGGACATCCTGAAAATGGGTCGTACCCAGCTGCAGGACGCGGTGCCGATGACGCTCGGCCAGGAATTCCACGCGTTTAACGTACTGCTGAACGAAGAGACCAAAAACCTTCTGCGCACCTCTGAGCTGCTGCTGGAAGTGAACCTGGGCGCCACCGCCATCGGTACCCGTCTGAACACCCCGGATGGCTATCAGCAGCTGGCGGTACAGAAGCTGGCCGAAGTCTCTAACCTGCCGGTTGTGCCTGCAGAAGACCTGATTGAAGCCACCTCCGACTGCGGCGCCTACGTCATGGTACACAGCGCCCTGAAACGTCTGGCGGTGAAACTGTCCAAAATCTGTAACGACCTGCGCCTGCTCTCTTCCGGTCCGCGCGCTGGCCTGAATGAAATTAACCTGCCAGAGCTGCAGGCCGGTTCATCCATCATGCCAGCCAAGGTGAACCCGGTGGTGCCAGAAGTGGTGAACCAGGTTTGCTTCAAAGTCATCGGTAACGATACGACCGTGACCATGGCCTCTGAAGCGGGTCAGCTGCAGCTGAACGTGATGGAGCCAGTGATTGGCCAGGCGATGTTTGAATCCATCCACATCCTGACCAACGCCTGCTACAACCTGCTGGAAAAATGCATTAACGGCATCACGGCGAATAAAGAAGTCTGTGAGGGTTATGTCTACAACTCCATCGGGATCGTCACCTACCTCAACCCGTTCATCGGTCACCACAACGGTGATATCGTCGGTAAGATTTGCGCCGAAACCGGTAAGAGCGTACGTGAAGTGGTGCTGGAGCGCGGGCTGTTGACCGAAGCTGAGCTGGACGATATCTTCTCGGCCCAAAACCTGATGCACCCGGCATATAAAGCGAAACGATATACCGATGAAAGCGAACAGTAACCGTTCTGGCTAGGCTTCTTAAGGCACGTCACTTGTGACGTGCCTTTTTTCTTTTTAGGCGTTACCTAAATACAACAATTCAATATCAACTTGTTAATAAGCAAGGCAGGTCCTTATGTTTGGAGCAGAACTCGTCATCGTCTTGTTGGCGATTTATTTGGGAGCAAGACTCGGGGGTATCGGCATCGGTTTTGCCGGCGGTCTCGGGGTGCTCGTTCTTACCCTTATCTTTCAGATTAAACCCGGCGCAATCCCGTTCGACGTTATCGAAATCATCATGGCAGTTATTGCCGCTATCGCCGCCATGCAGGTGGCAGGCGGTATGGACTACCTGGTAAGCCTGGCGGAGCGTATGCTGCGCCGCCATCCAAAATACATTACCTTCCTTGCCCCGCTGGTGACCTGGTTTATGACCATTCTCGCCGGTACGGGCCACACCGCCTTCTCTACGCTGCCGGTGATTACCGAAGTGGCGAAAGAGCAGGGTATCCGTCCGTCTCGTCCGCTCTCTATTGCCGTCGTGGCGTCCCAGATTGCGATTACCGCCTCGCCGATTTCCGCTGCGGTGGTCTTCTTCGCCGGTATCCTTGAGCCGATGGGCGTGAGCTACCTGACGCTGCTGGCGATCTGTATCCCGGTGACGCTGATCGCGGTGATGATCACTGCCGTGCTGTGTAACTTCCTCGGCGCCGAACTGAAAGACGATCCGGTTTACCAGGAACGCCTTGCCAAGGGTGAAGTGAGGCTGCGCGGCAGCCAGGTCTTCGAGCTGAAGCCGCACGCAAAACGTTCCGTGCTGCTGTTTCTGATCGGTATTGTCGCGGTGATGTTCTACGCGACCGCCATCAGCGACACCGTGGGCCTGATCCAGAACCCGGTCCTGCCGCGTAACGAAGCGATTGTGGTGTTTATGCTGACCATCGCGACGCTGATTAGCATCACCTGTAAAATTGATACCAGCGAAGTGCTGAACGCCAGCACCTTCAAATCCGGTATGAGCGCCTGCGTGTGCGTCCTCGGCGTAGCCTGGCTTGGTGATACCTTCGTGAAAGCGCACATCAGCGACATTCAGACCGTAGCAGGCGACCTGCTGCACAACTACCCGTGGCTGCTGGCGGTGGTGCTGTTCTTTGCCGCTACCCTGCTTTACTCCCAGGCGGCGACCACAAAAGCGTTGATGCCTGCGGCACTGATGCTGGGCGTTACGCCACTGACGGCGATTGCCTCTTTCGCGGCGGTTTCCGCCCTGTTCGTTCTGCCAACCTACCCAACCCTGCTGGCGGCGGTGGAGATGGACGACACCGGCTCAACACGTATCGGTAAGTATGTGTTTAACCACGCGTTCCTGATCCCGGGCGTGGTCGCCATTTCACTTTGCGTGATCCTCGGCTTTATCATTGGCGGCGTGGTGCTGTAAACGGTGAGTGGTTGTAAAAATAGTTAAAATCGGGCCGCTCTGCGGCCCGTTTCATTAATGACCAACCGCCTTGCGTGATATAGTGAGGCCTTTCGTGATGAGGAGGTCGACTTGTGAACACGCCTGATGCTGTTGTCGTACTGTGTACCGCCCCTGATGAAGCCTCTGCCCAGGATCTCGCCGCCAAAGTGCTGGCCGAAAAACTGGCAGCCTGCGTGACGCTCCTCCCCGGTGCCACCTCCCTTTATTACTGGGAAGGCAAGCTGGAGCAAGAGTACGAAGTCCAGATGTTGCTCAAAACCAATCTGGCGAATCAGCAGGCTCTCCTGGACTGCCTCAAATCTCATCATCCTTACCAAACTCCGGAACTGCTGGTGCTGCCAGTGGTCCACGGCGATAACGACTATCTCTCATGGCTCAACGCTTCCTTACGCTGATCCTGCTGCTGTGCAGCACGTCAGCTTTTGCCGGGTTGTTTGACGCGCCCGGCCGTTCGAACTTTATTCCTGCCGACCAGGCGTTCGTTTTCGACTTTCAGCAAAACCAGCACGATCTCAATCTTACCTGGCAGGTGAAAGAGGGCTATTACCTCTACCGCAAGCAGGTGAGCATTACCCCTGCTAAGGCAAACGTAGGCGCATTACAGTTGCCCGCAGGCGAGTGGCACGAGGACGAGTTCTACGGCAAGAGTGAAATCTACCGCCAGCGCTTAAGCGTGCCCGTGACGGTGAATCAGGCCGATAAAGGTGCAACGCTGACGGTGACCTACCAGGGGTGCGCGGACGCGGGATTCTGCTATCCGCCGGAAACGAAAGTCGTGCCGCTTAGCGAAGTGAAAGCGACTGCTGCTGTAACGCCGGTCCCCTCGGTTGAGAAAACCAACGACAGCGCTGACCTTCCATTCTCAGCGTTGTGGGCTTTACTGATTGGTATCGGCATTGCCTTTACGCCGTGCGTGTTGCCGATGTATCCGCTCATCTCTGGCATCGTGCTGGGCGGCAAACAGCGTCTTTCTACCGCCCGCGCGCTGCTGCTGGCTTTTATATACGTGCAGGGAATGGCGCTAACCTACACGGCGCTCGGCCTCGTGGTTGCCGCTGCCGGGTTACAGTTCCAGGCCGCACTGCAGCATCCTTACGTCCTTATTGGCCTGTCGGCGGTCTTCATCCTGCTGGCACTGTCGATGTTCGGCCTGTTTACCCTGCAGCTACCGTCGGCTTTGCAGACTCGCTTAACGCTGATGAGCAACCGTCAGCAGGGCGGCTCCGCAGGCGGCGTGTTCGCGATGGGTGCCATTGCTGGGCTGATATGCTCTCCCTGCACCACCGCGCCGCTGAGCGCCATCCTGCTCTATATCGCCCAGAGCGGTAACATGTGGCTCGGCGGCGGAACGTTGTACCTGTATGCCCTGGGCATGGGCCTGCCGCTGATTCTGGTCACGGTTTTCGGTAATCGACTTCTGCCGAAGAGCGGCCCGTGGATGGAGACGGTGAAAACCGCATTTGGCTTTGTCATCCTCGCGCTGCCGGTGTTCCTCCTTGAGCGTATCATCGGCGACGCCTGGGGTTTGCGCCTGTGGGCGATGCTCGGCGTAGCGTTCTTTACATGGGCGTTTATCGTCAGCCTGGGGGCGAAGAAGCCATGGATGCGCCTGGTGCAAATCCTGCTGCTGGCTGCCGCGCTGGTGAGCGTACGCCCTCTGCAGGACTGGGCGTTCGGCACACCGGTGGGTCAGATGCAAGCGCATCTGAACTTCACCCAGATTAAAAACGTGGATGAACTTAACAGCGCCCTGGCAGAGGCGAAAGGCAAACCGGTGATGCTCGATCTCTATGCCGACTGGTGTGTCGCCTGCAAAGAGTTTGAAAAATATACTTTTAGCGATCCACAGGTGCAAAGCGCCCTGAAAGAGACCGTTTTGCTCCAGGCTAACGTGACCGCCAATAATGCACAGGATAAGGCTCTGCTGAAGCAGCTTAACGTACTCGGGCTGCCAACCATTCTGTTCTTCAATCAACAGGGCCATGAGCAGCCTGAGCAGCGTGTAACCGGGTTTATGGATGCTGCCGCATTTAGCGCGCATTTGCGCAATCGCCAACCGTAAACAACACTTTAAACGGGACAAACCGTTGGGAATAGCGGAGGAGATAACCGTGCAACGTGAAGACGTACTGGGACAAGCCCTGCAACTACTTGAGATTCAAGGGATCGCCAGCACCACGCTTGAGATGGTAGCCGACCGTATCGATTATCCTCTGGATGAACTTAAGCGCTTCTGGCCGGATAAAGAGGCGCTACTCTATGATGCCCTGCGCTATCTCAGCCAGCAGGTTGATATCTGGCGCAGACAGCTGATGCTGAATGAAGAACTGACCGCGGAGCAAAAGCTGCTGGCGCGCTATACCGCGCTGACGGAATGCGTCAGCAACAACCGCTACCCGGGTTGTCTGTTCATCGCCGCCTGCACTTATTTTCCCGACCCTGGCCATCCTATCCACCAGTTGGCGGAGCAGCAAAAACGAGCGGCGCATGACTTCACCCACGAGCTGCTGACCACGCTGGAAGTCGATGACCCTGCGATGGTGGCTAAACAGATGGAGCTGGTGCTGGAAGGTTGCCTAAGCCGCATGCTGGTGAACCGTAGCCAGGCAGATGTGGATACGGCGCACCGCCTGGCGGAAGATATTCTACGCTTTGCCCAATGCAGAATGGGTGGAGCGCTGACCTAAGCCAGCATGCCCGCCCAGGCGGAGATGAGCAGACACAGCGCCATCAGGCGCTGAAACCGCACCATCGCCACGGTGGTGCGAAAAATTCGGTTCACCGCTTTACCCAACCACGCCCAGCACATCAAACAGGCTATCGAGATCAGCAGAAACCATAGCGCCATTAGCGCAATATCGCGCAATGCATGGTCACCAGCTGGGGCAAACAGGCTGACGACGGCCAGCGCCATCATCCAGGTTTTCGGGTTCACGATCTGCAGCAGCGCCGCCGCCCGAGCGGTGAATCGGATACGGTGCTCAGCGGAGAGACGGGCAGCCGGGGCGCGAAACAGCTGCCAGCTCATCCAGCTTAGCCACAGCACGCCTGTCCAGCTCATTATCTGACGTATCAAAGGGTACTGACGCAGCACTTCCCCCGCGCCCGCGCCGGATACCAGCACGATCGCACTGGCCGCGATACACCCGCCCAGAATAGCAGGTACGGTATTTTTTACGCCAAAGTGCTGGCTGTTCGTCAGCACGAGAATATTGGTCGGCCCCGGCGTAATGGAGGCGACAAATGCGAACAACAGAAAGGGTATCAAACTCACAGGTGGCTCCTTTTTATTAGAGCCATGAATGTGCCGTTATTTTTTGGAAACGTCTGGAAGGTTTGTGCACAACCGTCGGTAGTGTGCAGGAGAGATGCGGTAAGCACGCTGAAACCAACGCCCCAGATGGCTTTGATCGGCAAATCCCACTGCGGCAGCCACATCAACGGGCTGGTCGCCACGCGCCAGCAGCTGTCGGGCCTTTGCCAGACGAAGCTGAATAAGCCATGCGTGGGGCGCCAGGTTGAACTCGCGCTTAAAACAGCGCGTCAGGGTAAAGCGATCCGTGCCCGTCTCGCGCGCAAGATCTGACAGCCCCACGTTCTCACCGATATGGGCATAGAGATAGTCGCGCGCCCGATGCGCCACAGCAGCGCTTTGTAACTGCGACGGTAGTTTCTTACGCCAGTGGCAGTGGGCGGTGATCCGGGAGAGCAGATTATCCATTGTGCTTTGCTGAACGATTTTCATCTCGTCATTATGCAGGGTGGAGAATGTCTCACCGATAGCGCGCACCAGCTGCGGCTCCCGCGTCAGCGTTTGGGCAAAGTGGGGTGAATAACTCCCTGGAGTAGATTCGTAAAGTCCCTGTAGCGCACGGGTAAGCCAGCGCTCATCAAGATAGAAGGTCAAATAGGTAAAGCCGCCCTCTACAGGCGCATCACCGTCGTGGATCTCGCCAGGCTCGAGGAGAAATGCGTCGCCCGGCTGGCTACGATGGCGCTCACGCCGGCAGTGAAACTGCTGCGTGCCGGAGAGGGTTATCCCTACCAGATAGCTATCGTGCCAGTGCGGATCAAAGGCATGCCCTTCGAAATGCGCTTTAATCGTCTCAATACCCGTATCTGCATGCTGACGCAGTTCAAGCCAGTCATTTGCCATACTGCCCTCCTCTTGCTATCAGCATTGCCGTATTACACTGGTTATGTCTGGAAGATTTGTGCATTTTCACGGCGAAAGCGGACAGATTGCCGCAAACTTAAGCAGTTGAACAGCTTTTCCCGAAATAATGTTGACGATCGAGCGTGATTGCGGTTTAATGCGCTCCGTTGCCCGGATAGCTCAGTCGGTAGAGCAGGGGATTGAAAATCCCCGTGTCCTTGGTTCGATTCCGAGTCCGGGCACCACTATTTAAAGAACCCAGCCTATGGCTGGGTTTTTGCTTTTCTGCGTTTATACATCCCATCTTTGTATTCCTGTTTCTCTTTGCCGTGTGATCGTGCGGTCTGCATTGCCGGATGGCGGCTTTGCCTTTTTCGGTCTACTGAGCCCGCAGGCCCGGCAAGCACAGCGCCAACGGACTTTTCTGCGCACAAAGCAAAAAACCCCGTACCTTTCGGTACGGGGTTCTTCTAATTGATGCCTGGCAGTTCCCTACTCTCACATGGGGAGACCCCACACTACCATCGGCGCTACGGCGTTTCACTTCTG
>NZ_JAXQPP010000004.1:0-242992 GCF_034427575.1 Enterobacter sp. D2
CACTTTGAGTGCCCACACAGATTGTCTGATAAATTGTTAAAGAGCAGTGCCGCTTCGCTTTTCGCTGCGGCGCGGGGTGTGCATATTACGCTTTCCCGCTTCAGAGTCAAGCGATTATTTTTGCTTTTCTCTGCTGACCCGGCGGCGTGTGTGCCGTTGTTCCGTGTCAGTGGAGGCGCATTATAGGGAGTTATTCCGACGTGACAAGAGGAAATTAAAAAAAAGTTTCCATCCGCGTTTTTTTTCACCAACAGAGGTGAAATCGAGCTACAAATTGTTCTATTTGATGTATCTGCAACCACAATCACATTCGAGGTGGCATAATTATCAGCATGAATCTTTAAGGAATAAAAGCGATGCCATTAAGCGCACAACAGCTGGCCGCCCAAAAAAACCTGTCGTACGTGCTGGCAGAAAAGCTGGCTCAGCGGATTTTAGCGGGTAAATATGCCCCGGGCAGCATCCTGCCGGGTGAGATGGAGCTGGGTGAGCAGTTTGGGGTGAGCCGTACCGCCGTTCGCGAAGCGGTGAAAACCCTGACGGCAAAAGGCATGGTGCTTCCACGCCCTCGCATTGGCACACGCGTGATGCCACAGAGTAACTGGAATTTTCTCGATCAGGAGCTGCTCTCCTGGTGGATGACGGAAGATAACTTTCACCAGGTCGTCGATCACTTTCTGGTGATGCGCAGCAGCCTTGAACCTCAGGCATGTCTGCTTGCCGCCACGCTAGGAACTGCAGAGCAGAAAGCACAGCTTAACGCGCTGATGGAAGAGATGGTGTTCCTGAAAAAGCACTTCAACCGCGAACGCTGGGTTGAGGTTGATATGGCCTGGCATGAACACATCTATATGATGAGCGCCAATCCGTTTCTCACCTCTTTTGCCTCTTTATTTCATTCGGTGTATCACACCTACTTTACCTCTATTACACAAAACGAAGTGGTAAAACTGGATTTGCACCAGGCGATAGTAGATGCCATCCAGGAAAGCGACGGGCAGCGAGCCCTGAGTGCGTGCCAGGCACTGCTGGCCGCGCCAACCCACCAGCAGGTAAATAAATGACAACGAAAAAAGCGCGCAGCATGGCCGGATTGCCGTGGATTGCAGCCATGGCATTTTTTATGCAGGCACTGGATGCCACCATCCTCAACACAGCGCTTCCCGCTATTGCGCAAAGCCTTAACCGCTCCCCGCTGGCGATGCAGTCCGCCATCATCAGCTACACCCTGACGGTCGCAATGTTAATTCCGGTCAGCGGCTGGCTGGCCGACCGCTTTGGCACCCGCAGAGTTTTCATGCTGGCCGTAACGCTCTTTACGCTCGGTTCACTGGCCTGTGCGCTCTCCTCATCCTTAACGGAGCTGGTTATCTTCCGCGTATTGCAGGGCATTGGCGGCGCGATGATGATGCCAGTGGCGCGTCTTGCCTTGCTGCGAGCCTACCCCAGGAGCGAACTGCTTCCCGTGCTCAACTTCGTCACCATGCCGGGCCTGGTTGGCCCGATTCTTGGCCCGGTACTCGGTGGCGTGTTTGTCACCTGGGCAAGCTGGCACTGGATCTTCCTGATTAATATTCCAATTGGCGTTGCGGGGCTGCTGTATGCCCGCAAATATATGCCGAACTTCACCACGCCAAGGCGCAGCTTCGACATGGGAGGCTTTTTCCTGTTTGGCCTGAGCCTGGTGTTATTCTCCAGCGGAATGGAGCTGTTTGGCGAGAAGATCGTCGCGACGTGGTTAGCGCTCTCCGTTATCCTCTGCGGTATTCTGTTATTCCTTCTTTATATACGTCACGCGCGCCGTCACCCGACGCCGTTAATTTCCCTGGGGCTCTTTAACACCCGAACGTTTTCCGTTGGGATTGCAGGAAACATTGCGTCTCGTCTGGGGACGGGTTGCGTACCGTTCCTGATGCCATTGATGCTGCAGGTGGGTTTCGGCTACCCGGCCCTGATTGCTGGCTGCATGATGGCGCCCACGGCAATGGGCTCAATTCTGGCAAAATCAACCGTGACAAAGGTGCTGCGCTGGTTTGGCTATCGTAAGACGCTGGTTGGCGTGACGGTCTTTATCGGTCTGATGATTGCGCAGTTCTCGCTGCAATCCGCCGCGTTACCCGTCTGGATGCTGATCCTGCCGCTGTTTGTGTTGGGTATGGCGATGTCGACGCAGTTCACGTCGATGAACACCATCACCCTCGCCGACCTGACTGACGAGAACGCCAGCAGCGGCAACAGCGTGCTGGCGGTAACGCAACAGCTGTCGATCAGTTTAGGGGTTGCCGTGAGTGCAGCGGTGCTGCGGTTTTATGAAGGTTTTGACAGCGCAAATACCGTTGAGCAGTTCCACTATACCTTTATCACCATGGGCGCACTTACCGTGGTATCGGCGCTGGTCTTTATGCTGTTAAAACCGAAAGATGGCCGAAACCTGATTAAAGAGCGTCACAAAGAGAAAGCTAAACCGAACCGCGTTCCATCAGAACAGGAGTAAGCTGCAGGCGTTGCTGTTGCAGCGTGGGCTGCGCCATACGGTGAATCAACACATCGATGGCCAGCTCGCCCAGTTCATCTTTTGGCTGATGGATCGTGGTCAACGGCGGCGTCATGTAGCTGGCCAGTTCGATATCGTCATAGCCAATGACCGCCATATCATCAGGCACGCGTAGCCCCGCCTGATACAACGCCTGGTAGGCACCAAACGCCATCGCGTCGTTACCAATAAACACCGCCTGCGGACGCGGCTTTAGCGCCAGCAGTTTCTGCATCGCCTCGAAACCGCCGTTAAATTCAAAATCACCGGTGATTCGATAGCCATCAGGAATGGCAAGCCCCGCTCGTTCCATGGCGGAGAGATACCCTTCCAGACGCAAACGCGCCGGAGTTTTATCCAGCGGCCCCGTAATACAGGCAATGCGAGTGTGTCCTTTATCAATCAGGTGCTGAGTCGCCATATCACCGCCCAGCAGGGAGTTATCCTGAATGAGATCGCTGGTTCCGTCGAACGGCGCCCAGTCCATCATCACGGTGGGAATCGAAGGATAGCGCTGGATGATCTCTTTCGAGGGCTGGTGCGTTTCGGTGCAGAGCAGCAATAGTCCGTCGACGCGTTTTTGCATCAGCGTTTCCAGGTTACGATTCATGCGCTGCTCGTCGCCCTCGGTATTGCACAGCACCAGGCTGTAGCCACGCTCGAAGCAGCTGCGCTCCACGCCGCGAACCAGTTCTGAATAAAAGGGGTTGGTACTGGCGGTGATCAGCATACCGATGGTGCGCGTCTGGTTGAGCTTAAGGCTGCGCGCCAGCGCAGACGGCGCATAGTTGAGTTCTTTTACCGCAGCTTCAACTTTCTCCCGAATCGCCTCGCTGACGAAGCGATCGTTGTTTATAACGTGGGAGACCGTCGAGGTAGAAACGCCCGCCATGCGGGCGACATCTTTCATTGTGGCCAAGCGTTACCCCTGCTGACTTAAGAATTCATCGATCTCTTTACGCCACGGAACGGAAGGCTGGGCGCCTTTGCGCGTCACCGCAATCGCGGCAGCAGCGTGTGCGAAGCGAATAGCGTCATCCATTCTCTTGCCTTCCAGCAGCGCGGTGACAAGTGCACCGTTAAAGGTATCTCCCGCTGCGATGGTATCAATCGCTTTGACCTTAAAGCCCGGCACGCGACGGCCTTCGCCATTGACGCTTGCCCACACTCCACGGCTACCAAGGGTGATAATCACGGTGCCGATGCCCTTATCATGCAGTGCACGCGCGGCTCGCGCGGCATCGTCATCATTTTCTACGCGAATGCCCGTCAGCTTTTCGGCTTCGGTTTCGTTCGGCGTAATGATATCCACCAGCGCCAGCAGCTCGTCTGATAATACACGGGCTGGGGCCGGGTTAAGTACGACAGTGGTATGATTTTCATGCGCAATTTTCGCGGCGGCCAGCACGCTTTCAACCGGTGACTCCAGTTGCATGAGCAGGGCTTCCGCTCCGGCGATGATGGCACGTTGCGCTTCTACGCGCTCCGTCGTCAGCGCAGCGTTAGCACCCGCATGAATACCGATGACATTCTCACCTTCAGCATTGACGAAAATCAGCGCCACGCCGGTCGATTCCCCTGCAACCACGCTGACCGGTGCGATATCAATGTTGTCGCTCGCCAGCTGTTTGCGTACTCGCTCACCGGTATCGTCATCACCCGTGCAGGCGATAAACGCAATATTCGCCCCGCTACGTCCGGCAGCGACGGCCTGGTTGGCACCTTTACCGCCAAATGCCACCTGATACTGGTTACCCGTGACGGTTTCGCCCGGTGCAGGGAACGATTCAAGGTTAAGAATGTGATCGGCATTGATACTGCCAAGGACGACGAGGTTGCCTGCGGTTTTCATGGTTGGGTTGTCCATCTGAGAGCGCCACCGGTGTTACCCGGCGGCGTATGCCACACTTTTCTTTATTGGTGTCCCTCAGGCAGCCAGCGACTGCCTGATTCGCCTTTTACTGCTTGATGACCAGCTTCAGGTCAACTGGGTATTTGGCCTGAACTTTTTCGCCCTTCAGCACTTTGTCGGCAGTTTCAACGCCAGTGGCGCCAATCTGCTCAGGCAGCTGAGCGATGGTCGCAGCCAGTTTGCCATCGTTTACTGCTTTTTCACCATCCGGCGTGCCGTCAAATCCGACAACCATCACATCAGATTTACCTGCGGTCTGCAGGGCACGCAGCGCGCCGAGCGCCATTTCGTCGTTCTGTGCGAACACGGCCTGCACGTCAGGATGCGCGGTCAGCAGGTTCTGCATAACGTTCAGACCTTTAGTGCGGTCGAAGTCTGCCGGCTGGCTGGCCAGCACGTTGAATTTGTGTGCAGCCACTGCCTGCTGGAAGCCTTCACCACGCTCGCGGGCTGCAGACGTACCGGCAATCCCCTGCAGTTCGATAACTTTCGCGCCTTCGCCGGCTTTCTTCGCGATGTAATCACCGGCGATTTTACCGCCCAGCACGTTATCAGACGCAATGTGGCTAACAACTTCGCCTTTCGTTGCCTGGCGGTCCAGAGTGATCACCGGAATTTTCGCCTGGTTTGCCATTTTAACGGCGTTACCGACGGCATCAGAATCGGTTGGGTTGATCAGCAGAATTTTGGTGCCGCGAACGGTTAAGTCCTGAACGTTAGCCAGCTCTTTCGCCGGGTTGTTCTGTGAATCCAGCACCACCAGGTTGTAGCCAAGTTTGTCCGCTTCTTTCTGCGCACCGTCCTTCAGGGAGACGAAGAACGGGTTGTTCAGGGTAGAGACAACCAGCGCGATGGTGTCTTTCGCCATGGCGTTAGCACTTACGGTTGCGCTCAGCGCGACAGCAGAAACCAGGGTAGCCAATTTTTTCATGTTCATATCTAAGATGTCCTGTAGTGTCGTCAGTTACTGTTTTTTGTTGTCTACCAGTACCGCCAGCAAAATCACCACTGCCTTAACGATCATCTGGTAATAGGAGGAAACACCTAACAAATTCAAACCATTATTCAGGAAACCGAGAATCAGTGCGCCGATCAATGTCCCAACAATGCGACCTTTACCGCCCGCAAGACTCGTACCGCCCAGAACCACTGCCGCGATAGCATCCAGCTCATAACCCGTCCCTGCCGTTGGCTGCGCGGAGGAGAGGCGCGCCACTTCGATGATACCTGCCAGCGATGCCAGCAGACCGCACAGGGAGTAAACGATAATTTTGACTTTATTAACGCTGATACCGGACAGGCGCGTTGCCGCTTCGTTACCGCCCAGCGCGTAGATATAACGACCCAGACGGGTGTGGTGCAGCATGTACCACGCCGCCAGGAAGACGATAGCCATGATCCAGACCGGGGTCGGAACACCCAGCGGGCGACCAATACCGAACCAGCCAAACAGATCGGCGTTATCGGTAAAGCCGGTATTGACCGGGCTGCCGTTGGTGTACACCATGGTCACACCGCGCAGCAGCAGCATCATCACCAGCGTAGCGATAAACGCCTGAACGCGGCCTTTTGCTACAATCACGCCGGTTACGGCACCAATCGCCGCGCCTGCCGCCAGGGCCGCGGCCACGGCCACCAGCGCGTTGACTTCAATGCCGACAATCGAAGCGGCGATCGCGCCGGTGAGCGCCAGCAGGGAACCGACGGACAGATCGATACCTGAGGTCAAAATCACCAGCGTCATGCCGACCGCCATAATGGCGTTCACCGATGTTTGCTGCAGAATGTTGAACAGGTTATTAACGGTGAAAAAGTTCGGGCTCATGGTCGATACAATCGCGATCAGCACCAGCAGGGCAATCAGCGATTTTTGTTCCATCAGCCATGCCTTTGTGAAATAGCGGCGACCAGAAACAGCCTGGGTAGTCATCTTCTTACTCCTGATTCACGCGATTAAGCTTGCCCACAGCGGCAGCCATCAGAACTTCCTGGGTGGCCTGCTCGCGAGTGAATTCACCGCCGAGATGCCCTTCATGCATGACGATAATGCGATCGCTCATGCCTAATACTTCTGGCATCTCGGAAGAGACCAGAATGATGCTCAGACCGTCGGCCTTGAACTGGTTAATCAGCTGATAGATCTCTTTCTTCGCGCCCACGTCCACGCCGCGGGTTGGCTCGTCGAGGATCAACACTTTCGGGCGCGTCATCAGCCCGCGCGCAATCGCCACTTTTTGCTGATTACCGCCGGACAACAGGCCAATCGCCTGCTCCATCGACGGGGTTTTGACGTTAAAGAGGCGGATAAAATCGCTCACCGCCTGCTGCTCATCTTTATGCTTCAGGCTACCGCCGCTATGGCTGAAATAGCGCAGCGCGGTCAGGGACATGTTCTCTTTAACCGACATCCCCAGCACCAGGCCGTCGCGTTTGCGGTCTTCAGAGATATAGACGATGCCGTTCGCCAGGCCATCCTGCGGAGAGCGGGTGACCACTTCATGACCGTCTAGGGTGACATAACCGCTGGTGCGCGGCAGTGCGCCGTACAACACTTTCATCAGCTCGGTACGCCCGGCACCCATCAGGCCAGCCACGCCCAGGATCTCGCCCTGGCGCAGGGTAAAGGTCACGTCGTTCACGCCAGGGCCGCAGAGGTTGTCCACCTTCAGGCGGATCTCACCCGGCGCTTTATCCAGATGCGGATACTGATCTTCGAGCTTGCGTCCCACCATCATTTCGATGAGCGTATCTTCGGTCAGCGTGGCGACTTCGCGCTCGGCAATAAACTGCCCGTCGCGGAAGACGGTGACGTCATCGCAGATTTCGAAGATCTCTTTCATGCGGTGAGAGATATAGACAATCCCGCGCCCCTGCGACTTCAGCTCGCGGATCACGCGGAACAGGGATTCGGTTTCGGTGTCGGTCAGAGCGTCGGTGGGTTCATCCATAATGATGACCTTCGACTCAAAGCTCAGCACCTTGGCAATTTCCACCATCTGCTGATCGCCAATAGAGAGATCGCCGACCAGGCGGTCGCTCTTAAAGCGCAGGTTCAGCTTCGCCAGCAGCTTGTCCGCTTCGGCGTACATGGTTTTCCAGTCGATTTTGCCGAACCGGTTAACAAACTCGCGGCCGAGGAAGATGTTTTCAGCAATGGTGAGCTGCGGGATCAGGTTCAGCTCCTGGTGAATAATACCGATGCCCGCTTCCTGAGAGGATTTTGGGCCATTGAAGGTGGTCTCTTTCCCCAGCCAGACGAGTGAACCGGCATCGCGTTGATAGATACCGGTCAGCACTTTCATCATGGTGGATTTGCCGGCACCGTTTTCGCCCACCAGCGCCATCACGCGCCCGGGGTAGACGTTCAGCGCCGCGCCGGAGAGGGCTTTTACGCCCGGGAACGACTTATCGATCCCTTTGAGTTGCAGTAATGCGTCCATGATGGCCTCAGAAGGTGACGCCAGCACAGAGAATGATATTCGCATACGGGGAACACTCCCCGCTGCGAATCACCGCCTGACTGTCTGCGGTTTGTTGTTTGAACTGTTCGTGCGTCGTGTAACGAATTTCTATGGTGTTTCCCTGGTGTTGTTGCAGTTGCTCAATATGGCTGAGCAACGTTTCGTGGAGTTGCGGATTATGTTGTTTGATTTCCGCCGCGAGAATGGCTGCCTCAACCTGCATCTCCGCCGTCACGACTTCCAGTACCTGCATAAACGAGGGTACACCCTGCGTTAACGCCATATCGATACGGGTTGTGCTGCGCGGAACCGGTAAGCCTGCATCGCAAACCACCAGCGTATCGGTATGCCCAAGACGGGAAATAACCGATGAGATTTCTGAGTTGAGTACCGTGCCTTTCTTCATTTTCTTGCTCCACTAGCGAAACGTTTCGCTGACGTCAGTTTAATCTCAAGAATGTTCAGAAAACCATCATGACGTAACAGATTTGTGATCGACGTCGAAACGTTTCGCTAAGTGAAATGCAGAGACAATTATTGTGGGTTGGCGAGGGGTTTGGTAGGCCGGGTAAGCGAAGCGCCACCCGGCATTTTCAGAAGGGATTAGATCTCGACCTGCGTTCCCAGCTCAATCACGCGGTTAGGCGGGATCTCAAACTGGTCAGGCGCGCGCAGGGCGTTACGCTGCAGGATGAGGTACAGCTTTCCGCGCAGACGCAGATACCACGGTCGCTTGCCGATGATCAGCGACTCGTGCGACATAAAGAACGACGTCTCCATCATCCGGCAGCTCAGCCCTTCCAGGCCGCAGCGGTGGAACACCTCTTCCACGTTTGGCGTTTCGCGCCAGCCGTAGCTTGCCACCACGCGCCAGAAGGTCGGAGACAGTTGCTCAATCTGCACGCGACGCACGTTGTGAACGTAAGGCGCATCTTCGGTGCGCAGCGTCAGCAGGATCACGCGCTCGTGCAACACTTTGTTGTGCTTGAGATTATGCATCAGCGCGAACGGGATGACGTTCAGAGCACGAGACATATACACCGCCGTGCCCGGCACGCGGACCGGCGGGGATTTCTCCAGAGAAGCGATCATCGCCTCAAGAGAATTGCCGTGCTCGTGCATGCGGCGCAGCAGGCGGAAACGCTCGCTTTTCCAGGTGGTCATGACGATGAACATCACCAGACCCAGCGTCAGCGGCAGCCAGCCGCCGGAGACAATCTTGTCGAGGTTCGCGGAGAACAGCGGCACGTCAATGCACAGGAAGCCCACCAGAATCATCGCCACGAGGAATTTATTCCAGTGCCAGTTTCGGTACGCCACCGTGGTGGAGAGCAGCGATGTCAGCACCATCGTACCGGTTACCGCAATACCGTACGCCGCCGCCAGGTTACTGGAGTGCTCGAAGCTGACGATAACAATAACAACAGCGAAATAGAGGAGCCAGTTAACGAACGGGATGTAGATCTGGCCCGACTCCATCTCTGAGGTATGGATGATGCGCATTGGCGAGAGATACCCCAGACGCACGGCCTGACGCGTCAGAGAAAACACGCCGGAAATCACCGCCTGGGAGGCAATGACGGTCGCCAGCGTCGCCAGGATAAGCATCGGCACCAGCGCCCAGTCGGGCGCCAGCAGGAAGAACGGGTTCTTGATCGCTTCCGGGTTTTTAAGCAACAGCGCGCCCTGACCGAAGTAGTTCAGCACCAGCGACGGCAGTACCACAATAAACCATGCCACGCGGATAGGCAGTTTCCCGAAGTGGCCCATGTCAGCATACAGCGCTTCCACACCGGTGATGGAGAGCACGACGGCCCCCAGCGCCACGAAGGAAACCACTTTGTATTCGAGGAAGAAATGCACCGCCCAATAAGGGTTCAGCGCATGCAGCACTTCCGGGTTCGCGATAATGCTGCGTAAACCAAGCGCCGCCAGGATCAGGAACCAGGCCAGCATAATCGGCGCGAACAGTTTGCCCACCAGCCCTGTACCGTGCTTCTGGATCATGAACAGCAGCGTCAGGACAATAATGGCCAGCGGAACCACCCATGAATCAAGCTGCGGAGCGATAATCTCCAGCCCCTCAATCGCCGACAGCACCGAGATAGCCGGCGTTATCACCACTTCCCCGTAGAAGAAACTGCCGCCAATCAGGCCGATAATGACCAGTACAGAGGTCATCCTGGCCGAGGTATTACGTCCGGCAAGAGACATCAGGGTCAGGATCCCACCTTCACCTGCGTTATCAGCACGCATAACGAAGGAGAGATATTTAACGGAAACCACCAGGATCAGCAGCCAGAAAATGAGGGACAGGAAGCCAAACACGGCATCGCGTTCAACACCAAAACCAAACTGGCCGGACAGACATTCACGAAGCGTATAAAGCGGGCTGGTGCCGATATCACCGTAGACAACCCCGATCGCCGCAAGCGTTATTGCGGGTAATGATTGCTTATTATCAGTGCTCATAGACTAGTCTTTTCGTTTAAATAACAAATGTGTTCCCGGTCCCTTGGCCCACAAAAAGCGCACAGTATGCACGATTCATTGCAAAATCGTACCCCTAAATGCAACCGCATTAATGTAGCGCAAAGAAAATTGCGCCGCACTTCAGTCTATTACCAGCCCTGACTGAAACGTCTATACTCGCTTCAATTGGCCGCCACGACGGCGAAAGGATGCAAAACTATTATGGCTCACTCACATTTATTAGCAGAAAGAATTTCCCGCCTCAGCAGCGCGCTGGAGAAAGGCCTTTTCGAGCGTAGCCACGCTATCCGCCTCTGCTTACTGGCGGCGTTGAGCGGTGAGAGCGTGTTTTTGCTGGGACCGCCGGGCATTGCCAAAAGCCTTATTGCCCGCAGGCTAAAATTTGCTTTTCAGAACGCCCGCGCCTTCGAATATCTCATGACCCGGTTTTCCACCCCAGAAGAAGTTTTTGGTCCGCTCTCCATTCAGGCATTGAAAGACGAGGGGCGCTATCAGCGTCTGACTGAAGGGTATCTTCCGGAGGCTGAGATTGTTTTTCTCGATGAGATCTGGAAAGCGGGGCCGGCTATTCTAAACACCCTCCTCACGGCGATAAACGAACGTCGATTCCGTAACGGCGCCAGTGAAGAGAAAATCCCGATGCGCCTGCTGGTGGCCGCCTCTAACGAACTGCCTGAAGCCGACAGCAGTCTGGAAGCGCTGTATGACCGTATGCTTATCCGTCTGTGGCTGGACAAAGTGCAGGATAAGTCCAACTTCCGCTCCATGCTGGTCAGCCAGCAGGATGAAAGTGAAAACCCGGTATCCGCTTCGCTACAGGTGACGGATGAGGAGTATCACCAGTGGCAGCAGGATATCGGCAAAATCAAACTGCCTGACGCCGTCTTCGAGCTGATCTATCTGCTGCGCCAGCAGCTTGATCTCATCCCTTCAGCGCCCTATGTCTCCGATCGCCGGTGGAAAAAAGCGATCCGCCTGCTGCAGGCGAGCGCCCTGTTCAGCGGCCGTGATGCCGTTGCGCCAATCGATCTGATCCTGCTGAAAGATTGCCTCTGGCACGATGCAGAAGGCATGAATCTGATGCAGCAGCAGCTTGACGTTTTGATGACCGGACACGCCTGGGCACAGCAGGCAATGCTCAACCAGCTGGGGGCGATTGCCCAGCGGCGCATCCAGCTCCAGCAGCAGCAAAGTGATAAAACCGCGCTGAAAGTGAATCGCCTTGGGGGCATGTTCGCCCGCAAACCGCACTACGAGCTTCCCGCGGATCTGACCGGCACAACGCTAACGCTGCTGCTCCAGCAGCCGCTTAAACTGCATGATATGCAGGTGGTGCACATTACGATTGAGCGCGAGGCGCTGGCGCAGTGGCTGGATAAGGGCGGAGAGATCCGAGGAAAACTCAACGGCATTGGTTTCGCGCAGCCGCTGAATATGGAAGTGGACAGCAGCCAGCACCTGGTGATCCGCGACGTCAGCCTCCAGGGATCGCGTCTTGCGCTGCCGGGAACCGCTTCAGATAGCGTGCCGGAAGAGATCAAGCAGCAGCTGGAAGCGCTGGATACCGAATGGCATCAGCAGCACACCCGCTTTAGCGAGCAGCAAAAATGCCTCTTTATTCATAGCGACTGGTTAGGTCGCATCGAAGCCAGCCTGCAGGACGTCAGCGCGCAGATCAAACAGGCGCGTCAATGCTAACGCTCGATACGCTTAACGTCATGCTGGCCGTCAGCGAGGAGGGGTTGATCGAAGAAGTGGTCATTACCCTTCTGGCGTCGCCGCAGCTGGCGGCGTTTTTTGAAAAATTTCCGAAGCTAAAAAAGGCGATGACGGACGATCTGCCCCGCTGGCGGGAAAATTTGCGTCAGCGGTTCAGGGAGACCGAAGTTCCGCCTGAGTTAACGGAAGAGGTGGCCTGCTATCAGCAGTGCCAGCGGCTCTCCACGTCGCAGTTTATCGTCCAGCTCCCGCAAACCCTGACGTTGCTCGATAACGTCCACTCTCCGTTTGCCAGCCAGGCCCGGGCGCTGGTCACGGATAACGCCACCTTTACACCCGCACTGCATACCCTCTTCTTACAGCGCTGGCGCCTCAGCCTGGTGGTTCAGGCCACAACGCTGAACCAGCAGCTGCTGGATGAAGAGCGTGAACAGCTGCTCAGCGAAGTTCAGGAACGTATGACGCTGAGCGGCCAGCTTGAAGAGGTGCTGGTAGAAAATGAAAACGCCGCCGGACGTCTGTGGGACATGAGCGCCGGGCAGCTGAAGCGCGGTGACTACCAGCTGATCGTGAAGTACGGCGACTTTCTAACGCAGCAGCCCGAGCTGATGAAGCTTGCAGAACAGCTGGGGCGCTCAAGGGAGGCAAAATCGGTCCCAAAGAAAGATGCCCCGATGGAAACCTTCCGCACCCTGGTGCGCGAACCGGCTACCGTGCCTGAGCAGGTCGACGGGCTCCAGCAGAGCGACGACATCTTACGCCTGCTGCCGACCGAGCTAAGCACGCTGGGGATGACCGAGCTGGAGTATGAGTTTTATCGTCGGCTGGTTGAAAAACAGCTTCTCACCTACCGACTGCACGGTGAAGCCTGGCGCGAGAAAGTCAGCCAACGGCCGGTCGTCCATCAGGATTTTGATGAACAGCCGCGCGGGCCATTCATTGTTTGCGTGGATACGTCCGGTTCGATGGGCGGGTTTAACGAGCAGTGCGCGAAGGCGTTCTGTCTGGCACTGATGCGCGTGGCGCTCGCCGATCGCCGTCGCTGCTTCATCATGCTCTTCTCCAGCGAGGTGGTGGGCTATGAGCTGACGAACCAGCAGGGGATCGAGCAGGCAATCCGCTTTCTGAGCCAGCGCTTTCGCGGCGGCACGGATCTGGCCAGCTGCTTCCGCAGTATTGTGGAGCGTATGCAGGGCGGCGACTGGTACGACGCTGACGCGGTGGTGATTTCCGATTTTATTGCCCAGCGGCTGCCGGATGACGTGGTGAATAAGGTGAAGGAATTACAGCGGGTGCACCAGCACCGTTTTCATGCGGTGGCGATGTCCGCTCATGGAAAACCCGGCATCATGCGCATCTTCGATCATATCTGGCGCTTTGATACCGGGTTGCGTAGCCGCCTGCTCAGACGCTGGCAGCGTTAATTACAGAAGAGAACCGACGCTTTCACGTACCTGCTGCGGCCAGACGCCACACTGAACCTGACCGATATGGGGTAATTGCAGCAGCAGCATGGTTAAACGGGACTGGCCGATACCGCCGCCGATCGTCTGAGGCATTTCACCGCGCAGCAGCGCCTGGTGCCACTCGAGTTTGAGACGATCTTCATCACCGGTGACCGCCAGCTGGCGCTTCAGCGCGTCGGCATCCACGCGGATCCCCATAGATGAAATCTCGAATGCGTCTTCCAGTACCGGGTTCCACACCAGAATATCGCCGTTCAGCCCGGCAAATTCGCCCTCACCTACAGTGCTCCAGTCATCATAATCCGGCGCGCGAACGTCGTGGCGTTTGCCATCAGACAGTTTGCCGCCGATACCGATCAGGAATACTGCACCTAATTCTTTAGCGATCGCTCGCTCGCGACCTTTAGCATCGAGATCCGGGAAGCGGCTCAGCAGCTCCTGGCTGTGGACAAAGTGGATCGTATCCGGCAGGAACGGTGCCAGACCAAACTCTTTGCTCACGGCCGCTTCGGTTGCTTTGATCCCGGCGTAGATCGCCTCAACGGTGGATTTCAGCGTACCGACGTGGCGTTCACCATCACCCATTACGCGCTCCCAGTCCCACTGGTCAACGTAAACGGAATGAATCGGAGAAAGGCGGTCTTCATCGGGACGAAGGGCTTTCATGTGCGTGTAGAGCCCTTCGCCCGCGCTGAAGTCGTGTTGTCCCAGAGTTTGACGCTTCCACTTCGCCAGGGAATGAACCACTTCGAACTGAGCGTCTGGCAGCGTTTTCACTTTTACCTGTACCGCTTTTTCGCATCCAGAGAGGTTATCCTGCGTCCCGTCACCCACGCGGCTCAGAATCGGCGCCTGAACTTCAATAAGGCCAAGCTTCTCTTCCAGCTGGCGGGAAAAATGGGATTTTACGAAACTGATCTGGCGTTGTTTTGCGATGTAAGCGGTTTTCATTATTTATACTCCTGCGTCCTGTTGATATTGATTAAGCAACAGAAATGGCATCATATTCAATAACTCATCAACAAAAAGCCACCTTCACTTTTGATTCGATAAATTTAAACGCTAGAATAGAGTGATTCATTAATCTTCATAAGAAAAAGCTATGGAAAATTATCAGATCGACAATCTCGACCGCGGCATTCTGGAGGCGTTAATGGCCAATGCCCGTACCGCCTACGCCGAGCTGGCAAAACAGTTTGGTGTCAGCCCGGGAACCATTCACGTCCGCGTAGAGAAGATGAAGCAGGCGGGGATCATTACCGGCGCACGCATTGACGTCAGTCCTAAGCATCTGGGTTACGACGTCTGCTGCTTCATCGGCATCATTCTTAAAAGCGCCAAAGATTACCCTTCCGCCCTGGCGAAGCTGAACGCGCTGGATGAAGTCACCGAGGCGTATTACACCACCGGGCATTACAGCATCTTTATTAAAGTCATGTGCCGATCCATCGACGCCCTCCAGCAGGTACTTATCAACAAGATCCAAACAATCGATGAAATTCAGTCCACCGAGACGCTGATCTCCCTGCAAAACCCGATCATGCGTACCATCCGCCCGTGATCGGGCAAATTCATTCCCACATTTTCCACAGGTAGATCCCAGCTCGTTCACAGCGTACAATGACCGTCTCTTTATCTGGGCGAGCGATCAATGGCGGACATTACCCTTATCAGCGGCAGCACCCTTGGTGGTGCGGAATACGTAGCGGAACACCTGGCTGAAAAGCTGGAAGATGCGGGCTTTTCCACGGAAACCCTGCACGGTCCGTTGCTTGAAGATCTCCCGACTGACGGTGTCTGGCTGCTGATCACCTCCACGCACGGCGCGGGCGATCTGCCGGATAACCTGCAACCTTTATATGACGAACTGCTGGAACAGCAGCCCGACCTGTCAAACGTCCGTTTTGGCGCGGTGGGGATCGGCAGTCGTGAATATGACACCTTTTGCGGGGCAATAGAGAAAGTTGAAGCCGCTGTAACCTCTTGTGGAGCAAAACAGCTGGGTGAAACGCTCAAGATCAACATCCTCGATCATGACATTCCGGAGGATCCAGCCGAGATCTGGCTCGCGGAATGGAAAAATTTACTCAAAAACGATTAAATATCGCGCGAACAGATGTGGATAACTCTGGTTAAAAGCTCGTATTAACCCGTAGTTATCCAAAGAACAACTGTTGTATCGTTTTTGACCTGTGTATAAAGTCGCGATCTGATCCCAGCTTATACTGTCCAGGATCACCGATCATTCACAGCAAACGATCCTTTCTAACTGCATGATCTTCTTTGTGAGATTGGACTTATCCACACAGGTTCGCGATCCTAATAAGAGATCACAATAGAACAGATCTCTAAATAAAAAGATCTTCTTTTTAATAGCCCAGGATCCCAATGCTTTCTCGAAAGACTAAAGTTGAGTAGAATCCACGGCCCGGGCTTCAATCCATTTTCATACCGCTTTACGCGAGGCAGACCACCATGTTTTATCAGGATCCTTTTGACGTCATCATCATTGGCGGGGGTCATGCAGGCACTGAGGCCGCAATGGCCGCAGCGCGTATGGGTCAGCAGACCCTGCTTTTGACACACAATATCGACACGCTGGGACAAATGTCCTGTAATCCGGCGATTGGCGGCATTGGGAAAGGACACCTGGTAAAAGAAGTGGATGCACTTGGCGGCCTGATGGCGAAAGCGATCGATCATGCTGGCATCCAGTTTAGGATACTAAACGCGAGTAAAGGTCCCGCCGTGCGTGCGACCCGAGCTCAGGCAGACCGCGTACTTTACCGTCAGGCTGTGCGTACCGCCCTGGAGAACCAGCCGAACCTGATGATCTTCCAGCAGGCGGTTGAAGATCTTATCGTTGAGAACGATCGCGTCGTAGGTGCCGTGACCCAGATGGGTCTCAAATTCCGTGCGAAAGCCGTGGTGCTGACCGTGGGCACATTCCTGGACGGTAAAATTCATATCGGTCTGGATAACTACAGCGGTGGCCGTGCCGGCGATCCGCCGTCTATTCCCCTGTCTCGCCGTCTGCGTGAACTGCCGCTGCGCGTCAGCCGCCTGAAAACCGGTACGCCGCCGCGTATTGATGCGCGCACCATTGATTTCAGCGTGCTGGCGCAACAGCACGGTGATAATCCGATGCCGGTGTTCTCGTTCATGGGCAATGCGGCTCAGCATCCGCAGCAGGTACCGTGCTACATCACGCATACCAACGAGAAAACCCATGACGTGATCCGCAATAACCTC
The DNA here is from genome assembly GCF_034427575.1 of Enterobacter sp. D2. Taxonomy (NCBI): domain Bacteria; kingdom Pseudomonadati; phylum Pseudomonadota; class Gammaproteobacteria; order Enterobacterales; family Enterobacteriaceae; genus Enterobacter; species Enterobacter sp. D2. The sequence goes on from NZ_JAXQPP010000004.1 coordinate 16,837, forward strand.
GATCGCAGCCCCATGTATGCCGGCGTGATCGAAGGGATCGGCCCACGCTACTGTCCGTCGATCGAAGACAAAGTGATGCGCTTCGCCGATCGTAACCAGCACCAGATCTTCCTGGAGCCGGAAGGGCTGACCTCAAATGAAATTTATCCGAACGGCATCTCCACCAGTCTGCCGTTCGATGTACAGATGCAAATTGTTCGCTCAATGCAGGGGATGGAGAATGCGAAAATCGTTCGTCCCGGCTACGCTATTGAGTACGATTTCTTCGATCCGCGCGACCTGAAGCCAACCCTGGAAAGCAAATTCATCCACGGTCTGTTCTTCGCGGGGCAGATTAACGGCACTACCGGCTACGAAGAAGCGGCTGCGCAGGGCCTGCTTGCCGGTTTGAACGCCGCGCGCTTCTCCGCTGAGAAAGAGGGCTGGGCACCTGGCCGTTCTCAGGCGTATCTGGGCGTGCTGGTTGACGATCTCTGCACGCTGGGTACCAAAGAGCCGTATCGTATGTTTACCTCTCGCGCTGAATATCGCCTGATGCTTCGTGAAGATAACGCCGACCTGCGTCTGACCGAAATGGGCCGCGAGCTGGGTCTGGTCGATGACGAACGCTGGGCGCGCTTCAACGAAAAGCTGGAGCGCATTGAGCAGGAACGTCAGCGCCTGAAAACCACCTGGGTGAATCCGCAGGCGGAAACCGCCGCCGAAGTAAACGCTCACTTAACCGCGCCGCTGTCGCGTGAAGCCAGCGGGGAAGATCTGCTGCGCCGTCCTGAAGTCACCTACGAGAACCTGGTCAAACTGACCGCCTTCGCGCCGGGGCTGGAAGACGCTGAAGCGGCAGAGCAGGTTGAGATCCAGGTGAAGTACGAAGGTTACATCGCGCGTCAGCAGGATGAGATCGAAAAACAGCAGCGTAACGAAAACACGCTGCTGCCGGAAATGCTGGACTACCGCCAGGTGACGGGCCTTTCCAACGAAGTGATCGCCAAGCTGAACGATCACAAACCGGTATCGATCGGCCAGGCATCCCGTATCTCCGGCGTCACGCCTGCAGCGATTTCGATCCTGCTGGTCTGGCTGAAAAAGCAGGGCATGCTGCGCCGCAGCGCGTAATGCCCAGAACATTGCCCGGTGGCGCTGCGCTTACCGGGCCTGATGAACCCGTAGGGCGGGTAAGCGAAGCGCCACCCGCCACCTAAGTTTTCCAACAGGTATTCACCGTGCTCAACAAACTCTCTCGTCTGCTGGATCAGGCAGGTATTTCGCTCACCGATCACCAGAAAAATCAGCTGGTGGCCTATGTCGATATGCTGAACAAATGGAACAAAGCGTACAACCTGACTTCAGTACGTGACCCCAACGAGATGCTGGTACGCCATATTCTCGATAGCATCGTGGTTGCCCCGTGGCTGAAAGGTGAGCGTTTTATCGACGTGGGTACGGGACCTGGTTTACCGGGCGTTCCGCTGTCGATTGTTCGCCCTGAGAGCCACTTCACGCTGCTGGACAGCCTTGGCAAGCGCGTGCGCTTTTTACGTCAGGTACAGCATGAGCTGAAGCTTGAAAACATCACGCCCGTGCAGAGCAGGGTAGAGGAGTTCCCGGCAGAGCCGCCGTTTGACGGTGTTATCAGCCGCGCGTTTGCTTCGCTCAATGATATGGTGAGCTGGTGTAAGCACTTGCCGGCAGAGAATGGCCGCTTTTATGCGCTGAAAGGGCAGTTGCCAGGCGATGAGATTGAACAGCTCCCGGACGGTTTTGCTGTTGAATCCATCGAGAAATTACACATTCCTCAGCTCGATGGGGAGCGTCATCTGGTGATAATTAAGCCAAACAATTTTTAAAAAATTAATAAAAAATGTGGAATTTGTGCTTTTCTTCGCATGTTAAAAAACAGCACAACTACCGGGGATTTACCGGTGAGCTTTTAACCTCTTTTTCACTAAGGTTTTTCTTCAGGTTAACCTGGCCACTTTTATTCACCGAGAAGATAGTCATCTGTGAAAATATAAGTCTGCTAAAAGTGGGAGGCAGTAACCAGAACGCAATGTTAATTGTTTATTAAGAATGTCAATAAAACGTTTTTATTGTGTACTGGGCTGTTTTGAAAATAGTTACGACGTTTTGCTTTTAATTTCATAAAGTTAAATTTATGCGATTTGCGCCTTTGATAAATACAACCTTATCGCAAATGTGTGTTTTGTGATCTCGTGCACGCTTTATCGCCAACGTTTTCGCGCTGTTTGCAGTTTTGGTCGAAGGTTGACGCTTTCAGCGAAAGTTAAAAAATAGCGGTGGGGAAAAATATTTAAACATTTATTCACCTTTTCGCTACTTAATGTTTGAAATCACGGGTGCGCACCGTATAATTTGACCGCTTTTTGATGCTTGACTCTGAGCCTTAAAGGACGTTTTATACGACACGCGGCATACCTCGAAGGGAGCAGGAGTAAAAACGTGATGTCTGTGTCGCTCTTGAGTAGAAACGTTGCTCGTAAGCTTCTGTTCATTCAGTTTCTGGCTGTGATAGCAAGTGGACTGCTGTTTAGCCTCAAAGACCCCTTCTGGGGCATCTCCGCCGTGTGCGGGGGTTTGGCGGTTGTGCTGCCAAACGTGTTGTTTATGATTTTTGCCTGGCGTCATCAGGCGCATACACCCGCCAAAGGCCGCGTGGCCTGGTCCTTCGCCCTCGGCGAAGTGTGTAAGGTGTTGCTGACCTTTGCTCTACTGGTGATGGCGCTGGCGGTTTTGAAAGTGGTCTTCATGCCGCTGATAGCAACGTGGGTTTTGGTGCTGGTGGTACAAGTTCTGGCTCCAGCTGTAATCAATAACAAAGGGTAAAAGGCATCATGGCTTCAGAAAATATGACGCCGCAGGATTACATAGGTCACCATCTGAATAACCTTCAGCTGGACCTGCGTACATTCTCGCTGGTGGATCCACATAACCCCCCGGCCACCTTCTGGACGATCAACATCGACTCCATGTTCTTCTCGGTGGTTTTGGGTCTTCTGTTCCTGGCCATGTTCCGCGGTGTTGCTAAACGAGCGACCAGCGGTGTACCAGGGAAATTCCAGACCTTCATCGAAATGATCATCGGCTTCGTCCATGGCAGCGTCAAAGACATGTACCATGGTAAGAGCAAGCTGATTGCTCCGCTGGCCCTGACCGTGTTCGTTTGGGTCTTCCTGATGAACCTGATGGACCTGCTGCCAATCGATCTGCTGCCGTTTATCGGCGAGCATATCTTCGGCCTGCCTGCGCTGCGTGTTGTACCGTCTGCGGACGTGAACATCACCCTGTCGATGGCGCTGGGCGTGTTTATCCTGATTCTTTTCTACAGCATCAAAATGAAAGGCGTAAGCGGCTTTGTGAAAGAGCTTACCTTGCAGCCGTTCAACCACTGGGCGTTTATTCCGGTCAACCTGATCCTGGAAGGCGTTAGCCTGCTGTCCAAACCTGTTTCACTGGGTCTGCGACTGTTTGGCAACATGTATGCGGGTGAGCTGATTTTCATTCTGATCGCGGGTCTTCTGCCGTGGTGGTCACAGTGGATTCTGAATGTGCCATGGGCCATTTTCCACATCCTGATCATTACGCTGCAAGCCTTTATCTTCATGGTTCTGACGATCGTCTATCTGTCGATGGCGTCTGAAGAGCACTGATTTTTTACCAACACTACTACGTTTTAATTGAAACAAACTGGAGACTGTCATGGAAAACCTGAATATGGATCTGCTGTACATGGCTGCCGCTGTGATGATGGGTCTGGCGGCTATCGGTGCTGCGATCGGTATCGGCATCCTCGGGGGCAAATTCCTGGAAGGCGCAGCGCGTCAACCTGATCTGATTCCTCTGCTGCGTACTCAGTTCTTTATCGTTATGGGTCTGGTGGATGCTATCCCAATGATCGCTGTAGGTCTGGGTCTGTACGTGATGTTTGCTGTCGCGTAGTAGTAGTTTTAAAACCCTAAGCCACAGAAATTAAAGAGGTATTGTGCTGTGAACATGAACGCAACAATCCTCGGCCAGGCCATCGCGTTTATTCTCTTTGTCTGGTTCTGCATGAAGTATGTATGGCCGCCTTTAATGGCTGCCATCGAAAAACGTCAGAAAGAAATTGCTGACGGTCTGGCTTCTGCAGAACGCGCTAAGAAAGATTTGGACCTTGCACAGGCCAACGCGACAGACCAGCTGAAAAAAGCGAAAGCTGAAGCTCAGGTAATCATTGAACAGGCTAACAAACGCCGTTCTCAGATCCTGGACGAAGCCAAAGCTGAAGCAGAACAGGAACGTACTAAGATCGTGACACAGGCTCAGGCAGAAATTGATGCTGAGCGTAAACGTGCTCGTGAAGAACTGCGTAAGCAGGTTGCGATTCTGGCTGTTGCTGGCGCCGAGAAGATCATCGAACGTTCCGTGGATGAAGCTGCTAACAGCGACATCGTGGACAAACTTGTCGCTGAACTGTAAGGAGGGAGGGGCTGATGTCTGAATTTGTTACGGTAGCTCGCCCCTACGCCAAAGCAGCTTTTGACTTTGCTGTCGAACACCAAAATGTCGATCGCTGGCAGGATATGCTGGCGTTTGCCGCTGAGGTGACGAAAAACGAACAAATGGCTGAGTTGCTTTCCGGTGCGTTAGCACCTGAAACTCTCGCCGCGTCGTTTATCGCCGTGTGCGGAGAGCAACTGGATGCCAACGGCCAGAACCTGATTAAGGTGATGGCAGAAAATGGTCGTCTCCGTGTGCTCCCGGATGTTCTCGAGCAGTTTGAGCACTTACGTGCCCTTAGTGAAGCAACCGCTGAAGTCGAAGTGACTTCTGCGACTGAACTGAGTAATGAACAGCTTGCGAAAATCACCGCCGCGATGGAAAAACGTCTGTCACGCAAAGTTAAGCTGAATTGCAAAATCGATAAGTCTGTAATGGCAGGCGTAATCATCCGTTCGGGTGATATGGTCATTGATGGCAGCGTACGCGGCCGTCTTGAACGCCTTGCAGACGTCTTGCAGTCTTAAGGGGACTGGAGCATGCAACTGAATTCCACCGAAATCAGCGAACTGATCAAGCAGCGCATTGCTCAGTTCAGTGTTGTGAGTGAAGCTCACAACGAAGGTACTATTGTTTCTGTAAGTGACGGTGTTATCCGCATCCACGGCCTGGCCGATTGTATGCAGGGTGAGATGATTTCCCTGCCGGGTAACCGTTACGCTATCGCACTGAACCTGGAGCGCGACTCCGTAGGTGCAGTTGTGATGGGTCCATACGCTGACCTCGCCGAAGGCATGAAGGTTAAGTGTACTGGCCGTATTCTGGAAGTGCCGGTTGGCCGTGGCCTGCTGGGTCGCGTTGTTAACACCCTGGGTGCGCCAATCGACGGTAAAGGTCCGGTTGAGCACGATGGCTTCTCCCCAATCGAAGTTATCGCACCAGGCGTTATCGACCGTCAGTCCGTAGATCAGCCTGTTCAGACAGGTTATAAGTCCGTTGATGCCATGATCCCAATCGGTCGTGGTCAGCGTGAACTGATCATCGGTGACCGTCAGACCGGTAAAACCGCGATGGCTATCGACGCCATCATCAACCAGCGTGACTCCGGCATCAAATGTGTGTACGTGGCTATTGGCCAGAAAGCGTCCACCATTTCTAACGTGGTTCGTAAACTGGAAGAGCACGGCGCACTGTCTAACACCATCGTTGTGGTAGCAACCGCGTCTGAATCTGCTGCACTGCAATACCTGGCACCATACGCCGGTTGCGCAATGGGCGAATACTTCCGTGACCGCGGTGAAGATGCGCTGATCGTATACGATGACCTGTCTAAACAGGCTGTTGCTTATCGTCAGGTTTCCCTGCTGCTCCGTCGTCCACCTGGACGTGAAGCGTTCCCTGGCGACGTATTCTACCTCCACTCTCGTCTGCTGGAGCGTGCTTCCCGCGTTAACGCGGAATACGTCGAGAACTTCACCAAAGGTGAAGTGAAGGGTAAAACGGGCTCTCTGACCGCTCTGCCGATCATTGAAACCCAGGCGGGTGACGTTTCTGCGTTCGTTCCGACCAACGTAATCTCCATTACCGATGGTCAGATCTTCCTGGAAACCAACCTGTTTAACTCCGGTATTCGTCCGGCGGTTAACCCGGGTATCTCCGTATCCCGTGTTGGTGGTGCTGCTCAGACCAAGATCATCAAGAAACTGTCCGGTGGTATCCGTACCGCGCTGGCACAGTATCGTGAACTGGCTGCGTTCTCTCAGTTCGCATCCGATCTGGACGAAGCAACCCGTAAACAGCTGAGCCACGGTCAGAAAGTGACCGAGCTGCTGAAGCAGAAACAGTACGCACCAATGTCTGTTGCTCAGCAGGGCCTGGTACTGTTCGCGGCTGAACGCGGTTACCTCGAAGATGTGGAACTGGCGAAAATCGGTAGCTTCGAAGCCGCTCTGCTGGCTTACGTCGACCGTGATCACGCTCCGCTGATGCAAGAGATCAACCAGACCGGTGGCTATAACGACGAAATCGAAGGCAAGCTGAAAGCTATCCTCGATTCCTTCAAAGCAACCCAATCCTGGTAATCGTCCGGCGGCTTGTCTCAGGACAAGCCGCCTGGCATTGAGGAGAAGCTCATGGCCGGCGCAAAAGAGATACGTAGTAAGATCGCAAGCGTCCAGAACACGCAAAAGATCACTAAAGCGATGGAGATGGTCGCCGCTTCCAAAATGCGTAAATCGCAGGATCGCATGGCGGCCAGCCGTCCTTATGCAGAAACCATGCGCAAAGTGATTGGTCACCTTGCAAACGGTAATCTGGAATATAAGCACCCTTACCTGGAAGAACGCGACGTTAAGCGCGTGGGCTACCTGGTGGTGTCGACCGACCGTGGTCTGTGTGGCGGCTTGAACATTAACCTGTTCAAAAAACTGCTGGCGGATATGAAAGCATGGTCTGAAAAAGGCGTTCAGTGCGATATCGCAATGATCGGCTCTAAAGGCGTCTCTTTCTTTAACTCCGTTGGTGGCAACATTGTCGCTCAGGTGACCGGTATGGGTGATAACCCGTCCCTGTCCGAACTGATCGGCCCGGTTAAAGTGATGTTGCAGGCCTATGATGAAGGCCGTCTGGACAGACTGTACGTTGTCAGCAACAAATTCATTAACACCATGTCTCAGGTTCCAACGCTCACTCAGATGCTGCCGTTACCGGCATCAGAAGATGACGAGCTGAAGCAAAAAGCCTGGGATTACCTGTATGAACCCGATCCGAAACCGCTGCTGGATACCCTGCTGCGTCGTTACGTTGAATCTCAGGTTTATCAGGGCGTTGTAGAAAACCTGGCCAGCGAGCAGGCCGCACGAATGGTGGCGATGAAAGCCGCGACCGATAATGGCGGCAGCCTGATTAAAGAGCTGCAGTTGGTTTACAACAAAGCTCGTCAGGCCAGCATTACTCAGGAACTCACCGAGATCGTCTCGGGGGCCGCCGCGGTTTAACCAGGTTTACGAATTACGTAGAGGATTCAAGATGGCTACTGGAAAGATTGTCCAGGTAATCGGCGCCGTGGTGGACGTCGAGTTCCCTCAGGACGCCGTACCACGCGTGTACGACGCGCTTGAGGTACAGAATGGTAACGAGAGCCTGGTGCTGGAAGTTCAGCAGCAGCTCGGCGGCGGTATCGTGCGTACCATCGCGATGGGTTCTTCCGACGGTCTGCGTCGTGGTCTGGAAGTTAAAGACCTTGAGCACCCGATTGAAGTCCCGGTAGGTAAAGCAACACTGGGTCGTATCATGAACGTATTGGGTCAGCCAATCGACATGAAAGGCGACATCGGTGAAGAAGAGCGTTGGGCTATCCACCGCGCAGCACCTTCCTACGAAGAGCTGTCCAGCTCTCAGGAACTGCTGGAAACCGGTATCAAAGTTATCGACCTGATGTGTCCGTTCGCGAAGGGCGGTAAAGTTGGTCTGTTCGGTGGTGCGGGTGTTGGTAAAACCGTAAACATGATGGAGCTGATCCGTAACATCGCGATTGAGCACTCCGGTTACTCCGTGTTTGCGGGCGTAGGTGAACGTACTCGTGAGGGTAACGACTTCTACCACGAAATGACCGACTCCAACGTTCTGGACAAAGTATCCCTGGTTTACGGCCAGATGAACGAGCCACCAGGAAACCGTCTGCGCGTTGCGCTGACCGGTCTGACGATGGCTGAGAAGTTCCGTGACGAAGGCCGTGACGTTCTGCTGTTCGTTGATAACATCTATCGTTACACCCTGGCCGGTACGGAAGTATCTGCACTGCTGGGTCGTATGCCTTCAGCGGTAGGTTATCAGCCTACGCTGGCGGAAGAGATGGGTGTTCTTCAGGAACGTATCACCTCTACCAAAACCGGTTCTATCACCTCCGTTCAGGCGGTATACGTACCTGCGGATGACTTGACTGACCCATCTCCAGCAACCACCTTTGCTCACTTAGACGCAACCGTGGTACTGAGCCGTCAGATCGCGTCTCTGGGTATCTATCCGGCCGTTGACCCGCTGGACTCCACCAGCCGTCAGCTGGATCCACTGGTTGTGGGTCAGGAACACTACGACACCGCGCGTGGCGTACAGTCCCTGCTGCAGCGTTACCAGGAACTGAAAGACATCATCGCCATCCTGGGTATGGATGAACTGTCTGAAGAAGACAAACTGGTGGTAGCACGTGCGCGTAAGATCCAGCGCTTCCTGTCCCAGCCGTTCTTCGTTGCGGAAGTATTCACCGGTTCTCCGGGTAAATACGTTTCCCTGAAAGACACCATCCGTGGCTTTAAAGGCATTATGGAAGGCGAATACGACCACCTGCCAGAGCAGGCGTTCTACATGGTTGGTTCCATCGAAGAAGCCGTGGAAAAAGCCAAAAAACTTTAACGCCTTAATCGGAGGGTGATATGGCAATGACTTACCACCTGGACGTCGTCAGCGCAGAGCAACAAATGTTCTCTGGTCTGGTCGAGAAAATCCAGGTAACGGGTAGTGAAGGTGAACTGGGTATTTTCCCGGGTCACGCACCGCTGCTCACCGCCATTAAGCCTGGTATGATCCGCATCGTTAAACAGTTCGGTCACGAAGAGTTTATCTATCTGTCCGGCGGCATTCTTGAAGTGCAGCCTGGCAGTGTGACCGTTCTGGCCGATACCGCTATCCGTGGCCAGGATCTCGACGAAGCGCGAGCCCTGGAATCGAAGCGTAAGGCTGAAGAGCACATTAACAGCTCTCATGGTGACGTGGATTACGCTCAGGCGTCTGCGGAGCTGGCCAAAGCGATCGCGAAACTGCGCGTTATCGAGTTGACCAAAAAAGCGATGTAACACCGGCTTGAAAAGCACAAAAGCCAGTCTGGATACCAGGCTGGCTTTTTTTTTCGGCCTTAATTCATGATGAAAAAGATGTAGAATTTTAAGCATCAAACGTTTTTACTTCACACTCAAACTACCGTCAGGATGCGTATGTCAAACAGTGCGATGAGCGTGGTGATCCTTGCCGCTGGCAAAGGGACCCGCATGTATTCCGATCTGCCTAAGGTGCTCCACACGCTTGCAGGAAAGCCAATGGTGCAGCATGTCATTGATGCAGCGAACGAACTGGGTGCCAGTCAGGTCCACCTGGTCTACGGCCACGGCGGCGATCTGCTTAAAAAGACGCTGAGCGATGACAGGCTCAACTGGGTGCTTCAGGCCGAACAGCTGGGCACAGGCCATGCGATGCAGCAGGCTGCGCCTTTCTTTGCAGATGACGAAGACATTTTGATGCTCTACGGCGATGTCCCGCTGATCTCCGTTGAAACCCTGACTCGCCTGCGTGAAGCCAAACCGCAGGGCGGCATCGGTTTGTTGACCGTCGTGCTGGACGATCCAAGCGGTTATGGCCGCATCACCCGTGAAAACGGCAACGTCACGGGTATTGTTGAGCACAAAGATGCCAGCGACGAACAGCGCCAGATTCAGGAGATCAACACCGGTATCCTGATTGCCAACGGCGCGGATATGAAGCGCTGGCTGTCCAGACTCGACAACAACAACGCGCAGGGTGAATACTACATCACCGACATCATTGCGATGGCGTACCACGAAGGGCGTGAAATTGCCGCCGTTCATCCGGCGCGCATCAGCGAAACGGACGGCGTGAACAACCGCCTGCAGCTTTCCCGTCTTGAGCGTATTTATCAGTCCGAGCAGGCCGAAAAACTGCTGCTTGCGGGCGTGATGCTGCGCGATCCGGCGCGTTTCGATCTGCGTGGTTCGTTATCTCACGGGCGTGACGTTGAAATTGATACGAACGTTATCCTCGAAGGTCACGTCACGCTGGGCAATCGCGTCAAAATTGGCGCCGGCTGCGTGATTAAAAACAGCGTCATCGGCGACGACTGCGAAATCAGCCCGTACAGCGTGGTGGAAGATGCCCGTCTGGATGCGGCATGCACCATCGGCCCGTTTGCGCGTCTGCGCCCGGGCGCTGAGCTGCTGGAAGGCGCTCACGTGGGTAACTTCGTGGAAATGAAAAAAGCGCGTCTGGGTAAAGGCTCGAAAGCCGGTCATCTGACCTATCTGGGCGACGCGGAAATTGGCAATAACGTGAATATTGGTGCAGGGACTATTACCTGTAACTATGACGGCGCGAATAAGTTTAAAACCATCATCGGTGACGACGTGTTTGTTGGCTCCGATACGCAGCTGGTGGCGCCTGTTACCGTGGGTAACGGGGTGACCATTGCCGCGGGAACAACCGTTACGCGCGATGTGGCCGAGAACGAGCTGGTGTTAAGCCGCGTTCCGCAGGTCAGCAAGCAGGGCTGGAAACGCCCGGAGAAGAAAAAGTAACAACAAGGCGGGTGGCGCTACGCTTACCCGCCCTACGATTGAGTAGGCCTGATAGGCGTAGCCGTCATCAGGCAAACCCGGGAGAGGAGATAAATATATATTTCCCCCCATAAGCAGTACCCATAAAAATAACCCCACTCTCTACAAGGCTCGGGGCGCCCGGAAAGGGTAAATACAGGTCAGCGACAACGCAGGCATAATGCCTAAATTCGGAATCTAAAATTATGTGTGGAATTGTTGGCGCAGTTGCGCAGCGTGATATTGCTGAAATCCTTCTCGAAGGTTTACGTCGTCTGGAATACCGTGGTTACGACTCAGCCGGTCTGGCTGTCGTCGATGCAGAAGGTCATATGACCCGTCTGCGTCGTCTCGGTAAAGTGCAGATGCTGGCCCAGGCCGCGGAAGAACATCCGCTGCACGGTGGGACCGGTATTGCTCACACCCGCTGGGCGACGCACGGCGAACCGTCTGAAGGTAACGCGCACCCGCATGTGTCTGAACACATCGTGGTCGTGCACAACGGCATTATCGAAAACCACGAACCGCTGCGCGAAGAACTGAAAGCGCGCGGCTACACCTTCGTCTCTGAAACTGACACCGAAGTGATTGCTCACCTGGTGCACTGGGAGCTGGAGCAGGGCGGCACGCTGCGTGATGCGGTTCTGCGTGCTATCCCTCAACTGCGCGGTGCGTACGGTACGGTGATCATGGATTCCCGCGATCCGTCCACATTGCTGGCAGCGCGTTCCGGTAGCCCGATGGTTATCGGTCTGGGCATGGGCGAAAACTTCATCGCTTCTGACCAGCTGGCGCTCCTGCCGGTTACCCGTCGCTTTATCTTCTTGGAAGAGGGGGATATCGCGGAAGTGACCCGTCGCAGCGTGACCGTATTCGATACCAAAGGCGAGCAGGTAAAACGCCAGGAGATCGAATCTAACCTGCAGTACGACGCGGGCGACAAAGGCGCTTACCGTCACTACATGCAGAAAGAGATTTACGAGCAGCCAAACGCCATCAAAAACACGCTGACCGGGCGCATCAGCCACGGTGAAGTGGATCTGAGCGAGCTGGGCGCAAACGCGAACGAACTGCTCGGCAAGGTCGAGCATATTCAGATCGTGGCCTGCGGCACCTCATACAACTCCGGTATGGTTTCTCGCTACTGGTTTGAATCCCTGGCGGGCGTGCCGTGCGATGTGGAAATCGCGTCTGAATTCCGCTATCGCAAATCCGCGGTGCGTCGTAACAGCCTGATGATCACCCTTTCCCAGTCTGGTGAAACGGCGGATACGCTGGCAGCGCTGCGTCTGTCTAAAGAGCTGGGTTACCTGGGCTCTCTGGCTATCTGTAACGTTCCTGGCTCATCGCTGGTGCGTGAGTCCGATCTGGCGCTGATGACCAAAGCGGGCACCGAAATCGGTGTGGCCTCTACCAAAGCGTTTACCACTCAGCTGACCGTTCTGCTGATGCTGGTGGCGAAGCTGGCGCGTCTGAAAGGTGAAGATGCGTCCGTTGAGCACGACATCGTTCACGGCCTGCAGGCGCTGCCGAGCCGTATTGAGCAGATGCTGTCTCAGGACAAACGCATCGAAGCGCTGGCGGAAGATTTCTCCGACAAACATCACGCCCTGTTCCTGGGTCGTGGCGATCAGTATCCGATTGCGCTGGAAGGCGCGCTGAAGCTGAAAGAGATCTCCTACATTCACGCTGAAGCCTATGCGGCTGGCGAGCTGAAGCACGGCCCGCTGGCGCTGATTGACGCGGATATGCCGGTCATCGTTGTGGCACCAAACAACGAACTGCTGGAAAAACTGAAGTCTAACATCGAAGAAGTGCGCGCCCGCGGCGGTGTTCTGTACGTCTTCGCCGACAAAGATGCCGGTTTTGTCAGCAACGACAACATGCATATCATCGAGATGCCGCATGTGGAAGAGGTGATTGCACCAATCTTCTACACCGTTCCGCTGCAGCTGTTGGCCTATCACGTTGCGCTGATCAAAGGTACCGACGTTGACCAGCCGCGTAACCTGGCGAAATCGGTTACCGTAGAATAATCCCTTCAGGCTCCACCTTCGGGTGGAGCTTTTTTATCCTGCCCGGCTTGTTCTTCATCAATCCTTTCTCGTTTTTAATAATGACAATTTGTCATCTTCAGCTACTTTTTTCAGTGTCACATAAAGAAAATATTTCTGAAAACGCCTTGTCATAAAAGCGTCTAACGCGATGAAAAATAAGCTTTCTTTTGCTTATTTTTAAGTGAAATTTACGTTGTCATAAAACTGTCATAATTCGTACATTTATCTGTCACCTGTTTGTCCTATTTTGCTCATCGTAGCCACTAAACAACGATTTACGAAAATCTTGCAGGAGACATTATGAAAGTTATGCGTACCACTGTCGCAACTGTTGTCGCCGCGACCTTATCTCTGAGCGCGTTCTCTGTATTTGCAGAAGCAAGCCTGACTGGCGCTGGTGCAACCTTCCCTGCGCCGGTGTATGCCAAATGGGCGGATACCTACCAGAAAGAAACCGGTAACAAGGTTAACTATCAGGGTATCGGCTCCTCCGGTGGCGTTAAACAAATTACCGCGAACACGGTTGATTTCGGCGCATCAGACGCTCCGCTGTCTGATGACAAACTGGCTCAGGAAGGCCTGTTCCAGTTCCCTACCGTGATCGGTGGCGTGGTCCTGGCCATCAACCTGCCGGGCGTGAAGTCGGGTGAGCTGGTGCTGGACGGCAAAACGCTGGGTGACATCTACCTGGGCAAAATCAAAAAATGGGATGACGAAGCGATCGCTAAACTCAACCCAGGCCTGAAGCTGCCTTCTCAGAACATCGCCGTGGTTCGCCGCGCGGATGGTTCCGGTACCTCTTTCGTGTTCACCAGCTACCTGGCAAAAGTGAACGAAGAGTGGAAATCTAAAGTCGGCTCCGGCTCTACCGTTAACTGGCCAACCGGTCTGGGCGGTAAAGGTAACGACGGTATCGCCGCGTTCGTACAGCGTCTGCCTGGCTCAATTGGTTACGTAGAGTATGCGTACGCCAAGCAGAACAATCTGTCCTACACCAAACTGGTTTCAGCCGACGGCAAACCGGTTAGCCCAACCGAAGAGAACTTTGCTAACGCCGCGAAAGGCGCTGACTGGAGCAAATCCTTCGCGCAGGATCTGACTAACCAGAAAGGCGAAGGTGCGTGGCCAATCACCTCTACCACCTTCATCCTGGTTCACAAAGAGCAGAAGAAACCTGAGCAGGGCGCCGAAGTGCTGAAGTTCTTCGACTGGGCGTACAAAAACGGCGGCAAACAGGCTAACGCTCTGGATTACGCCACCCTGCCGGACAACGTGGTTGAGCAGATTCGCGCTGCATGGAAAACCAACGTGAAAGACAGCAGCGGTAAAGCGCTGTACTAACAGGATATATTTAACGAAGATGGCGGGTGGCGCTGCGCTTACCCGCCCTACGGTTTAAGCTGTAGGCCCGGTAAGCGTTAGCGCCACCGGGCATATTCGTAAAAACGTCTCAAACAGAAGAGTAATTTATGGCTGCAACCAAGCCTGCATTTAACCCTCCGGGTAAAAAAGGTGACATGATTTTCAGCGCGCTGGTGAAACTGGCTGCGCTGATTGTGCTATTGCTGCTGGGCGGCATTATCGTGTCTCTGATTTTCTCCTCATGGCCGAGCATCCAGAAATTCGGTTTTTCCTTCCTGTGGACCAAAGAGTGGGACGCGCCGAACGACATCTACGGTGCCCTGGTGCCGATTTACGGCACGCTGGTGACCTCGTTCATCGCCCTTCTGATTGCGGTTCCGGTGAGCTTTGGTATTGCCCTGTTCCTGACGGAGCTGGCGCCGGGCTGGCTGCGACGCCCGCTGGGTATTGCCATCGAACTGCTGGCGGCTATTCCAAGTATCGTTTACGGCATGTGGGGTCTGTTCATCTTTGCTCCGCTGTTCGCAACGTATTTCCAGGAACCGGTCGGTAACGTGCTTTCCGCTATTCCGTTTGTGGGGGCCCTGTTCTCTGGCCCGGCTTTCGGTATTGGCATTCTGGCGGCAGGTGTGATCCTCGCCATCATGATTATTCCTTACATTGCGGCGGTCATGCGCGATGTCTTCGAACAAACGCCGGTGATGATGAAAGAGTCGGCCTACGGCATCGGCTGCACCACCTGGGAAGTTATCTGGCGCATTGTCCTTCCGTTCACCAAAAACGGGGTGATCGGGGGCGTGATGCTGGGTTTAGGTCGTGCGCTGGGTGAAACCATGGCGGTCACCTTTATCATCGGTAACACCTACCAGCTCGACAGCGCGTCGCTCTACATGCCGGGTAACAGTATTACCTCGGCGCTGGCGAATGAATTTGCGGAAGCGGAATCGGGGCTGCACGTGGCGGCGCTGATGGAGCTGGGTCTGATTCTGTTCGTTATCACCTTCATTGTTCTGGCGATTTCCAAGCTGATGATTATGCGCCTCGCTAAAAATGAGGGAGCACGCTAATGGCAACTCTCGAAATGCAAGCAACCGCTGAACTGGCGGAATCCCGCCGCAAAATGCAGGCCAGACGCCGCGTGAAAAACCGTATTGCCCTGTCGCTCTCTATGGCGACGATGGCATTCGGCCTGTTCTGGCTGGTCTGGATCCTTTTCTCGACGGTCGTTCGCGGGATTGACGGCATGTCACTGTCGCTGTTCACCGAAATGACGCCGCCGCCGAACACGGCGGGTGGTGGCCTGGCGAACGCCCTGGCGGGCAGCGGCCTGCTGATCCTCTGGGCGACGGTCTTCGGCACGCCGCTGGGCATCATGGCGGGCATCTACCTGGCAGAATACGGGCGTAAATCCTGGCTGGCTGAAGTGATTCGCTTCATCAACGACATTCTGCTCTCAGCCCCGTCTATCGTCGTGGGTCTGTTTGTTTACACCGTGGTGGTGGCGCAGATGGAACACTTCTCCGGCTGGGCGGGCGTCATTGCGCTGGCGCTGCTGCAGGTGCCGATTGTTATTCGTACCACCGAGAACATGCTGAAACTGGTGCCGGACAGCCTGCGTGAAGCGGCTTATGCGCTGGGTACGCCGAAATGGAAGATGATCTCTGCGATTACGCTGAAGGCGTCCGTCTCCGGGATCATGACAGGTATCCTGCTGGCGGTAGCGCGTATCGCGGGTGAAACGGCGCCGCTGCTGTTTACGTCCCTCTCCAACCAGTTCTGGAGCACGGACATGATGCAACCGATCGCCAACCTGCCGGTGACGATCTTTAAATTTGCGATGAGCCCATTCGCGGAATGGCAGCAGCTGGCCTGGGCCGGGGTGCTGATCATTACCCTTTGCGTACTGTTGCTGAACATTCTGGCGCGCGTCATTTTCGCGAAGAAGAAACACGGTTAATTTTTTACGGCGCGGCAGCTCGCGGCGCCGAATGAGGAAATGAGTCAATGAGTATGGTTGATACTGCCCCGGGTAAGATTCAGGTTCGTGATTTGAACTTCTACTACGGCAAATTCCATGCCCTGAAGAACATCAACCTGGATATCGCGAAGAACCAGGTCACGGCATTTATCGGTCCGTCAGGTTGTGGGAAGTCCACGCTGCTGCGTACCTTTAACAAAATGTATTCGCTCTATCCGGAGCAGCGCGCTGAAGGTGAAATCATCCTGGACGGTGAAAACATTCTGACCCAGGCTCAGGATATCGCCCTGCTGCGCGCCAAAGTGGGGATGGTGTTCCAGAAACCCACGCCTTTCCCGATGTCAATTTATGACAACATCGCCTTTGGCGTGCGTCTGTTTGAAAAACTCTCCCGTGCCGATATGGACGAGCGCGTGCAGTGGGCTTTGACCAAGGCCGCATTATGGAACGAAACCAAAGATAAGTTGCACCAGAGCGGTTACTCTCTCTCCGGCGGTCAGCAGCAGCGTCTGTGCATTGCGCGCGGTATTGCTATTCGCCCGGAAGTGTTGCTGCTGGATGAGCCGTGTTCAGCGCTGGACCCGATCTCAACCGGCCGTATTGAAGAGCTGATCACCGAGCTGAAGCAGGATTACACCGTGGTTATCGTGACCCATAACATGCAGCAGGCTGCACGTTGTTCCGATCACACGGCGTTTATGTACCTGGGCGAGTTGATTGAGTTCAGCGATACGGACGCGCTGTTCACCAGGCCCGCGAAGAAACAAACCGAAGATTATATTACTGGCCGCTACGGTTGATTTGCCTTAGTGCATGTGGAGAAACCATGGACAACCTCAATCTTAATAAACACATTTCCGGCCAGTTCAACGCAGAGCTGGAAAGCATTCGCACCCAGGTAATGACCATGGGCGGCATGGTCGAGCAGCAGCTTTCTGATGCGATTACTGCAATGCACAATCAGGACAGCGAGCTGGCGAAGCGCGTCATTGAAGGCGACAAAAACGTCAACATGATGGAAGTCGCTATCGACGAGGCCTGCGTGCGCATTATCGCGAAGCGTCAGCCGACGGCGAGCGACCTGCGTCTGGTGATGGCGATCATCAAAACCATCGCCGAGCTGGAACGTATTGGCGACGTTGCGGATAAAATCTGCCGCACCGCGCTGGAGAAGTTCTCTCAGCAGCACCAGCCGCTGCTGGTCAGCCTGGAGTCGCTGGGCCGCCACACCGTACAGATGCTTCATGACGTACTGGATGCCTTTGCGCGAATGGATCTTGACGAAGCGGTGCGTATCTACCGTGAAGACAAGAAGGTCGACCAGGAGTATGAAGGCATCGTGCGTCAGCTGATGACCTACATGATGGAAGATTCCCGTACGATCCCAAGCGTACTGACCGCCCTGTTCTGCGCGCGCTCCATCGAGCGTATCGGCGACCGCTGCCAGAACATTTGCGAATACATCTTTTACTTCGTGAAAGGTCAGGACTTCCGTCACGTGGGCGGCGACGAGCTGGACAAACTGCTGGCGGGTAAAGATCCGAAAGAGTGATTTTACCCTCACCCTAATCCTCTCCCACAGGGAGAGAGGACAATTCGGTTTTCTCCCTCTCCCCTGGGGAGAGGGTCGGGATGAGGGGGGAAACTCAGCGAGTAATATTCCACCCGCGTGCCTTCCACAGCGCTGGCAACTGCGCCAGATCGGTAAAGGTCGTCACGTTCGGATGATCGATCGGCTTGTTGTGCGGGTCGGCGCAGAAGTAAAACACCTCCATCCCCGCATCAATCCCTGACTGCGCGCCCGCAGACGAGTCATCCACCAGAATGCAGTTCTCTACGTTGACGTTCATTGCTTTTGCCGCATGAAACATCAGCGCCGGGTCTGGCTTCCAGCGCTGGATATCGTAGCCGCTGAACAGTTTTTCCGGGAAATGGTGCAACATCTCAAGCTTGCCCAGCGAATGCTGCATTTTGCTGACCGGGCCGTTAGAGACGACGCAGACAGGCACCGTCATCGCATCCAGCAGCGCGTTTGCGCCCGGAATGACCTCCAGCTCCGAATCAAACAGGCGTGCGACCTCGGCGCGGTACACCGGTTCCAGATCGGCTTTCGCCAGATCCACACCGTGTTCCCGGTTAATGATGTCGATGATCTCGTAGAGCTTCACGCCCTTAAAGCGTTTAAACACCTCTTCGAGCTCCAGCGTAATGCCAAATTCCTTGAACATAGTGACATACGCGCGGGAACAAATGACCTCACTGTCGACCAGCGTACCGTCGCAGTCGAAAAATACCGCTTCAATTCCGGACATGCCTTTCCCTTTTAACAAGTTTAACGTTTACGTACGGCAGTTCGCCGGGACGCAATCGTTGCCGTATAAGCAAAATCAATGAAAAAAGTATCACGTAACCGCCACTATTGTCGCATTTTGGTATAGGATAGCGACGAATTTTCCCTCCTTGTTCGGAATTGATGATGAGTCAACAACACACTACCCAGACGTCTGGTCAGGGTCTGCTTGAGCGCGTTTTTAAACTGCGCGAGCACGGCACAACGGCACGCACCGAAGTGATCGCTGGTTTCACCACCTTCCTGACGATGGTCTATATCGTTTTTGTGAACCCTCAAATTCTGGGCGTTGCTGGCATGGATACCAGCGCCGTCTTTGTAACCACCTGCCTGATTGCGGCCCTTGGCAGCATTCTGATGGGTGTGTTCGCTAACCTGCCGGTTGCGCTGGCACCGGCGATGGGCCTGAATGCGTTCTTCGCATTCGTGGTTGTTCAGGCGATGGGGCTGCCGTGGCAGGTTGGCATGGGCGCCATCTTCTGGGGCGCGGTTGGCCTGCTGCTGCTGACCATTTTCCGCGTGCGTTACTGGATGATTGCAAACATTCCCGTGAGTCTGCGCGTGGGCATCACCAGCGGTATCGGTCTGTTCATCGGGATGATGGGGCTGAAAAACGCCGGCGTTATCGTGGCGAACCCGGATACGCTGGTGAGCATCGGTCACCTGACCTCTCATAACGTGCTGCTGGGCGTGCTGGGCTTCTTTATCATCGCGATCCTGGCTTCCCGCAATATTCACGCGGCGGTGCTGGTCTCCATCGTGGTCACCACCCTGCTGGGCTGGATGCTGGGCGACGTTCACTATAACGGTATTGTCTCCGCGCCACCGAGCGTCTCTACCGTGATTGGTCATGTCGATCTGGCGGGTTCCCTGAACCTGGGCCTGGCGGGCGTGATTTTCTCCTTCATGCTGGTCAACCTGTTTGACTCCTCCGGCACGCTGATTGGCGTGACCGACAAAGCGGGCCTGGCGGATGAAAAAGGCAAATTCCCGCGCATGAAGCAGGCGCTGTTTGTGGACAGCGTCTCCTCTGTGACCGGTGCTTTTATCGGAACCTCGTCCGTTACCGCGTACATTGAATCGTCTTCCGGCGTGTCCGTGGGAGGCCGTACCGGCCTGACGGCGGTGGTCGTGGGTATTCTGTTCCTGCTGGTGATCTTCCTCTCTCCGCTGGCGGGTATGGTTCCACCGTATGCGGCAGCCGGCGCGCTGATCTATGTGGGGGTGCTGATGACCTCCAGCCTGTCTCGCGTGAAGTGGGATGATTTAACCGAAGCGGTGCCGGCGTTTATTACCGCCGTGATGATGCCGTTCAGCTTCTCGATTACCGAAGGTATCGCGCTGGGCTTTATCTCTTACTGCGTAATGAAGATCGGTACCGGCCGCTTCCGCGACCTCAGCCCATGCGTGATTGTTGTGGCGCTGCTGTTTGTGCTGAAGATTGTGTTTATTGATGCCAAATAAACAGCAAGCCCTTTTCGAAGAAAAGGGCTTTAGTGTTTGCACCCTCTCCCGTGGGAGAGGGCTGGGGTGAGGGCATCAGGCCGCAATAAGCTTACGCCTTCACCCGCTTAATATAATCCCCAAACGCCGTCAGCTGGCCAGACAGATGATCGCGCGTGCTCTGATCCACCACTTCACCCGTTTGCGGGTCGACCTTGTTCTGAATCACACCACCCATAAATTCCGGCTTGTTCATGACCATCGCATCCAGGAATACCAGGATCTGGCGTAGATGATACTGGCAGCGCGCGCCGCCAATCGCGCCCATTGAGCTGGTCTGGATCAGCACCGGCTTACCTGCCAGCGGCTGCTCAGGTAAACGGGACAGCCAGTCGATGGCATTCTTCAGACCACCCGGAACCGAATAGTTATACTCCGGCGTGACGATGACCACGCCGTCGGCCTGGCGGATCTGCTCCGCCAGCGCCTCAACGCTCTGCGGAAAACCCTCTTCCTGCTGTACGTCAGCGTCATACAGCGGAATATCGCCAATAGACGGCAGGGCGCTAATTTCCATTCCTGCCGGTGCCAGCTGTGGCAGCGTGCGGGCAACCATCCCGTTAAATGAACCTTTGCGCAGGCTTCCCAGTAACGTAACTACTTTCAACGTATCAGACATGATTACTCCTGTTTCATCATGATGACCCTGATCGGATCAGCTAAGGGTGAATGCTTTTTCTGCCGGTAAACTGGTTAAACGCATCAGGCGTGCGGCGGGCTCGTTGGCGCGCTCGGGCACATCAGGAAGGCTACGCCATCCCTGTTGGCTGTCAAATTCCCAGATTTTCATGCGTTCGATGGCGGGGGTAACCGCAATGGACCAAATGAGCACATCCTCTGCGTCGCTGAGCGCCTCTACCAGCGTGGCCTGAGTGGCGCGCAGACGTCCGGAGCCTGGAAGCAGTTGCAGCATGCTGGCGTCGTCTGAGGCGCATCCACAGTGCTTGCGAATGCTCTGGCGCAGGGTAATGAGCTGTGCTCGGGCTTCGACAGGATCGTTCTGGTTGCGTACCCACAGCTTCTCATTGCTGGAGAGCGGATAGTCTTCATGCGCATTACCGCCATGGAAGCTGCGCGTCGCGCGCTGAAGTTCCATATCCAGCCCACAATCCCCTTCGGTGGTCAGCGCGACGCCAATGATATTGCCCGCGTAGGCAATCGAAAAACGAGGGAGATCCGGGTCGGCAAAGACCGGGCGGCCTTCGGGTTGGGTAATGATGTCCGGCAGCTCGCTGGTGCCGTACAGCATAAACAGCAGTTCTGCGAGAAGCGCTCTGGACGCTAAAAACCGCGTTCTGCGGTGTTCCGGAAGAGTGAGTGCTTCACTGTGACAGGCTGAAGAAATTCTTGCCGATACGAGACGTCCTTCCGTAAGTATCCCTCTTGCAAAGTGCGTAGCCATTTTTCGCTCCTTGATAATGGTCGTAATCGGTTAAACGGTTACATGATTATCGCTTAACTTGACTCCTGTTTTAATCAGTAAATGGGAGTAAGAGAAGCCTCAGGACCGAACTTTACATTTTCTTAGGCAAAAATTGGATCGCTGGCACCGTACAGCGCCTTGATGGTTTCCCGCAGCCAGAGGATTTTCGGATTATGGCTGTTCCGTTTATGCCAGATCAGCGTGAAGGGAACGGTAAGCTTTTCAGCCTGCGCTTCGTCAATGGGAATGGGCAGTGCGATCAGCTTCCGCTGGTGGAGTTGATTGTAGTGATGACAGTAGTGCGGAGCCGTGGCGATATAGTTGTGACCGGGCTGGGCCGCCATAAACATCGACTGCTCAAAGCCCGGCACGCTCATGGCAATGTTTCTCTCCCGACCCATCTCCTTTAGCACTTCGTCCAGTGCCCAGGTGTCGCTGCGTTCCCAGAAGATGCTGATGTGCGGGTAGCGCAGGAAGGTCTCAAGATTCCATTCGTCCTGTAGCGCGGGGTGATCCTCACGCAGATACACGCACGGACGGTCGCTGAACAGGATCTCATAGTCGATGAACCACGGCATTAGCTTCAGCAATTCACGCGATCGCGGGTGCGTTTCGCGTCCGGTGAATCCCAGATCCACCTCTCCACGCGTAATGGCGTCCAGCGAGTCATAATCCCAGTGACGCATCTTCACCGTAGCCTGCGGATAGCGCTGGTTCACCTGCTCCAGCAGGGCGTTAAAGCGGATCAGCATCAACGGCGTTTCGGCGGCCAGCACGAACGTTAGCCCGCCCGGGGAATCATGGTGAAATTTATCGAGGATCTGGTTGCCGATTTGCATCCAGTCAGCCAAATCCTGCTCGAGGCTTACCGTCAGCGGGGTCGGCAGCAGCCCCAGCGGCGTTTTGACAAACAGCGGGTCGTCAAACCAGTCACGCAGCTTGGCCAGCGATTTACTCACCGCAGACGGCGTCACGTTCATCCGCTTCGCCGCTTTGGTGACGCTGCGCTCCTGCAGCAAAAGCTGCAGGCACAGCAACAGGTTAAGATCGAGACTGCTGATGGGCTTCTTCATAATGCGCCGCGGGCTGGATGACCATAAGTAAGGTGATGCACAGTATGCTACAGCCAATCAGAACCCCGATCAGCATATTCAGCGCGTTAAGCCCGATGACCGCCGCCAGCCAAATCCACAGCGACGAGCCGCAGACTTGCGCAATTCCCAGCACCGAGCTTGCCACGCCTGCCCGCAGCGAGAAAGGGCCAAGCGCCTGGCTCATCGCCACGCCAAAGCCAACCGAGAACCCGGCACAAATAAGGGTAATACCCGCCAGCATCACCGCATGCGAGCTGGTGGTTGCCAAGATCGCGCCAGCCGTGAGGAATAAAACCTGTGAGGTCAGCATCAGCGTGCGCTGGCTGAAAACATTTAGCGCAAACGGGGTGGAGAACGAGACTGCCATACTGACCATGGCGGTTAATGCCATCACCATTGAATACTCACCCCGATCGAAGCCCATGGTCTCCATCAGTAAAACCGGGGAAACGTTTACATAGGTCAGGATCACCGCCACGCTTAACGTGGTCACGGCCAGACGACTGAGGAAAAAGCGGTTAAGCAGCTTCTCGGCTGGGTGAATAGTTGCGGTATGACCGGTATTCTGCGAGCCCGGGTGGGTCTCTTTCAGCACGGCGATAGACAGGATAAACACCAGCGCGCCCATCGCCGCCATGGTCCAGAACAGGCTCTGCCACGGGAATTTCAGCATGATCAGATATCCCACGACCGGGGCCAGCACCGGGATAATGCAGGTAATACCGTTCAGCATCGAAAGCACCTTAGCGCGACGCTGGGCGCTTAAGGTATCGCGCAAAATGGCAAACGCGACGACATAGCAGCCACCGGCGCCAATGCCCTGGATAAACCGTCCGGCCAGGAACAAGGTGCTGCTTTGCGCCTGTGAGCAGAGAAGAGAGGCCAGGGCAAAAATGATGGCGCCGCTTATCGCGACGGGTTGACGGCCTGCCTTATCCGCGATCTTCCCGGCAAAGACCATAGACGACGCCATTCCCGCGAGGTAGGCCGAAAACGCGATGTGCAGCTGCGCTTCGCTGGCGCCCAGATCGCGGGCGATGTGCGGCAATCCCACCAGATACATATCAATGCCGGACGGATAAAGCAGAACTAAAGCGAAACTACAAAACAGAAAACGCGCCATAAACCCCCCATAGATGCAGGCATGCAGGATAGGGGGTGAAAAGGGATTAGGCGAGTTGCCATTTGGACAATGGTGATTTCCCTGGAGGAAATCACCATCAGCGATCGGGCCTTACTTACCGATACAGAAGCTCGAGAAAATCCGTCCCAGCAGATCGTCCGACGTAAACTCCCCGGTGATCTCGCTCAGATTCTGCTGCGCCAGACGCAGCTCTTCCGCCAGCAGTTCACCCGCCCACGCGCCGATCAGCTGCGCTTTACCCTGAACAAGGTGGTTTGCCGCCTCTTCCAGCGCCTGCAGGTGACGACGACGCGCCAGGAAGCCGCCTTCCATGCTGGTATCAAAGCCCATGCTCTGCTTGAGATGGTTACGCAGGTCGTCAACGCCTTCACCGGTACGCGCCGACAGGCGAATCAGTGAGTGACCATTCACATCGCTGATGCCCAGCGTTTCGCCGGTGACGTCCGCTTTGTTACGCACCACGGTGATGGGCAGTTTAGCCGGCAGACGGGCGATAAAGTCTGGCCAGATCTCAGCCGGGTCAACGGCGTCGGTCGTGGTGCCGTCCACCATAAACAGCACGCGGTCGGCCTGCTCGATCTCCTGCCAGGCACGTTCGATACCGATGCGCTCAACCTCGTCGCTGGCATCGCGCAGGCCGGCGGTGTCGATGATGTGCAGCGGCATGCCGTCGATATGGATATGCTCGCGCAGTACGTCGCGGGTGGTTCCGGCAATGTCGGTGACGATCGCCGCTTCACGGCCCGCCAGGGCGTTCAGCAGGCTTGATTTCCCGGCGTTAGGGCGTCCGGCAATCACCACCTTCATCCCTTCGCGCAGCAGGCTGCCCTGGCGCGCTTCGGCGCGAACGGCGTCGAGATCGGCCATCACCTGGTTGAGCTGCGCTTCGATTTTACCGTCAGAGAGGAAGTCGATCTCCTCATCCGGGAAGTCGATAGCCGCTTCCACGTAGATCCTGAGGTGAGTAAGTGCTTCCACAAGGTGATTTACGCGGGCGGAGAATGCCCCCTGCAGCGAGTTCAGGGCGGAGCGGGCCGCCTGTTCAGAACTGGCGTCGATCAGGTCTGCAATCGCTTCTGCCTGCGCCAGGTCGAGCTTGTCGTTGAGGAAGGCACGCTCGGAGAACTCGCCCGGCTTCGCAATGCGCAGGCCAGGCAGGGTCAGGATACGTTTTAACAGCAGGTCGAGGATAACCGGGCCGCCGTGGCCCTGCAGCTCCAGCACGTCTTCGCCGGTGAAAGAGTTCGGGCCGGGGAACCACAGCGCAATGCCCTGGTCCAGCGGCGTGCCGTCGGTATCTTTAAACGGCAGGTAATCAGCGTAGCGCGGCTTTGGCAGTTTACCCAGCACCGCTTCGGCCACCTCGCGCGCCTTCAGGCCGGAGATACGCAGAATGCCTACACCACCGCGTCCCGGTGGGGTTGCCTGGGCGACGATAGTGTCGTTATGGCTCATGGTTGGTCTCGTTCAATACAAATAAAAAAGGCGGTCAATCGACCGCCCTTATTTTAGCGTTAACTTACCGAATCAGGACTTTTTCTTTTCGCGGCTATGCAGGCCACGTTTTTCCAGACCACGGTAAATCAGCTGCTGCTGGATGATGGTCACCAGGTTGCTGACGATATAGTACAGCACCAGACCTGACGGGAACCACAGGAAGAACACGGTGAAGATGACCGGCATAAAGGTCATGATCTTCTGCTGCATCGGGTCGGTCACGGTGGTCGGCGACATCTTCTGGATGAAGAACATCGTCACGCCCATCAGGATCGGCAGGATGTAGTACGGGTCCTGTGCGGACAGGTCATGGATCCACAGTGCGAACGGCGCGTGGCGCAGCTCAACGGAACCCATCAGCATGTAGTACAGCGCAAGGAAGATTGGCATCTGAATCAGCAGCGGGAAGCAGCCACCCAGTGGGTTTACTTTCTCTGCTTTATACAGGGCCATCATTTCCTGGCTCTGACGCTGTTTGTCATCGCCCAGACGCTCACGCATAGCCTGAATCTTCGGCTGCAGCATACGCATCTTCGCCATGGAGGTGTACTGCGCTTTAGTCAGCGGGTACATGATGCCACGAACGATGAAGGTAATAACGATGATGGAGAAGCCCCAGTTACCCAGGAAGCTGTGGATGAACTTCAGCAGCTTAAACAGCGGCTGAGAGATGAACCACAACCAACCGTAATCGACGGTCAGATCCAGGTGCGGCGCAACAGCGGCCATTTTGTCCTGAATTTCCGGGCCGACCCACAGGGTGCTTGCCATCTTACCGGTTTGACCCGGCTGAACCAGAACCGGCTGAGATTTGTAGCCGATGGCTGCAAGACCGTTGCCCAGGTTCGCGGTATAGAAGTTATTCGTACCGTCGTTGTTTGGGATCCAGGCCGTAGCGAAATACTGTTGCAGCATCGCAACCCAACCGCCTTTGGAACTAACGTTCAGGTTTTCGTTATCCGCAATGGTGTCGAATTTGTATTTCTCATACTTCGCGTCTGGCGTGGAGTACGCCGCGCCACGGAAGGTATGCAGCGCAAAGTTGCTGCTTCCGGTGTCACGGTGAGACGGCAGATTGATGGACTGCTTCAGCTGGCCAAAGGTAGACAGTTCCAGCGGTTTCGCACTGGCGTTCTGTACGCTGTAGCCCACGTTCACCGCATATTCACCGCGCTTCAGGGTGAAGGTTTTAGTGAAGGTGTTGCCTGCGGCGTCGGTATACGTCATCGGGATCGCGAGTTCGTTCTGACCATCAGCCAGCACAAAGGTGTCGCTCTCGACGGTATACAGTGGACGCGCACCGTTAGCCGGGTTATCCGGGCCATCACGACCGGTCAGGCCGCTCTGCGCCTGGTAGATAAACTCAGGCGTGGTTTCCAGTAACTGGAACGGTTCGTTAGACTTCAGCTCTTTCGGGTAGGTCAACAGCAGCGCCTGCTCAACATCACCACCACGGGTGTTGATTGTCAGCTCAAGCACATCGGTCTTAACCGTAATCTGTTTCCCCTGGCCACTGGCCGGTACGCCCTGGTCGGCGGCGCTACCCGCTGCGGTGGTCGTAGTCTGCGTGGTCTGCTGCTGGGGTTGAGGATTTTTATCCTGCTCCCATGCCTGCCAGATCATGAAAGACACGAACAACAAAGCGATGATAAGAAGATTGCGTTGCGAATCCATCGTTAGTGTTCTCTGGTATCAAAGGGTCCTGGGGGGACGGGGTCGTCTCCACCTGGGTGTAAAGGGTGGCATTTTAATACGCGTTTCACCGTCAACCAACTGCCTTTTATCACTCCAAACCTGCGCAATGCCTCAATTCCGTAGCTTGAGCATGTTGGTGTGAAACGGCAGTGCGGCCCGAGTAGCGGACTAATCAGGCGTTGATAGACCCGAATGAGGGCTATCAGGACCCGTGAGCCAGGCGACAGTGGCGGCGCCATAATTTTTCCAACGCTTCCGAGAGAGCACGGTTATCGAGGTCGGCAACCCCTTTCTTCGCCACCACCACGAAATCCATTGAAGGCAGTTCGTGCTGACGTAAACGGAAGCTTTCACGCGTCAGACGTTTAATCCGATTGCGTTCATGCGCACGCTTAACATTTTTCTTGGCGACTGTGAGACCGATGCGGGGATGCCCCAGCGAATTTTGGCGGCCGAGGATGGTGATTTGCGGCGTGCCAGCCCGTAGTGGCTGCTGGAAGACGAAAGTGAAATGAGCGGGAGTTAACAAACGTAACTCCCTGGGAAATGCTAGCTTAACCACTCAGGGGTTAGCTTTATTACTTGGAAACGGTCAGACGAGCGCGGCCTTTAGCACGACGACGTGCCAGAACCTGACGACCATTTTTAGTAGCCATACGAGCACGGAAGCCGTGAGAACGGTTGCGCTTCAGTACAGACGGTTGAAAAGTGCGTTTCATGGCGATTTCTACCTAAACTTGAATAAATTCACTGACTTTTGCGTATACCCGAACGAGTTTCGAACGACTAACGCCTCAGCGTGGGTGATTAAAGAGGCCGGATTGTAATAATTGTACACTCCGGAGTCAATTCTCTTTCCTTATTTCCCGCGTATTTCCGCACGTTTTCGCGTGGAAAATGAGCAACGGACGACGCAGGAAGATGAGCATCACGCGCCGGGTCGAGGATTATACGGCCTCGCCAACAAAGCGCAAGGATCGTCCCGGATCTTCGTTAGATCATTTAAGCAATAAATTGTCTGTGCTCATTAATTTTTCCAATATGCGGACTAAATCGTGGGGCACTGGTGCCAGGATCGTTTACACTTATTCGGTTCCGGATCTTCCTGTGGATAAATCGGGAAGAATCTGTGAGAAACAGAAGATCTCTGGCTCAGTTTAGGCTATGATCCGCGGTCCCGATCGGGATCCCAGGATCCTGGTCAGGATAAATTGCAGATAGCAATTCGCACGTCCCCCTTTACACAGGGTCATGTCGATGTGCGCCAACAATCATGAATATTCAATAGTTTTCTTTTATTGTTCGAGTGGAGTCCGCCGTGTCACTTTCGCTTTGGCAGCAGTGTCTTGCCCGATTGCAGGATGAGTTACCAGCCACAGAATTCAGTATGTGGATCCGCCCGTTGCAGGCGGAACTGAGCGATAACACGCTGGCTTTGTATGCGCCAAACCGTTTTGTGCTCGATTGGGTAAGGGACAAGTACCTTAATAACATCAATGGACTGCTGAACGATTTCTGCGGGTCAGATGCCCCGCAGCTGCGCTTTGAAGTGGGCACAAAGCCGGTCACCCAAACCGTTCGTGAAACCGTGAACGTAGCAGCGCCCGCTCAGGCCGCTCCTGCTCCGGCCCCTCGCGTCGCACCCGCTCGTCAGGGCTGGGATAATGTCCCTGCACCGGCTGAGCCAACCTACCGCTCTAACGTTAACGTGAAACACACGTTCGATAACTTCGTTGAAGGTAAGTCGAACCAGCTGGCGCGCGCGGCGGCTCGTCAGGTTGCTGATAACCCTGGTGGGGCCTACAACCCGCTGTTCCTATATGGCGGCACGGGTCTGGGTAAAACGCACCTGCTGCATGCGGTGGGTAACGGTATTATGGCGCGCAAGCCCAATGCCAAAGTGGTGTATATGCACTCCGAACGCTTCGTTCAGGACATGGTAAAAGCCCTGCAAAACAATGCGATCGAAGAGTTTAAACGCTACTATCGTTCCGTTGACGCGCTGCTCATCGATGACATCCAGTTCTTTGCGAATAAAGAACGATCGCAGGAAGAGTTTTTCCACACCTTCAATGCCCTGCTGGAAGGCAATCAACAGATCATTTTGACCTCGGATCGTTATCCAAAAGAGATCAACGGCGTTGAAGATCGTCTGAAATCCCGCTTCGGCTGGGGCCTGACCGTGGCGATCGAGCCACCGGAGCTGGAAACCCGCGTCGCGATCCTGATGAAGAAAGCCGATGAAAACGACATTCGCCTGCCGGGCGAAGTGGCGTTCTTCATTGCCAAGCGTCTGCGCTCCAACGTGCGTGAGCTGGAAGGGGCGCTGAACCGCGTTATCGCCAATGCCAACTTCACCGGTCGTGCGATCACTATCGATTTTGTGCGTGAAGCGCTGCGCGATTTGCTGGCATTGCAGGAAAAACTGGTCACTATCGACAATATTCAAAAGACAGTGGCTGAGTACTACAAGATCAAAGTGGCAGATTTACTGTCTAAACGTCGTTCCCGCTCGGTGGCGCGTCCGCGTCAGATGGCGATGGCGCTGGCAAAGGAGTTAACCAACCACAGTCTGCCGGAAATCGGGGATGCGTTTGGTGGCCGTGACCATACGACCGTGCTGCACGCTTGTCGCAAGATTGAGCAGTTACGCGAAGAAAGCCACGACATAAAAGAAGATTTTTCCAATCTAATCAGAACATTATCATCGTGACGCTATGAAATTTACCGTTGAACGTGAACATTTATTAAAACCGCTGCAACAGGTGAGTGGCCCATTAGGTGGCCGCCCAACGCTGCCTATTCTCGGAAACCTGCTGCTTCAGGTCGCGGACGGTACGCTGTCGCTGACCGGTACAGACCTGGAAATGGAAATGATCGCGCGCGTTACGCTGACGCAGCCGCACGACGCGGGCGCGACCACGGTTCCGGCACGTAAATTCTTTGATATCTGCCGCGGGCTGCCGGAAGGCGCTGAAATCGCCGTGCAGCTGGAAGGCGACCGTATGCTGGTGCGCTCTGGCCGCAGCCGTTTCTCGCTCTCCACGCTGCCTGCTGCGGACTTCCCGAACCTTGACGACTGGCAGAGCGAAGTTGAATTCACCCTGCCGCAGGCGACGATGAAGCGTCTGATTGAAGCCACGCAGTTCTCCATGGCGCATCAGGACGTCCGTTACTACTTAAACGGCATGCTGTTCGAAACCGAAGGTGAAGAGCTGCGTACCGTAGCCACCGACGGCCACCGTCTGGCGGTTTGTTCTATGCCGATTGGCGACGCGCTGCCAAACCATTCGGTGATCGTGCCGCGTAAAGGGGTGATTGAGCTGATGCGTATGCTCGACGGCGGCGACACGCCGCTGCGCGTGCAGATCGGCAGCAACAATATCCGCGCACACGTGGGCGATTTTGTCTTCACTTCGAAGCTGGTTGACGGTCGTTTCCCTGATTATCGCCGCGTATTGCCGAAGAATCCGGACAAAACGCTGGAAGCAGGCTGCGACAGCCTCAAGCAGGCCTTTGCCCGTGCGGCCATTCTTTCAAACGAGAAATTCCGCGGCGTGCGCCTGTACGTGAGTGAAAACCAGATCAAAATCACCGCTAACAACCCGGAGCAGGAAGAGGCAGAAGAAATTCTGGACGTCACCTACGCCGGAACCGAGATGGAAATCGGCTTTAACGTCAGCTACGTGCTGGATGTGCTGAATGCGCTGAAGTGCGAGAACGTGCGCATTCTGCTGACCGACTCCGTTTCAAGCGTACAGATTGAAGATGCCGCATCACAGTCGGCTGCTTATGTTGTCATGCCAATGAGACTGTAATGTCGCTCACCCGTCTGTTGATCCGCGACTTTCGCAATATCGAAAGCGCGGATCTCGCTTTATCCCCTGGCTTTAACTTCCTGGTTGGCGCAAACGGCAGCGGCAAAACCAGCGTGCTTGAGGCCATCTATACGCTCGGCCACGGTCGGGCGTTTCGCAGTTTGCAGATTGGTCGCGTCATTCGCCACGAGCAGGAATCCTTTGTCCTGCACGGGCGTTTGCAGGGGGCGGGGCGGGAAACCGCCATCGGCCTGACCAAAGACAAGCAGGGCGACAGTAAGGTGCGCATCGACGGCACCGACGGCCATAAAGTGGCGGAGCTGGCGCTGCTGATGCCAATGCAGCTGATTACGCCGGAGGGGTTTACTTTACTCAACGGCGGCCCCAAATACAGAAGAGCATTCCTCGACTGGGGATGCTTTCACAACGAAGCCGGTTTCTTTAACGCCTGGAGCAACCTGAAGCGTCTGCTCAAGCAGCGTAACGCTGCACTGCGCCAGGTTACCCGTTACGCCCAGCTGCGTCCGTGGGACATGGAGTTAATCCCTCTCGCGGAACAAATCAGCAACTGGCGTGCCGAATACAGCGCAGGTATCGCCGAAGATATGGCCGACACCTGCAAACAGTTTTTACCTGAATTCTCTCTCACCTTCTCCTTCCAGCGCGGCTGGGAGAAAGAGACGGATTATGCCGAGGTGTTAGAGAGAAGCTTCGAGCGCGACCGCATGTTGACCTACACCGCGCACGGCCCGCACAAGGCGGATTTCCGCATTCGTGCCGACGGTGCACCGGTGGAAGACACGCTGTCGCGCGGGCAGCTCAAGCTCCTGATGTGTGCGCTGCGCCTGGCACAGGGAGAGTTTCTCACCCGCGAGAGCGGAAGACGCTGCCTGTACCTGATAGATGATTTTGCCTCGGAACTTGATGACGCGCGGCGCGGGCTGCTTGCCAGCCGCTTAAAAGCCACGCAGTCGCAGGTTTTCGTCAGCGCCATTAGCGCTGAACACGTTATAGACATGTCGGACGAAAATTCGAAGATGTTTACCGTGGAAAAGGGTAAAATAACGGATTAACCCAAGTTGAAATGAGCGAGAAACGTTGATGTCGAATTCTTATGACTCCTCCAGTATCAAAGTCCTGAAAGGGCTGGATGCGGTGCGTAAGCGCCCGGGTATGTATATCGGCGACACGGATGACGGCACCGGTCTGCACCACATGGTATTCGAGGTGGTAGATAACGCTATCGACGAAGCGCTCGCGGGTCACTGTAAAGACATCGTGGTCACCATCCATGCGGATAACTCCGTCTCCGTCACCGATGATGGTCGTGGCATCCCAACCGGTATTCACCCGGAAGAGGGCGTCTCTGCCGCGGAAGTGATCATGACCGTGCTGCACGCAGGCGGTAAGTTCGACGATAACTCCTATAAAGTTTCCGGCGGCCTGCACGGCGTAGGCGTCTCCGTGGTTAACGCCCTGTCGCAGAAGCTGGAGCTGGTTATCCAGCGCGAAGGCAAGATCCACCGTCAGCTCTATACGCACGGCGTGCCGCAGGCACCGCTGGCCGTTACTGGCGATACCGACAAAACCGGTACCATGGTGCGTTTCTGGCCGAGCCTCGAAACCTTCACCAACGTCACCGAATTCGAGTACGACATCCTGGCGAAACGCCTGCGTGAACTGTCGTTCCTGAACTCCGGCGTCTCTATTCGCCTGCGCGACAAGCGTGACGGCAAAGAAGACCACTTCCACTACGAAGGCGGTATCAAGGCGTTCGTTGAGTATCTGAACAAGAACAAAACGCCTATTCACCCGAATATCTTCTATTTCTCCACCGAAAAAGACGGTATCGGCGTGGAAGTGGCGCTGCAGTGGAACGACGGTTTCCAGGAAAATATTTACTGCTTCACCAACAACATTCCACAGCGTGACGGCGGTACGCACCTTGCAGGCTTCCGTGCGGCGATGACCCGTACCCTAAACGCCTACATGGACAAAGAAGGCTACAGCAAGAAAGCGAAAGTCAGCGCTACCGGTGATGACGCCCGTGAAGGCCTGATTGCCGTTGTCTCCGTGAAGGTGCCGGATCCGAAGTTCTCCTCACAGACCAAAGACAAGCTGGTCTCTTCCGAGGTGAAATCGGCGGTTGAACAGCAGATGAACGAACTGCTGAGCGAATACCTGCTGGAAAACCCGTCCGACGCGAAAATCGTGGTGGGTAAAATTATCGATGCGGCGCGTGCCCGTGAAGCGGCGCGTAAAGCCCGTGAAATGACCCGTCGTAAAGGCGCGCTGGACTTAGCAGGCCTGCCGGGCAAACTGGCTGACTGCCAGGAACGCGACCCGGCGCTGTCCGAACTGTACCTCGTGGAAGGGGACTCCGCGGGCGGTTCTGCGAAGCAGGGCCGTAACCGTAAGAACCAGGCTATCCTGCCGCTGAAGGGTAAAATCCTCAACGTTGAGAAGGCGCGCTTCGACAAGATGCTCTCTTCTCAGGAAGTGGCGACGCTCATTACCGCGCTGGGCTGCGGCATCGGCCGTGATGAGTACAACCCGGACAAACTGCGCTACCACAGCATCATCATCATGACCGATGCGGACGTCGACGGCTCGCACATTCGTACGCTGCTGTTGACCTTCTTCTATCGTCAGATGCCTGAAATCGTTGAGCGTGGCCACGTCTACATTGCCCAGCCGCCGCTGTACAAAGTGAAGAAAGGCAAGCAGGAACAGTACATTAAAGACGACGAAGCGATGGATCAGTACCAAATCGCAATCGCCCTTGATGGCGCAACCCTGCATGCGAACTCGCACGCCCCTGCACTGGCCGGCGAGCCGCTGGAGCGTCTGGTGTCCGAGTTCAACGCGACGCAGAAAATGATCACGCGTATGGAACGCCGCTATCCGAAAACGCTGCTGAAGGAGCTGGTTTATCAGCCAACCCTGACCGAAGCCGATCTGAGCGACGAGCAGACCGTAACCCGCTGGGTGAACGCCCTGGTGACCGATCTCAACGAGAAAGAGCAGCACGGCAGCATGTGGAAATGCGATATCCAGCAGAACGCCGATAAGCAGTTCGAGCCTATTATTCGCGTGCGTACCCACGGCGTTGACACCGACTACCCGCTGGAACATGAGTTTGTGACCGGTCCGGAATACCGTCGTATCTGTACGCTCGGCGAGACGCTGCGCGGCCTGATCGAAGACGATGCGTTCATCGAACGTGGCGAACGTCGTCAGCCGGTAACCAGCTTCGAGCAGGCGCTGGACTGGCTGGTGAAAGAGTCTCGTCGTGGTCTTGCGATCCAGCGTTATAAAGGTCTGGGTGAAATGAACCCGGAGCAGCTGTGGGAAACTACCATGGATCCGGAAAGCCGCCGCATGCTGCGCGTCACCGTTAAAGATGCGATTGCTGCAGACCAGCTGTTCACGACCCTGATGGGCGATGCGGTTGAACCACGTCGTGCCTTCATCGAAGAGAACGCCCTGAAAGCGGCAAATATCGATATTTAACGGTTGTTATTGTGGGGTCTCATTTCAAATGAAATGACATCTCATAAAGAATGCAGTCGGTTAAGAACAAAAAGAGAGGGGCACGATGTCCCTCTCTTTTTTTGCTTAAATTGGTGTATCAATAGAACAAAGTCGATCTCATTGGCATAACCCTCTACCAGGAGAATATATCCCGAACATACCCTGACGAAGAGTATGGTGGTCTGTTAGAGTTGAAATCGTTACGGAAAAAGGAATACACCGAATGAGCAGCAGGAGCGATATTATCGGGGCCGATGAATGGCAGGTAACGACCCGCAGTGGCCTCATCTACAGTGAGGTCCTCGGTTGGATTGACCTGGGGCATGCCAGGGGCGAAGATATTTCCCTGCTTCTGGCTGATTTCAGCAGCGGCGAAGCCAGTGGCAGACCTTATTACACGATTGCATACAATCAGAGAATGAATATCGGGAAAGGACTTGCCGGAACGGGTAAGTTTGTTCGCTGGGAAATAAAACGTGGGCGCTCGATGTCAGAAATTAACAGCATTGCCCTGGCCATGATGATGGATACCGCGAGAAATTTTGAAAATTACCAGTCTCGCGCTTTTTTCAGCTGGTACACCGATAGCGGGTTCAGCGGAGAAGACCTGGTGTCGGATCTGCTCGGTTTTTACAGGGCGCTGATTCCTTCGGATTACCGGGCTCAGTTGAGGCCTGTCAGCCGTGAAAGCGCACTACGCCGCTGGGATCATTACGGACCGATCGGTAATTTCAAGAACCGGGGTTTTCTTCCACTGATGTTTCCCGACCCTGATGACCTAAATATCCGGCATGAACCCTATAAAGGCTCGCTTCCCCGCTTTATGAAGTGGGTAACGCCGTTTGATAACTTCAGTTCAGACATTGTTCGTATTCTTAACGATAACGGCACACATATCATTCCTTCTTTACCCACTCAGGACGACGTTGAGCATGAAAAAGTTAGCCATATTCTCAGGGCTGGCCATCGTGATTGTCACGGTCATATACCTCCTTTTGCCGTATGAGCCTGAGATGACATACCGTGAATCAGATAGGGTTCGCTATCATCTTTACACCCCAGAATCGATTAAGCAGGTACCACGCCTTTCACCGGATTATACCTTCAGCCACTCTGCTGCAAATGGACAGCCGGAAACCGCTGGCGTGTGCTTTAGCGGGGTATCTGATACCGCTGCACTTAAACAATACCTTGTTTCGCGTGGCTATTCCTTTGCGAGAAAAGCTCCCGCCGGGGAGTTGTGGACGTCAGAACGTAGCCGGGATGTGTACTTCACTGTTATAAGCAGATTTTCGCCTGGTAAGCAGGTTTGCCTGTATGAATCAGATCGTTAACCTGTGCTTTTAGCGCGGCTTTTTTGTGGGCGCAGGCATATCCAGCGACATCACGGACGGTAAACGGCTCGCCAGAGTATCTATCGCTATTCTTACCCTCAGCGGCAGATGCGGCGTCTGCTGCCACACGGCATGAACGTTGAAATGCACATCTGGTGCCTGCTTTAAGAGCGGGACGAGTTTACCCTGGTGAATATCTTTGACGACCATCCAGCAGGGCAGCCATGCAATGCCGTGTCCGGCCAGCGCAGCGTCGCAGATCGCCTGCAAATCATCCATATTGAGCGACGATCGGGGCGTAAAGGTGTGCGACTTTCCTTCGTTATCCATCAGCTGCCAGGATAACACTCTGCCTGCGCTCAAATAGTTAATGGCCGTATGCTGGGATAAATCATTAACGCTTTGTGGCTGGCCTTTCTTCAGCAGATACTCCGGCGCGGCGCACAGCACCATGCGGTGTTCTCCCAGCTTTTTGGCGACCAGCACGCTGCTGTCCTGAAGCGTGCCGTTACGCACCGCCATATCAAACCCTTCCTCGACCAGATCCACCACGCGGTCGCTGAATGACATTTCCAGCTCAAGCCCGGGGTGTTCCTGAGCCAGCGCTATCAGCAGCGGGGCGACACACTGGCGGCCAAACAGCACCGGCATGGAAATGCGCAGGCGACCGCTGACCTGCTGTTTCCCCGTCTCAAGCAGCGATTCCGCACTCCGAATCTCCTCCAGCGCGCGCAGGCAGCGTTCATAAAAAAGGGCGCCGTTATCGGTCAGACTCTGGCTGCGGGTGGTGCGCTGAAAAAGACGTACCCCCAGCCGTTGTTCAAGGCGAGCGATGCTTTTTCCGACCGCCGAGCGTGACAAATGCAGACGAATGGCAGCCTGCGCAAAACTTCCCGCCTCAACGGCGGCCACAAAAACAGGAATGTCCTTCAGCGTATCGGTCATCGATTGTATCTGTTATGGCGTCAATAAAGAGAAAACTTATCGCCACTGGCGACCTTTAGTCAACGGTAGACTGTCAGGACTAAAGCTCATCTGATGGCAGGAGAAATTAAATGACAGAGACAATGCAACGCTGGTCCATGGATGCCCTCGGGCGCGAGAACCTCAAGCTGACTCAGGCGCCCGTCCCACAGCCGGGCCCGGGTGAAGTGCGCGTGCGCGTAAATGCCGTTGCGCTTAACTATCGCGATAAAATGGTTGTTGAAGGCACAATGCCGATCCCGCTTTCCTTCCCGTTTACCCCGGCATCTGACATGGCGGGCGTGGTGGACAGCATTGGTGAAGGCGTCACGCGCTTCCAGCCCGGCGCGCGCGTCATCTCAACCTTCTTCCCTGAGTGGATCGACGGTAAGCCGCAGGCGGACGCGCGCAATCTGCCCTATAAAACGTCCGGCGGATACTTTCAGGGCATGCTGTCCGAGTATGTGATTGTGAATGAAGGCGCGCTGGTGGCCTCCCCGGAGACTCTGGATGACGCCGAGGCCAGCACCTTACCTTGCGCAGGGCTTACCGCCTGGTTTGCGCTGGTGGAACGCGGCCAGCTGCGCGCCGGGCAATCGGTGCTGGTGCAGGGCACGGGCGGCGTGGCGATATTCGCCCTGCAAATCGCAAAAGCGCACGGGGCTGAGGTTTTTGTCACCTCGGGGAGTGATGAAAAGCTGGCGCTGGCCAAAAAGCTGGGAGCCAGCCAGGGCATCAACCGTCTGAAAGGCGACTGGGCGGAAAATACGCTGGCGCTCACGCAGGATCGCGGCATCGACCATATTATTGAAACCGTAGGCGGAGAGAACCTGAAGCATTCCCTGCGCGCCGTTGCCGTTCACGGACATATCTCCGTCATTGGCGTGCTGGCCGGGACGGAGATTACGCTCTCTGCTGGCGAACTGCTGCTGAAATCCCCCGTCATTCAGGGGATTGGCGTGGGGCATCGCCGGGCGCTGGAAGATTTTGTCCGCGCAGTTGACGTCACGGGGCTGAAGCCGGTGATCGAGCATCGCTACCGTTTTAACGAGCTTGAACAGGCGTTTGAACACCTCGATCGCGGCGCGTTCGGTAAAATAGTTCTCACCCGCGAGTAAGCCTTTGTTCCCCGGAATAAACGTAAAAGGGGCATTCCTGTTGCGCAATATAGCTCTATTTTTGTGTGCTTAATCGCGTTAGCATGAGGCAGCACTCATTTATTCCGGGGAACTCATGGCTATCAAACTCATCGCAATCGACATGGACGGCACGCTGCTGCTGCCAGATCACACTATCTCTCCAGCCGTTAAAAACGCGATCGCCGCGGCGCGCGCAAAGGGCGTGAATGTGGTCCTGACCACGGGGCGTCCGTATGCGGGCGTACACAGCTACCTGAAAGAGCTGCACATGAATCAGCCGGGCGACTACTGCATCACCTATAACGGCGCGCTGGTGCAGAAAGCCGCTGACGGCAGTACGGTTGCGCAAACCGCGCTGAGCTACGATGACTATCTGTTCCTGGAAAAACTGTCCCGTGAAGTGGGTTCCCACTTCCACGCGCTCGATCGCAATACGCTCTATACCGCCAACCGCGATATCAGCTACTACACGGTACATGAATCATACGTTGCGACCATTCCGCTGGTGTTCTGTGAAGCGGAGAAAATGGACCCGGCCACGCAGTTCCTGAAAGTGATGATGATCGACGAGCCGGAGATCCTGGATAAAGCGATTGCGCGCATTCCGGCGGAGGTAAAAGAGAAGTACACCGTGCTGAAAAGTGCGCCGTACTTCCTCGAAATCCTCGATAAACGCGTCAATAAAGGCACCGGTGTCAAATCACTGGCCGATGCGCTGGGCATTAAACAGGAAGAGATCATGGCGCTGGGCGACCAGGAAAATGACATCGCGATGATCGAATTCGCCGGTATGGGCGTGGCGATGGATAACGCCATTCCATCCGTGAAAGAAGTGGCCAACTTCGTGACAAAATCCAACCTGGAAGACGGCGTTGCTTACGCGATCGAGAAGTTTGTGCTGCAGTAACGCTTATTTTTAATCATCAGCCTCGGTTATCAACCGGGGCTTTTTTTTGCGCTGAATTTATTGAATTGTTCTTTTTGTGATCTTGATTGTAGTACATCATTAAATGATTGTACTACATTACGGCCATGACAAAGACGAACTCCCTCACGTTTGTACTGCAAAAGTGAGGTGAAATTCAGCGGTCGCGGTAAAGTAGTGATGGACATACAGAGCACAAGGACTCTCCATGACACTCAATAAAACCGATCGCATCGTCATCACGCTGGGCACCCAGATTGTGGGTGGCAAATACGTTCCCGGTTCGCCGCTGCCGGCAGAGGCCGAACTGTGTGAGGAGTTTGAAACCTCGCGCAACATCATCCGGGAAGTATTCCGCTCGCTGATGGCGAAGCGGCTGATTGAAATGAAGCGCTATCGCGGCGCGTTTGTTGCCCCGCGTAATCAGTGGAACTACCTCGATACCGACGTGCTGCAGTGGGTGCTGGAAAATGACTACGACCCGCGGCTTATCGGCGCGATGAGCGAAGTCCGAAACCTGGTTGAACCGGCCATCGCCCGCTGGGCGGCGGAACGCGCAACTTCCGGCGATTTGGCCCAGATCGAGTCGGCTTTAAACGACATGATCGCCAATAACCAGAACCGGGAGGCGTTTAACGAGGCAGATATTCGCTACCACGAAGCGGTGCTGCAGTCGGTGCATAACCCGGTATTACAGCAGCTTAGCGTAGCGATCAGCTCGCTACAGCGAGCAGTATTTGAACGTACCTGGATGGGCGATGAGGCCAACATGCCGAAAACGCTCCAGGAACATAAAGCGCTGTTCGATGCGATAAGGCATCAGGACGGCGATGCGGCAGAGCAGGCGGCACTTACCATGATTGCCAGCTCGACACGAAGGCTGAAGGAAATCACATGACATCTCGCTACATCGCAATTGACTGGGGATCGACCAATCTGCGCGCCTGGCTGTATGAGGGCGAGCAGTGCCTGGAAAGCAGGCAATCAGAAGCAGGCGTGACGCGCCTGAACGGTAAATCCCCCGAGGCGGTGTTAGCAGAGGTCACACAAAACTGGCGCGACAGCGCCACGCCGGTAGTGATGGCGGGTATGGTCGGCAGCAACGTAGGGTGGAAAATCGCGCCTTACCTGCCGGTTCCCGCCCATTTTTCCGCTATTGGTGAGCAGTTAACGTCCGTTGGCGACAATATCTGGATTATTCCCGGCTTGTGCGTTTCTCGCGACGACAACCACAACGTGATGCGCGGCGAAGAGACGCAGCTGCTTGGTGCGCGCGCGCTTTCTCCTTCTTCTGTCTACGTCATGCCCGGAACGCACTGCAAGTGGGTCCAGGCTGACGCTGAGCAAATCCACGACTTTCGCACCGTGATGACCGGCGAGCTGCACCATTTGCTGCTCAACCATTCGCTGGTTGGGGCCGGTTTACCTGAGCAGGAAGCCTCGGCAGAGGCGTTTGCTGCCGGGCTTGAACGTGGGATCGCTTCTCCTGATGTCTTGCCGCACCTTTTTGAGGTTCGCGCCTCGCACGTGCTGGGAAATCTCCCGCGCGAGCAGGTCAGCGAGTTTCTTTCCGGCCTGCTGATTGGCGCTGAGGTTGCCAGCATGCGTGATTTCATCGCGCACGAGCAGGCCATCGCCATTGTCGCAGGCGCATCGCTGACGTCGCGCTACGAGCAGGCGTTTCGCGCCGTGGGGCGCGATGTTTTAACGATATCCGGCGACACGGCATTTCAGGCAGGAATAAGGAGCATCGCTCATGCAGTGGCAAACTGATCTTCCCCTTATCGCGATTTTGCGCGGCATCACGCCCGATGAGGCGTTAGCCCACGTCGGCGCGGTTATTGACGCCGGGTTCGACGCGGTGGAAATCCCGCTTAACTCTCCGGAGTGGGAAAAAAGCATTCCGGCCGTGGTGAAGGCCTTTGGTGATAAGGCGCTGATTGGCGCAGGCACCGTGTTACAGCCTGAGCAGGTGGATCGGCTGGCGGAAATGGGCTGCAGGCTTATCGTCACGCCCAACATTCAGCCAGAGGTGATCCGCCGCGCGGTGGGGCACGGCATGACCGTCTGCCCGGGCTGCGCCACCGCCACGGAAGCCTTTACTGCTCTCGAAGCAGGCGCACAGTCGCTCAAAATTTTCCCGTCATCGGCTTTTGGTCCGGACTACATCAAAGCGCTGAAAGCGGTATTGCCCGCCAGCGTGCCGATCTTTGCCGTAGGCGGCGTAACGCCAGAAAACCTGGGCCAGTGGATGAGCGCTGGCTGTGTGGGCGCGGGGCTGGGCAGCGATCTTTATCGTGCCGGACAGTCCGTGGAGCGTACCGCACAGCAGGCGGCAGCATTTGTGAAAGCGTATCGAGAGGCAGTGAAATGAAAATAACCAAACTCACCACGTACCGTTTACCCCCGCGCTGGATGTTCCTGAAAATCGAAACCGATGAAGGGGTTGTGGGCTGGGGCGAACCGGTGATTGAAGGGCGGGCGCGTACCGTAGAAGCGGCGGTGCACGAGCTGGGTGAATACCTGATTGGTCAGGATCCGGCGCGCATTAACGACCTTTGGCAGATGATGTACCGCGCGGGCTTCTACCGCGGGGGGCCGATCCTGATGAGCGCCATCGCCGGCATCGACCAGGCGCTGTGGGATATCAAAGGCAAAGTGCTGAACGCGCCGGTCTGGCAATTGATGGGCGGCCTGGTGCGCGACAAAATCAAAGCCTACAGCTGGGTCGGCGGTGACCGTCCTGCGGAAGTGATTGATGGCATCACGCAGCTGCGCAACATCGGCTTCGACACTTTCAAGCTCAACGGCTGCGAAGAGATGGGCATTATCGACAACTCGCGCGCGGTAGACCGGGCGGTGAACACCGTGGCGCAAATCCGTGAAGCCTTCGGCAACGAGATTGAGTTTGGCCTGGATTTCCACGGCCGCGTCAGCGCGCCGATGGCCAAAGTTCTGATCAAAGAGCTGGAGCCGTATCGTCCGCTGTTTATTGAAGAGCCGGTGCTGGCCGAGCAGGCCGAGTACTACCCGAAACTGGCTGAACAGACCCACATCCCTATCGCGGCGGGTGAACGTATGTTCTCGCGCTTCGAGTTCAAACGCGTGCTTGAAGCGGGCGGCATTGCCATCCTGCAGCCGGACCTCTCTCACGCGGGCGGCATAACTGAATGCTACAAAATTGCCGGGATGGCAGAGGCTTACGATGTGGCATTGGCACCGCACTGCCCGCTAGGCCCGATCGCGCTGGCTGCCTGTTTGCACGTCGACTTTGTCTCCCGCAATGCGGTGTTCCAGGAACAGAGCATGGGGATTCACTATAACAAGGGCGCGGAACTGCTCGATTTTGTGAAAAATAAAGAAGACTTCTGCATGGAAGGCGGTTTCTTTAAACCGTTAACGAAGCCGGGCCTTGGCGTAGAAATTGACGAAGCCAAAGTCATTGAGCTGAGTAAAAATGCGCCAGACTGGCGTAACCCGCTGTGGCGTCATGAGGACGGCAGCGTAGCGGAATGGTAATCGCCATCCCGTAGACCCGATAAGCCTCCGGGCAAAAATCATACATACAAAAATATAACCCTCTGTAAATTACAGGGCATGGTGAGCGGCTTCGCTATGCCCAAAATCTGGAGACAGATTGCGATGGATATTCCAGTTACCGCTACAAAAACCGGGCGTCGCCGCTACCTGACGCTGATTATGATCTTTATTACCGTGGTCATTTGCTATGTAGACCGCGCCAACCTTGCCGTGGCATCGGCCCATATCCAGGAAGAGTTTGGCATCACCAAAGCGGAAATGGGCTACGTCTTTTCGGCGTTTGCCTGGCTGTATACTTTATGTCAGATCCCGGGCGGCTGGTTCCTTGACCGCGTGGGTTCACGTCTGACCTATTTCATTGCCATTTTCGGCTGGTCAGTGGCGACCCTGTTCCAGGGCTTCGCGACCGGGCTGATGTCGCTGATTGGCCTGCGCGCCATCACCGGGGTGTTCGAAGCGCCCGCGTTTCCGACCAACAACCGTATGGTGACTAGCTGGTTCCCGGAACACGAGCGCGCGTCCGCCGTTGGCTTTTACACCTCCGGGCAGTTTGTCGGCCTGGCGTTCCTGACGCCGCTGCTGATCTGGATCCAGGAGCTGCTGAGCTGGCACTGGGTATTCATCGTCACGGGTGGGATTGGCATTATCTGGTCGCTGATCTGGTTCAAGGTTTACCAGCCGCCGCGTCTGACCAAAAGCATCACCAAAGCCGAGCTGGACTACATCCGCGACGGCGGTGGCCTGGTGGACGGCGATGCGCCGGTGAAAAAAGAGGCGCGCCAGCCGCTGACCAAAGCGGACTGGAAGCTGGTCTTCCATCGTAAGCTGGTGGGTGTTTATCTGGGCCAGTTCGCGGTGACCTCCACGCTGTGGTTCTTCCTCACCTGGTTCCCGAACTACCTGACCCAGGAGAAGGGGATCGCGGCGCTGCAGGCGGGCTTTATGACCACCGTGCCGTTTCTCGCAGCATTCTTCGGCGTGCTGCTCTCCGGCTGGCTGGCCGATAAGCTGGTGAAAAAAGGCTACTCGCTGGGCGTGGCGCGTAAAACGCCGATCATCTGCGGCTTGCTGATCTCAACCTGCATCATGGGTGCCAACTACACCAACGATCCGGTGTGGATTATGACCCTGATGGCGGTGGCGTTCTTCGGTAACGGTTTCGCCTCTATCACCTGGTCGCTGGTGTCGTCCCTTGCGCCGATGCGGCTGATTGGCCTGACCGGCGGCGTGTTCAACTTTGTCGGCGGGCTGGGCGGGATCACCGTACCGCTGGTCATCGGCTACCTGGCGCAGGACTACGGCTTCGGCCCGGCGCTGGTCTATATTTCTGCCGTGGCGCTGATCGGGGCACTCTCCTACATCCTGCTGGTGGGCGACGTGAAACGAGTAGGCTAATCTCTGCGGATGTTTTACCCTGATGCATTCACCGTGCATCAGGGTATCCTCATGAAACAAATCACCTTCGCTTCCCGCAACCACCAGCTGACCAACATCAATACCTGGACGCCGGACAGCCAGTGGCTGGTCTACGACGTGCGCCCGTCCGGTGCGTCGTTCACCGGTGAAACCATCGAGCGGGTCAATGTCGCGACGGGTGAGGTAGAGGTGGTTTATCGCGCGACTGACGGCGCGCATGTCGGCGTGGTGACCGTTCATCCTGCAGAAGAGAAATATGTCTTTATCCACGGCCCGAAAAACCCGGATGCAGACTGGCACTACGATTTTCATCATCGTCAGGGAGTGGTTGCGCAAAACGGTCATGTGAGCAACCTGGACGCGATGGATATCACAGCGCCTTACACCGCAGGCGCGCTGCGCGGCGGCAGCCACGTCCATGTCTTCAGCCCAAACGGGCAGCTCGTCAGCTTTACCTATAACGACCATGTTCTGCACGAACGCGATCCTAAACTTGATTTACGCAACGTCGGCGTGGCTGCGCCTTACGGCCCGGTGAACCCGCGCGGGAACCATCCGCGCGAATATTCAGGTACATTCTGGAGCGTGCTGGTCAGCCGCACGACGCCCAACCCGCAGCCGGGCAGCGACGAGATTAACCGCGCCTACGAAGAGGGCTGGGTGGGCAACGACAGGCTGGCGTTCATCGGCGACACCCTGTCTGAGCAGGGTGAAAAAGTCCCGGAACTGTTTATCGTAAATCTGCCGGAAGACGAGCAGGGCTGGAAGCATGCGGGCGATGCGCCGCTACAGGGCACGACGGAGACCCTGCCAGCGCCGCCTGCGGGTGTGAAGCAGCGTCGTTTGACCTTCACGCATCAGAGGGCGTACCCGGGCCTGGTGAACGTGCCGCGTCACTGGGTTCGCTGCAACCCGCAGGGGACACAGATTGCGTTTCTGATGCGGGATGATAACGGCATTGTGCA
Organism: Enterobacter sp. D2; assembly: GCF_034427575.1. NCBI lineage: Bacteria > Pseudomonadati > Pseudomonadota > Gammaproteobacteria > Enterobacterales > Enterobacteriaceae > Enterobacter > Enterobacter sp. D2. The sequence continues at coordinate 61,445 of NZ_JAXQPP010000004.1, forward strand.
GCTGTGGCTGATCTCTCCTGAGGGAGGCGAGCCGCGCCAGTTGACGCGTACCGGGAGCGATATTCAGTCAGCATTTAACTGGCATCCTGCGGGCGATCGTCTGGGGTTTGTGCTCGAAAATCGGATCGCCTGCTGCGACGCACAGACCGGAGAGGTGACGTTTTTGACGTCCGATCACGGCAACCCGCCGTCTGCTGATGCGGTCGTGTTTTCCCCTGACGGGCGCGTTATTGCGTGGATGGAGGAGACAGCCGGTTTCCGTCAGCTTTGGGTGACGGAAACCGCGCAGTACTAGCGTGGAGGCATTTCAGCGGGCGGGATGACGGCGTTTGTCGCCAGATTTTCCTGCTCGCTTTTCTCTACACGCGAGCGTACGGAGTTGTCCTTACGAAACATATCCCACGGCAGCAGAAGCGTATCCGCCACGGCCGTAAACGGCATATCCAGGATAACCAGGGATTTGGTGCCCCAGTTTGTATCGTCATCGGAGATCATCGCCGCGCTGGCGCGCGTCCCCGGATATGTTCCTTCTTTACCGCCGGTGTGAGACATCACGCTCGAACACCCGCAAAGTAAAACTACCCCGCTGAACGTCGTCAGCTTTATCAGAACATTTTTCATCATCACTCAGTCATCGTTAATGGCACTGCATAGACCTGCAACTCAGGGTTATAGCGAGCCTTATCCAAAATGGATAGCTCTATAACCCCGCACTGTGGCAGCCATCGCAATTTAACCCTTTGTGCTGTTGTCCCAGTCTAAGCGAGATGCAGGAAAGTGCAAAAAAAAGTGCAGCTGTCGTTCTTGAAAAGCCCGATTGCAGACCCATTTTAAGAATGTGGCCCGATAACGAACTCGCCTGATGGGTGTTCGGGGGCGCAAAGGCCTGTCCATGGTGGAAGGCTACAATTTCTCGCTGATTTCAGGAGTTTTATTTATGCGTAACTTCGATCTTTCTCCGCTATACCGTTCTGCAATTGGTTTTGACCGCCTGTTTAACCATTTAGAAAATAACCAAAGCCAGAGCAACGGCTACCCTCCATACAATGTTGAGCTGGTTGACGAAAACCACTACCGCATCGCCATTGCCGTCGCCGGTTTTGCAGAAAACGAACTGGAGATCACCGCGCAGGACAACCTGCTGGTGGTGAAAGGTTCCCATACGGCCGAGCAGAAAGAACGTACCTACCTCTATCAGGGCATCGCCGAGCGCAACTTTGAACGCAAATTCCAGTTAGCCGAGAACATTCACGTTAAAGGCGCGAACCTGGTTAACGGTCTGCTGTTTATCGAACTGGAACGTGTGATTCCGGAAGAGAAAAAACCGCGCCGTATCGAAATTAACTAATTACGCGGGTCGCGTGAGCGGCCCACCCGAACTTGCTTGCCGTAACGGGAGCATATGCGAATCCATCAGGATTTGCAGGAATAACTGTGCACAAAATTACACTGTGCCGAACTCGCTTCTCAGAAGGAGATTTAGTATGCGTAACTATGATTTATCCCCCCTGCTGCGTCAGTGGATTGGTTTTGACAAACTTGCTAACGCCCTGCAAAGCACCACCGAGCAACAGACGTTTCCGCCGTACAACATCGAAAAAAGCGACGATAACCACTATCGCATTACCCTTGCGCTGGCCGGTTTCCGCCAGGACGATCTGGACATCCAGCTTGAAGGCACTCGCCTGACCGTGAAGGGGTCGCCGGAAAAACAAGAGACCGAGACCAAATGGCTGCATCAGGGGTTGGTTAATCAGCCGTTTAGCCTGAGCTTTACCCTGGCAGACCATATGGAAGTGTCCGGCGCAACGTTTACCAACGGTCTGCTGCATATCGACCTGATCCGCAACGTGCCGGAAGCCATCGCGCCGCAGCGTATCGCCATTAGCGAGCGGCCGGCGTTGAACAGTTAGCACTGTGCGGGCTGATGCCCTCACCCTGGCCCTCTCCCTGTGGGAGAGGGTGAAAAGATAAAGCCCTGCCCCGGCAGGGCTTTTTTGTGCGCCATCACCCATACAACCGCCCCCGGCTCTGAGAGAATCCTTAGCATAACTAAGGTTATGCTAAGGGAGTGGGTCATGAGTGATATCGCGTTAACCGTCAGCGTGTTGGCCCTGGTCGCTGTTGTTGGCCTGTGGATAGGTAATATCAAAATCCGCGGCGTCGGGTTTGGGATAGGCGGGGTACTGTTTGGCGGCATTTTTGTCGGGCACTTCGCCGACAAGCTCGGGCTGGTCCTCAGCGCCGAAATGCTCCACTTTACCCAGGAGTTCGGCCTGATCCTCTTCGTTTATACCATCGGTATTCAGGTGGGACCGGGCTTTTTCGCCTCACTTCGGGTTTCCGGTTTACGGCTCAACCTGTTTGCCCTCGGCATTGTGGTGATGGGCGGGCTGGTCACCGCAATTCTGCACAAAATCTTCGATATCCCGCTCCCCGTGGTGCTGGGCATTTTCTCCGGGGCGGTTACCAACACGCCTGCGCTCGGTGCCGGGCAGCAAATCCTGCGCGATTTGGGTATCGAACCCGGCATTGTCGACCAGATGGGGATGAGCTACGCCATGGCCTATCCGTTTGGGATTTGCGGCATTCTGCTTTCCATGTGGCTGGTGCGCGTCCTGTTTCGCATTAACGTCGACAAAGAGGCGAAGGACCATGAAACCACGCTCACCAACGGCCATATGCCAATTAAAACCATCAACATTCGGGTCGATAACCCCAACCTGAACAATATGGCGATTCAGGACGTGCCGATTCTGAACAGCGCCAATATCATCTGCTCCCGCCTCAAGCGTGACGATATGCTGATGGTGCCTGGCCCCGGCACCGTCATTCAGCAGGGCGATCTGCTGCACCTGGTCGGCCAGCCCGGAGATTTAAACAACGCGCGGCTGGTGATTGGCCAGGAAGTGGATACCTCGCTCTCAACCCGCGGCACCGATATGCGCGTGGAACGCGTTGTGGTGACTAACGAACACGTTCTTGGCAAGAAAATACGCGATCTGCAGGTAAAAGAGCGCTATGACGTGGTGATCTCTCGCCTTAACCGTGCGGGTGTTGAACTGGTCGCCAGCCCGGAGGCCAGCCTGCAGTTCGGGGATATCCTCAACCTGGTCGGGCGCCCGTCGTCCATCGACGCCGTGGCGGATATGGTGGGTAACGCCCAGCAAAAGCTGCAGCAGGTGCAGATGCTGCCGGTGTTTATCGGTATCGGGCTCGGCGTGCTGCTCGGTTCTATTCCTGTGTACGTGCCGGGCTTCCCGGTGGCGCTCAAGCTGGGCCTGGCGGGTGGACCGCTGATTATGGCGCTGATCCTCGGGCGTATCGGCTGTATCGGGAAGCTTTACTGGTTTATGCCACCGAGCGCCAACCTGGCGCTGCGCGAGCTGGGTATCGTGCTGTTCCTGGCGGTGGTCGGGCTGAAGTCCGGCGGGGATTTTGTCGATACCCTGGTCAAGGGCGAAGGGATGAGCTGGGTAGGCTACGGTATCTTTATCACGGCGATCCCGCTGCTGACGGTGGGAATACTGGCGCGGATGTTCGCCAAAATGAACTACCTGACGCTGTGCGGGATGCTGGCGGGCTCCATGACCGATCCACCCGCGCTGGCTTTTGCCAACAACCTGCACGCCACCAGCGGTGCGGCCGCGCTCTCCTATGCCACCGTCTATCCGCTGGTGATGTTCCTGCGCATCATCACCCCGCAGCTACTGGCGGTGCTGTTCTGGGGGATGAGCTAGTAAATCTTCCGGGTGGATGCGCCGCAGATGGTAGTCCACCTGGTAATCACTGGTATTTCGGAACATTACGGAATAATTGAGGAACTCGCCGCTGTCGCTGTAGGAGAGAGACGTAATTCGCAGCAGCGGCGTCTGTTCCGGCAGGTTCATATAACCGGCCAGCGTTTTATCTGCCAGCACCGGCGTCAGGCTCTCGTAGTTGCCGCTGATAGTGATCCCGCACTCCTTCTCGATGTAATCAAACTTAGACCCCTCAAGATGCGCCAGCGACAGATTGCGGAACAGCTTCACCGGCATAAAGCTGTCCTCCAGCATCAGCGGCTTCCCGTCCACGTAGCGCACCCGCCGGGAAAAGTAGATCCGCTCATCCACCTGAATCCGCAGCTGGCTGGCGATAGCGGGCGGGGCGGGCATCACTTCAAACTGTAAGACCTTACTCTGCACCTCTTTTCCCTGCTGCCGCAGCACCTCCACCAGCCCGGTCAGGTTGGTGGTTTCGTGGTGAACGTCTTTGCGCGAGACAAAGGTTCCGCTGCCGTGCCGCCGCTCAACCAGCCCCCAGCTCACCAGCAGATCGAGCGCCTTGCGGATGGTCATTCGCGCCACGCCGAACTCCTGCGCCAGCGCCTTTTCGCCGGGCAGCGGGCTGCCGATGTTGTAGTCCGACGAATTCAGCCGCAGCCGCAATCTGTCGGCGATAGATTTGTAGATCACCAGTAGACCTCTCTGCCCTTATCAGAGCGTGGATTGTGTCCTGACATGTCCATGTTTACCTCAAAAAGTAGACCTGATTGGTCAAAATAAAACCATGAATGCGATCACGAATCGCAGCGGCACGCCATGTTCGCGCATCAGTAAGTTCTTATGCTCACCTCAGGCCAGCAAAAAACCATAAAGGCCTCTACCCCTACAGGTTGTTTCATGAGGATTTAAAAATGCTCAGTCAAATACAACGTTTTGGCGGTGCCATGTTTACCCCGGTGTTGCTGTTTCCGTTCGCCGGGATCGTGGTGGGAATCGCCATCATGCTTCGCAACCCGCTGTTTGTCGGCGAAGCGCTAACGGCCCCCGATCATCTTTTCGCGCAGATTGTTCACATCATTGAAGAGGGCGGCTGGGCGGTGTTTCGCAATATGCCGCTGATTTTTGCCGTTGGCTTACCGATTGGCCTGGCGAAGCAGGCGCAGGGCCGAGCCTGTCTGGCGGTGCTGATTAGCTTTCTGACCTGGAACTACTTCATTAACGCGATGGGGATGACCTGGGGCCACTTCTTCGGCGTCGACTTCTCCGCCGAGCCGACGGCGGGTAGCGGGCTGGCGATGATTGCCGGCATCAAAACGCTCGATACCAGCATCATCGGCGCCATTGTGATCTCAGGTATCGTCACCGCCATCCACAACCGCTACTTCGACAAGCCGCTGCCGGTCTTTCTGGGGATTTTCCAGGGCAGCTCGTTTGTCGTTATCCTCGCGTTCTTCGTCATGATCCCCTGCGCCTGGCTGACGCTGCTGGGCTGGCCAAAAGTACAGATGGGCATTGAGTCCCTGCAGGCGTTTCTGCGCTCCGCCGGTGCGCTGGGCGTGTGGGTGTATACCTTCCTGGAACGCATTCTGATCCCAACCGGATTGCACCACTTCGTCTACGGTCCGTTCATCTTCGGCCCGGCGGCGGTGGAAGGCGGGATTCAGGTCTACTGGGCACAGCACCTGCAGGAGTTCAGCCAGAGCACCCTGCCGCTGAAAACCCTCTTCCCGGAAGGCGGGTTCGCGCTGCACGGCAACTCAAAAGTGTTTGGCTCGGTCGGGATTGCGCTGGCGATTTGGTACACCGCGTCGCCGGAAAACCGCGTCAAGGTGGCGGGGCTGCTGGTGCCGGCCACGCTCACCGCCGTGCTGGTGGGCATCACGGAACCTCTTGAGTTCACCTTCCTGTTTATCTCGCCGCTGCTGTTTGCCGTCCATGCGGTGCTGGCGGCGACTATGGCAACGGTGATGTACGCCTTTGGCGTGGTCGGGAACATGGGCGGCGGCCTGCTGGACCAGTTCCTGCCGCAAAACTGGATCCCAATGTTTCATAACCACGCCTCGACGGTATTCACCCAGATCGGCATCGGCGTCTGCTTCACCGGCATCTACTTCGCGGTCTTCAAAACGCTGATCGAACGTCTGAACCTGAAAACGCCGGGCCGGGAAGAGAGCGAAATCAAACTCTACAGCAAGGCCGACTATAAGGCGGCGCGCGGGCAAACCACCGTCCCGGCCGCGGCCAGCCAGCAGGTCGGGCAGGCCGCCGGATTCCTGCAGGCGCTCGGCGGCGCGGCCAACATCGAAAGCATCAACAACTGCGCCACCCGCTTGCGCATTGCGCTGGTGGATATGGCGAAAACCCAAAGCGATGACGTCTTCAAAGCCCTCGGCGCCCACGGCGTGGTGCGACGCGGCAACGGCATTCAGGTGATTGTCGGCCTGCACGTTCCTCAGGTGCGCGACCAGCTGGAATCGTTGATGAAAACTCCTTTAACAAATGAACAAACCACCCTGACAGAGGCTATATCATGAAAAAATTCTCAGTTGTCATTGCAGGCGGCGGCAGCACCTTTACGCCTGGTATCGTCCTGATGCTGTTAGCCAACCGTGACCGTTTCCCGCTGCGCGCGCTGAAGTTCTATGACAACGACGGCGCACGTCAGGAAACCATCGCCGAAGCGTGCAAAATCATCCTCAGGGAGCAGGCGCCGGAGATCGAATTCAGCTACACCACCGACCCTAAAGCGGCGTTTACCGATGTGGATTTTGTGATGGCGCATATCCGCGTGGGCAAATACCCGATGCGCGAAAAAGATGAAAAAATCCCGCTGCGCCACGGCGTGCTGGGCCAGGAAACCTGCGGACCGGGCGGCATCTCCTACGGCATGCGCTCGATCGGCGGCGTGCTGGAGCTGGTGGATTATATGCAGCAGTACTCCCCGAACGCGTGGATGCTGAACTACTCCAACCCGGCGGCGATTGTCGCGGAAGCCACGCGTCGCCTGCGTCCGAACGCCAAAATCCTCAACATCTGCGATATGCCGATCGGCATTGAAGGGCGCATGGCGCAGATTGTCGGCCTGAAAAACCGCAAAGAGATGCGCGTGCGCTACTACGGTCTGAACCACTTCGGCTGGTGGACGTCGATTGAAGATCTCAACGGCAACGATCTGATGCCGAAACTGCGCGAATACGTGGCGAAAAACGGCTATGTGCCGCCTTCGGAAGATGCGCATACCGAAGCGAGCTGGAACGATACCTTTGCCAAGGCCAGAGATGTACAGGCGCTTGATCCGGATACCATGCCGAACACCTACCTGAAGTATTACCTGTTCCCGGACTATGTGGTCGCGCACTCCAATCCGGAACGCACCCGCGCCAATGAGGTCATGGATCACCGTGAAAAGCATGTGTTCAGCGCCTGCCGGGCAATTATTGAAGCCGGTCACTCCGCCGCCGGTGAGCTGGAAATCGACGAACATGCGTCGTACATCGTCGATCTGGCGACGGCGATTGCCTTCAACACCCAGGAGCGGATGCTGCTGATTGTGCCTAACAACGGGGCCATCCATAACTTTGATGCCGACGCGATGGTGGAGATCCCGTGCCTGGTTGGCCATAACGGGCCGGAGCCGCTCACGGTGGGCGATATTCCGCACTTCCAGAAAGGGCTGATGAGCCAGCAGGTGGCGGTGGAAAAACTGGTGGTGGATGCCTGGGAGCAGCGCTCGTACCAGAAACTCTGGCAGGCGATCACCCTGTCGAAAACCGTGCCGAGCGCGTCCGTCGCGAAAGCGATTCTGGATGACCTGATCGCGGCCAATAAGGACTACTGGCCAGAGCTGCACTAATCGTCCTGACCGGCATCGCCCGATGCCGGTCTCCTTGTCCTTGTCGATTTACGCTATGCTGAAGCCTGCCTGGAGCACGACAAGGAACCCTCATGAAAATTTCCCGCCTCGGCGAAGCGCCGGACTACCGCTTCTCTCTGGCTAATGAACGCACTTTTTTAGCGTGGATCCGCACCGCGCTGGGCTTTCTTGCCGCAGGGGTGGGTCTCGATCAGCTCGCGCCCGATTTCGCCACGCCGCTGATTCGCGAAGTGCTGGCGCTGCTGCTGTGCCTGTTTGCGGGCGTGCTGGCGATTTACGGCTACCTGCGCTGGCTGCGCAATGAGAAGGCGATGCGTCTGAAGCAGGATCTGCCCTATACGCGCGGGCTGCTGATTATCAGCACGATTCTGCTGACGGTGGCGGGCGTGGTGATGGTGCTGGTGTTCTATGGCGGATAGCCGCAAAGCGCGGCGCGAAGCGGACCCCGGCCTGCAGCCGGAGCGGACGTCGCTCGCCTGGCTGCGCACGCTGCTGGGGTATGGCGCGCTGATTGCCCTGGCGATCAAGCACAACTGGCACCGCACAGGGGTGCCATTCTGGATTTCCATTATTGTGCTGGCGCTGGTGGCCATTATTTTATGGCGCTATACCCGCAGCCGTAACCTGATGGACGTGGCGCAGAACGATTTTGTACAGCCGAAGGCGGTGCGGGATAAGTTCCTGATCGCGCTCGCTGTTCTCTCGCTGTCGCTGCTGTTTGCGGTAACTCATATTCAGCAAATTTTGAGCCTGTAAGCCCGGTGGCGGCTACGCTTTACCGGGCCTGCAACTGCCGCGAACCGTAGGCCGGGTAAGGCGCAGCCGCCACCCGGCATAATTACTTCCCTTTCGCCAGATACTTCGCCATCTCGTCTTCCGGCACCATCCCGCCGCCGGTCGCCCAAACCAGGTGGGTAACGTTGGTATGCGAATGAACGCGCACTGGACCGGCCATCCCCGCCAGCGCCGACGGCTCCAGGCGAATGCCCTCCTCCTGCGCCAGCCAGCCGAGCATGTCGTACATGCTCTGATCGGAGAGCGTATAGAACCCGTCGAGCAGGCGCTCCATCGCGCGGCCCACGAAGCCGGAGGCGCGCCCTACCGCCAGACCGTCCGCCGCCGTCACGTTATCAATGCCCAGATCCTGCACCGCGATCTCATCGTGCAGGCCGGTGTAGACGCCGAGCAGCATGCACGGGGAGTGCGTTGGCTCCGCGAAGAAGCAGTGGACGTTATCGCCAAAGGCCAGCTTCAGGCCAAACGCCACGCCGCCAGGGCCGCCGCCAACGCCGCACGGCAGGTAGACGTACAGGGGATGATCGGCATCCACCACGCGGCCCTGTTCGGCAAACTGCGCCTTTAGCCGCTCGCCTGCAACGGCGTAGCCCAGGAAAAGGGTGCGGGAGTTTTCATCGTCAATGAAGAAACAGTTCGGATCGCTTTCCGCCGCTTTTCGTCCCTGCTCCACCGCCACGCCGTAATCCTGCTCATATTCCACGACGATGACGCCGTGGCTGCGCAGTTTGGCTTTCTTCCATTCGCGGGCGTCGGCAGACATATGCACCGTCACCTTAAAGCCGATGCGGGCGCTCATAATGCCGATGGACATCCCAAGGTTGCCGGTTGAGCCTACCGCAATGCTGTACTGGCTGAAGAAGTCCTTAAAGCGCGGTTCCAGCAGAACGCTGTAGTCGTCTTCAACGCTCAGCAACCCGGCTTCCAGCGCCAGTTTTTCCGCATGGGTCAGCACCTCATAGATGCCGCCGCGCGCTTTGATCGAGCCGGAGATCGGCAGATGGCTGTCTTTTTTCAGCAGCAGCGTGCCGGGAATAGACTTCGCAGATTCTTTCTCCAGCCGCTTTTGCATCGCCGGGATGGCAACCAGTTCGGATTCGATAATCCCGCCCGTTGCCGCCGTTTCCGGGAAGGCTTTCGCCAGGTACGGCGCGAAGCGGTTGAGGCGCGCGTGCGCGTCGTCCACGTCGGCTTTGGTCAGCCCGACGTACGGCAACCCTTCTGCAAGCGTCGTGGTGCGCGGGTTAAGCCAGGTGGTTTCTTTCAGAGCAATCAGATCCTCAACCAGAGGAAACTGTGCGGTTAAAGTAGTGATAGTTGCGTTTTCCATAATACGTCTCTTCGCGCTCAGATAATGAAGGAAAGCAGGAATGTGCCGCCAAGTGCAAGCACCGAGGCGATAAACGTCGCCGTCGTATAGTATTTGAAGGTCTCGTTCAGGGTAGCGCCGCAGTATTGCTTCACCAGCCAGAAGAGAGAATCGGTCACGATCGTGCAGCCAATGGCACCGGAACCGATGGCAATGGTGATGATCTCCGGGCTCACGTTCGGGTAGAGCGGCAGCATCGGCGCGACTATCGCCGTGGCGCCCATCATCGCCACCGTCGCGGAGCCGACGGCGGCATGCAGCACCAGCGCCACCAGCCAGGCGAGCAGGATAGGGTGCATGTGCAGGTTCGAGAGAATATGCGCCAGCGAGTCCGCCAGTCCGCTGGTTTTCAGGATGGCGTTAAACGCGCCGCCCGCGCCGATAATCAGCAAAATGTTGGCGATAGAGCCGAAGCCGTGCTCGGTATGCGTCAGCATCGTGCCCATGCCCATATGCTGGCGTATCCCCAGCAGGTAGTAGGCGACAAACACGGCGATAAACATCGCGGTGATCGGGTTGCCGATAAACTCCAGCAGCGTATACAGCGTGCCTTCTTTCGCCATATTCAGCTCGGCGATGGTTTTCACCAGCATCAGGGCAATCGGCAGCAGCACCGTGAACAGCGTGGCGCCCAGCGACGGCAGGGTGTGCTCTTCCCGCACCTTCAGGTCTGAAAATTCCGCCGGAACCGGTTTAAACGGCAGACGATTGCCGAGCAGTTTCAGGAACAGCGGGCCGCCGACCAGCGAGGCCATCAGGCCCACCATCAAACCGTAGACAATGACCGTTCCGACGTCCGCGCCTAATTTATTGGTCACAAACAGCGCGGCCGGATGCGGCGGAACTACGCAATGCACCGCCATCAGCGCGGTACAGAGCGGAATGGCCAGCTTGAGCAGCGACGTGTTGGTCTTTTTGGCGATGGAAAACGCCAGCGGGATCAGCAATACCACGCCCACTTCCACGAATAGCGTGATCCCGCAGATAAGGCCCACCAGCACCATAATCACGTCCGCCGACAGCCAGCGGCAGCGCTGCAGTGCGATCCCGATGCGTTCGGCCGCGCCGGAGACTTCCATCATCTTGCCGAGAATGGTGCCCAGACCAATCACCGCCGCCAGGAAGCCCAGCGTACCGCCAATTCCGCTCTCGATGGCGTTCACCATATCCAGCGGGCTCATCCCCATCATCGCGCCGACGAAAAAGCTCGCCAGCAGCAGCGCGAGGAACGGGTGAAACTTCAGTTTTACGATGGTTAAAACAATCAACACAATGCTGACCAGCAGCGTTGCCACAACCCAGACCTGAGATCCCATATCTCACCTCACCCTTATGTCATCTGTGGGTATTGGACGAAAAAACGGCGTGGGCTGACAAACGATATAAATTGGCGTTCAGGTGAGCCAGATTGGATCAACTGAGTGACTGCGCTCTAAAAAGCGCACTTAATTTGTATTAGGTTCACATAAATTCACCCTTGAGCGGTATGCTGAGCGCAGAAAACCCACGTGAGAATTGTGATGACCGATGCGAATGAAGCCAGAAACCGCCTGTTAAACGGCTGGCAGCTGTCGAAAATGTATACCTTTGAAGTGGCCGCCCGGCATGAGTCCTTCGCCCTGGCGGCGGAGGAGCTGTCGCTCAGCCCCAGCGCGGTGAGCCACCGCATCAACCTGCTGGAAGAGGAGCTGGGCATTCAGCTGTTTGTCCGCTCGCACCGTAAAGTTGAGCTGACGCAGGAGGGAAAGCGCGTTTACTGGACGCTGAAATCATCCCTCGATACCCTGAATCAGGAGATCCTGGATATCAAAAACCAGGCGCTGTCCGGCACGCTGACGGTCTACTCCCGGCCGTCGATCGCCCAGTGCTGGCTGGTGCCCATGCTGGGGGACTTTACCCGCCGCTATCCGTCGATTTCACTCACCATCCTGACCGGCAATGATTACGTCAATATGCAGCGAACGGGCGTCGATCTTGCGCTCTATTTCGACGATACGCCGCCAAACCACCTCTCTCATCACTTCCTGATGGACGAGGAGATTTTGCCCGTCTGCTCACCGCAGTATGCCCGCGAGTATGAACTGCTGAAAAACCCCGATAACCTCAGCCACTGCACGCTGCTGCACGACCGTCAGGCCTGGAGCAACGATTCCGGGACGGATGAGTGGCTGAGCTGGGCGCAACACTTTGCGGTGAATATGCCGCCATCGTCGGGCATTGGTTTCGATCGTTCCGATTTAGCGATTATTGCGGCCATCAACCACGTCGGCGTCGCGATGGGCAGAAAGCGGCTGGTGCAGAAACGGCTTGAACGGGGCGAGCTTATCGCCCCGTTTGGTGAAAAGACCCTGAGATGCCATCAGCACTACTATATCTCGACGCTTTCCGGTCGTCAGTGGCCGAAAATAGACGCCTTTATCGGCTGGCTGAGAGAACTGGCAGGTTGAAGAATTATTACGCTTTCGCTCTACACGAAATGTGAAAAAGCGTGCTAAATACAGGTAATGCTTTCGATTTATCCAGGGTAAACCGTGTTAAAGCCTTTTATTGCCTGTGCATTACTGATCTCTTCCGGCTGGGCGATGGCCGCTGAGCCGCCGCTGACGGCTGCCCGTTATGCGCAGCAGTTGGGCGTCGGGATGGATGTGGACTGGGCGCGCACCGAGCGCGGCATACGTGAATTCGACCCGCTGGTGGTCCGCGATTTTCGTGCAAAAGGCATTACCCACGTGCGCATCCGCGTGGCCGATGAGCCGACGGAAGCGCGGTTAATTCACCTGCGCAAGCTGGTAGAAGCCTGCGAGCAGTATGGCGTGATCCCGATAATTGCTTATCAGGCTGATGAATATAAAAACGACCCGAAAGCCGATAACGAGAAAGAGACGATCAACTGGTGGATTGCCGTGGCGCACTATTTCGGTCAGAGCTATCCGCTGCTGGGTTTTGATCTCATCTATGAGCCGGCCGACAAGCTTAACCACAACCTCGCGTCGCTAAACCGCGTGTATGAAAAAACCATTAAAGCGATCCACGACATGGACCCGCAGCGCATGATCTTTGTTGCGCCACGCCTGCGCGCCGCGCCGGAGGATTTATCCAGCCTGAAGCTGCCCGCGCACAGTCAAAACTACCTGCTGGCGGAGTGGCATATTTTCCCGTGGGGGCCGCTGAAAAATAGCGGTAAATACCCGTGGACGTCCGGCACGGCGGCGGAGAAAGCGGCTATCCATAATCGCATCAATACCGCGCTGCGCTGGCAGCAAAAAACCGGGCACGTTAGCTGGGTCGGGGGCTGGGGCGTGGGAGAGTCAAACCACCTCACGCCAACCGCTTCGCAAATGGCGTTCTCCACCTTTATGGCCTGCGAGCTGCAAAAGGCGAAAATCCCGTATGCGCTGAACGCGGATTTCCAGTTTTACGATGGGGAAGAGGGGGCCTGGCGGCCCGCGCCGGAGCCGTTGTTGCAGGCGATGATTGCGCCCGTCTGTGAAAAGCCCGGCGAGAAGCCGGGCCATCATGCGGTTAAACCGGCTGCTCGTGATGCGGAACACGCGACGCCAGCGGCAGCCAGCACAGTAAAATCAGCAGCCCCATCAGCGTCATCAGCAGGCCCAAACTAGCCTGCCCGGTCTGCGGCATCATCGCCGAGAGCCAGGCCAGCGCGCCGGAGCCGATATTCTGCAAACCGCCCACCAGCGCGCCAGCCGTGCCTGCGAGGAACGGGAACGGCTCCATCGCGCCGCTGGTCGCCAGCGGGAACAGCATCCCCGCGCCGAAGAAGAACAGCGCTGCCGGGATGAGCAGCGTCCAGACCGTCATCACGCCAAATAGCCCCGGTATCCACATCATCAGGCCCGCCAGCAGACAGCTGATCACCGACTGCCACATCAGGGTGGAGAAGCGTTTGTTCGGGCGTCCGGCAAACCACGCGCCGAAGAACGCCGCCGGGATCGGCAGAATAAACAGAATACTCACGACCATGCTGTTCAGGCCCAGACCCGCGCCCAGCAGCACGCCGGAACAGGCTTCAAACACCGCAATGCCCGCCAGGCCGCCGATCAGCATCAGCAGGTAGCAGGTAAACGACCCGTTGCCAAACAGCGTTTTATAGCTGGTGATGAGCTTCGTGCGCGGCGCGTCCTGCGGGCGCGTTTCCGGCATCCAGCGCGCCATGCTGAAGGTGACAATCACGCACAGCACCAGCAGGAAGGCGTAGCAGGCGCGCCAGGACCACATCGTGTCCAGCAGGCCGCCAATCAGCGGGGCGAGAAGCGGGCTGACCAGAATTCCCATATTCAACAAGCTGTTGGCATGACGGAGCTGGGTGCCCTGATACATATCGCGCGGTAAGGTTCGCGCCATCACCCCACCGACGCCGGTCCCGACGCCCTGCAGGGCACTGGCGGCAATCAATACGGTCAGGCTGTGCGTGGTAATGGCAATCACCGTCGCCACCATGAAAATGCTCATGCCCACCAGGATCACCGGGCGACGCCCGACGCGGTCAGACAGCGGGCCGTAAAAGAGCTGCGAAACGCCATAGGTCAGCAGGTAGGCTGCCATCACGCTCTGCACCGCGCCCTCGCGGACGTTCAATTCCTTTGCCATGTCGGCAATCGCCGGAATGTAGATGGTTTGCGCCATCTGACCGACGGCCACCAGTAACACCAGCATCAACAATAAGTTAACGTTCCTTTGTTTTTTCATGTCGCTGAATACTTTTGCCAAAAGAGAAAAATGAAGAATAAGTGACTGCGCATTCCCATAAATGCGCGAGGAATCTACCACAGAGAGATGACAATTTAAGCATTGTCGTGGTGAATGAAAAAACCGGGAAAGGCAGGATTTGTAAACAAGATCGGCAACTAATGTTGCCAGTGATTTACGCCATGCGCAGCAGAATAGCGCCGCCGGCAATACCCAGCGCCGCCGCGATACGCAGGCCCGCAACCTTCTCTTTTAAAAGGACAAACGCGATCAGTGCCCCAAAGAGTATGGAGGTTTCACGCAGCGCCGCGACCACCGCCAGCGGCGCCTGCGTCATTGCCCAAAGCGCCAGACCGTAAGATCCCATGGTTCCCACTCCGCCGAGCAGCCCCTTTTTCCAGTGCAGGCGCAGGTAGCTGGACGCCTCGCGCCGACGCGCCACCATTGCCCAACTCAACAGGCAGAAGCCGTTCATAAAGAAGGTCCACAGCGTATAGCCCAGCGCGGTGTTCGACAGACGCACGCCGGTGCCATCCACCAGCGTATACCCGGCAATAAAGCAGGCGTTCAGCAGCGCCAGCCCGATCCCTTTGCGTGACCGTATGCGGCCATGCATCGCCATCGCCAGAATTGACAGGCAAATTACTCCGATACCGGACCAGGCGAGCCACGAGAGACGATCGCCGAGCGCCAGCACGCCGATCAGCGCCACCAGCAGCGGGGCGGTGCCGCGCATCAGCGGATAGGTCTGGCTCATATCGGAGACCTGATAGGTTTTCGCTACCAGCACGGTGTACACAACCTGTAAGGCGCAGGAGACGATCAAAAACGGCCAGCTTGCAGCAGATGGCTGTGGGGAAAACGGCAGTAAGACCAGAGCGATAACCGTGGCGGATCCGCTGACGCTTATGGCGGAATAGAGCTTGTCCGTTCCGGCCTTAACGATGGCGTTCCAGCTGGCATGCAGCAGCGCGGCGAAGAGCAAAATGCAAAAAACGGTGATGGTCATAGCGTATCGGGTGGTGAATTGTCACTCAACTGTAACATTCACACCCTGATGCTGCCAGCCGGCTACACGGCACAAAAAAGGCGGTGCGTCACCCGCGGCTCGTCCGAGACCAGCGTAAAACCCGCCTGGCGATAGAAGCCGTACGCGCTCTCCGGTGCGTGGGTATTCAGGAAATCAAACCAGATGCTGGCATCGGCCATCACCACGGTTAAAAGCTGTTTGCCAATGCCCAGCCCGCGGCACTTCTCGCTGACATAGAGATGGCGAATACGTCCGGCGCGCGGCTGCTGACTGAACGGATCGCGGTTGAGGCCGCACACGCCGACCAGCCTGCCGTTGAGAAACGCGCCCAGCAGCTTTTCACCCGGCGCGTTAAAGCGGTTCTCACCACGCTGCCAGTTATCTTCCAGCCTGCGCAGCATGTTGAAATTCAATGCGATACTTTCAGCCTTCAGGGCGATATACCCCGGCTCATCTGGTGTGACGGGCTCAATTAACAGACGCGACATAGCATTCCCTCGTTATTAAAGAGGGGCGGTTGCCCGCCCCTCTCAGGTGCGACTTGAACCTGAATTACCGAAGGAATTTCAGGACAGCATCAAGTAGTTGCAGTACAGCAACAATGAGTTTGAGGATAAGTATCACCATATCCACTACGCTCATACGCGTCTCCTTTTGGTTAAAAGGAGCACGATGCTGGCGTACCTTTCCGCCGCCTGTTGCCAGCACCTGGATTGACGTAACACAGTGTGCTCACTTCAGGGGTTAAGGCACTGACGGCACCACCCGTTTCAGCCAGGACTTCTTTGCGCCGGTAAAACTGCGGCCCCCTCGCTCACTGTGAACACCCTCAGTATAGATAAATACTGTATGCATGAACAGTGTTTTTTGGACAAAATCAGGAAGGCGATCCATACTCAAAAGCGTCAAAATCCGTGCCGGAATTGCGCGTTCGTCTTCGATCGCGTATACTTTTTGCGTTGACGTAACACAGTGTGTTCTGCGGCGACCAACCGCAAAACCCTGATAAAAACCTCGCTCCGGCGGGGTTTTTTGTTTTCTGGTCTGCCTCATAAAAAACTGCTCGATGAGCGAGGGTTCTGCTGCTTGGCTTCGAAGTGGGCTAGCCAGGATCGTTTAAACCACTCTATTTAATGGAGAGGTATTAGATTCATTTTATAAGATAACACCACTTAATGTGTAAACTAATATAACTTACTAATACCTCTCAAGTAATTTAATTACTTCGCGTATAACAATAATAAATAAAAGTGAGCCAACTTATTTTTTACGTGAATGTTTAGTTGAAATAATTTCACTTGTTTGAAACTCAGCGCTTTCCAGGGTATATTTTCAGAGCCGCAAATATTGTATGGATACATTATGCAAGCATCTGATTATTTAAAGATGAAGTTCCAGAGTGACAGGCAGTTGGCTATTTATGGACAGCAAGGCGTTGCAGGGACATGGAGAGCATTAAAGGGGATCGGTTCTGATATTTACTCAGGAATGGAGCGTGTGAGTTGGTACTCATCATGCGTAATCCCGAGCTATCACGATGTGTGTGATGAGCTTCTCTCAGAAGAAAAGAGAATGTACCTCTCAATTCTCTCGCTTTACCGTTATCGCGATGTAATAGCACGCATGCTATACCTTTATTTTGAACGTGTTATTACCGATTCTGAAAATGGAAATGAACAAAATCTCGTTCGTAAGATGGATTCAAAATTCACCGGACTTGTTAAAAACATACCAACAAACAAGGCCATGCGTTTAGCGATAGCATTGGGGCTGGCCAAATCCCTTTCCGAATCAGGCCTGCTCTCTGAAATCGTCGTCGAACGGCTTGCACGCCGCGTACCTAACGTTGTCATGGCGCTTCAATTGATTGGAACAGACCAGAAGTGCGCTCTTGCTACCCGTCGCCTGAAAACACTGGACCCTCAGTATTACGCCACCCTCTATGCCGCACAACTGGAGATGCTTTACTACTTTATTGAGCCTTTCCTGTCCGAGCTCATTAAGAAAGTACAAATGGGATTCTATAAGGATTTCGATGCAATTTATGACGACTTAAAGGACAAGAGGCATGTTTAAGAGTCTGCTATCAATTCTGTTTTCGGATGTTTTATTCCCCGTTTATATTTTTGCGTGCGCCTCTTTGTTCCTTTGGTTGGTGCCTGACCACTGGGTATTACTAACATTCATTTCTATTGTTGTGTTTATTATTGTGCATCCGATAATTTTCGGCCGCTTTGATAAGTACGATTGAATTTATAAAAAGGATTTTTTATGTCAAACCCAGCTTATTTGTTTCTAACAGATGAAAATGGTTCTCCCATGGTTGGACCTTGCCTTGTGTCAGGACGTGAAGGTGCAATTGAACTCAAATCGTTCACTCATAATGTTAACATTCCAGTCAACGGGAATACCGGGAAATTGACGGGGACGCGCATACACATGCCCGTTATGTTTCAGAAGGAATTTGATCGTGTAACCCCGGTTTTATTTCGGGCGCTGAGTACAGGAAGAACGCTCCAGTCAGCCACCATTAAGATGTACCAGATTAATGAGGCGGGTTTAGAACAGGAGTATTTTAATATCCTCCTGGAGAATGTGAAAATAACCTCAATCACACCAGACCTGTATCCCGGCGCAAACACCGGAACACACCTTGAAACGGTTCTCATACGCTACGAGAAAATCACCTGGAAGCATTGCGACGGCAATGTCATCTACAGCGATTCCTGGAATGAGCCAGCAACCTACTGAAACGTGATCCCTGACGCATTTTTGCGCAGATGAAAATATTTCCATTGTCACGCCCGAAAACCTGTGTTTGTATAAATTCCATCAATGATTCCAAACACAGGTCCCCAATGACTTCATCCATCTTCACTTCGACCCTACTAAAAACTGCGCAACCAGCCGCAGTGGTCGTCGTGCGTGTGGTGGTGGTCGTCGGCAATGCGCCGTAGGGACTGGATCAACACACGAATCCAAAACCCCGCCGGCGCAAACCGGGCGGGGTTTTTCGTTTAGGACCCTCCCCGGAACGTCGGCCCAGAAGAAAAGGACTGGAGCATGGCAAGTTCGGGCACAACATCCACCAAGACGCGTTTTACTGGCGCGCAGCTGATCGTTCATCTGCTGGAACGGCAGGGCATCACCACGGTTGCGGGCATCCCGGGTGGCACGGTGCTGCCGCTGTACGATGCGTTAAGCCAAAGCACGCAGATCCGCCACGTGCTGGCGCGCCACGAGCAGGGGGCAGGCTTTATTGCTCAGGGCATGGCGCGTACGCAGGGCAAACCGGCGGTCTGTATGGCCTGCAGCGGCCCGGGCGCAACCAACCTGGTCACCGCCATCGCCGACGCGCGTCTCGACTCCATTCCGCTGATCTGCATTACCGGCCAGGTACCGTCCTCAATGATCGGCACCGATGCGTTCCAGGAAGTGGACACCTACGGCATCTCTATCCCCATCACCAAACATAACTATTTAGTTCGCGACATCAGCGAGCTTCCTCAGGTTATTAGCGATGCGTTCCGCATTGCGCAGTCCGGCCGCCCGGGCCCGGTGTGGATAGACATTCCTAAGGATGTCCAGACCGCAGAGATCGAGATAGACGTCCTGCCGGAGCCGGGCGAGCGTGCCCCCGCGCCGGAATTCAGCGCTGAGAGCGTGCGCGACGCCGCCGCTATGATTAACGCCGCCAAACGCCCGGTGCTCTATCTGGGCGGTGGGGCCATCAACGCTGCGGATGAAATCCGCCAGTTTGCGGAAAAAGCCAACCTGCCGACCACCATGACCCTGATGGCGCTGGGCATGCTGCCTAAAGCGCACCCGCTCTCTCTCGGCATGCTGGGCATGCACGGCGCGCGCAGCACCAACTACATCCTGCAAGAGGCGGATTTGCTGATTGTTATGGGCGCACGTTTTGATGACCGGGCGATTGGCAAAACCGAGCAGTTCTGTCCGAACGCCAAAATCATTCACGTGGATATCGACCGCGCCGAGCTGGGTAAAATCAAGCAGCCGCACGTGGCGATTCAGGGCGACGTGGCCGAGGTGCTGGCGCAGCTGATCCCGCAGACGGACGCAGCCGAGCGCGCCGACTGGCGTAAGCTGGTGGCCGATCTGCAGCGCGAGTTCCCGGGCGCCATCCCAACCGAAGGCGATCCGCTGAGCCACTACGGTCTTATCAACGCCGTTGCCGCCTGCGTGGACGACAGCGCGATTATCACCACCGACGTGGGACAGCACCAGATGTGGACCGCGCAGGCCTACCCGCTGAACCGTCCTCGCCAGTGGCTGACCTCCGGCGGTCTGGGAACCATGGGCTTCGGTCTGCCTGCAGCAGTTGGTGCGGCGCTGGCGAATCCGGACCGCAAGGTCATCTGCTTCTCCGGCGACGGCAGCCTGATGATGAACATTCAGGAAATGGCCACCGCGGCCGAAAACCAGTTAGACGTGAAAATCATCCTGATGAACAACGAGGCGCTGGGGCTGGTGCACCAGCAGCAGAGCCTGTTCTACAAGCAGGGCGTGTTTGCCGCGACCTATCCGGGGATGATTAACTTTATGCAGATTGCCGCCGGTTTCGGCCTGCACACCTGCGATCTGAACGCCGAAGAGGATGCCCACGCGGCGCTGCAGGACGCGATTTCTCGCCCCGGCCCGGCGCTGATCCACGTGCGTATCGACCCTGAGCAAAAAGTGTATCCGATGGTGCCGCCGGGAGCGGCAAATACTGAGATGGTGGGAGAATAAGCCATGCAGAAACAACATGATAACGTCATTCTGGAACTCACCGTCCGCAACCACCCTGGCGTCATGACCCACGTCTGCGGGCTTTTTGCCCGCCGTGCGTTTAACGTGGAAGGCATTCTCTGTCTGCCGATTCAGGGCAGCGAGCACAGCCGCATCTGGCTACTGGTCAACGACGACCAGCGTCTTGAGCAGATGATGGCGCAGATCGACAAGCTGGAAGACGTCACCAGAGTGGCGCGCAACCAGTCCGATCCCACCATGTTTAACAAAATTGCGGTGTTTTTCGAATAAATCGCTCATTGCTTGAACACCCGCGCGCTTATCGTTAAGGTAGGCGCGTTTTTTTATCCGCCCGCCAGGAATGCGCCATGACCACCATCGCCCTTATCGACGACCACCTTATCGTCCGCTCCGGATTTGCCCAGCTTCTGAACCTCGAACCGGATTTTCAGGTCGTGGCCGAGTTTGGCTCCGGTCGCGAGGCGCTGGCGGGCCTGCCGGGGCGCGGGGTGAAGGTTTGTATTTGCGACATCTCGATGCCGGATCTCTCCGGGCTGGAGCTGTTAAGCCAGCTGCCGAAAGGGATGGCGACCATTATGCTCTCGGTCCACGACAGCCCGGCGCTGGTCGAGCAGGCGCTCAACGCGGGCGCGCGCGGGTTCCTCTCCAAACGCTGTAGCCCCGACGAACTGATCGCCGCCGTGCGCACCGTCTCCACCGGCGGCTGCTACCTGACGCCGGATATCGCCATCAAGCTGGCGGCCGGACGCCAGGATCCGCTCACCAGACGCGAGCGCCAGGTTGCGGAAAAACTCGCGCAGGGGATGTCGGTGAAAGAGATTGCGGCCGAGCTGGATCTGTCCCCGAAAACCGTACACGTCCACCGCGCCAACCTGATGGAAAAACTCAACGTCAGCAACGACGTCGAGCTGGCGCGCCGCATGTTCGACAGCTGGCAATGAGTTCCGCTTTTTCACGGCTGATCGCCGTCGTCGCCAGCTTTTTTATCTTCTCCGCCGCCTGGTTTTGCCTGTGGAGCATCAGCCTGCACCTGGTGGAACGCCCCGAGCTGGCGGTGCTGCTGTTTCCCTTCGGCCTGCGTCTGGGCTTAATGCTCCAGTGTCCGCGCGCCTACTGGCCGGTTTTGCTCGGCGCTGAGTGGCTGATGCTGGTCTGGCTGGCGCAGGAGGTGGCCCTCGCGCACCTGCCCTTATTGATGACCGGAAGCCTGCTCACGCTTCTCCCGGTTGCCCTCATCTCCCGCTACCGCCACCAGCGCGACTGGCGCACGCTGCTGCGTCAGGGGGCGGCGCTGATTGCCGCCGCGCTGCTGCAGTCGCTTCCGTGGGTCGGCGAGAAGGAGATGCTCAATGCCCTGCTGCTGACCCTCACCGGCGGCCTGACGCTGGCGCCAACCTGCCTCGTGATCTGGCACTATCTCACCAGCACCGTCTGGCAGCCGCTCGGCCCGGCGCTGGTTTCCCAGCCGGTGAACTGGCGCGCCCGGCACCTCATCTGGTATCTGCTGCTGTTTGTGGTGAGCCTGTGGCTCCAGCTTGGCCTGCCCGCCGAGCTTTCACGCTTCACGCCGTTCTGCCTGGCGCTGCCGATTATCGCCCTGGCCTGGCACTACGGCTGGCAGGGGGCGCTGATCGCCACGCTGATGAACGCCATCGCACTGATCGCCAGCCAGACCTGGCACGATCATCCTGTTGATTTACTGCTTTCCCTGCTGGCTCAAAGCCTGACCGGGCTGCTGCTGGGAGCGGGCATTCAGCGCCTGCGCGAGCTGAACCAGTCCCTGCAAACCGAGCTGGCGCGCAACCGCCGTCTGGCGGAGCGTCTGCTGGAAACCGAAGAGAGCGTGCGGCAGGAGGTCGCCCGCGAGCTGCACGACGATATCGGCCAGACCATCACCGCCATTCGCACTCAGGCGGGCATTGTCCAGCGCCTGGCAGCGGAAAATGCGGGCGTGAAGCAGGGCGGGGCGCATATCGAACAGCTTTCGCTGGGAGTCTATGACTCCGTTCGTCGCCTGTTAGGACGACTGCGCCCGCGCCAGCTTGACGACCTGTCGCTGGAGCAGGCGGTGCGTTCCCTGATGCGCGAGATGGAGCTGGAAAGGCGCGGAATAGTGAGCCATCTCGACTGGCGCATTAACGAATCTACGCTCAGCGAAGGCCAGCGCGTGACGCTGTTCCGCGTCTGTCAGGAAGGGCTGAACAACATCGTCAAGCACGCCAGCGCCAGCGCGGTCACGATCCAGGGCTGGCAGCAGGACGACAGCCTGAAGCTGATAATTGAAGACGACGGCTGCGGCCTGCCGCCGGGCTCCGGCCAGAAGGGTTTTGGCCTGGCGGGCATGCGGGAGCGCGTCAAGGCGCTGGGCGGCACGCTGAACCTCTCCTGCACCCACGGGACGCGCGTCAGCGTCAGCCTGCCGCTACGGAGTTACCATGTTTAAAACCCCTGCCAGCGCCGCGCCGATTGGCAATAAAGCGGAAATCGACGCCCGCTACCGCTACTGGCGTCGCCATATCCTGATGGCCATCTGGCTCGGCTACGCGCTGTTCTACTTCACCCGCAAAAGCTTCAACGCCGCCGCGCCGGAAATCCTCGCCAGCGGCGTGATGACGCGCACCGATATCGGCCTGCTGGCGACGCTGTTTTACATCACCTACGGCCTGTCGAAGTTCTTCTCCGGCATCGTCAGCGACCGCTCCAACGCGCGCTATTTTATGGGCATTGGGCTGATCGCCACCGGCGTGGTCAACATTCTGTTTGGCTTCTCCACCTCGCTGTGGGCCTTCGCCCTGCTGTGGGCGCTGAACGCCTTTTTCCAGGGCTGGGGCGCGCCGGTCTGCGCCCGCCTGCTCACCGCCTGGTATTCGCGCAACGAGCGCGGCGGCTGGTGGGCAATCTGGAACACCGCGCATAACGTCGGCGGGGCGCTGATCCCGATGGTGGTAGGTGCGGCGGCGCTGCACTACGGCTGGCGCGCGGGGATGATGATTGCCGGTGGCCTCGCGATTGTCGCCGGGCTGTTTCTCTGCTGGCGCCTGCGCGACCGGCCGCAAACCGTCGGCCTGCCTGCGGTGGGCGACTGGCGGCACGACGAAATGGAGATTGCCCAGCAGCAGGAAGGCGCGGGGCTGACCCGCAGGGAGATCCTCACAAAATATGTGCTGAAAAACCCCTACATCTGGCTGCTGTCGCTCTGCTACGTGCTGGTTTACGTGGTGCGCGCGGCGATCAACGACTGGGGCAACCTGTACATGTCCGAGACGCTCGGCGTGGACCTGGTGACCGCCAACTCGGCGGTGACGATGTTTGAGCTGGGCGGGTTTATCGGTGCGCTGGTGGCGGGCTGGGGCTCGGACAAGCTGTTCAACGGCAACCGTGGCCCGATGAACCTGATTTTCGCCGCCGGGATTTTGCTCTCTGTCGGCTCGCTGTGGCTGATGCCGTTCGCCAGCTACGTGATGCAGGCGGCGTGCTTCTTCACCACCGGCTTCTTCGTCTTTGGCCCGCAGATGCTGATCGGCATGGCGGCGGCGGAGTGCTCGCACAAAAAGGCGGCAGGCGCGGCGACGGGCTTTGTCGGGCTGTTTGCCTACCTCGGCGCATCGCTCTCCGGCTGGCCGCTGGCGCGGGTGATCGACGTCTGGCACTGGAGCGGTTTCTTCGCGGTGATCGCCATCGCGGCGGGGATCTCCGCGCTGCTGCTGCTTCCCTTCCTGCATGCGCAGGCGCCGCGCGAGGTGAGCGAAGCGTGATGCGTCTCACCTTTCTGGCCCGAATGGCGTAAAACTAAGAAATTTTCCCGGTTTTACCTGGACGCTGTCTCAGGCATCTCTCCCGGCTGATTTTTACAATGCTGCAAAAATCAGCTCAGGAGTAACTCAGTCATGCTGGCCTTCTTAAATCAGGTGCGCAAGCCGACCCTGGATCTGCCGCTCGACGTGCGGCGCAAGATGTGGTTCAAACCGTTCATGCAGTCCTATCTGGTGGTCTTCATCGGCTACCTGACCATGTACCTGATCCGCAAAAACTTTAACATCGCGCAGAACGACATGATCTCAACCTACGGGCTGAGCATGACGCAGCTGGGGATGATTGGCCTGGGCTTCTCCATCACCTACGGCGTGGGTAAAACCGTCGTTTCCTACTACGCGGACGGCAAAAACACCAAGCAGTTCCTGCCGTTTATGCTGATCCTCTCCGCCATCTGTATGCTCGGCTTCAGCGCCAGCATGGGCGCGGGCTCCGTCAGCCTGTTCCTTATGATCGCCTTCTATGCCCTGAGCGGTTTCTTCCAGAGTACCGGCGGGTCGTGCAGCTACTCCACCATCACCAAATGGACGCCGCGCCGCAAGCGTGGTTCGTACCTCGGCATGTGGAACATCTCCCACAACCTCGGCGGGGCGGGTGCGGCTGGCGTGGCGCTGTTTGGCGCAAACTACCTGTTCGACGGCCACGTGATCGGCATGTTTATCTTCCCGTCGATTATCGCCCTGATCGTCGGCTTTATCGGCCTGCGCTACGGCAGCGACTCCCCGGAATCTTACGGCCTCGGCAAAGCCGAAGAGCTGTTCGGCGAGGAGATTAGCGAAGAGGACAAAGAGACCGAAGAAAACGAGATGTCCAAATGGCAGATCTTTGTTGAATACGTGCTGAAAAACAAAGTGATCTGGCTGCTGTGCTTCTCAAACATCTTCCTGTACGTGGTGCGTATCGGCATCGATCAGTGGTCGACCGTGTATGCCTTCCAGGAGCTGAAGCTCTCTAAAGAAGTGGCGATTCAGGGCTTCACTCTGTTCGAAGTGGGCGCCCTGGTCGGCACGCTGCTGTGGGGCTGGCTTTCGGATCTTGCCAACGGCCGTCGCGCGCTGGTGGCCTGCGTCGCGCTGGCGCTGATTATCGCCACGCTCGGCGTCTACCAGCACGCCAGCAACCAGTACGTTTACCTGGCGTCCCTGTTCGCGCTCGGCTTCCTGGTGTTTGGTCCGCAATTACTGATCGGCGTGGCGGCAGTGGGCTTCGTCCCGAAAAAAGCGATCGGCGCCGCCGATGGGATTAAAGGCACCTTCGCCTACCTGATCGGCGACAGCTTCGCCAAGCTGGGCCTGGGGATGATCGCCGACGGCACGCCGATTTTCGGCCTCACCGGCTGGGCGGGCACCTTCGCGGCGCTGGATGCGGCGGCCATCGGCTGTATCGTCCTGATGGCGATGGTCGCGGTGCTGGAAGAACGTAAGATCCGCCGTGAGAATCGTGCGCAGAAATTAAAAACAGCCTGAGTGTGCAGGTAACTTCTTTGCCCGGTGTGTGATGCCGGGCTTTTTTATATTGACCCCGACGGGGTTAACTCCTCCTCTCCCAATTCTTCAACATCTTTTCCGTTCACTATTATGGTGCCACCCGCTGTCGAGGCGCTGCGTTTCCCGCTATGATGAGCGGCTATTCATAGGAGAACGCATGGTCTGGATAATGCTGGCAACGCTTGCCGTGGTTTTTGTGGTGGGATTTCGCGTCCTGACCTCAGATTCCCGCCGCGCCATCAAACGTTTAAGCGAGCGTCTGGGGATCACCCCGATGCCGGTTGAGTCGATGATCGATCAGTTCGGCAAAATGCCGGGCAATGAGTTTATCCGCTACCTTGAGCGCCCGGACGAAGCGCATCTGCAAAACGCCGCGCAGGTGCTACTGATATGGCAGGTCTGCATTGTCGACGGCAGTGAAGAGAATCTGCACACGTGGCACCGCCTGCTGCGTAAAGCCCGCCTGGCCGCGCCGATTACCGATGCGCAAATTCGTCTGGCGCTCGGTTTTATGCGCGAGATGGAGCCCGATCCGCAGGAGCTTAACGCCTTCCAGCTGCGCTATAACCAGCTCTTCCTGCCGGAAGAGGGCGTGTTTTACCTGCACTGATCCCCTCTAAAAATCACAAAAGTTGTCTAAACGTTAAATTCGTCACACTTTTGATGATAAACTGCGCGACTTTTCCGCACGTTTTTATCTTCAGGTGACGCCATGACAGAACATATCCAGCCCACGACCAGACCGCAGACCAAAGAGGTTTCACGCCCCAACTGGTCGGCCGTTTTCGCCGTGGCATTCTGCGTCGCCTGCCTGATTACCGTTGAGTTTCTGCCGGTGAGCCTGCTGACGCCGATGGCGCAGGATCTGGGCATTTCCGAAGGCGTGGCGGGGCAGTCCGTTACCGTCACCGCGTTTGTGGCGATGTTCGCCAGCCTGTTTATCACCCAGGTGATTGGCACCATCGACCGCCGCAGGGTGGTCATCCTGTTCAGCGTGCTGCTGACGCTCTCTTGCCTGCTGGTCTCCTTTGCTGAAAGCTTCACCCTGCTGCTGCTGGGGCGCGCCTGTTTGGGGCTGGGGTTAGGCGGCTTCTGGGCGATGTCGGCCTCGCTCACCATGCGCCTGGTGCCCGCGCGGACGGTGCCAAAAGCGCTTTCCGTTATCTTCGGTGCGGTCTCTATCGCGCTGGTGATTGCCGCGCCGCTCGGCAGCTTCCTCGGCGGGATTATCGGCTGGCGTAACGTCTTCAACGCGGCGGCGGTGATGGGCCTGCTCTGCATCATTTGGGTGTGGAAGGCGCTGCCGTCCCTGCCGGGCGAAGCGGCGCACCACAAACAGAATATGTTCGCGCTGCTGAAGCGCCCCGGCGTGCTGGCGGGGATGACCGCCATCTTTATGGCCTTTGCCGGGCAGTTTGCCTTCTTTACCTACATCCGCCCGGTGTTTATGACCATGGCGGGCTTTGACGTGGACGGCCTGACGCTGGTGCTGCTGAGCTTCGGTATCGCCAGCTTTGTCGGCACCTCGCTGTCGTCTCAGTTCCTGAAACGCTCCCTGAAGTTGGTGCTGGCGGGTGCGCCGCTGGTGCTGGCGGCGAGCGCGGCGGTGCTGGTGCTGTGGGGCAGCGATAAGTGGGTGGCGTCTGCCATCGCGATTATCTGGGGCTTTGCCTTTGCGCTGGTGCCGGTGGGCTGGTCGACGTGGATCACCCGCTCGCTTGCCGATCAGGCTGAAAAAGCCGGGTCGATTCAGGTGGCGGTGATCCAGCTGGCGAACACCTGCGGCGCGGCCATTGGCGGCGTGGCGCTCGACCATCTGGGGCTGACCTCACCGCTGGTGATTTCCGGTACGCTGATGCTGCTGACCGCGCTGCTGGTGGCGGGGAAGGTTAAGGCGAAGTAGTGCTTTTCTCCCTCTCCCCATCAGGGAGAGGGGACTGCTCGGTGCTGTCTTTTCACCCTCGCCCCTTTGGGGAGAGGGCTGGGGTGAGGGGACATCAGGCTACGCCGATGTCTGAACCCGTCTTCTCGAATCCATTGAAATCAACACCACCGATGACACAATCAGCAGCGTCCCCAGCCAGTCCGGCAGGGTGAACGCCACGCCCAGTAAAATCACCGACAGCAGCGCGCTGCTCAGCGGCTCGGCGCAGCTCAGAATGCTCGCCTTCGGCCCGCCGATCGTCTGTGCGCCTTTCAGATACAGGCTGAACGTCAGCGCCGTACCAATCACCACCAGATAGAAAAACGCCAGCAGCAGGCTGCCGTCAATCACAAAGGTCGTCCCGCGCCCGGCGTAGAACGGCGTCAATATCAATCCGGCAATCAACATACTCCAGCCGACAATTGGCAATGTGCCGTAGCGGGCGATCAGCGTTGACGGATAGGTGGTGTAAAACGCCGCGGCAAACGCCGAGGCGATACCGAAGAACAACGCGGCAGGCGAGATGGAGAGCGAGGTCGGGTCGCCGTGGGTGACCAGCAGGAACGTCCCGACAAGCGAGGTCACAATCGCGGATAAAACAAACACGCCAGGGCGCTTTTTCCGCGCCAGCGCGAACCACGCCACGATAATGGTTGGTGACAGAAACTGCAGAACGGTAGCGGTCGCGGCGTTGGATTTTTCAATCGTCAGCAGGAAGGTGAGCTGCACGGTGAGCGCGCCGACCAGCGAGAAAAACAGCAGGCTGAGGGCGTCTTTGCGATGTTTGATCACCGAGAAAATCTTGTCGCCGTGAACGAAAGAAAGCGTCAGGAGGATCACGCCGGTAAACAGCAGGCGAACCATGGTCAGGTATGGCGAAGAAATGTGGCTTTTCTCCATGATGTACTGCGCGCAAACGCCGGAACTGCCCCATAAAACGGCGGCGATCAGGACGTTTAGCATCCCTTTACGTGTGGAACCCATGTTCTCCCCTGCGATGTTGTCGTTAATTCGGTC
This sequence comes from Enterobacter sp. D2, assembly GCF_034427575.1. Lineage (NCBI taxonomy): Bacteria > Pseudomonadati > Pseudomonadota > Gammaproteobacteria > Enterobacterales > Enterobacteriaceae > Enterobacter > Enterobacter sp. D2. The sequence goes on from NZ_JAXQPP010000004.1 coordinate 89,998, forward strand.
AACAGCATAGCATGGTTGTGTGTGGCCTGATGCCCTCACCCCGGCCCTCTTCCAGGGAGAGAGGGAGCAAACACTAAAAACGGCAACTCTCGTTGCCGTTTTGCTTCTACCTTGCTTAGAACCACGCCTCCCACATCGCGCCGACGTTGAAGTCGTCGAGCGTTTCGTCTTTGGTGTTGTTCACGCGCGCGGTGCGTTCGTTATCCACTTTGCCGCCGGTCACATAGAAGCGCAGCATCGGGCGGAACTCCGGCCCCATGGCGATAGACATATTCTGCGACAGGGTCAGCTTCCAGCCCTTGTTGTCGCCGCCGTTGTCGTAGTCAACGTGCTGCCAGCCTGCTTCCAGCCAGGTGGAGTGAACGTCGTTCCACCAGTGCATCGGACGCACGATGGCGTTGTAGTTCTTGCGGTTGTCGGTCTTATCGCGGCTGTTGTCGTAGTCGTGGAAGGCGAGGATGTACTCCACCTGCGTGGCCTGGGTGAATTTGTACAGCCTTTCGAAGCTGGCGTAGACCGTGGTCAGATCCTCGGTTTTGTTGAACACGCTGTTGTCCGCGTTATCGGAGTAGCGGGCGATCACCTTGTTCACGCCGCTGTCGTTGGTGTGGCTCAACACCACGCCGCCCTGCCACGCGTTCAGACGCTCGTCGCTCTCCACCGCTTTGGAGTCAAAGCCGTAGTTAGCGTACAGCTCCATGTCGATCGGGCCGAGCTTCATGCCGTGGATTTTTGAGGTCGCGGCGTAGTTGCCTTTGTCGCCCGTGCCGGAACCGCCGGTACAGGTGATGCGCGACGGGTTGGCTTCATCTTCCATCACTTCCGGGCTACAGGATTCCACCGCCGCGACGGCGGCCACGTCGAACTGCACGCCGCCGATGTCGAAGTTCTTCACCCCGGCGCCCTGGCCGTCGTGGTTCATCCAGAAGTAATCGTTGATGCCCTGCTGTGGACGCTGGTGGAAGTCACGACCGGCCCAGAAATAGGCGTTCGGGTTGGAGGCCATAATGTTGGTCACCCCCGCGTAGGCTTTTTTCAGGTTAACTTCGTCGCCCCAGTGGTCGATCATCACGTTAACGTCCCAGATGGCGCCGTTTTCACCCTTAAAGGCCTTGGAGAGCTGGAATTCCCCGCCGTTGCCTTCGTTGCCCAGACGACCAATGGCCGACGCGCCGTTGTACGAGCCGTCCACCGCGACGTATTTCTGATCGGCGGCCTGGAAGTGCGCGCCGTAGCGGGCATAGCCGGTAAATTTAATCCCGAACGGGATCGCCATATCCGGAGATTGCGCCGCGCTTTGCGGCTCGGTCACCACGTCCGCTTTTTTCGCGACCGCCGCATCCATTTTAGCCTGACGTTCGGCGAGGGCTTTATCCACCGCTTTTGCCACAATGGCGTCGATTTGCTCCTGGGTGAATTCCTGCGCGAGCACGGAAATTGGGCAAAGCGCGGCGATAACCGCCATGGTTAATGGAAGTTTTTTAATCGTATTCATGGTTATCTCAATATAGTTTAATTTTATTCAGACAATAACCATCCCGCTCCGATCTGACAGAGTATGTCGCTATCATCAGAACAAGTGGATCTCTATTTAGGGTACAGAGGTATTACAGTAATTATTTCGCCATAGACTATCTCTGATATAAATGAATAATTTCTTCGGATAATTCACGCGCTAATAAGGAATTCATTAAATGATCCTGCGCGTGCACCATAATTAACGTCATCGGCTGGCGGCCTTCGCCCGCATCCTGCTCGATCAGTTTGGTCTGCATCTTGTGCGCCTGGCGCGCGTAGCCGTCGGCTTCGCGCAGCAGGCTTTTGGCCTCGTCAATGTTGCCCTGGCGCGCCGCGTGCAGTGCTTCAAAGCACAGGCTGCGGGACTGTCCGGCATTGACGATAATTTCCATTACGGCTTCTTCTAATGCGATCATCATCATTACTCTTTATCAAAACTATTATTTAACGCGGTGGCGGCAAACCACTCTCCGCTTTTCTTAATGGTGCGTTTCTGCGTCTCTAAATCGAGCTGGATAAATCCGTAGCGATTTTTATACGCGTTGCACCACGACCAGTTATCAATAAACGTCCACATATGATAGCCAAGACAATTGCACCCTTCGCTAATACCCTTATGCAGCCAGGCTAAATGTTCGGAAATAAACTCGATGCGGTATTGATCGTTAATCTGGCCGTTTTCAATAAAGCGCTGCTCGTTTTCGACGCCCATGCCGTTTTCAGAAATAAAGCAGCGAGGGTTGCCGTAATTGTCGCGCAGGTTGACCAGAATATCGTAAATACCCGGCTCGTAGATTTCCCAGCCGCGGTACGGGTTCATCTTGCGGCCCGGCATCTCGTAGCTATCAAAGAACCACTCCGGCATAAACGGCGCCTGCGGGTTCACCGCGCTGTCGCGACACTTCACGCGACGCGGCTGATAGTAGTTCACGCCGAGCAGGTCGATTTTCCCTTCCGCAATCAGGAAACCGTCTTCCGGTTTACAGGCGGGTAATTGATCGCAGGATTTCAGCAGCGCGACCAGGTCCGCCGGGTATTCCCCTCGCAGGACCGGGTCAAGGAAGCTGCGGTTAAACATCAGATCCGCGATGTGCGCCGCCTTCACGTCCGCCGGGTTCTGCGAGCGCGGGTACGACGGCGTCAGGTTCAGCACGATGCCAATCTCCCCCGCGTAATGCCCGGCGCGGTAGGCCTGCACCGCTTTCGCATGGGCCAGCACGGTGTGATACGCCACGGTGGCCGCCCGACGAAAATCCACCACGTTGGGGTAGTGGAAGTCGTACAGATAACCGCCTTCCACCGGCACGATCGGCTCGTTGAAGGTAAACCAGTGCAGCACGCGATCGCCGAACAGCTCAAAGCAAATCTGCGCATAGCGGGCGTAGGCGTCCACCACGTCGCGGTTTTCCCAGCCGCCGATCTCCTGCATCGCCATCGGCATGTCGAAATGGAACAGGGTCATAAACGGCGTGATGCCCTGTTCATTCAGCTCATCAATGACCTGATTGTAAAAATCGACCGCTTCCGGGTTCACTTCACCGATACCGTCGGGGATCAGGCGCGCCCAGCTAATCGAGGTGCGAAAGCTGTTGTGGTTCAGCTGCTTTAACAGCTGAATGTCCGTTTTCCAGTGCTGATAGAACGTGGAGGTCTGCTGCGGCCCCACGCCGTTGTGAAAACGGTTCGGCTCGCGGGCAAACCAGTAATCCCATGTGGTTTCGCCCTCTCTTGCCCCTTCGGTCTGGAGAGCGGAGCTTGCGCTGCCCCACCAGAAGTTATCGGGAAATGCGTATTTCATGACTCTTCCTCTTTGACTTAATTGCTGGCGGTCTCGGCGGCGCCGACGGTTGCCTGGGCCTTCTGCTCTTCGTTTTTGATGAGCGTACGCTCATAGGCGCGCAGGAACGGCAGGTACATCAGCGCGGACATCACCATACAGACCAGGCACATCACCACCGGGCTCAGCGCCCAGTTTGCTGCCCACGAAGCGCCAATCGGTGCAGGGGTGGTCCACGGGGTTAACGACACGACCTGCGCCAGCCAGCCGAGCTTGGTTGCGCCGTACGCCAGGCAGGCGTTGACCAGCGGAACGAACACGAACGGGATAAACAGCATCGGGTTCATGATGATCGGCGCGCCGAACAGAATCGGTTCGTTGATATTGAAGAAGCTCGGCACCACGCCCATTTTGCCGATGGTGCGAAGGTGGGTAACGCGGCTGCGCAGCAGCAGGAACGCCAGCGGCAGGGTGGAGCCTACGCCGCCAATCAGCAGGTAGTGATCCCAGAAGCCCTGAAGATAAACGTGCGGCAGCGCCGCGCCGGCCGCCAGCGCCGCCTGGTTTGCGGAGAGGTTAGCCATCCAGAACGGGTTCATGATGCCGGTGACGATCAGCGAGCCGTGAATACCGGCGAACCAGAAGATCTGGCACAGCAGTACGGAGAGCAGAATCGCGGGCAGGGAGTCAGACGCGGACACCAGCGGCTCCAGCAGATGCATGATCGCCTGCGGGATGATCATTCCGGTCTGCGCTTCGATGAACAGGTTCAGCGGGTGCAGCGTACCGATCACCACCATCACCGGGATCAGGATCTCAAACGAGCGCGCCACGCCGGTTGGGACTTCCTTCGGCAGGCGAATGGTCACGTTGTTCTGCTTCAGCCACGCGTAGACGCGGGTAGCGTAAATGGCGGTGATCAGCGCGGTGAAGATGCCCTGGCCGGAGAGATACTGGGTCGAGATTTTGCCGTCGGCATACGGCGCGGCGACCAGCAGGAAGGCCATAAAGGCCAGCAGGCCGGACATCACCGGGTCGAGGTTAAACTGACGCCCCAGGCTTGCCCCAATCCCCACCGAAATGAAGAAGGTCATCACGCCCATGCTGAGGTTAAACGGCAGCATCAGCTGTTCGCGATAGGTCTGGGAGAAATCCAGCCAGCCGCGGGCGAAGCTGTTGGTGGTATCCGCCGAGAACGGCGGGAAGATGAACACCAGCATAAACGAGCCGATGATCATAAACGGCAGCGCGGCGGTAAAGCCGTCGCGGATGGCAATCACATACTTTTGCTGACCGAGCTTCGCGGCCAGCGGGGTAATTGACTGCTCAATCACCGCGACCATGGATTGATATAACGAACTCATGTGAACACCTTTTAGTGTGCCGCTTCGATGAGCGACAGAGCATAGTCCAGTACTTTATCGCCACGCTGCATGCCGTAGTCCATCATATCGATGGGCTGCACCGGAATGCCTTTCGTAGCCGCCTTGTCTGAGAGTGTCTTTAACATGTATTTCACTTGCGGTCCGAGAAGGACAACCTGGTATTGCGGAAACTGCGTATCAAATTCGGAAACACCGTACGCATCAATCTTCACCGGCAAACCACGTTCTTTCGCGACATCGATCATTTTGCTGACCAGCAGGCTGGTGGACATCCCGGCAGAGCAGCACAGCATAATTCTGAACATCGACAACCATCCTCTAAATGTAAAAAGTTATTGCGAGGATGATTGGACATGATACGGAAACCGGTTTCCATTCATAAAAGACAGAAGTGTGATACCCATCAAGATCCCTTACTTATGAGGCTAATTAACCGGATGTGCATCACATAATTTGGCTGTTTTGACATCATTTTGAGTGGAAACGGAAAATCGGTTTCCATGGAAAACGGAAACGGATATACTCCGTTCTGGCTATAATGTGAGCCGAAGCGGTCATGGAATTTGCAGGCGCGAGGTAAGCCTGCCAGGGGAAAGAGATGTCGACAATCAATGATGTATCACGTCTTGCCGGGGTGTCTAAAGCCACGGTATCGCGAGTGTTGAGCGGGTCGCGTGGCGTTAAGGAAGCCAGCCGTCAGGCCGTATTAAAAGCGGTGGATGAGCTGAACTACCGGCCTAACGTGATTGCCCAGTCGCTGCTGAGCCAGTCGACGGGCTGTATCGGGGTAATTTGCGCGCAGGAAAACATTAACCAGACCACCGGTTATCTCTACGCGCTGGAAAAACAGCTCAGCCAGCATCAAAAACATCTCCTGCTGCGCTTCGCGCACAGCAAAGCGGAAGTGATGCACGCCCTTGAAGAACTCTCCTGCGGGCTGTGCGATGACATCCTGGTGATTGGCGCCCGTTTCCCGCTGGATGTGGATATGGAAAACGTCATTCTGGTGGACTGCATGGAGACTGATAATTCCAACAGCATCCAGTTCGATCACGCCTTTGCCGCCGAGACCGCCTGTAACTACCTCACCAGCCAGGGGCGTCGCCAGATTGCGCTGATCCACCCCCACGGCAGCGGTTTTGCCGATCAGGTGCTGCTCGGCTACAAGCACGCGCTGGAGAAAAATTTCCTGCCCTTTAATCGCAGCCTGGTCTTTATGGACGCGACCTCCTCGTCCGTTGCGCTACAGGAGCTGCTTAATAACGCCAGTACTCTGAACTTCAACGCGCTGCTGGTGGCAGACGAGCAGGAAGCCCAGCGGGTGATCCCGCAGCTGCAGGCGTTTAACAAATCGGTGCCGGACGACATCATGGTCTTCAGCCTGGCCGGATCGCTGCACCTGCCGGGTATTCCGGTGATCCCGGCGATTGAATATTCCATGGACGCGATGGCGGCGCGGATTGTGAGCTGGCTGACGGAGAAAACGCAGATGCTCGGGTCCTATGTTCTGCGCGGGGATTTGATTATTCCGGACATGCGGAAGCGTTAAAAATGTTTTCCAGGCCGGGTAAGCGCAGCGCCACCCGGCGGGAACTCAATAATCTTCCATACAATCCACTTGGCCAATCGCCCCCCAGTAGGCATCCAGGTTGTCGCGCTTAACGGCGGTGATGGCATTTTTGATCAGCAGCTGATTGGCCTCGGACGACAAAATCATCTCCTGCCAGGCTTTATCGCTCTGCTTTTTCTGTGGCGTACAGGTTTTCTTAATATCTTTAAGGACCTGCTGCTTTATTTGCGCCTCTTTCGCGGGGTCATCCTTTTCCTGAGCATGGACAAACGCGGCGAAGAGCAGACAAACCAGCAGGCAGACCAGGTGCGCAGCTTTCATCACAACCCCCTTTTAGAAGTCACATGCTTCCCATGAAATATATCGTTACATTCAGTGTAGCGACGCCAGCCGAAAGTATGAATTTTCTCCAGGAGATCTGTGTGAGATAGTGAAGCGGCACAGATAACAAGGAGATAAAAATATGCAGCTGAGCATTACTCGTGCGGTTACGGCGCAGGAAAAAGAAGAGTTACTCACGGGCCTGAGAGCCTACAATGCGCAGTTTCTGGATCTATCCACCTTCAGCGGGGATATAGGCGTTTACGTGCGGGATGATAAAGGCGTCATGCTCGGCGGGCTAATTGGGGTGCGTAAAGGCGACTGGCTGAATATCGACTTTCTCTGGGTGAGCGATGCCGTGCGCGGATCCGGCGTGGGCAGTCAGCTTATCAAAGCGGCCGAAGAGGAAGCCAGACGCAAAGGCTGCAAACACGCGCTGGTCGATACCGCCAGCTTCCAGGCGCGTCCGTTCTATGAAAAACAGGGGTACCAGTTGCAGATGTCTTTGCAGGATTATCCGTACCCGGGCATGCAGCGACATTACCTGGCGAAAGCGCTTTAAGCTCGGAATCTGTTGGCCGGGTAAGCGCAGCGCCACCCGGCAATACCCGCATATAACTTATCCTTCTTATTGATTCTTTTTCGGTTTTTATTTCACCGCCTCGTTGTCGATATAGTCACTACAACATTTAGCAAAAGGAACTGTCTTGTGAAACGTCGATTGGGTGCTCTGGTACTTGCTGGCCTGCTGCTGGCAGGGTGCGATCAAAGTGGCAGCGATGCCAAACACATTAAAGTGGGCGTCATCAACGGCGCTGAACAGGACGTAGCGGAAGTTGCCAAAAAGGTGGCAAAAGAGAAATATGGCCTGGACGTGGAGCTGGTGGGCTTCAGCGGCTCGCTGTTGCCTAACGATGCCACCAACCAAGGGGAACTGGATGCTAACGTCTTCCAGCATCGCCCGTTCCTCGCTGAGGATAACAAGGCGCATAACTACAAGCTGGTGGCCGTGGCGAACACCTTTGTTTTTCCGATGGCCGGCTATTCCCGCAAAATCAAATCCGTCTCTGACCTGAAGGACGGGGCGACCATTGCCATTCCAAACGACCCGACCAACCTTGGCCGCGCGCTGTTGCTGCTGCAAAAGGAGAAGCTCATTACCCTGAAGCCGGACACCGGGCTGCTGCCGACGGCGCTGGATATTACCGCCAACCCTAAACAGCTGAAAATTATGGAGCTGGAAGGGGCACAGCTGCCGCGCGTGCTGGACGACCCGAAAGTGGATGTCGCCATCATCAGCACTACCTATATTCAGCAAACAGGGCTGTCGCCGGTGCATGACAGCGTCTTTATTGAGGATAAAAACTCGCCGTACGTGAACATTGTGGTGACGCGCGAAGACAACAAAGACGCGGAGAACGTGAAGGAATTTATCCAGTCGTATCAATCGCCTGAGGTAGCGAAAGCGGCGGAGACGATCTTTAACGGCGGGGCGGTGCCGGGCTGGTAAACGATCTGACGGAAAACGGGTTGCTTAACTTGGCCCGATTCCATCGGTAATCGCCCTTTAACCCACAGCGTCAATTGTGACGGCTGGCTATCCTCCTTATCACACCAACCGGAGGATAGCCCATGAACATTACCCATATTCGCAACGCCACCCAGCTGATTACCTACGCCGGAAAACGTCTTTTAATCGACCCGATGCTGGCCCCGAAGGGGGCTTATCCGGGCTTTCCCGGTACGGCGTATGCCGAACGCCGTAACCCGACTGTCGAACTCCCCGTTGACGTCAACACGCTGCTGGATGCTGACGCGGTGATCGTCACCCATACCCATGACGATCACTGGGATCGCGCCGCGGCGGAGCTGATCGCCAAAGACAAACCGATCTACGTGCAAAACGATCGTGACGCCGCGCTGCTGCGAAGCCAGGGATTCAGCAACCTGACGGTCATGACCGACGCGACCTTCTTCGGCGATATTCAGATTACGAAAACCCACGGCGGGCAGCACGGCACCGATCGCGCTTACGCCGTGCCGGAGCTGGCGGAGCGGCTGGGTGAGGCCTGCGGCGTGGTGCTGCGTCATCCCGATGAGAAGACGCTTTATCTTGCCGGGGATACCATCTGGCGTGACGAAGTGGCGGCCGACCTGCAAAAGCACCAGCCGGACGTGGTGGTGCTGAACGCGGGCTATGCCCACGTCATTGGTTTTGGGCCCATTATTATGGGGCAGGAGGATGTGCTCAACGTTCATTTCCTGCTGCCGCAGGCCAACATTGTGGCAATCCATATGGAGGCGATTAACCACTGCCTGTTGACCCGCAGCGCGCTGCGTGAGTACGTTGAAGCCAATCAGGTGAGTGACGCGGTGAGCATTCCCCAGGATGGCGAAACCGTTATATTCTGAGTGCGTTAAAGGGAAAGGAGAGACAGATGTCGCTAATCAACGTCGCGATTGTCGCGGTAGACGGGTTCAGCCCGTTCCACTACTCCGTTCCCTGCATTCTGTTTGGCGATTCGGTCTCCGGCGAAAAGCGCTTTAACGTGACGATCTGCGCCGAAACGCCGGGTTTTCTCACCTCAAAAGACGGATTTGCCCTCAACGCCACGCAGGATTACACCGCCATTGGCCAGGCCGATATTGTTGTCGTTCCCTACTGGCAGCACGTCCTTGAACGACCGCCCCAGACGCTGCTCGACAGCCTGGTGCAGGCGAGAGACAACGGCGCGGAAATCGTCGGGCTGTGTCTGGGGTCGTTTGTGCTGGCCTGGGCGGGGCTCCTCGACGGCAAACGTGCGGCCACCCACTGGGAGTTCGAGCATCAGTTCCAGTCGCTTTTCCCGTACGTTCAGCTGGATATTAATGCCCTTTACGTGGATGACGGCAATATCATCACCTCTGCTGGAACGGCGGCTGCGCTGGACTGCTGCCTGTATATCATTCGCCAGCGCTTTGGCAGCGTGGTTGCCAACCAGATTGCCCGCCGGATGATTGTTCCGCCCTACCGCGAAGGCGGGCAGGCGCAGTTCATCGCCCAGCCGGTACCCAAAGATACCCGCGACGGACGTATTAACTGTCTGATCGATTATCTTCAGCAGCACATCACCGAACCGCATAGCCTGGACTCGCTGGCAGAGGTGGTTTCGATGAGCCGCCGCACCCTGACCCGCCATTTTATTAAAGCCACGGGAATGAGCGTCTCCGACTGGCTGACCGCCGAACGCCTGCGGCGCAGCCAGATCCTGCTTGAAGCCGGAAATATGCCGATTGAGCGCGTGGCCGAGCTGGTGGGATTTAATTCCGCCGTCACCTGGCGACAGCAGTTTAAGGCGCGTTTTGGGGTCAGTCCGGCGGAGTGGCGAAAGACGTTTCGCATTCAGCCGTCTTCAGAAAATGATAATTCTGTTGCGCTGGAGTGAAAAGCCGTGGGCGGCATCTATTTGTTGATGGTTACGAACGTCCCTGACGAGCGCGTCTTAAATCCCGTAATCTTTTGTTTTTTTACTTTAGCCGCCAGTGTCTTTTTAGCGTGATCCTGATTTTTGCTGTTTAATGCTGATGCATCAGAATGGTTACAAGACGCCTCTCTTCCGGTTAAGATATTCCACGTTACTTTCCAGAGAAAAGGTAGTGGCATGAACAATATTGAAACGCAGTTACTAGAATCAGGTTTCACCGTAAAAGAATTAGCGTATCTGAACCGGAACATTAGCCGTTATGGTTCATCCTTGCTCGAGGTAGTACTTGAGTTAGGTAAGCGATTTATCATGGTTCTGTTTCTTACTGCGGTTGTGGCTTTGATTTTTCTGGCGCTTCTTTTTTTCGCTGAGCATTACAATATTGTTTCCGGAGGCATTTCTCTTTTCATCGTGTTGGTGATTGTCTGGTTTTTTCAACCGCCGGTCATTACCTACAAAGCCTGGCGCTACAGAAAGAAATACATTAGTTCTGGCCAGACGCATTAGAAATTAAATCAAACGAGACTTTTGCAGACACACCCCAGCCGGCAATTTTCATAGTGAGCGCTGCGCGATTCATTCCGTCAACCTTGCGGTAGAAATCCAGCGGGAGATAGCGAAACAGACGCCATGATTCGGGTTTTCGGATGGCGCCAAATACCGTATAGACGCTTGCGGCCAGGCTTACGCTGTTAAATACTCCCAGTGCTGATTCACGTTTAAATCCCATAAACTGAGCGATATCCATGACGCCATCTGCCAGCATTCCTTCGGAATTTGGTTGATGTTGAAGCGTTCTGTTAATTTCTTTTGAAATGGCATTTGCACCATCCATAACCAGAATCGCTCCTGCAAGCGCACCCACTGGGTTCATTGTCATCATTGCACCTACACCTGCAACAATCTGTAATCCTGAAAGCCTTAATCGACGAGATAACATAACCGACGACTTTGTTATTTTCTTTAACCAGTTCAATCTGAGCAAAAAGCTGAGCTGTACGTGAGCGAAGCATTCTGCTTTGATCAAGAAGACTTTCGTTCTCTGTCCGGATGTTTTTCAGGCATTCCATGCACTCCTCATGACTTCTGGCCGCCCGGGTAGCGCTAAATTGTTGCATCACAAACTGCCGAATATCATCCATAAACTTAATCCGTGCGAGTCCATCGCTGAGATGTTGCCCTCCGACAATATTCGCAGTATTGATAAGCTTCCGGGCTTCAAGATTTATCATTGTTTCAGCCCATGCACGGGCGTTTTGACCAGGGAAAAGTGCAATATCCATTTAAATTTTCTCATCTGATAACTAATATTTACAGATTATCCTTCCAGCAGAAACTGGCAACAATAAATTGGGGCATGTATCGCGAGCCAGCAAGCGCCAAAGGCATATCCCGGCGAAAATCATTTTCGTCGTTGGTGGCTACCGAAAGAATAGTCATTGAAGGCAGGGAAAGTGAGATATAAAGAACTACCCCAGCCTCTCCACCTTCGTCTCCCCCTCAACCATCGATAGCTGATACAGCGAAAACGACCTCTGCTTCTCAATCAACTTCGCCAGCTCCGGCGAGTGGCTGGTGAGCCAGATCTGCGAGTAGCGGCTGGCCTCGGCAATTAAGCTCGCCAGCGCGGGCAGCATCTGCGGGTGCAGGCTGTTTTCAGGTTCGTTCAACGCGATAAACGCCGGTGGGCGCGGGCTTAACAGCGCTACCGCCAGGCACAGAAAGCGCAGGGTGCCGTCGGAGAACTCCGCCGGTTCCAGCGGCCTGCTTAGACCTTCGCGCTGCATCATCATGCGAAAACGTCCGCCAGCGTTGTCGCTGTAAAACACGCAGCCGGGGAAGGCCTGGTCGAGGATGCGCATCAGCAGCAGCTCGTCGCCAATCTCGACGATAGTCTGAAACGCGGCCGCCAGGTTTGCACCGTCGCTGGCCAGCACCGGGGAACGGAAACCGACCTGCGGGGCCCGCATCGCCGAGCCGATTGATACAGAAAACTCATGATAAAAGCGCCAGTTACGCAGGGACTCGCGCATCTGCGACACTTCCGGGTAAAGGTGTGGTTCGCCGAGCTGTCCGAATACCGATTCGTTCTCGTACAGCGTGCCGCTGTGGGTCACCTTCTCGTGATGCACGTTGTTCAGAAACACCGCCTGGTTCTTACGCTTCATCAGCTGTGACGAAGGACGACGGTGCTGGCCGCTCAGCCAGATGGACTCCTCTTTGATCACCGGGTCGAGCTGAAACTGCGAGGGATAGGGCAGCTTCTCCACAAACCCGACCTGCAGCTCGTATTCGTAGGTCTCTGTTTCCACCGCGAGGTTCATCCGCCGCAGCTGGTCGCTGCGGGTTTTGCCTGCCCAGAACACCTTCAGAATGCCGCCCTCGTTCGCCAGCGCCTGGGAAAACTGCCCCTGAGCGGCGCTGTGCATCAGATGTATCGCCTTGTAGATATTGGATTTCCCGGTGCCGTTCGGGCCGAAGACGATGTTGAGCTGCTCCAGCTCCAGCGACATGTCGCGGATGGAGCGGTAGTTTTGAATGTGCAGGGTGTGGATCACATGCAGGCCCCTTTTTGCAGAATAGGCCTGTATATAATCACAGTCTTTGAGATGAAATGCAAAAAAGAGACGACAGTGAGGATGTCGTCTAAACGGGGTACTGCTTTGGGCCTCTATGGGTCAATGGGGCCTTCGCATTTTTTTCATCACTTGACTGCCAGACGCAGACCCAAATCATCAGGATAGGGATCAAAGTAGTTTTGCGTCATCAGATACCGGTCGGGGTATTCGGCCAGGTAGTGCTTCAGCAGCGTGATCGGGGCGAGGATTGGCAACTGTCCGTTGCGATAGTGCAGGATCACGTCGCGCAGCTCGCCGCGCTGGCGGGTGTTGAGCTGGTTACGGAAATACCCCTGAATATGCATCAGCACGTTGGTGTGATTCTTCCGCGAGGCGGGTTTCTTCAGAATGGTCATCAGCTTTTCCCGGTACGCCACGAAGAAGGCGTCCAGGTCTTCCCACTCGTGCAGCGAGGCAACGAACGGGCCGATTTCACGGTAGCCCGCCTGATGGTGCGCCAGCAGCTGCAATTTATAGCGGCTGTGGAAATCCAGCAGCCCACGTCGCGTGAGACCTTTAGCGCGCAGCGTGTTTAGCTCGTGCAGGGCAAATACCCGCTCGATAAAGTTTTCCCGCAGCACCGGGTCGTGCAGCCGACCGTCTTCCTCGACGGGCAGCCACGGGTAGGTTTCAAGAAGGGCGGCGGTGAACAGCCCGACGCCCTCCTTGCGGCCCCGGTTGCCGTTTTCATCGTACAGCCGCACGCGTTCCAGGCCGCAGCTTGGGGATTTTGCACAGACGATAAATCCCGACAGATCGCCGATTTTTGGCAGATAGTCCGCCGTGAACTCGGCCATTTTCTGCGTGAGGTCATCATGAGGCGGTTTGCTGAAACGGAGCTGCGTTTCGCCGCTGTCCGTCAGCGTCAGGCGTATGGCCGGGCGAGGCGTCGGCAGACCGATAGCCATTTCCGGGCAGACGGGCCTGAAATTCACCCACTGGGCCAGCTCATCCATGACGAAGCCCATACGCTTGTGTCCGCCGTCAAAGCGAACGGCGGATCCGGTCAAACATCCGCTAATACCGAGCACAGGTTTCGTTGTCATGGTGTAGTCCTCCCGTTCATATAATTAAAACTTACACAACATGACTAATTTGTCCAAGTATTAGCGGAACTATTTTTTTTATTCCTTTAAAATCAACTCGTCTTAACTACCCTTGTAGGTCGAGTAACCGTACTGGCTCAGCAGAAGCGGGATGTGCAGCTTCTCGTTGGTGCGGGTCACGGTAAACAGCACCGGGATCTCCGGGAAGAAGGAGTCCAGCTTTTTGCCGTGGAAGTACTCTGCGGTTTTGAAGGTCACTTTATACACGCCAGGCTGCATGTCCTGATCCTGCGGATAGAGCGATTTGATGCGGCCGTCGTGGTCGGTTTTGCCGCTGGCGATCGGGGTCCATTTGTCCTGCTGCTGTTTCTCCAGCGTAACGGTCACGTCCGATGGCGGCATCCCGGTTTGCTGGTCGAGAATGTGGACGCTCAGCGTGCCGGCAGGGGCGCTAAAGGCGGCAGGGGCAAAGGCCATCGAGGCCAGGATCAGCAGAGGGGCAGTTTTTTTCATGGTGTTTTCCTGTGGAGTTATACGTCACAGGAAAACGTTAGCATCTGCGGCGCGGGAAAATATTCAACTTTTCGTGAAGATTCCCGCAGGAGAAAATGATCAGAGGATAATTACTTCAAGCGATACCTGCTGCTGCCACTGCTCCACCTGCTTTTTCCGCGCGGCGGTGAGCTTGCCGCTGGTGACCAGAAGCCATTTACGCTCCGGGAAAATTTCCGGTGCCAGCGCGTCAGGCGGAACCGGCAGGATGTCGATGCGGTGGCCCTGGCCGGTGCGCGTTAGGGCTTCGAGCCAGATCTCGCACGGGTCGTTCAGGTGCCAGCCGCTGAGCAGAATATTATCGCCCGGCGCTTTTTTATCGCCTTCGAGGCAAAACGAGGTGTAGGCCATGATGATGCCGTCGAGGATCGCGCGCAGGGTCATGGCGGCGGCGACATTGGCCGAGACCTGGCTGCGCAGCGGGCGCAGCACGTTCGCGACCAGCTCTGGCCTTGGGTACTCGCGTCCGGCGTCGTAAATCATCTGGCGCAGAGACTCGACCTTGCCGTCCTGCAGGCGTTGCAGCATGTTCTGCTGGAGGGTTTGCCAGTTGTTGGTCCGTCCCGGCGTCGGGCGTTCCAGCAGCGGTTTGACCTGGCCGATCGGGACGCCTTTTTTGACCCAGTCGAGAATTTTTAGCGCCTGCTGGACGTCCTCGTCGCTGTACTGGCGGTGGCCGCCTTCCGTGCGCTGTGGCTTGAGTAAACCATAGCGACGCTGCCACGCCCGCAGGGTGGTGGCGGTGATGCCGCTGAGTCTGGCGAATTCGCCGATGGAGTAAGCCATGTCCGTGTCCAGAGTGGAGGAATACTCTCAATATACTACGAATTTTCCCGAACGGGATGAAGCGCCGAAACGGTGCACTACACTTAACATCCAACCGTGCAAATGAAAGGAATTCTCATGAAGCTATGGCCTGTTGTGACCGGTGTTGCCATTGCGCTGACGCTGGTCGCCTGTAAATCCCCTACGCCGCCGAAAGGCGTGCAGCCTATCACCAACTTCGAAGCCAGCCGCTATCTTGGCAAATGGTACGAAGTCGCCCGGCTGGAAAACCGCTTTGAACGCGGGCTGGAGCAGGTAACCGCCACCTACGGCAAACGCAGCGACGGCGGTATTAGCGTACTCAACCGGGGCTACGATCCGGTGAAGAACAAGTGGAACGAGAGCGAGGGGAAAGCGTACTTTACCGGCGAACCGACCACTGCCGCGCTGAAGGTCTCCTTCTTCGGCCCGTTCTACGGCGGCTACAACGTGATCAGGCTGGACGATAAGTACCAGTACGCGCTGGTCAGCGGCCCGAACCGCGATTACCTGTGGATCCTGTCGCGCACGCCGACCATCCCGGATGCGGTGAAGCAGGATTACCTGAACACCGCGCGCAGTCTGGGCTTCCGGGTTGACCAGCTGGTGTGGGTGAAGCAATAGTCCCTACTGGTAGGAAAACGTAATGCTGGCCAGCGCGTTGGCCGAGCCGGGGACCAGTTCACCGGTTCGGATGTACTGCGCCTGGAACGGTAGCGTGAGCGTCTGCGCCGCCGTGGTGCTCTGGATAAAGAACTGGCCGGTCGCACCCGCGGCCGAGCTGTCCGGCCCCATCGTCAGCGGCCCGCTGCCGTTGTAGAAAAACTGCACCCCAACGCCGGACGCCGTTGAGTCTCCGGTCAGCGTCACCACCGACGAGGTGTTCGACGGCGTGGTCTGATCGGTCATCACGGCGTGAACCGCCACGTTCGCGTCGCAGGTCAGGCCGACGGTAAACGTTCCCGATGGCGACGTGCTTCCCACCGTGGGCAGAGTGCGAATATCAATGGTGCCCAGCGCCACGCTGGCGTTTTTGCTACCGACCGTACACCCGCTGGCGGTCACCGTGATGGTGGTCGGGCTGATAATCACCTGCGCCGTTTTCGTCTCGTTGTTATAGGCGGTGAGCACCGCGGCGTTGATGGTCGGGATGTTATAGACGCCGGATTTCAGGGCGGCACCGGTTTTAATAAAGGTGACCTTTGCCGACCAGCCCAGATCCTGAGCAAACCCGCTGGTGCCCTCTGCCGGGTAGCTTTGCGTGATACCGGTTTGCAGGGGAATGTATTTTGTTCCCTTAAAATCCTTCAGCCCGATGATATACCCCACGCCCGGTACGCCGGTCTCAAAAACGGTGTAGTTCACCCCGTCGACGGTGACCGTCGCACCGCTCGTGATGGCGCTGCTGCTGGGCTGCAGCGTGCCTTTGTTGCAGGTAAAAACAATCCCGCACCAGAACACCTGCTGCACGCTGGCGGTGGCGCTCCATGTCGAGCCGATAATGCTGCCCGGCACCACGGAATCCGCCGGCCCGCTGTAGGTCATCGGCTGAGGGGAGAGCGTAATGTCCGATTTCCAGTCCAGCGCCTGCACGCTGGCGCAGAAAAGTAATCCGCTGAGAAGAAACGCTAAACGCATCATAGATACTCCGTTGTCCAGGTGGCGAGGGCTGACACATCACCGGCGCTCACCGGCGTAGCGGTGGCAACCAGCTGCGCGTAGAAGGTCATCTGTACGCTGTCATCCCCCGCGGTTCCGTAGGCTGCGGTCTTTGTATTCAGGGGAATGAGTACGCTCTCTTTATCGAGGATCTGCACCGCCACGCCGGTAGCGCCACCGTCGGCAATTTTCAGCAGCTGCGGGTTGACATCATCCGGCGTACCGCTGAAGCGAATTTTTACGCCAGCAAAGGTTGGCCCGCACGCTTCAAGCCTCAGCGTGAAGGGCGTTTTGATATTGCTCACGGCCCCGGCGCGGCTGAACTGTTTTATACCAATGGTGCCCAGCGGCACGTTTTGCTCCCCGGAGTCCTGCGCTACCACGCAGGTGTTGCCGATCAAATTGCCGGTGACGGAAACCAGCACGTCGTAGCCGCGAACGGGGAGCGTGAAGACCAGCAGCAGCGCAATGCAGCCGATCCGAAGCGTTACTGACATACCACCTCCTGAGAATAAAGACCGGTGCGGGCGTTATAGTTCTGCTTGTTTAAGGCGTAGGTAATGGCGCAGCGCTGGCGGCTGCCGCGGCCCCACACGGCGTTCAGCGTGCCCTTCTCTGACAAACCGGAGAGATACAGGCTGCCGCCATCGCCAACGATGCCGCTGGTTTTGTCATCATCGAGCGAGACCAGCGTGCCGAAGGGGAGCACGTCGTTGCCGTGACGCACGATAAACATCGCTTTTGCCCCCTGGTGCGTGGTGAAGGTGGCGCGAACCAGGGCACCGTCGGTAGGCGTTTTGTTGGCGATGGCGTTTTCCAGCTCCACGTCATTGCCGGCGGTCGTCACGTCCAGCGCGACCTGGTTGACGCGATACGGCGTGGCATACGGGATCACCGCGTAGCCCCGGCTGTCCGTTTTGATGCCCTTATGGTTAAGCACGGCGACGTTGCTGGCTCCCGGCGCTTTTACCAGAATGTTGGTATTTCCAAGCGGCTGGCTCAGCGTCAGGCCATCTTCATGCACTACCGCCCCGCCGCTGATGCCGTAGCTGAGGTTGCGGGAGTCGCTGGCGTAGCTGTAGCCCAGGTTGTAGTCTCCCCACGCGCCTTCGTACTGCAGGGTGGCATCGCCGCCGTAGTGCTGTCGGGAGCTGTAGCGCTGGTTGACGCTGTAGAACAGATTCTCCTCACCCGGCAGGTAGCCGCTCACGCCCGTGCTGGTGGTGGTGCCGGTGGAGTCCGCATGGGTCGTGGTAAAGCGCGCACGGGTCGACAGCGTCGGGTTGCCCAGCGGGACCGAAATCGACATCGACAGGATGTTATCTTTCTTGTCGTCATACAGGCTCGAGCTTCGCTGGACGCTGACGCCAAGCGACACGTTGCGAAAAGTGGCGTTCCACGCAAACTGCAGGCTTTGCGTGGTATTTGACGTGTTCCAGTAGGTCTGCTGATCCCACGACAGTGACAGCGAGCCATATTGTCCCATCGGCTGCGACAGCAGCAGCTGGTTTTTTGCCTTGCGCGACATGCGCAGGTTGTACACGGTGTCGTAATGGGTGGTGACGGTGCCATCGTCTTCCACCGTCTGCTTTGGCGATCCGCCCGACATCCCTTTGTACGTGGTGTCGCTGAGGGTATAAAACCCTTTCGTGGAGTAGCGCAGCGAGAAGAAGTTAACCCGCGTGCCAATGTCGTTCAGCAGCTTGCTGTAGCGTAGGCGCACCGAATCACCGGTATAGTGCCGATCGTCCGCCAGCTGGCTGCGGGCGTGGGTCAGGTCGATGGAATAGGCGCCAAAGCGGCCAAGGTTTTGCCCAAACCCGAGGGCCAGGCCGTTATAGCGATCGGCAAACTGCGCCCCGCCGTAAAACGTCAGGCCGTATCGCCAGCCGTAGAACAGCTCGCCCTGCGCGAAAGAGGGCGCGTCCTGATTGCCCGTCGGACGGTATTTCCCGGCGCCGAGAGCATATTTCACCTGTCCGTTACGCACCAGGTTCGGCACGCTGGCAAAGGGAAGCGTGTATTGCGTTTTGCTGCCGTCGTTCTCCTGAATGGTGACCGCCAGATCGCCTCCCGAGGAGGTCGGGTAGAGATCTTTCAGCACAAACGCCCCCGGCGGGACGGAGGTTTGATAGATGATGTTGCCGTTCTGACGAACCGTGACCGTGGCGTTGCTGCGCGCGATGCCCCGGACTTCAGGCGCATAGCCGCTGAGGCTTGCGGGCAGCATGTTGTCATCGGTTTTCAGGGCGATACCGCGCAGGCCCACGGAGTCGAACACCTGCGCCGAGGTGTACGTTTCCCCGGCATACACCTGCGCGCGCAGGGCGTGAATATCGCGCTGCAGCCAGGTCTGCACGTGGGTAAGCTCATTGCTGTCTTTGGTCCACGTGGTGAAATCACGTAGCCGCCACGCGCCCAGGTTGACGCCGCTGTTGAGGCTCGCAAACAGCTGCTGCTCCCGCGTGCGCGTCTCGCCGCGATACTCATTGTTCGAGCCATTGACCACGTAATTCAGCCACGCGGCAGGAATGCCCGCCTCCCAGCTTTCCGGGCTGACGTACCCGCGCGGCAAATTTCGCATCGCACTCTGCGGTACGGTGAAGCTCAGGGTGAGCGTCTTCTGGTCCAGGTCAAACTGCGTATCCGCAAACGCCTTCGTTAAGAAGATGCAGCGCTGCGCCAGCGGCAGGCCGCCGCCCTTCGCCTGATGGCTATCGATGCCCAGCGCGGCGAATTGTTCAGGCGTGAGGCAGGGCAGCGCTTCACCCGTGCTGTCTTCAGCAAGGCGGAACGTGACGTTACCCGTGAACGCATAATTCGTATTGATATACACGTTGAGATTGTAATCACCCGGCGGCAACGCGCTCCCGGCGTTGACCCAGGCGAGATCGGCGCTGTTTGCGCTCTCGCCGTTGAGGAACGCGGGATTAAATTGCAGCTCGCTTTCAGCAGCCACGGCTTGCCGAATCACCAGGGAGATCACCGTGGCGCACAGGATTTTTATTTTCACGTGGTCACGCCTTACTGTTTTTATTATTGGGATAACGACGCGCGCGTGGCGGGGGTCCATGCCCCGTAATCGTTAATGGTTTGATAGCTCATGCTGCTCGCGTGGCTGAAGCGTTCAGCCAGCGTCACGCTGCCTTTCGGGGGCACCATCACCGGCTGCACCGGCATACCGTCAATTTTCACGTTGATGGTGGTGAGGTAGTACGGCGTTGGGTTACTGAGCGTCACTTTTCCGGCACGGTAGGCACCGGCCAGTTTTTTCCACGCCTCTCCCGGGGTCTCACTGAGTCCCTCGGGGCGATAAAAGACCTTGATGCGGTTAGCCGATGCAAACTGCAGCGTATTCCCGGCGCCGCTTTTCGCCTGCTGGGGGATGGCTTTGACCGTCATCCAGTAGAGCGTCTCCCGATCCTCTGGCAGGGCTTTGCCGTTAAACATGATTTTCACCGCGCTTTCGCTGGCCGGTTTCATGACGTACAGCGGCGGCGTGATCGCGAAGTCGTTGGTACGTTCGCCTTTCTCATTCTCCATCCACGACTGGATGAGGAACGTGGCGTCGGGATGGGTGTTTCTCACCTGCATCATGGCCTGGCTGGTGGCGCTGGAGTAGACCAATCGCGTTGCGCCCAGCCCCACGCCGCCGGCATAGACGGCGGAGGAACATAACGCGCCCGCCAGGCAAATCCATGTGTTTACGCGCATAGTGTTACTCCTGAAAGATAAGACAGGCCCGGCTCGCAGACCGGGTCTGAAGATTACGAATAGGTCACTGTGTAGGTTGCGACGGCGCTGGCATCACCCGCGGTGGCGCCGCCCTTCGGCGAGTAATATTTCGCGCTGAAGTTCAGGGTGTTGGCACCCTTACGCAGAGGGATGGCCGAAGCGGGTTCACCCAGCTTCACCACGTTGCCCTGCTCGTCATAAAGGCGAATAGCCACGTTTTGCGCAGAGTTGGCGCTGCCGTTTGCCCCGACGGACAAGCTATTAACATCGGAAGTGTCCGGCGTGCCGGTGAAGGTGACGGCCACGGTTGTGGCGGCAATCGGGTTCTCATCCGTAGAGGCTGAGGTATCGGCGATTTCGCAATCTTCCAGGGTGATGGCAAACGCTTTTGCCGTGCTGGCTTCGCTGCCGGCGGTCGCCAGCGTTGCGGTACGCACTTCACCCATATCCACGTCAATGTTGGCGCTTCCTGCGCTGATGGCGCAGGCGGAAGTCACCACTTTGCCGCTAAAGTTCACCGTGCCGCCGCTGGTGCCGGCAGCCAGGGCCGTGCCCGCTGGCAGTAATGCCGCGATAGCGATCGCGAGCAGCGTTTTATTATTGAATTGAGCTTTCATTGTCCTGATTCCATTATGGTGTTATGTCGAGATTTGCTCTGAAAGCAGCAGGTCTAACTGGTTAAAAAGACCAGCAAATCTGTCTTGTTCCTGAGCCCGAGTTTTCTTATCGCTGAGCTTTTTAACGCGCTGACACGACGGTAAGAAAGCTGCTCTGTTTCGGCGATGTAACGCATATCCAGACCCTTTCGCAGTTCCTTCAATACCCTCCATTCACCCGGCGTCAGCGATAACGCCGTGGGTTTTTTTATTGGGCGATAACGGCTATCGACCATTTTTAATACGCTGGCTCGCCAGTGATAAAGCGGGTCCTGCAGCGAGAGATAGGCGTCTATTTCACCGCGTATCCACAGCCAGGAATTTGCCGGTGCGGAATACATGCAAATAAGTACGTCGGGATAAAGGACTTTCATCTTCCTGATATATTTCAGGCAGTCATATCCCGCGTGATATTTCTCCATGCCGGATAAAAAAATCACGTCTACAGGTGCGGCCGCGAGTATCGTTTCGATCTCCGCGTAATTATCGATCGATGCCGTAATCTGCATAGCCGGGACAATATTTTTTAATAACGCGGCGATCCCCTGGCGCGCAAAGTGATCTCCACCCAATAGCGCGATATTTAAATGACGTGTGTTGTTGAGCTTATTCGCCATGTCATTCCCTCGATTTATAATTGTAATGAGACTCGTCTGTCTGGCAGAACGATGCCTGTATTTTCGAAGCAATTAAGCATTGCACGGTGTGAGCCCACTATACTCAGGGCGTAAAAGAGGTAACCTGAATTAATCTTAATTTGTTTTAAGTACGGTTTAGGTGTAGCGTCAATTTCTCCTCGCTGAACCGGTTTTTGCTTATCTGCCTGTAAATAATCATACCGATAGTTTTTATTGAAAAGTTAGCTTTAATAAATGTTTTGTAAGGAAATAGTCTGGGGACGTCATGCGACGCGGGTTGTTACTGACGGTGACTAACAGTTCCGTGCCGAAATTGTTAATTAAGACGACAGGTTTCGAATGGGGCATAATTTCGAAACCCGCCGGGAACGCCCGTCCTCTCTCCTTTTTGTTAAAAAAACAAATTAAGGGTGCTGAATAATTCAGACAATGATGGCTAAACCGTTCAACGGGCGGATTTGTCGAGTTTTGTCAGTGTCAAGACGGCTTTAAATAGCGGTTAAGAAAACTTTAGACCCGTCAGATAAAGAGAAAGGAAAAATAAGAATTTTCGCCAGGCGCCAGGATATACAGTTGCGCATTTATCCGTCACATTAATCCTTACACAGGCGAGGGATACGCATGTTAACCGTGAAGGGAATCTACTGGAGCAACAGGCGTTGACCGGAGGTATTTAGCCCATTCTATGCATAAGCATTACATTATTAATGGCCTGGTAGAGTTTCATCCAGCGGCCAGCACATTACGCGATCTCAACAATCCTGACCGGGTGGTGGTATTAAATTCCCCGGCGGGGCGCTGTTTGTTGTTATTAATAGAAAGAGTCGGAAGTATTGTGACTCAACAGGAGTGCATGGATATTGTCTGGCAGCGCCGGGGGATGCTGGTTTCGCCTAATACCTACTACCAGAATATTTCTATTCTGCGTAAGGGGTTGAAGAAAGTGGGGTTTGAAACCGATCCGATTGTCACTATCCCGCGGATTGGACTGACGCTCGCAAGCGATACGCAAATCACCGTTAAAGAGACGCAGCCGCAGGCTGATGAGGAAGAACGTGCTGCTCCGGATGTCTGCGAAGAGACCGTCGCCCCGCCGGTCCCGATACGCCGCTTCTGGCTGCCGGGCGCGCTGGTGCTATTGCTGATGCTGGCTGGCGTGAGCGTTATCAGCCATAACCTGCTGCATGACAGCTATTTCGTCGACGGGTATCGCTTCGCGATGAAGATGGGCGAATGTCAGCTCTATTTTTCTCGCGATATTGAAACGCAGCGCGACAGGGATAAAGCCCTGGCCTATGCCGCCCCGTTTAAGGACCAGTGCGCGAACTATCCCTGGGTGTACGTCAGCGGATACATCCTGCTGCCTCGCGCGTCGGTCATTCGCTGTGACAGGCCGATGACGGAACCCAACCGCTGTATGTCCGATTATTTTATAGAGGATCGCTAGTATGGTTCGCTACCGTCAAACGCTTGTTGCGCTCTGCCTGTGCCTGCTGATGGGGGCTGTCGTGGCGGCGTATTACCTCTGGCATCGCCATTACATCCAGCCCTTTTCCTGTCAGGCGAACTTTATTCAGCATCACCGTGATGAGACGCTCTCTCTGTGGCTGAATTACACCGTGGAGGGTAACAGCGGAATACTCAGCATGAATGGCCGGTTGAAAAGCGATCCCACGAAGACCCTGAATCGCAAAGTTTTCTTTCAGATTGAGCGCAAAGACAGCGTCTATAATCTGACGTCCATACGCAATATGAAATTTCCGGACGACAACATCAGCGACAGCTGGCTGGAGAAGTACGAGCCCTTATTTTTTATCTATCCGAATAAGAATATTTATATGCGTATTAAGAAACAGCAGAATGAGAATTATTTATTTATTCTGGGGACGCTGCCGACCTATGTGTGCCACACGTCAAAAAACGGATAGCGACAGGGAGAAATGTTTTTAAGTTTTTGCGGGCATCATTTATGCTTGATTTAACAGCCAGGACCTATCTTAGGAAAATATAACAGCAACAATAATGTTGCGATAATGTAATTATTCTTCGGCAAGTTAATGAAAAATATAATTGATGATAGCGTCAGAATGACGCCTGCACGGAATAAATCCCTGCATATGGGTTTACTCCTGTGGCCCCATTTCTCGCTTTTCGCATATTCAGGATTAATAGAGGCGTTACGCATTGCATCCAGCGTCCAGAAGCGTAGCCAGAAAATACGCTTTAGACTCAGTCATATAAGCACTTATCCCGACTTACCGGTAGTGAGCAGCTCAGGGCTCAGCTTGCGGCCGGAGGCCGCCCATGCGCCGCCCGGTGACTTCGACTACATTGCGGTAATTGGTGGAGGCCTGGAGCACCTTCACCAGGGGCACCGTGGCGACAGAGCGTTTCTCACGGAGGCTTATCACAACAACGTTCCCCTGATAGGTATTGGTACCGGCAGCTTTATCCTGGCGGAGGAAGGCTTACTGAACGAGCGCCGCGCCTCGATTCATCCTCATCACCATGACGTTTTCACGCAACGCTTTCCGCAGGTTTATGCCGAGCAAGGCCTCGATTTTATCGACGAAGGCGATTTGCTGACCTGCCCGGGCGGGATCTCAACGCTCACCCTGGTAACGGCGCTTATCCGAGCCCACGGGGGAGACGACATTGCGGCCACCACCTCCCGGCGGCTGTCCCTTCCTCCGCATGACGCCGCCACGCCGCGGCCCGCGAATATCGCCATGATCCCTGATTCACGGCTGCGCAGGGCGGTGACGATCGTCGAACAGTATCTGACTCACCCGCTGAACGCCGCCAGGCTCGCGCAGGACGTTAAGCTGAGTGAGCGCCAGCTTAACCGCCTGTTTCACGCCGAGTTTGGCAAAACGGCGCGGGAATTTATTCGCAGCGCCAGGCTTCGCTATGCCTGCTGGCTGCTGAAAAACTCTCAGCAAAGCGTTACGGATATTGCGCGACGGATGCGGTTTAGCGACTGCGCCCACTTTATTCGTCATTTTCAGACCGAGTACGGCTGCACGCCGGGGGTATGGCGCACGTCGCAGAACTGATGCACCTATTTCGTGCTTTCTTCGTAGGGTATTACTGGCTCGCCTGGATAGACTTCCGTTAAAAGCCTAACGGAGGGAAGACGACATGAACTGGCAGCCTTTTCGCGGCGATGCACCGGAAAATATGACGATTTTCAGCGCGTCATTTCCCGACGTCAGCGACCAGTGGCCGATGAAAGACGACGCTGCCCGCGAGATCGCCTCCCTTGACCGCGCCCTGAAAGCCGAGCCAGCGCTCCGGCCCCCGAGGGTGGAATACGACGAAGGGGGGCAGGCCGTGCTGGTTCCCCAGAACCGCTATTCCGAACAGGCCTTCCGCAACCGCCCGGCGCTCACCGCGTGGCGCACCCGGCTGGTGCCCTCCGCTCTGGCGCTGTTTGTGGTGCAAAACCCGCTGGAAGACCGCCTGCCCGACGGCACGAAAATGGACAGCGACAGCCGCCAGTGGTTTATCCACGCTAACGATGCGATTGGCGTGCGCTCCCGCGCCAGAGTGCTGGCCGCGCTGGTGGATAAGTACATTCATAATGAGAGCGAGAACAACTGGGTCAGCCTCGCGAGCGGTGCCGCCATCCCGGTGCTGGAGGCGCTGCGTGAAGCAAAGCTCGACGGCCAGCGGGTGTATCTCACGCTGGTGGACAAAGACCCGGTGGCGCTCAGCTGGGCCGAAACCATGGCGGCGCAGGAAGGGATTGTAGTGGGGGAACAGCTGACCCTGCTCAGGCGCAACCTGCTCCATACGCTGGTGCGTAACGAAGACCTGCTGCTGGAGCTGGGCGAGCAGCAGGCCGAACTGGTCGACGCGCTGGGGATTTTCGAATACTTCAACGATACCGACGCGGTGATTTTTCTCCAGCGCGCGCTGCGGCTGGCCAAGCCCGGCGGGGCGGTGATTGTGTCAAACATGCTCACCAGCAGCCCGCAAATTGACTTTGTGCTGCGGGGGATCGGCTGGGAGGATATTTACCCGAGGTCGTTACAGCAGCTGCAGGATATTCACCTCGCGGCGGGCGTGCCGGTGGAAAACGTCACCGTGGTGGTGCCGAAGGACGGCGTGTACGCGGTGATGGAGATTAGGGTTTAGCGCGAGCTGTGTGGGGGGACAAACCGCACAATCGGTTCCCTCTCCCTGAGGGAGAGGGCTAGGGTGAGGGGGAACAGGGCGCGCTGAGTTACTTGAATTAACGTTCTAAACCGCACATGATCCCCCCATGAAAATAGAAACCGCACACCCCACACACTTCGAACGTCTGGTTGCGATCTGGGAATCTTCCGTCCGCGCCACCCACCACTTTTTACAGGAAAGCGATATTGCGGCGCTGCGCCCGTTATTGCTCAACGCGTATCTGCCAAACCTCACCGTCGTGATGGCCCGCGATGACGCAGGCGTTATTCACGGCTTTTCAGGCGTGGATGAAAACCGCATTGAAATGCTGTTTGTTGACGACGCGAGCCGGGGGAAGGGCGTCGGGAAATTGCTGCTGAAATACGCCATCGCCGAGTTTGGCGTAAACGAGGTGGATGTGAATGAGCAGAACCCGCAGAGCGTCGCGTTTTATCGCCATATGGGGTTTGAGCAGGTCGGGCGCTCGGAACTGGACGGGCAGGGGAATCCGTTTCCGTTGTTGCATATGCGGTTGGGTGGGCAGGTTTAACTCCTTGACCTGCTCCCCATTGATTAATACACAGTAATGCTGGCAATTTCTTCATCGACTTTGAGAGTAGCTACGAACTTCAGTTCCTCGCTCGTAGCAGACTTTTCTGGTCAGTCTCCGGTCAGGCATAACCCAGGCAGGGTAAGTGGTCAATCAACCGCGGGGGCATTTGGGGTCTTTGCCTGTTGCCTGGAATGCGCAATAATTGGGCGTATAACGGCAGCGCAAAAGGGACACCATGCTTCATCACAGCCAGGCCATGTCACTGGATGACATCTACCTTGAGGACATTCCTCATATTATCCATCCGGACACTGCGGCAGGAGATCTCGCAGAAACTGCACTGCCCAACCGCATCATTCAGGAGTGGAATTTACCGCAGGGCTACACCCGGTTTGTCAGCCGCTATCAACCGTTTCACTGGCAGCATCCGTGGATGGCATACCGTGACGCTCTTGCCGACATAAAATCCGGGAAGCTTGTTCTGCTGAGAAAAGATTTAACCGGGCATGCTATTTCGGGAGTGCTGACGACATCCGGTGACCTTCGCAATGATCTTCCCCTGTTCCTTCATACCCGGCTTATCCATCTCCTGTCCCGGCAACTGAAACGCCCGGGATATCACGTCCGCCCGGCGGCACCTGTGCAACATGCTCAGGCTGCAAAAACCATTAACAGTAAAGCTGCAGGTCGGTTGTTGGCCGCGGGCGGGATCTATAATGGCAATATCGAGGGATTCCATCAGACCGCGCAGCAGCTCGGTGGCGATGCGCCTGCGGGTTTCAATCAGGTTATGGACAATAAAGGGCTGATCATTGCTGGCGCTTCTGTTGCTGCGGGTCTTGGCCTTGGCAGACTGGGGACAGCGAATGAGCTTAACAACCTTCATGTTCTTGGAAAAGTCGAGGGTGAATACTCGATGATAAAGCCCGGACCGTTAAGTGAGCGCTTTGCCGAAACGTTCTCAGGTGGAGCTTACAAGGAAATAACATTGTCACAGGACACCATATTTTTTAGAGGTGGTCAAAGCGGCACTGAATTGGGTCGATTTTTCAGTTATGAACGACCTTTAGGAGTACTACAGACGCGTGTCGATAAGGCTGTGTTACCAAAATGGCCTGACGGTTCTGAATCTGTGATCGATAGTTTTTATGAGATAAAAATTCCTGCTGGATCGAAGGTATATGTCGGAGAGGTGGGCTACCAGTCTGATATTTTCCCTGGAGGTACTGAGCAAGTCGTAATCCCTGCGCCATGGAATATTCCAGGCGTAGAGACGGTTAATTTTGGGGGATTGAAATGAAATCAAATATACATACGTTACTTAATAAAATCATTGAATTACTTGTCTCTTGTGATGAGACTGTTTGGTCAAAAAAACTTATTTATTATCGTGAGCTCCTGGATTCTGATTATGACCAGGCCGTTTTAGGCATCAGGTCCATTTTCGGAGGGGCCGGTTCCTTTAATGACTTAATATTGCAAAATAATGGCAAAATGCTGCGAACTGAAAACGAAACTCTTAGTGAGTTATCAGATAAGCTATACAGCTTAATAAAAGCAGAGATCTCAGCGCGTAAGATCTGAAAAGTCGTCGCTGAAAATAACAGTGACAGGGCTTATTATCAGCCCTGTCCTGCTGCCCACCGGCAGTTACACGGAGTTAATCGTCGCGCTCAGCCCAGGATGACGCAGGCATCATTCACGGCTTTTCAGGCGTGGATAAAAACCGCATTGAAATGCTGTTTGTGGATGATGCGAGCAGGGGGACCGGGATTAGCGCTTAGCCTGCTTATCCCATTTTAATAAGCCGACAATATCTTTCCCACCCTCGGCTTCTTTCAGCAGGCGCTGCTTTTTTCATACTCAATGTATTCTGTACACGCCTTTTCATCAGCCACTTTCTTGCTGATCTTGCCTGCCCCTTCTAAAACGTCCCGGTCATTGAATTGCAGGAACTGATCGAGTTTGGTTTGCCAGTCTCGTAAAAATATCTGCTCCATCGCTGGCAGTTGTTCGGTAAAACCGAACAACTGAATTTTCGACCAGCTCACCCTCATCAAAAATATTCTTGATATGCCCGCTGATCGTAGCTTTGGCTTTGCCGTATAACTCACAGATCGTGGCCTGTGAGAGCCACAACGTATCGCTTTCGAAGCGACATTCAATGCGAACTTTTCCATCTTTGCTGGCAAACATGACAAACTCACCGGCTGGTGAATTTATTAATTCTTCATATGTCATGCTGCCTCCGCGTCATAAGGTTGATGCCTGTAAGCTCGTAGTATGCCAGAAACAGCCGCTAAGCCAGGTGGTTTGTATTTGATTTTGCGAGGCGCTTTCCGGGACGTGGAGTTTGGATCGCGGCAAGCGCGTCCTCTATCTCAATGAGCTTTGCCTTCGTCCGTTTATAATCATCCTGCAACCTCTGCTCCTGCTCGTTATACGCCACCAGAACGATACACCCTTTCATGATCTTTACCGTGACCTGCTGTCCGGTATCAAAACCCGCCGCGCGCAGCCACTTGCCGGACAGAATGATATTGGGCGTGGATTTGTCGAAAACATTCGGGCGGTATCCCACAATTAACGAACGCTCGGTTCCGGATTGGTCGGTGTCTGGGGTAGAATGCGAATCAGCCATAATCAACTCCTTGATAGTTGGTGAGGTTAGCTCTCGTCCGGTATTGCGAGTACCTGGCGAGGGCGTTTCAATTTGAGGTTTTCGTATGCTAAGGTACGTACATGTCAACAGCCAAACGTGATCCAAATCAGTCAAAATCCGGAAAAGCACCGACTTTTCAGATTCGCATTACGCCGGAGTTGAAAGCGCAGTTTGAGGAGGCTGCGAAGGCTGAAGGGATGAGTTTGGGGAATTGGCTTAAAAATTTAGGGCGCAAAGAAATAGCTAATAAAAAATTAGATTAAATATCGAATATTTGAAATATATTCAGGGTAGAATTTGTGCCCCTGCTGGTGTGTATGTAACAAAAAACAGAGGGACATCACGTTAGTCGCGTTCCGTCCACGGCACTACCCGTTTACACTGTCTTTTGTTCTTCAAACCGAAGTATGAAGTATTCGATTAATGACGAATAACTGATGGGAAAGCTTCCAAGCATTTGCGTGCCTGGTTAATTCTAACCCACCCTATGTCAATGATGCCAACATCCGCAGGGGCAAAAACACACTACCACAAAATTATTATGAATCATACCCTCTTTGCATTTCTTTTTTCTGTAGCAATTTCTTAATGTTAATTGATTCATTCCAGTCAATAAAAAACAATTTTCTTTCGCGAATCTTATTGTATATTGCATTGACTTCTTGTACTGATGGAGATATGCCATAAGTTTTAGAAATATATAATTTCAATGTGTCTTTATAAATGTCAATGGGGATGTGTGGAAAGGTTCCAAGATCTAAAAGTAAATGTGCTATCTCTGAGTGATTTCGCGGATTGTTTGTATTGCTAACTTTCTCATGAAATGAACAGTATATACTTTCAACAAGATTATTGTTGTTATTTTTGTTACAAAGAAGATGTAAGCATGAGCACATTTCGAAGTAATCAAGATGAGAGGTCTTATTGTTATCTATTTGATAAAAATGTTTGATAGATTCTTCATCCAAAACTGCATCCTTAAAGATGGATCGTACTGCGATCATAAAGTTGATAAATTCTATTCTAGGTTTACCATTTTGAACAGCAATGTCGATCAATATTCTTGTTTCGTCTTTAAGTTTTTTTATTACTTCATCTTGATCTGATTTTACTAATTTTGCATTAATTTCTCCAATAATCACAATTAGTTGTGACATTAAATGACTTGTTCTTGATTTTATATTCATTGCGAACAAGAAACTTAAGAAATCTATATTGAATATGATGAAGTTACGATACGTAGAGCTATAGGTTTCTATATCTGTAATATACATTATCTCTTTATTTATTCGTTGTAATCTCGATCTAAGTACAGACATCATTAACCCACTAAAGGCATCATAATTTGTATCATTTTGCTTGACAATGGATTTAAATTTCGTTATTAAAGTGTTGGAGCGAGTATACGGTTTGTAGATAAATACAATACTTGGGATTGTTCCCCACTCATTTTTAGGTAAATGGTTTTTATCCCGTTTAATTGATTTAAAAAAATCGCTGACCTCACTTAATACATGCGTTTTAGCAATAGTAAGTTTAGTAATGAATGGCCTTCTTTCTCTCTGTTCTTTAGACTCATTAATATATAATTTAAATTTAGACATTTCATGAATAAATGACTCATAAATTATATTGGCCACATTTTCACTTTTTGTAAATACAAAATAATCATCTACATACCTCTTTACAACATAATCAAGGTTATTCCTATATCCTTTTTCTTCTAAATCGCGCTCAACAGCTACATCTATAGCTTGTAAAATTATTTCTGCAAAAACTCTAGAAAATTCCGGTCCAATTAATATTCCATTTGTTTCGTTATCATTCATCTTCATCAATAAATGATCAAACTTGCTGTCAAATGAATTTGAAGAAAGGTTTTCTTTAGAGAAAGCCTTTCCTTTTATTGCCCAGCTTATACTATGTGTATAAATACTGCTAAAACATTTAGCAATGTCAAAGCGCAAAGAATATGAGAATTTTTTCTCTATAGATTGAAATTTTAGTGAATTGAAGAACTTATAAAGGAGAGTGTAACCATCATAAGAGAAATATGAAGATGAATATTTTTCCTCTTCATTTGTGTCTTGCTGAGCGACATCGTCATCCTTTAATTCTGAATTATATTGAGAATCGAATGGTGAAGACTCGTAATAATATGATGCAACTGCGGTAGGTTTTCTGATACTAAAATTAGATTTCGAACATAAATATGTAATATACTCTGCATTAGAGTGTATTAAATTGCCAATCTCATATTGTACTATAGGATGTGGAATACTGATTTTTCTTGTTGATTTTTCATTTTTAGTAATTAAGTAGTTGAATGGACTCATCGGTGATTTGTTTTCTACCAAAAGGTCCTTGAAAAAATAGGTAGTTTTGTCCCTTTTTTTAAGGAACTTATAAAAACCAACGTTGGAAAATATTAATGGTACTTCATATGGTAATGTTTCTGTTAACAGTGTACGAAGGGTGTCATGTTTTTTTATGATTATTTTATCCATTTACCAGCATCCTTTTATTTTGTTTATTTGGTTTCCGTTGAATGTCTGTGTGAATTTACATTTAAAACCTGAAATAAATGAATATTTATTTAGTGACTTTTTATGCGTGTTATTTAGAAATATTTTAGTGGAAACTTTAGAATGGATCATTTTTTTTAAGTATAAATCAAGTTCTTCATATCTTGTTAGTGATGTTAAATGGATATAATTATAATAAACACCTGATTTCATTCTATCGGATTTATGTTTTCCATTGGAAATGAAGTGATTTCCCGTTAAGAATTTGATTCTGTTTTCTAGTAAAATATAATTGCCATTATTATGATAGTCTCTAAAACTTTTGTATAATCTGTTTTTTAATTTTAAGGTTTTTTTGTTAGATAAGCCCACTTTCAATTTATCGCTTGATTTACTAAAAGATAGCTCAGGGAACTCAAAGTTGTAACCAAGAAAGTCAAAGTTTTGCATCTTGGTGTTAACTGCTTTACATTTGCATTTATCAAAGCAATCACATTTTGCTTTTGCGCAGATGCATTTTACATAACATCTACAAGATGTGACTGTAATTACTTTGTTCTTCTTCCAGTTAAGTTTAAGACCATCTGGCAGGAATTTTATAATTTCATTCTTTATATTTATTCGTTCTGTTGAAAATATTAATATGTCGTCAACAAAGCGAGTGTAAAAATATATTTTTTCATTGCTTTTCATTTTTTTATCAAAAGAATTCATGACTAATTCTGAAATTGTAGAACTTAGTCCTATGCCTCTGGGCATTCCATTAATTATCATTTTTTCTAGAACCCTGATGTACTCTGTTAATAGAAAATTTGACTCAGCGGATAAAAAATTATTTTCTAATATTTTTGAGCAGTGAATGATTGGGTTTATGCTTTCATAAAAATCGCTAATGTCGAATTTATATATATATTTCGGTGTTTCTTCCTTTAATAAAGAAATAACTTGCTTTACAATGCTATGTCTATCACTTTGCCTTAAATTATATGCTTTAGCAATGTTGGAATTTAGTTTTGCTAATACTATATCATCATCAACTATGGCAGTTGTGTATATTTTTTTATTATTTGAATTATAATGATTGAAGTCATGTAAAGTGAATGATTTATCTGTGATTGATTTTGAAAGGACAGAAAGAGAGTTCTTTGTGGGTTTTGATTTTAACGAACGAGATTTTCTGTGCCTTGTTTGCAAAGTTTTCTTTAAATTTTTTTCGCTGAATGATTGCTTATTCATTTCATTATTCTCAGTACATTTTTAATTAAATATTGTGTACTAAAAAATGACGCTTAAATCAATCTAAATTACTTTTATCGGTCAGAAATAACATAGGATAGGGATGATTTTGGCGGAAGATCACAGGAGTCGAACCTGCCCGGGAACGCTGGCGCCCCCAACTGGATTTGAAGTCCAGCCACCTCACCGGAGATGACGATCTTCCGCGCCTCGATTGCTACATGGAGGCGGGGCGCATTATAGCTACTTTCAGGCATTTACCACATACCCCCGCACACTTTTTTCACCGCTCTTTTGACCTGTACCCCCCTGTTTCAGCTAATTCTTAAGAAAATCCTCAGGTTAGCCTTTCGTGCTCACCAGTATTTACCGCGATCACAAAAAACAAGAAACGTAATCTGCTAACCAGAAAACGCAATACCCGCTCCTGAAACAATGGTTTAAAACTCTGTAACCGGTCTCAGCGCCCCCTACAGCGTGAAGGATAAAAAAGATGAGCGAAATATTGTCAGTAAAAGAGAAGATCGGCTACGGCATGGGAGACGCCGCCAGCCACATCATTTTTGATAACGTCATGTTGTACATGATGTTTTTCTACACCGATATTTTCGGCATTCCCGCCGGGTTTGTTGGCACCATGTTCCTGCTGGCGCGCGCGCTGGATGCGATCTCCGACCCGTGCATGGGGCTGATTGCCGACCGTACCCGCAGCCGCTGGGGCAAGTTTCGTCCGTGGATTTTGTTCGGCGCGATCCCGTTCGGCATCGTCTGCGTGCTGGCCTACACCACCCCTGACCTCAGCCTCAACGGCAAAATGGTTTACGCCGCTGTTACCTACACGCTGCTGACCCTGCTCTATACCGTGGTCAACATCCCCTACTGCGCGCTTGGCGGCGTGATCACCAGTGACCCGACGCAGCGTATTTCCCTTCAGTCCTGGCGCTTTGTGCTGGCGACCGCGGGCGGCATGCTCTCCACGGTGCTGATGATGCCGCTGGTGAACCTGATTGGCGGCGACGATAAGGCGTTCGGCTTCCAGGGCGGGATCGCCGTGCTGTCGGTTGTCGCGTTCCTGATGCTGGCGTTCTGCTTCTTTACCACCAAAGAGCGCATTCAGGTGCCGCCGAGCACCACCTCCATGCGGGAAGACCTGCGCGACATCTGGCACAACGATCAGTGGCGCATCGTCGGGGTGCTCACCATCCTCAACATCCTCGCCGTCTGCGTGCGCGGCGGCGCGATGATGTACTACTGCACCTGGATCATGGGCTCGCCGGAGGTGTTCGTCGCCTTCCTCACCACCTACTGCGTCGGCAACCTGATCGGCTCCGCGCTGGCGAAACCCCTCACCGACTGGAAGTGCAAGGTCAGCATCTTCTGGTGGACCAACGCCGCGCTGGCGGTGGTCAGCGTGGCGATGTTCTTCGTGCCGATGCACGCCACCGTGTTGATGTTCGCCTTTATCTTCGTCATTGGCGTATTGCACCAGCTGGTGACGCCGATTCAGTGGGTGATGATGTCCGATACCGTCGACTACGGCGAATGGACTAACGGCAAGCGCCTGACCGGCATCAGCTTTGCGGGCACGCTGTTCGTGCTGAAGCTGGGTCTGGCGCTGGGCGGGGCGATGATCGGCTGGATGCTGGCAGGCGGCGGCTACGACGCGGCAGCCAAAACCCAGAACAGCGCGACCATCAGTATCATCATCGGCCTGTTTACCCTGGCCCCGGCGGCCTGCTACGTGCTGAGCGCCATTATCGCCAAACGCTACTACACGCTGAAAACCCCCTTCCTGACCAAAATCCTGGGCGAGCTGGCGCAGGGCGCGCGCCGCAATCAGCAGGAGTTTGAAAACCTGCCGGTCAGCAAAGAATTGCAGAACTAAGAGGACGAGAGCATGAAAATCAGTGATGGAAACTGGCTTATTCAACCGGGCCTGAACGTGACGTATCCGGTTCAGGTGTTCGACGTGGAGCAGCAGGGCAACGACCTGGTGGTGTTTGTTGCGCCGCGCGACGTGCGCGAGCGCACCTGGCAGCTCGACACGTTGATGTTCACGGTGCGCCTGTTTTCCCCGCAGGAAGGGATTGTCGGGGTGCGCATCGAGCACTTCCAGGGCGCGCTAAACAACGGCCCGCACTATCCGCTTAACGTTCTGAAAGACGTGAAGGTAGAGATTGAAAACAACGCCGAGTTTGCCGAGCTGAAAAGCGGCAGCGTCAGCGTGCGCGTCACCAAAGGCGAGTTTTGGGCGCTGGATTTCCTGCGCGACGGGCAGCGCATTACCGGCAGCCAGCTGAAAAACAACGGCTACGTGCAGGACAGCAATACCGATCGCAATTACGTATTCGAACGTCTGGATCTGGGCGTGGGGGAAACGGTCTACGGTCTGGGCGAGCGCTTTACCGCGCTGGTGCGCAACGGCCAGACGGTCGAAACCTGGAACCGCGACGGCGGCACCAGCACCGAGCAGTCCTACAAAAACATCCCGTTCTACCTGACCAACCGCGGCTACGGCGTGCTGGTTAATCATCCGGAAAACGTCTCGTTTGAAGTCGGCTCCGAGAAGGTCTCCAAAGTGCAGTTCAGCGTGGAAGGGGAATATCTCGAATACTTCGTGATCGACGGCCCGACGCCGAAAGAAGTGCTGAACCGCTATACGCAGTTCACCGGGCGTCCGGCGCTGCCGCCTGCCTGGTCGTTCGGCCTGTGGCTCACCACCTCGTTCACCACCAACTACGACGAAGCGACGGTAAACAGCTTTATCGACGGCATGGCCGAGCGCGACCTGCCGCTGCACGTTTTCCACTTCGACTGTTTCTGGATGAAGGCCTTCCAGTGGTGCGACTTCGAGTGGGACCCGGTGACCTTCCCGGATCCGGAAGGGATGATCCGCCGCCTGAAGGAGAAAGGGCTGAAGGTCTGCGTGTGGATTAACCCGTACATCGGCCAGAAATCCCCGATCTTCCGGGAGCTGAAAGAGAAGGGCTACCTGCTCAGGCGCCCGGACGGCTCCCTGTGGCAGTGGGACAAATGGCAGCCGGGGCTGGCGATTTATGACTTCACCAACCCGCAGGCGTGCCGGTGGTATGCCGACAAGCTGAAAGGTCTGGTGAAGATCGGCGTCGACTGCTTCAAGACCGACTTCGGCGAGCGTATCCCGACGGATGTGCAGTGGTTTGACGGATCCGATCCGCAGAAAATGCACAACCACTACGCCTACATCTACAACGAGCTGGTGTGGAACGTGCTGAAAGAGACAGTGGGGGAGGAAGAGGCGGTGCTGTTTGCCCGCTCGGCGTCCGTCGGGGCGCAGCAGTTCCCGGTGCACTGGGGCGGCGACTGCTACGCCAACTACGAGTCGATGGCCGAAAGCCTGCGCGGCGGGCTGTCGATTGGCCTGTCCGGCTTCGGGTTCTGGAGCCACGATATCGGCGGGTTCGAAAACACCGCTCCGGCGCACGTCTATAAACGCTGGTGCGCGTTCGGACTGTTCTCCAGCCATAGCCGACTGCACGGCAGCAAATCCTACCGCGTGCCGTGGGCGTACGATGACGAGTCCTGCGACGTGGTGCGCCACTTCACGCAGCTGAAGTGTCAACTGATGCCGTATCTGTATCGTCAGGCGGCGCTGGCGCGCGAGTTTGGCACGCCGATGCTGCGGGCGATGATGCTGGAGTTCCCGGACGATCCGGCGTGCGATTACCTCGACCGCCAGTACATGCTGGGGGATTCGTTGATGGTGGCGCCGGTGTTTTCCGAGGCGGGCTACGTGCAGTTCTACCTGCCGGAAGGACGCTGGACGCACCTGTGGCACAACGACGAAATTCAGGGTAGCCGCTGGCATAAGCAGCAGCACGATTTCATGAGCCTGCCGGTCTACGTGCGCGACAATACGCTGCTGGCGCTGGGCAGCAACAACCAGAAGCCGGACTACGCGTGGAATGAGGGGACGGCCTTCCAGCTGTTTAACCTGGACGACGGCGCAACGGCGGTGAGCCAAGTGCCTGCGGCGGACGGCTCCGTGGCGTATACGCTGAAGGCGTCACGTCGGGGCGACATCGTTACCTTTACCGGTGCGGGAGACGCACAAAACTGGTCGGTGTGCTTGCGCAACGTGCAGAAGGTGAGCGGCGTGAAGGGCGGTTCACACGCTGGCAGCGAGTGGGGCGTGGTGGTGAAAGCGGAGGGAAATGAGGTGGTGGTTCACTTCTGAGCTGGAAAAATGCCCGGTGGCGCTTCGCTTACCGGACCTACGATAATTATGCGGTCTGGTGCCCTCACCCTGACCCTCTCCCACAGGGAGAGGGAACAAACATCAAAAACGGCAACAGGGTTGCCGTTTTGCATTTACCTTGCGCCACCCGGCTTGTTTATTGCACCGGTGTTGAAACCACTCCGCCCGTCATCGTCTGCTGTACCTGCTGTTTATCCATATTCACCGCGTTCAGCTTGCCGTTCACCGTTGGCTTCAACGGGGCATTTGCCTGCACGCTGCCGCTGGCGGTGAGCTGAATATTGCCGTCGCCCGTAATCGACAGCGCAGGCCAGCCCCACTGCTGCAGCACGTTGAGCGGCACGCCGCGCCCGTTCAGGCTCACCGTAGTCTGCCGCTGCGGAAGCTGTGAAACCGTCGCCGTAGCTTCAAGAATACCTTTCTCGGTAAAGGCGCTAAGGTCGGTAATGTTCACCGTGGCGGCGTTCGCATTCAGCGCGAGCGACGGACGGCGCACGTCGACGCGGTTAAAGGTCGCCGCCGCGCCGTTCAGGGTCGCGCTGCCGCCCCAGACGCCCCACTGGCGATCTTTCACCAGCTGCAGGTTTGCGCCATAGCCATCCAGAGAGGTGATCTGCCACGGGAAGGCAGGATCGATGTCGATCACCAGGTTACGGCTCAGGCCGAATTTTTGCAGCGTGACGCTGTTCAGCCATTCCGGCAGGGGCTCCATCCAAAGCGTTTTCCAGTTCTGCGGCAGGGTGTACTCCAGCCCGGCGATGGCAACATCGTCCAGCACCAGCGCTTTGCCATCGCGCAGCCAGTTACCGGACGTGCGAACCATGCCGCCTTCCCAGCGGGAGGTGAACTGACGCAGCGCCATGCCCTGCGGGGAAAACTCCGCATTCAGGATCGGGTCAAACAGATGCAGGGAGCCGTAGATAAACTCGCTGGCGTTCATGGACAGGCGGCCTTCCTGGCTCTGCCAGTCGCCTTTGCTGAGAGTCAGGTTGCGCAGGCTTAAATCGAGATCGGTCACCGCCCAGTCCGGGCCCTGAAGCCGGGCGTCGGTCACGTCCAGACGACCAATTTGCAGAGAAGGGATGGAGGCCAGCGGCGCAAAGAACGCCATTAGCGTTTTATCGCTCTGCAGGCGGATCTCATTCAGGCGCATGGTGTCGATAATCCAGCTCCCGTCGGCGTTGCGCAGGGCGGAGCCGGTAAGCGAGCCACGGGCCATATCGGCGCCAATCGTTTTCAGCACCACTTCCCTGCCGTTAAGCTGGCCCTCGATCAGCACGTTGGTTGCCGGTACGCCGTTCAGGGTCAGCGAGCCTGCGCTCATCTGAATCTGCGCGTTGTTCCCCAGCACGTTGCCCGCTTCCGGCTGCCACGGGCTGACGCCGCCCGTGACCTTTTGCGCGCTCAGGTCCCATTCGGTATTCGGGCTGTTAAACGCCATATTGTTCAGCTGCAGGCGATCCGCCTGGAACGGCAGCGGTGCCGTTTGAGGCGAGAGATTCAGCGTGCCGTCGAACAGGGTGATGGTGTCCATATGCAGCGGATCGGTTATCTGGCGGCTGCTCAGGCCGATTTCGACTTTTTTGGCAACCAGCGTGGCGGGTTTACCGTCCCGACCGAAGGTGACGTTTTCCAGAATGATGTGGGAAGGCGACGAAAAGCGGTGATTCATCTTGTCGAAACTGAGTTCGTAGTCGGTATTCACCGTCACCCAGCTGCTGACCTGAGACGCGCCCCAGCGGGTCTGGAGCAGAATATAGAGCGCCAGCATCACAATGAGCAGGGCTACCAAAAGATAGACGAGCAGCTTTCCAATAAATTTCATGGTCTTCCATCCCGCAAAACGCACATAAGGGAGTTATGCACGATTTATGCGCAATCCTCAAGGCGGGAATGGTGTAATTAGATGTCACGGCAGGCATTGACTACCTGCCGTGAAGATGATCAGTTCTTTTCAGGCGGGAAAACGAGGTTCAGAACGATAGCGGTGATACCGCCCGCGGCAATGCCGGAAGAGAGCAGGTTTTTCACCCAGTCAGGCGCAAACTGCAGGATCAGCGGCTGCTGGGACACGCCCAGGCCAACGGCCAGCGACAGCGCGATAATCATGATCGCGCGGCGGTTCAGCGGCTCGCGGGAGACGATACGCACGCCGGAGGCTGCGATAGTCCCGAACATCACCAGCGTTGCGCCGCCCAGCACAGGCTCAGGGATATGCTGCACAAAGCCGCTTACCGCCGGGAACAGGCCGAGGACGATCAGCATCAGCGCCACCACAAAACCGACGTAGCGGCTGGCAACGCCGGTCAGCTGGATCACGCCGTTGTTCTGACCGAAGCAGGAGTTCGGGAAGGTGTTGAATACCGCAGAGACAAACGAGTTCAGGCCGTTCGCCAGCACGCCGCCTTTGAGGCGCTTCATGTACAGCGGGCCGGACACCGGCTGCTCGGAGACGTCGGAGGTAGCGGTGATATCGCCGATGGTCTCAAGAGAGGTGATCATAAAGACCAGCATCAGCGGCAGGAGCAGGCCCCAGTCAATGCCCAGGCCGTAGTAGAGTGGTGTTGGAACGACGATCAGCGCGCTGTTGGTCGGCGCGGTGTTCTCCGGCAGCATGCCC
Source organism: Enterobacter sp. D2 (assembly GCF_034427575.1). Classification (NCBI taxonomy): domain Bacteria; kingdom Pseudomonadati; phylum Pseudomonadota; class Gammaproteobacteria; order Enterobacterales; family Enterobacteriaceae; genus Enterobacter; species Enterobacter sp. D2. The sequence continues at coordinate 129,735 of NZ_JAXQPP010000004.1, forward strand.
AGCGCCCACGCCAGCAGGTAGCCCGCCGCCATGGCGATCACCAGCGAGGCGACGCGCAGGTAAGGGTTACGCTGACGGTTAAGCAGAATAATGATCGCCAGCACGACACCCGCCAGCAGCAGGTTTTTCGGCGCGCCGAAGGTGTGGTCGCTCATTGCGGCATAGCCGCCGCCGATGGACGTCAGGCCCACCTGGATCAGCGACAGGCCGATAATCATCACGACCACGCCGGAAACCAGCGGGGTGATGACGCGGCGAGCCAGATGCAGAACGCGGGAGATCACCATCTCCGTACAGCTGGCCAGCATCAGCGTGCCGAACAGCGCCGCCATCATGGTCGGAACATCCGCACCGCCGGTTTTCAGCGCCGTACCGCCCATGATCAGCGGTGCCACGAAGTTAAAGCTGGTGCCCTGAATCGACAATAATCCCGACCCCACCGGACCCCACGCTTTAATTTGAATAATCGAGGCCACGCCGGAGGCGAAGAGAGACATGCTGATAATGTGCTGCGTGTCCTGCGCCGGTAAACCGAGCGCCTGGCAAATCAGCAGCGCCGGGGTGATCACCGCAACAAACATTGCCAGAAGATGCTGGCAGGCGGCGAAAAGCGTTTGCGGCAGCGGCGGGCGGTCTTCAAGGCGGTAAATCAGTTCGCTATTTTGCTTCTGCGCAATCGGTTGCGCATCAGGCGACTCTATGGTGTTAACGGACATCGGCGGCAATCCCACGGTGGAAAAGCGGGCATTTTATCTGACCACCTGGTAAAAGCAAACGATTGCCAGCAAAAAAAGGGAAGAAAATCTGCTGCTGTGAGCAGGTTTTCTACAACGCGTGGGGAAAAAAAATTACACTTTTTGCGCCGGGAGCTCATGAAGAGCGCAACCCGGCCCAGGATAACGCCGCGTGTGTATGGAACACGCGCATTACAGGAGCCTTTTATGATTCATCTCGATACGTTGTCGACCCTTGTTGCCGCAACGCTGGTTCTTCTGCTTGGTCGCAAGCTGGTACATAGCGTTTCCCTTCTGAAGAAATACACCATTCCTGAACCTGTCGCCGGTGGCCTGCTGGTGGCGCTGGCCCTGCTGATACTGAAAAAAAGCATGGGCTGGGAAATCGATTTTGATATGTCCCTGAAAGATCCGCTGATGCTGGCCTTCTTTGCCACTATCGGCCTGAACGCCAACCTGGCGAGCCTGCGCTCGGGCGGTAAGGTGCTCGGCGTATTCCTGATTGTGGTGGTGGGGCTGCTGCTGATGCAAAACGCCATTGGCATCGGCATGGCAACGCTGCTGGGGCTGGATCCGCTGATGGGATTGCTGGCGGGGTCGATTACCCTTTCGGGCGGTCACGGAACCGGGGCCGCGTGGAGCAAGCTGTTCATCGAGCGCTACGGGTTTGAAAACGCGACGGAAGTGGCGATGGCCTGTGCGACCTTTGGCCTGGTGCTGGGGGGCCTGATTGGCGGCCCGGTGGCGCGGTATCTGGTTAAGCACTCCACCACGCCGAACGGCAGGCCTGACGATGAGCTGGTGCCGACCGCGTTCGAAAAGCCGGACGTCGGGCGCAGCATTACCTCGCTGGTGCTGATTGAAACTATCGCGACGATCGCCATCTGCCTGACCGTGGGCAAAGTGGTTGCGCAATGGCTGGCGGGTTCCGCATTTGAACTGCCGACGTTTGTCTGCGTGCTGTTTATCGGGGTGATCCTGAGCAACGGTCTGGCGCTGATGGGCTTCTACCGCGTGTTTGAACGGGCGGTATCGGTGCTCGGCAACGTCTGCCTGTCGCTGTTCCTGGCGATGGCGCTGATGAGCCTCAAGCTGTGGGAACTGGCTTCGCTGGCGCTACCGATGGTGGCGATTCTGGCGGTACAGGCGCTGTTTATGGCGCTGTACGCCATGTTCGTGACCTGGCGCATGATGGGCAAAAACTACGATGCGGCGGTGCTGGCGGCGGGTCACTGCGGGTTTGGTCTGGGGGCCACTCCAACGGCTATCGCCAATATGCAGGCGATCACAGAACGGTTCGGGCCATCGCACATGGCGTTTCTTGTGGTCCCGATGGTTGGCGCATTCTTCATTGATATCGTCAACGCGCTGGTGATTAAGCTGTATCTGATGCTGCCGATGTTTGCCTGAAATCAGGCGTTGGAATAGCGCTCGGTTTCCGGCATCCAGCGCTCAATTAACGCTGCCGCCTGTTCGGGGTAGCGTTCATGAATATGGCGAGCCAGGCGCTGAACTTCTGGGATCATGGCCTGATCGCGCAGCAAATCCGCCACTTTGAACTCGGCGTTCCCCGTCTGACGCGTGCCCAGCAGTTCGCCCGGACCGCGGATCTCCAGGTCTTTTTGCGCAATCACAAAACCGTCGTTGCTGTCGCGCAGCACCTGCAGACGCATCTGGGCGGTTTTGGAAAGAGGCGCTTTGTAGAGCAGAACGCAGTGGGACGCAACCGCGCCACGGCCGACGCGCCCGCGCAGCTGGTGGAGCTGGGCAAGGCCGAGACGCTCCGGGTTTTCGATGATCATCAGGCTGGAATTCGGGACGTCCACGCCGACTTCGATCACCGTGGTGGCGATCAGCAGATGCAAATCACCCTGTTTGAACGACTGCATCACCGCCTGTTTTTCAGCGGGCTTCATGCGTCCGTGAACCAGACCCACGTTCAGCTCCGGCAGCGCCAGCTTAAGCTCTTCCCACGTGGCTTCGGCAGCCTGCGCTTCCAGCAGTTCAGATTCTTCAATCAGCGTACAGACCCAGTAGGCCTGACGCCCTTCCTGGGTGCAGGCGTTGCGCACGCGGTCAATGATATCGCTGCGGCGCGTGTCGGGAATGGCGACCGTGGTGACCGGCGTACGGCCCGGCGGCAGTTCGTCGATGGTGGAGGTATCCAGATCGGCGTAGGCGGTCATCGCCAGGGTGCGCGGGATCGGCGTGGCGGTCATGATCAGCTGATGCGGGTGGAAGCCCTGCTGCAGCCCTTTCTCCCATAATGCCAAACGCTGATGCACGCCGAAGCGGTGCTGCTCGTCGATGATCACCAGCGCAAGACCGTTAAACTGCACCTGCTCCTGGAAGATAGCGTGCGTGCCGACAATCATCTGCACCTGCCCGCTGGCAATAGCCTCCTGTTGCGCAAGGCGCGCTTTGCCTTTTTGCTTCCCTGCAAGCCAGCCCACTTCAATCCCGAGTGGCGCAAACCAGGCGCGGAAATTGTTGGCGTGCTGTTCAGCCAGCAGCTCGGTCGGCGCCATCAGCGCCACCTGCTTACCGTGGGCAATCGCGCGCAGGGCCGCCAGGGCGGCAACCAGCGTTTTACCGGAGCCCACGTCGCCCTGCACCAGGCGCATCATCGGCACGTCGAGCGCCATATCGCGTTCAATCTCGGCGGTGACGCGCGCCTGCGCGCCGGTGGGTTTAAACGGCAGAGAGGCCAGCAGCTTATCTTTGAGCTCATCACGAGGGCTTAAGGGCTGGGCGTGGAAACGCTGCGCGCCCGCGCGAAGCGCCAGCATGCTCAGGTTATGTGCCAGTAATTCCTCAAGGATAAGACGCTGTTGGGCGGGGTGTTTGCCGCTTTCTAAATCGCTGAGCTGCAGCGTTGGCGGCGGTCGATGCAGGGTTCGCAGCGCCTCGGGCAGGCTCATCATGCCCTGCGCCAGCTCGGGCGGCAGCAGCTCGGTAATGGCGCAGGTATCCAGCAGCTCCAGCGCCTGATCGGTGAGCTTACGCAGCGTCGCCTGCTTGATGCCTTCGGTCGTCGGGTAAACCGGGGTAAGCGTCTCCTGCATTTCCGGCGTGCTGAGATCGCCCTGCACGCGGTACTCCGGGTGGATCATCTCTGCGCCGTATTTCCCGCGTTTGGCTTCGCCATAGGCCAGCACCCTGCGGCCCGTCGCCAGGCTGTTTTTCATCGCCGCGCTGAAGTTGAAAAAACGCATGGTGAGAATGCCGGTGCCGTCGCTGATCTGGCAGGTCATCATCCGGCGTCCGCCGAAGGTGATGTTGCAGTTCAGGACTTCGCCTTCAACGGTGGCGTAAATGGCGGGAAGGAGATCGCCAATCTTGTAGAGCTGAGTGCGGTCTTCGTAACGCAGGGGGAGGTGAAGCAGGAGATCCTGCACGGTGTGTAGGCCAATTTTTGCCAGCTTATTGCTTTGCGCCGCGCCCACGCCTGTCAGGCTGTTAAGCGGGATGGCATCCAGCAGGCGGCCTTTCATCGCTTACCCGGCGTACTGCATGGTGGCCCACCACTCGGCATCGGCTTCAATTTCGCCCTGCGCGTTGACGTGGGGGTAAGGCAATTTTTTCTGCTTCGCAACGCGAGCCAGCACCGGATAACCACCTTCAAACAGCAGGCGCTGCTGTTCATCTTCCGGCAGCATGCTGTTGCTGCGCTCGTACATCCCGGCGTTCTGACGCTGACGCTGCGCTTCATACAGAATGAGTGCGGACGCCACGGAGACGTTCAAAGACTGCACCATGCCGATCATCGGAATGATAATGTCACGATCCGCCAGATCCAGCGCTTCCCGGGAGATCCCGGTTTTCTCCTGACCCATCAAAATGCAGGTCGGGCGGGTGTAGTCGATCTCGCGGAAATCTACGGCTTTAGCGGACAGGTTAGTGGCAAGGATCTGCATCCCGCGCCCTTTCAGGTGCGATACGGCTTCGCCAATGGTGTGATGATTTTTGACAGACACCCAGCTGTTGCTGCCTGCCGCCGCCGAGACCGTATTGCGCATACGGCCATCCGGCCAGACGGCGTGCACTTCATGCACACCGACGGCATCTGCGGTACGAACGATAGCAGAAACGTTATGGGGTTTGTGCACCTGCTCCATGCAGACCGTCAGGTCAGGCTGACGCCTGGCGAGCATTTCGCAGATACGTGCATAACGTTGTGAATTCATAAACCTAGTTTCGGTTTCGGGTGACTTTAATCACGTCCGGCATGACGCGGATCTTGCGCATAATATTCGCCAGATGCACGCGGTCGCGGGCGGTCAGACGAATAAAGGCGCTGTACACGCGGCCATCTTTTTCTTCCGTATTCAGGCTTTGAATGTTGGAAGAAGCCGTGTTGATCGCTGCCGTCAGGTTCGCCAGGGCACCCTGATGGTTGAACATATCCACCTTAATTTCGGTGATAAATTCCTGCGCCGTCTCTTTATCCCACTCGACCGCCATAAACTTCTCGGCCTCTTTCTGGTAGCCGCGAATGTTACGACAGGACTCGTGGTGGATAACCAGCCCTTTGCCCGGGCTGACGTGCGCAATAATCGGGTCGCCAGGTATTGGACGACAGCATTTTGCGAAGGTGATCAGCACCCCATCCGCGCCTTTAATCGGCAGGTGTCCGTGGCTTTGCGTGGTTGCAGGCACCGCTGTCGTGTCGCCTTGCTGCAGGTTCTTCGCCACCACCACGCTCATGGCGTTGCCGAGGCCAATCTCTGCCAGCAGGTCATCAAGCGACGCGAGCTTCATGCGCTCCAGCTCGCGCTGGACGTTCTCCTGCGGAATTTCAGCCAGCTTACGGCTGCCGCCCAACGCGTGGTTGAGCAGACGACGCCCCAGGCTGACGGAATCATCACGCTTGAGGTTTTTCAGCAGCTGGCGAATTTTGGCGCGTGCTTTGGAGCTCACGACAAAGTTCAGCCAGGCTGCGTTCGGACGTGCGCCCGGCGCGGTAATAATTTCTACCGTCTGGCCGCTGGAGAGCGGCTGAGAGAGCGGATAAGGCTGTCTGTCGACGCGCGCGCCGACGCAGGCATGCCCGATATCGGTGTGCACGGCGTAAGCGAAGTCGACCGGCGTTGCGCCCGCAGGCAGTTCGACAATGCGGCCTTCAGGGGTGAAAACGTAAATCTCATCCGGGAAGAGATCGGATTTAACGCTCTCGATAAATTCAAACGAGCTACCCGCACTCTGCTGAAGCTCCAGCAGGCTCTGCATCCAGCGCTGGGCGCGGATTTGTGCGGTCGTGCTGCTTTCGCCACCGTGCTCTTTATACGCCCAGTGTGCGGCAACACCCATCTCTGCCATCTGGTCCATGTCTTCGGTGCGAATTTGCACCTCAACAGGCACGCCGTGCGGACCGATCATCGAGGTGTGCAAAGATTGATAGCCGTTCGCTTTTGGGATAGCGATGTAATCTTTCATGCGCCCCGGACGCGGTTTGTAGAGGCTGTGCATCTGCCCCAGCACGCGATAGCAGGTGTCCGAGTCGTGGACGATCACGCGGAAAGCGTAGATATCCATGATCGAGTGAAAACGCTGCTCTTTGAGCACCATTTTGCAGTAGATGGAGTACAAATGTTTTTCACGACCGCTGACGCGGCACGGGATTCCCGCTTCCTGTAAGCGCCCTTCAATTTCCGAGAGGATTTTTTGAATCATCTCTTTACGGTTACCGCGTGCGGCTTTCACCACCTCTTTAATCACGCGATAGCGGTTCGGGTACAACGCTTCAAAACCCAGCTCTTCCAGCTCGGTTTTAATGTGGTGAATACCTAAACGGTGCGCCAGCGGACTGTAGATTTCGAGAGTTTCACGGGCAATGCGGCGACGTTTATCCGGGCGAAGTGAGCCCAGCGTGCGCATGTTGTGGGTACGGTCAGCGAGTTTGATGAGAATGACGCGGATATCCTGCACCATCGCCATAATCATCTTGCGGAAGTTTTCGGCTTGCGCCTCTTTCTTGTCGCGGAAATTCAGCTTATCAAGCTTAGAGACCCCTTCCACCAGTTCGGCAACGCTTTTGCCAAACAGCTGTTCCATGTCCTGATAAGTGGCAGGGGTATCTTCGATCACGTCATGCAGCAGAGCGGCCATCAGCGTTTCGTAGTCGAGTTTCATCTCGGCCAGAATACAGGCCACCGCTACCGGGTGCGTGATATAGGGTTCACCGCTTGAACGTGTCTGGCCCTCGTGAGCGTCACGTGCAACGAGATACGCCTGCTGAAGACGCTTAATCTGGTCTTCAGGCAGGTAGGTTTGAATCAGTTGATTCAGGCTTTCAAACAGATACAAGGGCGACCCGCAGGTTTAATTAACGACGACCTTCAGCAATAGCGGTTACGGCCTGCAGTTCTGCGGCTTCCTGCTCTTGCTGCTCCTGGCGCTCACGCACGTCGAGGATCTGGTTGTTGATCAGACCTTCTTCGATTTCGCGAAGTGCAATAACGGTGGTTTTATCGTTTTCTTCCGGTACCAGCGGATCTTTACCGCCTACCTGCATCTGACGAGCGCGACGCGCGGCGACCAGCACCAGGTCAAAACGGTTACCAATTTTCTCTACAGCGTCCTGAACAGTTACGCGTGCCATACTTAAAATGCTCCACAGGTGAAGAAATGACTGGGCATGATACTGAAAGTGGGTTCAGTCTGCCAACAGTTTGGTGATTAATGCGTCATGTCGCTGCTTCTGGCGGCTCATACGCAGACGTTCTGCACGAAGAATGGTTTTGAGATCGCTCAGCGCGGCATCAAAATCATCGTTCACAATAAGGTAATCATATTCCGCGTAATGGCTCATTTCTGCAACAGCCTGTTCCATACGCTTTGCGATCACTTCTTCGCTGTCCTGACCGCGGCCACGCAGTCGGCGATCCAGCTCATCTTTCGATGGCGGTAAAATAAAGATACTGCGCGAGTCAGGCATTTTCTTACGAATTTGCTGTGCGCCCTGCCAGTCGATATCCAGGAACACATTCACGCCCGTGGCCAGAACCTGCTCAATGGTTTCACGCGAGGTACCGTAGTAATTACCGAATACTTCAGCGTGTTCAAGAAACGCGTCTCTGCCGATCATCGCTCTGAATTCGTCGTGATCCACAAAGAAATAGTGTTCACCGTGCACTTCACCCGGACGCGGCGCTCGCGTGGTGTGAGAAACAGAAACCTGTGTGTCGTACAACGGTTGGGTTTTTAACAGTGCCTGAATAAGGCTGGATTTACCCGCGCCACTAGGGGCAGAAACAATATAAAGCGTGCCTTGAGCCATGAGAGTCTTTTGTATGTGTTAACGAAGAAGTCCTACATACGGGCTTATTATACACGTCACCGCCGTGTGACGTAGCCTTTGTCACACTTTTTCCCCTGAATTATTGAATTTTGCGTGCCGTTTTCAGGTTTTATCCGTGGTTTTCAACAACCAAAAGAAACACCGGATAGCGTCTCGCATTGTGAAACGTTGCCGTTAGCGTTGTTTCAGGCATCCGGGTATACCTCCTGCAATGCAAAGGAGGGGTAGCGATGTGGCGATGGATAAGCGGGTTAATGCTGTTGTGGTGTGGCTATGGCGCGGCAGTGTGTCCGGTGTGGTCGCAGGCAAAAGCAGAAAAAGAGATGGCGTCGTTAAGCGCGCAAATCAAAGGCTGGGATGAGGCCTACTGGAAGCAGGGCGTGAGCGAGATCAGCGACGAGGTTTACGACCAGCTTCACGGGCGGTTAACGCTGTGGCAGCGCTGTTTTGGCAGCGAGCCTTCAGAAGAGAAACTCCCGGCGCTGGTGGGAAGCGTAAAACATCCTGTTGCCCATACGGGTGTACATAAAGTGGCCAGCAAAGAGGAGTTGAGACAGTGGATGCGTGCCCGACAGCATCTGTGGATGCAGCCGAAAGTTGACGGTGTGGCGGTGACGCTGGTCTATCGCAACGGAAAGTTAACCCAGGCTATCAGTCGCGGTGATGGCCTGAAAGGGGAAGACTGGACCGGGAAGGTGCGTTTAATCCCGTCTGTTCCGCAAAAGCTCACCGGCGCGCTGGCGAATAGCGTCTTACAGGGCGAGCTTTTCTGGTTACGCGACAATCACATTCAGCAGCAGATGGGCGGAATGAACGCTCGCGCAAAGGTGGCAGGGGCGATGATGCGGCAAAAGGATAACTCGCTATTGAGCAAGATCGGCGTATTCATCTGGGCCTGGCCGGACGGACCGAAAGATATGCGTACCTCTTTAGCTGAACTGTCTCAGGCCGGTTTTACGCTGTCGGCACGGTATACGCTACCCGCCGAATCTGTCGATGCCGTCGAGAAGCAGCGCGCGGCCTGGCACGTGACCGCATTACCCTTTGCCACGGATGGGATTGTGGTGCGTTCGGAGGATGAACCCGCGGGTGAAGAGTGGTTACCGGGAGAAGGCAGCTGGGTTGTCGCGTGGAAATATCCTCCCGCAGCCCAGGTTGCAGAGGTGAGTGATATTCATTTTTCCGTGGGGCGCACGGGCAAAATTTTCGTTGTAGCAGCGCTGGAGCCCGTACAACTGGATGATAAACAGGTGCAGCGGGTGAGTCTGGGCTCGGTTGGGCGCTGGCAGAATCTGGATATTGCTCCAGGGGATCAGATACAGATCAGCCTGGCCGGGCAGGGTATCCCCCGGTTTGATAAGGTGCTCTGGCGCGGAACGGACAGACATAAACCAGAGCCACCGGCCTCACGCTATCATGCTCTTAGCTGTTTCTATGCTTCACCGGAGTGTATGGAGCAGTTCTTTGCCCGGCTGACCTGGCTCAGTTCAAAGCAGGTACTTGATATTGAAGGAGTAGGCGAGTCAGGCTGGCGAACCCTCTGGCAGGCGCATCATTTTGAACATCTCTTTTCATGGCTGTTATTAACGCAGGCGCAGCTGCAGGCTACACCGGGGTTTTCCTCTGCACGCGGGCTGGCGCTCTGGCACCGATTTAATCTGGTGCGCGAGAAGCCGTTTATCCGCTGGCTCATGGCAATGGGTGTGCCATTGACCCAGGCTTCGCTGAAGGCGATGGGAGACATATCGTGGCAGAAGATGAGCGGGCGCAACGCAAAGGACTGGCAGACCCTGCCGGGAACAGGAGAGGAGAAAGCGCGACAAATCGTTAACTGGATTCACGCCCCTCAGATAGATGTGCTGGCGAAATGGCTCGCTGAACAGCACATCAACGGGTTCTGAAGCTAGTGGGCGCTGTGTTTGTAATGAAAAACGGGCAGCCCGAGCTTCAGACGCAGCGCCAGCATGCGGGCCGTAAAGCCAAACAGCAGCGTTGAGATGACCACCACGTCATGGTTTGAAACGTAATGCTGCAGAGCGATATAGAGCACCGCTGCCGCAAAGGAGATGCCGGCATACAGCTCTTTTTGAAAGACCAGGGGGATGCGTTTGCAGAACATATCGCGCAGCACACCGCCGAATACGCCCGTGACCACGGCGGCGATGGTGGCGATAACCGGTCCTTCCCCCATATCGAGCGCGATTTGTGCGCCGATGATCGAAAAGACAATCAGCCCCAGCGCATCAAGCACCAGAAACAGGCGGCGAAGATGGGGCATAACGGGCGCCACTATGGTCGTTAACACGGCGGCCGTCGCCACAATAATCACGTACTCAGGGTGTTTAACCCAGCCGAGCGGGTAATGGCCAAGCAGAATATCGCGCACGGAACCGCCGCCCAGTGCGGTCGCCGTAGCAATAATGATCACGCCGAAGGTGTCCATACGGCGACGTCCGGCGGCAAGCGCGCCGGTCATGGCTTCTGCGGTGATGCCAATGAGATAAAGGATGTGAAGCAGCATATACCCTCCGGTGTGAACGTGGGGGAGGTTAGCGATTTGTGCGCAAGATCACGATTGAGATTTTCTAAGGCGAGTCAGTTTGCCCTATAAATTTTTATCAAGTTCTATAGAGAAAGCTTGATGGAGGGCGGTAAAGCGACAAAATTGCTGTTGGGATGGATTAGAAATAGTAATGGGTGGTGCGGTCGACACCACCCGAAAAGCATTATTCGATATTCTGGATTTGCTCGCGCATCTGCTCAATCAGCACTTTCAGCTCAATCGCTGAATTCGTCACTTCTGCATTGATCGATTTAGACGCCAGGGTGTTCGACTCGCGGTTGAACTCCTGCATCATAAAGTCCAGACGGCGGCCCACAGCTTCTTTCTTCTTCAGAATGTTGTAGGTTTCTTTAATGTGCGCTTCCAGACGGTCCAGCTCTTCAGCGACATCAATACGCTGCGCCATCAGCACCAGCTCTTGTTCCAGACGGGTGTTTTCCAGCTGAACTTCCGCTTCTTCCAGTTTGGCGACAAGGCGCTCGCGCTGCCATTGCAGCACTTCTGGCATATGGGTGCGGACTTTCGCTACTTCGGTGCTCACGCCTTCAAGGCGCTGCTCAATCATCGCTTTCAGCGCCTGGCCTTCGGTTTCGCGGGCAACGATAAAGTCGTCCAGCGTGCCGTCGAGGGCTGCCAGGATTTCAGCGGCAATAGCATCCAGATCCTGCTCACCGGCCGCCATGACGCCAGGCCAGCGCAGAATATCAACCGGGTTGATTTCGCCTTCATCGCTCTGCATTTTGACCCAGTTCGCTGCATTCACGAGCTGTTTCGCCAGTTTTTCGTTGAGGATGAGCTCGCCCTGTGCGCTGGCATCGGGCTCAAAGCGCAGGTTACATTCCACTTTTCCGCGCGTCAGACGCGTACGGATACGTTCACGTACGACAGGCTCAAGGCTGCGGAACTGCTCCGGCATACGGAAATACGTTTCCAGGTAACGCTGGTTTACCGAGCGCATTTCCCATGTGGCGCTACCCCAGCTACCCTTGATTTCACGCCGGGCGTAGGCGGTCATACTGCGGATCATAGACATTCCCGTTTTTAAAGGAGAGATGGGGGGATTATAGCTTTCGGGGGCTTCTCAGGATAGGAATAAGCGTCCTTTATCCGTATAATGCGCAGCCACATTCGTTTCAAGCCGGAGAATCCATCATGCGTCCATCAGGTCGTAGCGCCAATCAGGTGCGTCCCGTCACCCTGACCCGTAACTATACAAAACACGCTGAAGGCTCCGTGCTGGTTGAGTTTGGTGACACTAAAGTGCTGTGCACCGCCTCCATCGAAGAAGGCGTTCCGCGCTTCCTGAAAGGTCAGGGCCAGGGCTGGATCACCGCTGAATACGGCATGCTGCCGCGTGCGACCCATACCCGTAACGCCCGTGAAGCGGCGAAGGGTAAGCAGGGCGGGCGTACCATGGAGATTCAACGTCTGATCGCGCGTGCGCTGCGCGCCGCCGTTGACCTGAAAATCCTCGGCGAATTCACCATTACTCTCGATTGCGACGTGATTCAGGCTGACGGCGGTACGCGTACGGCGTCGATTACCGGTGCCTGCGTGGCGCTGGCCGATGCCCTGAACAAGCTGGTTGCGGCCGGCAAGCTGAAAACCAACCCAATGAAAGGCATGGTTGCGGCGGTTTCTGTCGGTATCGTTAATGGTGAAGCGCTTTGCGATCTGGAATACGTTGAAGATTCCGCAGCAGAAACCGACATGAACGTGGTGATGACCGAAGACGGTCGCATCATTGAGGTGCAGGGCACGGCAGAAGGCGAGCCGTTCACCCACGAAGAACTTCTCTCCCTGCTGGCGTTGGCCCGAGGGGGAATCGAATCCATTGTAACGACGCAGAAAGCGGCGTTAGAAAATTGATTTTAAAGGCGACCAATTAGTCGCCTTTTTTTTGCCTGTAAGACAGAAAAACCAAAGGAGCAAATCCATGAAATCGTATCAGCGCCAGTTTATTGAGTTTGCGCTTAACAAGCAGGTACTTAAGTTTGGCGAATTTACGCTGAAATCCGGGCGTAAGAGTCCCTATTTCTTCAACGCCGGGCTGTTTAATACCGGGCGCGATCTGGCACTGTTAGGCCGTTTCTATGCCGAAGCGCTGGTGGATTCCGGGATTGATTTTGACCTGCTGTTTGGCCCGGCCTACAAAGGCATTCCGATTGCGACCACCACCGCGGTGGCGCTGGCGGAACACCATGACCGCGACGTGCCCTACTGCTTTAACCGCAAAGAGGCTAAAACCCACGGCGAAGGCGGGAATCTGGTCGGCAGCCCGCTGCAGGGCCGCGTCATGCTGGTCGATGACGTAATCACCGCGGGCACGGCGATCCGCGAATCGATGGAAATTATCCAGGCCAACGCTGCGACGCTGGCTGGCGTGCTGATTTCGCTGGATCGTCAGGAGCGTGGCCGTGGCGAGATTTCCGCTATTCAGGAAGTGGAGCGTGACTATAACTGCAAAGTGACGTCGATTATTACCCTGAAAGAGCTGATTGCGTATCTGGAAGAGAAGCCTGAAATGGCGGACCATCTGGCAGCGGTAAAAGCGTATCGCGAAGAGTTCGGGGTGTAATTAAATTGCCCGGTGGCGTTACGCTTACCGGGCTTACAGATTACTGCAACTGAGCAGCCACTAACGGCCAGCGGGCGTCAAAATCGTCCGTTGGACAGTATTTAAATTCGCTACGCACAAAGCGGGAGAGCATCCCTTCACAAAACGCCAGTATCTGGCTCGCCAGCAGAGTCTCATCAATACTGTAACCTTCGCCTTCACGCATTTTCTTCTCGCGCAGAACCTGGCGCAATTGCGCTTCAATACGCTCGAAAAGCTGGTTAATGCGGCCCTGCAGTCTGTCCTGTTCAAACATCAGCGCGTGGCCGGTGAGAATGCGGGTTAAGCCCGGATTGCGTTCACCGAAGCCCAGGATTAACAGCACAATCAGACGCAGACGCGCGGTAGTGTCTTTTTCGTCTTTCAGAATCAGGTTGATGCGCGTAATCAGGCTGTCTTCAATAAACTCGATCAGGCTGTCGAACATCCGGGTCTTGCTCGGGAAATGACGGTACAGCGCCGCCTCAGACACGCCTACAGAGGCGGCCAGTTTAGCGGTGGTGATGCGTTGACTGCCATCGCTGGATTCAAGCATCAGAGCCAGAGATTGAAGTATTTCTTCGCGACGATTCCTTTTCGCAGTTTGTTTTTCTGCCATGTTACAAAATACCCCTGAAAATAAGCACTTGCCAGGCTGGCATCCACACAGCGACCGCAAACGGGCGTTTGCGGTTTGTTATTGCATTATAACGCTGTGAGATACGTGTCTTTCGGGCCGTTATTTGCGCCCGGAATGGCCGAAGCCGCCTTCGCCACGGTCGGTGGCGTCAAAGTCTGCCACCAGGTTAAATTCTGCCTGTACCACCGGTACAAAGACCATCTGGGCGATACGCTCGCCCGGTTCAATGGTGAAGCTGTCCTGACCGCGGTTCCAGACGGAGACCATCAGCTGACCCTGGTAGTCGGAGTCGATCAGGCCCACCAGGTTACCCAGCACAACGCCGTGCTTATGGCCCAGACCAGAACGCGGCAGGATCACCGCTGCCAGAGACGGGTCAGCAATGTGAATTGCCAGGCCAGTTGGAACCAGGGTAGTGGCACCCGGAGCCAGTTCTACGGCGTCATCGAGACAGGCGCGCAGGTCAAGACCGGCAGAACCGGAGGTGGCATAGGTTGGCAGCGGGAATTGCTCGCCAACACGCGGGTCCAGAATCTTAACGTCGATTTTTTTCATCATAACGGGTAACGATCTCGTCCAGTAATTGTTGGCCCAGGAGTTCCTTGCGCTCAAGCGGTAAGACTTTATCTCCATCCTGCCAGAAAAGGTGCAGTGCGTTGCTGTCGCTGTTAAATCCTTGTGTGGCCAGCGATACGTCGTTCGCGCAAATCAAATCGAGGTTTTTGCGGGTACGTTTTTGCCGGGCATATTCTTCCACATTATTCGTTTCTGCGGCAAACCCAACAACGTATGGACGATGGCTTTTTAGTGCGGCGACGCCGGCAACAATGTCCGGGTTTTTCACCATTTTTAGTGTTAATTCATCGCCTTGCTTTTTAATTTTAGCCTCGGCGATCGTCTCGGCACGATAGTCTGCGACGGCCGCACAGCCGATAAAAATCTGCTGGCTTTGCGCATGTGCCTGCACGGCGGCTTCCATCTCCAGCGCGGTAGTCACGTCAATTCGCTTCACAAACGCAGGGGTAGGCAGCGATACCGGGCCGCTCACCAGCGTGACGTTCGCGCCACGCCTTGCGGCGGCGGCGGCAATCGCGAAGCCCATTTTGCCGGAGCTGTGGTTGGTGATGTAGCGCACCGGATCCAGCGGCTCGCGCGTGGGGCCCGCGGTAATCATGATGTTGAGATGTTGCAGATCGTTGACAGGCGAAAAATGGGCAGCGGCCATATCAACAATCGTCAGCGGATCAAGCATGCGACCCGGGCCAACGTCGCCGCAGGCCTGGCTGCCGCTGTCCGGACCCCAGATAAGCAGGCCGCGTGAGGCCAGCGTCTCGAGATTGTGCTGGGTGGCCGCGTTACGGTACATCTGCTGGTTCATGGCAGGAACGACGGCAACTGGAGCTGGCGTGGCCAGACAAATGGTGGAGACCAGATCGTTTGCCATACCGGCCGCCACCCGAGCGATTAAATCAGCCGTGGCGGGGGCGAGGATAACCAGGTCTGCCCATTTACCCAGCTCAATATGGCCCATGGCGGCTTCGGCGGCCGGATCGAGCAGGCTGTCAGATACCGGGTATCCTGAAACGGCCTGCAGGCTCAGAGGAGTGATAAAGGCTTTACCGCCTTCGGTTATCGCGACCCGCACGTCAGCTCCGCGCTCGCGCAGACGACGCACCAGCTCCGGCGCTTTATAAGCAGCAATGCCGCCGCTCACGCCAAGAACGATTTTTTTACCGGCCAGGCTCATCATGATTCTTTCCTGTTGGGTTTCACCAGAGAGCGGGCATTTTATCACAATCCCCAAAGCGGAGTGATTTTGTACTTCGTCCACTTTGCGAGGCGCTACGCAAGAACGCAATGTGGCCGTCGAGCGACGGATTGGCCTGTGGCAGCATGAGGTTAAAAAGGAGAAAGAGCATGGAAGAAGAGGATGAGGAGCTGCTGCCGCGCGAAAAACTGCTGCGCTATGGCGTCACCCTGTTAAAAGACGATGAACTATTGGCGCTCTTTTTACGTACCGGAACGCCCGGAAAAACGGTATTTACGCTGGCAAAAGAGCTGATAGCACATTTCGGTTCACTGTACGGTTTATTGACCGCCGACCTGGCGCAGTTTAAGCACGTTGAGGGAATTGGCGTGGCGAAATATGCCCAGCTGAGGGGCATTGCTGAACTTGCCCGCCGTTTTTACAATGTCCGCATGGAGAAGGAAGATCCGATCCTGACGCCAGAAATGACGCGTGAATTCCTGCAGAGCCAGTTAACCGATATTGAACGCGAGATCTTTATGGTGATCTTTGTCGATAACAGAAATCGGGTGCTGAAACATAGCTGTCTCTTTGCGGGCACGTTGAGCCACGTTGAGGTGCATCCGCGTGAAATTGTGCGGGAAGCGATAAAAGTGAATGCAGCGGGCGTGATCCTCGCGCATAATCACCCCTCTGGCTGTGCAGAACCGAGCAGAGCGGACAAAGAAATCACCGAACGCATTATCAAATGCTGTCAATTCATGGACATTCGTGTGCTGGACCATCTGATAATTGGCCGCGGTGAGTACATTTCTTTCGCAGAACATGGCTGGATTTAGGCTATTTCTCGCGATCCGTCGGGATCTTTGTCTGTTCGGGACTTGAGCACACCGCCGAGTCAGCGTATACTACGCCACCTTTGAGAATCTCGGGTTTGGCATTTGGGCCTGGCAATCGAGAGTTCACTTAGAACTATGCGATGACCGGGCTGTAAAGCCTGACGAGGCGCCGATACCCCATACGAAGCTCGAGCTAATTTGATTTTTGGAGAATAGACATGTCCCGAGTCTGCCAAGTTACTGGCAAGCGTCCGGTGACCGGTAACAACCGTTCCCACGCACTGAACGCGACTAAACGCCGTTTCCTGCCGAACCTGCACTCTCACCGTTTCTGGGTTGAGAGCGAGAAGCGTTTTGTCACCCTGCGCGTATCTGCTAAAGGTATGCGTGTAATCGATAAGAAAGGCATCGATACAGTTCTGTCCGAACTGCGTGCCCGTGGCGAAAAGTACTAAGTACTTAAAGAGGAAATAAATCATGGCTAAAGGTATTCGCGAGAAAATCAAGCTGGTTTCTTCTGCTGGTACAGGTCACTTCTACACCACCACGAAGAACAAACGTACTAAGCCGGAAAAACTGGAACTGAAAAAATTCGATCCAGTTGTACGCCAGCACGTACTGTACAAAGAAGCTAAAATCAAATAATTTTAGTCTCCTTGTATCGAAAAACCCCGCAACTGCGGGGTTTTTTGCATTCTGAATCTCAACGGAGGAACCATGCCTGAATTACCTGAGGTAGAAACCAGCCGTCGCGGCATTGAGCCCCATCTGGTCGGCGCAACGATTCTTCACGCGGTGGTCCGCAATGGACGTCTGCGCTGGCCGGTGTCCGATGAGATCCATACCCTGAGCGATAAACCCGTCCTTAGCGTACAGCGTCGCGCGAAATACCTGCTGCTGGAGCTGCCCGACGGCTGGATTATTATCCACCTGGGAATGTCCGGGAGCCTGCGCATTCTTACCGAAGAACTGCCTGCGGAAAAGCATGACCATGTCGATCTGGTGATGAGCAACGGCAAAGTGCTCCGTTACACCGACCCACGGCGCTTTGGCGCGTGGCTGTGGACGAAGGAGCTGGAAGGGCATAACGTGCTGGCGCATCTGGGCCCGGAGCCGCTCTCAGACGCGTTTAACGCGGAATACCTCAAGGCGAAGTGTGCGAAGAAGAAAAGCCCGATTAAGCCCTGGCTGATGGATAACAAGCTGGTGGTCGGCGTGGGGAATATCTACGCCAGCGAATCGCTGTTTGCGGCCGGGATCCATCCCGATCGGCTGGCCTCTTCGCTGTCTGCGCAGGAGTGCGAGCTGCTGGTCCGGGTGATTAAAGCCGTATTACTTCGCTCGATTGAGCAGGGCGGGACAACGTTGAAGGACTTCCTGCAAAGTGACGGCAAGCCGGGCTATTTTGCCCAGGAGCTGCAGGTGTATGGCCGTAAAGGCGAACCGTGCAGAGTCTGCGGCACGCCAGTGATTGCCACGAAGCACGCCCAGCGCGCCACGTTCTACTGCCGTCAGTGCCAGAAATAAGGTTACTTTAGCTTTTCCATCAATGCCTGGTGGACGTTAGTCGGCAGGAAATGTGTGACGTCGCCGTGATGACGCGCCACCTCTTTTACCAGAGTAGAAGAGATAAACGACCACTCTTTGGAGGGCATCAGGAAAACGCTCTCCAGCTCCGGCATCAGGTGGCGGTTCATGTGCGCCAGCTGCATCTCATACTCGAAGTCTGCCACCGCGCGTAAACCACGGATAAGAATGTTTGCCTGCTGAGCGCGGGCGAAGTTAGCCATCAGGTCGCTAAACCCGACCACCTCAACATTCGGCAGGTGCGAAATGGCATCGGTGGCGAGCTGTACGCGCTCGTTGAGGTCAAACATCGGCTTTTTGCTGGGGCTGGCGGCAATGGCCAGGATCACCTTGTCGAACATGCACGCCGCACGGGTGATGATATCAAGATGACCGTTGGTGATAGGATCGAAGGTACCCGGATAAATCGCTTTTGTGCTCATGGCTCACGTTTTCTCTGAGTAGCCGCGGCAGAGCGCCCACAGCTCGGTGTATTTGTTGAAAGTATACTGGGCATTCACTACCGCGAGTAACCAGCCCTGCTTGCCGTCCAGCACGCCACCACGCAGCAGCAGCGTTTTCAGAAACGCGCCCAGCGTGTGGGTGAAGATTCCCGTCAGCGAGGCCTTCTTGCCGCGCTGGTGACGCTCCTGCGCCCATGCGGTGGCATAGTTGAGCTGTTTACGCTGGAAGCTCGCGAAATCACGGCAGGTCAGGTGCAGCAAATCGCCCTTCAGGGGGATGACCTGAGCGCTATCGCAGCTCAGGGATTCATGCACCAGATTGTCGTTGTACTGATACCGCTCGCGCTCGTAGAGGCGCATCACGCGGTCAGGATACCAGCCGCTGTGGCGCATAAAACGGCCAAGGAAGTAGTTGCGGCGGGCAATGCTGTACACGGCGCCAGGCTGGGGCGAGGAAAGTACAGCCTGAATGGCCTGCTGAAGCTCCGGCGTGATGCGTTCGTCGGTGTCGAGCATCAGGACATAATCACCTGTGGCATACCCCTGTGCGCGCTGGCGCTGGATGCCGTAGCCTTGCCAGTCAGCGTCGACAAAGACGTTTGCGCCCGCTGCCCGGGCAAGATCCACCGTGTTATCCGTACTTCCGGAGTCAAGAATGACTATCTCGTCAGCCCAGGCAACCGACGCCAGGCAATCCGGAAGCAGGTCGGCGGCGTTTTTGGCGATCATGACGACCGACAGACGCGTTGACATCAGTGGCTCCGCTGGGGCAGATAAGGTTGCAGAAGCTGCAGCAGTCGGGTCAGTGCGCCCTGGTTCTGGTGCAGCACTTCGACGGCATGACGCCCGTACCACAGGCGATAATCTTCGTCAGTCAGAAGGGTCGATACCTCTTTAACCACCGAATCCGCATCGGTCACGGTAATTAAACCATCGGCCTGCTGTAATTTCGCGCAGATATCTTTGAAGTTAAACGTGTGCGGCCCCATCAGTACCGGAATGGCGTGGGCTGCCGGCTCCAGCGGGTTATGACCGCCGCGCTCCACCAGGCTGCCACCGACAAACGCGAGGTCAGCGATTCCGTACAGCAACATCAGCTCGCCCATCGTGTCGCCAATCACCACCTGGGTGCTGCCGGAAGGGATTTCACCGCTGCTGCGCAGCGTGAAGCTGAAGCCGCCTTTCTGAACCATTTCACGGGCATCTTTAAAACGCTCCGGATGGCGAGGCACGAGGATCAGCAGTAAATCAGGGAATTTTTCCAGCAGTTTGCGGTGAGCCTGCAGGATGATCTCTTCTTCGCCATCATGGGTACTGGTCGCAATCCAGACCTGACGACGCGGGGCCCACTGGCGACGCAGCGTGATCGCACGGGCGGCGAGTTCAGGGGTAACGGAAATATCGAACTTCAGGCTGCCCGTTACCGCAAGCTGGTTGCGTTTCAGGCCCAGAGAGATAAAGCGCGCCGCGTCCTCTTCGTTCTGCGCGGCAATCAGCGTGATTTTGCCCAGCAGGCGGCGCATAAATTTACCCAGCTTGCCGTAACCTTTCGCCGAGCGCTCTGACAGGCGCGCGTTGGCAATGACCAGCGGGATTTTACGGGCATGCAGAGCGGAAATCATGTTCGGCCACAGTTCGGTTTCCATCACGATCACCAGCTTCGGGCGAACGGTGTTGAGGAAACGATTCATGGCGCAGGGCAGATCGTAAGGCAGATAGACGTGCTGCACGTCTTTGCCGAAAGCGGATAACGCGCGCTCCGAGCCGGTTGGCGTCATCGTCGTGACGGTGATTGGCAGCGAAGGGTAGCGGTGACGCAGGGCGCGAACCAGCGGGATCGCCGCCAGCGTTTCACCGACAGAAACGGAATGCAGCAAAATACCGTCCGGTACGACTTTATTGCGGCAGAAGCCATAGCGTTCAGCCCAGCGTTTACGATACGCAGGCGCTTTCCGGCTACGAAGCAACAGTCTCAGCCACACCAGTGGCTGAATGATGTAGAGCAGAGCGGTATACAACAATTCCAAGCGATTATCCGTTTTTTTAGTTTCGGCGGGCAAATTCTAAGCATTTAGGCCAGGTAAAGCTATCTCTTATGCCAGATACCGTTTCAAACGGAAATAACGTCGACCCAGCCGCCAGCGCAGACGCGGATTTTTTGCACTTTTCCAGATGAGTTTCCAGATGCCTGTTTCGAAGAACTCTTTAATAATCATTGATTTCTTCTTCTCATCCTTCATGTTGTCGAAGGTGTGAATAATGCCCAACCCCTCTTTGGCAATTTGCCAGTGGCAGGCAGGGATCCCTTTCACTTTATCCGGGTAGCGCTGATTGATGGCGTCGAGCATCTGCAGGATTTTCATGTAGTGACGCGCGGAGCGAATTAGCGTGTCGTCATTGTCCGGCATATGAGACACCGATGCAGAGTGAATGTAGTAGTCGTAATAACGTTCACTGGTGTACTGAACCCGCTCTGCCGCAAGCAGCACTTCGGTGGTCCACGGAATATCCTGATGGCGCAGGCCGGGTTCGAAATGGAAACTGTGTTTACGGATAAAGTCGTGGCGATAGATGTTCAGCCAGGTGACGTGAAGGAATTTACGTGAATCCAGCGCCATTTTTAACCACGCAGGGCCAGCCATGACCCCTGTGGAAGCCAGTTTGTCTTCAGGGAAGATCGGGCGTGAGGGTTTCTTGTTGTTCTCCCAGACGTAGTTCCCGTTACAGGTGGCGACATCCAGATCCTGCGTGACGGCCATATCCAGCAGGCGCTGGTACATGCCGGGTTTAAAGACATCATCAATATCCGGGAAAGAGAGATATTGACCCGTCGCAACGGCCAGACCGGTGTTACGCGCGATGGATACGCCCTGGTTTTGCTGTTCTATAACCTGCATCTGCGGTAGTTTTTCTCGCCATTTTTCGACGATCTCCATCGAGCGGTCAGTAGAGCCGTCATTGACAATGATGACTTCCATGCTGTCGATGCGTTGATTGACAAGGCAGGTAAAGAACTGATCCAGGAAAGCTTCACCGTTATAAACGGCAACCACCACGCTTAACAATGGGGCAGAATTTTGCATAAGAAACCTGATTATTTTTGATTGTCGACCAGAGCAATATATTGCTGGCAAATGGCACTGATACCGAACGACGCGATGGTTGCATCGCCAACGACCGGCGGGGCGGTATAAATATCCGCCAGCGTTTTTGCCAGTGACGCGTCATTTAACTCTGCCAGCCCGCGCGCTAAGGCTCCGGTGAGGATTTCAGCAGGGCCTCCGGGGCAATTTGTACTGACCGGTGGCGTCTGGCAGATAATGGCTTCGACCAGCACATTACCAAAACCTTCGCAGTCAGAACTTAACACTAAAAGGCGTGCCCCTTTAATCCAGGGATAGGGATTGGAGTCGAACGGGCGGAAAACCGTTTTGTTTTCAATACCCAGCTCGGCTGCAAGCTGCTTGAGTTTGCGAATTTGAGCGTCAGAGCCATTGCCCATCATGACCAGCGTGGTGTCAATTTTGCTCAGGGCGAACGCACGTAAGAGTCGGTCGTGGCGTTTGTGCTCATGGAAGCGGCCAACATGAATAATGTAATCCTTTCCCTGCATTTCGAAAGGCGCATCCGCCAGACGCTGAATTTCAGGAATATCAAAAGGATTATGGATAACCGCTTTGCGTCGAAGATTGAGCGCCAGCGTCTCGGAAAGATCTTTCAACACGGCGCCTGAGACGGCGACAACGTTGCGGTTTTCGTAGGTATGACGAATTTTAAGATGTTTAAACCAGCGCGAAAGTCCGCTGCGATGGCGAAGATAGGAAAACGAGAACATGCCGTGCACGCAGAACCAGACTTTGTCACGTTCCAGCGCGCGGCAGTGCGCCACAATGCGGTCTGTCTTGTGCAGGTGAGAGAACACCACATCAAATTTGCCGCTGCGCTCAGCTCGCTCAATCGCCTGATCAAGCAGTTGGGCGCGGCGTGGGATCTCCGTCAGCTTTCGCCACGGTTTTTTACATGTGTCCTGAACAACCTGATAATCGATGCCTTCCGGGATGGCGTAGTCGCACACTTTCCGCAGAGAGAATAGAGAGACCTGATGCCCCATTTCTATTAACCCGCGGGAGAGTGTAAGAACCGTTTTTTCGGCTCCTCCACCGGGTAAACCATCAATAATCATTAGGATGCGCATTTTTAATCCAGTAATTTTTGATAAAGCGTAATAAGCTGACTTGATAGTTTTTCGGGAGTGGCGTCTTTTACACGTTCACGTGCCGCTCGTCCCATATTGTTATTTTTTTCCAGTGAAGGGATAGCGGCTACCGCTTCCTTCAATGTACTGATATCAAGTGCGTCACAATAAAATCCGTTCTGGCCTTGTTGAATAAATTCTGCACCACCGCAACTCTCTGAAGTAATGACGGGCAAGCCGCAGGCCATCGCTTCAAGAATGACGTTAGGAAAGGGATCATACAGCGTTGGCAACAGTAAACCATCGGATAGCTGATAAAAAGGCAGAGTTTCTTTTTGCATCCCCAGGAAACGGATTTGCCCCTCGCAGCCTAACGAACGGGCGAGGTCGCGGTAACGACGTTCTGCTTTATCTTGCCCAACCACAATCAGCCAGGCAGATGTTCCAGCAATAGCGCGTATGGCGCTGGCTAATCCTTTTCGTTCAAACCCTGAGCCTACAAAACAGAACACAACGGCATCGGCTGGCAAACCAAATTGTTGGCGCAAAATCGCACGCTGTGCCTCCTGGGCCGGAACGAAGCGGCTGGAATCAATAGAATTATAAATCACATGAATTTTCTTTGCGTCAATATTAAAGTCTTCAACGATTTCGCGTTTGATCATCTCCGCATTACAGATTACGGCTTTTAACTCAGGCGCCTGATACATTTCCCGTTCCGCACGCATCACATAGCGGTGATAGCGGTCATACATCAGCATTTGCGCGCGCCAGGCAGGTAAAATGCGCGCGCGCTGCAGCAGCCAGCGACGATGCACCCCATCACCCGCGCGATAAATATCACACCCCGGGATGCGCTCATGGCTTTGAACAATATCAAACTGCTGTTGCTGCCACAGCGCGCGCGCGGCCTGTGCAAATCCGCGTTCTCGACTGATACGGCCCCATTTCTGAGGGTTGCAAATGTGGATATGCCANCGCGGCCTGTGCAAATCCGCGTTCTCGACTGATACGGCCCCATTTCTGAGGGTTGCAAATGTGGATATGCCAGTCGTCTTGCTTCTCTCCCTGCCACTCGCGCGTGATGACGTTTAGCTCAAGGTTCTGATTGCTCAGCGCGGTGAGAGCGCGCGAAACGAAGCGTTCCGCCCCGCCATCAGGGCGATATTTTTGGCGAACAATGGCCAGACGATGGTGTTTCATGACAGATATCTCCTTGCGGCGGAGACGACAGCATCAACGGGAATGGCGTCGAGATAGCGTTCTTTCGTTTTGGTATCAATGGCATCCGGATCGGGTAGCGGGCCGTAATCGCCGGCCCAGATCACTTCCCCTTTAACCTGCCACGGTGACCAGAACGTCAGTTTTGATGGACCAAACAATGCCACGCAGGGCGTTTGAAGCGCGGCGGCCATATGCATAGGAACGGAGTCAACGCCAATAAAAAGACGCGCATGATCGATGAGTGAGGCCAGCTGGCGCAACGTTAGCTGGCCCGCCAGAGAGACGACCCCCGTCTTCGGCGAGGCGGCGAGAATGCGATCGATCATCGCCAGCTCTTTTTTATCCGGCCCCGCGGTGAGCACAACCGTATGGCCCTCCTGCTGCAGTGCAGAAATGGTTTGCGCCATTTTGTCTTCGCTCCAGCATTTAAAGAACCAGCGGGACGTCGGCTGGATCACGATGTAGCTGTCGCCAACACCCGTCTGCGTCAGTCTTTGACGGGCATGATCCCAGTCTTCTGCGGTGTAGGCCATGGTGACGGCAGGCTGCGGCGCGACAGGTAATGGCCCCAGAATGGAGAGATTCTGCTCGACCGTATGCAGGGATTTGTGGCCGTCGACAGAGACCAGATCGGTGTGACAAAAACGCCAAAAGGCACTATTGCGTTTGTTAAACGCAAATCCGAGGCGAACGGGTGCGCCGGTAAAACGAGTGACGATCGCGCTACGCCATTGATCGGCCAGGTTAATGACCAGATGATAATGCTGATTTCTTAACGCACACAGTAGCTGCCACTCTTTTTGAAGATGCTTCAGCGTGCCCAGCTGCTTCCATTTACGATCGATTCCATAAATTGTACCGATCGCCGGATGCGCGGCGAGCATATCGCGCGTTTCTTCATACAGCAGGACATCAATTTGCGCCTGCGGCCATTTTTGACGTAATGAATCAACGACGGGAGTGGTCAGCAACATGTCGCCATGATGGCGGAGTTTGATAAGTAAAATGCGCAAATCAGGTGTGTCAGGTAAGTTATTCATCATCATCTTATCGGCGTTGTACTGATGGCAATTCTAATAGACCTGATAGCGACTTGCACTCTTTCTCCATAATCTCAGTAATTTCCCAGGAAGGGTTTACTCACGCTTTGGAGAGTGCGTAACATAGCGCTAACTTTCCTGTCTTGCGGACTCATTATGAACAAACCAGCGTTTATCATCACAATTGATACTGAGGGCGATAATCTCTGGCAAAATCACCGCGTCATTAAAACGGAAAACGCGCGCTATCTGGCGCGGTTCCAGGCGCTTTGTGAGCGTTTCGGCTTTAAGCCCGTGTGGCTGACCAATTACGAGATGGCGATCGAGCCCGTTTTCATCGAATTCGCCAGGGACGCGATCGCCCGCGGTCAGGGCGAGGTGGGAATGCACCTTCACGCATGGAATAGCCCGCCGGAACACGATCTCACGGGAGATGACTGGCGCTGGCAGCCTTATCTGATTGAGTTTTCGGATGAGGTGATGCGCGAGAAAGTGCTGTTTATGACCCGACTGCTAGAAGAGACCTTCCAGACCAAAATGTTAAGCCACCGTGCCGGACGTTGGGCATTTGACAGTCGCTACGCAAAATTGCTCGTTGAACTGGGTTACCAGGTTGATTGCTCCGTGACGCCACGCGTGAACTGGCGCAATGCGAAAGGCGCCCCGCAGGGTAATGGCGGAACGGATTATCAGCATTTCCCTGACCACGCCTATTTCATGGATTTAGACAATATTTCCCGGGCAGGCGATAGTCCATTACTCGAAGTGCCGATGAGCATTCAGTATAAACACCCGGCGTGGTTGAACACCATCAAACAGGGTTACGACAGGCTTCGCGGTAAATACCGCTCCCCCTCTGTGAACTGGCTAAGACCGTCCGGTGGGAATGCGGCGCAAATGATTCAGGTTGCACAGCAATGCCTGTCTCAGGGAAGTGAGTACGTGGAGTTTATGCTTCATTCGTCGGAATTTATGCCGGGCGGAAGCCCCACGTTTAAAGATGAGGCGGCGATTGAAGGGTTGTATCAGGATTTAGAAACGCTCTTTAGCTGGTTGTCTGATAAGACAGTAGGAATGACGCTGGCGGAGTTTTATCAATACAAGAAAAAATAATGCCCGCGACGCGGGCATTATCATTAGCGTTGCCTGGTTTGCGAAAAAGGTGTACTCAGCGCAAACACGGTGACAAAGAAGATTAAGGCTTCTGAACTCAACAGTATGACATCCGTCAGGCCATAGAGTAATAAAAGAAGCATGGTCGTCAGCAGCAGGCCATTCCTGTTTTTAAGTGCGTAAACGATAATCGATATATAGAAAAAGAATAATATCACCAGCCCGGGGATCCCTTGCAGAGAATATTTTTCAATAAACTCATTATGTAGATGCACCCTGATATAATCGAGTGCGGATGCAAGATGTGGATGTCCATTTTTCACATATTGCTGTGTCCATACTTCACGGTCTTCAACTGACTGCCCTAAAGGATGGGCAAGGCCATTTTGAATACCAACACTCCACATAGAAAAACGTGCGCCGAGTGAAGTTGCATCATTGCCTTTTTGATAACTTTCAACTTCAGTTTGTGTTTGTTGTAACTTGGGTAAAATTAATGGCTTGTAGCTAACGATAACAATACCCGCCACAATACATAAGAAAATCAGCGTTGATTTAAGGTGTATTCTTTTGAAGTGATAAAGCGTGAGTACAATCGCCAGGATCAAATATAATCCCATTGCGGCACGCGTGCCCGTTAGAAGAATAACAAAATAAGATATTAAGATGATGAGTCCTGCGGCTACATACAGTTTTATATTTTTCTGTAGATAAAGGCTGTATACAAACGCCAGCGACAGTACAGAGTAAACATAGGCCGACACGGTCGCACGGTTTATGGCCATCTCAATACGTCCCATACCCTGTGATGCCTGCCATAAGCCATAACCAGTGGCAAGTATAACCCCTGCACCAGAGGCGTATAAAAAATATTTCTGGAAGGAAGCTTTATCAATATAAGACTTAAACCGGTCAAGGTAAAAAATGAGAATACTTGCGAGAATCAACTTTTTACTTGCACCGAGATAATCGCTATAAGCGTTCAGACCTTCGCTATGATATTCATACACCAGATACCAGCCAAGATTGAGCAACCCAATTAGTAGAATCGGTAAGGCGATAGAAAAAGGACGCACTGTGATTTTTTTATATTCGCACGCTAAGCCGATAATGCTGGCATAAATCGCAATATAGAAAAACTCTCGCTGCTTACCAGAACTCAGCAGCGCCAGCGCGAGCGAAATAAGGCTCATAATCAGCGTAAGCTGATAAAGTCGCAGTTTTACTTTTTCCATAATGCCTCAATAACCCTTTTTTTGTAGCTGAAACGTACATCTCTTGAGAAGAAGAAAGAGAGAGAATAAAGTGCATTGACCCGCTGTTTGACCAGTTTGAGTTGCAGGTCAGTCAGATGCTGCCGGTGGTTACGGTAGATATCAAACCAGTGACAATTAACAAGATGCTGAAAAGAACGAGGGAATGTTTTTTCCATCTGTAATGTGCATTCAACCAGCGTAGCGATTTTAGTGGCGTCGAGACGGCTCGACAAACTGTCGCTACGTTTGATGTAATAATAGTGTCCCTGACGCTGATAAACGATTTTACTCGATTGCACCAGCATGCCGGGAAATACGGCGAAATCTTCATAGCAAACCATCGAAGGAATCGGGTTATCTACGTACAATTTCCGATGAATGAATTGCCCGATGAGGTGTGCCTGAAAATCTTTGTGCTGCAGGAATCGCTTTATTGCCTCATGCTGTGACAAAGCAACAGGAGAGAACCCCTGCCACTCGGCTGTAATTTTTTTTGTGTCGCGAATTTCCAGCAGGCGCGTCAGAAGCATATCAGGGCGCTCTGTTTTGAGAAACGCCACGGCGTCCCTGATGCTGCCTGGTTTCAATCGGTCATCGCTATCCAGCATGGTAATGTATTCGCCTGAGGCCAGCGAGAGGGCACTGCTTCGAACATGACCGACGTTACGGTACTCAACGTATCGGGATTGCGCATTCGGAAGTGTTGGTAGCCACGCCTCAATAATATCCTGTGTAGAGTCATTGGAACTGTCGTTAAAGATAATGATCTCCACATCTTCGCCCGCACCCTCAATCGCGTTTTGCAGGCTTTCTAGCGTTGTGTGAAGCGTCTCTTTGGCGTTATGCGCGGCAATAATGATGCTTAGAAAGGCCATAAAAATTAGTTTCCCTGAGCATCAAAGGAGTATGCGGTTGCGTTAATTGTTGGTAGCTCACAGATGAAATGTTTAAGTTCACGCAGCGATTCGTCTGTTACAGCGAAGAGTTCTTCCCGGCCCTGTGAGAAGTAATATCGTGTTTCAAAAACATATGAGCAAATATTGTCATCATTACCAATTAGCAATACGTTGCCCAGCGGACGCTGTTCATAGTGGCAACAAGGCCCAAACAGTAAGATTACCGGCACGCCGACAGCATCGGCAATGTAGACATTCCCCGAGTCAGACGCGATATAGCAATCCATTTTAGAAATGGCCCACGGCAGCTCTTCAAG
This sequence comes from Enterobacter sp. D2, assembly GCF_034427575.1. Taxonomy (NCBI): domain Bacteria; kingdom Pseudomonadati; phylum Pseudomonadota; class Gammaproteobacteria; order Enterobacterales; family Enterobacteriaceae; genus Enterobacter; species Enterobacter sp. D2. The sequence continues at coordinate 158,225 of NZ_JAXQPP010000004.1, forward strand.
CGAGATTTTGCCAATCAGATTAATAAAGTTGGGCAGTTCACCATAAGCGCGGGTGATATCATCCATCCACGATTGTTCATTCGGCGCGCCAAAGACATAAAACTCGCAGGGCAGGTCGACGAGACGATCGGCAATTTGCTTCCAGATGACCGGCGGAACGGTTTTCGCTTTATTCCCGGCGGCTACGCTGATGCCAATGCGGATCACGCCGGGTTTGTCGAGGATTGCCGGATAGGTCGCGGGTTTGAAAAGGGGTTTTGTGGCGTGCTTTGGCGAGTCTTGCCAGGATAAGGCGCGATCGGCCAGCCTGAGATAGTTCGTGACCGAAAGCGTCTTCTTACCGTGTTCAACAGTACCGTCTGCCGTTGCATAGAAAATGCCGTGATACCATCTGCGCGTGTAAGTGCTTAAAAACTGTTTGTTTTTAGCGTTACATACGGAGGCGAAAAAGAGGTTCACGCTGTTGGGTTGCAGGAGATAGACATTGTCATAGCGGTTCATGATCCGGCAGGCAAAGACCAGCTTTCGCCACAGGTTACGCTTATGCTGCTCGATAAAAAAAATCTTGTCGATCGTCTCATCATGCTTCGCCAGCGCACCTACGCTACGGCTGATGAGCACGTCGCTTTTTTGCAGGTACGCCAGAAGGGGCGTTGCATTAACAAAATCGCCGATTTTTGCTGTCTGAATGACCAGGTTTTTACCCGTCTCTTTGCGGAACAGCTTCCGGATAAGCTTCACCGGAAAGAGTAAAATCAGCAGAAATACGTAACTCATGCGTTAGATATCCCTGTTGGAAAGCCAACGGCTGCCCTGTAAAAATGAAAAAATAGCATCTGCGCTGATATCCTTCGTTTGCTGGGTCGGGCTGACCATCTGATGCTGGTTTTTGCCGTAACCCCCGATCAATCCAGGATCGGTCGGACCAAAAATCGTAATATTCGGACGATCCAGCGCCGCGGTTAAATGGCTTAAACCTGTATCAACGGAAACAACAGCATTCGCTCCCGCCAGCTGCGCTGCAACCTGTGCCAGCGTGAGTTTTGGCAATACCTCGACGTGTGAAAAGCCGTCTGCCAGACGCTCTGCACGCTGCCGCTCATGTTCGGCACCCCACGGGAGTTTAATATGGATGCCGGTGGGTTGCGTTAGTTCAATCAGGCTTCGCCAGTGCGATTCCGGCCAGTGTTTATCGTCGCGCGTTGTGGCATGCAGGAAGACAAGATAAGGCTGAGCACAGGGATCTGTATTGCGCAAAAAGTGCTGCGTAATGGCGTAGTCGCCCTGGGTTTCCGGTTTCGCGTAGCCCAGGCTTTTTGCAAACAGCTCGCGGGTACGTTCGACGGCATGCTGTTGCTTTGCGATGTGGTGGCGACGATTATAGAACAGGCTCGCCAGCGGTTCGCGGGCGGTGTGCCAGTCCATACCGTGCTTTACGCCATGTGCCAGACGCGTCACCAGCGCGGCGCTTTTCACCAGCCCCTGGGCGTCGATGATAGCGTCATAATGCTGTACCTGCACCGCCTCACGGAAGGCCTTGCGTTCGGCTTTAATCGGCGCGGAGAACCACGCTTTGCGCCAGCGGCGAATCGCCACCGGTATCACGCGGTCAACCGCTTCATGCCAGGTGGGGATCTGCGCGAAGCCTTCTTCCACCACCCAGTCAAAACGAATGCCGGGAACGGCCCGCATGGCGTCCGTCAGTGACGGGAGCGTATGCAGCACATCGCCCATCGAAGAAGTTTTAACGATCAGTACCCGCATTCGTTATCCTTCTTCACTCAACAGCAGTTCGTTAAGCTCTTCGAGAACGCGCTCTGGCGTAATGTCGATCAGGCTCTGATGGTAGCCTTCTGCGGCATCGCCCTTGCGAACTTTATGGTAGCCCGTGATCAGGCGGATGACGCGCGCTTTATGAGAAAGCGGGGGCGTGAAGTCCGGGCTACTTGGGCCATACAGCGCCACCAGCGGGCGGTTGAGCGCGGCAGCGACGTGCATCAGGCCCGAATCGTTGCTGACCACAGCCTTACAGGCGGCGATCAGAATAACCGCCTGTTCAAGCTGCGTTTCTCCCGCCAGGTTGCGGCACCAGGCCTGCTGTTCATTACTGAGCGTCGCGAGAATTTCGTTGCCTGTCTCGTGGTCCTTTGCCGAACCGAACAGGACAATCTGGTAGCCTTCGTCAATCAGCTGTTTCGCCAGCTCCGCATAGTGGTAGTGCGGCCAGCGTTTTGCCGGGCCGAACTCGGCGCCGGGGCAGAAGCCAATCATCGGGCGTTCAGACGAAAGGCCAAACGCGTTACAGGTCTGGGATTTTTCACCGTCGTTGACCTGAAGCTGTGGCCATAGCAGAGGCTGCGGCAGATCTTTCGCACTGCGCATCACGCCTTTGTCGTAGGCTAGCGCCACATAGCGCTCCACCATCAGCGGCCAGGCCTCTTTATCCAGCACCCGCGCATCGTTCAGCAGGCCGTAGCGCATTTCACCGCGCCAGCCGGTGCGATGTGGAATACCCGCAAAAAAGGGCACCAGGGCGGATTTAAAGGAGTTTGGCAGGACATACGCCCGATCGTAGCGCTTCTCGCGCAGGCTATGGCCGAGTTTACGGCGTTCGCCAATTTCCAGCGCCCCGTGGCCAAGCGGCATCGGGATCGCCTCGTTCACTTCCGGCATACGCGACAACAGCGGACGGCACCATGCGGGTGCCATCACGTCGATTATCGCCTGGGGATAACGCGCCTTGAGCGTGCGATAGAGACTTTGCGACATCATCATGTCGCCCACCCATGACGGGCTGATCACCAGAATCTTCATACTTACGCGTCGCGGTTCAGCCAGGCCATATATTCCGTTACGCCTTCGGCAACGGTCTTGAACGGCTTGTCGTAGCCTGCGGCGCGCAGGTTGGTCAGATCGGCCTGGGTGAACGCCTGATAACGGCCTTTCAGCTTGTCAGGGAACGGAATGTACTCGATGCTGCCTTTTTTGTGATAAGCCAGCGTTGCGTCAGCCACGGCCTGGAAGGACTCCGCGCGGCCGGTACCCAGGTTGAAGATGCCGGATACGCCGTTTTCCCAGAACCACAGGTTCACTGCGGCAACGTCGCCTACGTAAACGAAGTCGCGCTTAAAGCCGTCGCTGCCTTCGAACAGTTTCGGGCTTTCGCCGTTATTCAGCTGGGTGTTCAGGTGGAACGCCACGCTCGCCATGCTGCCTTTGTGGCCTTCGCGCGGTCCGTAGACGTTGAAATAACGGAAGCCGACGATCTGCGAGTTCGCTTCTGGCAGCACCTGACGCACGTACTCGTCGAACAGGAATTTGGAGTAGCCGTAGACGTTCAGCGGCTGCTCATATTCACGGGACTCGATGAAGTCCGAGGTGCGCCCGCCGTAAGTGGCCGCAGAAGAGGCATACAGGAACGGAATTTCACGCTCCAGGCAGTAGTGCAGGATCTCTTTGGAATACTGATAGTTGTTGTCCATCATGTATTTGCCGTCCCACTCGGTGGTGGAAGAACACGCACCTTCGTGGAAGATAGCTTCGATCTCGCCGAACTCTTCGCCTGCCATAATCTGGATAAGGAAGTCTTCTTTATCCATGTAGTCAGCGATGTTCAGATCCACCAGGTTGACGAACTTGGTGCCGTCTTTCAGGTTGTCAACCACCAGGATGTCGGTGATGCCTTTGTCATTGAGAGCCTTAACAATATTGCTGCCGATAAAGCCCGCGCCGCCGGTAACGATGATCATAACTGTAACCTTTGAAGTGTGGAGCCCGGGGACAATCCCGGACGCTAATGTCTCTATCATATCATTAGTATGGCTGCCCTTCAGCCATTCACCTTCACAGCGCAGGGGTACGCGTGATTTATGCTGCAAAAACGACAAGAGATGACGTGTCATCTCGTCATGAACTATAGGTTTGGGTAATATGTCCCGAAATTTGCCGAGTCTGGAGAATTGCAATGCGTGGTGATTTTTACAAACAGTTAAACAGCGACCTCGACACCGCACGTGCGGAAGGGTTGTTCAAGGAAGAGCGTATTATCACGTCTGCCCAGCAGGCGGACATCACCGTTGCCGACGGCAGCCATTTGATCAACTTTTGTGCGAACAACTATTTAGGTCTTGCGAATCACCCTGAGCTGATTGCCGCTGCAAAAAACGGCATGGACACCCACGGTTTCGGCATGGCCTCCGTACGCTTTATCTGCGGTACGCAGGACAGCCACAAGCAGCTTGAGCAAAAGCTGGCGAGCTTCCTCGGAATGGAAGACGCGATTCTGTACTCCTCCTGCTTTGACGCCAACGGCGGTCTGTTTGAGACCCTGCTTGGCGCAGAAGATGCGATTATCTCCGACGCCCTGAACCACGCTTCCATCATCGACGGCGTACGCCTGTGCAAAGCGAAGCGTTTCCGCTACGCCAACAACGACATGGTCGAGCTGGAAGCGCGCCTGAAAGAGGCGCGTGAAGCCGGTGCTCGCCACGTGCTGATCGCCACCGACGGCGTGTTCTCCATGGACGGCGTGATCGCCAACCTGAAGGGCGTTTGCGACCTGGCGGATAAATACGACGCGCTGGTGATGGTCGATGACTCTCACGCGGTCGGCTTTGTCGGCGAAAACGGCCGCGGTTCCCACGAATACTGTGACGTGATGGGCCGCGTGGACATCATCACCGGTACGCTGGGCAAAGCGCTCGGCGGCGCGTCCGGCGGCTATACCGCCGCGCGTAAAGAGGTGGTCGAGTGGCTGCGCCAGCGCTCCCGCCCGTATCTGTTCTCCAACTCCCTGGCGCCGGCCATTGTTTCTGCCTCCATCAAAGTGCTGGAGATGGTGGAGTCCGGCGCTGAGCTTCGCGACCGCCTGTGGTCCAACGCCCGTCTGTTCCGCGAAAAAATGAGCGCCGCAGGGTTTACCCTGGCCGGTGCTGACCACGCGATCATTCCGGTGATGCTGGGTGATGCGGTCGTCGCGCAGCAATTTGCTCGCGAGCTGCAGAAAGAAGGGATTTACGTCACCGGGTTCTTCTTCCCGGTGGTGCCAAAAGGTCAGGCGCGTATCCGCACCCAGATGTCTGCGGCGCATACGCCTGAACAAATTGAACGTGCGGTAGAAGCCTTTACCCGCATCGGCAAACAGCTGGGCGTAATTGCCTGAGGACGTGTGATGAAAGCGTTATCCAAACTGAAAGCGGAAGAAGGGATTTGGATGACCGACGTGCCGGAGCCGGAAGTCGGTCATAACGATCTGCTGATCAAAATTCGTAAAACCGCCATCTGCGGTACTGACGTTCACATCTACAACTGGGACCAGTGGTCGCAGAAAACCATTCCGGTACCGATGGTTGTCGGTCACGAATATGTCGGTGAAGTGGTGGGTATCGGCCAGGAAGTGAAAGGCTTCCAAATTGGCGATCGCGTCTCCGGTGAAGGCCATATTACCTGCGGCCACTGCCGTAACTGCCGCGGCGGGCGTACGCACCTGTGCCGTAATACCATTGGCGTGGGCGTAAACCGTCCGGGCTGCTTCGCGGAATATCTGGTGATCCCGGCCTTTAACGCCTTCAAAATCCCGGACAATATCTCTGACGATCTGGCCTCCATCTTCGACCCGTTCGGCAACGCGGTGCACACGGCGCTCTCCTTCGACCTGGTCGGTGAAGACGTGCTGGTCTCCGGCGCGGGCCCAATCGGCATTATGGCGGCTGCGGTGGCGAAGCACGTGGGTGCGCGCAACGTTGTGATCACCGACGTGAACGAATACCGTCTGTCGCTGGCACGCAAAATGGGCGTCACCCGTGCGGTAGATGTCTCGAAAGAGAGCCTGACCGACGTGATGGAAGAGCTGGGCATGACCGAAGGCTTTGACGTAGGTCTGGAGATGTCCGGCGCGCCGCCGGCGTTCCGCACCATGCTCGACACCATGAATCACGGTGGCCGTATCGCGATGCTGGGTATTCCGCCGTCAGATATGTCTATCGACTGGAACAAAGTCATCTTCAAGGGGCTGTTCATCAAGGGCATCTATGGCCGCGAGATGTTCGAGACCTGGTACAAGATGGCGGCGCTGATCCAGTCCGGTCTGGATCTGTCCCCGATTATTACTCACCGCTTCTCCATCGATGAGTTCCAGCAGGGCTTCGACGCGATGCGTTCCGGCCAGTCAGGAAAAGTGATCCTGAGCTGGGATAAGTAATCAAAAAGGGGCCTCAGGCCCCTTTTTTACTGATTCTTTTTCTCTTCGTCCGTCAGGTAACGCACCTTGCGGGTGTAGTCCTGACCTTTGAACAACAGTTTGTTATCCGGCGATTCAAGATACTTCTGCCATTCGGAGAGAGGGAAACCGCCGTGCGCGCCAATCACCTCTTTCGGTACAACGGCTTCCTGACCGCCGATTTTCTTCGAGACCGGCCAGTTCATCCAGTCACCCAGGTTAACCGTTTTTAGATCCAGCATGTCCAGCAGCGCGGCGAGCGGCAGCTGATCGGTCGGCGGCTGCGTGTCGTCCATCAGCTCCCAGGTATCCTGGAACAGCGTCAGCCACAGCGGGCAGATACGGCGCCAGGTTTTTTTAGTTGCCGCAAGAAACGCGCCGTTAACGTGATCGACCAGATACGGGCGCACCGTCTCTTTGTAATACGCCGGCACTTTCTCCGCTGGCGCACCGTCCAGCTTGGCAATCATTTTGCCCTGACGGAAGCTGGAGTAGATATGCATATCTGCCATGTTGATCTCGGGCATCTTGAGCAAGTTGAGATCGGAATCGATCATCAATACGCCTTCACCGCGCGCCTGCAGCGGGGCGTTAAGCTTCACCAGGCGGCTGAGGTAGATCTGCTTATAGCGGTAACCTTCCTCACGAACCGGAAGGTTAAGCGTCACTACGCGTGTTTTCGGCGGCAATACCCCAAAGGCGGATTCAGGCTGATCGCTGACGATGACGATTTCGCTCACCCCGGTGGCATAGCGTTCCGCGAAGGTGGCAGAGAGTAATGCTTCTTCGACGAAATCTGCGCCGGTACACGGAATCACAATAGAATCCACCGCAGCAAGCGCGCCCGTCACGGGCAGAGAGCTGTAAGGAATGTTGTGTCGCCCGGTGATATGACGATAGCGAGCATTAAGAAATTTAAACATAGTTATCTCGTTTGGTTAGTGCGCGCCAAGCACGGCTTCGACACCGCTGACATAGTTTTCGATGGCATAGGTATGACAGACGTTCTGGTATGCAGCCGCAGCCAGTCGAGCCCGCAGGTCCGCATCTGACCAGATATTGTCCAGATGCTGTGCAAGCTGTGAAACATCGCTCCAGGGGAAGAGCAGCCCTGTCGAATCATGATCAATCAACTCCGCCGTGCCGGTCACCTGAGAGCCAATCACGGGGATATTGAGAAGCATCGCTTCCAGCACCACGCGCGGCAGCCCTTCGCTTTTTGAGGCCAGAATAAAGGCGTCAAACGTAGCGAGGTAATCAAAGGGGGTATTCTGAAAACCGGTGAAGATGACGTTGTGTTCAATTCCCAGCGCTCGGGCCTGTTCCGCTAAAGCGCGACGCTCGGCACCTTCTCCGACCAGCACCATTTTCCATTTCGCCTGGGGATGTTTCTGGCTGAACTGTGCCAGCGCCTCCAGCGTGTGGTGGTTGGCTTTGCGAGGGATTAACGACCCGATACTGCCGAACACAAACGTGTCGTCATCGATGTTCAGGCGCTGGCGCATCGCGCGTCGGTCAGGTAAAGGCTGGTGGATGTCGATGGCATTATTGACCGTCGTACACAGTTCGGGCCGGACGCCATGCTCAAGCAACACGCGTTCAACGCCGTGCGAGACGGCGATGATTTTTGTGGCATGGGCATTAACCAGCTTTACCAGCGGCGGGGTTAAAACAGGTTCAATGCGGCAGTGCTGAATCAACCGCGCCTGCAGCTTTGCCGCCGCGAGATAGCCTTCCTCATTTGAGCCCGGCTGGTTATTCATATAGAGCGTATCGAAACCGCCCTGCTTGAAAAGGGTTTCGATTTTGCTGACGTTAGGCCTGATGCGCCACATGATATCCACATGACGTGTAAATGCCTTGCGGGCGCCGCGTGAGAAAAACAGCAGGCTACGTCCCGCTTCCTTCAGCAATTTGGCCCAGACCGGCTGCTGGCGTTGAGGGATAACGATGAGTGGGATCCCGATGCCGTTGAGCACCTGGCCAATCGTCTCACCTTCAGCACGACTATAATCACTGTAAAAACAACAGGTAATATCGAATTTATCGCGATTGATTCGCTTCAGGAGCTCAAGCATACTGTTGGTGCCTCCCCCCCATTCTTTACCCGTATCCAGGAGGAGAATTTTACTTTTGTGCGGCATGTCTGAATCCGTGTGCTACCCTTCAACTGACTGCATTATAAAGAATCTGTTGAAATAAAATAGATTTTTCTATTTTATTGCGCTTCAGGATTAGACAACATTTCAAGCGTGCTTATTTGAAAAGTGTGATTCAGGACTTTAATCGTCTCTACTCATTTATATAGTATTAATAATATTAATTTAGGCTGCTATTGAGAGTGGGGAAATGTTTAAAATAACGGTCTGCTTATTAACGTTTAATTCTGAAAGATTATTACACGATGTTATCCCGCCTCTATTGAAAATAGCGGATGAAATTGTCGTAGTCGATTCTGGCAGTACGGACAAAACACGATATATTTGTGAAAACTTTGGCCTGCAACCCGTCTATAAAAAATTTGGCTGGCATGGCGAGCAGATGAACTATGCCATATCCTTAGCCAGCCATGACTGGGTCCTGTGCATCGACAGCGACGAAATTCTTGACCAGGAAACGGTTAATGCCGTTTTAACGTTAAAAGCAGGCGATGAGCCAGACCCGGGAATGGCATGGCAAATATGCCGCCACTGGTTTGTTCTGGGTGAGGAAGTCCGGACGATTTATCCTGTTTCATCCCCTGATTATCCTGTGCGTCTTTTTAACCGTAACCAGTCTCGGTTTAATAACCGACCGGTAGACGATCAGGTCGAAGGTTTTCTCCGTTGTGAACGTATTCCGGGTTATGTAAAACATGATACGTTTCCCACGCTGCATGAGCTTTTTAACAAATTAAATTGTTATACAACCCGCCTGGTTCAACATCAAAAAATACGGCCCTCTATCGGGCGCGGCGTAATCAGCGCCATCGGGGCTTTTTTCAAATGGTATCTGTTTAGCGGCGCCTGGCGTAAGGGCAAAGTGGGGGTGGCAACGGGACTGTATGCCACAGCCTATAGTTTTTTGAAGTATTTCAAATCCTGGTATCAGCATCAGGAAAAAAAAGAGCCCGTTGCTAACGAGCAGACGGACTCTCAGATTGCGAAATAAGCGTCAGGCGGTCAGGCTTTCTTACCCCATCCCTGCCACTGCTGCTGGACGTAATTCACCAGCGTACTGTTACTGATGCTGTCTCCGATGACAGAGAAGAAGCGGGTCGCGTAGACCGGTTCAGGCGGTTGCTTCAGCACGCAGCGCTTCACGCCGCGGAACGGATTACGCGGCGCCGTCGGGGTGGGCTGCGCAGAATTCGGCGTAGAGCTATCCACCTGCGGCTCGTTCAGCAGATCGCTCGGGCGCACCAGCGTGATATCGGCAGGCAGGGTCGGCAGCATCTGCTGCAGGACGCGGACGGTAGACGGGTGCGGGTGACCGATGGCGATGGCTGAGCCATTGCGGCGGGCCAGCTGTACCGCGCGATTAAACTGCATGCGAATATCGGCTTCGTTCTGGGTATCATCCAGGAACACCTTGCGCTTAATCACCTTTACGCCCGTTCCCTGAGCGGCACGCATTGCCTGGCTGTTGCCGATGGTCATGCTGTCGAGGAAGTAGAGGTTGTAACGCTCCAGCGCCTGCATCACTTTGAGCATCCCGAACAGGCTTGATGTCATCGCGCTGCCCATATGGTTGTTCAGCCCCACGGCATACGGCACTTTGTTGTAGGCGTCGCGGATGATGCGCTCGATCTCCTCGCTGCTCATATCCGGGCGCAGGGTATCTTTTTCCAGCGGCTGCTTGCTGAGCGGGGCCATCGGCAGGTGGATCAGCACCTGATGACCGCTGCTGTGGGCTTTGGTCGCCATCTCACGCGCGTGGGGCGCATTTGGAAGAACGGCGACAGAGATGGCCGACGGCATCGCCAGCACCTGATTTTCATAGTGTGGACGATAACCGAAGTCATCAATCACGATAGCGAGTTTACCTGCGTATACCGGTGCAGCCAGCGCCAGCGCGCTGACGACGGAGAAAACCATTCGACGAAATTGAAGCAAAACTTATCTTCCCAACCACGGCTGTGGATTGACCGCCTGACCCTGGCGACGAATTTCGAAATAGAGTGACGGGCGGCCCTGACCGCCACTGCTGCCCACAAGGGCGATGGGTTGGCCTGCGCGCACCTGCGTGCCAACGCTGACCAGCGCGCTCTGGTTGTAGCCGTAAAGGCTCATGTCGCCTTTACCGTGTTCGACCACCACCACCAGCCCGTAACCTTGCAGCCAGTCGGCCAGAATTACGCGGCCATCGGCGATGGCTTTCACCTCGCTACCTTCAGACGCACCGATAACGATCCCTTTCCAACGTAGCTCACCCTGCAGCTGTTCGCCATAGCGATGCAGAATTGAACCGCGAACGGGCCAGAAAGCCTGACCGCGAGGAGAGCCCAAACCGCCGGTACGCGACATCAGAGAGCGTTCGCTCTCGCTTGGCTTGTAGGTGGTCCCTTTGCGGGACGCTTCCTGCTGCTTGTCGCGAACGGCCTGCGCCTCGCGCGCCTCTTTTTCGGCGCGCGCTTTCGCCGCGGCTTCCGCACGGGCGATGCTGTTACGCAGTTTTGATTCGTTGGCGCGCATTTCGCTGAGCTGGCTCTGACCTTCCTGAATGGAGGATTCAAGGCCGGAAAGGGTTTTCTTACGCTCGTTGCGCGCCTGCTCGAGCTTCGCCTGCTGGGCCTGCTGATCGTAGAGCAGCGTCTGCTGCTGGCTCTGCTTCTCTTCCAGCTCGGCTTTTTGCGTTGAGACCTCTTCGCGCGTCTGCTTCAACTGCGCGATCGTCTCCTGACGCGCCTGGTTGAGATAGCCGAAGTAGGCCTGCAGGCGCTGACCGCGCTGGCTCTCTTCGCCGCTGAGGATCAGCTGGAGTCCGGTATGTTCACCCTGGCGGAATGCGGCATCAAGCTGTGCGGCAAGATTGCGCTCCTGCGCATCGCGCTGGCGCTCGAGTTTGGCAATCGACGCGTTCATCTCGTCGATCTGTTTATTCAACTGGGCGAGGGTGTTTTGCGTTTCACGGAGTTTACGCGTTGCGGCGGAGATCGCCTCTTCCTGCTGCTTAAGCTGGGCGAGCAGGGCGGAGCGCTGCTGCTGCTGCTGGCGTACCGCACGCTCTTTGGCGGCGATATCGGCCTGAATAGATTTCAGCTGGTCGCGGTCATCCGCGTGGGCGGATGCGGCGCACAGCAATACGCCAGCGCTGAGTGCGCTGGCGTAAAACAGAGGTCTGACTGATAACCTAAGCGGCTTCACGACCCATGTGATTGAAAAAATCGCCTTTCCCCTCATGGGGAGCGATTATTCCACGATGAACAGCGGCTTACCAGTCATCTCTTCAGGGATCGGCATACCCATCAGCGACAGCATGGTTGGCGCGATGTCAGAAAGCTTGCCGCCTTCCACTGCTTTCAGTGATTTATCACCCACATAAATCAGCGGAACAGGCAGGTTGGTATGGGCCGTGTGCGCCTGGCCGGTCGCCGGGTCGCGCATCTGTTCAGCGTTACCGTGGTCAGCGGTGATCAGCAGCTGGCCGCCAACGGATTCAACCGCTTTCGCTACCTGCTCAACACAGTGGTCCAGCGCTTCTACCGCTTTCACTGCCGCTTCCATCACCCCGGTATGACCCACCATGTCGCCGTTCGGGTAGTTACAGATGATGGTGTCGTACTTACCGCTCTCGATGGCCGCAACCAATTTTTCCGTCAATTCTGCAGAGCTCATTTCTGGCTGCAGATCGTAGGTCGCGACTTTCGGTGAGTTGATCAGAATGCGGTCTTCGCCTTTGAACGGCTCTTCAACGCCGCCGTTAAAGAAGAAGGTCACGTGCGCGTATTTTTCAGTTTCGGAAATACGCAGCTGCGTTTTGTCGTTCTTCGCCATCCACTCACCGAAGGTGTTTGCCAGCGAGGCCGGTGGGTATGCGCACGGCGCTTTGATGTCTGCCGCATATTCGGTCAGCTGGATGAAGTCGATGTTTACCACTTTCTTGCGGGCAAAACCGTCGAAGTCGCTGTTGACGAAAGCACGGGTGATTTCGCGCGCGCGGTCAGCGCGGAAGTTCATGAAGATCAGCGCGTCGCCATCTTCCATGGCGGCGTCGGTCTGGCCTTCAGCGCGAATGACGGACGCTTTGACGAATTCGTCGTTTTCATCACGAGCATAAGCTGCTTCCAGCGCTTCAACGGCGGTTGCGAACTGGAATTCACCTTTTGCCAGGGTCAACAGGTCATAGGCCTGTTCAACGCGATCCCAGCGGTTGTCGCGGTCCATGGCGTAGTAACGGCCAATAATGGATGCTACGCGGCCTTTACCCAACGCGGCGAATTTGTCTTCGAAGGCTTGCAGAGAGCCTTTTGCGCTGCGTGGTGGCGTATCGCGACCGTCCAGGAAGGCGTGCAGATAGATTTTTTCTGCACCGCGTTCAGCGGCCAGTTCAACCATCGCCATGATGTGATCTTCGTGGCTGTGCACGCCGCCAGCAGAGAGCAGGCCCATGATGTGTACGGCCTTGCCAGCGGCAACGGCTTTATCGACCGCGCCAGACAGCGTTGGGTTGGAGAAGAAGGTGCGTTCTTTGATTTCAACGTCCAGACGCGTCAGATCCTGATACACAATACGCCCGGCGCCCAGGTTTACGTGACCGACTTCGGAGTTGCCCATCTGGCGGTCAGGCAGGCCCACTTCCAGGCCAGACGCGTCAATCAGCGTATGCGGACGTTTCGCCCACAGGGCATCCATGACCGGGGTTTTGGCGTTGAAAATAGCGTTATCCTGGCTATCTTCACGGTAGCCATAGCCATCCAGAATCACCAGTACCATAGGTTTTTTAGAAACCGACATTGCGACAACCTCATGCTCAAGAGTCAAAATTTGCGTAATTTTACTACAGCTGAATCGATCAAATAGCCGCAGAAGATCAAAGAAAGCGCAGGGGCAAGATGTTCATCAGACCATTTTGAGGCATTTTTTTAGGTGGCATGCCGCAGAAAATGGATTAGGTTATGGTCGCTGGCTGTATTTGCCAGAACGCACAGGTATACTCCTGTCCTGGTTTTTTTATCACTTAGTCGGGAGTAGTTACCCTCCATGCAAGAAATTATGCAATTCGTTAGCCGCCATCCGGTTCTGAGCATCGCGTGGATTGGCCTGCTGGCTGCTGTGCTGTTCACCACATTTAAGAGCCTGACGTCTAAAATTAAGGTTATCACCCGTGGTGAAGCGACGCGTCTGATCAACAAAGAAGATGCCGTCGTGGTCGATCTGCGTCAGCGTGACGATTTCCGTAAAGGTCACATTGCGGGCGCAATCAACCTGCTGCCAGCTGAAATCAAAGCGAACAACGTCGGTGAGCTTGAGAAACACAAAGCCCAGCCGATTATCGTTGTCGATGCGACCGGCATGCAGGCACAGGAATCTGCCAGCGCGCTTCATAAAGCAGGCTTCGAAAACGTAACGGTGCTGAAAGAAGGTATTTCCGGCTGGAGCGGGGAAAATCTTCCTTTGGTACGCGGTAAATAAGGAGTTCAGTCATGGCCAATATTGAGATCTATACCAAAGCGACGTGCCCGTTCTGTCATCGTGCGAAAGCGCTGCTGAACAGCAAAGGCGTCACGTTCCAGGAACTGCCGATCGACGGTGACGCGATTAAACGCGAAGAGATGATCAAACGTAGTGGTCGCACGACGGTTCCGCAGATTTTTATTGATGCGCAGCACATTGGCGGCTGTGATGACTTGTATGCGCTCGACGCCCGTGGTGGACTCGATCCGCTGCTGAGCTAAGAGACTTTAGGACAATTAAAAAGGGTATTTCCATGTCAGAACAAAACAACACCGAAATGACTTTCCAGATCCAGCGTATCTACACCAAGGACGTCTCTTTCGAAGCGCCAAATGCGCCACATGTTTTCCAGAAAGACTGGCAGCCAGAGGTTAAACTTGATCTGGATACCGCATCTACCCAGCTGGCAGATGACGTGTATGAAGTCGTGCTGCGTGTGACCGTTACCGCGTCCCTGGGCGAAGAAACTGCATTCCTGTGTGAAGTACAGCAGGGCGGCATCTTCTCTATCGGCGGTATCGAAGGCAACCAGATGGCGCATTGCCTGGGTGCGTACTGCCCGAACATTCTGTTCCCGTATGCGCGTGAATGCATCACCAGCCTGGTTTCTCGCGGTACATTCCCGCAACTGAACCTTGCGCCAGTTAACTTTGATGCGCTGTTCATGAACTATCTGCAGCAGCAAGCTGGCGAAGGTGCTGAACAACATCAGGATGCCTGATGAGCACTGTTAATGCGTCAATGACTGTGATCGGTGCCGGCTCATACGGCACCGCTCTTGCCATCACGCTGGCAAGAAATGGTCACGAAGTGGTTCTCTGGGGCCACGATCCAAAACATATCGCAACGCTGCAACGCGACCGTTGTAACGTGGCGTTTCTTCCGGACGTTCCGTTCCCCGACTCCCTGCACCTTGAAAGCGACCTTGCGACCGCGCTGGCGGCCAGCCGCAACATTCTGATTGTGGTCCCGAGCCATGTATTTGGCGACGTGCTCCGCCAGATTAAGCCGCTGATGCGCCCGGATGCGCGCATTGTCTGGGCGACAAAAGGACTGGAAGCCGAAACCGGACGCCTGCTGCAGGACGTTGCCCGCGAAGCGCTGGGTGATGAGATCCCGCTGGCGGTCATCTCCGGCCCGACCTTTGCCAAAGAGCTGGCCGCTGGCCTGCCGACGGCGATTTCGCTGGCCTCCACCGATCAGGCCTTCTCCGACGATCTTCAACAGCTGCTGCACTGCGGCAAGAGCTTCCGCGTCTACAGCAACCCCGATTTTATCGGCGTGCAGCTGGGCGGTGCGGTGAAGAACGTGATTGCGATTGGTGCCGGGATGTCAGACGGCATTGGTTTTGGTGCCAATGCGCGTACGGCGCTGATCACCCGAGGACTGACCGAAATGTCCCGCCTGGGCGAAGCGCTGGGTGCCGATCCGGCCACCTTTATGGGAATGGCTGGCCTGGGCGACCTGGTGCTGACCTGTACCGATAACCAGTCTCGTAACCGCCGTTTTGGCATGATGCTCGGACAGGGCAGCGATGTTAAAGGCGCGCAGGAGAAGATTGGTCAGGTGGTTGAAGGCTACCGCAATACCAAGGAAGTCCGCGAGTTGGCGCACCGTTTCGGTGTCGAAATGCCAATAACCGAGGAAATTTATCAGGTATTGTATTGCGGAAAAAATGCGCGCGAGGCAGCATTGACCTTATTAGGTCGTGCGCGCAAGGACGAGCGCAGCAGTAACTAGTCGGAACCGTTGTCACCTGAATGACCCAGCCAGCGCAGAACTGGCTGGTCATTAACTATCGTCTGGAGTAAGCAATGCCGTGTGAAGAACTGGATATCGTCTGGAACAATATTAAAGCCGAAGCCCGGGCGCTGGCCGACTGCGAGCCTATGCTGGCCAGTTTCTACCACGCGACGCTACTTAAGCACGAAAACCTCGGCAGCGCGCTGAGCTATATGCTCGCCAACAAGCTGGCTTCCTCGATCATGCCAGCTATCGCCATTCGGGAAGTGGTGGAAGAGGCTTACGCTGCAGACCCGGAAATGATCGCCTCTGCCGCCTGCGATATTCAGGCCGTGCGCACGCGTGATCCGGCGGTCGATAAATATTCTACGCCGCTGCTGTACCTGAAAGGCTTCCACGCCCTGCAGGCTTACCGCATCGGCCACTGGCTGTGGAATGAAGGCCGCCGCGCGCTGGCGATCTTCCTGCAAAACCAGGTTTCCGTGACGTTCCAGGTCGATATTCACCCGGCTGCGAAAATTGGCCGCGGGATCATGCTCGACCACGCCACCGGGATTGTCGTCGGGGAAACGGCGGTCATTGAAGATGACGTCTCGATCCTGCAGTCGGTTACCCTGGGCGGTACCGGTAAAACCAGCGGCGATCGCCACCCGAAAATCCGTGAAGGGGTGATGATTGGCGCGGGTGCCAAAATCCTTGGCAATATCGAAGTCGGGCGCGGTGCGAAGATCGGCGCAGGCTCCGTAGTGCTCCAGCCCGTGCCGCCGCATACCACCGCCGCTGGCGTACCGGCGCGCATCGTCGGTAAACCAGACAGCGATAAGCCTTCCATGGACATGGATCAGCACTTCAACGGCATTCACCATACGTTCGAGTATGGTGACGGCATTTAACTTCTGAGAATGGCGCCCGGATACCCCAGCTGGCGCCAGGCTTCATACACCACCACCGACACCGCGTTCGACAGGTTCATGCTGCGGCTGTCCGGCATCATCGGAATACGGATTTTCTGCTCGGCGGGCAGGGCATCCAGGATCGTGGCCGGCAGGCCGCGGGTTTCCGGGCCAAACATCAGATAGTCACCTGCCTGATAGCTCACGGCGCTATGCGCTGGCGTGCCTTTGGTAGTCAGGGCGAACATGCGCTGCGGCTTCTCTGCTTCCAGAAACGCGGCGTAATCGTGATGGCGAACGACGGCGGTAAATTCATGATAATCCAGCCCTGCGCGACGCAGACGTTTGTCGTCCCACGTAAAGCCCATCGGCTCAATGATATGCAGACGAAAACCGGTGTTGGCACACAGGCGGATAATATTGCCGGTATTCGGCGGAATTTCTGGTTCGAATAAAACGATGTTAAGCATGCTGCCCCCTTAATTGCGGGGGCAGAATAGCAGAAAAGAGAGGAACTACGCGACGCCGGGTTCCTGCGAGCGGCCGTACAGCATTTTGTAGACGGTTGCCGCAGCGGCTACCAGAGCGGGCACGCTGAGGATCATTAAAATAATGTCTGCCTGCCACTGCATAGAGAGAAGCTGGGCGCTGGTCATGGTTCCCGCCACGCCGCCAAAGCGGCCGATCCCCTGCATCCAGGCGATGCCCGTCGCGCGGCACTCGGTAGGGTAAAAGGTGGCGGCCAGGGTTTGCATGCCCGATTGCGCGCCGTTCATCGCGATCCCCATCAGGAAAATCAGCCCGCCAAACAGGGCGATATGGTTATGCTCAATGCCAAGCAAAAGGATGAGGCCCATTGTCAGCACGAAACCACACGCGACCACCCTGTGCGCTTCCCAGCGGTCCATCATCCAGCCCGCGAGCAGAATGCCTGCGGTGCCGCCGAAGGTGAACAACGAGGTGAGCCAGGCAGATTCCGCCAGGGCATAGCCCATCCCCTGCATCAGCGTTGGCATCCAGCTTAGCAGAACGTAGTAAATGACCAGCCCCATAAAATAGGTCACCCACAGCATCAGGGTGCCGGGCAGCCAGGGCATGGAAAACAGCTGCGACACGCTCCCTTTTTTAGAGGCGACTTTCTCCTCCGCCAGGAAAAAGCCCGTGACGCTATCCAGCGTGCTGCGGGCAAACCGGCTGGCGATGCGGCGGACCTGCATGACGTCTTTCCCGCGCTGCACCAGAAACTTCACGGACTCCGGTAAAAACAGCGCCAGCAGCAGCGTTAAAACCAGCGGCGCAATCGCCCCGGTCAGCAGCACGCTTCGCCAGCCGTGGTGGGGGATAAGCCAGGAAGAGATCGCGCCGCCGCCCGCCGCGCCCAGAGGGAAGCCGCAGTACATGGCATTGATCGCCATGGCGCGACAGCGCTGGGGGGCAAACTCGGAGATCAGCGTGATGGCGTTAGGCATTGCGGCGCCGAGGCCCAGGCCCGTCAGAAAGCGCCACAGCGTCAGGGTATTCAGACTTTGCGCCCAGGCCGTCCCCAGGCTCGCAAGGCCGAAGAACAGGCACGAAAAGACCAGCACGCGCTTGCGCCCCATCCGGTCCGATACCGGACCGGCAACCAGCGCGCCCAGCGACAGCCCCAGCAGCGCCGCACTCAGCACCGGCCCCAGATCCTGTTTGTGTATTCCCCATTCTGCCGACAGCGTAGGCGCGATGTAACCCATCGCTGCCGTATCAAAACCATCGATCGCCAGAACCAGAAAGCCTAGTACAATGAGCAGCCAGTGAAACCCTGAAAAGGGACTCTCATCGATCACCTGCTGAATATCCACCTTACCTGAATACGCCATACGCTCCACTCCGATCTGATGTTGTTTTTGTGTTCTTGTATTTGCTTGTCTATACAATTGCGGACGGCGGGTGGATGTCAAATTTTCTTATCCAATATGTTATCTGGATGTTATTTTTGGCGTAAAAAAGCGCCCGAGGGGGAAATCGGGCGCGTGAGAAAGGGGGATTAACCGGCGAAGGTCAGGCCGCGTTTCCCTGAGCAAGTGGCGCCAGCGCCGCCGGTAATTTGCTTAACTCCTGCACCAGAGAATCTCTGCTGATTTCACCGATCGTTTTCGCTCCTGTCAGCGTCATCGCCACCTTCATCTCTTTTTCGATCAGGTTGAGCAGATTCGCCACCCCTGCCTGGCCCGCCGTCGCCAGCGCATACAGATACGCGCGTCCCAGCAGCACGCTGTCGGCGCCCAGCGCAATCATGCGCACCACGTCCAGCCCGTTGCGGATGCCGCTGTCGGCCAGGATCGCAATATCGCCTTTCACCGCATCGGCGATGGCCGGCAGGGCGCGTGCGGAAGAGAGCACCCCGTCAAGCTGGCGTCCGCCGTGGTTAGAGACCACAATCCCGTCTGCGCCAAAGCGTACCGCGTCGCGGGCATCTTCCGGATCGAGGATCCCTTTGATCACCATCGGGCCGTCCCAGAATTCGCGGATCCACTCCAGGTCTTTCCACGAGATCGACGGATCGAAGTTGTTCGCCAGCCAGCCAATGTAATCCTCCAGCCCGGTCGGTTTACCGAGGTATGCCGAGATATTCCCGAGATCGTGCGGACGACCGTTCAGGCCGACATCCCACGCCCACTGCGGATGGGTCATGGCCTGCCAGTAGCGGCGTAACGCAGCATTCGGGCCGCTCATGCCTGAGTGGGCATCACGATAGCGTGCCCCGGGCGTTGGCATATCGACGGTAAAGACCAGCGTGGAGCAGCCCGCCGCTTTGGCGCGCTCGAGCGCGTTGCGCATAAAGCCGCGATCGCGCAGGACGTACAGCTGGAACCACATCGGGCGCTTGATGGTCGGGGCGACCTCTTCAATCGGGCAGACGGACACGGTGGAAAGGGTAAACGGAATGCCTTTGGCATCCGCCGCCGCGGCCGCCTGCACTTCGCCACGGCGGGCATACATGCCGCACAGGCCCACAGGCGCGAGCGCGACGGGCATGGAAAGCGTTTCGTTAAACAGCTTTGTCTCAAGGCTCAGGTCAGACATATTCTTCAGCACGCGCTGGCGCAGAGCCACCTCCGACAAGTCTTCCACGTTGCGGCGCAGGGTGTATTCGGCATACGCCCCGCCGTCGATGTAGTGGAACAGGAACGGGGGCAAAATGCGCTGCGCCGCGGCGCGATAGTCACTGGCTGCTGAAATAATCATGCTTTGTTCTCCCTGGAAATATCACTGTCGCCAGGCAGACGGGTAATACGCGCCTGTCGGGCCTGGTCTTCATCGAATCGTTTAATGGTGGTGTGCACGAAACCGAGATGCGCCATCATCGCTTTGCGCGCGGCCTCGGCATCACCGGCCAGAATGGCGTTGAGCACCGCCTCGTGCTGTTCGGTTAGTCGGGCAAACACTGGCGGAACCAGATACATGCGCTGGCGGCTCTGCTTCACGGAGGATTGCAGCAGGTCGAAGAACCCGCGCATGGTCTGGAGCAGCACCACGTTGTGCGACGCCTCGGCAATCGCCAGGTGAAAACGGACGTCCGCCTGGGAGGCGATATCCGGGTCGCTGCTTTGCGTGGCCTCAAAGCAGGCGATGAGTTTCTCTTTGTCGGCGTCGGTTGCCCGCATGGCCGCGTGCCAGGCGGTACTGGTTTCGATGGCGTGACGCGCTTCAAGGATGTCGAAGCTGTAGTCCGGGTCGTTCTCCATCAGCGTCTTCAGCGGCTGCACGATGTTTTGCTCGGACCAGTCGTCATGCTGCCAGCGTACAAAGGTGCCGCCGCCGCGACGGCTCACCAGCACCCCTTCGCTAACCAGCGTCGCCAGCGCCTCACGCAGAGAATTGCGCGACACGCCAAGCTGGGCGGCGAGCTGGCGTTCGGCGGGCAACTTCATGCCCGCTTCCAGCTGTTGTTCTTCAATCAGCGCCCGCACGCGAGAGGCAATCTCGTCGGACAGGCGTCTGGGCATTACTATCATGGGATCATCCAGGTTAAGACATAGGCCTGCAGGGTGGTGATCACCCCCACCATGCAGGTGAATATCAGGCTGTGTTTCACGGTAAAGCGGAACAGATCCGACTCTTTACCGACCAGTCCCACCGCCGCACAGGCAATGGCGATGGATTGTGGAGAGATCATTTTCCCGGTCACGCCGCCGGTGGTATTCGCGGCCACCAGCAGGACGTCCGACACGCCAATCTGCTGGGCCGCCGTTGCCTGCAGCGCGGCGAACAGGGCGTTAGACGAGGTATCGGAACCGGTCAGGAACACCCCCAGCCAGCCGAGGAACGGCGAGAAGAAGGTGAAGGCGTGGCTGGTATGGGCCAGCGCCAGCGCCAGCGTCGATGACAGGCCGGAGTAGTTCGAGATAAACGCGAACGCCAGCACCATGCCGATGGAGTAAATCGGCAGCATCAGCTCTTTAACGGTCGCGGCAAAGGTCTGCACCGCGGCCGCAGGCTTCATGCGCAGCCATACTACGGAAAGAATAGCGGCAAACAGGATGGCGGTACCGGTGGCGGAGAACCAGTCGAATTTATAGACCGCGGCATACGGCGTGGCAGCGTGCACCACCGGCGGCATACGGGCGACCATCTTGTCGAGGAACGGTACGGAAATATTAATCACCATGTCGTACAGCGCCCCACCCGGCGCGAACAGGGCTTTAAACGGCGGGATGCTCCACAGGGTGACCGTTGCGGTCAGGAACAGGAACGGCGACCAGGCGCGGATCACCTGTCCTGCCGTATAGCCCGTACGGGCCAGGGTTTGATCAACCTGCGAAGCGCCCATGTCGGCGAAGCGGAAAATACGCACCGGCTGCCAGCGTTTCAGGAACAGCGTCAGACAGACCAGCGACACCAGCGAAGAGATGATGTCCGGCAGCTCCGGGCCGAGGAAGTTCGAGCTGAGGTATTGAGCGATAGCGAACGAACCGCCCGCCACCATCACCGCAGGCCAGGTTTCCTTCACGCCGCGCCAGCCATCCATAATCGCCATGATCCAGAACAGGACGATAATGGTCAGGAAGGGCAGCTGGCGGCCGACCATCTGGCCGATCTCGAAGCTGTCCAGCCCGGTAACCTGTCCGGCCACCAGAATCGGAATACCCATCGCGCCAAACGCAACCGGCGCGGTGTTCACAATCAGGCACAGGCCCGCGGCATACAGCGGGTTAAAGCCCAGACCGACCAGCAGCGCGGCGGTGATCGCCACCGGTGCGCCAAAGCCTGCCGCGCCCTCCAGAAATGCCCCGAAGGAGAAGCCGACAATCAGCATCTGCAGGCGCTGGTCCGGCGTGATGGAAAGAATCGACGAGCGGATAATGTCGAACTGCCCGGTTTTCACCGAGATTTTATAGACAAACACCGCCGCGATGATGATCCACGCAATCGGCCACAGGCCGTAGAAGAAACCGTAGACGACGGAGGCCAGCGCGCGATCGACCGGCATTTTATAGAAGAACAGCGCCACCATCAGGGCGATAGCAACGGTATACGTCGCGGCGAGGTAGCCCTTCAGCTTGAGCTTAATCAGCGCAAAGAAGAAGAACAGGATCGGAAGCGATGCGATCAGGCTCGACAGCCAGATATTACCGGCCGGGTCGTAGTTTTGTTGCCAGAGGCTCATGCAGGTCTCCTGGGGACCAGACAGCCTGCGCTGCGGGTGAGTCTCCGCTCAACTCTGCGTCACAGGTTGTGTAAAAGTGGTCCTGCCAATGTTGTGTTGTAGGGTTAATGACAATGAATGGTTAACCAAATGTTATGGTCAAGCAATGAGTTTGTGAGCGGAAATAATGGAATTGTGAACCAGGGAAGAAAGAAAAGGGGGATTGGTTGGGCCAATTTGAAGCGGGGTGGGGCCTGATGCCCTCACCCCGGCCCTCTCCCATGGGGAGAGGGAGAAAACCGCACCGTACAGTCCCCTCGCCCCTTTGGGGAGAGGGTTTGGGTGAGGGGGAAGTATCAGAACGCGGTCTTACAAAAACCCGTCATCTCTTTCAGGCCCATTTCGCGGCCAAGCTCGGTCATCGGGTGTACCACCACCAGACCGCGGACGCTTTTCTTAAGCTTACCCATGTCGGCCTGTTCTTTTTTGGTGATCGCGCGGCGGTGCGGCATGTTCATCAGCTTCTGCGCTTCTTTGCTCAGCTTCTGGCCTTTCACTTCGCGCAGGCGCTCGATTTCTGTTTCCAGCGTGGCGGCTTCTTTTTCCAGCTCGGCGTACTTCTCGGCGGAATCGACCAGTGACAGGCCAGCCATCTGATGGCGGATCAGATCCAGGCGGTCGCTCAGGCGTTTAATTTCGTTCTTTTCGACTTCTTTCATGACAAATAACTCTGAAAACGGGGAATTTACAGGGAAGGATACACCAATGTGAGCAGGCTTACTTCTGAAACGCTTTTTTTAAGCTGATTCGGGAAATCAGCTCAGTCAGGGAGAGAACCATCGTGGAACGGACAACCTGCTGATAACGCAGCTTTTGCATCGCGTAGAGCTCAGGGTCGCTGTTATCAAAATGGGGAGCAGGGGGCAGCGCGGTGACGCAGTGCAGCTCGCCGAAGGGCCCCAGGATCTCATCATCGGTAAAGGTGTACTCGTTACCGTCATGATTGAGTTCTTCGCGCAGCGCCATTAACAGCTCCGCATCTTCATACTCCTGCCGGTTCAGAACGCCAAGACCATAAATTAGCTTCAGACGCACGGATAGATCGCCCAGCGGTCCGTCTCCGTCCAGTAACGGTTCTACAGCATACTTTACCGCGTAGTCGTCTTTGCGAAACACCTGAAGCACCAGGATATTCACCGCCTCGTTTAACAGCTCGACGGCGGCAATCAGGAAGCTTCGTACGGTTTTGCCAGCATTCAGACGCTCAAGCACACGATTTTCAAAGGCCTGGGTTTGTTCCATTATTGCCTGCATATCTGACAATCTATTATTTGGGCGCAGGTTAACCTGCGCCGCACTGTGCATCATTTGGTTGCGTTGTATGCGTTAACCGCCTCCACAACCACGTCGCTGTTGGCGTCCAGACCGGAAATCTGCGCCAGCGCAGCCTGCGCGCCTTTGTCATTAATCAGCTGAGCCAGTTCCTGCGCCTGCGGGTCCTGCTCGCTGCGGTAGTGCATCGCGGCGGCAATCCCTTTCACCAGGTTGGCGTGCGGCAGGCCGTATTCAAGCGTGCCCAGCAGCGGCTTAATCAGACGGTCGCCCGCGCTCAGTTTGCGCAGAGGCTGACGGCCCACGCGCTCAACGTCATCTTTCAGATACGGGTTTTCAAAGCGACCGAGGATTTTCTGGATGTATGCTGCGTGTTTATCAGCATCAAAACCGTAGCGTTTGATCAGCACCGCGCCGCTCTCTTCCATTGCCCCTTTTACCACCGCGCGGATCTTCTCATCGAGGATCGCATCACGAATGGTCTGATGACCGGCCAATTTTCCGAGGTACGCGGTTATAGCATGCCCGGTGTTCAGCGTGAAGAGTTTGCGTTCGACAAATGCCATCAGGTTATCGGTTAATTCCATTCCCGGAATGGTCGGCAGGGCGCCTTTAAACTGGGTTTTATCAACGATCCACTCGCTGAAGGTTTCTACGGTCACTTCCAGCGGGTCGTTGTTGGCGGATTCAGACGGCGGAACGATGCGATCTACGGCGGAATCCACAAACCCGACGTGCGCTTCAACCCAGGCTTTGTCTTCATCTGCTACAGCGTTGAGCACGTGGCCTTTCAGCTGCGTGGTGCCGCGCACCATGTTTTCACAGGCGATGATGTTCAGCGGGGTGTCGATGCCCTGCGCTTTACGTTTTGCCAGGCCTTTCGCAACCGCAGGGGCGATGCGCTCAAGAACGACCGGACCCACGGCCGTGGTGACCAGATCGACGCTGGCGATCAGGTCGATAACGTCTTCCCCGATGCTGCTGACCGCGTTGACGCCGGATACCGTCTCAACCTGCTCGTTTTCACCGACTACATGGACCTGATAGCTATGACGCGCATTCAGGGCATCCAGGACCACCTGATTCACATCGGCGAATGTCAGCGTAATGCCCGCGTCTGCCAGCAGTTTACCGATAAAACCACGACCGATGTTACCTGCGCCAAAATGTAATGCTTTCATAGTGTTAACCTTCATCAATGTTTTTACCCGAGAGGGCTGGGGTGAGGAACGTTTCCCCTCACCCTAGCCCTCTCCCCAGAGGGGAGAGGGAAGAGGACTTATTTGTTAAGAAGTGCCAGGACTTCTTCCACGCTGGTGGTGCTCGCCAGACGCGCAATGACAGACTCATCGTCCAGCGCGTTGGTCAGGCTGGTAATCACCTGAATGTGCTCGTTGTTACGAGCGGCGATACCAATCACCAGACGGGCGATGTCGTCTTCTTCTTCACCGAAGCGCACGCCCTGCGGATACTGACAGAATACGACGCCGGTTTTCAGGACGCGATCTTTCGCTTCAACCGTACCGTGCGGCACCGCGATGGATTCGCCCAGGTAGGTTGGCGTCAGTTTTTCGCGTTCCAGCATCGCGTCAACATATTCAGGCTGAACGTAGCCGCCTTTCACCAGCTGCTCGCCGGCAAAGCGAATCGCTTCTTCTTTAGTTGCCGCGGTACGACCGAGGAAGATGTTTTCCGCACCCAGTTTGAACAGGTGGGCGTTGCTCTCGTCAAAGCTGTCCTGCAGGCTTGAGCGCACTTTCACTTCGTTGTCTTCGTGACGCTGCGCCGCAACCAGACGTTCGGTCAGGCTGGTGTACAGGCCGCTGTCGAGGAAGTTGGTCAGCGAGATGTGCTGCGCCTGCGGCACCTGGCGCATGGCGCGTTCGGTCAGGTCGCGGTGCGTGATAACCAGGTCAACGTCCGGCGGCAGGCTGTTAATGGCGCTGTTGGTGACGGAGATGTTGGTCAGGCCCGCATCCTGCACTTTCTTACGCAGCACGCCTGCACCCATTGCGCTGGAACCCATACCGGCGTCGCAGGCAACGATGATTTTACGCACGTGGCTCAGGTCGTTAGACACGTCGCCAGCCGCCAGCGGGGTCGCGCCTTTGGATTCAGCTTTCATGTCGTGCATACGACGGGTCGCCGCTTCAATATCGTCGTCTTCTTTCACTTTGCTGGTTTTCAGCAGGATAGAAGAGACCACGAAGGAGACGGCCATGGCTGCACAGATGGCCGCGATGTTCGCGAAGTACGCCCCTTTTGGCGTCATCGCCAGCACCGCCAGGATAGAACCCGGAGAAGCTGGAGACACCAGACCGCCGCCCAGCACGCTCAGGGTGAACACGCCGGTCATACCGCCAAGGATAACGGCCAGGATCAGACGTGGGTTCATCAGCACGTACGGGAAGTAAATTTCGTGAATACCGCCCAGGAAGTGAATGATTGCCGCACCGCCAGCAGACTGCTTAGCGCTGCCGCGACCAAAGAACATGTACGCCAGCAGAACGCCCATACCCGGACCCGGGTTAGCTTCAATCAGGAAGAAGATAGACTTGCCGAGATCGTGAGACTGCTGAATACCCAGCGGCGAGAAGATGCCGTGGTTGATGGCGTTGTTCAGGAACAGGATTTTCGCCGGTTCAACGAAGATAGACGCCAGCGGCAGCATGTCGTGCGCAACCATGAAGTTAACGCCTGCCGCCAAAATTTTGGACAGTACTTCAACCGCAGGGCCAATGCCGAGGAACGCCAGAATCGCGAGGATCATCCCGATGATGCCCGCAGAGAAGTTGTTCACCAGCATTTCGAAGCCGGATTTGATCTTACCATCAACCCAGACGTCGAATTTCTTAATCGCCCAGCCGCCCAGAGGACCGGCAATCATTGCTCCGAGGAACATCGGCATATCCGCACCGACGATAACACCCATGGTCGTGATAGCGCCCACTACGCCACCACGGTCACCGCCCACCAGACGACCACCGGTGAAACCGATGAGCAGCGGAAGGAGATAGGTAATCATTGGGCCAACAAGTTTCGCCAGCGTTTCGTTAGGCAACCACCCTGTCGGAATGAACAATGCAGTGATGATACCCCACGCGATAAACGCGCCGATATTTGGCATCACCATGTTGCTGAGGAAACGACCAAAGCTTTGAACTTTGATCTTGAAATCGGATGACATAAAACACCCCTTCTTCTGTTTACGCTTAGGCTTGCGGCCCGAGGTTTATTGTTAATGAGGCGGCAGAGGTAGCCGGGCCCTGTTCTGATGCTGTGAAATCTGGCACTGAATCGTTCAACTGTCCAGACAGCGAAAATTTGTGTGACACATGTCACGTAAAGATAGGGGGTGTGGATGTCAATGAGGTGATCCTGGTCACAAAAAAGGTGGGCAAAAAAAATACGACGGCGAGAAATACGGCAAAAACCACCCTTTTCTGTGATGGTTGTCACGCTTTGGTTTTGTGTGTTTGTTTCTGTATTGTGACCGATTTCACAAAATATTTTTATGCAGATTTCTCCGGCTGTGATCGGCGGCAAACTCTGTTTAGCGATTCGGCGTCAGGATGGCATAGCGCAACACGTTAAGCTAAAAAACCACTTTTGATGTGTGGTATGGCGAAAAGTTAAAACGTGGATTACGCTCATATTGTAAGGTTAAGTATATTATTATTCAGGATATATTTTGACACGCTTATAAACTTGCACGGAGATATTATAAAAACCGATACTCCCCGGCTCTGAAATAACCAGCATACCTTATGTATTTCAAAATAAATTAATTAGGTTGCGTACTGTTTTATTAATTCAATGAGTTGACGCTGTTTAAGTGAGGAGAATATGTTTCTCAACTATTTTGCGCTGGGCGTATTGATTTTTGTATTTCTGGTTCTGTTTTATGGAATCATCGCCATCCATGACATTCCTTATAATATGGCCAAAAAGCGTAACCATCCGCATGCCGATGCGATTCATACGGCAGGCTGGATTAGCCTGTTTACGCTCCATGCCATCTGGCCGTTCCTGTGGATATGGGCCACGCTGTACCGTGAAGATCGCGGCTGGGGGATGCAAAACCACATCACCAAGCCTGATGAGGTTCCGGGCATGGATGCGCTGGCCAAACGCGTGGCAGAATTAGAACAAAAGCTGGCCGCGGTAAAGCCTGCTGCTGATAATAACACGCTGGAGCGCTAATCATGGATCTGTTGATTATTTTGACCTACGTGGCATTTGCCTGGGCCATCTTTAAAATATTCCGCATTCCGGTAAACCAGTGGACGCTTGCCACCGCAACATTAGGCGGGGTGTTTATTGTTGCCGGACTTATTCTGTTAATGAACTATAACCATCCGTACACCTTTACGGCGCAAAAAGCGGTTATTTCTATTCCGATTACGCCGCAGGTTACCGGGGTGGTTAGTGAAGTGACCGATAAAAATAACCAGCTCATTAAAAAAGGCGAAGTGTTATTTAAACTGGATCCGGGCCGCTATCAGGCGCGCGTCGACAGACTCCAGGCCGACCTGGTGACCGCGACGCATAATATCGACAATCTTAAAGCGCAGCTGGCGGAAGCCGTCGCCAATACGACGCGCGTTTCCGCAGAGCGTGACCGCCTGTATAAAGATTATCAGCGCTACCTGAAAGGCAGCCAGGCGAAGGTGAATCCGTTCTCTGAAAGCGATATCGACAACGCGCGGCAGAACTATCTGGCGCAGGATGCGCTGGTGAAAGGCTCCGTTGCTGAACAGACGCAAATTCAAAGCCAGCTGGACAGCATGGTGAACGGCGAGCAGTCGCAGATTGCCTCCTTACGCGCGCAGCTTGCTGAAGCGAAATACAACCTGGATCAGACCGTGGTGCGTGCGCCGAGCGATGGTTACATCACCCAGGTGCTGATCCGTCCGGGGACGTACGCCGCCGCGCTGCCGCTGCGTCCGGTGATGGTCTTTATTCCTGAACAGAAGCGTCAGATTGTGGCCCAGTTCCGTCAGAACTCGCTGCTGCGTCTGAAGCCGGGCGATGAAGCGGAAGTGGTGTTTAACGCACTCCCGGGTCAGGTGTTTACCGGTAAGCTCACCAGCGTTCTGCCAGTAGTGCCAGGCGGGTCTTATCAGGCACAGGGTGCGCTGCAGGCACTGACAGTCGTGCCGGGTACGGATGGCGTACAGGCGTTGATTGAGCTGGAGCCTAACGCCGATGTCGATGCCCTGCCAGACGGTATCTATGCCCAGGTGGCGGTCTACTCGGACCATTTCGCCCACGTCTCGGTGATGCGTAAAGTATTGCTGCGCATGACCAGCTGGATGCACTACCTCTATCTCGATCACTAATCCTTCCGGGGCAGGAATGCGACACGCAAACCTGCCCTTTTTTCATCGCTTGATCCATACTGACTTTTTTCCGGCATCAAGGATCAGGCAATGAAACTCATCGGTAGCTACACCAGTCCCTTCGTGCGAAAGATCTCGATTCTCCTGCTGGAGAAAGGGATTGAATTTGAATTCATCAATGAACAGCCCTACAACGCTGAAAACGGCGTCGCGCAGTACAACCCGCTGGGGAAAGTCCCGGCGCTGGTGACGGACGAGGGCGAATACTGGTTCGATTCCCCGATTATTGCGGAGTATATCGAGCTGCTGGGCGTTGCCCCGGCAATGCTGCCGGCTGACCCAAAAGCGGCGCTGGCAGTGAAGCAAATTGAAGCCCTGGCCGATGGCATTATGGATGCGGCGTTAACCTCCGTGCGTGAACAGGCAAGGCCCGTCGCCCAGCAGTCGGAAGCGGAACTGTTACGCCAGCGGGAAAAAATCAGCCGCAGCCTGGACAGGTGCGAACAGCTCATCCGGGAAGGAAAGATTCAAACAGACAGCCTGAACCTGGCAACTATCGCTATCGCCTGCGCCATCGGCTATCTCAACTTCCGCCGGGTTTCCCCTGGCTGGTGCGTCGACCGTCCGCTGCTGGTGAAACTTGCAGACACGCTTTTTAGCCGCGAGAGCTTTGCCCGTACCGAACCGCCAAAGGCTTGATGCGGGTTATAACACTTCGGCGTCGGAGGCGGTACAATCCCTCCACATGTTAACTCCCTCTCCCGTCGGGAGGGGGGAAGATATTTACTCGCCAGGCGCTTTCATGACTACTCATCGTTCGCTGTACAGCCAGATCCCCGCTACCGACCGTCTCCTTCGCGAGCCCCGCATTCATGCTGCAGTTGAGCGTTTCGGCCATACCGCGACGGTGGAAATGTTACGCCTGCTTCAGGACGAAGCCCGATGCGCTATTCAGGCAGAAAACGCCTTGCCCGACTGGTGCGCGGCGTGGGAGCAGGAAGTTGAGCACCGGCTGGATGAGAAAGCGCAAAGCGCGTTACGCCCGGTGATTAACCTGACCGGTACCGTCCTGCATACCAACCTGGGACGCGCGCAGCAGGCGGAAGAAGCGGTGGCTGCGGTTGTACAGGCCATGCGGGCGCCCGTGACGCTGGAGTACGATCTGGACGGCGCCGGACGCGGGCATCGTGACCGGGCGCTGGCGGACCTGCTGTGCCAGCTGACCGGCGCGGAAGATGCCTGCATTGTGAATAACAACGCCGCAGCGGTGCTGCTGATGCTGGCGGCCACCGCCAGCGGCAAAGAGGTGGTGGTTTCCCGCGGCGAGCTGGTGGAGATTGGCGGGGCGTTTCGTATTCCGGACGTGATGCGCCAGGCGGGCTGCACGCTGCATGAGGTGGGCACTACCAACCGCACCCATGCGAAAGATTATCGCGCGGCGGTGAATGAAAATACCGCCCTGCTGATGAAGGTTCACACCAGCAATTATCATATTGAAGGCTTCACCAAAACGGTTGAAGAGGGCGAGCTGGCGGCGATTGGCCGCGAACTGAATATTCCGGTGATTGCCGACCTCGGCAGCGGCTCGCTGGTGGATCTGAGCCTTTATGGGCTGCCCAAAGAGCCGATGCCGCAAGAGATGATTGCCGCAGGCGTCAGCCTGGTCAGCTTTTCCGGCGACAAGCTGCTTGGCGGGCCGCAGGCCGGGATTATCGTCGGCAAGCGCGAGCTGATTGCGCAGCTCCAGCAGCATCCGCTCAAGCGCGCCCTGCGAGCCGATAAAATGACGCTTGCCGCGCTGGAGGCGACGCTGCGGCTCTATCTCCATCCGGAGAAACTGGCCGACCGCCTGCCCACGCTGCGTCTGTTAACCCGCGATGCCGCTTCGATTCGCGCCCAGGCCGTATTACTGCTGCCGCGCATTGCCCCGTGCTACCCCGATTTTGACGTTCGCATTGAACCCTGCCAGTCGCAGATTGGCAGCGGTTCGCTGCCGGTGGACAGGCTGCCGAGTGAAGCGCTCACGTTCACCCCGCGTGACGGGCGTGGCAGCCACCTTGAAGCCCTGTCGTCGCGCTGGCGTGGCCTGCCCGCGCCGGTTATCGGGCGGATTTACGATGGCCGAATGTGGCTGGATCTGCGCTGCCTTGAAGATGAAGAGCGATTTCTGGAGATGTTGTTGAAATGATTATTGCCACCGCCGGTCATGTCGACCACGGAAAAACCACGCTACTGCAGGCGATTACCGGCATAAACGCCGACCGCCTGCCGGAAGAGAAAAAGCGCGGTATGACCATCGATCTGGGCTATGCCTACTGGCCCCAGCCTGACGGTCGCGTACTGGGTTTTATAGATGTACCGGGGCATGAAAAGTTTCTGTCTAACATGCTGGCGGGCGTGGGCGGCATCGATCATGCCCTGCTGGTGGTGGCCTGTGATGACGGCGTGATGGCGCAAACCCGCGAGCACCTGGCGATCCTGCAGCTGACCGGCAACCCGCAGCTGACCGTGGCGCTGACCAAAGCCGATCGCGTGGATGACGCACGCGTCAGCGAAGTGCGCGAAACGGTACAGTCGACCTTGCAGGAGTATGGTTTTGCCGATGCTCCGCTTTTTGTCACCGTGGCGACAGAAGGGCGCGGTATCGATGAACTTCGCCACCACTTACGGCAGCTTTCGTCGCGTGACCACGCCAGCCATCACCGCTTCCGTCTGGCAATTGACCGGGCGTTTACCGTGAAAGGCGCGGGGCTGGTGGTGACCGGTACGGCGCTGAGCGGTGAAGTGAACGTAGGTGATACGCTCTGGCTGACGGGCGTTAACAAGGCGATGCGCGTGCGAGGCTTACATGCGCAAAACCAGCCCGCGGAGCGTGCTCATGCCGGGCAGCGGATCGCGCTGAACATTGCCGGGGATGCGGAAAAAGAGCAGCTTAACCGCGGCGACTGGCTGCTGGCCGATGCCCCACCTGAGCCGTCTGAACGCGTCATTGTTTGCCTGCAGACAAACGTGCCCCTGACCCAATGGCAGCCGCTGCATATTCACCACGCGGCCAGCCATATCACCGGACGCGTGTCGCTGCTGGAAAACGACCTTGCCGAACTGGTATTCGATTCACCGCTCTGGCTTGCAGACAACGATCGTCTGGTTCTGCGTGATATTTCCGCGCGGGAAACGCTTGCCGGGGCACGGGTGGTCGCGCTGAATCCACCGCGACGCGGCAAGCGTAAACCTGAATATCTGCAGTGGCTGGCTGCTCTGGCGCAGGCCAGCGATGATAACACCGCGCTGCGGGTGCATCTTGAGCGCGGTGCGGTGAGCCTGCGTGATTTTGCATGGGCACGCCAGCTGAGCGAGGAAGGGTTACGCCTGCTGGCCCAGCAGCCGGGCTTTATTCAGGCTGGAAACAGTCTGCTAAACGCCCCGGTTGCTGCGAACTGGCAGCGTAAGATACTGAGCACGCTCGCAACGTACCATGAACAGCATCAGGATGAGCCTGGCCCGGGCCGTGAGCGTCTGCGGCGCATGGCGCTGCCGATGGAAGACGATGCGCTGGTGCTGCTGCTGATTGAAAACATGCGCGAAAGCGGGGCGATCAAAAGCCATCACGGCTGGCTGCATCTGCCGGATCACAAGGCCGGGTTTACCGCAGAGCAAGAAGCGGTATGGCAAAAAGTGGCCTCGCTGTTTGGCGATGAGCCGTGGTGGGTTCGCGATCTGGCCCGCGAAACGAATACCGACGAGCAGGTAATGCGTCAGGTATTGCGCCATGCGGCGCAGCAGGGGCTGATAGTCGCGATCGTGAAAGATCGTTATTACCGTAACGATCGCATTGTGGCGTTTGCGAACCTGATCCGCGAGCTGGATCAAGAGCGGGGCTCTACCTGCGCAGCCGATTTCCGCGATCGGCTGAACGTGGGCCGCAAGCTGGCGATACAGATCCTGGAATATTTCAACCGTATCGGCTTTACCCGCCGTCGGGGTAATGACCATCTGCTTCGTGACGCGCAGCTATTTCCCTGAGCGCTACGTGTGGCGGGAGAGTTTTTGCTTTGCCAGCCATACCGCGCCCAGTCTTCCTGCCTGGTTACCCAGCTCGCAGGGCAGAATGGGCACTTTGAGTGCTTCCCATTCCTCGAATCGCTCCAGGTACTTATCGAGCAGGAGATAGATTTTCTCCTGCTCGCTTACCCCTCCGCCAATCAGCACTGCCTGTGGATCGAACATCGAGATCACGCTATAAATGCCGCGCGAGAGAAAATGCGCCCAGGCTTCAATAGCTTCGCGCAGATGCACGTCGCTCTCCATACGTTTAAACAGCTCCTTGCCGTCAGGCATTTCTTCTTCTGAAACGGCCAGCGCGCGGCGGCAGGCTTTCATCAGGCCGCTGGCAGACGCAACCTCGTGCATCGGTTCGCCCTGGTCCCCCACGGGCAGCACGCCAAATTCGCCGGCGCGGTAATGCGACCCGCGATAGAGATCG
Organism: Enterobacter sp. D2; assembly: GCF_034427575.1. Taxonomy (NCBI): domain Bacteria; kingdom Pseudomonadati; phylum Pseudomonadota; class Gammaproteobacteria; order Enterobacterales; family Enterobacteriaceae; genus Enterobacter; species Enterobacter sp. D2. The sequence goes on from NZ_JAXQPP010000004.1 coordinate 191,516, forward strand.
CCTTCCATCACAATCCCGCCACCGATGCCCGTGCCAATGGTGATACAGACGAAATGCTCGTAATCCTTACCCGCGCCCTGCCAGCGCTCGCCCAGCGCTGCACAGTTGGCGTCGTTTTCCACGGTGACGGGAAGATCGGTCAGATCGGAGAAGAGTTCGCACAGGTTTTCGCTGTCGAGATAGTCGAGCGCGCCCGCTTTAGCCGCTTCGCCGCTATGGTGGTTAATATGGCCGGGAAAGCTCACGCCGATACCGACGATATCGTATTCGTCCTGATACGCTTCAACTACCGCTTTCCACTTCTTTTTGAAGGTGTTTTTATCCTCAGGGGTATCGTACTCGTCTGTCGTCAGCTCCTTGCCATTTTCATCAATCACGCCGTGCTTGATATGGGTTCCGCCTACGTCAAAACCGATAAATAGCTGCATCGCATCGTTCCTTATGAGCTCTTGACTTGTTAAGTATGGCTCAGTGGCAGAAACGAAACGTAAAGTACGGTAATCCGTGATACGGCTCGTAAACCCGTCACCCACTGGCGAGAAAAACGCCAGCCGGAACTACCCTTGTTGTACACCAACAGCAAGGAGACGGTCATGACAAACAATCCTCCCTCATCGCGTATCCAGCCCGGCGAGTATGGTTTTCCCCTCAAGCTGAAGCCTCGTTATGACAACTTTATTGGCGGCGACTGGGTAGCTCCCGTCGACGGCGAATACTATTCCAACCTGACCCCCGTAACCGGCCAGCCGCTGTGCGAAATAGCCAGCTCCGGCAAGCGCGATATCGATCTGGCGCTGGATGCGGCGCACAAAGCGAAAGATAAATGGGGCCATACCTCAGTTCAGGACCGCGCGGCTATTTTGTTCAAAATCGCTGACCGGATGGAGCAGAATCTGGAGCTGCTGGCGACGGCGGAAACTTGGGATAACGGCAAGCCGATCCGGGAAACGATGGCGGCAGACGTGCCGCTGGCCATCGACCACTTCCGCTATTTTGCCTCCTGCATTCGCGCTCAGGAGGGCGGAATAAGCGAGGTAGACAGCGACACCGTGGCGTATCATTTCCACGAACCGCTGGGCGTCGTCGGGCAAATCATTCCGTGGAACTTCCCGCTGCTGATGGCGAGCTGGAAAATGGCGCCCGCGCTGGCGGCCGGCAACTGCATTGTGCTGAAACCGGCGCGTCTGACCCCGCTCTCGGTACTGCTGCTGATGGAAATCGTTGGCGACCTTCTGCCGCCGGGCGTGATTAACGTGGTCAACGGTGCGGGCGGTGAGATAGGGGAATATCTGGCTACCTCGAAACGGATCGCTAAAGTGGCGTTTACCGGGTCGACGGAAGTGGGCCAGCAGATTATGCAGTACGCCACGCAGAACATCATTCCGGTGACCCTGGAGCTGGGCGGGAAATCCCCGAACATCTTCTTCGCGGACGTGATGGAGGAAGAGGATGCCTTCTTTGATAAAGCCCTGGAAGGGTTTGCGCTGTTTGCGTTTAACCAGGGCGAAGTCTGCACCTGCCCAAGCCGCGCGCTGGTGCAGGAGTCCATCTATGAGCGCTTTATGGAGCGGGCCATTCGCCGCGTCGAGTCTATCCGCAGCGGTAACCCGCTCGATAACGTGACGCAGATGGGGGCGCAGGTCTCGCATGGACAGCTGGAAACCATCCTCAACTACATCGACATCGGCAAGAAAGAGGGGGCGGATATTCTGACCGGCGGTCGCCGTAAGGTGCTCGGTGGGGATCTGCAGGAAGGGTATTACCTGGAGCCAACGATCCTGTTCGGTCAGAACAACATGCGCGTCTTCCAGGAGGAAATTTTCGGACCGGTGCTGGCCGTGACCACCTTCAAAACGATGGAGGAGGCGCTGGAGATTGCCAACGACACGCCGTATGGCCTGGGGGCAGGCGTCTGGAGCCGCAACGGTAATCTGGCCTATAAAATGGGCAGAGGCATTCAGGCCGGGCGCGTATGGACCAACTGCTACCACGCCTATCCTGCGCACGCGGCATTTGGCGGTTATAAGCAATCGGGCATCGGGCGTGAAACCCACAAGATGATGCTGGAGCATTATCAGCAAACGAAATGTTTGCTGGTCAGCTACTCCGATAAACCGCTGGGGCTGTTCTAATCGCCCAGCTCAGGCCGTCCATGGGCGGCCTGAGCAATTTGCTGGCGCAGGCAGTTCAGAACGCCATCCAGAACGTATTGCACGCGCCAGGGCTGGTATTCGCGTTTGCGGAAGATGGCCGTCAGATCGAGCCACCACTCTTCCTGATGCGGGAAGCAGGGAACCAGCATCCCTTGCGTTAATTCTTTTTTCAGACTCTCTTTTGGCGCAAAAACAATCCCAAGATTATTTCTTGCCAGCTCCAGGGCCGTCTGCGTATTGTCGCAAATATAATTACCGGTCACCCGGTAGTCATGCACGTTATCGCTGCCGTGCACGCGAAAACGCCAGATATTTGCATCATCGACCAGCATGGAGTCAATGAGAATACAGGAATGATTAATTAAATCTTCAGGTCCCTTTAAGGGATGCTTATTTAAATAATCAACGGTTGCAAATGCTGTAACGGAATATTTTGTTAACACGCTGGCAACCAGACTTTCGTCTTTCGGCTGCGCATAGGTAATTAAAATGTCGCAGTCATCCGGAAAGGAAACGCCTTCTGAAAATTCATTCCGGTCGAGGTTGTAGGTTTTCAGGGAGATGCGGATGTCACCGATATCTTCTATCTGATGGATCACGTGACGCGCGAGATAGGTCACGATACCCGTAGGGGCGTAAATCGTGACTTTTCCGCGTTTTTCATGCTTGTAATCCGCAATGAAATTAACAAGTTGAGTATTTTTATCCAGCGTGGCGTTAACATAGGGAAGTAACGCTTCACCGAACTGAGTAAGCGCCAGTTGACGCGTGGTGCGTTCAAAAACCTTGAGTCCAACCCGTGTTTCAAAATCAGACAGATATTTGCTGACGTTGGCCTGCGCCATGCCCAGCAGGGCGGCGGCATCACCAATGCTGCGAGTTGCGGCGATGACGGATATGATTTTTAATTCGCGTGGCTTCAGCTGTAAATTACTCATCCTGCACACCCATCTATATGATTTTATATATAATATTATATAAACCACAGCGTTGCATTGGCAAATTTGTAACCATTATTATGCGCCTCGCTTGTTTGGCATTTTAATGGATTACATGTAATGACTATTAAATACAATTTACTCATCGCGGCCACGTTATTTGCAACATCCTCAGCAATGGCCGGTGACTTTTCACTAGGAGCGGGGGCTGTATTTAATGAGTCTCCTTACAAAGGCTATAACGAAAATACGACCGCAGTACCGTTAATTAGTTACGAAGGCGACAACTTTTATGTTCGCCAGACCACGGGCGGATGGATCCTGTGGAAAGATGCAAAAAATGAACTCAGCCTGACCGCATTGTGGATGCCGCTGCATTTCGATCCAGATGACAACGACGACCATCAGATGAAACAGCTTGATGAGCGTAAAGCCTCTGCCTTCCTCGGCGGCGCGTACTACCGCCACGAACGCTGGGGTTCTCTGAAAGTGGCGGTCTCTGGTGATGCCACGGATGAAAGCGGCGGTATGATCGGCGAGGTTTCTTACTTCCGTCCAATCAGGATGGAACGCCTGACCCTGACGCCCTCTGTCGGTATTTTCTATAGCGACGAAAGCTATAACGACTACTACTACGGCGTATCCGGCAACGAGTCTCGCCGCTCAGGTCTGGATGAATACACCGCCGGTGACAGCTGGACGCCATACGTTGGCCTGGCGGCCAAATATCAGTTAACCCAGAAGCTGTATCTCAACGCCAGCGCGGTCTACACCGTATTGCCTGACGACGTGAAGAACAGCCCGATGATCGACCGCGACGACAGCTTCGCGCTGATGACCGGCCTGACCTGGCGTTTCTGATGCGTTAAAGCCGGGTGGCGGCTTCGCCTTACCCGGCCTACATGGACTGCCGTCGCAGTTTTACGTAGGCCCGAGCAAGCGAAGCGCCGCCGGGCATATTTGAGAGTACCGATCTTCCGTTTTCCCTTCCCGTCATGACTTCCTCATTAATATTCCTGATACGCTAATGCGATCTGCGCCATCAATAAAGGTGTGCATCATGTGTATCATTCTTAAAGAAAATTAAACCGTGCACTCTCGCCCGTATTTGGCGACGGGTGGGAATTAAGCACGGATATCAGGAGTCGTTATGTTTTATCCGGCTTACATTCATTCTGATTCCGACGGTAGCGCCAGCGGCTATCTCAAAAGAACTGGATTTTAACGTGCGCGAGGCGTAACAGATGAACCGATTTATCGTGGCGGATGCGGAAAAATGCATTGGGTGCCGCACCTGCGAAGTGGCCTGCGCGGTGTCGCATCAGGACGCCGTCTCCGCTCATGCCTTTACGCCCCGCCTTCGGGTGGTTAAGGGGGACGACTACACAACGGCAGTGGGTTGCCATCAGTGCGAGGATGCGCCATGTGCTAACGTCTGTCCAACCCATGCTATCAGCCGTACGGCGGGAGCCTGGCTCGTTGAGCAGACGCGCTGCATTGGGTGCAAAAGCTGTATGGTGGCGTGTCCGTTCGGGGCGATGCAGGTGCGCATGGAGGGAAATAAGCCGCAGGCGCTGAAATGTGATTTATGCCTGCATCGCGAAGGCGGACCGGCCTGCGTGGAGGCCTGTCCAACCCACGCGTTGCGATGCGTTGATCCTGCCAGACTACGCGCCGAACGGCTGCATAATCTGGCGTAAGAACTTACTGACCGTCTTCGCGCCAGGCTTTTTCAATTTCTTCGGCGAGAATTTTAACACCCGCTTCGATTTTTTCCGGATCGGGCACGTAGTTCATGCGCATGCACTGGTGTGTATGCGGCCACGGCTTATCCAGCCCCGGGAAGAAATAATCGCCTGGTACCATCAGCACGCCGCGCTTTTTCAGGCGCTGGTAGAGCAGTTCGGTGGTGATAGGCAAATCCTTAAACCACAGCCACAGGAAAATCGCCCCTTCAGGCTTGTGGATCAGGCAGCGTTCTTCCGGCAGGTAGCGGCGAAGTATCGCAATCGTCTCCTGAACGCGCTGGTAATAGAATGGCTTGATCACGTCATTAGACAGACGCAGCAGATCGTTGCGCTTAATCATTTCGCACATCATCGCCGGGCCAATGCCGCCTGGTGAAAGGCTGATAATGCCGTTCATATTGGTAATGGCGGTGATGATTTTCTCGTTGGCGATGATGATGCCGCAGCGGCTGCCCGGCAGACCCAGCTTAGAGAGGCTCATGCACAGGACAATGTTCGGGTTCCACAGCGGACGCGCTTCGCTGAAGATAATGCCCGGGAACGGCACGCCGTAGGCGTTATCGATCACCAGCGGAATGTCGTGCTGATTCGCGAGAGCATCCAGCTTCATCAGTTCGTCGTCGGTGATCACGTTGCCCGTTGGGTTAGTCGGGCGCGATACGCAGATCATGCCCGTCTCTTCACCAATATGCAGGTGTTCAAAATCGACGTGATATTTGAACTGTCCTTCCGGCAGCAGCTCAATGTTCGGGCGCGCGGAGACGAACAGATCCTCTTCCAGGCCGGAATCGGCGTAGCCGATATACTCCGGCGCCAGCGGGAACAACACTTTTTTGGTGGTGCCGTCGGCGCGACGCCCTGCGAACAGATTAAACAAGTAGAAAAACGCGCTCTGGCTGCCGTTTGTTAGTGCAATATTCTGTGGTTCGATATCCCAACCCAGCTCGTCACGCAGCATTTCGGCGAGGAGTGCCAGCAGTTCAGTTTTCCCCTGCGGGCCGTCGTAATTGCAAAGCGCATCGGTTGCTTTGCCGCTTTCCAGCATCTGAGCGAGCAGCGTCTGGAAATAGGTATTCATCTCCGGAATTTGAGCCGGGTTTCCGCCGCCGAGCATGATTGCGCCCGGTGTGCGCAGCCCGTCGTTGAGGTCCTCCATCAGGCGAGTAATGCCTGAATGGCGGGTAAATTTGTCGCCGAAAAGTGAAAACGTCATAGCAGGTGATCTGTCGAGCTTATTTTGAAAGTGGGTAACCATAACGCTAGCACCGTGCTGGTGCAAATCGGGTGATGTGGTCGGATTTGTTGTTTTGTATGGCGGAGTTGGATTTATACAGTGAATAGTTCTGGTGGATTTTGCCTCACCCCGACCCTCTTCCAAGAGGGAGAAGGGGAAAAGACGGCGCCGTGCGGTTCCCTCTCCCCTGCGGGGAGAGGGTTAGGGTGGGGGAGAATTATTGATTACCTGCCCATACCACCATCACCTTATCGCCCTTGTGCTCTCGCACGAAGCCATATCCCTCTTTCAGCGACAATGTGGTTTGCTTGCCTTCACCGATCGCCGGATGGCGGGCGCGGAACTGACCCAGCGTTTGCCAGTGGGCGACGGTTAGGGCCTGCTTGCCCGTGACGTCCTGCCAGTTCATATCTGATCGGGTGCCCTGTAATGGGTCAGAACCTGTCGGCCCGAACGGACGCTCGGATTCATCCCCGTAATAGATTTGTACGCTGCCCGGTGCTAACAGAAGCAGCTCCGCAGCTCGCTGGCCCCCTTCGCGGAACAGACGCGTATCGTGTGATGAGAGATAGCTCAGCACGTTGAAGCTTTGCAGCTTTTCCGCCATCTGCTGCCAGGTGAGATCCATATCTGCCAGACAATCCACCGCTTTTGCCGCCTGCTCCTGATAGTCAAAGTTAATCATCGCATCAAAACCGTGGCGGTAATAATCGCTTTGCATCACCCCGTGGCCCCAGGATTCCCCGGTCATCCAGAAGGGTGCGTTGTCGAGCTTTTTGTCCGGGTTCGCCCCTTTCCAGGCGGCCAGCGCCTGGCTTGCCTGGTCTTTCAGCTGTTGCCAGGCCGCAAGCTCAACGTGTTTCGCCGTATCCACCCGGAAACCGTCGATGCCGTAGTCGCGTACCCACTGGCTCAGCCAGTGGGTCAGATAATCGCGCGGGGTATATCCCGGGATGGCCTTCGCGCGGGTGTCGGGCTTGTGTTGGTAAAAGTTAGGCAATCCGGAAGGCGTCGTGGATTCCGTTTTCAGATCCGGCAGAAATGCCAGCGACATGGTCAAATCGTCGAAGCCAGGGTTGTCGTAATCGCCGATGTCCGTGCGGATCCATTTCTTGCCCCACCATTTCTCCCATGCGGCTTTGTCGCTAAAGTTGATGTAGTCGTTAAAGCTGTGCCAGCTTTGGCCCGCGCCCGGCTTCCAGTCCGTCCAGCGTTCTCCCAGCGTCTTTTTCAGCTCATCACCCTGAAGGTACAGGGCACCAAACTGAAATTCCTGCATGTCTGCCAGCGTGGCATAGCCAACGTGGTTCATAACGATATCAAACAGAACGCGGATCCCGCGCTTGTGCGCTTCGTCGACAAGATGGCGTAAATCATCTTCGGTGCCCATGTTGGCGTCGAGCCTGGTCCAGTCCTGGGTGTAGTAGCCGTGATAGGCGTAGTGGGGGAAATCTCCTTTGGTGCCACCGCCTACCCAGCCGTGGATCTGCTCAAGCGGGGAGCTTATCCAGAGCGCGTTCACCCCCAACTGCTGTAAATAATCGAGCTTGCCGGCAAGTCCTTTGAGATCCCCGCCGTGGAAGGTGCCAATCTCTTGCATACCGTCTTTATGACGACCGTAGCTGTTGTCGTTGCCCGGGTCACCATTCACATAACGGTCGGTCAGCACAAAATAGACGGTGGCGTTTTGCCAGCTAAACGGCGCCGGCCTGTCGGTTTCGGCGCGCTCAAGCAGCAGCAGGCCGTTACTGTTAGCGGCTGGCTGCAGGGTGATTTTTCCATTCTGCACCGTCGCCGTCTGTTTACTGTAGTAGTCGCGCACCACGGAGCCTTCCGGGAAGGTACTGCTGATGTCCAGCGTCAGCGGTTTGCCGTCCCACTTCGGACACTGGCGGATAACGTTTGCAACCGGCTGTTCTGCGGTACTCTGAATCGTCAGCATGAGGGTGGGCGTGCCGGAGCGGGTATCAATCCGCATCTGGTAGTCACCGTCGCGGAAAAGGCGCCACTGCGGCGGCGTGCCGTCACAGGGCTTGAGCGACAGCATCTCATTGAGTTTTATCGCATCCGCAGGCTGCCAGCACGTCTTGTCAAAACTCAGCGTCAGAGGACGCGTACCCTTCGCAAGCTTTGCCTGGCTGGTGAAGACACCGGTGCCTTCGGCGGTAAATGCGTTAAACCCCGGCGATGACCAGTCGGCATGTGCCAGTGCGGGTAACATCAGAAAGGCTAATGCGGTACGTTTCATTCCTTTTTCCTGTCGCGGCATTTTTGACCAGTGTGCCATCAGGCGGGGGGATGAAACTCATCCCCTGTCGCTTTCTGCCAGGAGGATGCGTGAGGATGAGTGATCTCGCGCAAAATTAGGCAGTTATCTGCGATAGCGCACACAGTTTTTGTGGAATGATGTTTTTATGAGCAAGTTTCAGGTGACATAGTTTCGGAATTGGACTATTTCTATACGTGCTCTTGAAGTCTATTTTTGATATGATTTGAGATTCCGCTCTCAAATTTGTGAAAAAATAAGGTGTTGGGATGATTACATCCGACCAGGAGACCTAATGATATCGACTCCCATTCGACGATATGGGGCTGCGATACTCATGTTACTCACCACGGCCTTTTCGGGTGAGGTGCTTGCGAAGACGCACACGGATACAACGAGTAAGAAAGCCCACGTAATAAAGACGACAAGTAGTAAGGTTAGCAGTAAACAAGAGTATTCTCGCAATAGTGCAAAGAGTAGTTCACTTCCTGATTTGCGAAAATACCCTTCCGGAACACCAAGGAAAAAAGCGTTTCTCCGGACGGTAATGCCTTACATCACGAGTCAAAATGCCGCGATTACTGCGGATCGTAACTGGCTGATTTCTAAACAGTACGATAGCCGCTGGTCGCCGTCAGAGCGCGCGCGTCTGAAAGATATCACGAAGCGCTACAAGCTGAGCTGGAACGGTAACACCCGTCGTGTGCCGTGGAATGCTCTCCTTGAACGTGTAGATATCATCCCGGGCAGCATGGTTGCGACCATGGCTGCTGCCGAAAGCGGCTGGGGTACTTCAAAGCTTGCGCGTAGCAACAACAACCTTTTCGGCATGAAATGTGTGAAAGGTCGTTGTAATAATGCCCCTGGCAAGGTGAAAGGCTATTCGCAGTTTGAATCTGTGAAAGATTCCGTCAGCGCTTACGTAGTGAATCTGAACACGCACCCGGCCTACTCATCGTTCCGTAAATCACGCGCTCAGCTGCGTAAAGCGGACCAGGAAGTGACGGCCAGTACGATGATCCACAAGCTGAAAGGTTATTCGACAAAGGGACAGAGCTATAACAACTATCTGTTCGCCATGTACCAGGATAACCAGCGTTTAATCGCCGCCCATATGTAATCTCAAAAAAAACGCCTTCCACTGGAAGGCGTTTTCTTTTCTATATCAGCACCTCGCTGTGGCGATCCCGATACTCCTTCGGCGTGGTGTCATACTCTTTGCGGAACACTGAATAGAAGTATTGCAGAGACGGGTAACCGCACATCTGCGAGATTTCGTTGATCGACAGTGACGTGGAAATGAGCAAGCTGCGTGCTTTCTCCAGCTTTTCAGCATGGATGACGGCATGAATGGTTTCGCCCACCTCTTCTTTAAAACGCTTCTCCAGATTCGAACGCGAAATGCCCACCGAATCCAGCACCTGATCGACCTTAATCCCTTTGCAGGCGTGGTTGCGAATGTAGTGCATGGCCTGAATGACGGCCGGGTCGCTTAAGGAGCGATAATCGGTTGAGCGACGCTCCACCACGCGGACAGGAGGCACGAGCAAACGCTGAAGCGGCAGAGATTCTTTATCCAGCAGACGATGCAGCAGCTTCGCCGCCTGATAGCCCATCTGACGCGTGCCCTGAGCAACGGAGGAGAGCGCCACGCGAGACAGATAGCGGGTCAGTTCTTCGTTATCTATGCCAATCACACACAGCTTTTCGGGCACCGGAATGTGTAAGTGTTCGCAGACCTGCAGCACGTGCCGCGCGCGAGCGTCCGTCACGGCGATAATACCGGTTTGCGGCGGCAGCGTTTGCAGCCAGTCCGCCAGGCGGTTTTGCGCGTGCTGCCAGTTTTCCGGCGCGGTCTCCAGCCCCTGGTACACCACGCCGCGATACTTCTCCTGTGCGACCAGCTGGCAAAACGCGTGTTCTCGCTCAACGGCCCAGCGCTTGCCGCTGGTGGCCGGTAACCCATAAAACGCGAAGCGATGGACGCCTTTCTCTTTTAAATGGAGAAAGGCGGCCTCGACCAGGGCATGGTTATCGGTGGCAATATAGTGGACCGGCGGATAGTGTTCGGGCGCATGATAGGAGCCGCCGACGCCCACAATCGGGACGTCGACGTCGGTCAACAGCTGCTCAATGACGGGATCGTCATAGTCGGCAATGACGCCATCGCCCAGCCAGTCTTTAATGTTCTCCAGACGGGTGCGAAAATCTTCTTCAATAAAAATGTCCCATTCAGATTGCGACGCCTGCAAATATTCACCAACACCTTCCACCACCTGACGGTCGTAGGCTTTATTGGCATTGAATAACAACGTAATGCGGTGACGCTTTTCAAACATGGCTCACTTCCCAATTAAGTCACAATACGGTTATCAGGCCCGTCGCTTGGTGGCCGAGTCCATCCAGACTGCCAGTAAAAGAATGGCCCCCTTGACGATATACTGCCAAAACGTCGGGACGTCCATCATACTCATCCCGTTATCCAACGACGCCATGATAAATGCCCCCATGACCGCGCCCGCCACGCTCCCGATACCCCCTGCGAGGCTGGTGCCGCCAATGACGCAGGCGGCGATAGCATCCAGCTCGGCGATGTTACCGGCGGAGGGAGAGCCAGCACCCAGACGCGAGCTGAGGATCAACCCGGCGATAGCGACCATCAGGCCGTTAATGGCGAAGACCGCCAGCTTGGTACGCTCGACATTGATACCCGAGAGGCGGGCCGCTTCAAGGTTGCCGCCAATGGCATAAATACGGCGACCAAACGCGGTGCGCGTGGCCATAAACATGCCGCCCAGCAGCAGAAGCGCCAGCAGCAGGACGGGGGTCGGAACGCCGCGATAGTCGTTTAAAAGCCAGATGGCGCCGAGCACAATGACCGCCGTGAGCGCCTGGCGCCCCACCACGGACGTTGATGCAGGCGATGCCAGACCCAGCGCCTGACGGCGCATACGTCCCCGCCACTGCCACGCGACAAACGCCAGCAGTCCCACCACACCGATCGTAAAGCCTATGCTATCTAAGAGGTAACTCTGGCCAATTTGCGACATGGCCGCGCTGGTGGGGGAGACCGTGGTACCGTTAGTAATACCGATTAAAATTCCGCGGAAGGCCAGCATCCCCGCCAGGGTGACGATGAACGACGGCACCTTACGGTAGGCAACCCACCAGCCGTTCCAGGCCCCCAGAACCAGACCCAGCACCAGCGTGACCGCCACGGTCAGCGGCAGCGGCCATCCAAGCCAGACGTCGAAAATCGCCGCCACGCCGCCAAGCAGACCCATCATCGAACCGACCGACAGGTCGATTTCCGCAGAGATAATCACGAAGACCATGCCCACGGCCAGAATGCCGGTGATGGCAGTCTGGCGGAGCAGGTTGGAGACGTTACGCGCGCTCAGGTAAGAGCCATCCGTCATCCACGTGAAGAACAACATGATGACGATGATTGCTGCGATCATCACGAAAACCTGCAGGTTCAGCGCTTTTAGCCCCGCGAACGCACCGGGCGTCGGAACAGCGACTTTGATATCAGACGGATTGCTTTTCGACATGACGTTCGCTCCTTAAAGCGGCTTCCATCACCTGCTCCTGCGTCAGGTTCTGGTTAATCAGGTTGGCTTTCAGTTTTCCCTCGTGCATGACCAGCACGCGGTCGCTCAGGCCGAGCACTTCGGGTAACTCAGACGAGATGACGATGACGGCAATCCCTTGCTGTACAAGCTGATTAATCAGTTTGTAGATTTCGTATTTGGCTCCGATATCAATCCCGCGCGTGGGCTCATCAAGGATTAAAATGCGTGGATTGAGAAGCAGGCAGCGCGCCAGAATCGCCTTTTGCTGGTTGCCGCCGCTCAGGCGGCCAATCGCCAGCTCCGGCGAAGAGGTTTTGACCTTCAGCCGGGCAAGCGACTGGAGGATACACTGCTGCTCGGCGGCATCGTCCAGGCTGCTCAGCGCGCCGGAGAACCGATCGAGGGCCGCAAGCGTAATGTTTTTACCGACCGCCATCACCGGCACGATGCCGTCTTTCTTACGATCTTCCGGCACCATGGCAATGCCGCGGGCAATTGCCTGCTGGCAGTTGTCGATTTTCACCGGCTGGCCGTCGATATAAATCGAGCCCTCCCAGCGCCCCGGCCACACGCCAAACAGACACTGTACGGCTTCGGTGCGCCCGGCACCGACGAGGCCCGCAATCCCAAGAATTTCTCCGCTGTGAAGGGAAAACGACACGTTATTCACGCGCTTGATGTGGCGGTTAACGGGGTGCCACGCGGTCAGGTTTTCCACGCGCAGCACTTCATCGCCCGTTGCGTGGGGTTCATTCGGGTAGAGTGCCGTTAGCTCGCGGCCCACCATCATGGTGATGATGTCATCTTCGCTCATCCCGGCGGCTTCACGCGTGCCGATGTGCTGCCCGTCGCGGATCACGCAGATGGTGTCCGAAATGGCTTTTACCTCGTTCAGCTTGTGCGAAATGTAGATGCAGGCGATGCCGTGGTTTTGCAGATCGCGGATGATATTGAGCAGAACCGCGGTTTCCTGTTCGGTGAGCGACGCCGTGGGTTCATCAAGAATCAGCAGCCTGACCTGTTTATTGAGCGCTTTAGCGATTTCGACCAGCTGCTGTTGCCCGAGGCCCAGATCCCCCACGCGGGTATCCGGTGAAATGTTGAGGCTCACCTGCGCCAGCAGCTTTTCGCAACGGAGCGTCATGGTGTCGTAATCCAGCACGCCGCGGTGGGAAATTTCGGTCCCGAGGAAAATGTTCTCCAGCACGGTGAGATGCTTCACCAGCGCCAGCTCCTGGTGAATAATGGCGATGCCTTTGCGCTCGGTATCGCGGATGTGTGTTGCCTGAATCACTTCGCCGGCAAAGACGATTTCGCCTTCGTAGCTGCCGTGGGGGTAAATCCCGCACAACACTTTCATCAGCGTCGACTTGCCCGAGCCGTTCTCGCCGCACAGCGAAACCACTTCGCCGGGGTTCAACCGGAGGCTAACGTTGTCGACGGCTTTCACCGTGCCGAAGCGCTTGGTGATGCTTTTCATTTCAAGTAAATAGGGCATAACCGCTCCACATAACCCGAGGGAAGAACAGTACAACGTGATGCGCCCCCGCAGAGCAGGGGCTGCGCCGGATTACAGTTCGCTCTTCTTGTGGAAACCGTCTTTAACCACGGTGGCGTCAATGTTCTCTTTGTTGACTTCAATCGGTGTGAGCAGGCGAGCCGGAACATCTTTCAGCCCGTTATTCAGCGTTGCGTCTGCTTTAGGTTGTTTGCCATTGCCCAGCTCTACGGCGATTTCTGCCGCCGTATTGGCCAACTGGGTAATCGGTTTGTAGACCGTCATGGTTTGGGTGCCTGCGATAATGCGTTTTACGCCAGCGAGATCGGCATCCTGTCCTGAAATGGCGACTTTACCGGCCAGCCCCTGTGCGCTCAGGGCCTGGATAGCCCCGCCTGCGGTGGCATCGTTGGAGGCCACAACCGCGTCAATTTTGTTGTTGTTGGCCGTCAGCGCGTTTTCCATAATTTTCAGCGCGTTTTCTGGCAGCCAGCCGTCGGCCCACTGATCGCCAACCACTTTAATTTTCCCGTTATCGATGTACGGCTTAAGGACTTTCATTTGCCCTTCGCGGAACAGTTTGGCGTTGTTATCTACCGGAGAGCCGCCCATCAGAAAATAATTGCCCTGAGGCACTTTGTCGATCAGGCTTTGCGCCTGTAATTCCCCGACTTTTTCATTGTCGAACGAAATATAATAATCAATATCCGCATTATTAATCATGCGGTCATAGGCCAGGACTTTTATGCCTTCCTGTTTGGCTTCTTTCACCACGTTACTTAATACCTGGCCGTTATAGGGGATAATGACCAGAACATCGACGCCACGGTTGATCATATTCTCGATCTGCGACATTTGTGTTTCTTCATTGCCATTAGCCGACTGAACAAACACGCTGGCGCCGAGGGATTCTGCTTTCTTCACAAAAATATCGCGATCTTTTTGCCAGCGCTCCAGGCGGAGGTCGTCAATCGCCATACCAATTTTGACCTCTTTGGCATGTCCTGCAAAGCTTGCAAGGAGGAGCGTAGTGCAGAGCGTTAGAGTCAGGTTCTTTATCTTCATAATTATTAGGCCTTTTTGTAGGGGTATGTGTTGCTGAGATAAAAGAAACATTCACTGCTGAGACGCAGCAAATTTTTAACGCGGAAAGGCGGGCTGGCAATTACAGATTTTTATCTTCTCATTATGATATTTGGTTTATTTCTGAATTTATGACCGCGATCGGATTTTAAAATACGTAACGTCTTAATTACATTTGATTCTGGAATACGCGCCGAAAAATAGTTTGTCTGCGCATTATTTTGCGAGCCAGCGCACAGTTGTGCATTCTCTCAATAGCAGTGTGAAATAACGTAATTGAGCAACCCAAAATGTCTATTCACTATTACTCCTGTATCAACGACTCGCCGCATACCCTGATTATGGAGCTCAATATGCAAGCTTATTTCGACCAACTCGATCGTGTTCGTTACGAAGGCCCAAAAACGACCAATCCTTTAGCATTTCGTCACTACAACCCGGATGAGCTGGTGCTGGGTAAGCGCATGGAAGATCATCTGCGCTTTGCCGCCTGTTACTGGCATACCTTCTGCTGGAACGGCGCCGATATGTTCGGCGTGGGTTCCTTTGACCGCCCGTGGCAGCAGCCGGGTGAGGCCATTGAGCTGGCAAAGCGCAAAGCCGATGTGGCGTTTGAGTTCTTCCACAAGCTGAACGTGCCGTACTACTGCTTCCATGACGTGGACGTGTCGCCGGAAGGGGCGTCGCTGAAAGAGTATCTGAACAATTTTGCGCAGATGGTGGATGTACTGGCGGCGAAACAGCAGCAAAGCGGCGTGAAGCTGCTCTGGGGCACGGCAAACTGCTTCACCAACCCACGCTACGGCGCGGGCGCGGCAACCAATCCGGATCCGGAAGTGTTTAGCTGGGCAGCCACGCAGGTGGTGACGGCAATGAACGCTACGCATCAGCTGGGTGGCGAGAACTATGTCCTGTGGGGTGGCCGTGAAGGTTATGAAACGCTGCTGAACACCGACCTGCGTCAGGAGCGCGAGCAGATTGGCCGCTTTATGCAGATGGTTGTCGACCATAAGCACAAAATCGGCTTCCGCGGCACGCTGCTGATCGAGCCGAAACCGCAGGAACCGACCAAGCACCAGTATGACTACGACGTGGCGACAGTGTATGGCTTCCTGAAGCAGTTCGGTCTGGAAAAAGAGATCAAAGTGAACATTGAAGCCAACCACGCCACGCTGGCGGGCCACTCTTTCCATCACGAGATCGCGTCTGCCATTGCGCTGGGCATTTTCGGCTCTGTCGATGCGAACCGTGGCGATGCACAGCTGGGCTGGGACACCGATCAGTTCCCGAACAGCGTGGAAGAGAATGCGCTGGTGATGTACGAGATCGTCAAAGCGGGCGGTTTCACCACCGGCGGCCTGAACTTTGACGCCAAGGTACGTCGTCAGAGCACCGACAAATACGATCTGTTCTACGGCCACATTGGCGCGATGGACACCATGGCGCTGGCGCTGAAAGTGGCCGCGCGCATGATTGAAGACGGCGAGCTGGATAAGCGCGTAGCGAAGCGTTACAGCGGCTGGAACAGTGAGCTGGGCCAGCAAATCTTGAAAGGTCAGTTATCGCTGGCGGAAATTGCGAAGTACGCTGAACAACAGCAGCTGGCGCCGCAGCACCAGAGCGGGCACCAGGAACTGCTGGAAAATCTCGTAAACCACTATCTGTTTGATAAGTGATTGAGCTGAAGATGCACGTAGGCCCGGTAAGCGTTAGCGCCACCGGGCATTTCTGTTAAAGGAGTCACCGTAATGTATATCGGGATCGATCTTGGCACATCGGGTGTGAAAGCTATCCTGTTGAGCGAGCAGGGCGACGTGTTAGCAACGCAGACGGAAACGCTGCAGGTTTCACGTCCGCATTCGCTGTGGTCGGAACAGGATCCGGAACAGTGGTGGCAGGCGACGGATCGCGCAATCAAAGCCTTAGGTGAGCAGCACAGCCTGCGCGACGTGAAAGCGCTGGGGATTGCCGGACAAATGCACGGCGCTACGCTGCTCGATAGCCAGCATCGTGTGTTGCGTCCTGCGATCCTCTGGAACGATGGCCGCTGTGCGGAAGAGTGTGCGCTTCTTGAGGAACGCGTACCCAATTCCCGCGAGATTACCGGTAACCTGATGATGCCCGGCTTTACTGCGCCCAAATTGCTGTGGGTGCAGCGCCATGAACCGGAGATTTTCCGTCAGGTGGCGAAAGTCCTGCTGCCGAAAGACTATCTGCGTTTTCGCATGACGGGCGATTTCGCCAGCGACATGTCGGATGCCGCGGGCACCATGTGGCTCGACGTGGCGAAGCGCGACTGGAGCGAGGCGATGCTGGATGCCTGCCATTTGACCCGGGAACATATGCCCGCGCTGTACGAAGGCTGTGAGGTGACAGGCGCACTGCTGCCAGCCGTTGCTGAACGCTGGAATATGCCTGCCGTACCGGTGGTAGCCGGGGGCGGCGATAACGCGGCGGGCGCAGTCGGTGTAGGGATGGTTGAGGCGGGCCAGGCGATGCTGTCACTGGGAACGTCTGGCGTCTATTTTGCCGTCAGCGACGGGTATCGCAGTAATCCTGAAAGCGCTGTGCACAGTTTCTGTCATGCCCTTCCCGGGAAATGGCATTTGATGTCGGTGATGCTCAGCGCGGCATCCTGCCTGGACTGGGCGGCAAAACTCACCGGCATGGCCGACGTTCCGGCTCTCATTTCCGCAGCCCAGCAGGCGGATGACGCTGCGGGTACCGTCTGGTTTTTACCGTATCTTTCCGGCGAGCGTACGCCGCACAACAACCCGGAAGCGAAAGGGGTGTTCTTTGGTTTAACCCATCAACATGGCCCGGCAGAACTGGCGCGTGCGGTTCTGGAAGGCGTGGGCTATGCGCTGGCCGACGGGATGGACGTGGTGCACGACTGCGGCCTGAAACCGACGAGCGTCACCCTGATTGGCGGCGGTGCGCGAAGCCCTTACTGGCGACAGATGCTGTCGGATATCAGCGGTTTGCAGCTGGATTTCCGCACCGGCGGGGATGTCGGGCCCGCGCTCGGTGCCGCGCGTCTGGCGCAGATAGCCATTCATCCGGAACAGCTGCTTTCGCAACTGTTGCCGCAGCTGAAGCTTGAACAGGCGCATTTGCCTGATGCAACGCGCCATGCGCGGTACGCGGAAAGGCGCGACGTGTTCCGCAAAATCTACCAGCAGCTGCTGCCTCTGATGTCGTAAATACGCTTGTCCTGGAGAGGCACGAGGATGTCCTTTTTTGGTCTGTGCGTGCCTTCATTTCCTTGCCAGTATGGTGTTACACCCACTGGCGAGGAGATTTATCATGTCACGCATTGCATTAATCAACATCGATACTCAGCAGTCATTCCATCACCGCAATTACTGGCAGGAGGACGAAATTCCTGCCTTTCAGCAGGCGATGCTGGGGCTGATCGAAGGCTGCCAGGCGCGCAACATTCCGGTCATTGATATTTTTCACGTGGATGAAGACGGTCCTTTCACTCTGGAAAGCGGCTATGTCAAACCGATGGCCTTTTTACGTCATCAGCCGGATGTGGTTTTCCAGAAACACGTCCATAATGCCTTCACGGATACCGGGCTTGACCGCTGGCTGCGCGAGCGTGATATCAACAGTGTGATTATCTGCGGAATTCGTACTGAGCAATGCTGTGAAACCACCGCCCGGGTGGCTTCCGATCTGGGTTATGCTGTGACCTTTGTTAGTGAGGCAACGCTGACGTTTCCCATGACGTACAAGGGGATAACCCTTAGCGCAGCGGAAATTCGCCATCGTACCGAGACGGTACTGTCCGGGCGTTTTGCCGAGATTAAAACGGTAGCGGAGACGCTGGAGTCCCTGTAATGAGCATCGACGTCTGGTTCGTGATGTTGCCCGGGGTGCTGTCATTAGACATGACCGGCCCGGCAGAAACCTTTGTGCTGGCAGGCGACGCGTTTCGCCTGCATTACATTGGCCCGCAATCTGAGGTTCCGACGTCCATTGGCCTGACGATGAGCGGCATTCAGCCGCTGCCGGAGCGTCTCCCGGAAGGCAGCCTGCTGGTGCTGCCGGGTGTGAGCGACTCCCGCAGTCAGTTCTCAACGCCACAGGCGCAGCAGATCCAGCACTGGCTGATGTGCCTGCAGCCGCAGATCCTGCGCCAGGAAATCACCGTGATGTGCGTCTGTTCAGGGGCCTTACTGGCGGCGAAATCGGGCCTGTTGAACAACCGGCAGTGCACGACCCATCATGACGTTATTAGCCGTTTACGCACCGCGGCCCCCACGGCGACGATTAAAGAAAACCGCATCTTTGTGCAGGATGAGAACATCTGGACCAGCGCGGGGATCACGTCAGGCATCGATCTGGCGCTGCACATGATTAACCGCCTGTGCGGCCCCGAAAAGGCGCTGACCGTGGCGCGTGAGATGGTGGTCTGGTTCCGCCGTTCCGGTGACGATCCCCAGCTATCCCCGTGGCTGCGCTACCGCAATCATCTTCACCCGGCGATCCATCGGGCGCAGGATGCGCTCACCGCCGAGCCGCAA
Organism: Enterobacter sp. D2; assembly: GCF_034427575.1. Classification (NCBI taxonomy): domain Bacteria; kingdom Pseudomonadati; phylum Pseudomonadota; class Gammaproteobacteria; order Enterobacterales; family Enterobacteriaceae; genus Enterobacter; species Enterobacter sp. D2. Next base: position 210,543 of record NZ_JAXQPP010000004.1, read on the forward strand.
AAAGCGTGGAGCTTGCCTGACATTGCCGCACTGGCGCACGTCAGCCCGCGTCATCTCACCCGGCTTTTCCAGTCACATTTAGGGATTAGCGTTCGCGATTATCTGGAGCAGCTGCGTCTGGCGGTGGCGGAACAGTGGCTATTGCAGGGGCGCGGCGTGGAACAGGCCTCACTGGCGGCAGGGTTTTCCTCCCCGCGCCAGTATCATCGTGCCCGGCAGCGCAGCGTTAACTGACGAAGCGGCGAACGTCTATTTTTTGCAGCAGCATCGACAGCAGCAGGCTGATCGCCAGCGTGGCGGCAAAAATCCAGACGATATCCAGCACCGGCCAGCTTTTAAGCTCAACGCCTCTCGTGCGCAGCGCGTGGATCACCAGCGCATGAAAACCGTAAATCCCAAGAGAGTGCCGCGAGATAAGACTCAGCATGGGCAGGGCGCGCGCGTTCAGGGTATTTTTGGCGAGCGTGAGCAGCGAAACGGCACAGATAAAGACCATCGGCCCGCAATAGAGATACCACGTATCGGCAAAATTGCCGCGCCACTGCAGCTCGTGCAGCGTCCCGCGTGAAATCACCGCCACCCCAGCGATAAACAGCGCCCCGCAGAGCCAGTTCAGACCGCGTTTTTGCGTGTCCATCATCCCGATGGCGCGCCCCAGCATGCCGTAAAGCACGTAGTAAAAAGTATCGCCATTGATATAAAGGTTCACCGGCAACCACTCAAATCCGTCGATTTTCTGTGAGAGCGTATTCGGGTTGGCGACAATACCGATAACCACCATCAGGGCCAGAAGCATTTTACCGCTGACGTTTTTTACCTGGATGAGCGGGGAGACCAGATAGATAACGATAATGGCGAAGAAGAACCACAGGTGGTAGAACACCGGTTTTTGCAGCAAGTATTTCAGCGATAGCCCGGCGTTAATGGAGGTGAACAGCGTGATATAGAGCAGGGCAACGGCGCTGTAGAACCCCAGGCAGGCCGCTATGCGGATGAAGTGCCGCGGCTGCGCGCTACGTTCGCCAAAAAAGAGAAAGCCGGAAATCATAAAGAATAGCGGCACGCTGACGCGTGACGCAGAGTTGAGAATATTGGCGATATCCCAGTTAACGGGGCTGATGCTGTGGGCATTCGTGACGTACCAGGTCGTCGTGTGGATCATGACCACCATCAGACACGCTATTCCTCGCAGGTTATCAATCCAGTTAATTTTTGACTGCATCAGTTCCTCGTATTCCCTGTAAATTGAGTGTGACTGCCATTGTCCAAAAGTCTTCGCTTGGAAAATTCTGAGTTTTATGCGCAGGCTTGCCGGGAGACCGTGAGATTCGCAGAATGGCAGACCTTAATCTATAAAAGTGTTGATATTAAAAATAACAGCCACTGACCAGGGCGGTAATAAAAATGATGATGAAGCGTGCGGCGTCACTCTTTCTGCTGGTGATCCTGGCGGGATGCAGCGCGCCGCAAGAAGCACCTGTGCAAAAAGCGCAGCAGGGTAAAATGAGTCCGGAACGTTCGTTGAATATGGAGTCTCTCTGCAAGGACAAGGCCGCCCGCCGCTATAACTCGGACATTCAGAAAATTAACATCATCGGATTCGAGCGCTTTCAGGGCAGCTATGAACTAAGAGGATATACGGCGCGTAAAGAGGGCTTTGTCTGCTCGTTTGATGCGGATGGTCAGTTTTTACATCTCTCCATGCGCTAGCCTGCTCGTATAATCAGCAGCCAGACGCCGTCAGCGTTCTGGCCGGAAGGCTTATTTCCCAATTTTCCCTAAACAACCCCGTTTCGTACTGTATATCTTGCAGCCAGCGGGTATACTGGTCCCTTCCATTTAAAACCACACGTATCCAGCACGAAATACTATGCAAAAGTTTGATACCAAGACCTTCCAGGGCCTGATCCTGACCTTACAGGATTACTGGGCTCGTCAGGGCTGTACCATTGTTCAACCTTTGGACATGGAAGTCGGCGCCGGCACTTCACACCCGATGACCAGCCTGCGCGCGTTGGGGCCAGAGCCAATGGCGACCGCGTATGTGCAACCTTCCCGTCGTCCGACCGATGGTCGTTACGGTGAGAACCCGAACCGTCTGCAGCATTACTATCAGTTCCAGGTGGTGATTAAGCCATCACCCGACAACATTCAGGAACTGTACCTCGGGTCGCTGAAAGAGCTGGGTATGGATCCAACCATCCACGACATCCGTTTCGTGGAAGATAACTGGGAAAACCCAACGCTGGGTGCCTGGGGTCTGGGTTGGGAAGTGTGGCTGAACGGCATGGAAGTGACCCAGTTCACTTACTTCCAGCAGGTGGGTGGTCTGGAATGTAAGCCAATCACCGGTGAAATCACCTACGGTCTGGAACGTCTGGCCATGTACATTCAGGGCGTAGACAGCGTTTACGACCTGGTCTGGAGCGACGGCCCGCTGGGTAAAACCACCTACGGCGACGTGTTCCATCAGAACGAAGTGGAGCAATCCACCTATAACTTCGAATACGCGGACGTGGACTTCCTGTTCACCTGCTTCGAGCAGTACGAGAAAGAAGCGCAGCAGCTGCTGGCGCTGGAGACTCCGCTGCCGCTGCCTGCCTACGAGCGTATTCTGAAGGCCGCCCACAGCTTCAACCTGCTGGACGCCCGCAAAGCCATCTCCGTGACTGAACGTCAGCGCTACATTCTGCGTATTCGTACCCTGACCAAAGCCGTTGCAGAAGCTTACTACGCGTCCCGTGAAGCCCTTGGCTTCCCGATGTGCAACCGAAACAAATAAGAGGCGGCCATGTCTGAGAAAACTTTCCTGGTGGAAATCGGCACCGAAGAGCTGCCACCAAAAGCCCTGCGCAGCCTGGCTGAATCTTTCGCTGCGAACGTAACCGCCGAGCTGGATAACGCTGGCCTGGCACACGGTAAAATTGAGTGGTTTGCCGCACCTCGCCGTCTGGCGCTGAAAGTGGCAAATCTGGCGGCGTCTCAGCCGGATCGCGAAGTCGAAAAACGTGGCCCGGCGATTGCCCAGGCGTTTGACGCGGAAGGCAAGCCGAGCAAAGCGGCTGAAGGCTGGGCGCGCGGTTGCGGCATCACCGTCGATCAGGCCGAGCGTCTGACCACGGATAAAGGCGAGTGGCTGCTGTACCGTGCGCACGTGAAAGGCGAAAGCGCGGAAGCGCTGCTGCCGGACATGATTGCCACGTCTCTGGCAAAGCTGCCGATTCCTAAGCTGATGCGCTGGGGCGCGTCCGACGTGCATTTCGTGCGTCCGGTTCACACCGTGACCCTGCTGCTGGGCGATACCGTTATCCCGGCGACCATTCTGGGCGTGGCGTCCGATCGCGTGATCCGCGGCCACCGCTTTATGGGCGAGCCAGAGTTCACCATCGACAATGCCGACCAGTATCCGCAGATCCTGCTGGAGCGCGGTAAGGTCATTGCCGACTACGAACAGCGTAAAGCCAAAATCAAAGCGGACGCTGAAGAAGCGGCGCGCCAGATTGGCGGTAACGCCGACCTGAGCGAAAGCCTGCTGGAAGAAGTGACCTCTCTGGTTGAATGGCCGGTTGTGCTGACCGCGAAGTTCGAGGAGAAATTCCTGGCCGTTCCGGCTGAAGCGCTGGTGTACACCATGAAGGGTGACCAGAAGTACTTCCCGGTTTACGCCAACGACGGCAAGCTGCTGCCAAACTTCATCTTCGTGGCAAACATCGAATCGAAAGATCCGATCCAGATTATCTCCGGTAACGAGAAAGTCGTTCGTCCGCGTCTGGCGGATGCGGAGTTCTTCTTCAACACCGACCGTAAAAAGCGTCTGGAAGATAACCTGCCGCGCCTGCAGACCGTACTGTTCCAGCAGCAGCTGGGCACGCTGCGCGACAAGACCGACCGCATTGCGGAGCTGTCAGGCTGGATTGCCCGTGAAATCGGTGCCGACGTCAACCACGCGACGCGTGCAGGCCTGCTGTCCAAGTGCGACCTGATGACCAACATGGTGTTCGAGTTTACCGACACCCAGGGCGTGATGGGCATGCACTACGCGCGTCACGATGGCGAAGCGGAAGATGTGGCCGTGGCCCTGAACGAGCAGTATCAGCCGCGCTTTGCGGGTGACGACCTGCCGTCCAACCCGGTTGCCTGCGCCGTGGCGATTGCCGATAAGATGGACACCCTGGCGGGTATCTTCGGTATCGGTCAGCATCCGAAAGGCGACAAAGACCCGTTTGCGCTGCGTCGTGCCGCGCTGGGCGTGCTGCGTATCATCGTTGAGAAGAACCTGAACCTCGATCTGCAGACCCTGACCGAAGAAGCGGTGCGTCTGTACGGCGACAAGCTGACCAACGCGAACGTTGTGGATGATGTGATCGACTTTATGCTCGGTCGTTTCCGCGCGTGGTATCAGGACGAAGGTTACACCGTTGACACCATTCAGGCGGTGCTGGCGCGTCGTCCGACCCGTCCGGCTGATTTCGATGCGCGTATGAAGGCGGTTTCCCACTTCCGTACCCTGGAAGCGGCATCTGCCCTGGCCGCGGCCAACAAGCGTGTATCCAACATTCTGGCGAAATCCGACGAGACGCTGAACGAGCGCGTGAACGCCGCAACCCTGAAAGAGCCGGAAGAGATCGCTCTGGCGATGCAGGTTGTGGTGCTGCGCGATAAGCTCGAGCCGTACTTCGCGGAAGGTCGCTACCAGGAAGCGCTGGTGGAGCTGGCCGAGCTGCGTGACGTGATCGATGCCTTCTTCGAGAAAGTGATGGTGAACGTAGAAGATAAAGAGCTGCGTATTAACCGTCTCTCTATGCTCGATAAACTGCGCGAGCTGTTCCTGCGCGTGGCGGATATTTCGCTGCTGCAGTAATGGGCCCGCTGTTACAAATGCTAAAAACCCGCTTCGGCGGGTTTTTTTATGGGTCTTTTGTAGGCCGGATGAGCGCAGCGCCATCCGTCAGGTTTAGCCGATCGCGATTGTGCCTTCGTCTGTCTGCAGCCAGCGCGGTGCCTTCAGCGTATCGGCAAAGTAGCTGACCAGCTCGCACAGCAAATCTTCCATAACGATTTCAGATTGTCGCGGCAGTGAGCCGTTCATCAGCATCTGCGTAAGCTCCTGACAGTAGCGCCCCAGCTGATCGCATTCGGGTTCGAAAGCCGGAACGCGTGACGGGAGTTCCTTCACGGTCAGGCTGGCTTTTAAAGCGTCCGGAACAGGTTCCAGAAGCGTGGGTTGCAGAAGATTCAGACAGGCATAGAGTCTGCCGTAAAGCGCCATTTTGTGGGCACGTTGTTCGCAATCTACAATTGCGTCGGTAAAACGTTCGCAGTTATCCGCCAGTTCGGTGAAGTCGGTGGCGTGGTTGAAGTGCAGGGTGATTAAAGAGTCAGTCAATGACATAAAATAACCTCAGTGAGTGGTATATCTTCCGCCACGGGAGGTTCCAGGCTCGCTGGTGGCGGAACCGAACAAGGTTGGAACGACTGGCCTCACTGACACCAGCGCGCTTTGCTGCGCCCCTGTCCGGCCCGCCATTGAGATGCAACAGGCCGTACGACACAGAGCCTGTGTCGCCAGTGAAGTGATTCAGGGTTCCAATCCCGGCACCTGATTTTGCAGGTGCGAAGAGAACTTACTGCTCATCAAAACAGGCGGCAACAGTTTTGAGCTATGTCGCTGAGGATATTACCATTTCTGGAAAGAGGCTCGCAAAATTACCGTAATGAGAAGCATACTTCGGGTAGAGGTTTTACAGCGACGCCATGGCGGTGGCGACTGAGCCACCCTGGCACGTTCACGGGTATTGTCGTTACAGAGTAGCAAGGAATATAAAGTGAACGGAATGACCACCAGAGCCGTATGCTTCCCCTCACCCCAGCCCTCTCCCTCAAGGGAGAGGGGGCCGTCAGTGCAGACAATATTTGGTGGGGATCCCTCAGCCCAAAGGGAGAGGGAGTACAATTCGACCAAAATTTAACCTTGAAACCGTCAACGCATTACCGCTATCCTTAACGTGTTAACTTTCTCGCGCTGGAGCGCCCCCCAAAAATGAACAAACACGACTGATGAATTTCGATCCTTGCTAAACGCCACCGCGTCGGCAGGGGATGTTTTGATTTCATTCAGGAGTGCTTATGGCTCATTTTGCGCAGTCCCCTTCTTTTATTTTGCATAAGGTCACCTGTCAGTTTCCGACGGGCGATACCCTTTTTGGTCCGCTGAATCTCACGCTGGAACCCTCCCTGTGCGCGCTGGTTGGCCGCAACGGCAGCGGGAAAACGCGTCTGCTGCGTCTGCTTGCGGGGCTGGACGAACCGGCTTCCGGTCATATTGAACGCTTTGGCTCGCATGCCTGGGTGGCGCAGCAGCACGTCATTTCGTCGCAGACGACGCTTGCTGAACTGCTCGGGTATGACGCTATTTTTGCGGTGCGTAAGCGCATCGACAGCGGCGATTACCAGCCTGACGATCTGGAGCTGCTTGACGGCCGCTGGGATGTCGCCGAGCGCCTGAGCGAGGCGTTTATCAATGCGCAGCTCCCACCGTTTGATCCGGATAAACCCGCCGGCGAACTCAGCGGCGGCGAGCGCATTCGCGCCCTGCTGTGCGGGGCGTTTACGGCTGAAGCCGATTTCATGCTGCTGGACGAGCCCACTAACCATCTGGACCGACAGGGCCGGGCGTGGTTCTACGACCAGCTCCACCGTTTTCAGGGCGGCGTGCTGGTAGCCTCCCATGACCGCGAACTTCTGGAGCAGGTGCCGCGTATCCTTGAGCTGAGCGCCTCGGGCCTGCGCAGCTACGGCGGGAATTATGCGGATTATCAAACCCAGCGCGATACCGAACAGCAGGCGGCCCGCGCGGCGCTGGAACATGCGGCAACCGAGCGCAAACGCACCCGGGTACGCATGCAAAAAGAGCATGACGATAGCCAGCGGCGTTCGGCAAAGACATTGCGCACCGTCGATACCCTGAATATCGCGTCGTTCGAGCGGGTCAAATATAAAGGCGCGGCAAAGGAGCGGATCGGCTCCTGGAAAAAACAGCACAGCGAGCAAAATGAAGCCCTGAACGCCGCGGTACACAAGGCGCGTGAACGCGTTGAGGAAGATAACCCGGTAATGTTCACCCTGCCGGGGAGTCAGATTCCGGAGGGGAAGCAGGTGCTGGTGCTGGAGGATCTGGTGCTGCCGCATGTGCCTGTTCCTCCGCTCAACTTGCGAATGGACGGACCGATGCGCGTGGCGTTAAAGGGACCGAACGGCTGCGGCAAATCGACGCTGTTAAAAACCCTCCTCGGCGAGATTGCTCCCCGTTCGGGTACCTGTAGGGTTTCCGTCAGCTGCGCTTATCTCGACCAGCATCTGTCCCGGCTCGATCTTTCGCAGTCGGTCATAACGCATCTCAACCTAAGTCATACGCCTCTGGAAGAGGGGGTATTGCGAACCCGTCTGGCGCAGCTTCAACTGGGTGCCGACAAAGTTACGCTCCCCCTGGCGGAGCTCAGCGGCGGCGAGCGTCTTAAGGCCGCCCTGGCCTGCGTGCTGTGGCGCGCGGAGGCCACCCAGCTTCTGCTGCTGGATGAACCTACCAACCATCTGGATTTGGCCTCGGTCCAGGCCATTGAAGCGGCGCTGGCCGGTTTCCCCGGAGCTCTGCTGGTGGTATCACACGACGAGGCTTTTTTAAGAGGCTTAACGTTAACGCATGAGTGGGTATGGGAAGAGGCGGGCTGGCGTTGCGAGAGCCTTTAAAACACAAGCCCCCGCAGAGGCGGGGGCATTCAATCTTCACTACGCTATCTGTTTGCTGAGTGCAGGGTTGGCCTGAATCAGGCGCATCAGCCTTAACTCGGTTGGGGTGGGTTTCTCACGTTTTGACTCCCACTCCTGCACCATAGCCACGCTGACACCCATCGCTCTGGCGAATTCTTCGGTTTTCAGTCCTGTCCCTTTGCGCAATTGCTCATATTCTGTAAAGGGATTGGATTTTTGTTGCAGGCTAATCGTCTGCGGTACGTCTTTAAAAATGATCTGTTCCAGACTGCTCAGCAGCTCAAACTCAGGATCTTTATATTCCATTGAGGACTCCTCTTAAATCTCACATCGTGATCAAGAACATCAGAGAGCCAGTTAAGAATAGTCCCTAATACGAACCCAGGATCGTCACGGGTGTGATTAATCGTGCGATAACGATCGCTTTACCCGATTCAGCGATATGGATAGTTATGCTAATTACCTGATTACTCATATGTCGGCTTCGGCAGGTATTTTTTTGTAAATGGTAAGAAATAAATCGGCAATAGCCGTTTTGCATGAAAAGAGTATCTTGCAAGGCTGACCTGGACTATCCTTGTCAGCGTCGGGCACGCGTGTGCCGGTGTGCGCTTTTTTGGGTGAAAGGAGTAATAAAATGGCGACAGGAAAGTCCTGCTCTCGCTGGTTTGCGCCTATTGCGGCGTTGTTGATGGTTGTTAGCCTGAGTGGGTGTTTTGATAAAGAAGGCGATCAGCGCAAAGCGTTTATCGATTTTCTGCAGAATACAGTGATGCGCAGCGGCGAGCGGTTGCCGACGCTGACTGCGGATCAGAAAAAACAGTTTGGCCCCTTCGTGTCCGATTATGCCATTCTTTATGGTTATTCACAGCAGGTGAGCCAGGCGATGGATTCCGGTATCCGCCCGGTAGTGGATAGCGTGAACGCCATTCGCGTTCCGCAGGATTATATGACGCAGCGTGAACCGCTTCGCCAGTCCAACGGTGCGCTTGGCGTACTGAGCCAGCAGTTGCAGAATGCGAAAATGCAGGCTGACGCGTCACGTTCTGCGCTGAAGCAGGGTGACGATCTCAAACCTGTCTTCGACAAAGTGTATGAGAAAGTGGTGACGAAACCGTCTGAAGCTCTGCAACCGCTGATTCCGGCCGCGCAAATCTTCACGCAGCAGCTGGTTCAGGTGGGCGACTTTATTGCCCAGCAGGATACTCAGGTGAGCTTCGTTGCCAACGGCATTCAGTTCCCGACCTCGCAGCAGGCAAGCCAGTACAATACGCTGATTGGGCCGCTGGCCTCCCAGCATCAGGCCTTTAGCCAGGCCTGGAGTGCCGCCGTCACGGCCACAGAATAAACCGAAAAACCCCCGCTCCCGGCGGGGTTTTTTTATGCTTATGGAAAATAACGCTTGTCATTCTTCTACCACATCGGTATAACTATCCCCGTCGGTTTGTTACACAGACCTAAAGCAGTTTAGTAAAGCAGTCCAGATTGTTATCCATAGATACCCTTCGTTGTGACCCTTCCTTCATCGCTTAAAAATCTGTAACGCAATCCATCAAGCCGGAAGGCTCAATATATTTGTTAATAAGGTAATTTCTATGTCTGCTAAAATGACTGGTCTGGTAAAATGGTTCAACGCTGATAAAGGTTTCGGCTTCATCACTCCTGACGATGGCTCTAAAGACGTGTTCGTACACTTCTCTGCTATCCAGAACGATGGCTACAAATCTCTGGACGAAGGTCAGAAAGTTTCCTTCACCATCGAAAGCGGCGCTAAAGGCCCAGCAGCTGGTAACGTTGTAAGCCTGTAAGCTTCCAACCCAGTAGCACAAAATTCAAAAACCCGCCTTCTGGCGGGTTTTTTCGTTTCTATCGTTGCACCTGCGGGTTCACGCAGTTTATCTCCACCTTTCCGCTTAGGGCGGCGATAAGGTTATCGACCGCAGTGGCCGCCATGTTGTAGCGCGTCTCATGGGTGGCTGAGCCGATGTGGGGCAGGGCGACGACGTTTGGCATTGCCAGCAGCGGGGAATCCACCGGCAGCGGCTCCTGCTCAAAGACGTCCAGACCTGCGGCATGGATCTCACCGTTCTGCAGAGCTTCAATCAGCGCCTTCTCATCCACCACCGGGCCGCGACCCGCGTTGATGAAAATGGCGGATTTCTTCATTTTTTCAAACGCCTTTTTACCTATCAGATGACGGGTTTCGTCCGTCAGCGGCAGAACCAGGCAGACAAAATCGGCTTCCTCCAGCAGGGTATCCAGCTCGCAGTAGCGGGCGTTGAAGCGTTCTTCGGCTTCACCGTGATGGCGACGCGCGTTATACAGAATCGGCATGTTAAAACCAAAATGCGCGCGCTGCGCCAGTGCCAGCCCGATACGCCCCATGCCAACAATGCCCAGCGTTTTGCCGTTAACGTCCACGCCGAACCAGTCCGGTCCAATGCTTTTTGTCCATTCGCCCGCTTTGACGCGCTCGGCTACTTCCACCACACGACGTGCCGTGGTGAGTACCAGCGCCATCAGCGTATCGGCCACGGTTTCCGTCAGGGCATGTGGCGTATGCATCAGCAGGATCTTGCGGGCGTTAAGGGCATCCACATCGAAATTGTCGTAACCCACGGAAACGGTAGAGGTAGCACGAAGCTTCGGCATTTTCTCCAGCAGGGCGATATCCACTTTCTCGCTTGAACCCAGCAGGCCTTCGGCGCTGGCGAACGCTTCGGCGTGCTGCGCCACGGTTTCCGGGCTCAGGTTCTTCACCTGCGTGACGGTGAAGTGTTCTTCAAGGCGTTTCTGCAGATCTTCCGGCAGTGCTTTGTACAAAATGACGGACGGCTTCATGCTAATCTCCGTTAATTTTTAAGGATTCAGGCGTGGCGTGCGCCGACAGGGTGTTGTTGATTATTAGCAGGCTTAACAATCAGAGTAAGCCACACGGAGGCGAAAAGCGCCACCCCCATAAAGATGTACGATGCGGACGGGCTGCCGGTGGCACCGTTCAGGTAGCCGACGAACCATGAGCCGCAGAACGACCCCAGCGCACCCATGCTGTTAATCAGCGCCATCGCGCCACCCGCGACGTTACGCGGCAGCATTTCCGGGATGATGGCAAAGAATGGACCATACGGGGCATACATGGCGGCACCGGCGACCACCAGCAGGGTATAAGAGGCCCAGAAGTGATTTGCACCCACGGCCCACGAGCCGATAAAGGCAAAAGCAGCGATCAGCAGCAGCGGCCAGACAAACAATTTTCGGTTCTGCAGCTTGTCCGACGCCCAGGAGACGACGATCATGGCGATGGTCGCGGCCAGATACGGTACGGAAGAGAGCCAGCCCACTTCTACCATGCCGAGGTTCTCGCCGCCGCTGCGGATAATCGACGGCAGCCACAGCACAAAACCGTATACGCCAATGCTCCAGGTAAAATACTGCGCGCAGAGCAGGATCACGTTGCGCGAGCGGAAGGCTTCACCGTAGTTGCGTACCGCCTTCAGACCTTGCTGTTCTTTATCCAGCTGCGCCTGCAGCGCCGCTTTCTCATCTTCAGAAAGCCATTTCGCCTGGGCTGGTTTATCTTTCACCAGCACCCACCAGCAGAAGGCCCAGATAATCGCCGGCACCCCTTCAATGATAAACATTTCGCGCCAGCCGAAGGACTGGATCAGGTAGCCAGACACCACCGACATCCACAGCACCGTGACCGGGTTACCGAGGATCAGGAAGGTATTCGCGCGCGAGCGTTCAGATTTGGTAAACCAGTTGCTGATGTAGATCAGCATCGCCGGCATGACCGCCGCCTCAACGACGCCGAGGATAAAGCGAATGGCGGCCAGGGCAGGAATATTGTTCACCACGCCGGTCAGTGACGCGCAGGCGCCCCACAGGATCAGACAGACGAAGATCAGCTTACGCACGCTGCGGCGTTCTGCATAAATCGCGCCCGGGATCTGGAAGAAGAAGTAGCCCAGGAAGAAAAGGGCACCCAGCAGGGAGGAGATACCTTTGGTGATCCCAAGGTCCTCTGTGATCCCCGCTGCGGACGCGAAGCTGAAGTTGGCACGGTCAAGGTACGCCAGGCTGTACGTGATAAACACGATTGGCATGATGTACCACCAGCGTTTTACTGGATTGGTCGAACTGTTCATAGGCTTGCCTCTGTTGTTGAGGTTGTTACCGCCGTTGTCTGTAGGGTACACGGTGGCTTAATTATTTGGTGTGGCTTGCTGCCCTCACCCTGGCCCTCTCTCACAGGGAGAGGGAATTTAAATGCCGAGCTCTGCTCGCGTTGGTAATCCTTCGCTGTCGCCCTGCACCTGAATGGCCAGCGAGCCAATCTTGTTGCCCCGCGCCACGGCCTGCGGCAGCGTTTTGCCTTCCAGCAGGGCGCTAATCACGCCCACGGCAAAACCGTCGCCCGCGCCGACGGTGTCGACAACGTTCTCAACCTTCACCGCCGCGACCGCGCCCTGTTGGCCGTCGGCCGTCTTAAACCATGCGCCATCGGCGCCGGTCTTCAGCACCACCGCTTTTACCCCTTTATTCAGGTAGAAATCGGCAATCCCTTCCGGCGTGCTTTTGGCGGTCAGGGTCATCCCTTCTTTCAGGCCCGGCAGAACCCAGTCCGCCTGGAACGCCAGACGGTTGAGCTTCTCGACCATTTCCGCTTCGCTTTTCCACAGCACCGGGCGCAGGTTTGGATCGAAAGAGATCGTTTTTCCCCTGGCTTTCAGCGTGGCTGCCGCGTGATCCAGCAGCTCATACGAGGTGGCAGACAGCGCAGCCGCCACGCCGCTCAGGTGCAGATGGCGCGCGGAGGCGAAATAGTCGGCGTGGTAATCCGCCACTGAGAGGTGGCTTGCGGCCGATCCCTTACGGAAATACTCCACGATGGGATCGGTTCCATTTTCGACCTTAGATTTAAGCTGAAAGCCGGTAGGGAAGCGTGCATCAAGGGTGACGCCTGCGGCATCAATTCCCTCTTTTTTCAGCGAGTCGAGAACGAAATGGCCAAAGCTGTCGTCCCCCACGCGGCTGACCCAGCCGACGTTCAGGCCGAGACGCGCCAGGCCGGTTGCGACGTTCAGCTCTGCGCCCGCCACGCGTTTGATAAAGTGCTCCACCGCGCTCAATTCGCCCGTTTCAGTGGCGACAAACATCGCCATGGCTTCGCCGATCGTGATGACATCCAGCGTCTTGTGCATGTTTTACTCCTCGCGCAGCAGGTTGACGTAATGGCGGGTAACGGCGGTTAAATCCGTCCCTTCCAGCGGGAACTCGATACCGCGCGGGGCATCGGCAGGCAGCTGGCCGAGAAGATCCAGCCAGCGCGCATCGGCGTGGTCTGGCGCCACGGCGCGGAAGTTATCTTTGTGCGGCACGGCCGCTTTCACGTGGATATAGCTCACCGCAGGGGCCAGATGACGCGCGGCCTCTTCAGGCGAATCGCCAACCCACAGCCAGTTGCCCATATCGAAGGTCAGCGTGACGGGTAAGGCCATTTCCCGACAGGCGGCCTGGAAGCGCTGCATGGGCGCGAGCTGTCCGCAGTCGGTCTGATCGTTCTCCACGACCAGCGCCATGCCGCTTGCGTTCAGCAGGGTACGCAGGGCGTCGAGAGGCTGCGCGTCGCGGAAATGGCCCAGGGAAACCTTCAGCCACAGGGCGTTCAGGGTGCTGGCCTCAGAGAGATAGCGGGTCAGGTCCGGGTTGAGGGTGCCGTCAGGCACAAACAGGGCGGCGGGGGCGGAGTAGCACGCCAGCAGGCCGAGCAGCTCAATGGATTCTCCCAGCGCAGGCAGCGCCAGTAGCTCTTCGCTGTTGAACAATTCCCGGCGGATCTCCACGCCGTCTGCCCCCGCGCCTGCAATCACGGGAAGCATTGCCCGCTGACCGCCCGCCTGTCGCACCTGTTCCGCACCGTACGCGGCGGTGACCACCATAATTTTCCTGCCCATCTTCGGACTCCATCGCAACATATCAATACTATTACGCTAGATGGAACCGGTTCCAAAGAAAAGGTCAGGATGTCGAATTTATGATCGGTATCACAAGGGAAAATTAACGCGCCGTGGAGCCGCGAACGATCAGCTCGCCGGAGAAGACCTGCTCGCGAACGGCATCGCTGGTGCCTTCAATGCGACGAACTACTTGTTCAACAGCAGCATAGCCAATCTGCCAGGTGGGCTGTTTGAGGGTCGTAATGCCGACGCCTGCCAGCTCCGCCCACTCCAGTTCATCAAACCCCAGCAGACCGATATCGCTGCCCCAGTGCAGGCCAATGCGCTTGAGCGAGCGGGCGACCTGAAGCGTCAGCGCCCCGTTTGCGGAGATAACGGCTTTGCGCATGCCGCGATGGCGCGTGTGGAACTGGCGCAGGGTGTTATCGAGCTGGTCAGCTTCGTGAAGCGGCGTTTCGGCATTTTCGGCGATCACGCCGGGATATCGCTCCAGCGTGGTGCGAAATGCGCTCAGGCGCTCGCGACGGGTATTGACCATCCCTAACGGTTCACTCAGAAACAGAATGGCCTCGAAGCCCTGTTCGATCAGATGTTCGGTGGCGGTAGTGGCTGCCTGGGTGTTATCCAGACCGACCACATCGCAGGCAAATTCCGGGATTTTACGGTCGATGAGGACCATAGGCAGAGAGGACTGCTGCAGGCGGTTTAAACCCTCTTCCCGCATGCCCACCGCGTTCACCACAATCCCTTCGACCTGATAGCTGCGCAGCAGATCGAGGTAATGCAGCTCCTGGTCAACTTCGTTGTTGGTATTACAGACCAGCGGCGTGAACCCCTTCTCGCGACAGGCGGCTTCAATACCGCTGAGCACGTTAACGGAATAGGGGTTGGTGATATCGGCGATGATAAGCCCGATAAGGCGGGTGCGGCCGCGTTTGAGCCCGCGCGCCATGAGGCTGGGACGGTAGTCGAGATCGGCAATGGCCTGTTCAATACGCGCCAGCAATGCGTCGGACAGCAGGTGTTTCTCGCCGTTAAGGTAGCGTGAAATACTGGTTTTACCGGTTTTGGCGGCTTTCGCCACGTCGCTGATGGTGGCCCGGGCTGGTTTGCTCATCGCTGATTTCCCTGAATTTAGTGAGAATACCTTAGCGGGAAAATCAGACGAATCAAGTAATTTGCCCGGTGGCGCTGCGCTTACCGGAGGTTGCGGTCTGGTGCCCTCACCCCAACCCTCTCCCACGGGAGAGGGGGCAACCACTAAAAACGGCAACGAGCGTTGCCGTTTTGCTTTTACCTACTGAATTGGGCTTAACGTAATCTCAACGCGGCGGTTCTGCGCTTTGCCTTCCGCCGTGCTGTTGCTGGCGATAGGGTTGGCAGGGCCCATGCCGCTGGTGCGGATACGGTTCGCTTCAACACCCTGGGTAATCAGCGAGCTGGCCACGGAATCGGCGCGCTGCTGGGACAGACGCATGTTCAGATCCTGGCTGCCGGTGCTGTCGGTATAGCCAATCACGTTAACGGCGGTTTTATTGTACTCTTTCAGCACCATCGCTACGCCGGTCAGGGTGTTTGCGCCCGCGGGTTTCAGCGTTGCGCTGCTGCTGTCGAAGGTCACGTTGTTCGGCATATTCAGGATGATGTTATCGCCGCTGCGCGTCACGCTCACGCCGGTTCCCTTCATTTTGTCGCGCAGCTTCGCTTCCTGCACGTCCATGTAATAGCCAACGCCGCCACCCAGCGCCGCACCCGCCGCTGCGCCAATCAGCGCGCCTTTGCCGCGGTCTTTCTTGGAGGAGGATAGCGCCCCCACGCCTGCGCCGACCAGCGAGCCGATACCCGCGCCAATGCCGGATTTACCCGCTTCACGCTCACCGGTGTAAGGGTTAGTTGTGCAGCCAGAAACAGCCAGGGCACCGCTCACCAGAGCGGCAATAACGAGTACGCGTTTTTTCATCTTCTTTCCTTAATCCTTTTTATTCTTTGCCACGGCGAGCGTGGCAGTTGATTATGACGTCCAGATACGGAGAAAATTCCGGGTATAACTCTGAAATTTGTGACAAACCATAAACTGCCTCAGAAAGAAGGCCGTAAACCTGCACGCAACCAGGAGCGCACGCTTGAGCACCTCAACGAAAACCATTCTGACCGCCGCCCACTGGGGGCCGATGCTGGTCGAAACCGATGGCGAAAATGTTCTGTCGTCCCGCGGGGCACTGCCAACCCAACATCCCAACTCGTTACAGACCGTCGTTCGCGATCAGGTGCACAGCAAAACGCGCGTGCGCTGGCCGATGGTGCGTAAAGGTTTTCTGGCCTCGCCGGACAAGCCGCAGGGTATTCGCGGTCAGGATGAGTTTGTTCGCGTGAGCTGGGATGACGCGCTGGCGCTGATCCACGCCCAGCACAAGCGTATCCGCAACAGCTACGGTCCGTCGTCCATTTTCGCCGGGTCCTACGGCTGGCGTTCAAACGGCGTGCTGCACAAAGCCTCGACGCTGCTGCAGCGCTACATGAGCCTGGCGGGAGGCTATACCGGTCATCTGGGGGATTACTCCACCGGCGCGGCGCAGGCGATCATGCCGTACGTCGTGGGCGGGAACGAAGTGTACCAGCAGCAGACCAGCTGGCCGCTGGTGCTGGAGCATACCGATGTGGTCGTGCTGTGGAGCGCTAACCCCCTTAACACGCTGAAAATTGCATGGAATGCCAGCGACGAGCAGGGCATTGGGTATTTCGACGCGCTGCGCAAAAGCGGCAAGCGCATCATCTGCATTGACCCGATGCGTTCTGAAACCATGGATTTCTTTGGCGACAGCGCCGAGTGGGTTGCCCCGCATATGGGCACCGACGTGGCAATGATGCTGGGTATCGCCCATACGCTGGTGGAGAACGGCTGGCACGATGTTGAATTCCTGACGCGCTGTACCACCGGTTTCGATAAATTCGCCGACTACCTGACGGGTCAATCCGATGGGATTGCGAAAACGGCAGAGTGGGCGGCAAATATTTGTGGCGTTCCTGCGGAGAAAATCCGCGAACTGGTGGCGTTGTTCCATAAAAATACCACGATGTTAATGTCCGGCTGGGGAATGCAGCGCCAGCAGTTTGGCGAGCAAAAACAATGGATGCTGGTGACCCTTGCCGCGATGCTTGGGCAGATCGGCACGCCGGGCGGTGGTTTTGGTCTCTCCTATCACTTTGCTAACGGCGGCAACCCCACGCGTAAAGCGGCGGTGCTGGCGTCTCTGCAGGGCTCGGTGCAGGGCGGCGTGGATGCCGTGGATAAAATCCCGGTGGCGCGTATTGTTGAAGCCCTTGAAAACCCCGGTGGTTTTTATCAGCACAACGGTCTGGACCGCCATTTCCCGGACATTAAATTTGTCTGGTGGGCAGGCGGGTCGAACTTCACGCACCATCAGGATACCAACCGCCTGATCCGCGCCTGGCAAAAGCCGGAGCTGGTGGTGATTTCCGAGTGCTTCTGGACCGGTTCGGCTAAGCATGCAGATATCGTGCTGCCGGCGACCACCTCGTTTGAGCGTAACGATCTCACCATGACCGGTGACTACAGCAACCAGCATATGGTTCCGATGAAGCGCGTAGTGGCCCCGCGATATGAAGCACGTGATGATTTTGAGGTGTTTGCTGAACTGAGCGAACTGTGGGAAACGGGCGGCCGCGAGCGTTTTACCGAGGGGAAAAGCGATCTGCAATGGCTGGAGAGCTTCTACCAGATTGCCGGACAGCGCGGCGCGGCGCAGGGCGTGACGCTTCCGCCATTTGCTGAATTCTGGGAGGCGAACCAGCTCGTCGAGATGCCGGAGAGCGAACAGAACGCGAAGTTTGTCCGTTTTGCCGATTTCCGCCGCGACCCGGAGAGCCACCCGCTGAAAACCGAGAGTGGAAAGATCGTGATCTATAGCGAGCGTATCTCCAGCTTTGGCTATGCCGACTGCCCGCCACACCCTATGTGGCTCGAGCCGGACGAGTGGCACGGCAACGCCCAGCCGGAACAGCTGCAGGTGTTGTCTGCGCATCCCGCTCACCGTCTGCACAGCCAGCTTAACTATACCTCCCTGCGCGAGCAGTATGCGGTCGCCGGGCGAGAGCCGATCACGCTGAATACCCTTGATGCGAAAGCCCGCGGGATCGCGGACGGCGACGTGGTGCGCGTCTGGAACTCGCGCGGGCAGGTGCTGGCAGGGGCAGTGGTGAGCGACGGGATTAAACCGGGCGTGATCTGCATTCATCAGGGCGCATGGCCCGACCTTGAGCCCGACGAGGGAGGGATCTGTAAAAACGGGGCGGTTAACGTGCTGACCAAAGATCTCCCCAGCTCGAAACTGGGGAATGGCTGCGCAGGGAACACGGCGCTGGCCTGGGTAGAGAAATATCAGGGACCCGAGCTTACCTTAACGGCGTTTGATCCGCCTGCCAGCTCATGATCCATGTCGGGTGCTGGGTATCATCCTGCCAGGCGCTGTCTTCAATGCGAAAGCCCTGAGCATGGTAGAAATTCACCGCCCGCACATTTTTCTGATATACCTCCAGCGTTAAATGCGGGAAGCGCTGTTGAACATGGTTCAGCAGCGCGCGCCCGATGCCTTTCCCTATGCATGACGGTGCGACAAACAGCGCGCCGACAAACTGAGACTGCATCACGCTGATAAATCCGCAAGGTTCGCCATCCTCTTCCCAGACCCAGGTTTCCGCCGACGGAAGGTAAACGTCCCGCACCATGGCCTCGTTCTCTTTCCAGTAACCCGGCTCGATAAACGGATGCGCTTCCGTGGTGCTTTCAAGCCACAGGCTCAGAAGCGGCGCGGTATTCTCACTTTGCCATTTGCGGATCATGATGGCCTCCCGGATGACAGAAGCAGCCGGTAACATGGTCGTTGACCAGGCCACAGGCCTGCATAAAGGCGTAGCAGATGGTGGAACCGACAAACTTAAAGCCGCGTTTTTTCAGGGCTTTCGAGAGTGCATCCGAGGCCGGGGTGGAGGCCGGGATTTCCGCAAGCGTGGCGGCCTGGGTGACCTGCGGATCGTTGTTCACAAACGTCCAGACAAACTCTGAGAACGATTCACCGTTTTGTTCCATTGCCAGATAAGCGCGTGCGTTACCGATGATGGCCTGGATCTTACCGCGATGGCGGATGATGCCCGCGTCCTGCACCAGTCGTTCCACGTCCTCATCGGTCATGGCGGCGACGGCAACAGGATCGAACTGGTGGAAGGCGTTGCGGTAGTTTTCGCGTTTCTTCAGTACCGTAATCCACGACAGCCCCGCCTGCTGGCCCTCCAGGCAGATCATCTCAAAGAGTTTTTTGCCATCCGTTTCCGGCACGCCCCATTCCCGATCGTGATAGTCGATATAAAGCTGATCCTGGCTTACCCAACCGCAACGTTCCATCCGTCATCTCCCTTATTACTACTGATTTCGCAAAATTTTCATTCTGACTGGCTTGACGTGTTTACTATAAAGACAATAGTTAATACAAGGTCTATAAGTTCTTCCTGAATAACGACAAATATCGCCGAATTCGGCTCTCTCTGGGGTCGCGTTGATGATGATAAAAAAAATCAGTGGTCGCCATGCTGCTTCTGGCCTGGTGGGAATTTCAGCCTGCCTGTTTTTTTGTAATACAGCGTCTGCCTGGCAACAGGAATATATCGTTTCAGATGCCCAAAATAATACGGCGGAACGCTATACATGGGATGCGGATCACCAACCGCGTTATGAGGATATTCTGGCTGAGCGTATTCAGTCTTCGCAGAACGCACCGGGACTTGCCCTGAATATACCGTCTGGCAGAACGACGGAGGGGGCAATGAGCGTGGGCTGGAATTTTCCCGTTTCAGCACGTATCACCACCGGCCCGGTGGTGGCGTGGCGATACGACGGCACGGCGCCCATGATGATCAACGAGTTTGGTGATAGCGCGTCGACGCAGGCAATCACCGACCCGCTCTGGCATGCCAGCGTCAGCACGCTTGGATGGCGCGTGAATACCCAGTACGGCGATCTTCGTCCATGGGCGCAGATTAGCTATAACCAGCAGTTTGGTGAAAACCAGTGGAAATCGCAGTTTGGAATGCCGCAAACGCCAGCCCCTGCCCAAAGCGGTAGCTGGATGGATGTCACCGTGGGAACGGATATTCCCTTTAACACGTACATGGCGGCCTATGCGTCGCTGGCTCAGGGGGAGCACACCACCACCGGTGAGGAGTTTTTATACACTCTCGGCGTTAGCGCGAAATTCTAGAGTTGTTACTTTTTTAAACGTTACGATAACATCTCGAATACAATAACCACGGGCTTTACAGCGATAGCAGATACTAACATGCTGTCGCTTTATTCCCGGGCCAGGCCATTCATTCCCGATTCCAGGCATTTCATTCCGTTCCGCCTGCATTTCATGCCGTTTTACCCCAGGCGTTTTAAGGTTTTGTTTATCGTTGTCCTCAGCGAACTTCCTTAATTTCTCTTGCAGGACAACTGCCATGAACACATCAACCTATAACCGCACGCGCTGGCTTACGCTCTTTGGCACCATCGTCACCCAGTTTGCGCTGGGGTCGGTCTATACCTGGAGCCTGTTTAACAGCGCGCTTTCCGACAAACTCGGCGCGCCGGTCAGCCAGGTTGCGTTCTCCTTTGGTCTGCTGAGCCTGGGTCTGGCGATTTCGTCTTCCGTCGCGGGCAAGCTGCAGGAGCGTTTTGGCGTGAAGCGTGTGACCATGGCGTCCGGCATTCTGCTGGGGTTGGGCTTTTTCCTGACGGCGCATTCCAGCAACCTGATGATGCTGTGGCTGAGCGCCGGCGTGCTGGTGGGTCTGGCCGATGGCGCAGGTTACCTGCTGACTCTGTCGAACTGCGTGAAGTGGTTCCCGGAACGTAAAGGCTTAATCTCCGCGTTCGCCATCGGCTCTTATGGCCTGGGCAGCCTCGGGTTCAAATTTATCGACGCCCACCTGCTGGCGTCCGTTGGCCTCGAAAAAACCTTTATGATCTGGGGCGCAATCGTGCTGGTGATGATTTTGTTCGGCGCCACGCTGATGAAAGATGCGCCGCAGCAGGAAGTGAAATCCGTTAACGGCGTGGTGGAGAACGACTTCACCCTCGCGCAGTCCATGCGTAAGCCGCAGTACTGGATGCTGGCGGTGATGTTCCTGACGGCCTGCATGAGCGGTCTGTATGTCATCGGCGTGGCGAAGGATATCGCGCAGGGGATGGTGAAGCTGGATGCGGCTACGGCGGCGAATGCGGTGACGGTCATCTCCATTGCCAACCTCTCCGGTCGTCTGGTGCTCGGTATTCTGTCTGACAAAATTGCCCGCATCCGTGTGATTACGATTGGGCAGGTGGTTTCGCTGGTCGGTATGGCGGCGCTGCTGTTCGCTCCGCTGAATGAAGCCACCTTCTTCGCGGCGATTGCCTGCGTGGCCTTTAACTTCGGTGGCACTATTACCGTCTTCCCGTCACTGGTGAGCGAGTTCTTTGGCCTGAACAATCTGGCGAAAAACTACGGCGTTATCTATCTGGGCTTCGGGATCGGCAGTATCTGCGGCTCGCTGATTGCCTCCCTGTTCGGCGGCTTCTACGTGACCTTCTGCGTCATATTTGCCCTGCTGATTATCTCGCTGGCGCTCTCGACCACGATTCGCCAGCCGCAGCGCGAAGTATTCAAAGAAGCGCACGCGTAAGCTGTATGAAAGAGGCCTCCGTGGCCTCTTTTTTCTTTATGCGAGACGCTTCCCGTCTCGATATTTTGTAAAAATTTACACCGATCACACTCTCTGCTGCCACTTTTCTCTCCCGCTGTGGTCTACTTACCGCGCTTGTAGACGTTTCTCATAACGCTTCCTTACGCATTTACTTACTCTGTCCGCTTTCTCTTTGAGATTCGACGGGTCTTTATACCCCTTCCCCCAGGGTTGTTTGCATGAAATACATTAGGTCTCTTACCCAGCAAAGATTGTGTCTGATGCTGGCTGTCTATATCGGATTATTTCTGAATGGCGCGGTACTGTTCAGAAGAGTGGAAGGGTATGTTGAAAACCTTACCCTAAGTAATGGTATATTTGCCGCAATAGAAGTATTCGGCTCCGTCCTCGCTACATTCTTCCTCTTACGCCTGCTGTCCCTTTTTGGCCGACGTACCTGGCAAATTTTGGCCTCGCTGGTGGTGATTATTTCCGCCGCCGCAAGCTATTACATGACCTTTATGAACGTGGTCATTGGGTACGGTATCGTTGCCTCGGTGATGACCACGGATATCGATCTCTCGAAAGAGGTGGTAGGGAAAGGCTTCATCGTCTGGACGGTTTTAACCTGCCTGATCCCGCTGTTCTTTATCTGGAACAATACGTGCCGCTATACGCTGTTACGCCAGCTGCGCACGCGTGGACAGCGGATCCGCAATATCGTCGTCGTCCTGCTGGCCGGTCTGCTGGTATGGGCGCCTATCCGCCTGATGGAAACGCAGCAAAAACGCGTTGAAAAAGCGACGGGCGTGGATATGCCAAGCTATGGCGGCGTGGTGGCAAACTCGTATTTGCCATCTAACTGGCTGTCAGCGTTAGGTCTGTATGCCTGGGCGCAGGCGGATGAATCCGGTGATGTTAAGTCGCTGATCAATCCACTGAAAAAATTCACCTACCAGCCGCCAGCCGACGGGCTTGATGATACGTACGTCGTTTTTGTCATTGGCGAAACGACGCGCTGGGATCATATGGGCATTCTCGGCTATAACCGGGATACCACGCCAAAGCTGGCGCAGGAGAAGAACCTGGTGGCTTACCGGGGTTACTCCTGCGATACCGCGACCAAGCTTTCGCTGCGCTGTATGTTTGTTCGCGAAGGCGGTGCAAGCGATAACCCGCAGCGCACGCTGAAAGAGCAAAACGTCTTTGCCGTGCTAAAGCAGCTTGGATTTAGCTCAGACCTGTTCGCCATGCAAAGTGAGATGTGGTTCTACACCAATACCCTGGCAGATAACATCGCGTACCGTGAGCAGATTGGCGCCGAACCGCGTAACCGCGGTAAAAACGTCGACGACATGCTGCTGCTGGAAGAGATGTCGCAATCCCTCAAGAATCATCCGCAGGGCAAGCATCTTGTCATTCTGCATACCAAAGGATCGCATTACAGCTATTACCAGCGCTACACGCGTGATTTCGCGAAGTGGCAGCCTGAGTGCGTGGGCATTAATAAAGACTGCAGCAAGCAGGAGCTGATCAATGCCTATGATAACTCGGTGCTGTATGTGGATACCTTCCTGAGCCGGGTGATCGACCAGCTGCGCGATAAGAAAGCGATTGTGATTTATGCGGCAGACCACGGTGAATCCATCAACGAGAAAGAGCATCTGCACGGTACGCCGCGCAAGCTGGCACCGCCTGAACAGTTCCGCGTGCCGATGATCATGTGGATGTCGGATAAGTACCTGGAAAACCCGGAGAAGGCGAAGATGTTTGCTCAGCTGAAGAAAGAGGCGGAGATGAAGGTGCCGCGTCGTCACGTTGAGCTGTACGACACCATTATGGGTTGTCTCGGCTATACCTCACCGAACGGTGGGATTAACGAAAACAACAACTGGTGTAAACTCCCTGATAACAGCGTAAAAGCCGCGCAGTAGCTGCCCTGGCGAGAATATCGCCAGTTGAATGGCTTTTTGAAAATAAGGGATTGACGGGGGCGCACCTCAGCAGTAAGATGCGCTCCGCATTCGGCGAGTAGCGCAGCTTGGTAGCGCAACTGGTTTGGGACCAGTGGGTCGGAGGTTCGAATCCTCTCTCGCCGACCACATTCTGAAAAGGGCTAACCGCAAGGTTAGCCCTTTTTGCATTATGATCTTATCCCGTCAGAGTATCCAAAACGCCCCTTAGGCCTGCTTCTCCCTGCCTGTTAACGATTTTGTGACATAATCCATTGTATTTTTTTATATATAGATTGATCTTTTTTCGCGTTGCTTATGGATAACCTCAGCATTTTTCGCTGTGCGTTTTAACGTTCGCGGTATTTAGTGCTCAGATAATCACCATTCTGCAAGAAAATTTACCCATTCTGAATAAAAGTTAATCACTGATTGTTGCGAAATATGAAGAGACTTGTGCTGCAAGATAGCGAGTAGCATAAATTTCCCTGCTGAAAACTGGCATGCATAGTTTTTTTAATCTTTGTTTGCGGTTTCTCACACTCAGCGTAAATCCCCGTCACCTGTATTGACGTTTTCACATTCTGTTGACAGATTGTAGGGCATGAGGGGCATTTCAGGGACGATCTGCGCTGCAACTCAAACGCTCTTCTGAAAGGATTCTCCATCCCTTTAAAGCCTTCGGGCATCACCGACCGGACCGGGTAAAAAATAAATAAAGGTCTGGCGGCGTAACACAACAAAGCAAAACATCACATTGGAGCAGAATAATGAGTATTTCCTTGAAGAAGTCAGGGATGCTGAAGCTTGGTCTGAGCCTGGTGGCTATGACCGTGGCAGCAAGCGTACAGGCAAAAACCCTGGTTTACTGTTCTGAAGGCTCGCCGGAAGGCTTTAACCCACAGCTCTTTACCTCTGGTACGACTTACGACGCAAGCTCTGTACCGATCTATAACCGTCTGGTTGAATTCAAAACCGGTACCACGGAAGTAATTCCGGGTCTGGCCGAGAAGTGGGACGTCAGCGAAGACGGCAAAACCTATACCTTCCACCTGCGCCAGGGCGTGAAGTGGCAGGACAGCAAAGATTTCAAACCAACGCGCGACTTTAACGCCGACGACGTTGTGTTCTCTTTCGACCGTCAGAAAAACGCTCAGAACCCGTACCATAAAGTGTCTGGCGGCAGCTATGAATACTTCGAAGGGATGGGTCTGCCTGACCTGATTGCTGAAGTGAAAAAAGTGGACGATAAAACGGTTCAGTTCGTGCTGACGCGTCCGGAAGCGCCATTCCTGGCTGACCTGGCCATGGACTTCGCCTCAATTCTGTCCAAAGAGTACGCGGACAACATGCTGAAAGCCGGTACGCCGGAGAAAGTTGACCTGAATCCAATCGGTACCGGTCCATTCCAGCTGCTGCAGTACCAGAAAGACTCCCGCATTCTGTATAAAGCGTTCGAAGGCTATTGGGGCACCAAGCCGCAGATCGACCGTCTGGTCTTCTCCATCACGCCTGATGCTTCCGTGCGTTACGCAAAACTGCAGAAAAACGAATGCCAGGTGATGCCGTACCCGAACCCGGCTGATATCGCCCGTATGAAGCAGGACAAGAACATCAACCTGCTGGAGCAGGCCGGCCTGAACGTGGGCTATCTCTCCTTTAACACCGAGAAGAAACCGTTTGATGACGTGAAAGTGCGTCAGGCGCTGACCTACGCGGTGAACAAAGAAGCGATCATCAAGGCGGTTTACCAGGGCGCTGGCGTTGCTGCCAAAAACCTGATCCCACCAACCATGTGGGGTTATAACGACGACGTTAAAGACTACACCTACGATCCTGAGAAAGCGAAAGCGCTGCTGAAAGAAGCTGGCCAGGATAAAGGCTTTACCGTTGAGCTGTGGGCGATGCCGGTACAGCGTCCTTACAACCCGAACGCACGCCGTATGGCGGAAATGGTTCAGGCTGACTGGGCTAAGGTTGGCGTTCAGGCCAAGATTGTGACCTACGAGTGGGGCGAGTACCTGAAGCGCGCCAAAGCGGGTGAGCACCAGGCGGTAATGATGGGCTGGACCGGTGATAACGGGGATCCGGACAACTTCTTCGCCACCCTGTTCAGCTGCGCGGCGGCGAAAGACGGTTCTAACTACTCTCGCTGGTGCTACAAGCCGTTTGAAGACCTGATCCAGCCGGCGCGTGCGACCGACGATCACAACAAACGTATTGAACTGTACAAGCAGGCTCAGGTTGTTATGCACGATCAGGCTCCGGCGCTGATTGTTGCTCACTCCACCGTGTACGAGCCAGTGCGTAAAGAAGTGAAAGGCTACGTGGTAGATCCACTGGGCAAACACCACTTCGAAAACGTATCGGTTGAATAATAAGTAGGGTGTTCTCCCTCTCCCTCTGGAGAGGGCAGGGGTGAGGGGCGTGCATGCATCCCCTCACCCTAACTCTCTCCCGCTGGGAGAGGGAATTTACATTTGTGAGCAATACAGACGTCACGCCACTGGTCGTGCGTCATCAGAGAGAATCCGGGTTATGTTGCAGTTCATCCTCCGACGTCTGGGACTTGTCATCCCCACGTTTATCGGTATCACCCTTCTCACTTTTGCCTTCGTCCATATGATCCCCGGCGACCCGGTAATGATTATGGCGGGCGAGCGTGGTATTTCCCCTGAGCGCCATGCACAGCTGCTGGCGGAACTCGGTCTCGATAAGCCGATGTGGCAGCAGTACCTCCACTATATCTGGGGCGTGTTGCACGGTGATTTAGGGATTTCGCTGAAAAGCCGCCTTCCGGTGTGGGACGAGTTCGTGCCGCGTTTTAAAGCGACGCTGGAGCTTGGCATCTGCGCCATGATTTTCGCCACTGCGGTGGGTATTCCTGTCGGGGTACTGGCTGCCGTCAAGCGTGGCTCTATTTTTGACCATACCGCCGTGGGCCTGGCGCTGACCGGCTACTCCATGCCTATCTTCTGGTGGGGCATGATGCTGATCATGCTGGTATCGGTGCAGCTTAACCTGACGCCGGTCTCCGGGCGCGTCAGCGATATGGTCTTCCTGGATGACTCCAACCCGCTCACCGGCTTTATGCTGATTGATACGGCTATCTGGGGCGAAGAGGGCAACTTCATTGATGCCGTGGCGCACATGATCCTGCCTGCCATGGTGCTGGGCACCATTCCTCTGGCGGTGATCGTGCGAATGACCCGTTCATCGATGCTGGAAGTGCTGGGTGAGGATTATATCCGCACCGCGCGCGCAAAGGGCCTGACGCGTATGCGCGTCATCATCGTTCATGCGCTGCGTAATGCCATGCTGCCGGTGGTGACCGTTATCGGTCTCCAGGTTGGGACGTTGCTGGCGGGGGCGATCCTGACCGAAACCATCTTCTCCTGGCCGGGCCTTGGACGCTGGCTGATTGACGCGCTGCAACGCCGTGACTATCCGGTTGTGCAGGGCGGTGTACTGCTGGTCGCGACGATGATTATCCTCGTCAACCTGCTGGTCGATTTGCTGTACGGCGTGGTGAACCCGCGTATTCGTCATAAGAAGTAAGGGACCATCATGTCACAAGTCACTCAAAATAAAGTGGTCGCTGCACCGGTTCCTATGACGCCGCTGCAGGAATTCTGGCACTACTTCAAGCGCAATAAAGGCGCGGTGGTAGGGCTGGTGTATGTCGTAATCATGATCCTGATTGCGGTGTTTGCGAATTTCCTCGCACCGTATAACCCGGCGGACCAGTTCCGCGATGCGCTGCTCGCGCCGCCTGCGTGGCAGGACGGCGGCAGCCTGGCGCACCTGCTGGGTACCGATGACGTGGGCCGCGACGTGCTGTCGCGTCTGATGTACGGCGCGCGCCTGTCGCTGCTGGTCGGCTGCCTGGTGGTGGTGTTATCCCTGATTATGGGGATCGTGCTGGGTCTGATTGCCGGTTACTTCGGCGGTATCGTTGATAATATCATCATGCGTATCGTTGACATCATGCTGGCGCTGCCAAGCCTGCTGCTGGCGCTGGTGCTGGTGGCGATCTTCGGCCCGTCGATAGGCAATGCCGCGCTGGCGTTGACCTTCGTGGCGCTCCCTCACTACGTGCGTTTAACCCGTGCGGCGGTGCTGGTGGAAGTGAACCGCGATTACGTCACCGCCTCTCGCGTGGCGGGTGCCGGTGCGATGCGCCAGATGTTCGTGAATATCTTCCCAAACTGCCTTGCGCCGCTGATTGTTCAGGCGTCGCTCGGTTTCTCTAACGCCATTCTTGATATGGCCGCTCTTGGCTTCCTGGGCATGGGTGCGCAGCCGCCAACACCGGAGTGGGGCACGATGCTCTCCGACGTGTTGCAGTTCGCACAAAGCGCCTGGTGGGTTGTCACCTTCCCGGGTCTGGCAATCCTGCTGACGGTGCTGGCATTTAACCTGATGGGTGATGGCCTGCGTGATGCGCTTGATCCCAAACTGAAGCAGTAAGAGGCACGAGATGGCGTTATTAAATGTAGATAAATTATCGGTGCACTTCGGCGACGAAGGCACCCCGTTTCGCGCCGTGGACCGCATCAGCTACAGCGTAAATCAGGGCGAAGTGGTAGGCATTGTCGGGGAATCCGGTTCCGGTAAGTCGGTGAGTTCACTGGCGATCATGGGGCTGATTGATTACCCGGGCCGCGTGATGGCGGAAAACCTACAGTTCAACGGTCAGGATCTGAAGCGCATTTCTGAAAAACAGCGCCGCCAGCTGGTGGGCGCCGAAGTGGCGATGATTTTCCAGGATCCGATGACCAGCCTTAACCCCTGCTACACCGTTGGTTTCCAGATTATGGAAGCGATTAAGGTGCATCAGGGTGGGAATAAGAAAACCCGTCGCCAGCGCGCGATCGATCTGCTGAACCAGGTAGGTATTCCTGACCCGGCATCGCGCCTGGACGTTTACCCGCATCAGCTCTCCGGTGGGATGAGCCAGCGCGTGATGATCGCGATGGCGATAGCCTGTCGGCCAAAGCTGCTGATTGCGGATGAACCGACGACGGCGCTGGATGTGACCATTCAGGCACAAATCATCGAACTCCTGCTGGAGCTGCAGCAGAAAGAGAATATGGCGCTGGTGCTGATTACGCACGATCTGGCGCTGGTGGCCGAAGCGGCGCACAAAATCATCGTGATGTATGCGGGCCAGGTGGTTGAGACCGGAAATTCTCACGATATCTTCCGCGCGCCGCGTCACCCGTATACCCAGGCGCTTTTACGCGCGCTGCCGGAGTTTGCCCAGGACAAAGCGCGTCTGGCGTCGCTGCCGGGTGTGGTACCGGGTAAATATGACCGTCCGCAGGGCTGTCTGCTCAATCCGCGCTGTCCGTATGCAACGGACAAATGCCGGGCAGAAGAGCCTGAGCTGAACCAGCTTGCTGACGGCCGTCAGTCGAAATGCCACTACCCACTCGATGATGCCGGGAGGCCAACACTATGAGTACGCAACAGGCCACCACGCAACAACCGCTGTTGCAGGCCATCGACCTGAAAAAATACTACCCGGTGAATAAGGGGCTGTTTGCCCCTGAACGCCTGGTGAAAGCGCTGGACGGCGTCTCTTTTAACCTCGAACGCGGTAAAACGCTGGCGGTGGTGGGGGAGTCAGGCTGCGGCAAATCCACGCTGGGCCGTCTGCTGACGATGATTGAAGTGCCGACCGGCGGGGAGCTCTACTATCAGGGGCAGGATCTGCTCAAGCACGATCCGCAGGCGCAGAAGCTGCGCCGCCAGAAAATCCAGATTGTGTTCCAGAACCCGTATGGTTCTTTGAACCCGCGTAAAAAAGTCGGGCAGATTCTGGAAGAGCCGCTGCTGATCAACAGTAATTTGAGTAAAGAGCAGCGCCGTGAAAAGGCGCTGGCGATGATGGCGAAGGTCGGCCTCAAAACCGAGCATTACGATCGCTATCCGCACATGTTCTCCGGCGGCCAGCGTCAGCGTATTGCGATCGCCCGCGGGCTGATGCTCGATCCGGACGTGGTGATTGCCGATGAGCCGGTCTCCGCGCTCGACGTATCCGTGCGTGCGCAGGTGCTGAACCTGATGATGGATCTCCAGCAGGAGCTGGGGCTGTCTTACGTGTTCATCTCCCACGACCTGTCGGTGGTAGAGCATATTGCCGATGAAGTGATGGTGATGTACCTGGGGCGCTGCGTGGAGAAGGGGACTAAAGACCAGATCTTTAATAACCCTCGTCACCCGTATACTCAGGCGCTGCTGTCTGCGACGCCGCGTCTGAACCCGGACGATCGTCGTGAGCGTATTAAGCTGACGGGTGAACTGCCAAGCCCACTGAATCCGCCTCCGGGATGTGCATTCAATGCCCGCTGCAGTCGCCGCTTCGGTCCGTGCACCCAGCTCCAGCCGCAGCTGAAGGATTATGGCGGCCAGCTGGTTGCCTGCTTCGCGGTCGATCAGGATGAAAATGGCGAGAAGCCACAGGCATAACGAAAAAAACCGGCGTTAAGCCGGTTTTTTTTATGTCTGCTTGATTATTTCCGCAGGCGAATCTGGTCGACGGCGTGCTTCTCGCTCTTGGTGAGGATCAGGCTCGCACGCTCGCGCGTCGGCAGGATGTTCTCTTTGAGGTTCACGTAGTTGATCTCATTCCACAGCCCCGTGGCCACGCCGATCGCTTCTTCTTCAGAAAGCTGAGCATAGTGGTGGAAATAGGAATCCGGGTCGGTAAACGCCCCTTCGCGGAACTTCAGGAAGCGGTTGATGTACCAGTTTTGCAGCAGGTCTTCCGGCGCATCGACATAAATAGAGAAATCGACGAAATCCGAGACGAATACGTGATGCGGGTCGTGAGGATAGTCCATCCCGCTTTGCAGCACGTTCAGACCTTCCAGAATCAGGATGTCCGGCTGGACCACGGTTTTATCCCCACCCGGGATGCGATCGTAGATCAGGTGCGAATAGACTGGTGCAGTCACGTGCGGCACGCCGGATTTCAGGTCAGAGACAAATTTCACCAGCCGGTGCATATCGTAAGAGAGCGGGAAGCCCTTCTTCTTCATCAGCCCGCGTTCTTTTAACACCTCGTTCGGGTGCAGGAAGCCGTCGGTGGTAATCAGCTCCACGCTGCGGTGTTCCGGCCAGCGGCTCAACAGCGCCTGCAGGACGCGCGCGGTGGTACTTTTACCCACGGCCACGCTGCCTGCGATACTAATGATATAAGGAATACGTTGACCGTTCGTCCCGAGAAACTGCTCCAGCACGGCCTGACGACGCAGGTTCGAGCTGATATAGAAGTTAAGCAAGCGAGAGAGGGGGAGATAAATTTCTGCCACTTCTTCCAGGGACAGATCTTCGTTTATCCCTTTTAACCGTGCGATTTCACCTTCCGTCAGCGTCATAGGGACGGAATCACGCAGGGCAGCCCACTGGCTGCGGTTAAAGTGAAGATAAGGCGTCATTAACGTTTGCTCTTTTTTGCTCATAAGCATGCTTCAGTGAGCCAGTATCACACTGTCGGATCATGGCTCATCACACAGTTAATTTTGGACAATGGGCAGGAGGTTAACACCAGATGACGGGAATAATAAGAAAAAAGATGGAAAGCGCTGCGTTACGCGGAAGCCGTCACGCTACGGTGAATACGGTGCAAATCACGATGATATGTTGAATATTTGACCTCAAATGACTACTTTTACAGCGTCCGACACGCTCTTCGCATAAAATGTGAGCGAAAGAACGTTTTATGCAAATTTTTAGTTGCATGACCGCGCAGGTATCCATAGAATGCGCGCTACTTGATGCCGACTTAGCTCAGTAGGTAGAGCAACTGACTTGTAATCAGTAGGTCACCAGTTCGATTCCGGTAGTCGGCACCATCAAGTCCGGTGGGGTTCCCGAGCGGCCAAAGGGAGCAGACTGTAAATCTGCCGTCACAGACTTCGAAGGTTCGAATCCTTCCCCCACCACCACTTTCTGGCAGCGTAAATGCCGCCGGAGCTGGTTGGAAAAATTAGCCAGCTCAAACTGAAAAAGAGAGAAATCTCTTTTTTTGTTACAGAAAGAACTGGGTAGCCGAGTTTCAGGATGCGGGCATCGTATAATGGCTATTACCTCAGCCTTCCAAGCTGATGATGCGGGTTCGATTCCCGCTGCCCGCTCCAATACGTGCTGATATGGCTCAGTTGGTAGAGCGCACCCTTGGTAAGGGTGAGGTCCCCAGTTCGACTCTGGGTATCAGCACCACTTCACTTCTCCTTCCCGTTTCTCTCTGTTTCAATTTTACTGTATTCAACAATTCAGGCATTTCGCCTGGTTGATGTGGTGATATCACCGATTTATCCGTGTCTTAGAGGGACAATCGATGTCTAAAGAAAAGTTTGAACGTACAAAACCGCACGTTAACGTCGGTACTATCGGCCACGTTGACCATGGTAAAACAACGCTGACCGCTGCAATCACTACCGTTCTGGCAAAAACCTACGGTGGTTCTGCTCGTGCATTCGATCAGATCGATAACGCGCCAGAAGAAAAAGCTCGTGGTATCACCATCAACACCTCTCACGTTGAGTACGACACCCCGACTCGCCACTACGCACACGTAGACTGCCCAGGCCACGCCGACTATGTTAAAAACATGATCACCGGTGCTGCGCAGATGGACGGCGCGATCCTGGTTGTTGCTGCGACTGACGGCCCAATGCCTCAGACTCGTGAGCACATCCTGCTGGGTCGTCAGGTAGGCGTTCCTTTCATCATTGTGTTCCTGAACAAATGCGACATGGTTGATGACGAAGAGCTGCTGGAACTGGTAGAGATGGAAGTTCGTGAACTGCTGTCTCAGTACGATTTCCCGGGCGACGATACTCCAATCGTTCGTGGTTCTGCTCTGAAAGCGCTGGAAGGCGACGCAGAGTGGGAAGCGAAAATCATCGAACTGGCTGGCTTCCTGGATTCTTACATCCCAGAACCAGAGCGTGCGATTGACAAGCCATTCCTGCTGCCAATCGAAGACGTATTCTCCATCTCCGGTCGTGGTACCGTTGTTACCGGTCGTGTAGAGCGCGGTATCATC
>NZ_JAXQPP010000005.1:0-169045 GCF_034427575.1 Enterobacter sp. D2
GATGATACCGCGCTCTACACGACCGGTAACAACGGTACCACGACCGGAGATGGAGAATACGTCTTCGATTGGCAGCAGGAATGGCTTGTCAATCGCACGCTCTGGTTCTGGGATGTAGGAATCCAGGAAGCCAGCCAGTTCGATGATTTTCGCTTCCCACTCAGCTTCGCCTTCCAGCGCTTTCAGAGCAGAACCACGAACGATTGGGGTATCGTCGCCCGGGAAATCGTACTGAGACAGCAGTTCACGAACTTCCATCTCTACCAGTTCCAGCAGCTCTTCGTCATCAACCATGTCGCATTTGTTCAGGAACACGATGATGAAAGGAACGCCTACCTGACGACCCAGCAGGATGTGCTCACGAGTCTGAGGCATTGGGCCGTCAGTCGCAGCAACAACCAGGATCGCACCGTCCATCTGCGCAGCACCGGTGATCATGTTTTTAACATAGTCGGCGTGGCCTGGGCAGTCTACGTGTGCGTAGTGGCGAGTCGGGGTGTCATATTCAACGTGGGAAGTGTTGATGGTGATACCACGAGCTTTTTCTTCTGGTGCGTTATCGATCTGGTCGAATGCACGAGCAGAACCACCGTAGGTTTTAGCCAGAACGGTAGTGATTGCAGCAGTCAGGGTAGTTTTACCATGGTCAACGTGGCCGATAGTACCAACGTTGACGTGCGGTTTTGTACGTTCAAATTTTTCTTTAGACACGGCTATATTCCTTACTATAGTGCTCTCCCCTGTGGAGAGAGCACGGGACTTAGGTTTTAATCCTGTGGATTACTTACCACGGGCTTCAATAACGGCCTGAGCAACGTTGTTAGGCGCATCATCATACTTCAGGAATTCCATGGTGTATGATGCACGACCTTTGGTCAGAGAACGCAGCTGAGTTGCATATCCGAACATTTCAGACAGCGGAACTTCAGCGTGGATCTTAACGCCAGTTACTTCGGATTCCTGACCACGCAGCATACCGCGACGACGGCTCAAGTCACCGATAACGTCACCGGTGTTCTCTTCAGGAGTTTCTACTTCAACCTTCATGATTGGCTCAAGCAGAACTGGTTTTGCTTTCTTAAAGCCTTCTTTAAAGGCAATAGACGCAGCCAGTTTAAACGCCAGTTCAGAGGAGTCAACGTCGTGGTAAGAACCGAAGTGCAGACGAACACCCATATCAACAACCGGATAGCCAGCCAGAGGGCCCGCTTTCAGCTGTTCCTGGATGCCTTTATCAACGGCTGGGATGTATTCGCCAGGAATTACACCACCTTTGATGTCGTTGATGAACTCGTAACCTTTCGGGTTAGAGCCCGGCTCCAGTGGGTACATGTCGATCACAACGTGACCGTACTGACCGCGACCACCAGACTGCTTAGCGTGCTTACCTTCAATGTCGGTAACTTTCGCGCGAATCGCTTCGCGGTAAGCAACCTGAGGTTTACCCACGTTCGCTTCAACGTTGAATTCACGCTTCATACGGTCAACGATGATGTCCAGGTGCAGTTCACCCATACCAGCGATGATGGTCTGGTTAGATTCTTCATCAGTCCATACGCGGAATGATGGGTCTTCTTTCGCCAGACGGCCCAGAGCCAGACCCATTTTTTCCTGGTCAGCTTTGGTTTTTGGTTCAACTGCGATGGAGATTACCGGCTCAGGGAATTCCATACGCTCCAGAATGATCGGGTGATCCGGGTCACACAGGGTGTCACCAGTGGTCACGTCTTTCAGACCGATAGCTGCAGCGATGTCGCCCGCACGAACTTCTTTGATCTCTTCACGTTTGTTAGCGTGCATCTGTACGATACGGCCAAAACGTTCACGCGCCGCTTTCACGGAGTTCAGGATGGTGTCACCGGAGTTAACCACACCAGAGTAAACGCGGAAGAAGGTCAGGTTACCCACGAATGGGTCGGTAGCAATTTTGAACGCCAGTGCAGAGAATGGCTCTTCGTCGCTTGCGTGACGCTCAGCCGGAGTATCTTTACCGTCGTCCAGGATGCCGTTGATCGCAGGAACGTCAACCGGGGATGGCAGGTAGTCAACTACCGCATCCAGCATCGCCTGAACACCTTTGTTCTTGAACGCAGAACCACAGGTTACCAGGATGATTTCGTTGTTCAGAACGCGCTGACGCAGAGCTTTTTTGATCTCTTCTTCAGTCAGTTCTTCACCACCCAGGTATTTCTCCATCAGCTCTTCAGAAGCTTCAGCAGCGGATTCGATCAGGTTCTGGTGCCATTCGTCAGCCAGGTCCTGCATTGCAGCTGGGATATCTTCGTATTCGAAGGTAACGCCCTGGTCTGCATCGTTCCAGTTGATGGCTTTCATTTTCACCAGGTCGATAACGCCGGTGAAGCCTTCTTCAGCACCAATTGCCAGCTGCAGCGGAACAGGGTTCGCGCCCAGACGGGTTTTGATCTGGCCAACAACTTTCAGGAAGTTAGCACCCATACGGTCCATTTTGTTAACGAACGCGATGCGTGGAACTTTATATTTGTTCGCCTGACGCCATACGGTTTCAGACTGTGGCTGAACACCACCAACTGCGCAATAAACCATTACCGCGCCGTCAAGAACACGCATGGAACGTTCTACTTCGATGGTGAAGTCAACGTGCCCTGGGGTGTCGATGATGTTTACGCGATGCGGTTCGTACTGCTTAGCCATACCTGACCAGAATGCAGTAGTCGCTGCGGAGGTGATAGTGATACCACGCTCCTGCTCCTGTTCCATCCAGTCCATGGTGGCTGCGCCGTCATGAACTTCACCGATTTTGTGGTTTACACCGGTGTAGAACAGAATACGTTCGGTAGTAGTGGTTTTACCGGCGTCGATGTGCGCACTGATACCGATGTTACGGTAGCGTGCGATGGGTGTTGTACGAGCCATTTGATTCCTCGTTTATATCTTTAGGCGTTCAGTTAAGTTACCCAGAGCGGGCGGCTTCTCTGAAGCGCCCGCCTGGTGACTAATACTCCGAAGGGATTACCAACGGTAGTGTGCGAACGCCTTGTTGGCTTCTGCCATACGGTGAACGTCTTCACGTTTCTTAACTGCAGTACCTTTGTTGTCTGCAGCATCAGAAAGTTCGTTCGCCAGACGCAGAGCCATGGATTTATCACCGCGTTTACGAGCAGCTTCAACGATCCAACGCATTGCCAGAGCATTACGACGAACCGGACGAACTTCAACTGGAACCTGATAAGTAGAACCACCAACGCGGCGGGACTTAACTTCTACGGTTGGGCGAACGTTGTCGAGAGCGACTTCGAAAGCTTCCAGTTCATTTTTACCAGAACGCTGAGCCAGGGTCTCAAGCGCGCTGTA
The DNA here is from genome assembly GCF_034427575.1 of Enterobacter sp. D2. Lineage (NCBI taxonomy): Bacteria > Pseudomonadati > Pseudomonadota > Gammaproteobacteria > Enterobacterales > Enterobacteriaceae > Enterobacter > Enterobacter sp. D2. The sequence goes on from NZ_JAXQPP010000005.1 coordinate 3,334, forward strand.
TACGATTGCTTCTGCAGTAGATTTTTTACCATCTACCATCAGGATATTTACAAATTTTGCCAGCAGTTCTGATCCGAATTTCGGATCTGGAAGAATTTTACGCTGACCAATGACGCGACGACGTGGCATGGGAATACTCCGTTGTTAATTCAGGATTGTCCAAAACTCAAAGAGTTTAGTTTGACATTAAGATAAATCAGTTTGGCCTTACTTAACGGAGAACCATTAAGCCTTAGGACGCTTCACGCCGTACTTGGAGCGAGCCTGCTTACGGTCTTTAACACCTGAGCAGTCGAGCGCACCACGAACGGTGTGGTAACGAACACCCGGAAGGTCTTTAACACGACCGCCACGGATCAGGATCACGGAGTGTTCCTGCAGGTTGTGACCTTCACCACCGATGTAGGAAGTCACTTCGAAACCGTTAGTCAAACGCACACGGCATACTTTACGCAGTGCGGAGTTTGGTTTTTTAGGAGTGGTGGTATATACACGAGTACATACACCACGTTTCTGCGGGCAGGCTTCCAGCGCAGGCACGTTGCTCTTTGCAACTTTGCGTGCGCGTGGTTTGCGTACCAGCTGGTTAACTGTTGCCATTAAATAGCTCCTGGTTTTAGCTTTTGCTTCGTAAACACGTAATAAAACGACCTCATACAATATGAGGACGCGAAATTTTAGGGCTACGTCGAAAAGGTGTCAAGAAATATACAGCGATCTCAAATCACCAGTTCATTTGACTGGCGTGCGTCACAGTAAGATTGACGAAATCAGTATAGCCAACCACGTCAATTTTGGTTGAAATTTGACCAGAAAGACCCCGCGCATCCAGATCGTCCTTCAGCGCAGAGACTGTTATGGGGGCATTCGTGAGAATTTCAACGAAACGACTGCCTTCCAGTGCGGCAAGCACGCCATCCTGAATCAGCAGCAGATCATCACCTTCGCGCAGCATACTCAGTAACGCGTCGATATCACATTGCCACGGTGAATGGCTCAGAGTATGGAGCATGTCAGCCTCAGAAAGTCAGAACGGTGTCGTAGTGGGAAAGGTGTTCGCGCAATGCAGCAGAAGACATGACTGTCACATCCAGCACGAAAGGCGTTGCCTCGTTTAAACCGCGCGCGGCCAGGGAGTCGGCACAGACATAGAAGGTTTCGATATCGTAAAGCGGTAACACTTTGAACGTTGCGATGTAATCACGCGCCAGAATGGCCTGAGGCTGTTGCCCCGCCAGAAGCTGAAATACGCCGTCGCCCAAAAAGAAGACACCGATATCTTCGGTCAATGCTGAGGTCGCGAGCAGCGCATCCAGCCCTTCTCTGCCTGACGCATTGCCGTGCGGTGCGGAGGAAAAAACAAACGCGACACGCTTCATCAGAATTGCACCACTCTGTCGCAGGTCAATGCCGCCTGTGCCAGTGCACCCAGGCCACTCAACGAAAAGCCGGGCTGCAGGTTAGAACCCGATAAACCAAGACGCGCGGCTTCGGTTGCATCGGTCACGCCGCGGCGCAGTGCCGCCGCCACGCAGATGTGCAGTTCTACGCCCTGCTTTTCGTTTAATGCCTGCCAGGAACGCACCAGATCGAACTCGTCGCTCGCCGGTGACGTAAACTGATTCGCGTTATACACCCCTTCCCGATAGAAGAAGACGCTCGCCAGCTCGTGTCCGGCCGCCAGTAGCGCATGCGCAAACTGCAGCGCGCTGCTGGCCTGCTGAGTACCGTACGCCGGGCCTGTCACCATTAACGCAAAACGCATTACTTGTCTTGTCCCAGGAAATCGCCGCTTTTGAACTGGCGAATGTAGAGGTAGACCGTGTGCTTGGAGATGTTCAGACGATCGGCCACCTGGTTGATGGCGTCTTTAATATCAAAAATCCCTTTTTCATAAAGATTGAGCACGATCTGACGATTCTTGGCGTTGTTCGAGACGTTGCGATCGGCATTCACCTCTTCAATCGTAAACTCAAGCGTCTGCGTCACCAGATCTTCAACAGAGGAGGCAAAGTTAACAGAAGAGCCAACATCCGGCGTTTCTGGTGGAATAAAGGTGCTCATGATTTGCGAGAATGGCACATCAAGGTTCATGTTGATGCACAGCAGCCCAATAACACGATGCTCGCGGTTTCGAATCGCGATGGTTTCTGATTTCATCAGCACGCCGCTTTTGGCGCGGGTGAAATAGCATTTGGAGACGCTGCTGTCCGCGCCGGTCATGTCATGCAGCATACGCAATGCAAGGTCGGTAATTGGCGAACCAATTTTACGGCCAGTATGCTCACCATTCGCAATGCGGATGGCGGAACACTTCAGATCTTGCAGGGAGTGCAATACGATTTCGCAGTGGGAGCCAATGAGCATCGCTAACCCGTCCACTACCGCTTCGTAGGATTTCAGAATATCGAAGTCGGTCTGATCGAAAGGACGTTGATCCAGCAAATCAAGTTCACTGGTTTCGTTGGTTAAAAGCGACCTGGACATGAAAAAAACACTCCTTTTCAGGAGCCTGTCGTTAGGTTTTCAGGGCAGGCTCATTATCTACACGGACAACTAAATTAATACAGCGTGCGTAGCGCTTTCCAGTGTTAATTATATCTGCCCCACAATAAAAAAACCGCCGCCTTAAAGGCGGCGGTTTTTTTTCAACATTACTTCTTAGCAGCAGCGGCTTTATCGTCAGCCGGTGCGTCTGCTTTCGCATCCGCTTTCGGTGCCGGTTTGATATCCAGCAGCTCTACGTCAAAGACCAGCGTAGAGTTAGCAGGGATACCCGGAACGCCGGTTTTGCCATAGGCCAGATCCGGTGGGATAACCATCTTGATCTTGCCGCCTTTCTTGATGTTTTTCAGGCCTTCAGTCCAGCCCGGGATCACACCATCCAGACGGAAGGAGAGCGGCTCACCGCGGGTGTAAGAGTTATCGAACTCTTTACCGTCGATCAGCGTACCTTTGTAGTTCACAACAACGGTGTCGCTGTCTTTAGGCGCATCGCCGGTGCCTTCTTTCTCAACTTTGTACACCAGGCCAGTAGAAGAGGTTTTCACACCTTTCTCTTTGGCAAAGGTGTCGCGGTAGGCTTTACCTTTCGCTTCGTTGTCTTTAGCGTCCGCGTCCATCTTGGTCTGCGCGGCACCCTTCACGCGCGCTTCGAACGCCTGCAGAGTCTGTTCAATTTCCTGGTCAGACAGCTTGCTCTTATCAGCAAATGCGTCCTGAACGCCCGCGATCAGCTGAGCTTTATCCAGTTTGATGCCCAGTTTCTCTTGTTCTTTCAGAGAGTTTTCCATGTAGCGACCCAGAGATGCGCCCAGTGCGTAGGCGGATTTCTGGTCGTCATTTTTGAACGCCGCTTTGCTGTCTGCAGTGGCAGCAGGCTTCGCAGCAGTATCAGCAGCGAATGACAGCGGCGCGTTCAGCGCAACAGCCATCGTCGTCGCCAGCAGCGTTACTTTAAACAGTGATTTCATCCATATCTCCAGGGCCTGGGGACTCTCACCCCAGCGTTAAACGTAAATGAGTTACGTACTATAAAACGTTGCGGAAGAAATCTACAGACAGACACTTCCAATTCTCGCCACTTTTCAGACTATTTTTGTTTAAATAAGTTTCCTGCCAAAGGGATGCAGACTGTACTTAAGGATAAACTCAGTTAAACTGCGCCGCCGCAGGGCCATTATGGCGAATCTGAAACAAACGAGGTGAATGATGAAGGATACAGCAATAGAAGCGAGAATGGCTGAGCTGGAAAGCCGCCTGGCTTTTCAGGACATCACCATCGAAGAGCTAAACCAGACCGTGACCGCACATGAGCTCGAAATGGCAAAACTGCGGGATCATATGCGCCTGCTGACGGAAAAGCTGAAGGCTACACAGCCGTCAAACATTGCCTCTCAGTCAGAAGAGACGCCACCTCCTCATTATTGAGGCGTAAAAAAAGCGGGATAATCCCGCTTTTTTTGTGCCCGGTGGCGCGAAGCTTACCGGGCCTACATACCAAATACCCTATGGATTTCGAGTCGCAGGAAGGCGGCAAGCTTGAAAATCCCCGGGAGCATAGATAACTATGTGACAGGGGTTTGAAAGCGCAGCCAACGCACCTGCGACTTGAAAGACGACGGGTATTAGTGGCAGCCGCAGCCGCCGTTACCGCAACCACCTTTACCGTGGTCGTGACCATGGTCGTGATCGTGGCCGTGACCACCGCAGCAGCCGTCGTGGCCGTGATCGTGATCATGGTCGTGACCGTGTGCACCGTGAACGTGGCCATGAGCCAGCTCTTCTTCGGTCGCTTCACGGATCGCAACAACTTCTACGTTGAACTTCAGGTTCTGGCCAGCCAGCATGTGGTTACCGTCAACCACGACGTGGTCATCTTCCACTTCGGTGATTTCAACAGGAACCGGACCCTGGTCAGTTTCAGCCAGGAAGCGCATGCCAACCTGCAGTTCGTCAACGCCCATGAACACGTCTTTAGGAACGCGCTGAACCAGATTGTCGTCATACTGACCGTAAGCGTCGTTCGCGCCTACAGCAACGTCAAATTTGTCGCCAACTTCATGACCTTCCAGCGCGTTTTCCAGGCCAGAAATCAGGGAACCGTGACCATGCAGGTAGTCAAGCGGCGCACTCACCGGAGACTCATCAACCAACACACCGTCTTCTGTACGTACCTGATAGGCCAGGCTGACCACCAGGTCTTTTGCTACTTTCATGATATCTCCTGAGCGTGGGAAAATTGCTGGCGCAGATTGTAGCGGAAATCTGCACCCGTGTACCCTTTAGCTTAAAAAAACTCAGGGCATATCGCTAGTCCGGATGAAAAATCCCGATAACTTGCTCTTCTTTGCGAACGTGATCGCGGGCCTCTTTATCGGCCTCACGCATCTGGTGACCGCACTTAACACACTCAACAACATCAACATTATTTTCCCGCCACATCGCCAGGGTATCTTGCGCCTGGCAGGTCGGGCATTTTGCACCCGCGATAAAGCGTTTACGTACAGCCATCTTTCGTTACCCTTTATTCAAATTCATCCCAGCCATCAAGCTGGCGTCGTTCCTGTTGCATCTCTCGCTGGAAGATCTCCTCCAGCTCGCGACGCGCTTCCCGCACGCGGGAGATCTGCGCCGTATCGGTATGTACCGGCATCAGCTCGCGCAACATCCGCATATCCAGCCGGCGGAAGTGCATCTGGGCGCGCTGCGCCTGATGCGGATGCATGCCGAGCGAGATCAGCGCCTTACGGCCCAGCTCCAGCGCACTGGAGAACGTCTCACGGGAGAAGTGTTTCACACCCGCCTGCAACAATTCGTGAGCTTCAACACGTCCCCGCGCACGCGCCAGAATATGCAGATGCGGGAAATGCTGCTGGCACAGCTCCACCAGCTTCATCGTGTCTTCCGGATCGTTACAGGTAATTACGATGGACTCTGCCGCTTCGGCCCCCGCCGAGCGCAGCAGCTCGAGCTGGGTCGCGTCGCCATAGTAAACCTTGTAGCCATATTTACGCATCAGGTTGACCGCGCTGATATCCCGCTCCAGTACCGTAATGCGCATTTTGTTCGCCATCAGCAAACGCCCGATAACCTGTCCGAAACGGCCAAAGCCCACCACAATCACCTGCGGCTTGTCGTCTTCCACCCACGGCGCTTCGTCTTCATCGTCAGTTGGATTCAGGCGACGCGACAGCAGTTTATCCACCAGCTTCATCAGCAGCGGCGTGGTCATCATAGACAGCGTGACCGTCACCAGCAAAAGCGCCATCTGATCGTCTTTAAACAGCTTCTGGGAAGATGCGGTGGAGAACAGCACAAACGCGAACTCGCCTCCCTGGCTCAACACGCTGGCAAACTGCATGCGTTCCGAACTGCGCAGCCCGTAGATACGTGACATCACGTACAGCACCAGCATCTTCACCGCCACCAGGATGGCGACGCTCACGACCACCCACAGCAGATGGGTATAGAGCACACCGAGGTTAAGCGCCATCCCGACCGAAATAAAGAACAGGCCTAACAGCAGCCCTTTGAAGGGATCGATGGCAATTTCCAGCTCGTGACGATACTCGCTCTCCGCCAGCAGCACCCCGGCGATAAAGGTCCCGAGCGCCATCGACAGCCCCAGCGCGTCCATAAACAACGCCGATCCCAGCACCAGCAGCAGCGTCGCGGCGGTAAACACCTCGCGAACGCCAGACGCGGCAATAAAGCGGAACACGGGACGCAGCAGGAAACGACCGCCAATCAGCATGCCCGCGAAGGCCAACACCTTCATGGCGATTTTAGCCCAGTCGAAGTGATCGTCTCCGGACCCCGCCAGCAGCGGCACCAGCGCCAGCGCCGGGATCACCGCCAAATCCTGGAACAGCAGCACCGAAAAGCCCAACTGACCGGCTTCGTTGCGATTCATCCCTTTGTCGCGCATCAGCTGCAGCGCCATTGCCGTCGACGACATCGCAAGGCCGATTCCGCCTATCACCGCCGCTTGCCAGGAGAAATTCGTCAGCATTAACAGGCCACCCAGAATCGCGGCGCTGAACAACACCTGCGCGGCGCCCACGCCAAAGATAGAGCGTCTAAGCTGCCACAATTTCGAAGGATTCAGCTCAAGGCCGATGATGAACATCAGGAACACCACGCCCAGCTCGGAGAAATGGAGAATCTCATCGACATCGCTGATGAATCCCAGCCCCCAGGGGCCAATCGCGATCCCCGCCAGCAGATACCCCAGCACCGCGCCGATACCAATCCGTGCAGCAAGCGGCACCGCGACGACGGCCGCAAATAAAAACAGCACCCCGGCGAGGAGCAAATTCGATCCTTCCATTAACGACCTCCTGCCGGAATGGGTGACGCCAGCCATTCACCATAGGCTCTGGCGTGGCTTGCCAGCTCTTTCGGATCCTGACGCCGCGCCCAGTAGACAATAATCGGGCTCATCCAGTGCATACGGCACATGGCCGCCGTCAGCTCGAATGGCCGCAGGATGTCGCTCATCGGATAACGGTTCAGCCCGTCGTGGCGGTAAGCGCTTTCGGGTTCACCGGTCGTAATCACGCTACGCCAGTACTTTCCCGCCAGCTGGTTGCCCCCCACCCCGCTGGAGAAGCCCCGGCTCAGCACTCGGTCCAGCCACTCTTTCAGCAGCGCCGGACAGCTATAGGTATAAAGCGGATGCTGGAACACAATCACGTCATGCTGACGCAGCAGTTCCTGCTCGTAAGGGATATCAATAAAGAAATCAGGATAGTGCGCGTAGAGATCGTGCACCGTTACGTTACTAAGCTGTGTGGCCGGCTTAAGCAGCACCCGGTTTGCCACCGAGTCCTGAGATTCCGGATGGGCATACAGCAGCAGCACTTTTGCTGTCTGAGACATCATTCCCCTCCCGGTCTTGTTTCTGTTTTTGTGTATCGTCGCTGTTTTGGGCTACCATGGCGGCCCGGTGCGGAAAATGGCCCACACCTTACATTATCATAATGACAAATTAACATAGTCGGAACATACGGCGCTTCTATGATTGTTTTCTCCTCGTTACAAATTCGTCGCGGCGTGCGCGTCCTGCTGGATAACGCCACTGCTACCATCAACCCGGGCCAAAAAGTGGGTCTGGTCGGCAAAAACGGCTGCGGTAAATCCACCCTGCTGGCGCTGCTGAAAAACGAGATTAGCGCGGATGGCGGTAACTTTACCTTCCCGGGGAACTGGCAGCTCGCCTGGGTAAACCAGGAGACGCCGGCGCTGAGCGAACCGGCACTCGACTATGTTATCGACGGCGACCGTGAATACCGCAAGCTCGAAGCGGAACTTCATGCTGCTAACGAGCGCAACGACGGCCACGCCATCGCCACCGTTCACGGCAAGCTGGACGCCATCGACGCGTGGACCATTCGCTCCCGCGCCTCCAGCCTGCTGCACGGCCTGGGCTTCAGCAACGAACAGCTGGAACGCCCGGTCAGCGACTTCTCCGGCGGCTGGCGTATGCGTCTTAACCTGGCGCAGGCGCTGATCTGCCGCTCTGACCTGCTGTTGCTTGACGAACCGACCAACCACCTCGATCTCGATGCGGTTATTTGGCTGGAGAAGTGGCTCAAGAGCTATCAGGGCACTCTGATTCTGATCTCCCACGACCGCGACTTCCTTGACCCGGTAGTGGATAAAATCATTCATATCGAACAGCAAACGATGTTCGAGTACACCGGCAACTACAGCTCCTTCGAGCGCCAGCGCGCGACGCGTCTCGCCCAGCAGCAGTCCATGTACGAAAGCCAGCAGCAGCGCGTGGCGCACCTGCAGAGCTTTGTGGATCGCTTTAAGGCCAAAGCCTCAAAAGCCAAGCAGGCCCAGAGCCGCATCAAGATGCTGGAACGTATGGAGATGATCGCCCCGGCGCACGTGGATAACCCGTTCCACTTCAGCTTCCGCGAGCCGGAAAGCCTGCCTAACCCACTGCTGAAGATGGAGAAAGTCAGCGCGGGCTATGCCGACCGCATTATTCTCGATTCCATCAAGCTCAACCTGGTGCCGGGTTCACGCATTGGCCTGCTGGGGCGTAACGGCGCCGGTAAATCGACGCTGATCAAACTGCTGGCGGGCGAGCTTAACCCGGTCAGCGGCGAAATCGGCCTCGCGAAGGGCATCAAGCTGGGTTACTTCGCCCAGCATCAGCTGGAATTTTTACGCGCGGATGAATCGCCGATTCAGCACCTCGCGCGTCTGGCGCCGCAGGAGATGGAGCAGAAGCTGCGCGACTATCTCGGCGGCTTTGGCTTCCAGGGCGATAAGGTGACTGAAAACACCGAGCGCTTCTCCGGCGGCGAAAAGGCCCGCCTGGTGCTGGCGCTGATCGTCTGGCAGCGCCCGAACCTGCTGCTGCTCGATGAACCGACCAACCATCTGGATCTCGACATGCGCCAGGCGCTGACCGAAGCGCTGATCGAGTTCGAAGGCGCGCTAGTTGTGGTTTCGCACGACCGTCACCTGATCCGCTCCACCACGGACGATCTCTATTTAGTGCACGGCGGCAAAGTTGAACCGTTCGACGGCGATCTGGAAGACTACCAGCAGTGGCTGACGGACGTGCAGAAGCAGGAAAACCAGCCGGAAGAGTCAGCGAAAGACAACGCCAACAGCGCGCAGGCGCGTAAAGACCAGAAGCGCCGTGAAGCGGAGCTTCGCACCCAGACGCAGCCGCTGCGTAAAGAGATTACCCGTCTCGAAAAAGAGATGGAAAAACTCAACGCCACGCTGGCTGTCGTTGAAGAGAAGCTTGGCGATAGCGGCCTGTATGACCAGAGCCGCAAAGCGGAGCTGACCGACTGCCTGCAAACCCAGGCGAAGACCAAATCCAGTCTCGAAGAGTGCGAGATGGCGTGGCTCGACGCGCAGGAACAGCTGGAAGCGATGCTGCAGGCTGACTGACCTGTTTACCCCGTTTGAAGAACAGAATCCGTACCGGGTTCGGAAATCCAGCTTAAACGGGGTACAATTCGGAAAGTCTCGTAAATTTCCGACAAGAATCAGCATCGCGCTTATGACCCAAATCATTCCATCAGACTTCGACATTGCGGCCGAAGACAGCACTGAGTTCGTGCCTATGCGCGGCGTGGCCAATCCCCATTTGCAGACCATGCTGCCGCGACTGATCCGCCGCAAGGTTCAGTTCACCCCGCACTGGCAACGGCTTGACCTGCCAGACGGTGATTTTCTGGATCTCGCCTGGAGCGAAGCGCCTGAACAGGCTCGCCATAAGCCGCGTCTGGTGGTTTTCCACGGTCTGGAAGGCAGCCTGCACAGCCCGTATGCGCATGGGCTAATTGAGGCGGCAAAAGCGCGCGGCTGGCTCGGCGTGGTGATGCATTTTCGCGGCTGCAGCGGCGAACCGAATCGTCAGAAACGCATTTATCACTCGGGTGAAACCGAAGACGGGACGTGGTTTTTACACTGGCTGCGGGAAAATTATGGCACCGTGCCAACGGCCGCCGTGGGCTACTCGCTGGGCGGCAATATGCTGGCCTGTCTGCTGGCCAAAGAGGGCGAAAGCGTCCCGCTGGATGCCGCCGTCATTGTCTCCGCGCCGTTTATGCTCGAGCAGTGCAGCTACCACATGGATAAGGGCTTTTCCCGCGTCTATCAGCGCTACCTGCTCAACCTTTTGAAGGCCAACGCGGCGCGTAAGCTGAAGGCCTACCCGGATACCCTGCCGGTCAGCCTGCGCCAGCTGAAAAAGGTGCGTCGTATCCGTGAGTTCGACGACCTGATCACCGCGAAAATCCACGGCTTCGCCGATGCGATTGACTATTATCGTCAGTGCAGCGCCATGCCGCTGCTCAGCAAGATCACGCAGCCAACGTTGATTATTCATGCCAAAGATGACCCGTTTATGGATCATCACTCGATCCCCGCTCAGGAATTCCTGCCCGACAACGTTCACTATCAGTTGACCGAGCATGGCGGCCACGTCGGGTTTATCGGCGGCACGCTGCGCCGCCCGAAAATGTGGCTTGAGGCGCGTATTCCTGACTGGCTGACCCCTTATCTGGACGGTGCAAAATGATTATTCCCTGGCAGGATCTGGCTCCCGAAACGCTCGATAATCTGATTGAAAGCTTTGTATTACGCGAAGGCACCGATTATGGTGAACAGGAACGCTCGCTTGAGCAAAAGGTCAACGATGTTAAGCGCCAGCTGAAAAGCGGCGACGTGGTGCTGGTGTGGTCAGAACTGCATGAGACGGTCAATATCATGCCCCGCAACGCGTTTCACGGCTGATCTTCCACCCTTTTCAGTCAGGGAGTTGCTATGTCTGCCAGACATCCGGTTATTGCCGTTACGGGGTCGAGTGGTGCGGGAACCACCACCACCAGCCTCGCATTTCGCAAGATTTTCGCCCAGCTGAATCTCCGTGCGGCGGAGGTCGAAGGCGACAGCTTTCACCGCTACACGCGTCCGGAGATGGACATGGCCATTCGTAAGGCGCGCGATTCGGGTAAACACATCAGCTACTTCGGCCCGGAAGCCAATGACTTCGGCCTGCTGGAACAAACCTTTATAGAGTACGGTAAGAGCGGCAAAGGGCAGTCCCGTAAGTATCTGCATACCTATGATGAAGCCGTACCCTGGAATCAGGTGCCGGGAACCTTTACCCCGTGGCAGCCGCTGCCGGAACCCACCGACGTCCTGTTTTACGAAGGATTGCACGGCGGCGTGGTCACCCCTCAACACGACGTGGCGCGCCACGTGGATCTGCTGGTCGGCGTGGTCCCTATCGTTAACCTGGAGTGGATCCAGAAGCTGACGCGCGACATGAGCGAGCGCGGCCATTCGCGAGAGGCGGTGATGGACTCCGTGGTGCGCTCCATGGAGGATTACATTAACTTCCTGACGCCGCAGTTCTCCCGCACCCATATCAACTTTCAGCGCGTGCCGACGGTGGACACCTCCAACCCGTTCGCGGCCAAAAGCATCCCGTCGCTGGATGAGAGCTTTGTGGTGATCCATTTCCGCAATCTCGAAGGCATTGATTACCCGTGGCTGCTGGCAATGCTGCAGGGCTCGTTTATTTCGCACATGAATACGTTAGTCGTGCCGGGCGGAAAAATGGGGCTGGCGATGGAGCTCATCATGACGCCGCTGGTGGAGCGACTGATGGAAGGGAAGCAGATCGCGTGAGCATGTTCCCTCTCCCTGTGGGAGAGGGTTAGGGTGAGAGCATCAACACGCACGATGCCCCAACAATCACGCCTCGATCACTTCATACGAATGCGTGATTTTTACCGCTTTCTCCAGCATTAACGCCACTGAGCAGTACTTCTCCGCAGACAGGTCCACCGCACGTGAGACCGCCGCGTCTTTCAGCTCTTTACCGATGACCACAAAGTGCAGGTTAATATGGGTGAACAGGCGTGGCGCCTCTTCGCGACGCTCTGACGTGAGTTTAACCTCACAATCCGTCACGTTATGACGTCCTTTCTGCAGAATCGACACCACGTCAATTGCGCTGCATCCGCCTGCCGCCATCAGCACCATTTCCATTGGGCTGGGTGCTTTATCGCCGGAGTTACCGTCCATCAAAATCTGGTGCCCTGACGCGGACTCGCCCAGGAACGTTAAACCTTCAACCCATTTCACGCGCGCTTGCATATTCTTAAACTCCAACGTTGCATTTTTGGTGACAGATTACGCGTGCGTTACATTTCTCGCAATGGAAGGCGACCTGCATCATGCTGAAGCGAGACACCAGGAGACACGCGGCGAAAGCTATGCTAAAACACTCTGGATGCTACAGTAATACATTGACGTTACACATGTATGCAGAGGACATCAAACTTTACTGGCTGCGAAACGTTACGGTAGCCGACTTCCCAGGGTATGGGTAAGAATTCGATTGCAACCCCAGAGTCCGGATGCATCTGATGACTCTGGTGACAGCTTATAACAGAGGATAACAGCGCATGGTGCTTGGCAAACCGCAAACAGACCCGACTCTCGAATGGTTCTTGTCTCATTGCCACATTCATAAGTACCCATCGAAGAGCACGCTGATTCACCAGGGTGAAAAAGCGGAAACGTTGTATTACATCGTTAAAGGCTCGGTGGCAGTGCTGATCAAAGATGAAGAAGGGAAAGAGATGATCCTTTCTTATCTGAACCAGGGCGATTTCATCGGTGAACTGGGCCTGTTTGAAGAGGGCCAGGAACGTAGCGCCTGGGTTCGTGCAAAGACAGCATGTGAAGTGGCTGAAATTTCTTACAAGAAGTTCCGTCAGCTGATTCAGGTTAACCCTGACATCCTGATGCGTCTTTCTTCCCAGATGGCGCGCCGTCTGCAGGTCACGTCAGAGAAAGTGGGTAACCTCGCCTTCCTGGACGTTACCGGACGTATCGCACAAACCCTGTTGAACCTGGCGAAACAGCCAGACGCTATGACCCACCCGGACGGCATGCAAATTAAAATTACCCGTCAGGAAATTGGTCAGATCGTCGGTTGCTCCCGTGAAACAGTGGGCCGTATCCTGAAAATGCTGGAAGATCAAAACCTGATCTCCGCCCACGGTAAAACCATCGTGGTCTACGGAACGCGTTAATTCCGCTTAAACGGCGTGCCATCGCAAGGTGTCACGCCGTTTTTGTCTCTACTCCCCATGTGGCGCAGGCTGATCTATCACCCGGAAGTTAACTACGCACTGCGGCAAACGCTGGTGTTGTGTCTTCCTGTGGCCATAGGCCTGATCCTCGGACATCTTCAGCAAGGCCTGCTGTTTTCCCTCGTACCCGCCTGCTGCAACATCGCCGGTCTGGACACGCCGCATAAGCGCTTTTTCAAACGCCTGATTATCGGTGGCTGCCTGTTTGCCGGCTGTAGCCTCGCCGTGCAGCTTCTGCTTGCCCGGGATATCCCGCTGCCGCTGATCCTGACCGTGCTGGCGATGACGCTCGGCGTCACGGCGGAAATCAGTTCGCTGCACGCCCGCCTGCTTCCCGCCTCGCTGATTGCGGCTATTTTCACGCTGAGCCTCGCCGGGAACATGCCGGTGTGGGAGCCGCTGCTGATCTACGCCCTGGGAACATTATGGTACGGGCTGTTTAACTGGTTTTGGTTCTGGCTGTGGCGCGAACAGCCGCTGCGTGAATCCCTGAGCCTGCTCTATGTGCAGCTTGCGGATTACTGCGAGGCCAAATATACCCTGCTCACCCAGCATACCGACCCGGAAAAATCCTTACCGCCGCTGCTGACGCGCCAGCAGAAGGTGGTGGATCTCATAAGCCAGTGCTATCAGCAGCTGCATATGCTCGCCGCCAACAAGAACCACGAATACAAACGGCTGCTGCGCACCTTCCAGGTCGGGCTGGATCTGCAGGAGCACATCTCCGTAAGCCTTCATCACCCGCAGGAGGTGCAAAAGCTGGTCGAGCGCAGCCACGCCGAAGCGGTGATCCGCTGGAACGCACAAACCGTGTCCGCACGTCTGCGCGTGCTGGCTGACGATATTCTTTATCACCGCTACCCCACGCGCTTTAACATGGAAAAACAGCTGGGCGCGCTGGAGAAAATCGCCCGCCAGCATCCCGATAACCCGGTCGGCCAGTTTGCCGCCTGGCACTTCAGCCGCATCGCCCGCGTGTTGCGCACGCAGCGCCCGCTTTATCCCCGCGACCTGATGGCGGATAAGCAAAAACGGCTTCCGTTATTGCCCGCGCTCAAAAGCTATCTTTCCCTTAAATCGTCCGCCCTGCGCAACGCCGCCAGGATTAGCGTTATGCTCAGTACCGCCAGCCTGATGGGCATGGCGCTGCACCTGCCGAAACCGTACTGGATCTTAATGACCGTGCTGTTTGTCACCCAGAACGGCTACGGCGCCACGCGGGTGCGTATTTTGCATCGGGCAGGCGGCACCATGGCCGGGCTGATCATTGCGGGCGTGACGCTGCACTTCCACGTGCCGGAAGGCTATACTCTGGCAGGCATGCTGGCGATCACGCTGGTGAGCTACCTGATTATCCGCAAAAATTACGGCTGGGCGATGGTGGGCTTTACGGTGACGGCGGTATATACCCTGCAGCTGCTCACGCTCAATGGCGAACAGTTTATTGTCGCCAGGCTGATTGATACCCTGATCGGCTGCCTGATTGCCTTTGGCGGAATGGTCTGGCTGTGGCCGCAGTGGCAGAGCGGGCTGCTGAGGCAGAACGCCCACGACGCGCTGGAAGCCGACCAGCAGGCTATTCGCCTGATCCTGAGCGACGACCCGCAGCCCTCCCCGCTGGCCTATCAGCGGATGAAGGTCAACCAGGCGCACAACGCCCTGTTTAACTCGCTCAACCAGGCGATGCAGGAGCCGGGCTTTAACTCGCACTATCTGGCAGACATGAAGCTCTGGGTGACGCACAGCCAGTTTATCGTCGAGCACATTAACGCCATGACCACGCTGGCGCGCGAGCACACGATGCTGACGCCGGATCTGGCGCAGCGCTATTTGCAGTCGTGTGAAATTGCGTTGCAGAGGTGTCAGCAGCGTCTGGAGTATGACGCGCCGGGCGAGTCGGGCGACTCAAACATTCTGGAAGCGCCGGACACGTTAACCCACGGGCCAATGAGCACGCTGGAGCAGCATTTGCAGCGCGTTCTGGGGCATCTGAACACCATGCACACCATTTCGTCGGTGGCATGGCGTCAGCGTCCGCATCACGGCATTTGGTTAACGCGCCGGTTAAAGCGAACCGAGTATTAGCCTTTAACGATCTTCGCGACCGCCGAGGCAAAGCGGGTTAACCCCTCTTCGATGTCTTTGTCTTCTACCACCAGCGACGGCGCAAAGCGCATCACGTCCGGCCCGGCATTGAGCACCATCACTCCTTCGTGCGCGGCGGCGTGCAGGAAGTCGCGCGCGCGACCTTTGTACTGCGGCTTCAGCTCGGCGCCAATCAACAGCCCCATCCCGCGGATTTCGCTGAACACATCGTACTGCTCATCAATCTTTTGCAGGTGTTTTACGAACAGCTCGCGCTTCGCGCTCACGGCGTTCAACACCTCCGGCGTGTTGATAATGTCGAATGCAGCGCCCGCCACGGCGGTCGCCAGCGGGTTACCGCCGTAGGTAGAGCCGTGAGAGCCGACGTGGAACGCGGAGGCGATCTCCTGCGTCGTCAGTACCGCACTCACCGGGAAACCACCGCCGAGCGCTTTGGCGCTGGTCAGGATGTCCGGCGTAACGCCGTAGTGCATATACGCGAACAGATCGCCGGTACGCCCCATCCCGCACTGCACTTCATCAAAGACCAGCAGCGCCTGATGTTCGTCGCACAGCTCGCGCAGCCCTTTCAGGAATTCCGGAGTTGCCGCCGTCACGCCGCCTTCACCCTGGATCGGCTCAACGACTACCGCGCAGGTGTGATCGTCCATGACCGCTTTCACCGCGTGCAGATCGTTAAACGGCACGTGGACGATATCGGCTGGCTTCGGGCCAAACCCGTCAGAATACTTTGGCTGGCCGCCAACGGAGACGGTAAAGAAGGAGCGTCCGTGGAAGGCATTGTGGAAGGCGATGATTTTGGTTTTGTACGGGCTGTGGCGCGTTGTTGCGTAGTAGCGCGCCAGCTTAAAAGCGGTTTCGTTGGCTTCGGTGCCGGAGTTCATAAACAGCACGCGCTCGGCAAAGGTCGCATCAATGATCTTGCGGCCCAGGCGCAGCGCCGGTTCGTTGGTGAACACGTTGCTGGTGTGCCACAGGGTTTCGCCCTGGGTTTTCAGCGCCTCAACCAGCGCGGGATGGCAATGACCCAGCGCCGTGACCGCAATACCGCCCGCGAAATCCACATACTCTTTCCCCTGCTGATCCCAGACGCGGCTGCCCTTTCCCTTCACCGGGATAAACTCAGCCGGTGCATAAATCGGCAGGATCACTTCATCGAATGTCGCGCGGGTTATTGCTGGTTGTTCAGTTGCCATGTCATGACCATCCATTTTTATGTCACAGTTATTGTGAAAATATAATCACAAAATATGCATAAAAAATCACAGCAAGGCAACAGATATTCAGCGATTGAGGAAATTTGCCAGCAGCGCGTGCCCCTGCTCGCTGAGGATGCTTTCCGGGTGGAACTGCACGCCTTCGAGGTCCCATTCGCGGTGGCGAATCCCCATGATCTCCTGCGTATCGCTCCAGGCGGTCACCTCAAAGCAGTCGGGCAGGGTCGACGGGTCAATCACCAGGGAATGGTAGCGCGTCACGGTTAGCGGATTATTGAGCCCCGTGAATACCCCGGTGCCGGCGTGGGTGACCGGAGAGGTTTTACCGTGCATCACTTTCTCGGCGCGCACGATGGTGGCACCAAACGCCTGGGCAATCGCCTGATGGCCCAGACAGACGCCCAGGATCGGCAGCTTGCCGGCATAGTACTGGATAGCATCCAGAGAAATACCCGATTCCGAGGGCGTACACGGCCCAGGAGAAATCACGATTTTCTGCGGAGCCAGCGTCCCGATATCGGCCAGTCCGATCTCGTCGTTACGGCGGACAACCACCTCTGCGCCCAATTCACAAAAATACTGGTAAAGGTTCCAGGTGAAGGAATCGTAGTTATCAATCAGCAGAATCATGGCGGCTCCCGAAAAAAATGCCGCCCTATTCTACTCAGATTCCCACGCTTCGCTCACTACTTTGGCAAAGATAGCGTTTAGCGCGGCTAAATCTCCCGTTGCGCCGCTTCGGTTAGCCGCCACCCACTGGTCGGGGTCGATATCACGCCAGTCCAGCGAGTAGCCCGCGTGGAGCGCCAGCTGCTCGAAGAAAACGCGTTGGGCAATGCCGTTGCCGCCCATAAACGGATGCAGCATGTTGATTTCGCAGTAGTAGTGGCTAACTCTGTCAACAAACGCCGCTTTCTCAAGACCCACAAGATATTTTTCGCTTTCCAGCGCCGCCATCAGCTCGTTCCCCATCTTTTCGATGTACTCAAAATGGCAGAAGGGAATGTCACCTTTAAAAATATCCTCGGTACGGAGCTCACCTGCCCGCTTCATCTCACTGCGGTACAAATGACGATGAATAAGGCACAGATGGGGTAGCCCGGGCGCGGAAGGCCCAAGCTCCAGCGTCTCAATATGGGGTTCTGAGGGACCATTACCTTTTTCAAGGAGACAACTGGCCTGTAAATTGACGTTACGCTGCTGTTCCCAGAGACGGGATTTTTGCTTGTCGGTGAGTTTTTTCACTTAACGCCTCCCTGAATAGTCCGTTTGCCACAAGTATAAGCAGCAAAACGCGCTTTCGCAGGGAGGGCTACATAACGCGGGCCGGAGAAGCCCGCGCTCAGAAGAGTTACGGCAGAACTTTGGCGGAGAGGATAACCACTGGTTTTGACGGGACATTCTGATACGGACCGACGTCGTGAGTAGGCACCTGAGAAATCTTGTCAGCCACGTCCATCCCTTTCACGATTTTACCAAAGACCGCATAGCCAAAGTCGCGCTGACCGTGGTCGAGGAAGGCGTTATCCGCTACGTTGAGGAAGAACTGGCTGGTCGCGCTATCTTTGTCCGCGGTACGCGCCATTGAGATGGTACCGCGTTTGTTCAGCAGGCCGTTGTCCGCTTCGTTTTTAATAGCCGGGTTTGGCTGTTTCTGCTGCATTTGTTCGTTGAAACCGCCACCCTGAATCATGAAGCCTGGGATTACGCGGTGGAAAGTGGTGTTGTTATAGAAACCGCTGTTCACATAGTCGAGGAAGTTTTTCACGGAAACAGGGGCTTTCTGGCTATTCAGTTCCAGCTCAATATTCCCGGCGGAGGTGGTCAGCAGAACGTGAGGGTCCCCTTTTGCTGCCAGCGCAGCAGGGGAAACGGCAGAAAGAGCAAACACAGCTGCGACAGCCGCCAGTGTTGATTTGAGCATGAGAATTCCTTAACAAAGCGCAGTATAAAAAGCGAATGGCTTGATTCTAAAGAGCAGTATGAACGGAGACCAGCCTTTTACCTAATTTTACGAAGTTGAAACAGTTGTAACCGCGCAAACGGTTGGCTTTGGCGCCATTTTGTGTGATCTAGATCACACAAAAACATGCAATGAAGTTCTAATTTCTCTTAAAAGATATGAATAGATCACTTTAATGTCTAAAATCTGCCCGCTCTCAGCGCCCTCCTGGGCGCTTTTCTTTTTCTGAACAGGCCAGACATGACTAACAGCAATCGCATCAAGCTCACATGGATCAGCTTCTTCTCCTACGCTCTGACCGGCGCGTTGGTGATCGTCACCGGGATGGTGATGGGGAATATCGCAGACTACTTCCAGCTGCCCGTTTCCAGTATGAGTAACACCTTCACCTTCCTCAACGCGGGGATCCTGATCTCTATCTTCCTGAATGCCTGGCTGATGGAAATCGTCCCGCTGAAAACCCAGCTGCGTTTTGGCTTTGTGCTGATGGTCGCCGCCGTGGCGGGTCTGATGCTAAGCCACAGCATCGCCCTGTTCTCCGCCGCCATGTTCGTGCTCGGTCTGGTCAGCGGGATCACCATGTCGATCGGTACGTTCCTGATTACCCATATGTATGAAGGCCGCCAGCGCGGCGCGCGTCTGCTGTTTACTGACTCCTTCTTCAGCATGGCCGGGATGATTTTCCCAATGGTCGCGGCCGTTCTGCTGGCCCGCAGCATCGAGTGGTACTGGGTCTATGCCTGCATTGGTCTGGTCTACGTGGCGATCTTTATTCTGACCTTCGGCTGCGAGTTCCCGGTGCTGGGCAAAAAAGCGCAAACCACTGCAGAACCCGTCGCTAAAGAGAAATGGGGTATCGGCGTGCTGTTCCTCTCCATCGCCGCCCTGTGCTACATCCTGGGCCAGCTGGGATTTATCTCCTGGGTACCGGAATACGCCAAAGGTCTGGGCATGAGCCTGAACGACGCAGGCAAACTGGTGAGCGATTTCTGGATGTCTTACATGTTCGGCATGTGGGCGTTTAGCTTCATCCTGCGCTTCTTCGACCTGCAGCGCATTCTGACCGTGCTGGCGGGCCTGGCGACCGTGCTGATGTATCTGTTCATCAACGGCTCCCCGGAACATATGCCGTGGTTCATTCTGACCCTGGGCTTCTTCTCCAGCGCCATTTATACCTCGATCATTACCCTGGGCTCCCTGCAGACCAAAGTGGCCTCGCCGAAGCTGGTTAACTTCGTTCTGACCTGCGGCACCATCGGCACCATGCTGACCTTCGTGGTGACGGGCCCGATCGTTGCCCACAGCGGCCCGCTGGCCGCGCTGCAAACCGCGAACGGTCTGTACGCCGTGGTGTTCATCATGTGCTTCGTTCTGGGCTTCGTGACCCGCCACCGCCAGCACAACGCGGTAGCGGCATCGCACTAAACCCTGCGCCCCTTTGCATTACGCAGAGGGGCTGTTTCTGGCAAAACTCACCTCTTCTCCTCCGGTATCCATCTGGATCCAGGTTTGCGCCAGCTGCGTGGTGGCGATAATCCGCCCCTGACGAATCGACCAGCGCACCGGCACCTGACAGCGCACCGCTTCAAACCCGCTCTCCGCAGGCAGAATAATCAGGTTTGCCGGATTCCCCGTTTCAATACCGTAATCGCTCAGGCCGAAGGTACGGGCGCTGTTGTGGGTGA
This sequence comes from Enterobacter sp. D2, assembly GCF_034427575.1. Taxonomy (NCBI): domain Bacteria; kingdom Pseudomonadati; phylum Pseudomonadota; class Gammaproteobacteria; order Enterobacterales; family Enterobacteriaceae; genus Enterobacter; species Enterobacter sp. D2. Next base: position 23,456 of record NZ_JAXQPP010000005.1, read on the forward strand.
TCAGGTTTAGGCCATTGTCGATTTGCGGATACCCCATCATCTGACAGACGTGCAGCCCCATATGCAGCACCTGCAGCATATTGCCGGTGCCGAGCGGGTACCACGGGTCGAAGACGTCGTCATGACCAAAGCAGACGTTTATGCCCGCTTCCTGCAGCTCTTTTACCCGGGTGATGCCGCGGCGCTTCGGATAGTCATCAAAGCGCCCCTGCAGGTGGATATTGACCAGCGGGTTAGCGACGAAGTTAATCCCCGACATCTTCAGCAGACGGAAGAGCCGCGAGGTGTAAGCGCCGTTGTAGGAGTGCATGGCGGTGGTATGGCTGGCCGTCACGCGCGGGCCGATGCCGGCCTCATACGCCAGCGCTGCCACCGTCTCGACAAATCGCGACTGCTCGTCGTCGATTTCATCGCAGTGGATATCCAGCGGAAGGTCATACTTCTTCGCCAGTTCAAAAGCGATGTGCAGCGACTGGACGCCATATTCCCGGGTAAATTCGAAGTGTGGGATCGCCCCCACCACGTCGGCGCCCAGCTTTAACGCCTCTTCCAGCAGCGCCGCGCCGTTCGGGTAAGAGAGAATCCCTTCCTGCGGAAACGCAACGATTTGCAGCGTTACCCACGGGGCCACCTCCTGCTTCACCTCCAGCATCGCCTTCAGGGCGGTAAGCGTCGGGTCTGAGACATCCACATGGGTGCGGACAAACTGGATGCCGTTAGCGATTTGCCACTTCAGCGTTTTCCAGGCGCGCGCTTTCACGTCGTCATGGCTGAGCAACGCCTTGCGCTCCGCCCAGCGCTCAATGCCCTCAAACAGCGTGCCGGACTGGTTCCAGTTCGGTTCGCCCGCCGTCTGGGTCGTATCAAGATGGATATGCGGCTCAATGAACGGCGGGATAGCCAGCCCACCGCGCGCATTCAATACTTCATAACTTTCGGCGTGGGTGTCGTCCATCGGGGTGATGTCACCAAATCGCCCGTTCTCAATGGCGAGCTGCCACAGCCCTTCCCGACCCGGTAAACGAACATTCTGAACAAGCCATAACGGTGTTGTAGACATACCCTTCCCCTAAAAAACGCCGCTGATTTTCAGGCGTATCGATTTTGGCAAAACCATCTCCTGATTTGTACACAAATTCAACGAGCACGAAAAGCCTGCGATTTCCGCCACTTATAAAAATCCTGACAAATCAGTCGCATACCACCTAAGGAGTAGGCTAAGACGTATTTGATTTGCATCAATGAGCGCCCCTGCTGAATCGTTAAGGTAGGCAATAATAGAAAAGAAATCGAGGCAATAATGAGCAAACTCAGACTCGCTATCATCGGTAACGGCATGGTCGGCCACCGCTTTATTGAGGATCTTCTCGATAAGGCCGATGCTGAGCAGTTCGATATTACCGTGTTCTGTGAAGAACCCCGCAAGGCGTACGACCGTGTGCACCTGTCTTCCTACTTCTCCCATCATACCGCCGAAGAGCTCTCTCTGGTGCGCGAAGGTTTCTACGAGAAGCATGGCGTAAAAGTGCTGGTGGGCGAACGCGCTATCACCATCAATCGTCAGGAAAAAGTGATCCACTCCAGCGCCGGGCGTACGGTTTTTTACGACAAGCTGATCATGGCGACGGGCTCCTATCCGTGGATCCCGCCGATCAAAGGCTCGGAAACTCAGGATTGCTTCGTCTACCGTACCATTGAAGACCTCAACGCCATCGAATCCTGCGCCCGTCGCAGCCGTCGCGGCGCGGTCGTCGGCGGCGGTCTGCTGGGTCTGGAAGCGGCAGGCGCGCTGAAAAACCTTGGCGTTGAAACCCACGTCATCGAATTTGCCCCGATGCTGATGGCCGAACAGCTCGACCACATGGGCGGTGACCAGCTGCGTCGTAAAATCGAAAGCATGGGCGTGAAGGTTCACACCAGCAAGAACACCAAAGAGATCGTTCAGGAAGGGACTGAAGCGCGCAAAACCATGCGCTTTGCCGACGGCAGCGAGCTGGAAGTGGACTTCATCGTCTTCTCCACCGGTATTCGTCCGCGCGACAAGCTGGCGACCCAGTGCGGTCTGGCCGTGGCGCAGCGCGGCGGGATCATGATCAACGACACCTGCCAGACCTCCGATCCGGATATCTACGCGATTGGCGAATGCGCCAGCTGGAATAACCGCGTCTACGGTCTGGTAGCGCCGGGCTACAAAATGGCGCAGGTCGCCGTGGACCATATCCTCGGCAGCGAAAACGCGTTTACCGGTGCAGACATGAGCGCCAAGCTGAAGCTGCTGGGCGTGGACGTGGGAGGCATTGGCGATGCGCATGGCCGCACGCCCGGCGCTCGCAGCTATGTCTATCTCGACGAAAGCAAAGAAGTCTACAAACGCCTCATCGTTAGCCAGGACAACAAAACTCTGCTCGGTGCGGTGCTGGTGGGCGACACCAGCGACTTCGGCAACCTGCTGCAGATGGTGCTGAACGCCATCGAGCTGCCGGAAAACCCGGACGCGCTGATCCTCCCGGCGCACGCGTCCAGCGGCAAGCCGTCTATCGGCGTGGATAAACTGCCGGACAGCGCGCAAATTTGCTCCTGCTTCGACGTCACCAAAGGCATGCTGATCTCCGCCATCAACAAAGGCTGCCACACCGTGGCGGCGCTGAAAGCGGAAACCAAAGCCGGTACCGGCTGCGGCGGCTGTATTCCGCTGGTCACTCAGGTGCTGAACGCCGAGCTGGCAAAACAGGGCATCGAAGTGAACAACAACCTGTGCGAGCACTTCGCGTATTCTCGCCAGGAGCTGTACCACCTGATCCGCGTGGAGGGCATTAAGTCCTTTGACGAGCTGCTGGCGAAGCACGGTCAGGGCTACGGCTGCGAAGTGTGTAAACCGACCGTCGGCTCCCTGCTGGCCTCCTGCTGGAACGAGTACGTGCTCAAGCCCGAGCATACGCCGCTGCAGGACACCAACGATAACTTCCTGGCGAACATCCAGAAAGACGGTACCTACTCCGTGATCCCGCGTTCCGCTGGGGGCGAAATCACGCCGGAAGGGCTGGTCGCCGTGGGCCGTATCGCCCGTGAATTTAACCTGTACACCAAAATCACCGGCTCCCAGCGTATCGGCCTGTTTGGCGCGCAGAAAGACGATCTGCCGGAAATCTGGCGTCAGCTGATTGAAGCCGGCTTCGAAACCGGTCACGCGTATGCCAAAGCGCTGCGCATGGCGAAAACCTGCGTGGGCAGCACCTGGTGCCGCTACGGCGTGGGCGACAGCGTGGGCTTCGGCGTGGAGCTGGAAAACCGCTACAAAGGCATCCGCACCCCGCACAAAATGAAGTTTGGCGTCTCCGGCTGTACCCGCGAATGTGCGGAAGCGCAGGGTAAAGACGTGGGTATCATCGCCACCGAGAAAGGCTGGAACCTGTACGTCTGCGGCAACGGCGGGATGAAGCCACGCCATGCAGACCTGCTGGCGGCGGATCTCGATCGCGACACGCTGATTCAGTATCTCGACCGCTTCATGATGTTCTATATCCGCACCGCCGATAAGCTGACCCGTACCGCTTCCTGGCTCGATAATCTGGAAGGCGGCATCGATTACCTGAAATCGGTGATCATCGAAGACAAGCTGGGTCTGAACGAACATCTGGAAGCGGAGATGGCGCGCCTGCGCGAGGCGGTGATCTGCGAGTGGACTGAAACCGTCAACACCCCGGCGGCGCAGACGCGCTTCAAACACTTCATCAACAGCGCCCAGCGCGACCCGAACGTACAGGTTGTGCCGGAGCGTGAACAGCATCGTCCAGCGACACCGTATGAACGAATTCCGGTCACGCTGGTGGAGGAAAACGCATGAGCCAGTGGATAAACATTTGCGATATTAACGACATCATCCCGGCCACCGGCGTATGCGCGCTGCTGGGAAGCGAGCAGGTTGCGATTTTCCGCCCTCGCCACGATGAACAGGTTTTTGCCATCAGCAATATCGACCCGTTCTTCGAGGCCAGCGTGCTCTCCCGCGGACTGATTGCCGAGCATCAGGGCGAACTGTGGGTCGCCAGCCCGCTGAAAAAGCAGCGTTTCCGCTTAAGCGACGGATACTGCATGGAAGATGAGAGTCATTCAGTGAAGCACTATGATGTCCGCGTGAAGGACGGCAAGGTGCAGCTGAAAGGCTAATCCTCCGCCTTTTCAATACGAAAAGCTTATGACCCCTTATGGGTAACGGCAGGAAAAACCGTATGTTTTGTACGATTCCTGCTGTTATCCTGACGTCAATTCTTACCCCCTCCATGAAAGCTGCGAGGTAACGTCGTGGATCACCTGCCGATTTTCTGTCAATTACGCAACCGCGACTGCCTTCTCGTGGGCGGCGGCGACGTGGCTGAACGCAAAGCGCGCCTGCTGTTAGAGGCTGGCGCCCGGCTCACCGTCAACGCCCTCACCTTCGCCCCACAGTTTGAGGTCTGGGCCCAGGAAGGGATGCTCACGCTGGAACAGGGTGAGTTTAATGAATCTCTGCTCGATACCTGCTGGCTGACGATTGCCGCGACGGATGATGATGAAGTGAACCAGCGCGTCAGCGACGCCTGCGAAGTGCGCCGAATCTTCTGTAACGTGGTGGATGCGCCGAAAGAGGCCAGCTTTATCATGCCGTCGATTATCGACCGCTCGCCGCTGATGATTGCGGTATCGTCCGGCGGACGCTCGCCGGTTCTCGCCCGCCTGCTGCGGGAAAAGCTGGAGGCCGTGCTGCCGCAGCACCTTGGTCAGATTGCCCATTACGCCGGGCAGCTCCGCTCCCGCGTGAAGCAAACCTTCTCGACCGTTGGCGAGCGCCGTCGCTTCTGGGAAAAATTCTTTGTGAACGACAGGCTGGCGCAGTCGCTGGCGAATCAGGACACCAAAGCCGTTGAAGAGACGACCGAACAGCTGCTGAGCGAGCCGCTGGACCATCGCGGCGAAGTGGTGCTGGTGGGCGCAGGCCCCGGCGATGCAGGCTTGCTGACGCTGAAAGGGCTACAGCAGATCCAGCAGGCCGATACCGTGGTTTACGATCGCCTGGTCTCTGATGACATCATGAACCTGGTACGCCGCGATGCCGACCGCGTCTTCGTAGGCAAACGGGCGGGCTATCACTGCGTTCCGCAGGAGGAGATTAACCAGATCCTGCTGCGCGAGGCGCAGAAAGGTAAGCGCGTGGTGCGCCTTAAGGGTGGCGATCCTTTTATCTTTGGTCGCGGCGGCGAGGAGCTGGAAACCCTGTGTGACGCGGGCATTCCGTTCTCCGTGGTGCCGGGCATTACGGCGGCATCCGGCTGCTCAGCTTACTCTGGCATTCCGCTGACCCACCGTGACTATGCCCAGAGCGTGCGTCTGGTAACGGGCCATCTGAAAACCGGCTGCGAGCTGGACTGGCATAATCTGGCCGCGGAAAAGCAGACGCTGGTCTTCTACATGGGGCTAAACCAGGCCGCTACGATTCAGGCGAAGCTGCTGGAGCACGGCATGGAGGCTGATATGCCGGTTGCGCTGGTGGAAAACGGTACGTCCATCAAGCAACGCGTGGTGGATGGCGTACTGACGCAGCTCGGTGAACTGGCGCAGCAGGTCGAAAGCCCGGCGCTGATTGTGGTGGGTCGCGTGGTTGAGCTGCGCGATAAGCTGAACTGGTTCTCGAATCACTAACGCATACTCTTCCTTTGCGGAGTAGTCCTTATGTGGACTACTCCCCTCTTACCGCTGTCGATAACATACCGCCCCGAAGTGGAATTTCTCCCTTTATTCCCTTGAGTTACATCCAACTTTCGTTTTTAAGACAAGGAATGCGTATGTTCAAACTGGCAAAAGCCGCCGTTCTGGTTGGCCTGTTATCGACTCTGACTGCCTGCACCGGTCATGTACAGAACACCAAAAATAATTGCAGCTACGATTACCTGCTGCACCCGGCGATCTCCATTTCGAAGATCATCGGCGGTTGCGGCCCGGCGGCGCAGCAGTAAGCGATTTTCAGGCGTAAAAAAACCGGGATTTCCCGGTTTTTTAGTTTAGGGAAGTGCGGTCTGATGCCTTCACCCTGACCCTCTCCCACAGGCAGAGGGAACAAACCCTAAAAACGGTAACGTGGTTACCGTTTTGCTTTTACCTACGGTTTACCCACAAACCCAATCGCTTCGTACACCGCTTTCAGGGTTTCGGACGCACGCGCGCTGGCTTTTTCCGCGCCGTCTTTCATCACCTTCTGCAGGAAAGCTTCGTCGTTACGGTAGCGGTGATAACGCTCCTGCAGCTCGGTCAGCATACCGGAAACGGCGTCTGCCACTTCACCTTTCAGGTGGCCGTACATCTTGCCTTCGAAGTGTTTTTCCAGTTCAGGAATGCTCTGGCCAGTCACGCCGGAGAGGATATCCAGCAGGTTGGAAACGCCCGCTTTGTTCTGCACGTCGTAGCGCACCACAGGCGGCTCGTCAGAGTCGGTGACCGCGCGCTTGAGCTTTTTGACGACGGATTTCGGATCTTCCAGCAGGCCGATAACGTTGTTGCGGTTATCGTCAGACTTGGACATCTTCTTGGTCGGCTCCAGCAGCGACATCACGCGCGCGCCGGACTTCGGAATAAACGGCTCTGGCACTTTGAACACATCGCCGTAAATCGCGTTAAAGCGCTGGGCGATATCGCGGCTCAGCTCCAGATGCTGCTTCTGGTCTTCACCCACCGGCACCTGGTTGGTTTGATACAGCAGGATGTCTGCCGCCATCAGCACCGGATAGTCGAACAGACCGGCATTGATGTTTTCAGAGTAGCGTGCGGATTTATCCTTGAACTGCGTCATGCGGCTCAGCTCGCCGAAATAGGTGTAGCAGTTCAGCGCCCAGCCCAGCTGCGCGTGCTCCGGCACGTGAGACTGAACGAAAATGGTGCTCTTCTCAGGATCGATGCCGCAGGCCAGGTACAGCGCCAGCGTATCCAGGGTGGCTTTACGCAGCTTCTCAGGATCCTGACGCGCGGTAATCGCATGGAGATCGACGATGCAGTAAATGCAATGGTACTCATCCTGCATGCTGACCCACTGACGTAACGCACCCATGTAGTTACCAATGGTCAATTCACCTGAAGGCTGTGCGCCACTAAAAACGATGGGCTTAGTCATTATTCAATTCCTGATATTCACTGTGCGAAAGCCCGAGTGCGGGCAACAAATCTTTGAAGTGGTCGAAGACCACATCCGGCTCACTTAGCGTGATGGCTTCACCGTAGTTGTAGCCATAGGTTAATCCGACGGAAGGACACCCTGCCGCTCGGGCAGCCAGAATATCATTGCGCGAATCCCCAACAAAGAGCAGCTCCGCAGGGGTTAAGGATAATTTTCCTGCCACCAGCAACAGCGGTTCCGGATGCGGCTTTTTGTTCTGCACGTCGTCGCCGCCCACAATCACGGAGAAATACTTAGCGATATCGAGCGCTTCCAGCAGAGGCGCAACAAACGGCGTCGGTTTGTTGGTCACCAGCCCCAGCGGAATGCCCTTCGCGTGCAGCGCGCTCAGCGTTTCCTGAACGTCCGGGAACAGGAAGCTGCCCTCCTCGACGGTCTCTTCGTAGAAACGATCGAACAGTTTGCGCAGAATCCGCAGCTGCTCATCCTTAGGGATGTCAGCGTGGTCAACGCTCGGTTTACCCTGCGCGGAACGCTGCGACGCGCGCTCCTGACGCGCCCACGTCAACGCGCGCTCCATCAGAACATCGGCACCGTTGCCAATCCACGTTACCACGCGCTCTTCCCCCGCAACGGGGAGTTCAAGGGCGTACAGCGCCTGGTCTACGGCGCTCGTTAAGCCCGGCGCGCTGTCGACCAGCGTGCCGTCGAGGTCAAATGCGATACCCCGAATTGCCTGCAATTTATCCATGACTTACCTTCGCCAGCTCGCGGCGCATTTCATCAATGACTTTTTTGTAATCCGGTTGGTCGAAAATGGCTGAACCGGCAACAAACATATCCGCACCGGCTGCCGCAATTTCACCAATGTTATTCACTTTCACACCGCCGTCCACTTCCAGACGAATATCGTAGCCTGACTCGTCAATACGACGGCGCACCTCACGCAGCTTATCCAGCGTGTGGGGGATAAACGACTGACCGCCAAAGCCCGGGTTAACGGACATCAGCAGAATCACATCCAGCTTGTCCATGACATAGTCGAGATAGCTCAGCGGCGTGGCCGGATTAAACACCAGGCCCGCCTTGCAGCCGTTCTCTTTGATCAGCTGCAGCGTGCGGTCCACGTGTTCAGAGGCTTCCGGATGGAAAGTGATGATGCTGGCACCCGCTGCGGCGAAATCAGGCACGATGCGATCGACAGGCTTCACCATCAGGTGGACGTCGATCGGGGCGGTAATGCCGTAGTTACGCAGCGCCTTGAGCACCATTGGGCCAATGGTCAGGTTAGGGACGTAGTGGTTGTCCATCACGTCGAAATGGACCACATCTGCGCCAGCCGCGAGAGCTTTGGCGGTGTCTTCACCCAGGCGGGCAAAATCGGCCGACAGAATTGAGGGAGCAATCAAAAACTGTTTCATCCGCTTCTCCTTGAAATGTGTTTACCGGCGGGCAAAACGGCTCAGGGGCGATAAAGAGCCAGAAGTTCGTCCACCTTTTTACGTGTGCCGCCGTTGCTGCTAATGCTACGCCGCACTTTGACCTGAAAATGCTTCGCGGCTTTGTACCATTCGCGCGTATCAGGCGTGTCGTGATTCGAAATTAACACCGGAATTCTTTTGCTGACCAGCTTTTCCGCCATCTCCGCCAGACGAGCCTGCTCGGCCGGGCTGAAGCTGTTGGTGTGATAAGCGGTGAAATTCGCCGTTGCAGACAGTGGTGCGTAAGGCGGGTCACAGTAAACCACCGAGTTTACGCCTGCCAGTTCCATACACTCTTCATATGAGAGGCAATGAAACTCTGCGTTCTGCGCTTTTTCGGCAAAGTGGTACAGCTCGTCCTGCGGGAAATACGGACGCTTATAGCGACCAAACGGCACGTTAAATTCCCCGCGCAGGTTATAGCGGCACAGGCCGTTGTAACCATGACGGTTGAGATAGAGGAACAGCAACGCTCTGCGGAACGGATCCTGGCTCTGATTAAACTCGGTGCGGAACTGGTAGTAAACGTCCGGGTGATTATTCTCCGGCGTAAACAGTTTGCGCGCCTCTGCGACATACTCTTCGGTACGCAGCTTAACAATGTTATAGAGGCTGATAAGGTCGTTGTTGATATCCGCCAGGATATAACGAGAAAAATCGGTGTTGAGGAACACCGATCCCGCACCTACGAAAGGCTCGATTAGACACTCGCCTTTTGGCAGGTGCTTTTTAATATCATCGAGCAGGGGGTATTTCCCCCCTGCCCATTTCAGAAAAGCGCGATTTTTTTTCATGCTGACTAACTGATTACACCTTCTCCGGCTGTGGAGAAAGCTCCGACAGCATCCTGCGCTTTAAACATTACTTCAGATCGGCCTGAACCTGATGAATCGGCTTCGCCCACGGGTTTTTCGCCTGAACATCAGCTGGCAGTGCCGCTACGGCACGTTTCGCTTCATCTTTGGACGAATAAACGCCGCTGACCAGCACATACCACGGCTGACCGTTGCGGGTCGTCTGATAAACAACGTAGTTTTTCAGATTTGATTTCTTCGCCCAACCGTTGAGGTTGTCATAGTTAGACGAACTGCTCAGCTGCAGCGTGTAGTTGCTGGATGGCGCAGACTTCAGCGAGCCAACGTTACCTGCCGTTTTGCCTGCTGCGTCGCTGGAGGCTGCTGCCGTGGCTGCCGGAGCTGTTGCTGCAGGTGCAGCTGTGGTCGCCGTTGCTTTCGGCGCGGTCTGCGTGACTGGCGCTTTAGCAGGCTCGCTCACCGCAGCCGTTTCGGTGTGTTTCGGCTGTGCCGGTGCAGCTTTCACTTCAGGCGCTTTCACGACTGCCTGAGGTTTGGTTTCACGCTTAGGCTCAATCACCGCCTGCTTACGTTCAGGACGCGTCGCAGCTTGCGTCTGGCGCGGTTTGGTTTCCGTCGCAGCCGTTTGTGGCTGAGCGTTACCACCGCGAATCGGGGCAACGGTTGCCGGCTCAGTTGGCAGCGTAGAGTTAACCACGACGTTATCAACCTGCTGCTGGTTCTGCGGCTGCGTCAGCGCATTGTTCAGATCTCCCTGAACTTCTACGCGCTGCTGACCTTCAGGCGTAGCAGGTGCCTGACCCTGAGCAGGGGTTGAAGAAACGGGCGGTAGAGAAACATCCTGCGGCGCTGTGGTGTTACCTGCGGTCTGCTCTGCGGAAGTCGCACCCGGCGCAGGCTGTGCGCCATTCGCCTGATTAGTCGCATCGTTACCGGACAGGTTGATGCTCTTCTCAGCGGAAGCAGTTTGCTCGGTTGAGTTCGTTGACGGTGCTTTAAGCGCGGAGCCAATGCCGACAATCAGCAGCACTAGCACCAGAACGCCAAGACCCATCATAATGTACTGGCGGGAAGCCGGTTTCGGCGCAGCGGCTTTTTTACGTTTACGCGGGCGACGCTCTACAGGCTGTTCGTCCATTGAATCTTCTTCGGACTCATAATCCTCTTCTGCTCGCTCTTCGTGCGCGTTGCGGCTGCGCGAAGGGCGACGATCGTCTGCATCCAGATCAACATCGTCAAAGTTGATCTGCGGCTCGTTATCACGTTCTGAAGATTGACGAGAACGACCAGTACGACGATCGCTGGGATCGGGTTTCAGCTCGTCTTCTGGTTTGAATTCATCCATTTAACACCCCACTCAAAGGCTTATGCTAACGACTTTGCATTTCACCTGAAGCTAAACGACCACCTGCGACAGTGGCCTGACCTTTCTAGTTGTTACGCCTGCTGACAATCAGCGATAGCGCCAAGAACGACATCGTGCGGCACTCCGCCGCGCACTTCACTCTTCCCTATTGCAAGCGGGAGTACAAGACGCATCTCACCTGCCAATACTTTTTTATCGCGCATCATGTGGGGTAAATACGCTTGCGCCGACATCTCCTGCGGCCCGGTTACCGGCAAACCTGCACGTTCAAGCAGCGCAATGATGCGCGCCGTCTCTTCAGGTTTAAACTGCCCCAGACGTTCAGAGGTGCGGGCTGCCATGACCATACCGGCCGCGACGGCTTCACCGTGCAGCCAGTTGCCGTAACCCATCTCGGCTTCAATGGCGTGGCCAAACGTATGCCCAAGATTCAGTAAAGCACGTAAGCCCGTTTCACGCTCGTCTGCTGCAACAACTTCTGCTTTCAGTTCACAACAACGACGAATGCAGTATGCCAGTTTAGCCTCATCCAGGCACAGCAGCGCATCCATATTCTCTTCAAGCCAGCTAAAGAACTCGCCATCAAGAATAATGCCGTATTTGATCACTTCCGCCAGACCCGAAGCCAGCTCGCGCTTCGGCAGCGTTTTCAGACAGTCGAGATCGACCACCACCGATGCGGGCTGGTAGAACGCGCCAATCATGTTTTTGCCGAGCGGATGGTTGACTGCCGTTTTGCCACCCACAGAGGAGTCGACCTGGGACAGCAACGTGGTCGGGATTTGAATAAAACGGACGCCACGTTGATAGCTTGCGGCCGCAAAACCGGTCAGATCGCCCACAACACCGCCACCCAGGGCAAGCAGTGTTGTATCGCGACCGTGCGGTTTTTGCAGCAATGCGGTAAAGACGGTATCCAGTACCGTCAGGCTTTTATACTGCTCGCCATCGGGGAGAATCACACTGTCGACTTTTACGCCCGCCTGCTCAAGCAGATGGCGTACGCGGTCGAGATAAAGCGGAGCCAGCGTCTCATTGGTGACCAGCATCGCCTGATCACCCGCTTTCAGTGGTAAAAAGGAAGCTGGGTCGTTAAACAAACCAGCCGCGATGGTGATAGGGTAACTACGTTCCCCGAGAGTAACTGTAATCCTCTCCATGACGCGACATCCACCTTTAATGCTTTTACCCGCAGGCGAGTGTATATAAAGCCAGAATCAGTTGCTTTCCAGCATATGAATAATCTGGTTTGCAACCACTTTAGCGCTCTGGTCGTCAGTACGAATGGTCACATCGGCAATCTCTTCATACAGCGGATTGCGTTCATCGGCCAATGCTTCCAGAACTTCGCGTGGTGGCGTTTCAACCTGCAGCAGCGGGCGCTTTTTATCGCGCTGCGTACGTGCCAGCTGTTTCTCGATAGTCGTCTCAAGATAGACCACTACGCCACGGGCGGAGAGACGGTTACGGGTTTCGCGAGATTTCACAGAACCGCCGCCTGTTGCCAGAACGATGCCCTGTTTTTCCGTGAGTTCGTTGATCACTTTTTCTTCTCGGTCACGGAAACCTTCTTCGCCTTCTACATCGAAAACCCAGCCCACATCAGCTCCGGTTCGTTTCTCAATCTCTTGATCAGAATCGTAAAATTCCATATTGAGTTGTTGAGCTAACTGACGCCCAATAGTGCTTTTGCCGGCACCCATAGGCCCAACCAGAAAGATATTGCGTTTCTCTGCCATTTTATCGGTACTACTAAGACTATTCGTTAATGGTAATCCCCGCTTCGCAGACACCCAGCGTAGCAGGACATGAACTGAAACCTCATATGCAATAGAGCGAGAGTCAGACTAAAAATTATCTCAATACTCCGGCTTGTTTGGCAACTGATTAAATCACCGCGTCGGGCGCATAAGGTAATAAGACGTAAGTCCAACTCAAATCGGTACTCCTTGTATGCTAATTCATGCCCCACGTCAAACATCTGCAACAAACTGAATGCAAAATCATTGCGGGGATCGTTACCCGTCAGCGAATACCGACCAGACGTGGTGTAATAAACACCACTAGCTCGCGCCGTTCATTATCCTTACCATCGTGGCGAAAAAGCTGTCCAAGCCAGGGGATTTTCCCCAGCCCAGGCACGCTGTCGCTGCCGGTTTTGTTCTTCTGCGAAAAAATTCCGCCCAACGCCAGCGTTTCTCCACTTTTTACCTCCACCTGGGTTTCTATCTCCTGTTTGTCGATCGCCAGCGTTTCGCCGTCAGCCTGCTGCAGAACCTGTCCCGGCATATTTTCGCTGATGTGCAATTTCAGGCGCACGCGCCCACCCGGTAAGACCACCGGTGTGACCTCCATTCCTAATACCGCCTCTTTAAACTCAACGGAGGTTGCCCCGCTTTCACCGCTTGAGACCTGATACGGGATTTCACTCCCCTGCTTGATGCTGGCCGGCTGCATATGCGAGGCCAGCAGCCGCGGGCTGGCGATGATATCGACCTGCTGTTTTTGCTCCAGCGCAGAGAGCTCCAGATCCAGCAGCCGACCATTGATCCGTCCGATGTTAAAACCCACGTGGCTGGTGGCGCTGGCGACGGATAGATCGCTGCCAAGCGTGGTGAGCTGGCCAACCTTGCCCGCGTCGGCGGCGTCGGCGAGATTCCACTTCACCCCCAGCTCACGCAGGCGTTTTTCATTAATGGTCACAATATGCGCCGCCAGCTCGACCTGTTCGACGGGAATATCCATCTGAGCGGCCCAGCGCTGCAGCGTCTCCACCACCGTCTGGTTATCCCGAATCAGCAGCCGGTTGGTGCGTTTGTCGAGAGACAAACTTCCCTTTGGGCTCAGGAGCTTTTCCGCGTCTTTTTGCAGCTCTCCGGCATCGGCATAGGACAAAGCGATGCTGTGAGACACCAGCGGCGCATCAAGCTGTCGACGCGTTCGCTCCTGTTCTGAACGTTCCTGCTGCTCACGCTGCCAGGCCGCGGTATGCACATAAAAAATGCCGTCCTCCTCTCGCAAAACAAGGCCAGCGCTGGTGGCAACCGTCTGTAACGCTTGACGCCAGGGGACGCGCGTCAGGTTGAGCGAAAGCGTGCCGCCGACGTCAGGCGATATCACCAGATTTCGGTTCTCCTGTGCAACCAGGCTCTGCAGCACCTGGACTACAGGCACGTCATCCACCACCAGCGTGACCGGTTTTGGCGCGGCGGCCCACAGCGGATGGCTGAACGCCAGCAGCCACAGCATTATCCGTAAATTCATTCTTATTCGTTCCTTCTCGTTGCCACGTCCATGTTCCTGGTTCACATGTGTCACCCACATCAACAACCAGTTCCGTTTCATTGATGGCTGTTATCGTCCAGCCTGCCGGGAAGCGCTCATGCATTTTCAGGCGGTACCAGCGCTTTTGCCCATCCTGTAAAATGCCGATAGCCTGCTGTCCTCCCACCATGCCGCAGTAGCGCCACTGCGCCAGCTCGCCTATGGCGCAGGGATCGTCCGGCGGGCGAAACGGATCGCGCATGCCGGTCAATAGCAGCGCTGAGCAAACCAGCAAATATCGCGCGCTATTTCGCATGTTCCAGCTCCAGCCGCAGGCGCAACGCTGTACCTTGTGGTGCAATCGCGAAAGCGGCGATCTGCACATCCCGCTGCGCCAGCCGGGAAAAAAGCGCCGGGAGAGCCTGCCACTTCACCTCCAGCATCAGTTCCCCTCCGTTCTGCAGCGGCTTCCAGTGAACCAGCGTCGCGTTATCGCCCTGAAAATCGAGCGGGGAAAACGCCGTCAGCGCCAGTGTGTCCGTTGTTTCCGGACGAAACGGCACCTTTCTGACGGCAGGCCATAACGCCGCGTTCGTCCTTGCGTCCTGAATCATCTGTCGCTGTCGTTCAGCACACTGTCTGTCTAGCGGTCTGAGCAAGGTGCCCCACGCGGCCAGTCCTGCCAGGAGACTCCCCAGACACCAAAAAAGCACCCGAGACCAGGGACGGCTTTCGCACCAGCGTTCTAACAGGGTATCCATGCATTACCCCTCGCTTTTAAGATGGAGGGTGAACATCCACCGCCCCTGGCTGTCCTGCCGAAGCTCACCCGCCGTTCCGGGCGTAAAACCCGCTATTTGGCCCAGCGCATCGCGCAGAGCAGACAGGGCTGGCAGGGTTATGGCATACCCGCTCAGCGTCAGAGCAGGAGGCTGATAGCGAAGCTCTGTCAGCCAGACCTGTGAAGGAGTGGCGCGGGAAAGGGACTCCAGCACCGGTTGCCATGCGCGTCGTTGAAGGGTCTGCGCTGGCTTCTGCGCCTGTGAGGCGAGTTTCTGCCGGGAGGCAAGCGCGTGCTGCACGGTCTGCGTTCCCGTCAGCTCCGTTTGCAGCGCGTGCAGCCTCATAAGAGGGTTTATCCGCAGGCAGAAAATGATCGCGAACATTAACAGCACGGTGCCGACACACATTCCGCCCCAGAAGTGCAGGCATCGCGCGCGTCTCTGCTGTCGCCAGGGCAGAAAGTTCATGATGCTCATCCGGGCACCTCGCTCATGGCCAACGCCAGCGCAACGGTATAATCAGCGCCGCAGTCCGGTAGCGGGGCATGGCAGCGTTCCAGGATTTCCCACGGATCACGTCGGCTATCAAACAGCGCGATGTCATCCGAACCAAGCCCCAGCAGCGCTGAAAGCTCAGACACGTTTTCGGCTTCTGTGGTAATGCGGCGTCCCCACTGGTGGCGCATCGCCCACAGCCACTGCCGATCGTCCCGCCAGGCGACGCACGTCGCTGGCGCCACCGCGGGAAGAAGATTCGCCAGCGCGCTGGCATCCGGCGTAACGGCCACCAGCCGCAAACGCAGCGTTTTCGCCAGCGCCAGTAGGGTGTCGATCTCGTTGTTTTGCGCGGCGGTCACGTGAAAGGTATTGCTGAAGGTATCCTGCGCGTAATCGAAACAGAGCGTATCAGCAGACATCTCCAGTTCGCGCGCGAGCGCCGCACCAAGCCATGAGAGCTGCTCGCTGTCGCGCAGCGCAACGGTCGGGCGGGGGAGCGCCCGTTGCAGAGTGCGTGCTGCCGGGAAAGAAAGGAATGCCCGATGGTAGTGCGGCAGCGTTTTGCGCCAGTCGCGTAACGCATCAACCAGCTGTTCTGGCTGACAAATTTTGCCGTCACGAATGATGCCCTCGTCCAGAGGAATCGCCCACCAGCGGCGCATGCACCAGCCCAACTTCTCCCGGGCCAGGGCGACGATCAGCACCCTATCCTGTTGAATATGAACGCCCGTTTGCCATATTTTGAAAGCCATGCTTCACGATCTCCTTATCGCCCGTCGGGTTGACGGCTATATCAATGAATCAGGCTTGCCTTTATACTACCGCGCGATTGTTTAGAAACTGCCCAAGTGAAACCAAATGGGAAATCTCCGGTGAAGTTCGTAAAGTATTTATTCATCCTTGCAGTCTGTTGCATTCTGCTGGGAGCAGGCTCGATTTACGGTTTGTACAAATATATTGAGCCACAGCTACCTGATGTCGCCACGCTTCGCGATGTGCGCCTCCAGATCCCGATGCAAGTCTATAGCGCCGATGGCGAGCTGATGGCGCAGTATGGCGAGAAGCGTCGTATTCCGCTGACCTTAAACCAAATTCCACCCGTGATGGTAAAAGCCTTTATCGCCACGGAGGACAGCCGTTTTTACGAGCACCACGGTGTCGATCCGGTGGGGATTTTCCGTGCCGCGAGCATTGCGTTGTTCTCTGGTCACGCCTCTCAGGGGGCAAGTACCATCACGCAGCAGCTGGCGCGTAACTTCTTCCTCAGCCCTGAAAAGACGCTGATACGTAAGATCAAAGAGGTGTTCCTCGCGATCCGTATTGAGCAGCTGCTGAGCAAAGACGAAATCCTTGAGCTGTACCTCAACAAAATCTACCTGGGTTACCGAGCCTATGGCGTGGGGGCTGCCGCACAGGTGTACTTCGGTAAGCCCGTTGAGCAACTCACCTTAAGCGAAATGGCAACCATTGCTGGTCTGCCGAAAGCGCCGTCCACGTTTAACCCGCTCTACTCGCTCGATCGCGCCACCGCGCGCCGTAACGTCGTTCTGTCACGCATGCTGAGCGAAGGCTACATCAGCCAGAGCGAGTACGACCAGGCGCGTAACGATGTGATTGACGCTAACTACCACGCCCCTGAAATCGCCTTCGCATCCCCTTACCTGACCGAAATGGTTCGTCAGGAGATGGTGAATCGCTATGGTGACAAGGCCTATGAAGATGGCTATCGCGTGTACACCACCGTCACCCGTAAGGTCCAGCAGGCGGCTCAGGAAGCGGTGCGGAACAACGTGATGGACTACGATATGCGTCACGGCTATCGCGGCCCGTCAAACGTGCTCTGGAAAGTGGGCGAAAGCGCGTGGGGCAGTAAAAAAATCACCAGTACGCTGAAGGCGCTGCCAACCTATGGTCCCCTCCTTCCTGCCGTGGTGACGCAGGCCGATCCTCAGGAAGCCGTTGCGACGCTCGCGGACGGTACTTCCGTCTCGCTGCGTATGGACGGTATCCGCTGGGCGCGTCCTTACCGCTCGGATACCCTGCAGGGCGCAACGCCGCGTAAAGTGACCGATGCCGTGCAGACCGGACAGCAAATCTGGGTGCGGAAGGTAGGCGAATCCTGGTGGCTGGCACAGGTGCCGGACGTCAACTCGGCCCTGGTCTCTATCAATCCACAGAACGGTGCCATCCTGGCCCTGGTCGGCGGGTTTGATTTCAACCAGAGCAAATTTAACCGCGCCACCCAGGCGCTGCGTCAGGTCGGTTCCAATATCAAACCGTTCCTCTACACGGCAGCGATGGATAAAGGCTTGACCCTCGCCAGCATCCTTAACGACGTGCCAATCTCCCGCTGGGATGCCGGTGCCGGTTCCGACTGGCAGCCGAAGAACTCCCCTGCGGAGTATGCCGGCCCAATTCGTCTCCGTCAGGGCCTGGGACAGTCGAAAAACGTGGTGATGGTGCGCGCCATGCGCGCGATGGGCGTCGACTATGCCGCAGAGTATCTGCAGCGCTTCGGTTTCCCGGCGCAGAACATCGTTCGCACCGAGTCGCTGGCGTTAGGCTCCGCCTCGTTTACGCCGCTTCAGGTCGCACGCGGGTACTCGGTGATGGCCAACGGCGGCTTCCTGATTGATCCGTACTTCATCAGCAAGATTGAAAACGATCAGGGCGGCGTGCTGTTCGAAGCGAAGCCGAAGATTGCCTGCCCTGACTGCGATATTCCGGTCATTTATGGCAATACGCCGAAATCCGACGTGCTTGAAAACAAGGACATGGAAGACCCTGCCGTGTCTCAGGAGCAGCAGAACGGCGTCGTGCCGCAGCCGCAGCTCGAGCAGGCTAACCAGTCTCTGGTGGCACAGACCGGCGCGCCGGAGTATGCCCCGCATGTGATCAACACGCCGCTGTCCTTCCTGATCAAAAGCGCGCTGAACACCAACATCTTCGGTGAACCGGGCTGGCAGGGCACAGGCTGGCGCGCAGGGCGTGATTTGCAGCGCCATGATATCGGCGGTAAAACGGGGACAACCAACAGCTCGAAAGACGCGTGGTTCTCCGGCTACGGCCCGGGCGTGGTGACATCGGTTTGGATCGGTTTCGACGATCACCGCCGTGACTTAGGTCGTACAACGGCCTCCGGCGCGATTAAGGATCAGATCTCCGGCTACGAAGGCGGTGCGAAGAGCGCGCAGCCGGCCTGGGACGCCTACATGAAGTCCGTTCTTGAAGGCGTGCCGGAGCAGCCGTTAACGCCACCGCCAGGCGTGGTGACGGTTAATATCGACCGCAGCACGGGTCAGCTCGCCAACGGCGGTAATAGTCGCGAAGAGTATTTCATCGAGGGCACGCAGCCAACCACGCAGGCGGTGCACGAGGTGGGGACAGAGATTATTGATAACGGCGAGACGCACGAGCTGTTCTGACAACAAAGCAAAACGGCAACCTCTGGTTGCCGTTTTTGTGTTTGCTCCCTCTCCCGTGGGAGAGGGTTGGGGTGAGGGCATCAGGCCACTACAGTCGCCCCTGCCCCTTCAACCATTCCCGTACCAGGAACAGCGCGCTCACGTTGCGAGCCTCATTAAAGTCAGGGTCTTCCAGAAGATCCATCAGGTGCGCTAGCGGCCAGCGAACCTGCGGCAGCGGCTCCGGCTCATCCCCTTCCAGCGATTCAGGATAGAGGTCTTCAGCCACCACGATATTCATTTTGCTGGAAAAATAGGACGGCGCCATGCTCAGCTTTTTCAGGAATGAAAGCTCATTCGCACCAAAGCCCACCTCTTCTTTAAGCTCGCGGTTTGCCGCTTCAAAGACGGTTTCACCCGGGTCGATAAGCCCTTTCGAGAACCCAAGCTCGTAAGATTCCGTTCCCACAGCGTATTCGCGGATCAAAATCAGATGATCGTCGACAATGGGAACAATCATCACCGCTTCGCGCGAAGAGGGGCGCATACGTTCATAAACGCGACGCACACCGTTGCTGAACTCCAGGTCCACACTTTCGACATTAAACAGGCGCGATTTGGCGACAGTTTCTACATTCAGAATGGTGGGTTTTTGTAGTGGTTTGCTCATCTTGATGGGTCTTAGCAGTGAGAACTGGCGTTATTGTGCGATATGCCGCACGGTTTCGGCAATGTCAATCGCTCTTTATTTACATTTATGCAACGTAACTGGGATCAATCCTCAATTCAAAACAAATGTCAAGAGGTTGAAATGTTTCCAGGAATTTGCTGATATCGCGCCATAACAGGCTTTGCTATCATCACCGGTCACTGGGATGCGCTTCAGAATGCTCAAGTTCGACTCCATACTTGCCGATAGCCAGCCACAGACTCTCATTCAATGTAAAGGTGCTACTGACTACACCTGTAAGAAGATAAGTAAGATGGGGAAAGCATGAGCACCATTTTGATTGTTCTCGCTGCTATGCTGGCCGGCGCGTTTGTTGCAGGATGGTTGTACAGGCGCCGCGTACAGCGCCGTTATCGTCTGCCCTTTTTAAATGCATTTGCGGGTGCGAGCACGCGTAAACTCACGCAGGACGAGCGCGATGCGGTTGAAAACTATCTCGAAATCCTGAACCGTACCCAGTTAACGCCTGGCCCAACGGGAGCCACTGCTGCGCCCGTCGCGCTAAAGCTTAATGCGCAAAGTGATACCGTGCTCTGCGTGACGCGCTCCATCACGCGCTATGGCATCACCACTGATGACCCCAACAAATGGCGTTATTACCTTGATTCCGTCGAAGTGCATCTGCCCCCGTCCTGGGAGCAGTACATTAATGACGAAAACAGCGTTGAGCTGATTCACACCGATTCATTGCCTCTGGTTATCACGCTTAACGGCCATACGCTGAATGAATACCTTCAGGAAGCCCCGCGTTTTGCGCTGGAACGCGCGAGTTCAACACAGGCGTCCATTCGTGGCGAAGAGACAGAGCAGATCGAACTGCTGAACATTCGCCAGGAGACGCATGAAGAGTACGCCCTGAGCCGCCCGGACGGCATCCGTGAAGCCATTCTGATCGTTGCTGCCTTCCTGCTCTTTTTTATCTGCCTGCTCACGCCGGATGTGTTTGTCCCCTGGCTGGCTGGCGGTGCGGTGCTGCTGCTGGCCGGCGGGCTTTGGGGTCTCTTTGCCCCCCCGGCCAAAACCTCGTTGCGCGAGATCCACTGCCTGCGCGGGACGCCAAAGCGCTGGGGCCTGTTCGGTGAAAACGATCAGGAGCATCTCAACAATATCTCGCTCGGTATTATCGACCTGATCTACCCGCGCCACTGGCAGCCGTGGATCGCGCAGGACTTAGGGCAGAAAACCGACATTGATATCTACCTTGACCGCCACGTTGTGCGCCAGGGGCGCTTCTTATCCCTGCATGATGAAGTGAAAAATTTCCCGCTTCAGCACTGGCTACGCAGTACGGTCATTGCTGGCGGCGCCGCGCTGGTCTTAGCCATGCTGCTGCTTTTCGTGCCGCTGGATATGCCCATTAAATTCACCCTGTCGTGGATCAAAGGGGCGCAAACCATTGAAGCGAGCAGCGTCAATAAACTGGATGAAGCCGGTGTACGCGTGGGGGACACGCTGCGCCTGAAGGGGACCGGGATGTGTAATATTCACACGCCGGGGGCGTGGAACACGCGTCAGAACTCGCCGTTCATGCCGTTCGACTGTTCGCAAATTATCTGGAACGACGCGCCGCCGCTGCCGCTGCCGGAATCCGAAGTGGTGAACAAGGCCACGGCTCTCACCCAGACGGTTAACCGCCAGCTGCACCCGAAACCGGACGATGATTCGCGCGTCAGCCCCGCGCTGCGCTCGGCCATTCAGAAATCAGGCATGGTTCTGCTGGATGATTTTGGTGACATCGTCCTGAAAACGCAGGATTTATGCTCCTCTCAGGATGAGTGCATACGCCTTAAAAACGCCCTGGTAAACCTGGGGAACAGCAAAGACTGGGACTCGCTGGTGAAACGCGCCGAAGCGGGACGACTGGATGGCGTTAATGTCCTGCTGCGTCCGGTGAGCGCTGAATCGCTGGATAACCTGGTTGCCACCTCGACGTCGCCGTTCATGATGCGCGAGACCACCCGCGCGGCTCAGGCGCTGAACAGCCCGGCGCCGGGCGGCTTTGTGATAGCAAGCGATGAAGGCAGCGACCTGGTCGATCAGCCCTACCCGCAGGTTGCGCTTTATGACTACCCGGCTCAGGAGCAGTGGAGCCAGTTCCAGCGCCTGGCGCAGATGCTGATGCAAACGCCGTTCAGCGCCGAAGGGATTGTCACGAGTATTTATACCGACGCCAACGGCACTCGCCATATCGGCCTGCACCGGATGCCGGATAGCGCAGGCTTGTGGCGTTACATCGGCACCTCTCTGCTAATGACCGCGATGCTGATCGCCATTTTCTGGAACGGCTTTATGGCCCTGCGCCGCTACCAGCGCTCGCGCACCCGGCTTGCCGACATCCAGCAGTATTATGAAAACTGCCTCAATCCTAAGCTGATCCCCTCGTCTGAGAGCCTGATCTGATAACGTCGTTGCGCGGCAAGATGTGCTACCCTGTCGCGCACGTTTCTTCTGGCTGGAGTTCCCCCTTATGCATCTTGATATCGCCTGGCAGGAGGTAGATACCGTTCTGCTGGATATGGACGGCACGCTGCTCGATCTCGCCTTTGATAACTATTTCTGGCAAACGCTGGTGCCTGAAACCTATGGCGAGCAGCAGGGGATCTCCCCGGCAGAAGCGCAGGCATTCATTCGTTCGCAATATAGCGCGGTGCAACATACGCTAAACTGGTACTGTCTTGACTACTGGAGCGAGCGCCTCGGTTTGGATATTTGTGCCATGACCACCGCCCAGGGCCCGCGCGCCGTTCTGCGCGAGGACACCGTGCCCTTTCTGGATGCGCTGAAA
Organism: Enterobacter sp. D2; assembly: GCF_034427575.1. Taxonomy (NCBI): domain Bacteria; kingdom Pseudomonadati; phylum Pseudomonadota; class Gammaproteobacteria; order Enterobacterales; family Enterobacteriaceae; genus Enterobacter; species Enterobacter sp. D2. Next base: position 45,722 of record NZ_JAXQPP010000005.1, read on the forward strand.
GCAAGCGGCAAGCGCCGTATTTTGCTGACCAACGCGCATCCACATAATCTGGCGGTGAAGCTGGAGCATACGGGCCTGGCATCGCACCTTGATTTATTACTTTCCACCCACACATTTGGTTATCCGAAAGAGGATCAGCGGTTGTGGCATGCGGTGAGGGAAGAGACGGGTTTGCAGCCAGAACGTACGCTGTTCATTGATGACAGCGAGCCCATTCTGGATTCCGCGGCAAGATTTGGCATTCGCTACTGTCTGGGCGTGACCAATCCTGACTCTGGCCTGGCTGAAAAAAGCTATCTGCGCCACCCTGGACTAAACGACTATCGCCAGATGATCCCCTCACTGACCGTGAAGGAGACGCCATGAAAGAAAAACCCTCTGACGGGGTAAGACTGGATAAATGGCTGTGGGCAGCGCGTTTTTATAAAACACGCGCCCTTGCCCGCGAGATGGTTGACGGCGGAAAAGTGCATTACAACGGCCAGCGCAGCAAACCGAGCAAGCTGGTTGAGCTGAATGCCACCTTAACGCTGCGTCAGGGCAACGATGAACGTACTGTGGTGATTAAAGCCGTTACCGAACAGCGTCGACCTGCAGCGGAAGCCGTACTGCTTTATGAAGAGACGGCGGAGAGCATTGAAAAGCGCGAGAAGACCGCGCTGGCGCGCAAAATGAACGCGCTGACGATGCCCCACCCGGACCGGCGACCGGATAAAAAAGAGCGCCGCGACCTGATGAAATTTAAACACGGTGAGACTGATTAACCTCACCCGCACGAGAGATGAAAATGGCCCAACACGACCAATTACACCGCTATCTGTTTGAACAATTCGCCGTGCGCGGCGAGCTGGTCACCGTATCCGAAACCTGGAAACAGATTCTGGAAAACCACAACTACCCGCTGCCGGTGAAGACCCTGTTGGGCGAACTGCTGGTTGCCACCAGCCTGCTGACGGCGACGCTGAAGTTTGCCGGTGATATCACCGTGCAGCTGCAGGGTGACGGCCCGATGACGCTGGCGGTAATCAACGGCAATAACCAGCAGCAGATGCGCGGCGTGGCGCGCGTTCAGGGCGACGTGCCTGAAAATGCAGACCTCAAAACGCTGGTGGGTAATGGCTACCTGGTGATCACCATCTCCCCTGAGGAAGGCGAGCGCTATCAGGGCGTGGTGGGCCTGGAAGGCGATACCCTGGCAGCTTGCCTGGAAGATTACTTCATGCGTTCTGAACAGCTGCCGACGCGTCTCTTCATCCGCACCGGTGAAGTGGACGGTCAGCCTGCTGCCGGCGGTATGCTGCTGCAGGTTCTGCCTGCGCAGGACGCACAGACCAATGACTTTGAGCACCTGGCGACGCTGACCGAAACCATCAAAGCGGAAGAGCTGTTCAACCTGTCGGCGACCGACGTGCTGTGGCGTCTGTACCACGAAGAAGAAGTGACGGTTTACGATCCGCAGTCCGTGGAATTTAAGTGCACCTGCTCCCGCGAGCGCTGCGCTGGCGCGCTGAAAACCCTGCCGGATGAAGAGATCGACAGCATCATGGCGGAAGACGGCGAAATTGATATGCACTGTGACTACTGCGGTACGCACTACGTGTTCAATTCGATGGATATCGCTGAGATCCGCAATAACGCCTCCCCGGCGGATCCGCAGGTTCACTAAACCCCTTTCCCCTCACCCTAACCCTCTCCCCTTTGGGAGAGGCTGGTGTGAGGGGCAAAAACCCCCGCTTAAGCTGAATCGTTTTCCTTATGTAACTCTTACGTAATTTTCTTACGTGTATGCGATTACATTCACATTCTTTCCGATAAAATCACCACTCTTTAACCTTTTCGGAACATTTTCCCCAACCAAAAAGCGATTCCTGCGATAATCCGCCTGCGCTGTGACTGGAGTCGCAGCGTTTTCCGTTAGTAAGGGTTTTGTCCAGATGCGTAAATCTATGAGCCCCGTCGCGGTTAACAACCTCAGAAAAACCCTACAATTTCAGGCAGTACATATTGGCTAAGGAGCAGTGATATGCGTGTTACTGGTTTAACCCCGCAAGATCTCAAGGCTTATGGTATTCACGACGTCCAGGAAATCGTCTACAACCCCGACTACGATACGCTGTATCAGGAAGAGCTCAATCCAGCACTGGAAGGATACGAGCGTGGTGTGTTGACGAATCTTGGTGCTATCGCCGTCGATACCGGTATCTTTACCGGTCGTTCGCCGAAAGATAAGTATATCGTCCGAGACGAAACCACCCGCGATACGCTGTGGTGGGCTGACAAGGGCAAAGGGAAGAACGACAACAAACCGCTCTCCCCGGAAACCTGGCAGCACCTGAAAGGGCTCGTCACCCATCAACTTTCCGGCAAGCGTCTGTTTATTGTCGACGCTTTCTGCGGCGCTAACGCCGATACCCGTCTCTCCGTGCGTTTTATCACTGAAGTGGCCTGGCAGGCGCATTTCGTGAAAAACATGTTTATTCGTCCAACCGACGAAGAGCTGCAGGATTTCACCCCGGATTTCATCGTGATGAACGGTGCGAAATGCACTAACCCACAGTGGAAAGAGCAGGGTCTGAACTCCGAAAACTTTGTGGCCTTCAACCTGACCGAACGTATCCAGCTGATCGGCGGTACCTGGTACGGTGGCGAAATGAAGAAAGGGATGTTCTCGGTCATGAACTACCTGCTGCCGCTGCGCGGTATCGCCTCCATGCACTGCTCGGCTAACGTCGGTGAAAAAGGCGACGTGGCGGTATTCTTCGGCCTGTCCGGCACCGGGAAAACCACCCTGTCCACCGATCCAAAACGTCGCCTGATTGGCGATGACGAACACGGCTGGGATGACGACGGCGTATTCAACTTTGAAGGCGGCTGCTACGCGAAGACCATTCGCCTGTCTGAAGAGGCCGAGCCGGATATCTTCCATGCGATCCGTCGCGATGCGCTGCTGGAAAACGTCACCGTGCGTGCCGACGGCTCCATCGACTTCGACGATGCGTCGAAAACGGAAAACACCCGCGTCTCTTACCCGATCTACCACATCGACAATATCGTGAAGCCTGTGTCAAAAGCGGGTCATGCCACGAAGGTCATTTTCCTGACGGCGGATGCGTTCGGCGTGCTGCCTCCGGTGTCTCGCCTGACGGCCAGCCAGACGCAGTACCACTTCCTCTCCGGCTTCACCGCCAAGCTGGCGGGTACCGAGCGTGGCGTGACGGAGCCAACCCCAACCTTCTCCGCCTGCTTCGGCGCGGCTTTCCTGTCGCTGCACCCGACGCAGTACGCTGAAGTGCTGGTGAAACGCATGCAGGCATCCGGCGCGCAGGCCTACCTGGTGAACACCGGCTGGAACGGTACCGGCAAACGTATCTCTATCAAAGATACCCGCGCGATTATCGACGCCATTCTGGATGGTTCTCTGGACGACGCCGAAACCTTTACGCTGCCGATGTTTGACCTGGCGATCCCAACGTCGCTGCCGGGTGTGGATACGCATATCCTCGACCCACGCAACACGTACGGTTCTCCGGAGCAGTGGCGCGAGAAAGCGGAATCGCTGGCGAAGCTGTTTATCGAGAACTTCGAGAAGTATACCGATACCCCGGCGGGTGCTGCGCTGGTGAGCGCAGGACCGAAGCTGTAGGTAAAAACAAAAAGGCAACGAAAGTTGCCTTTTTTAATGTTTTCTCCCTCTCCCGTGGGAGAGGGGCGGGGTGAGGGCATCAGACCGCAGAGACCGCATTTTGTCGGGTGGCGGCTTCACTTTACCCGACCTATAAAAAAGGGTGGCAATTGCCACCCTTTTTTTAACTCTCTTTCACCTGCCCCCGCGTCACCGGTACCGGCAGCCAGGCGCGAATGCTCAACCCACCCCGCTCGCTGGTGCCAATCTCCAGCAGTCCGTTGTGGTTATCGATGATACGCTGAACAATTGCCAGACCTAAGCCCGTGCCGCTGGTGCTGCGCGCGCTGTCGCCGCGCACAAACGGCTGAAACAGATGCTTACGCTGCTCGGGCTTGATGCCCGGACCGTCGTCTTCCACCTGGAACCAGGCGCGGTTGAGTTCAGACCCGCTGCTGACTTTAATCCAGCCATTGCCGTAGCGCGCCGCGTTGACCACCATGTTCGCCACTGCACGCTTAATGGAGAGCGGGTGCATGCGTACCTGAATCTCACCCGCCTGCAGGTCGGTATCAATTTCACGCTCGTAGCCGCTTTCCGCAGCCACCACCTCGCCCAGCACCGCGTTCAGATCCGCCATCTCCATCGGCATCTCCTGCCCGGTGCGCAGGTAGTCGATGAACTGCTCGATGATGGCGTTACACTCTTCGATGTCTTTGTTGATGGACTCTGCGAGATAACCGTCCTCTTCCCCCATCATCTCCGTCGCCAGACGAATACGCGTCAGCGGCGTGCGCAGGTCATGGCTTACGCCCGCCATCAGCAGCGTACGATCGTCCGCCAGCTGCTTCACGCCTGCCGCCATATGGTTAAACGCGCGCGTCACCGAACGGACCTCCGAGGCGCCATACTCGCGCAGAGGAGGTGGAATAATCCCTTTACCGACCTGCAGCGCGGCGTGCTCCAGGTCGACCAGCGGTCGGTTCTGTATACGGATAAATAGCCACGCACCGCCTATCGCCAGCAGCATAATCGCCAGGGTGTAGCGGAACAGCGGCGAGAAGTCGCCCTGATGGATTTCGGTCAGCGGAACGCGCACCCAGATATTGGGTGACAGCCAGGTTTTCAGCCAGACGACGGGCGAGCTTTTGTTGACCTCAACGCGCACTTCCGTCGGGCCGCCCAGCTGCTGCGCCATCTGCTGGCTGAGAAATTCGTAGTGCTGCGCCCAGCGCAGGCCAGCGTCTTCCGCCGCTTCGTTGGAGTAGAGCGAAATGCCCAGCTCACGGTAGATTTCACGGCGAAACGCCGGGGGAACGACGAGCTGCGTGCCGTCCTCCAGCTGCAGTTTATCGGTCATCAGCATACGGACTTCGTAGGCCAGGACCTTATTAAACTGCTGGAGGCTCGGCAGGATCGCAAAGTTCAGCACCACCAGATAGGTCGTCACCAGGCTGACGAACAGCAGGGTGACGATCAGTAACAGGGTGCGGGCAAACGAGCTACGCGGCGAGAAGCGCATTCGCCTCATGCTTTAGAGCCGTCCGGGACGAACACGTAGCCCAGACCCCATACGGTCTGAATATAACGAGGATGAGCAGGATCTTCTTCCACCATGCGGCGCAGGCGAGAGATCTGCACGTCAATAGAGCGTTCCATTGCGGAGTATTCGCGACCGCGCGCCAGGTTCATCAGCTTGTCACGGGAAAGCGGTTCACGCGGGTGGCTGACCAGCGCTTTTAGTACCGCAAACTCGCCGCTGGTGAGCGGCATTGGCTCGTCTTCACGGAACATCTCGCGCGTGCCGAGGTTCAGCTTGAACTTGCCGAAGGCGATGACGGCTTCTTCCTGCGACGGTGCACCAGGCAGTTCGTTCGCCTGACGGCGGAGAACAGCGCGAATACGCGCCAGCAGTTCACGCGGGTTAAACGGTTTTGGAATATAGTCGTCCGCGCCGATTTCGAGGCCCACGATACGGTCAACTTCCTCGCCCTTCGCCGTCACCATGATGATCGGCATCGGGTTGCTCTGGCTGCGCAGACGGCGGCAAATAGAAAGCCCGTCTTCGCCAGGCAGCATCAGGTCGAGAACCATCAGGTGGAAAGATTCACGGGTCAGCAGACGGTCCATCTGCTCAGCGTTCGCGACGCTACGAACCTGGAAGCCCTGCTCGGTCAGATAACGTTCCAGCAGCGCGCGCAGGCGCATGTCGTCATCCACGACCAGAATTTTGTAGTTCTCTTGCATTGTGTGTACTCCCAAAGGTTCGGATAGTCTTTGTAACAGCGTATTCTAAAAAAGTGCACGTATTCGACCAGTTAATTCTGGTATAAATTCTAGTCGAAATTGTTACAAAGCATATTTAACAGCAGCTTATCTGCTCATTTCATCACATAAATCATTATTAATCCTGTCTGTTACACTGTGTGGTACGTATTGTGCGCAAGACAGTTAACCGGCAGGCAGCAAAGGCTTTACCATGAAAACGCCCCTGATCACCCGCGAAGGGTACGAAAAGCTCAAAAAAGAGATGGATTACCTCTGGCGCGAAGAGCGTCCTGAAGTAACCAAAAAGGTGACCTGGGCGGCAAGCCTGGGCGATCGCAGCGAAAACGCTGACTACCAGTACAACAAAAAGCGGCTGCGCGAAATTGACCGCCGGGTTCGCTATCTGACGAAGTGCCTCGAGAATCTCAAAATTGTCGATTACTCCCCGCAGCAGGAGGGCAAAGTGTTCTTCGGCGCGTGGGTGGAGATTGAAAACGACGATGGCGACACCCTGCGTTTTCGCATTGTCGGCTACGATGAAATTTTTGGTTGTAAGGATTACATCTCCATCGACTCCCCGATGGCCCGCGCGCTGCTGAAAAAGGAAGTGGGCGATCTGGCCGTCGTTCAGACCCCTGGTGGTGAAGCCAGCTGGTACGTCAATGAGATCGTCTACGTAAAATAGTCCGAGAGCGCCCTCCCCGGCTGGCATTTTGCCGTGTCAGCCCGTATAACTATCCCCTGATTTTTTCGACTCAACAGATGATAAAGCCATGATGAAAGATTCGCTCTGCCGCATTATTGCGGGTGATATTCAGGCCAGAGCCGAACAGGTAGAAGCTGCCGTTCGCCTGCTTGATGAAGGGAACACCGTGCCGTTTATTGCACGCTATCGTAAGGAAGTCACCGGCGGTCTGGATGACACGCAGCTGCGTAACCTGGAGACCCGTCTGGGCTATCTGCGCGAGCTGGAAGAACGTCGTCAGGCGATCCTCAAATCCATCGGCGAACAGGGCAAGCTGACCAGCGAGCTGGAAAGCGCCATCAACGGCACCCTGAGCAAAACCGAACTCGAAGATCTCTATCTGCCGTACAAACCGAAGCGCCGCACGCGCGGGCAGATTGCGATTGAAGCGGGTCTTGAGCCGCTGGCCGACCTGCTGTGGAACGAGCCGTCCCACGACCCGGAAACCGAAGCGGCGAAATTCATCGACGCCGACAAAGGCGTAGCGGACACCAAGGCCGCCCTCGACGGCGCGCGCTACATTCTGATGGAGCGCTTCGCCGAAGACGCCGCCCTGCTCGCTAAAGTGCGTGATTACCTGTGGAAGAATTCCCACATCGTCTCTACCGTCGTCGCGGGTAAAGAGGAAGAAGGCGCGAAATTCCGCGACTACTTCGATCACCACGAACCGATCTCTACCGCCCCTTCACACCGCGCGCTGGCGATGTTCCGCGGCCGCAACGAAGGCGTGCTCCAGCTCTCCCTGAACGCCGACCCGCAGTTTGACGAGCCGCCGAAAGAGAGCCACTGCGAGCAGATCATTATCGACCATCTCGGCCTGCGCCTGAACAACGCCCCGGCGGACAGCTGGCGCAAAGGCGTGGTGAGCTGGACCTGGCGCATCAAGGTACTGATGCACCTCGAAACCGAGCTGATGGGCACCGTGCGCGAGCGCGCCGAAAATGAAGCGATTAACGTCTTCGCCCGTAACCTGCACGACCTGCTGATGGCCGCCCCTGCCGGCCTGCGCGCGACCATGGGTCTCGATCCGGGCCTGCGTACCGGAGTGAAGGTCGCTGTGGTGGACGGTACCGGCAAGCTGGTGGCGACCGATACCATCTATCCGCACACCGGCCAGGCAGCGAAAGCGGCCGTCGTGGTGGCGGCGCTGTGCGAAAAATACAACGTCGAGCTGGTTGCCATCGGCAACGGTACGGCCTCACGCGAAACCGAGCGTTTCTACCTCGACGTGCAGAAGCAGTTCCCGAAAGTGACGGCGCAGAAAGTGATCGTCAGCGAAGCGGGGGCATCCGTCTATTCCGCGTCCGAGCTGGCGGCCCAGGAGTTCCCGGACCTGGACGTTTCCCTGCGCGGTGCGGTCTCTATCGCACGCCGCCTGCAGGATCCGCTGGCGGAGCTGGTGAAGATCGACCCGAAATCCATCGGCGTGGGCCAGTATCAGCACGACGTGAGCCAGACTCAGCTGGCGCGCAAGCTGGATGCGGTGGTGGAAGACTGCGTAAACGCCGTCGGCGTTGACCTGAACACCGCCTCCGTTCCCCTGCTGACCCGCGTGGCGGGCTTAACCCGCATGATGGCGCAGAACATCGTCGCCTGGCGTGATGAGAACGGCCAGTTCCAGAACCGTCAGCAGCTGCTGAAGGTGAGCCGTCTGGGGCCAAAAGCCTTTGAGCAGTGTGCAGGCTTCCTGCGAATCAACCACGGCGATAACCCGCTGGATGCCTCCACCGTTCACCCGGAAGCGTACCCTGTGGTGGAACGCATTCTGGCCGCCACCCAGCAGGCGCTGAAAGATCTCATGGGTGACAGCAGCGCCCTACGCAACCTGAAAGCCGTTGATTTCACCGACGACAAGTTTGGTGTCCCAACCGTCACCGACATCATCAAAGAGCTGGAAAAGCCGGGCCGCGATCCGCGTCCTGAGTTCAAAACGGCGACCTTTGCTGACGGCGTGGAAACCATGAACGACCTCCTGCCGGGCATGGTGCTGGAGGGCGCGGTGACCAACGTCACCAACTTTGGCGCGTTTGTGGATATCGGCGTGCATCAGGACGGTCTGGTGCATATCTCTTCCCTCGCCGACAAGTTCGTTGAAGACCCGCACACCGTGGTTAAAGCGGGTGACATCGTGAAGGTCAAAGTGCTGGAAGTGGATCTGCAGCGCAAGCGTATCGCGCTGACCATGCGTCTGGACGAGCAGCCGGGCGACACCAGCGCGCGCCGCGGCGGCAATGGCAGTGGCCGCGAGCAGCAGCGCCCGGCCGCGAAAGCGGCAAAACCGCGCGGACGTGATGCTCAGCCTGCTGGCAACAGCGCGATGATGGATGCGCTGGCGGCTGCGATGGGTAAGAAACGCTAAGGCTGTCAATGCCCCTCACCCTAACCCTCTCCCCAAAGGGGAGAGGGGATCGCACGGTGCGGTCTTTTCCCCTCGTCCTCATAGGTGGGGGGAATAAATTCATATCGAAATATATGAAACCGATTGCATAGCCATATTTAAACCACGAATTATCACCCCGTTAACAAATACTCCCCTTTTCGTTTTCCAGGCAATTCAGCAAATATTGAGCAAGGTCAAACAGGCCGTAAATTAATACCGTAAACAACATTCCGTCACAGTTTTAATATTGCTGATAAAAACTATTCTCATTATCATCCCATAGTAGATAATTTAACCTTTCGTGGAATCAGGCGTTATGCAATTCACTCCAGACAGTGCATGGAAGATTACCGGTTTTACCCGCGAAATTAGCCCGGCCTATCGGCAAAAGCTGCTGTCGCTGGGCATGCTGCCCGGCTCGTCATTCCAGGTCGTGCGCGTGGCGCCGCTGGGCGATCCGGTTCACATCGAAACCCGCCGCGTGAATCTGGTGCTGCGTAAGAAAGACCTCGCGTTAATAGAAGTCGAAGCCTTATCCCGATAACAAGCCAGCGGTTTCAGTGAGTCTAAAAAAATGAAAAAGTTAACTATTGGCTTAATTGGCAATCCTAATTCCGGCAAGACCACCCTTTTTAACCAGCTGACCGGCGCACGCCAGCGCGTGGGCAACTGGGCGGGCGTGACGGTTGAGCGTAAAGAGGGCCAGTTCACGACAACAGACAACCAGGTGACGCTGGTCGACCTTCCCGGCACATACTCCTTAACCACCATTTCGTCGCAAACCTCGCTCGATGAGCAGATTGCCTGCCACTATATTCTTGGCGGCGACGCGGACCTGCTGATCAACGTGGTCGACGCCTCCAATCTCGAGCGTAACCTTTATCTGACGCTGCAGCTGCTGGAGCTGGGGATCCCCTGCATTGTGGCGCTCAACATGCTCGACATTGCGGAGAAACAAAAGCTGCGTATCGACGTCGATGCCCTCTCCGCGCGCCTGGGTTGCCCGGTCGTTCCGCTGGTCTCGACGCGCGCTCGCGGTATTGATGCGCTGAAGCTGGCCATTGACCGTCACCAGGGCAATCATGACATTGAGCTGGTGCATTACGCGCAGCCTCTCCTGCGCGAAGCCAACGTGCTGGCGCAGGAAATGGACACCGGTATGCCAGCAAAACAGCGCCTGTGGCTTGGCCTGCAGATGCTGGAAGGGGATATCTACAGCCGCGCTTACGCCGGGCATGCGGCCGATAAGCTGGACGCCACGGTGGCCCGTCTTAGCGACGAGCTGGACGACCCGGCGCTGCACATCGCCGATGCACGTTACCAGGCCATCGCCTCGATTTGCGACGTTGTCAGCAACGCCCTGACGGCAGAGCCCAGCCGCTTTACGGCGGCGGTGGACAAGGTTGTGCTTAACCGCTTCCTCGGTTTGCCCATCTTCCTGCTGGTCATGTACGTGATGTTCCTGCTCGCCATTAACATCGGCGGCGCCCTCCAGCCCATTTTCGACGCCGGTTCCGTCGCGGTCTTCGTCCACGGAATTCAGTGGGTAGGGTATACCCTTCACTTCCCGGAATGGTTGACCATCTTCCTCGCGCAGGGGATCGGCGGCGGTATCAATACCGTTCTGCCGCTGGTGCCGCAGATCGGCATGATGTACCTGTTCCTCTCGTTCCTGGAAGATTCCGGCTACATGGCGCGCGCCGCGTTCGTGATGGATCGTCTGATGCAGGCGCTGGGTCTGCCGGGTAAATCCTTCGTCCCGCTGATTGTCGGCTTCGGCTGTAACGTGCCGTCGGTGATGGGAGCCCGCACCCTGGATGCGCCGCGTGAACGTCTGATGACCATCATGATGGCGCCATTTATGTCCTGCGGTGCCCGTCTGGCCATTTTTGCGGTCTTTGCCGCAGCCTTCTTTGGTCAGCAGGGCGCGCTGGCGGTCTTCTCGCTGTACGTGCTGGGCATCGTGATGGCGATCCTCACCGGTTTAATGCTGAAGCACACCATCATGCGCGGTGAAGCGTCACCGTTTGTGATGGAATTGCCGGTGTATCACGTGCCGCACCTGAAAAGCCTGGCGATCCAGACCTGGCAGCGTCTGAAAGGGTTTGTGCTGCGCGCCGGTAAGGTGATTGTCATCGTCAGCATTTTCCTGAGCGCCCTGAACAGCTTTACCCTGAGTGGACAGGCAGCGGATAACATTGACGACTCTGCCCTCGCCTCCGTCAGCCGCGTCATCACGCCGGTCTTCAAACCGATTGGCGTGCATGAGGATAACTGGCAGGCGACCGTCGGGCTGTTCACCGGCGCGATGGCGAAAGAGGTGGTTGTCGGCACCCTGAACACGCTTTACACCGCAGAGAACATTCAGGAACAGGAATTTAATCCGGCAGAGTTTCATCTCGGTCATGAACTGCTGGGTGCCGTAGAGGAAACCTGGCAGAGCCTGAAGGACACCTTTAGCCTGAGCGTGCTGGCGAACCCGATTGAGGCCAGCAAAGGTGACGGCGAAATGGCGACGGGTGCCATGGGCGTGATGGGCGAGAAATTTGGCAGCGCGTCCGCGGCCTACAGCTACCTCATCTTTGTTCTGCTCTACATTCCGTGCATCTCCGTGATGGGGGCGATTGCCCGCGAGTCCAGCCGCGGCTGGATGGGCTTCTCCATCCTGTGGGGGTTAAACATTGCCTACTCGCTGGCGACGCTGTTTTATCAAATCGTTAACTTCAGCCAGCATCCGCGCTACAGCCTGGTCTGCATTCTCGCGGTTGTGCTGTTTAACGTGTTAGTGCTCGGCCTGCTGCGGCGTGCGCGCAGCCGCGTCGACATCGACCTGCTGGCAAACCGTAAAACCGCCGCAACCTGCTGCAGCAGCCCGGCGGGCGACTGTCACTAAGGAGCAACCTATGGCATCGTTGATTCAGGTTCGTGATCTGCTGGCGCTGCAGGGGCGAATGCAGGCGAAACAGCTGAGCCTCAGCCTGCATACGCCGCAGCCGATGATCGATGCCATGCTGGAAAGACTGGAAGCCATGGGGAAAGCCGTACGGATTCAGGAAGACGCGGAGGGCTGTCTCTCCGGCAGCTGTAAAAGCTGTCCGGAAGGAAAGGCCTGCCTCAGGGAGTGGTGGGCGCTGCGTTAATAAAGCCGGGCATAGCTGCCCGGCTTTATCGTATTACTTGTAGACGTCCGCCGTTGCGCGCACGTTTTTGGTCTGCTTTTCAGCGCTGGTGACGACGTAGTACGTTCCGCCCAGCTCATCCGCTTTCTTCGACAGCTCTTTTCTCGCGTCCATCGGCGCGGTGGTGTCAGACGTAGAAATCTCACCAATTTTCGTCAAATTCATGCCGGCAACTTTATCTTTTTCCAGCTCTTTTGCCGCAAAGACGCCAAATGACAGTGACCCAATAACCAGAGAAGTGACAATACCTGTAACAAGTTTCATAGCCTGACTCTCCATAGGATTGTTGTTTTGATTATCGTAGGCAGAACAACCGCAACGACATCTGGAGTATGGTTGCGGTGTGTTATTTTTTCCAGGATGGATAGAAAATAATCAGTCGAAACGTTGACTTAACGCAATGAGCGCTGAACAAAATTCCGTCGGATGAGAGATAAACGGGGCATGCGCGGCCTTGGCAATAATCTGCGATTCGCTGTCCGGCCAGAGCGAATCCAGCAGCGGAACCACTTTGCGCGGCACAATCCCGTCGAGATAACCGTAGATACGCAGGTGCGGCACCGTCAGAGCTGCCAGCGGCTCGCGCAGATCAACCGTTTTCAGGAGCTCAAGACCGCCGTTAAGCACCTCAACCTCCGGCATCGGCAGCGAAAGCACGGTCTGCTTCAGCGTTCGGGCATCCTTACGCGCGGTGTCAGTGCCCATTGTCTGCAATGCCAGGAACCGCTCTACTGTCCGCTGGAAATCGTCGCTCAGCTGCTGCTGGAAGCCCGCCAGCACGTCAGGCTTGATCCCCGGCCACTCTTCCTGCGCGCTAAAACAGGGCGATGACGCCACCGTCACCAGCGCTTTTACGCGGTCAGGGTGCGACAGCGCAATCTGGCTTGCCACCAGCCCGCCCAGGCTCCAGCCCAGCCAAACCGCGTTTTGCGGCGCAGCGTCCAGAACCTGCTGCGCCATCTCATCAAGCGACAACGCGCCATACCCGCGGCTGCGGCCAAAGCCGGGTAAGTCCACCAGATGCAGCGTGAAATGCGAGGCAAGTTCCTCACGTATGCAATGCCATATCTCCGCGTTCAGGCCCCATCCGTGCAGCAGCACAAGATGGCAATTTCCTGTCCCTACGGTCTGCCACCACAGCCTCTTCATCAGTTACTGTTCTCTTTTTTCACATGGAGGTTGCACATGCTAACAGTACCCGGCTTGTGCTGGCTATGCCAAATGCCGCTGGCGCTCAGCGGGTGGGGCGTCTGCTCCGTCTGCACGCGATCGCTGCAATGGCGTATCGGGATCTGTCCACAATGTGGTTTACCGGCCACAAACCCCTCGTTGCCCTGTGGCCGCTGCCTGAAAAAATCCCCGCCGTGGAGCGCCCTGGTGGCCGTGGATGATTATGTCCCCCCGCTGAGCAGACTGGTTCATGCGCTGAAGTTTTCCGGGCAGAGCTCGCTGGCACAGCCCCTTGCCCGACTGCTGTTGCTGGCGGTTCTGCAAGCGCGACGTCACCGGGCATTGCCGAAAATTGACATGGTAGTGAATGTTCCCTTATACCGGCGTCGGCACTGGCGGCGCGGCTATAACCAGAGTGACCTGATCTGCCGTCCCCTCGCGCGGTGGCTCGGCTGCCGGTATGAGGCCCACGCGCTGACACGCGTTCATGCCACCGCCATCCAGCATCAGCTCAGCGCCCGGCTTCGCAAAAGAAACCTCAAAAATGCCTTTCGCCTTGAATTGCCGGTCGACGGTCTCCATATCGCGATTGTGGATGATGTCGTCACCACGGGCAGTACCGTTGCTGAACTTTCCCGACTGCTTTTGCGAAGCGGCGCCGCGTCGGTTCAGGTATGGTGTCTGTGCCGTACCTTGTAGCCCTTCTTCAATGGGCGTATGATTATACCCAGGTAATTTAGTCAACTATTAGGCCAAAGCTATGATCCGTATTTCCGATTCTGCACAAGCGCACTTTGCCAAACTGCTGGCAAATCAGGAAGAAGGGACGCAGATCCGCGTGTTTGTGATTAATCCAGGCACTCCGAATGCAGAATGTGGTGTTTCTTATTGTCCTCCGGACGCTGTGGAAGCCACCGACACTGCCCTTAAATTTGAGCAGCTCACCGCCTACGTTGATGAGCTGAGCGCACCGTATCTTGAAGATGCGGAGATCGACTTCGTCACCGACCAGCTGGGTTCTCAGCTGACCCTGAAAGCACCGAACGCGAAAATGCGTAAAGTCTCTGACGATGCCCCGCTGATGGAGCGCGTTGAGTATCTGCTGCAATCCCAGATCAACCCACAGCTGGCGGGCCACGGCGGTCGTGTTTCCCTGATGGAAATCACCGACGAAGGTTTTGCCATTCTGCAGTTTGGCGGCGGCTGTAACGGCTGTTCTATGGTCGATGTGACGCTGAAAGAAGGGATCGAGAAGCAGCTGCTGAACGAGTTCCCTGAACTGAAAGGCGTGCGTGACCTGACCGAGCACCAGCGCGGCGAGCACTCTTACTACTGATTCATTGCCCATCTGTATTGCCCGGTGGCGCTGCGCTTACCGGGCCTACAAAACCCTGCTCCCCCTCTTCGCTCCCCTCTATATGTTGACCTGCGTCTCATAATTCACATTTTGCCTGCCAGGGTGATTCTCAATCACGTCATGTTACCCGTATCATTCTCATGGGCACTAAGCACACCCATAACAGCCGACTAAACTTAATCGTTTAAAAGGCATCAGTATTAGTGCCGTTACTTCTCTGTTCCCGGTTGGGACAATCGGAATTTGTCGTTGAAACAATGACGTTACCCATAACAATTCAAAGGCCAGGTAAATCATGCCATTAGTCATCGTTGCTATCGGTGTTGTGTTATTACTGCTCTTGATGATCCGCTTCAAAATGAACGGATTTATCGCTCTGGTTCTGGTGGCACTTGCAGTCGGTCTGATGCAGGGTATGCCGCTGGTTAAAGTTATAAGTTCCATCAAAGCCGGCGTCGGCGGCACGCTCGGCAGCCTGGCGCTGATCATGGGCTTCGGCGCCATGCTCGGCAAAATGCTGGCAGACTGCGGGGGCGCGCAGCGTATCGCCACCACGCTGATTGCCAAATTTGGCAAGAAGAACATCCAGTGGGCGGTGGTATTAACCGGTTTTACCGTCGGCTTCGCGCTGTTCTATGAAGTGGGCTTCGTGCTGATGCTGCCGCTGGTGTTCACCATCGCGGCTGCGGCAAACATCCCGCTGCTGTATGTCGGTGTGCCAATGGCTGCGGCGCTGTCCGTGACTCACGGCTTCCTGCCGCCGCACCCGGGTCCAACCGCTATCGCAACCATCTTCCACGCGGATATGGGTAAAACCCTGCTGTTCGGTACGATTCTGGCGATCCCAACCGTGATTCTGGCGGGCCCGGTTTATGCCCGCTTCCTGAAAGGCATTGATAAGCCGATTCCGGAAGGTCTGTACAGCGCCAAAACCTTCACCGAAGAAGAGATGCCGGGCTTTGGCGTCAGCGTCTGGACCTCCCTGGTACCGGTGATCCTGATGGCGATGCGCGCCGTGGCAGAGATGATCCTGCCTAAAGGTCATGCGTTCCTGTCCGTGGCGGAATTCCTGGGTGACCCGGTGATGGCAACGCTGATTGCCGTGCTGATCGCGATGTTCACCTTCGGCCTGAACCGCGGCCGTTCAATGGATCAGATCAACGATACGCTGACCTCTTCCATCAAAATCATTGCCATGATGCTCCTGATCATCGGCGGTGGCGGTGCATTCAAGCAGGTTCTGGT
This sequence comes from Enterobacter sp. D2, assembly GCF_034427575.1. NCBI lineage: Bacteria > Pseudomonadati > Pseudomonadota > Gammaproteobacteria > Enterobacterales > Enterobacteriaceae > Enterobacter > Enterobacter sp. D2. The sequence continues at coordinate 61,688 of NZ_JAXQPP010000005.1, forward strand.
CGACAGCGGCGTGGACAAATACATCGCCGCCATGATGCATGAAACCAACGTATCGCCGCTCCTGATGGCCTGGTCTATTGCCGCGGTTCTGCGTATTGCGCTGGGTTCAGCGACCGTTGCGGCGATCACCGCAGGCGGTATCGTTGCCCCGCTGATTGCGACCACGGGCGTAAGCCCTGAACTGATGGTTATCGCCGTCGGTTCCGGTAGCGTGATTTTCTCTCACGTTAACGACCCTGGCTTCTGGCTATTCAAGGAGTACTTCAACCTGACTATCGGTGAAACCATCAAGTCCTGGTCCGCGCTGGAAACCATTATTTCGGTGTGTGGTCTGGTCGGGGTGCTGCTGTTGAATATGGTGGTTTGATGTAAAAAAGCCGGGTGGCGCTGACGCATACCCGGCCTACTCGATCCATGCAGGCCCGGTAAGCGTAGCGCCACCGGGCAATAAAAAACCCGCCACTGGCGGGTTTTTTATCACTTCTTCGCGGCTGCTTTTCGCCGCTTGTCCAAATCCTTAATCAGCTTGTTAACCCCGTCATCGGCAAACATCTTCTCAAGCGTTGTGGACAGCTTGCGACGCCAGTTCTTGTACTGATAGCTAGTGCTCGGAATGTTCACCGGCTCCGCCATATCAATCCAGTCTTCAGGCTGCAGGCCCAGCAGCGCGCTGTTGCTGTCGGCAATATAGCGCTGTAGGCCGCGATTGAGGGTCGCGGTCATCGACATCAATGACGCCTTATGTCCGGCACGTTTCGGCAGACAGCCCTGCTTGTGCAGCGCATCCAGCAGCCCCTGCTTAGAGAGCTCGCGATCCTGATACAGGCCGCGCAAAACCTCTTCATCAGGATACAGACCCAGCGTTTTACCGAGCGTCAGATCACCGCTTTCCCAATAGCCACGAAGCGTAGGAAGGTCATGCGTCGTCGCGACTGCCATTGACTGTTCAGGGTACGCTTTCGGCGCGCGGAAGGTTTTCTCATGGTCGTTTTCAAAATAGAGCACTTTATAGGAGTAGACGCCGCTGTCGCGGAGCTTGCTGACAATTTCCACCGGCACGGTACCGAGATCTTCACCGATCACCATGCACTGATGGCGCTTACTTTCCAGCGCCAGGATCGACAGCAGATCGTCAACCGGATACTGCACGTACGCGCCGTGATCGGCCGTTTCACCGTACGGGATCCACCACAGACGCAGCACGGACATCACATGGTCGATACGCAGCGCCCCGCAGTTCTGCATGTTCGCGCGCAGCAGGTCGATAAATGGCTCGTAGGCGCGCGCCGCCATGACGTGCGGATCCATCGGCGGCAATCCCCAGTTCTGGCCGAGCGGGCCAAGGATATCCGGTGGCGCGCCGACGGAGGCTTTCAGACAGTAAAGCTCGCGGTCGCACCAGGTTTCCGCGCCGCCTTCCGCCACGCCCACGGCCAGATCGCGGTACAGGCCAATCGGCATCTTATAGCCCTGGCTCACCTGCCAGCAGGCGGCAAACTGGCTGTACGCCAGCCACTGCAGCCACAGGTAGAAGTCCACTTCATCGGCATATTTTTTACAGAACGCTTTTACTTCAGGCGTGTCGACGGACTGATACGCTTCCGGCCAGACCGGCCAGCCCCAGCGCATTTCGTCCTCTTTCACCTGATACGCGTGCAGCGCATCAAACGCCGCCTGCCAGTACAGGCTCTCGCCCTCCTGCGTTACAAACTGGCGGAACGCGGCCATCTGCTCGTCATCACGCTGCGAAAAGCCTTTCCACGCCAGACGCAGAGCGGCCATTTTCAGCGCCGTGACGGTGGAATAGTCCACCCAGTCCGCGTCGCGCGCCTGCTTCAGTGCCTGCTGCGTGGTGCTGAGTTTCCACCACGCCTGCGCCTCTTTGCTGTTTTTGAAGTCATCTAACGCGTTAACGTCGATATAAATCACGTTCAGCCAGCGGCGGGACGACGGGCTATAAGGGCTGGCGCTCTCCGGGTTGGCCGGATAGAGCGCGTGGATCGGGTTGAGCCCGATAAACGCGCCGCCGCGCTCGCCTACATCCACCAGCATCTTTTTCAGATCGCCAAAATCACCGATGCCCCAGTTGCTGTCGGAGCGCAGGGTGTAGAGCTGCACGCAGGCGCCCCACAGCTTTTTGCCTTCGAGTAGCGCCTGCGGCTCGTAGCAGCGTTTTGGCGCGACGATCACCCGGCAATGGAAACGCAGGTCATCCTGGGTGAGCGTGAGGGTGTGATACCCCTCCGGCAGCTTCGCCGGAAGGTTTAACGTTTTGCCGCCGGTGGCGTGGCCTTTGTGCTGATGCCCCTCTTCGGTGGTAAGCAGCCAGCTAAACTCGCCGCGCCCCTCCACCGCCAGCGGCATCTTTTTGCCTGCGGTGAACACCTTCACGTTCGGCACCGGCGCAACCGACGCTTTCGCGTCGGCCTTGTGCATGGCATCCAGCAAACGTCTTTTGGTGTCGGCGCCAATAGACTGCGGTTTGCCGTGCGCATTAATGTAACTGAGGCTGATCCCCGCCGCCTGCGCGGCGCTGTCCAGACGTTTACTCTCCATCGCGCTTCCTTAGCGTTTTGCCTGCCAGATACGGGCCTGATAATCACGGATTGAACGGTCAGAGCTGAACATACCGCAGCGCGCAGTGTTCAGAATGCACGCGCGGGTCCAGGCCTCCTGGTCGCGATACAGCACGTCGACCTGCTTTTGCGCTTCAACGTAGGCCGTGAAGTCCGCCATCACCAGATACGGGTCACCGCCGTGTTTGTCCATGCTGTGCAGCATCTGGTCAAACGCGTGCTTGTCGCCGTCGCTGTATTTACCGCTTTCCAGCTCCTTCAGCACCGCGTCGAGCACCTTGTCTTTCTTACGCCATTTCACCGGGTCATAGCCTTTAGCCTTGATGGCTTTCACCTCTTCCACGGTGTGGCCGAAGATAAAGATGTTCTCTTCACCCACCTTCTCGGCGATTTCGACGTTGGCCCCGTCGAGCGTGCCGACGGTCAGCGCGCCGTTCAACGCCAGCTTCATGTTGCCGGTACCGGATGCTTCTTTACCTGCGGTAGAGATCTGCTCGGAAATATCCGCCGCCGGGATCAGCATTTCCGCCGCCGAGACGCAGTAGTCCGGCAGGAACACCACCTTCAGCTTGTCGCCCACTTTCGGATCGCTGTTGATCGCCGCCGCCACTTTATTGATGGCGAGGATAATGTTTTTCGCCAGGTAGTAGCCCGGCGCCGCTTTCGCACCGAACAGGAACACGCGCGGCACGCGGTCGGCCTGCGGGTTCTCGCGGATCTCTTTGTACAGCGCCAGAATGTGCAGCAGGTTCAGGTGCTGACGTTTGTACTCGTGCAGACGTTTGATCTGAATGTCGAAAATGGCATTCGGGTTGATCTCAATCCCGGTACGCATTTTCACGAACTCAGCCAGGCGAACCTTGTTCTCCAGCTTGATCGCGCGGTACTGCTCGCGGAATTTCGCGTCGTCAGCCTGTTTTTCCAGGTTGATGAGCTGGTCCAGATCGTTGGCCCACTCTTTCTTCAGGGTCTTATCCAGCAGACCGGCCAGCAGCGGGTTGCACTGCTTGATCCAGCGACGCGGCGTGATGCCGTTGGTCACGTTGTGGAATTTGGTTGGCCACAGCTGGTGGTATTCCGGGAAGAGATCTTTGACCACCAGATCCGAGTGCAGCGCCGCCACGCCATTCACCGCAAAGCCGCTGACCACGCACATATTCGCCATGCGCACCTGCTTGTCGTGAACCACCGCCAGCTTCGCCCAGACCGCCTTGTTGCCCGGCCAGGTTTTATCCACGAGCTTTTTAAACTGGTCGTTAATTTTGTTGATGATCTGCATGTGGCGCGGCAGCAGCGTTTTCACCAGCTTCTCATCCCAGCACTCAAGCGCCTCTGGCATCAGAGTGTGGTTGGTGTAGGCAAAGGTACGGCTGGTGATGGCCCAGGCGTCGTCCCAGCTCAGCTGATGCTCGTCGATCAGCACGCGCAGCAGCTCCGGGATGGCAATGGTCGGGTGCGTGTCGTTGAGCTGAATCACTTCAAAGTCCGGCAGCTGCGCCAGCTTGCGGCCCTCCAGGTGATGGCGACGCAGAATGTCCGCCACGGAGCAGGCGCACTGGAAGTACTGTTGCATCAGGCGCAGCTTTTTACCGGCCAGGTGGTTGTCGTTCGGATAGAGGACTTTGGTCAGCTTCTCGGCGTCGATGCCCTGCTGCTCGGCGCGCAGGAAATCGCCGTCGTTGAATTTGGTCAGGTTAAACGGATGCGCGTGCTTCGCCTGCCACAGACGCAGCGGCTGCGCCACGCCGTTACGATAGCCGAGCACCGGCAGATCCCAGGCTTCGCCGGTGATGGTGAACGCCGGTTCCCAGAGCCCCTGCTTTGTCACTTTCCCGCCAATGCCGACCTGCACATCCAGCTGCGCGTTGTGGCGGAACCACGGATAGGTATTGCGATGCCAGTCGTCCGGCGCTTCCATCTGATGGCCATCGGCAAACGACTGACGGAACAGGCCGTACTGGTAGTTCAGACCATAGCCGATCGCCGACTGGCCGACGGTCGCCATGGAGTCAAGGAAACAGGCTGCCAGACGTCCCAGGCCGCCGTTGCCCAGCGCCGGGTCAATCTCTTCTTCGAGCAGGTCGGTCAGGTTAATGTCGTGTTCTTTGAGGACGTCACCGACGTCCTGATACCAGCCAAGGTTCAACAGGTTGTTGCCCGTCAGACGGCCAATCAGGAATTCCATAGAGATATAGTTCACGTGACGCTGGCCTTTAACAGGCTTCGCCACCGGTTGAGCATCCAGCTGCTCTGCGAGCGCACCGCTCACGGCCTGCCACCACTGATGAGGCGTCATCTCGTTTGCAGCATGAAGGCCAAAACGCTGCCACTGACGCGTCAGGGCAGCCTGGAATTGAGCTTTGTTGAAGGTAGGCTGTGACATAGGGGATCGGCATCCTTTAGAAAGAAAACACAAGTTGGCGCTAGTGTGCCTGGCTCATTTCCCCTCTTCCTCCTCCTGTGGGGGATTAGACAGGGAGGAGTAGCGGGGATGAGCATAAAAGTGTGATCGAGGCCACTCTCAGAGCATAGTTCGAGTGTGCCCGGAAGATAAAAAAGTAATCGGGGAGAATGTCAAAGAAATGAAATGCAGTTTCGGGTGAGATTAATCCGTTCTGAAATGATTACTTACGTAGAATAATAATTTAGTTATCGGGTTACATCTCCGGAGACTATTACTCTCACTCAACTTTACCCGCACTTTATTAAATTTGACGTCACTATATCTTTCTGAAACCAGTTTCAGCGCAGCGGCAATGTATACAGACAAGCCAGCAGTGACGCGGCGTTACGGCCCTTTCGAGAAAGTTCCAACATTTGCCTGAATGTTTTGTGACAGAGTGCAAATTCAGAACCACAAAACCCAGACATAACTTGCAATAGTTCTCTTTCTGTTCGACCTTATATCGTATTAATTACGAAGCGCAAAAAAAATAAAATCTCTCGTTCCCCACAGTGAAGTGAAACCTATGTTGATTCCGTCTAAATTAAGTCGCCCGGTTCGTCTTGACCATACAGTGGTCCGCGAGCGTCTGTTGGCTAAACTTTCCGGCGCGCATAATTTCCGACTGGCGCTGGTTACGAGTCCTGCAGGCTATGGAAAAACAACGCTCATTTCGCAATGGGCCGCGGGTAAAAGCGATCTTGGCTGGTACTCCCTCGACGAGGGCGATAACCAGCAGGAGCGTTTTGCCAGCTATCTGATTGCCGCCATACAGCAAGCCACCCATGGACACTGCGTCGCCAGTGAGGTGATGGTGCAAAAGCGCCAGTACGCCAGCCTGTCCTCCCTTTTCTCTCAGCTGTTTATCGAACTGGCCGAATGGCATCGCCCGCTTTACGTGGTGATCGACGATTACCATCTCATCACGAATCCGGTGATTCATGAATCGATGCGTTTCTTCCTCCGCCATCAGCCGGAAAACCTGACTTTAGTGGTGCTGTCACGCAACCTGCCGCAGCTGGGCATTGCCAACCTGCGCGTGCGCGATCAGCTTCTGGAAGTGGGCAGCCAGCAGCTGGCCTTTACCCACCAGGAAGCGAAGCAGTTCTTTGACTGCCGCCTGACATCACCGATTGAGGCCGCCGAAAGCAGCCGTCTGTGTGATGACGTTGCCGGCTGGGCCACGGCGCTGCAGCTTATCGCGCTCTCTGCCCGACAAAACAACAGTCCGGCGCATCAGTCTGCGCGGCGTCTGGCGGGCATCAACGCCAGTCACCTTTCTGACTACCTGGTGGATGAGGTGCTGGACAGCGTCGATCCCTCGACGCGTAATTTCCTGCTGAAAAGCTCTCTGCTGCGCTCCATGAACGATGCGCTCATCGTGCGCGTGACGGGGTGTGAAAACGGCCAGCTGCAGCTCGAAGAGATTGAACGTCAGGGTCTTTTCCTGACGCGCATGGACGATCCCGGCGAGTGGTTTAGCTATCACCCGCTGTTTGGCAGCTTCCTGCGCCAGCGCTGTCAGTGGGAACTGGCGGTTGAACTGCCGGAGATCCACCGCGCCGCTGCCGAAAGCTGGATGGCGCAAGGCTTTCCGAGCGAGGCCATCCACCACGCGCTGGCCGCCGGTGATGCCAGCATGCTGCGCGATATCCTCCTCAATCATGCGTGGGGCCTGTTTAACCACAGCGAGCTGACGCTGCTGGAAGAGTCTCTCAAAGCCCTGCCGTGGGAAAGCCTGCTGGAGAACCCGCGTCTGGTGCTGCTGCAGGCCTGGCTGATGCAGAGCCAGCACCGCTACAGCGAAGTGAACACCCTGCTGGCGCGCGCCGAGCAGGAGATGGAAAGCGAAATGGATACCACCCTGCACGGCGAATTTAACGCGCTGCGCGCTCAGGTGGCCATTAACGACGGCGACCCGGACGAAGCTGAACGGCTGGCGATGGTCGCGCTGGATGAACTGCCGCTGGCCAACTTCTACAGCCGCATCGTTGCGACCTCGGTGCACGGTGAAGTGCTGCACTGCAAAGGCGACCTCACGCGTTCGCTTTCACTGATGCAGCAAACCGAACAGATGGCGCGTCGTCATGATGTCTGGCATTACGCGCTGTGGAGCCTGATCCAACAGAGCGAGATTTTATTCGCACAGGGGTTCCTGCAGGCCGCCTGGGAAAACCAGGAAAAAGCGTTCCAGCTGATTCGCGAGCAGCACCTGGAACAGCTGCCGATGCACGAGTTCCTGTTGCGTATTCGCGCTCAGCTGCTGTGGGCCTGGTCGCGTCTGGATGAAGCGGAAAGCTGCGCCCGCCAGGGTGTGGATGTCCTTTCCAGCTTCCAGCCTCAGCAGCAGCTGCAGTGCCTGGCGCTGCTGGTGCAATGCTCGCTGGCGCGCGGCGATCTCGATAACGCCCGCAACCATCTGAACCGCCTGGAGAACCTGCTCGGCAACGGTCAGTATCATAGCGACTGGGTCTCTAACGCCGATAAGGTCCGGGTGATTTACTGGCAGATGACCGGCGATAAAAAATCCGCCGCCAACTGGCTGCGTCAGACGCCAAAACCGGAATTTGCTAACAACCACTTCCTGCAGAGCCAGTGGCGCAACATTGCCCGCGCGCAGATCCTGCTCGGTGAAATAGAGCCCGCAGAGATTGTGCTGGAAGAGCTGAACGAGAACGCGCGCAGCCTGCGTCTGATGAGCGACCTGAACCGTAACCTGCTGCTGCTGAACCAGCTTTACTGGCAGGCGGGTCGTAAAAACGATGCCCAGCGCGTGCTGCTGGAAGCGCTGCAGCTGGCTAACCGCACAGGGTTTATCAGCCACTTTGTGATTGAAGGTGAAGTGATGGCGCAGCAGCTGCGTCAGCTTATTCAGCTCAACACGCTGCCGGAGCTGGATCAGCATCGCGCCCAGCGCATTCTGCGCGAGATAAACCAGCATCATCGGCACAAGTTTGCGCATTTTGATGAGAACTTCGTTGAACGTCTGCTGAACCACCCGGAAGTGCCGGAGCTTATCCGCACCAGCCCGCTCACGCAGCGCGAATGGCAGGTTCTGGGGCTGATCTATTCAGGCTACAGCAACGAGCAGATTGCCGGCGAGCTGGCGGTGGCGGCGACCACCATCAAAACGCATATCCGCAATCTGTATCAGAAGCTGGGCGTGGCGCATCGTCAGGATGCGGTACAGCATGCGCAGCAGCTGTTGAAGATGATGGGGTATGGCGTTTAGGTTTTGTGCGGCCTGATGCCCTCACCCCGCCCCTCTCCCACAGGGAGAGGGAGAAAGTTTTGTAGGTCGGGTGAGCGCAGCGCCACCCGACACAAGTCCTAGCACAATTCCAGCTGCAAATTATTATCTTTAATCACCTGCATCACGCCCGCTGGCGGCATCACGTCGGTGTAGACCGCATCCACCATGCTGATGCTGCCCATGTTCACCATCGCATTTCGGCCAAACTTCGAATGGTCTACCACCAGCATCACGTGGCGTGAGTTCTCAATAATCGCGCGCTTGGTGCGCACCTCGTGATAATCAAACTCCAGCAGCGAGCCGTCGCTGTCGATGCCGCTGATCCCGAGAATGCCGAAGTCGAGGCGGAACTGAGAGATAAAATCGAGGGTCGCTTCGCCGATAATCCCGCCGTCGCGGCTGCGCAGTTCGCCGCCCGCGAGGATGATGCGGAAGTCATCTTTCTGCATCAGGGTATTGGCCACGTTCAGGTTGTTCGTGACCACGCGCAGGTTCTCGTGATCCAGCAGCGCATGGGCGACCGCTTCCGGCGTCGTGCCGATATCAATAAACAGCGTCGCGCCGTTAGGGATCTGGCTGGCGACCTTGCGGGCAATGCGCTCTTTCTCTGCCGTCTGCGTGGCTTTACGGTCGTGCCAGGAGGTGTTGACCGAACTGGACGGCAGCGCCGCGCCGCCGTGGTGGCGAAGAATGCGGTTCTGATCGGCCAGGTCGTTCAGGTCACGACGGATGGTTTGTGGGCTGACGGCAAACTGCTCCACCAGCTCTTCGGTGCTGACGTATCCCTGTTTTTTTACCAGTTCGATAATAGCGTCATGACGTTGTGTTTGTTTCATCAATTATCCCTGAGAATTATGTTCGTTTTCGCGCATGGAGCGTGTCGGCAAAGGCCATCGCCAGCCCCACGACCAGCCCGGCAACGTGTGCACCGTTGGCGATAGACATACCAAACAGATCAAACCACCCGGCAATTAGCCATATTAACGCAAAGGTTATTAATCCGCGCTGCAGATAGATGCCGCTTTCCGGATCGCGCTCCCCGCGAAGCCAGACATAGCCCATCAGGGCGTACACGACGCCCGACAGCCCGCCGAACCACGGCCCGCTGAACTTGTGCTGCACATAGCCGCTGAGCAGGGCGCTAATAAGGGTGATAACGATCAGCTTGCCGCTGCCCAGACGCTTTTCAACGGCGCCGCCGAGATACCACCACCAGAGCAGGTTGAAGAGGATATGCATCACCGAGAAGTGCATCAGCGCGTGGCTAAAGTAGCGCCAGACGTCAAACTCAAGAGACGGGTCATAGGGCCAGGCCAGAGCAATCATCACGCTCTGGTCGCCCACCACGTTCATGATAATGAAGACGATAATGCAGGCCGCCATCAGCAGCAAAGTAAACGGACCCGCGCGCTCGCGGATGGTGGCGAGGAAGGGAAAACGGCTGTAGTGCAATCCGCTGTCGGTCTGCCCGGACTGCCAGCTGGCCGCCAGATAACGCGGGTCGCCGGGGTTCTCAAGAAAACGCGCCAGCTCTTCGTTTACGTGCGCGGCCTGGCTCTCGTCGGCCAGCCAGACGTCGGTCTGGTTATGTTGCTGAATGGTCAGAATAACGCCCTGCGTCGCCATATAGTCGACAAACGCCTGGGCGACGCGCGGGTTGGTAAAAGAGGTGATCATCAACATGGGCAGCGGTCGCTTATTTCCACACAAAAGGGGACAGTATAGCGGGATCAGCGCTCAAAAGCGTATTCCACTTCTGCCGGGAAATGACGATGCCAGGCATCGAAGCCGCCGTCGACGCTGTATACCGCGTCGTAGCCCTGCTGAAGCAGATACTGCGCCGCGCCCTTGCTGCTGTTGCCGTGGTAGCACATGACCATGACCGGCGTCTCGAAGTCGTTATCGCGCATAAACGCGCTCAGCGTGTCGTTAGTGAGATGAAACGCGCCCGGCGTATGGCCCATCGCAAAACTCTGCGGATCGCGGATGTCCACCAACACCGCTTTTCCCTGGTGCATCTTCTGGTGGGCTTCTTCTACGTTAATACATTCAAACTGATCCATGGTGTTCTCTTTCTGTTGTTCAGGTTGGGTGCGCGCTGATGCCCTCACCCCAGCCCTCTCCCACGGGGAGAGGGAGAAAAGTTAGTCGCACTATTTTACCCCGTAGTGTACGTCCTGGCGGCGGGTAAACGCCATTATGTTATCCATATCACTCTAAATTGTTTTTTTGATGTTACCAAAAGCGCGTTCCTTTGCTATTATGAGCGATATCGAACATTTCTGAGCTTTAACGAAAGTGCATGAGGGTGTTATGGAAACCAAAGATCTGATTGTGATAGGCGGTGGCATCAACGGTGCCGGTATTGCGGTCGATGCCGCAGGACGCGGTTTATCCGTACTGATGCTGGAAGCTAACGATCTCGCCTGCGCGACGTCGTCCGCCAGCTCCAAACTGATTCACGGTGGCCTGCGCTACCTGGAACACTACGAATTCCGCCTGGTCAGTGAAGCACTGGCCGAACGTGAAGTGTTGCTGAAAATGGCACCGCATCTGGCGATTCCGATGCGCTTCCGCCTGCCCCATCGCCCGCATCTGCGTCCGGCGTGGATGATCCGTATTGGTCTGTTTATGTACGATCATCTGGGTAAACGCACCAGCCTCCCGGGTTCGAAAGGTTTGCGTTTTGGCTCAGAATCGGTCCTTAAGCCAGAAATTGTGCGCGGTTTCGAATATTCAGACTGCTGGGTGGACGACGCGCGCCTGGTGCTGGCGAATGCCCAGATGGTCGAGAAGAAAGGTGGCGAGGTGAAAACCCGTACCCGCGCGACCTCTGCACGTCGTGAAAACGGCCTGTGGATTGTGGAAGCGGAAGACATCGATACCGGCGAGAAATTTAGCTGGAAAGCGCGCGGTCTGGTGAACGCTACCGGCCCGTGGGTGAAGCAGTTCTTCGACGACGGCATGCATCTGCCTTCGCCGTACGGCATTCGCCTGATCAAGGGCAGCCACATTGTGGTACCGCGCGTGCATACGCAGAAGCAGGCCTACATTCTGCAGAACGAAGACAAGCGCATCGTGTTTGTGATCCCGTGGATGGACGAATTCTCGATCATCGGCACCACCGACGTGGAGTACAAAGGCGATCCGAAGAACGTCGAGATCGACGAGAGCGAAGTGAACTACCTGCTCAAAGTGTATAACGCGCACTTCAGGAAGCAGCTGTCACGCGATGACGTGGTCTGGACCTACTCCGGCGTGCGTCCGCTGTGCGATGACGAGTCTGATTCACCGCAGGCGATTACCCGCGACTATACGCTCGATATTCACGACGTTGACGGCCAGGCGCCGCTGCTTTCCGTGTTTGGCGGCAAGCTGACCACCTACCGCAAGCTGGCCGAGCACGCGCTGGAAAAACTGGCGCCGTACTATAAAGGCATTGGCCCGGCATGGACCAAAGGCGCGGTACTGCCCGGCGGTGATATCGGCGACAATCGCGATGATTACGCCGCCAAGCTGCGCCGTCGCTTCCCGTTCATCACCGAAGGGATGGCGCGCCACTATGCCCGCACCTACGGCAGCAATACCGAGCTGTTCCTGAGCGATGCGAAGGACATTGCGGATCTGGGCGAGCATTTCGGCCACGAGCTGTATGAAGCCGAGCTGCGCTACCTGGTTGAGCACGAGTGGGTTCGTCGTCTGGATGATGCTATCTGGCGTCGTACCAAAGAAGGTATGTGGCTCAACGCCGAGCAGCAGTCTCGCGTGGCGCAGTGGTTACAGCAAAATGCGGGGAAACGTGAGCTGTCGCTGGCGTCGTAATACGATCGGTGCGGGCTGTTGCCCTCATTCTGACCCTCCCCCACAGGGAGAGGGAACAAACACTAAAAACGGCAACCGAGGTTGCCGTTTTGCTTTTACAACCTCACCGGATCAATATGCCAGATCGTCTCGGCATACTCCTTGATGGTCCTGTCGGACGAGAAATAGCCCATATTGGCGATGTTATACATCGCGGCGCTGGTCCACTTCTCCTGCTGACGGTACAGTTCGTCCACCTTATCCTGACAGTCCACGTAGCTGCGATAATCCGCCAGCACCTGGTAGTGATCGCCAAAGTTAATCAGCGAATCCACCAGATCGCGATAGCGGCTCGGTTCATCCGGGCTAAATACGCCGGTCGCGATCTGCGTCAGCACCTGACGTAACTCTTCATCCTCTTCGTAATACTGACGCGGCGAGTAGCCTTTCCTGCGCAGCGCCTCCACCTCTTCCGTCGTGTTACCGAAGATAAAGATATTTTCTTCGCCCACGTGCTCCAGCATCTCGACGTTCGCCCCGTCCAGCGTACCAATGGTCAGCGCGCCGTTAAGGGCAAACTTCATGTTACTGGTGCCGGATGCTTCCGTACCCGCCGTGGAAATCTGCTCAGAGAGATCCGCCGCCGGGATGATCATCTGCGCCAGGCTTACGCTGTAGTTTGGAATGAATACCACCTTCAGCTTGTCGCCAATATCCGGATCCTGGTTAACCACCTTCGCCACATCGTTGATGAGATGAATAATGTGCTTCGCCATGTAGTAGGCGGAAGCCGCCTTACCGGCGAAGATCTTCACGCGCGGCACCCATTCGGCCGTTGGATCGGCCTTGATGCGGTTGTAATGGGTGATCACGTGCAGCACGTTCATCAGCTGACGCTTGTATTCGTGGATGCGTTTGATCTGAACGTCGAACAGCGCTTTCGGGTTTGCCACCACGTTGAGGTGCATCGCCAGCCAGACCGCCAGACGCTTTTTGTTCAGCAGCTTGGCTTCGCGCACGGCTTTGTTCACCGTCGGGAAATCAATATGCTGTTCCAGCTCGCTCAGCTGGCTCAAGTCGGTACGCCAGGTACGGCCGATATTCTCGTCCAGCACCTGAGAGAGCGGCTGGTTGGCCAGCGCCAGCCAGCGGCGCGGCGTGACGCCGTTGGTCACGTTGCAGAACCGCGTCGGGAAGATCTTCGCGAAGTCCGCAAACAGCGACTGCACCATCAGGTTCGAGTGGAGCTCGGACACGCCGTTGACCTTGTGGCTGATGACAACCGCCAGCCAGGCCATGCGCACGCGACGACCGTTCGACTCATCAATGATGGACGCACGGCTCAGCAGGCCGGTATCGTTCGGATACTGCTCCTGCAGCGTCTTAAGGAAGTAGTCGTTAATCTCAAAGATAATCTGCAGATGGCGCGGCAGGATTTTGCCGAGCATGTCCACCGGCCACGTCTCCAGCGCTTCGCTCATCAGCGTGTGGTTGGTGTATGAAAACACCTGGCAGGTCACCTCAAAGGCGTCATCCCAGCTGAACTTATGCTCGTCGATCAGCAGGCGCATCAGCTCCGGAATTGAGAGCACCGGGTGGGTGTCGTTAAGGTGGATCGCGGTTTTCTCCGCCAGGTTGGCGTAGGTTTTGTGCAGCTGATGGTGGCGGCTGAGGATGTCCTGAATGGTCGCCGAAACGAGGAAATACTCCTGACGCAGGCGCAGCTCGCGACCCGAGTAGGTCGAGTCATCCGGGTACAGCACGCGGGACACGTTCTCGGAGTGGTTTTTATCCTCCACCGCCGCGAAGTAGTCACCCTGGTTAAATTTACCGAGGTTAATTTCGCTACTGGCCTGGGCACTCCACAGGCGCAGCGTGTTGGTGGCGTCGGTATCGTAGCCGGGGATAATCTGGTCGTAGGCCACGGCCAGGATCTCTTCCGTTTCCACCCAGCGGGATTTTTTCCCTTCCTGCTGGATACGCCCGCCAAAGCGCACCTTGTAACGCGTGTTGTGGCGCTTGAATTCCCACGGGTTGCCGTACTCCAGCCAGTAGTCCGGCGACTCTTTCTGGCGCCCGTCGACGATGTTCTGTTTGAACATACCGTAGTCGTAGCGAATACCGTAGCCGCGGCCCGGCAGCGCCAGCGTCGCCAGCGAGTCGAGGAAGCAGGCGGCGAGACGCCCCAGGCCGCCGTTGCCGAGGCCCGGGTCGTTCTCTTCGTCGATCAGTTCTTCTAAATCTAACCCCATCTCTTCCAGGGCGGTTTTGACGTCGTCATAAATACCGAGCGACAACAGCGCGTTGGACAGCGTGCGGCCAATCAAAAATTCCATCGACAGGTAGTAAACCTGACGCGTTTCCTGCGAGAGCTGGGCGCGGTTTGAGCGCAGCCAGCGTTCAACTAAGCGGTCACGCACCGCAAACAGGGTGGCGTTCAGCCACTCGTGTTTGTTGGCGATAACCGGATCTTTCCCGATGGTGAACATCAGCTTGTAGGCGATGGAGTGCTTTAACGCCTCAACGCTGAGCGTGGGTGAAGAGTAGCTAAATGGAGCGTTCATATCAGTAACTTCGCCTCGTTACATCAAGCGTTGATAGAGATCGCGGTATGACTGCGCCGCGACATGCCAGCTAAAGTCCATGGACATCGCCTGACGCTGAACGTAACGCCAGAGCGATGGACGGGACCACAAGACGAAAGCACGCCGAATCGCCCGAAGCAGCGACCAGGCATTACTGTCCTCAAAGACAAACCCGCTGGCGATACCGTCCGCCAGGTTTTCCAGAGAGCTATCGGATACGGTATCCGCCAGTCCGCCCGTACGGCGCACCAGCGGCAGCGTGCCGTATTTCAGGCCGTAAAGCTGCGTCAGGCCGCAGGGTTCGAAACGGCTCGGCACCAGGATGACGTCCGCACCGCCCATGATGCGGTGCGAGAACGCTTCGTGGTAGCCAATCTGCACGCCCACCTGCCCCGGATGTTCCGCCGCGGCGGCAAGGAAACCTTCCTGCAGCACCGGGTCGCCCGCGCCGAGCAGCGCCAGCTGTCCGCCCTGCTCCAGTAAACCGGGCAACGCCTCCAGCACCAGATCCAGCCCTTTCTGGCTGGTCAGGCGGCTGACCACCGCGAACAGCGGCACTTTGTCGTTAACCTTCAGGCCCATCGCAATCTGCAGCTGGCGTTTGTTTTCCGCTTTGTCCTCCACGGAATCACGTCCATAGCGCGCCGCCAGCAGGAGATCGGTCTCCGGGCTCCAGATCTGTTCATCCACGCCGTTCAGAATGCCCGACAGGCGACCTTCGCGGTGGCGCTGTTGCAGCAACCCTTCCATGCCGTAGCCAAACTCCGGCTGGGTGATCTCACGCGCGTAGGTCGGGCTCACCGCCGTGATGTGATCGGCGTAGTACAGCCCGGCTTTCAGGAACGAGATCTGCCCGTTAAATTCCAGCCCGTGCATGTTATAGAACGATAATGGCAGATCGATTTCACTCATGTGATGGGCATAGTACATCCCCTGATACGCCAGGTTGTGCACGGTAAAGACCGATTTGGCCGGATGGCCGCGCGCCGCGAGATACGCCGGGGCAAGCCCGGCGTGCCAGTCGTGCGCGTGCACCACATCCGGGCGCCAGAACGGATCCAGCCCCGTCGCCATTTCTGCCCCGACCCAGCCGAGCAGCGCAAAGCGCAGCACGTTATCGGTGTAGGCGAACAGGTTCGTATCGTGATACGGGCTGCCCGGTCGATCGTATAAGTGCGGCGCGTCGATCAGGTAAATCCCTACGCCATTGTAATGTCCAAACAGCAGGGTGATGCGTCCGGCGAAGGTCTCACGGCGGGTCACCACTTTTGCATCGGGAATACCGCGCCGGATATCCGGAAAGGCGGGCAGCAGGACTCGGGTATCCACGCCTCCGGCGATTTGCGCTGCCGGTAATGCGCCCAGAACATCTGCCAGACCGCCCGTTTTTAACAACGGGAACATCTCAGAACATACATGTAAAACCTGCATCATCGCTCCTGTTTGATCTGCAGCTTCCGCAACATTTCCCGTGTGACTAACACGATCCCCTCTTCCGAACGATAGAAACGACGCGCGTCTTCTTCCGCGTTCTCACCAATCACCATCCCTTCTGGGATGACGCAGGCACGATCGATAACGCAGCGACGCAGACGGCACGAGCGCCCTACCCAGACATCAGGCAGTAAGACTGCCGAATCGATATTACAGAATGAATTTATCCGCACGCGGGGGAACAGCACCGACTGCACCACCACCGAGCCTGAAATAATGCACCCGCCGGATACCAGCGAGTTCAGCGTCATACCGTGGCTGCCGGAGCGGTCCTGCACGAATTTGGCCGGCGGCAGCGATTCCATATGGGTACGAATCGGCCAGTTCTGGTCGTACATATCCAGCTCAGGCGTGACCGACGCCAGGTCGAGGTTCGCTTTCCAGTAGGCTTCCAGGGTTCCCACATCGCGCCAGTAAGGTTCCGCATTGGGGTCGGACTGCACGCAGGACAGCGGGAAAGGATGTGCATACGCCATGCCAGCTTTAGTGATTTTCGGAATAATGTCTTTACCGAAGTCGTGGCTGGAGTTTTCGTCTTTGTCATCGTCTTCCAGCAGCTCATAAAGATAATCTGCATCAAAGACATAAATCCCCATGCTGGCGAGCGATTTGGTGTCATCGCCGGGCATGGTTGGCGGGTTCGCCGGTTTTTCAACAAAGTCGATAATTTTGTCGTCGGCATCCACGTGCATCACGCCAAACGCCGTCGCTTCAGCAACGGGCACAGGCAGACACGCCACGGTGCAGCGCGCCCCTTTTTCGACGTGGTCGATGAGCATGTGGGAGTAATCTTGCTTGTAGATATGGTCCCCGGCGAGGATCACGATGTATTCCGCGCTGTAGCGGCGAATGATGTCGAGGTTCTGCGTCACCGCATCCGCCGTTCCGCGGTACCAGTTCTCGCCGTGGACGCGTTGCTGAGCGGGAAGGAGATCGACAAACTCGTTCATCTCTTCGCTGAAGAATGACCAGCCGCGCTGGATATGCTGAACCAGCGTGTGCGACTGATACTGCGTAATGACGCCAATACGGCGAATGCCCGAGTTGAGACAGTTGGAGAGCGCAAAGTCGATGATACGGAACTTACCACCAAAGTGAACGGCCGGTTTCGCGCGCTTGATGGTCAAATCTTTCAGACGGGTACCACGTCCACCCGCAAGTATCAGGGCAACCGTTTTTAATGGTAGCTGGCGCGCCAACATTAAGGGATCGTTCTTCTCTAATCTAACCATGACTAACTCCTTTTTTATCATCTTTGGAATACGCACACTCCGTGCGCAGGCCCGTGCCAGACAGCCATTACTACCGGATTATCCGCTCCGGCAAAGGGGGGAACAGCTCGCCATTCCCCTTCAGGTAAAACAATCGCTGCGACGTCATCCGTCGCGTTCAGCGTGACCAGCCATTTATCCGACAGCAGGATTTGCAGGCGTGGTACGCCGTGTTGCCACTCTTGCGCGCTTAAGGGTTGCGCGTCTTGATTCAACCAGCGAACGTTGCCGTCACCCTCTTCCCACCAGCGGTCGGCGGTCAGCGCGGGGATCTGCTGGCGAAGATGGATCAGCGCAGCGGTAAAATGAATCAGCCCGCTGTTGGCTTCACCCCAGTCGAGCCAGGTTAACGTGTTGTCCTGGCAATACGCATTGTTGTTACCGTGCTGGCTATGGCCGTGTTCATCGCCTGCCAGCAGCATCGGCGTGCCCTGCGACAATAAAAGCGTTGTCAGCAAAGCGTGAACGCTGGCGCGTCGCCGCTCGATGACGTCCAGGCTTCCGCCTAACCCTTCTATACCATGATTAAAGCTATGGTTATTGTTAGTGCCATCGCGATTCTCTTCGCCGTTTGCCTCATTGTGTTTCTGATTGAAACAAACGCAGTCCCTGAGCGTAAAACCGTCGTGTGCCGTCAACAGATTGACGGTGGCCGACGGGCGTTTGCCGTCGCGCTTAAAGAGATCGCTTGAAGCGGCAAAGCGTCCGGCGAACTCCCCCAGCGACAGATTCCGTTCCAGCCAGAAGCGGCGCGCGGCATCGCGGTAGTGATCGTTCCACTCGGCAAACAGCGGCGGGAAATTCCCGACCTGATAACCGCCTTCCCCGATGTCCCACGGCTCGGCAATGAGCTTCACCTGCGAGAGCACCGGACAGTTTTTTATCGCCTCAAACAGCGGAGCCTGCTGGCTGAACGCCGGCGTGCGCCCCATTACGGGCGCCAGGTCGAAACGAAAACCGTCGACGTGGAACGTCTCCACCCAGTATTTCAGGCATTCATAAGCAAAATGCGTGACCGCCGGATGGCTGAGGTTGAGCGTGTTACCGCAGCCGGTCCAGTTCTCATAATCACCATCCTGCCTGATCCAATAATAGCTACGGTTATCAATTCCGCGCATGGAGAGCGTCGGACCGTCGAGATCGCTTTCGGCACTGTGGTTCAGCACGACGTCCAGAATGACCTCAATGCCCGCCGCGTGGAGCGCCTTCACCGCATCGCGAAACTCGTCCCGCGCCTTTTCCGGATGGGCGGCATAGCGCGGCTCAAGCGCGAACATCGCCAGCGGGTTGTAGCCCCAGTAGTTGCTAAGCCCCAGCCGCTGCAGACGCGGCTCGCTGGCAAAATGGGCGACGGGAAGCAGTTCCAGGGCGGTGATGCCGAGGTGCTTCAGGTAGGCGATCATGGTTGGATGCCCGAGCGCCTTATAGGTGCCGCGCATCTCTTTGGGGATCGACGGGTGCAGGTACGTCAGCCCTTTGACGTGGGCTTCATAAATAACGGTATTGCCCCACGGCGTCTGCGGCGGGGCATCGTCTTCCCAGTCATAAAGATCGTTCACCACCACGCTTTTTGGCGCGACGGGCGCGCTGTCGCGGTGGTCGGGCTCGCCGTAGCCCACGTGGAAGAGCGGGTCGTCTTTAAATTCGCCGTCCACGCGGTGCGCGCACGGGTCAATCAACAGCTTCGCCGGGTTAAACCAGTGGCCCTTCGCCGGATCCCACGGACCGTGTACGCGAAAGCCATAGTGCACGCCTGGCCGTCCTCCGGCCAGGTAGCCGTGCCAGGTATCCCCCGTGCGCGCGGGTAAATCGTAACGGTGCTCGTTACCTTCCCCGTCAAACACGCACAGTTCTACCCGCTCAGCATGAGCGGAAAAGAGGGTGAAATTGACACCCTTTCCGTCAAAACGCGCGCCGAGCGGTTCGGGTTCACCTGCCGTAAGCTGCGTCATTCGCCCTCCCGCATCAGCCAGATGGTGCCAAGCGGCGGCAGCGTCAGGCTCAGTGAGTTGGGTCGCCCGTGGCTTTCTATGGCGTCACTCTGTACCAGCCCGCCGTTACCGGCGTTGCTGCCGTGGTAGTGCATCGAATCGGTATTCAGAATTTCACGCCATTTGCCCGGCTGGTTAATGCCGAAGCGGTAGTGTTCGCGCGGCACCGGGGTGAAGTTGCTGGCGACGATGATCTCGTTACCGGCCTTGTCACGACGCACAAAGACAAACACCGAGCGCTCATGGTCGTCCACCACCAGCCATTCAAAGCCGTACGGATCGAAGTCGAGCTCGTGCAGCGCTTTGTGGTGGCGGTAGGTCAGGTTCAGGTCGCGCACCAGACGCTGCACCCCGTGGTGCCAGTTGTCGCCGCCTTCCAGCAGGTGCCAGTCGAGGCTGGCGTCGTGGTTCCACTCGCGTCCCTGTGCGAACTCATTGCCCATAAACAGCAGTTTCTTGCCCGGGAAGGCAAACATCCAGCCGTAGTAGGCGCGCAGGTTGGCAAACTTCTGCCACGCGTCGCCCGGCATGCGGTCAAGAATGGATTTTTTGCCGTGCACCACTTCATCGTGCGACAGCGGCAGCATGAAGTTTTCGGTGTAGTTGTAGAGCATCCCGAACGTCAGCTTATCGTGATGATACTTACGGTGAACCGGATCCAGCTTCATGTAGTCGAGCGTGTCGTGCATCCAGCCCAGGTTCCACTTGTACCAGAACCCCAGGCCGCCTGATGACGGCGGACGGGAGACGCCCGCAAAGTCGGTCGACTCTTCCGCCATGGTCACGGCACCGTCCACCTGTTCGCCGATAATGCGGTTGGTATTGCGCAGGAATTCAATCGCTTCCAGGTTTTCACGGCCGCCAAACTCGTTCGGGATCCACTCGCCCTCTTTGCGGCTGTAGTCGCGGTAGATCATCGACGCCACCGCATCGACGCGCAGGGCGTCAATGCCAAACCGCTCGATCCAGTACAGAGCATTCCCGACCAGGTAGTTTGCGACCTCACGGCGACCGTAGTTGTAGATCAGCGTGTTCCAGTCCTGGTGATAGCCTTCGCGCGGGTCGCTGTGCTCGTACAGCTTCGTGCCGTCAAACTCTGCCAGCGCGAAATCATCCGATGGGAAATGTCCCGGCACCCAGTCGAGGATGACGTTCAGCCCGGCGGCGTGCGCGGCATCAATGAAATAGCGGAAGTCATCGCGGGTGCCAAAGCGGCG
This sequence comes from Enterobacter sp. D2, assembly GCF_034427575.1. Classification (NCBI taxonomy): domain Bacteria; kingdom Pseudomonadati; phylum Pseudomonadota; class Gammaproteobacteria; order Enterobacterales; family Enterobacteriaceae; genus Enterobacter; species Enterobacter sp. D2. The sequence goes on from NZ_JAXQPP010000005.1 coordinate 82,319, forward strand.
CGTTGGCGCATACAGCCCGGTAGGCTGATAGCCCCAGCTGCCGTCGAACGGGTGCTCGTTGACCGGCAGCAGCTCAAGGTGGGTAAAGCCCATCCATTTGGCATAGGGCACCAGCTGGTCGGCAAGCTCACGGTAGCTGAGCCAGAAGTTGTTGTCGGTGTGGCGACGCCAGGAGCCAAGGTGTACCTCATAGACGGAGATGGGCGCGTCAAAGCGGTTGGCCTGTTTGCGCTCCTCCGTCTGGACGACCTTCTCCGGCAGGCCGCAAATCAGCGACGCGGTATCCGGGCGCATCTGCGCTTCGAAGGCATACGGGTCGGCTTTAATGCGCAGCTTGCCGTTAGCGTCGATCATCTCGAATTTATAAAGCTGCCCGGGGTGCGCTCCGGGGATAAACAGCTCCCAGATGCCGCTTTCCCGGCGCAGGCGCATCGGATGGCGGCGACCGTCCCAGTAGTTGAACTGGCCGACAACGGAGACGCGCTGGGCGTTAGGTGCCCACACGGAGAACCGCGTGCCGGTAATGCCGTCCATGGTATCGGCATGGGCACCCAGTGTTTCATAAGGGCGAAGATGCGTTCCTTCGGAGAGCAGCCAGGCGTCCATCTCTTTAAGCAGAGGGCCGAAGCTGTAAGGATCGTCAATCAGGTTTTGCTGACCGTGCCAGAGAACGGCGAGCTGATAGCGAAAAGGATTTTTACGGCGGGGCATTACGCCCGAGAAGAAGCCACGGGAATCGAGGCATTCAAGATTACCGACCTTGCGGCCGGTTTTGGGTTCAATCACCCAGACTTCTGTGGCATCCGGTAACAGTGCCCTAACTTCAAGGCCATCCTCAGTTTGATGCATCCCAAGCACAGAAAAGGGGTCAGCAAAATGACCCGCAATAAGCGCATTAATCACGTCTCTATCCACACGATCGGACATGGTATTCATCCTGTTTTTTATGTCGTCCTTTTTAAGCGCTCCGGGACGACTTTTAATGTGACCTGAACGGGACAGCACAAAAATGTGCATCCATTCTGCTCCGTTCGAACCTCAGGTAAGAAATGACTCTTCCTTAAAGCATAGCCAACGCTCTAGATGACTCCTGATAAAAAATAAGACATACGCGTGTTACTCCATGTAGTACGCAAAAAAAAGGGGTGAAAATCACCCCCGGTAGTTAACAAATTATTACGCCAGCTGGCGCAGCATGCGGCGCAGCGGCTCGGCGGCACCCCACAGGAGCTGGTCGCCGACGGTGAACGCGGAGAGATACTCCGGCCCCATGTTCAGCTTGCGCAGACGGCCAACCGGCGTGGTCAGCGTGCCGGTAACGGCAGCCGGGGTCAGCTCGCGCATGGTGATATCGCGATCGTTTGGTACCACTTTCGCCCACGGGTTGTGCGCGGCCAGCAGCTCTTCCACGGTCGGAATAGACACATCTTTTTTCAGTTTAATGGTGAAGGCCTGGCTGTGGCAGCGCAGCGCGCCGATACGCACGCACAGACCGTCAACCGGAATGGTGTTCGCGGTCGCGAGGATTTTGTTAGTCTCAGCCTGGCCCTTCCACTCTTCGCGGGTCTGGCCGTTATCCAGCTGTTTGTCGATCCACGGGATCAGGCCACCGGCCAGCGGTACGCCAAAGTTATCCACCGGCAGCTCGCCGCTGCGGGTCAGCTGGGTGACCTTACGCTCGATATCCAGAATAGCGGATGCCGGGTTTGCCAGCTCGGTCGCAACGCTCTGGTGCAGCTGGCCCATCTGGGTCAGCAGCTCGCGCATATGGCGCGCGCCGCCGCCGGACGCGGCCTGGTAGGTCGCCACGGAGACCCACTCAACCAGATCCTGCGCGAACAGGCCGCCGAGGGACATCAGCATCAGGCTGACGGTGCAGTTACCGCCGACAAAGGTTTTCACGCCGTTGTTGAGGCCGTCGGTGATGACGCCCTGGTTTACCGGGTCGAGAATGATGATGGCATCGTCTTTCATGCGCAGCGAAGAAGCCGCGTCAATCCAGTAGCCCTGCCAGCCGCTTTCACGCAGCTTTGGATAGATTTCGTTGGTATAATCGCCGCCCTGGCACGTCACAATAATGTCGAGTGCCTTCAGCGCTTCCAGATCGTAAGCATCCTGCAACGTGCCTGTGGTACCACCAAAGGACGGAGCAGCCTGGCCGAGCTGGGAAGTGGAGAAGAAGACCGGGCGGATAGCGTCGAAATCGCGCTCTTCAACCATGCGTTGCATGAGTACAGAGCCGACCATACCGCGCCAGCCGATAAAACCAACGTTTTTCATAGCATTTTTTTCCTGCTGAGGGTGTGTGCTGATTGTGCAAGCCAGTATTGAACTGGGATATGCTTCACATTACAAAATGCTGCCAAAGTCGCAAGCGAAATTAATCGATGATTGCCCGGCAATCAGAAAAAGCGCTAATCATCGAAATAACACTACTAAGTATCAGGGATAATTTAAAGATGAGTGAAATCATTTCCGCGGCGGTTTTATTGATCCTGATTATGGATCCACTGGGAAACCTGCCTATCTTCATGTCGGTGCTGAAGCACACCGAGCCGAAGCGCCGCCGGGCGATTATGATCCGCGAGCTGCTCATCGCCCTGCTGGTGATGTTTATCTTCCTGTTTGCCGGTGAGAAAATTCTCGCATTCCTCAACCTGCGCGCCGAAACCGTTTCGATTTCCGGCGGGATTATTCTGTTCCTGATTGCCATTAAGATGATTTTCCCGAGCGCGGAAGGCAGCAGCAGCGGCCTGCCCGCGGGTGAAGAGCCGTTTATCGTGCCGCTGGCGATTCCACTCGTCGCCGGGCCAACGATTCTGGCCACGCTGATGCTGCTGTCGCATCAGTATCCGAACCAGATGAGCCATCTGGTGATTGCCCTGCTGATCGCCTGGGGCGGGACGTTTATCATCCTGCTGCAGTCGTCGCTGTTCCTGCGCCTGCTGGGTGAGAAAGGGGTGAACGCGCTGGAACGCCTGATGGGGCTGATTCTGGTGATGATGGCAACGCAGATGTTCCTGGACGGGATCAGGGCGTGGATGAAAGGATGACTTTCTCCCTCTCCCTGTGGGAGAGGGGCGGGGTGAGGGCATCAGGCCGCAGAGGACTACCCATCTACCCCTTACGAATCAGATACCGGTACGGCAGCGCTTCGGTCTGCTGTGCCACCAGTTCATGCTCCATAAAGGTACAAAAGCCGGGAATATCGCGGGTCGTGGCCGGGTCGTCGGCAATGATCAGCAGCGTTTCACCGGTCTGCATGTTGCGCACGGTTTTGCGTACCATCATTACCGGCTCCGGGCAGCGAAGGCCCTGGGCATCAAGAGTGTGGTCTGGGCTGGAAAACAGGTCGGTCATGGTCTTCTCGGTCTGGTAAAAACGGCTGTAGTTTACGCCCGGTTGCAATCAATGCAAACCAGGTTAACGATTGCGTAAAAACTAACCATTGCAATGTCCTGACAAAGCAGTATCATGCTGCGGTTTTTATTGGGTTCCCTCACCCCAACGTATAAAAAGGTCACAATATGACGTCGTTTTCTGAATCACAGCGCGTAAAAGCGTTGTTCTGGCTTTCGCTTTTCCATTTGCTGGTGATCACCTCCAGCAACTATCTGGTGCAGCTGCCGATCTCCATCTTTGGTTTTCACACCACCTGGGGCGCATTCAGCTTCCCGTTTATTTTCCTCGCGACGGATTTGACCGTGCGTATCTTTGGCGCACCGCTGGCTCGCCGTATTATTTTTTCGGTCATGCTCCCGGCGCTGTTCATCTCGTACGTGGTTTCGTCTCTGTTTTATATGGGAAGCTGGCAGGGCTTTGAGGCGTTAACCCACTTCAACCTGTTTGTTGCCCGTATCGCTGCCGCAAGCTTTATGGCCTACGCGCTGGGGCAGATCCTCGACGTGCACGTGTTTAACCGCCTGCGTCAGAATCATCGCTGGTGGATGGCGCCAACCGCCTCCACGCTGTTCGGTAACGTGAGCGATACGCTGGCCTTCTTCTTCATCGCCTTCTGGCGCAGCCCGGATGCGTTCATGGCTCAACACTGGATGGAAATCGCGCTGGTGGACTACTGCTTCAAGGTCCTCATCAGCATTGTGTTCTTCCTGCCGATGTACGGCGTGCTGCTCAATATGCTGCTGAAAAGGCTGGCAGATAAATCTGAAATCACGGCATTGCAGGCTGGTTAAGGGTTCGCTTTATCAGTTGTGATAAGATGAGCGAATGAGCCGTTATGGCCGTTTATCGAAAGGAAGAAGTCAATGCGCAATCTGGTTAAATATGTCGGGATTGGCCTGCTGGTTGTGGGTCTTGCAGCCTGTGATAACAGCGACACGAAAACGCCTGCTCAGGGCGCATCCGCAGAGAGCAACGCGACCGGCCAGCCGGTGAATCTGATGGATGGCAAACTCAGCTTCTCTCTGCCAGCCGATATGACCGATCAGAGCGGCAAGCTGGGGACCCAGGCGAACAACATGCACGTTTACTCCGACGCAACCGGGCAGAAAGCGGTCATTGTGATTGTGGGCGACGACACCAGCGAAGATCTGGCCGTCCTGTCCAAACGTCTGGAAGATCAGCAGCGCGGCCGCGATCCTCAGCTGCAGGTCGTGACCAATAAATCCATCGAGCTGAAAGGCCACACGCTGCAACAGCTCGACAGCATCATCTCTGCAAAAGGCCAGACCGCATACTCTTCTGTAGTGCTGGGCAAGGTTGATAACAAACTGCTGACCCTGCAGATCACCCTGCCAGCCGAAGATCAGCAGAAAGCGCAGACGGCTGCTGAAAACATCATTAACACCATCGTGATCCAGTAACGCTTCACGATGATGACGTGGCCTCCGGTGCCTGCACCGGAGGCCATTTTTTTAGCCGCCACGTCAGCAGGAGCGCAATCACCACCAGCCCCGCCGCGGCAAGATAGATCACCGGAACTCCTGCCCAGGCCATCACCAGCCCCGCCAGCGGGCCGGTAATCCCTAAAGACATATCCATANGATAGATCACCGGAACTCCTGCCCAGGCCATCACCAGCCCCGCCAGCGGGCCGGTAATCCCTAAAGACATATCCATAAACACCGTATAGGTCGCCAGCGCTGCCCCCTGGTTCTGCTGCGGCACGGCTTTTACCGCCACCACGCCCAGCGCCGGGAAGACCAGGGAAAAGCCAGCCCCCGCGAGAAACACGCCCACTTTCGCGACCCAGGGCACCATCGCTATTCCGGTCAGCAGCAGCCCGACAATCTCTATCGCAAAGCAGATCATCGCCACGTTCAGCCCGCCAAGGCGGTTGATGCCGTTAGGGAAAAGCAGGCGGGCGCCAACAAACGCACAGCTAAACAGGGTTAACGCAAAGGCTGCGCCGTCCCAGCCTTTGGCGTCGTAGAACAGGGTAATGAAGGTCGCGATTACGCCAAAGCCGGTGGTCGCCAGCGCTAGCGCCATGCCGTACGGCCAGACGCGCCCCAGCACCGCCCGAAATGGCAGCGGCTTGCCTTTGCTGGCCTTAACTTTCGGACGCGGCAGTGCAAAGAGAATTGCCAGCAGCGCGACCGCCATAATGGTGATAGCCAGCCCATGCAGCCCGCCCAACGCATAGCAGGCCACGCCGAGCGGCGCCCCGAGCGCCATCGCACCGTAGGTGACAATCCCGTTCCAGGAGATCACCCGGCCAATGTGGGGCGCGCCTACCACCCCCACGCCCCACAGCGTTGAGCCGGTTCCCGCCAGACTTTGCCCAATGCCCAGAATGACGCGGCCCAGGCAGAGCAGTGCCAGGCTGACCAACGGCCAGTGGCTGGTTACTGCAGCCAGCAGATAGCTCAGGCCACTGAGAAAACAGCCGCACAGTCCCACCACCACGATGCTTTTTGGACCGAACATGTCCGCGTAGCGCCCGGCATGCGGGCGGCTGAGAAGCGTGGCGAAATATTGCAGGCTTATCACCAGCCCCGCCCAGAAGGCGCTGAAGCCCATCACGTCATGGACATAGCCCGGCAGGACCGCCAGCGGCAGGCCAATGGTCAGATAGCTGGCAAAGTTGAAAATCACAACGGAAACGATGCGCAGATTGAGGCGCAGTCCGCTCAGTGCCGGTTCAGCGGCAGGTTCGGGCATGGGGTTCTACCTGGATTTTTTACAACAGTGTTTCACTATTACCACGGCGCAATAAGAAAATCAGCCCCGACTTTCAGATTAACGGTGCCAGACGAAGCGAAGCCCGGGCACTACACTTATCGGGTCATCATATTAAGGAACACGCATGATCGCTAACCCGTCCGACAAAGCAGGACTCCACATCTTATTAAAACTCGCCTGTCTGGTGGTTATCCTTGCGGGTATCCATGCTGCCGCTGACATTATTGTTCAGCTCCTGCTGGCGCTCTTTTTTGCCATCGTGCTTAATCCTCTGGTCACCTGGTTTTTACGCCGGGGCGTCAGCCGTCCGGTAGCTATCACCATCGTCGTCATCGTGATGCTGATTGGCCTGACGGCGCTCTTCGGCGTGCTGGCGGCATCGCTGAGCGAATTCTCCACCATGCTGCCGCAGTACAACAAAGAGCTGACGCGTAAAATTGTCGCGCTGCAGGAGATGGTGCCCTTCCTTAATCTGCATATCTCACCCGAACGGATGCTGCGCAGGATGGACTCCGAGAAGGTCATGACCTACGCCACCACCTTGATGACGGGGCTTTCCGGCGCGATGGCCAGCATTCTGCTGCTGGTCATGACGGTAGTGTTTATGCTGTTCGAAGTCCGCCACGTCCCCTATAAGCTGCGCTTTGCGCTGAACAATCCGCAAATTCACATTGCCGGCTTACACCGGGCCCTGAAGGGCGTCTCCAAATATCTGGCGCTGAAAACGCTCCTGAGCGTATGGACCGGGGTGATTGTCTGGCTGGGGCTGATGCTGATGAACGTGCAGTTCGCGCTGATGTGGGGCGTGCTGGCCTTTCTGCTGAACTACGTGCCCAATATTGGCGCGGTGCTTTCCGCCGTGCCGCCGATGATTCAGGCGTTTCTGTTTAACGGCTTCTACGAATGCATGCTGGTCGGCGCGCTGTTCCTCGTGGTGCATATGGTGCTGGGCAATATTCTTGAGCCGCGCATGATGGGGCACCGGCTGGGCATGTCGACGCTGGTGGTCTTTTTATCCTTACTGATTTGGGGATGGCTGCTGGGCCCGGTCGGTATGCTGCTGTCGGTCCCCCTGACCAGCGTATGTAAAATCTGGATGGAAACCACCAAAGGCGGCAGCAAGCTGGCGATCCTGCTCGGCCCGGGGAGGCCGAAAAGCCGATTACCCGGGTAACGGACCTGCCTGTACAGGTAGGTTTAAACCGTCAGTAATACACCGTAAATTACCGCGTCCCTAATCCGTCGCGGTATTTTTATTTGCGTTAAGGCGATATTCATTCCGGTTTTAATTACGCCGCGCGCATTACGTTCAAACGCAATTCATGATTTAACGCAAATTATAAAAAATGAAATCCTTATTTATTTTCCATGTTATTATTCCCGCCTTCGCTTCAACGTAATGTAACCATTAATATTGATTAAAAATTACACCTGGCGATAACAAAAAGCCGGATGAGTATTATTTGTAAAAACCACTGCCTTTAATTGTTATTATTGATATGGAGTTGTTGATGAAAAAGATCGTTAAATGGTGTGCTGCTGCCGTATTCGTTGGCGCGCTGGCAGGCTGTGCGCGTACCGCCCCAATCGCTCAGGTTCACTCTATTGTAAGCGCGGGCCATACTGCCGATCAGGTAAAAACGGCAATTTTGAAAGCAGGCCAAAAACGCGACTGGATCATGACGGAAACCGGCCCGGGAATGATTAAGGGGCGTCTGCAGTCACGCGATCACTCGGTCCAGGTGAGTATTCCGTACACGGCCACAAGCTATTCAATCAACTATGAAAACAGCCTTAACCTGAAAGCGGCAGACGGTAAAATCCACAAAAATTATAACCGCTGGGTGAATAACCTCGACCACGACATTCAGCTGAACCTCTCCGCTGGCGCCGCGCTGTAATTTTTTTCTAAAGTCGGGCCGCGTATGGCCCGATAACCTCTCTTTATTGCCCTCAAAGGTTACGCAGGAATGTACGAAAAGGACACACTCAGCGCACTGGATGCCATTACCGAAGCGCAACGCATCGCCTTTGCCCCGATGTTATTCCAGACTGCGCTTTGTCTGCGTAACTCAGGCGTTCTCGCCTGGCTCGATAAACAAGGAAAAGAGGGGGCAAGCCTCGAGGAAATAACCGAACACAGCACGCTCGGCAGCTATGGCGTCAGCGTACTGCTGGATATGGGATTAAGCGGTCGAATCGTTACCCAACAGAATGGACGTTATTTTCTGGCGAAAGTGGGCCATTTTTTACTGCACGACGAAATGACCCGCGTAAATATGGATTTCACCCAGGACGTTTGTTATCAGGGGCTATTTCACCTGGCGGACGCCCTGCAGGAGGAAAAACCGGCCGGATTAGCCGTGTTTGGCAACTGGCCAACCATCTACCCGGCGTTATCCCAATTACCAGCTCCGGCGAAAGAGAGCTGGTTCGCCTTCGATCATTACTATTCTGACGCCGCTTTTGACGCTGCTTTGCCATATATATTCGCAAGCTCGCCGACAAAATTGTACGATGTGGGCGGAAATACGGGTAAATGGTCGTTACGCTGCTGCCGCTATGACGAAAATGTTGCCGTGACGATCCTCGATCTGCCGCAGCAGATAGCGCTGGCGCAGGAAAACATCGCAAAAGCAGGTTTTTCTCATCGTATTGCATTCCATGCTGTCGATATGCTTAGCCCAGCAACATTGCCGGGTGACGCCGACGTCTGGTGGATGAGCCAGTTCCTGGATTGTTTCTCTCCGGATCAGATTGTCGCCATGCTGGCGCGCGTCGCACAGGCCATGAAGCCAGGCGCACGTTTGTGCATCATGGAGCTTTTCTGGGATGCTCAGAAATTTGAAGCAGCCTCTTTCAGCCTGAATGCCACCTCGCTCTATTTTACCTGTATGGCGAATGGCAATAGCCGGTTTTACAGCGTAGAGAAGTTTTATCGCTACCTGGAGAGCGCAGGTTTCAGCGTTGAACAGCGGCTGGACAACCTTGGGGTCGGTCATACCCTGCTGATATGCACCAAACGTGAACAATAGAGCAGCTTAGCTGCCCGGGTGGCCCAGCCTGCCCTTTGAATACGGTTTTTTTGTCGCGGACGCGCGTAGATGAAATTTTCACTGAACATTATCGACTGGCAGGCGAGAGCGCCAGGACTCAGCGATGCCACAGAGTGGCAGGCGTGGTCACGCCTGCAGCTGACCGTCGATCCAGCGGCCCCGCTTCCCCGCCTGTCCGCTTTACCCATGATGACCGCGCGCCGCCTCAACTCAGGCAGTAAGCTGGCGGTGGATATTGGTCTTGCCATGCTGCAAAACCACGCCATTGATGCCGTCGTCTATTCCAGCCGCCACGGCGAGCTGGAGCGCAACGACCGTATTCTGCATGCCCTGGCGACCGGGCAGTCCGTTTCACCCACCGACTTCGCGATGTCCGTGCACAATTCCGCGGTGGGCAATCTTACGATTACCGCACGCCAGGCCATCGTTTCGTCATCCATTTCTGCCGGACTGGACACCTTCCAGCAGGCCTTATGCGAAGTGCTGAGCCTGCTGCAGGCGGGCTATTCCCGCGTCATGCTGGTCGATTTTGACGGCGCGCTGCCGGAATTTTACCATCCGGCGCTACCGCCGCAGATGCCCACCTGGCCCTACGCGCTGGCGCTGGTGATTGAATCCGGCAACGGATTGCAGTGTGAAACCCGCAGCGGCAGCCCGGGTGAAGAACCCGCCCTGCCGCAAAGCCTGATGTTCCTGCAGCGCTATCTCAGCGAGGAGCGTCAGTTCGTGGTGCCCGGCGAACGTTTGCTGTGGCAATGGACGCGCGCATGAACCGCCTGGCTGCCCGAATTAACTGGCTATGGCGCCTGGCGATGACCGGCTTCTGCTTCGCGCTGTTTGGCGTGGGCGGGCTGCTGCTGTCGCTGGTCTGGTTCAACCTGCTGCTCATCGTCCAGCGCGACCGCGCCAGCCGTCGTCGCTTGGCGCGTCGCAGCATTTCGGCCAGCTTCCGCTTCTTCCTGACCGTAGCGCGCGGCCTCGGCGTACTGGACTATCGCATTCACAATCTCGACGCGCTGCGCAGCGATCGGGGTTGTCTGGTGGTGGCTAACCACCCCACGTTAATAGACTACGTGATTCTGGCGTCGGTGATGCCCGAAACCGACTGCCTGGTGAAAAGCGCGCTGCTGCGCAATCCCTTTGTCAGCGGCGTCATCCGCGCGGCGGATTACCTGATTAACAGCGAAGCCGAGCCCCTGCTCGCGGCCAGCCAGCAGCGTCTGGCTCAGGGCGACACGCTGTTAATCTTCCCGGAAGGCACGCGTACCCGGTTTGGCGAGGCTATCTCCCTCCAGCGCGGCGCGGCAAATATAGCCGTGCGCTGTAACAGCGATCTGCGGGTGGTGCTGATCCACTGTAGCGAACACCTGCTGGATAAAAAAAGCCGCTGGTATGATGTACCGCCAGAAAAACCTGTTTTCACCGTGGATGTCCGCGACCGCGTGAACATCGACGAATTTTACGATGCAAATGAACAAGAACCGGCGCTGGCGGCAAGGCAGTTAAACCGGCATCTGCAGCATCGATTAACATCAGGCCTTCAATCTTTGTCAGGAATTAATGATGCAAGCGCTTTATCTTGAAATTAAGAATCTCATAATCACCACGCTGAATCTGGACGAGCTTACCGCAGAGGATATTGATACCGATGCCGCGCTGTTTGGCGATGGGCTGGGTCTGGACTCCATTGACGCGCTGGAACTGGGTCTGGCGGTAAAAAACCAGTATGGCGTGGTGCTTTCTGCCGAAAGCGAAGAGATGCGCCAGCACTTCTTTTCCGTCGCCACGCTGGCGTCCTTTATCAACGCTCAACGCGCCTGAGATGTGAACGATGACTGAACAAGAAACCATTTATCAGGAAGTCTGCGGCCTGCTGACCAGGCTCTTTGAAATCGACCTGCAGGACATTACGCCCGAAGCCCGTCTTTACGAAGACCTGGAGCTGGACAGCATTGACGCGGTGGACATGATTGTTCATCTGCAGAAGAAAACGGGCAAGAAAATCAAGCCGGAAACCTTCAAGTCGGTTCGTACCGTTCAGGATGTGGTAGACGCCGTCGAACAGCTTCTGCGCGAAGAGTAAGACCTCGTGCGTGGTGGACGGACGTTCCCGGTCATCCCACTGCTGACGGGGCTGATGCTGCTGGCGTGGCCCTTCCTGATTGGATTTGGGCTGACGCATAACAGCCTGCCGTGGCTGCTGCCCGTGATGGCGCTGATATTGCTGCTGCGGCTGCGCCAGGCGCGGCGGAACTCCGGCCCGATGCGGTATGTGGTGCAGTGCGTGGCGCTCGCGGGCATCGCGCTCTGCGCGGCAAGCTACCTGCTGAAAACCCACCAGTGGCTGCTGTTTTACCCTGTGGTCGTCAATCTCGTGATGCTGGCCGTGTTCGGGGGTTCGCTCTGGACCGCGATGCCGCTGGTCGAGCGACTGGCGCGCCTGCTCGAGCCAAACCTGCCCCCGGAGGGCGTGCGCTATACCCGCAAGGTGACCCTCGTCTGGTGCGGCTTTTTCATCGGTAACGGCGCGATGGCGCTGTTCACCGTGCTCCACGGCGACATGCATCTGTGGACGCTGTGGAACGGTATGGTGGCCTACATCCTGATGGGGACGCTGATGGCGACAGAGTGGCTGGTGCGCCAGCGGGTGATTAAAAAAGAGATGCACAATGACTAACCCCCTTCCGCTGGGCCAGTGGTTAAATGCGCCCCGCCCTGACGATACGCCCGTTGCCTGGCTTGACGATCGTAGCTGGACGCTTGGCCAGCTGCGCCACGACGTGACCTTGCTGGTCGACACCCTGCGTCAGCAGGATGGCGAGCGCTGGGCGCTGTGCTTTGAAAACAGCTACCTGTTTATCGTTGCGCTGCTGGCCTCGCTGCATGCCGGTAAAACGCCGGTCATCCCCGGCCATAGCCGCGTCTCGCAGCTTGAAGAACAGCAGTCGTTGTTTAGCGGCGTTCTGAGCGATCGGACTCTCGGTTTCCATGGCAAGCTGATTGTGGTGGCCTCCAGCCATCAGACGGCTAGCCGCTGGGCACCCCTGCCGGCCATTGACGAAAGCCGCTTCGTTGAGCTGTTCACCTCCGGCTCCACGGGTACCCCGCGCCGGGTGATTAAGCACATCGTCAGCCTGGATCGCGAAGCCCGTCTGCTGGCTGACCGCTTCGGCGAACGTCTGACCGGCTGTAGCGTTGTCGCCTCGGTCGTACCGCAACACCTGTACGGCCTGACATTCCGCATCGTATTGCCGATGGCGCTGGGGCTGCCGCTGCATGCCGCGATGCTCTACTACGCTGAACAGCTGGCCGCCCTTCCTCATGACAGACATTACCTGTTCATCAGCAGCCCGGCGTTCCTGAAGCGCCTGGATACGGAACTGCCCGCGCCGCCCGTCAGAATGCTGATTTCAGCAGGGGGCATGCTGCCCTGGTGTGACGTTTCCACCACCGCGGGCTGGCTTAACATCTGCCCGGATGAAATTTATGGCAGCACCGAAACCGGGATCCTCGCCTGGCGCCATCGCCAGCAGGATAACGTCCCGTGGCTTGCCTTCCCCGGCGTTATCTTCCATCAGGAAGATGACGCCTGTCGCGTCACGTCGCCACTGATCCACGAGGCTGAAGGACTCCAGCTGGACGATATCCTGCACTTCGACAGCGAGGGGCTGTTCAGCATCGCCGGTCGTCGCGGGCGGGTGGTCAAAATTGAAGAAAAGCGCATCTCGCTTAACGAGATCGAACGTCGCCTGCTGGAGCTCGACGGCATTTGCGAAGCGGCGGCGCTGCCGGTCACGCGCGGAGGCCGTCAGGGGATTGGCGCCCTGCTGGTTCTGGACGAAGCGGTTCGCCAGCGCGGGTATATGCAGGATAAAAAAGCGCAGGAGTTCGCCTGGCGTCGCGCCCTGCTGCCGTGGCTTGAGCCGGTCGCCGTTCCGCGCTACTGGCGCATTGTCGATGAAATGCCGGTAAACAGTATGAACAAGCGTGTCTATGCGCAGTTAGAGGAGTTATTTCATGAAAATTCCTGAAATTGAGCGCCACCAGACACAGCCGGAGAAGCTGGAAATCATTTTGCATCTCGACGCGGCGCTGTTCTGGTTTCAGGGCCATTTTGCCGTACAGCCGCTGCTGCCCGGCGTTGCGCAGCTTGACTGGGTGATGCACTACGCCACAACGTTACTGGCGCCGGGCTACCGCTTTCACAGCATTCAAAACGTGAAGTTCCAGGCGCCTCTGCTGCCGGAAACCACGGTGACGCTGGTGCTTGAGTGGCATGCCGAACGTCAGATGCTGACCTTCAGCTACCAGCGTCACGCCGGGGCGGAGCGCCATACCGCCAGCAGCGGGAAAATTCGGCTATGTCAGTAACCTTTCGCCCCTGCGTGCTGATCCCGTGCTACAACCACGGCGCCATGATCGCCCGCGTGCTGTCGCGTCTCGCGCCGTTCGGCCTGCCGTGCCTGGTGGTGGATGACGGCAGCGAAGCGGTCACCCGTCAGGAGCTCGAACGCCTTGCGGCAGAACAGCCGCAGATGACGCTGGTCCGTCTGGCACAAAACGCCGGGAAAGGTGCCGCGGTCATCAGGGGGCTGGAGGAGTGCGCGCGCGCGGGCTATACCCACGCCGTGCAGGTGGACGCGGACGGTCAACACGCCATTGAAGATATCCCCAAACTGCTGGCGCTGGCGGAGCGCCACCCGGATGCGCTGATTTCCGGCCAGCCCATTTACGATGATTCCATTCCACGCTCGCGGCTCTACGGGCGCTGGATAACCCACGTCTGGGTGTGGATTGAGACCTTATCCCTGCAGCTTAAAGACAGTATGTGCGGCTTTCGGGTCTATCCGGTCTCGCCCACGCTGCGGCTGGCAGCGCGTGAAACGCTCGGCAAACGGATGGACTTTGACACCGAAGTGATGGTTCGTCTCTACTGGCAGGGCAACACCAGCATCTTTCTGCCCACCCGCGTCACCTACCCGCAAGACGGGTTGTCCCACTTCGACGCGTTAAAAGATAACGTGCGGATCTCCCTGATGCATACCCGACTCTTCTTCGGCATGCTGCCCCGCATGCCCGGCCTGCTTTTCCGTCGACGCCGCCAGCACTGGGCGCAGCAGGACGAGGTCAAGGGTCTGTGGGGGATGCGCCTGATGCTGCGCGTCTGGAAACTGCTGGGTCGGCGGGCCTTTACCGTGCTGCTTTGGCCAGTGATCGGCGTGTACTGGCTTATCGCGCGTCCGGCGCGGCAGGCCTCGCGGCAGTGGATTGGAAGGGTGAAGCAAGAGCTGCGTCAGCGGAACATGCCCGTTCCCCCGCGGCTCAACAGCTTTTTCCATTTCATGCGCTTCGGCAACGCGATGCTGGATAAAGTCGCCAGCTGGCGCGGTGAGCTGAAGTTTGATCGCGACGTGGTCTTTGCCCCCGGCGCGAGCGAAACACTTAATATCGCGGCGCCGCAGGGCAAGCTGCTGCTGGCCTCGCATCTTGGCGACGTTGAGGCCTGCCGGGCGCTGGCCCAGCTGGACGGCAGCAAAACTATCACCGCCCTGGTCTTCAGCGAGAACGCCCAGCGCTTTAAGCAAATCATGAGCGAAATGGCGCCCCAGGCGGGCGTGAATTTGATGTCGGTTACCGATATCGGCCCGGACACCGCGATTGCCATCAAAGAGAAGCTTGAGCGGGGAGAATGGGTCGCGATTGTGGGCGATCGCATCGCGGTGAATCCGCAGCGTGGCGGCGAGTGGCGGGTGATCTGGAGTACGTTTATGGGGCAGCCAGCGCCGTTCCCACAGGGGCCGTTTATCCTGGCCTCCATCCTGCGCTGCCCTGTGGTGCTGATTTTTGCCCTGCGCCAGCAGGGTAAGCTCGTCCTGCACTGTGAACCGTTTGCAGATCCGCTGCACCTGCCGCGCGGTGAACGCCAGCAGGCGCTGCAGAATACCGTCGATCGCTACGCGCAGCGGCTGGAGCATTACGCCCTCATGTCGCCGCTCGACTGGTTTAATTTTTTCGATTTCTGGCATCTGCCAGAGTCCAGTGAAAAGGAGTAAAGGGTGCTGACCGATCCCCGCTTTACGACTGAAGTCGAGATCACCGTTCCGTTCCACGACGTCGATATGATGGGCGTGGTCTGGCACGGTAACTATTTCCGCTACTTTGAGATCGCCCGCGAGGCGCTGCTCAATCAGTTTGACTATGGCTATCGCCAGATGAAGGCCTCCGGCTACGTCTGGCCCGTCGTCGATACCCGGGTGAAATACCGCGATGCGGTGACCTTTGAGCAGCGTATTCGCGTCCGCGCGCACGTTGAAGAGTATGAAAACCGCCTGCGCATTGCCTATCAAATTTTCGATGCGCAGACCGGCAAACGCACAACCACCGGTTACACCATCCAGGTGGCGGTGGAAGAAGCCACCCGCGAAATGTGCTTTGTGAGTCCGGCAATACTGTTTGAACGAATGGGAGTGACGCCATGAGATGGTTGCCTTTGCTGGCGCTGATCGTCAGCCCGCTGGTCAGCGCCGTGACGCTGGATGAACTGCAGCAGCGCTTCACCGGGCAGCCCGTCGTGCGCGCGCACTTCGAACAGGTTCGCACCATAAAAGATATGCCGCAGCCGCTGCGCTCGCTGGGCGAGATGCTGATCGCCCGCGACAGCGGCCTGCTGTGGGATCAAAAAGCGCCGTTTCCGATGACGCTCCTGCTGGACGACAAGCGGATGGTTCAGGCCATTAACGGCCAGCCGCCGCAGACCGTCACCGCCGACAATAATCCGCAGATGTTCCAGTTCAACCATCTTCTGCGGGCCCTGTTCCAGGCCGACCGCAGGGTGCTTGAAGAGAACTTCCGCATCGATTTTAAAGACCTGGGCGCTGGCCGCTGGTCGCTGGTGCTTACGCCAAAAACGACGCCGCTGGACAAGATTTTCGCCACCCTCGATCTGAGCGGCGCGACCTATCTGGAGACGATTCGCCTCAACGACAAACAGGGCGACCGTACCGATATCGCCCTTTCACGCCACCAACTGACGCCCGCCAGCCTGACCGATGACGAACGCCAACGCTTTGCCGCACCGTAAATCCCTGCGCCCGGCGCTGCTGTGGGCCACGCTATGCCTGATTCTGCTGGGCGTACTGCTGTCCCTGCTGCCCGGCGCGCGTCTGAACAGCAGCGTGCTGGCCATGCTGCCGAAGCAGACGTTGGGGGCGATCCCGCCGGCGCTCAACGACGGGTTTATGCAGCGTCTCGACCGCCAGCTGGTCTGGATGGTCAGCCCCGGCAAAGAGCCCGATCCGAGCGTGGCGCAGCAGTGGCTGGCGCTGCTGCAAAGCAGCGATTCGCTCAGCGAGGTCAAAGGCCCGATGGACGCCGCCGGGCAAAAGGCCTGGGGGGAATTCTTCTGGCAGCACCGAAATGGCCTGATCGATCCCGCCACCCGCGCCCGCCTGCAAAACGGCGGAGAAGCGCAGGCGCAGTGGATTTTATCTCAGCTCTATTCGGCCTTTTCCGGCGTCAGCGGCAAAGAGCTGCAAAACGATCCCCTGATGCTGATGCGCGGCTCGCAGCTCGCTCTGGCGCAAAACGGCCAGAAGCTGCGGCTGATGGACGGCTGGCTGGTCACACAGGATGAGGCGGGAAACTACTGGTATCTGCTGCACGGCGAGCTGGCGGGCTCGTCATTTGATATGCAGCAGACCCACCGGCTCGTGACGACGCTTAACGCGCTGCAGGAGAGGCTAAAAGCGCGTTTCCCGCAGGCGCAGCTGCTTTCCCGCGGAACCGTGTTCTACAGCGATTACGCCAGCCAGCAGGCCAAACGCGACGTCTCGACGCTGGGCATCGCCACCCTGCTTGGCGTGTTCCTGCTCATCGTGGCGGTGTTCCGCTCTCTGCGCCCGCTGCTGCTGAGCGTGCTCTCCATTGCCATCGGCGCGCTGGCGGGTACGGTGGTGACGCTGCTGCTCTTTGGCGAACTGCACCTGATGACGCTGGTGATGAGCATGAGCATCATCGGTATTTCAGCCGACTACACGCTCTACTACCTGACCGAACGGATGGTGCACGGCGCGGAATATTCCCCCTGGCAAAGCCTGGCCAAAGTACGCAATGCGCTGCTGCTGGCGCTGCTGACGACCGTCGCCGCCTACCTGATTATGATGCTGGCCCCCTTCCCCGGGATCCGCCAGATGGCAGTGTTCGCCGCCGTCGGGCTGAGCGCCTCCTGCCTGACGGTGATTTTCTGGCATCCGTGGCTGTGCCGGGGTTTACCGGTGCGCCCGGTTCCGCTGATGGTTATCATGCTGCGCTGGCTGGCCGCCTGGCGACGCAATAAAAAACTGTCCGTTGGTTTGCCCGTCGCGCTGGCGCTGCTCTCCGCCGTAGGGATGAGCACCCTGAGGGTGGACGACGACATCGCCCAGCTGCAGGCGCTGCCGAAAGATATTCTGGCGCAGGAGAAGGTCATTACCGCCCTGACCGGACAGAGCGTCGATCAGAAATGGTTTGTGGTCCATGGCGCCTCGCCTCAGCAAACGCTGGAGCGGCTGGAAGCCTTTACCCCGGCGCTGGCACAGGCGCAGAAAGCCGGAGAGATCGCCCGCTGGCGTACCCTGCCGCTGAACTCGCTGGCGCGCCAGAAAAGCGATCTGAAGCTGCTGCGCGAGGCTGCTCCTGCGGTAACGAACGTGCTAAAAAGCGCCGGGCTCAGCGCCGTATCCCCGAACCTCGACGCCATGCCGGTCAGCGTGGACGCGTGGCTTAAAAGCCCGGTCAGCGAAGGCTGGCGTCTGCTCTGGCTGACCCTGCCCAACGGGGAAAGCGGCGTGCTGGTGCCGGTGGACGGCGCGAAAAACAGCGCTTACCTCGGTGAACTGGCCGCGCGCCATGACGGCGTCGTCTGGGTCGATCGCAAAGCCAGCTTTGACAGCCTGTTTGCCCTCTACCGCACGCTGCTGACGGGGCTACTGTTTGCCGCGCTGGCGGTGATTGCCTGCGGGGCGATGCTGCGCCTCGGCTGGCGTAAAGGGCTGATAAGCCTGGTGCCGTCCGTGCTGTCGCTGAGCTGCGGCCTGGCGGTGCTGGCCGCAACGGGCCACCCGGTGAATCTGTTCTCACTGCTGGCGCTGGTACTGGTGCTCGGCATTGGCATTAACTACACGCTGTTTTTCAGCAACCCGCGCGGTACGCCGCTGACCTCAATGCTGGCGATTACGCTGGCCATGATGACCACGCTGCTGACGCTGGGCATGCTCGTCTTCAGCGCCACCCAGGCCATCAGCAGCTTTGGTATCGTGCTGGTGAGCGGTATTTTTACCGCCTTCCTGCTGGCTCCGCTGGCGATGCCGGATAAGAAAGAGAGAAAACGTAAATGAACGCTTTTTATCGCGCCGTTGCGCTGGCCGCGGCGCTGCTGCTGGCGGGCTGCAGCCATTCGACCGATACCAAAGAGACGCGTCCTCAGGCCTGGCTCCAGCCGGGTACCAAAGTTACGCTGCCGCCGCCCGGCATCAGCCCGGCGGTAAGCTCCCAGCAGCTGCTGACAGGCAGCTTTAACGGACAAACGCAGTCCCTGCTGGTGATGCTCAACGCGGATGCGCATAAGGTGACGCTGGCCGGGCTCTCTTCCGTGGGCATTCGCCTGTTCCTGGCGACGTACGATGAGACCGGTATTCATACCGAGCAGTCGATCGTCGTGCCGCAGCTGCCGCCCGCCAGCCAGGTGCTGGCCGATGTGATGCTCAGCCACTGGCCGATTAGCGCCTGGCAGCCACAGTTGCCGAAGGGCTGGACGTTAACGGACAATGGCGATCGGCGCGAGCTGCGCAACGCCAGCGGCAAGCTGGTGACGGAGATTGTCTACCTTCAGCGCAAAGGCAAGCGCGAGCCGATCAGCATCGAGCAACACGTCTTTAAATACCACATCACCATTCAATATCTGGGTGACTGAGATGATTTATATATCCGCTGTTGGCATGGTCAACGCGCTGGGCAACTCGCCTGACGAGATTGCCGCGAACCTGACGGCAGGCGTGGCGCCGGGGATGCACGCCCGGACCGGCTGGCTGCAGGGTTTACCCGAAGCCGTACTGGGCGGCGTGGAAGGCGAGCTTCCGCCCATCCCGGACGCCTTCTCCGCACACCGCACCCGCAATAACCAGCTGCTGCTGGCCGCGCTGGCGCAGATTCAGCCCGCCGTTGACGAGGCTATCGCCCGCGTCGGCCGCGACCGGGTGGCCGTGGTGCTGGGGACCAGCACCTCTGGGCTGGATGAGGGCGATGAGCACGTGCGCCGCATGACCCATGGCGAAGCGAGCACGCGCTGGCAGTATCCGCAGCAGGAGCTTGGCGATCCGTCCCGCTTCCTCGCCAACTGGCTTCAGCTCGAAGGCCCGGCCTATACGATCTCGACGGCCTGCTCTTCCAGCGCGCGGGCGATGATCGGCGGCAAACGTCTTATTGAAGCCGGGCTGGTGGACATCGCCATCGTCGGCGGGGCCGATACCCTGAGCCGGATGCCCGTCAACGGCTTTAACAGCCTTGAATCCTTCTCCCCCACGCTCTGCGAGCCGTTTGGTCGCGACCGCCGGGGGATCACCATCGGTGAAGCCGCCGCGCTGATGGTATTGAGCCGGGAGCCCGCCGACGTGGCGCTGCTCGGAACGGGCGAATCCAGCGATGCGTACCATATTTCCGCTCCGCATCCGCAGGGCGAAGGGGCGATAAGGGCGATCGCGCAGGCGCTTAACGAAGCGGGTATGCAGCCGCAGGATATCGGCTACATCAACCTGCACGGCACGGCCACGCCGCTCAACGATCAGATTGAATCGCAGGTGGTGCACGATCTCTTCGGGGAAAGCGTGCCGTGCAGCTCAACCAAACACCTTACCGGCCATACGCTGGGCGCCGCCGGTATTACCGAAGCGGCCCTGAGCTGGCTGATTCTGACGCGCGATCTGCCGTTGCCGCCGCAGGACTTCGCCCGCTACGCGCCGGACGACACGCTGGCACCGTGCGGCCTGCTGCACCAGCGCGCCGCTCTGAAAAAACCGGTCATTTTGTCTAACTCGTTCGCGTTTGGCGGCAATAACGCCAGCATCCTGCTGGGGAGAGCCTCATGAGCTACTTATCACCCGAAGCCTATTTGCCGCACGAGGCGCCAATGATGCTGCTGGGGTCCGTTGAGAACGTTACGGACGACACGGCGGTCTGCCGCGTGGCCGTCAACGGGCAAAGCGTGCTGGCGCCGTTTCTCAATGCCGATGGCGACCTGCCGGGCTGGTTCGCGCTCGAGCTGATGGCGCAGACCGTCGGCGTCTGGTCGGGCTGGCATCGCCAGCAGCAGGGGCAGGAACATATCGCGCTGGGCATGGTGCTCGGCGCGCGCGAGCTGGTCTGCGCCAGCGGGCATTTCGCCGCAGGCCTGACGCTGGACATCACCGTTAAGCTGCTGATGCAGGACGAACGCTTCGGCAGCTTTGAATGCGCGATTTCCGCTAATGAAGAGACGCTGGCCACGGGCCGGGTCAACACCTTCCAGCCGAGCGCAGAAGAATTAACATCGCTTTTTAATCAGGGATCTAACGCATGAGTCGTTCCGTACTGGTCACAGGGGCCAGCAAAGGCATAGGGCGCGCCATTGCCCGCCAGCTCGCCGCCGACGGGTTTACCGTAGGCGTGCATTACCATCGTGATGCCGCAGGCGCGCAGGAGACGCTGGACGCCATCACGCAGGCGGGTGGCAACGGTCGTTTACTCGCCTTTGATGTGGGCAACCGCGAACAGTGCCGCGAGGTGCTGGAGCAGGAGATTGAAGCCCATGGCGCATGGTATGGCGTGGTCAGCAACGCCGGAATTACCCGCGACGGCGCCTTTCCGGCGCTGAGCGAAGACGACTGGGACAGCGTTATCCACACCAATCTCGACAGTTTTTATAACGTCATTCACCCCTGCATTATGCCGATGATTGGCACCCGTAAAGGGGGGCGCATTATCACCTTATCGTCCGTCTCCGGCGTGATGGGCAACCGCGGACAGGTGAACTACAGCGCGGCCAAAGCGGGCATTATCGGCGCCACCAAAGCGCTGGCGATTGAGCTGGCAAAACGCAAAATCACCGTCAACTGCATTGCCCCGGGCCTGATTGATACCGGCATGATTGAGATGGAAGAAGCCGCCCTGAAGGAAGCCATGTCCATCATCCCAATGAAACGTATGGGCCAGGCTGAAGAGGTCGCCGGGCTGGCAAGCTATCTGATGTCGGATATCGCGGGCTATGTTACCCGCCAGGTCATTTCCATTAACGGAGGAATGCTATGACGCGTCGCGTGGTGATTACGGGCATGGGCGGCGTGACCGCCTTTGGCGAAAACTGGCATTCCGTGTCCAGCAGGCTGCTGGCGTATGAAAACGCGGTGCGTAAAATGCCGGAATGGCAGGTGTATGATGGCCTGCATACCCTCCTGGGCGCGCCGATCGACGATTTCTCGCTGCCGGAACACTACACCCGCAAGCGTATTCGCGCCATGGGCCGGGTGTCGTTGATGTCGACCCGCGCCACCGAGCTGGCGCTGGAGCAGGCGGGGCTGATTGGCGAAGCGGTGCTCACCAACGGTCAAACCGGTATCGCCTACGGTTCTTCGACAGGCAGCACCGGTCCGGTCAGCGAATTCGCGACCATGCTCACCGAAAAGCACACCAATAACATCACCGGGACAACCTACGTCCAGATGATGCCGCACACTACGGCGGTGAATACCGGCCTGTTCTTTGGACTACGCGGCCGCGTCATCCCGACCTCAAGCGCCTGTACCTCCGGCAGCCAGGCGATTGGTTACGCTTGGGAGGCGATTCGCCACGGGTATCAGACCGTGATGGTCGCGGGGGGCGCGGAAGAGCTTTGTCCGTCTGAAGCGGCGGTATTTGATACGCTGTTCGCCACCAGCCAGCGCAATGACGCCCCTAAGCACACCCCGTCGCCATTTGATACGCAGCGCGATGGTCTGGTGATTGGAGAAGGCGCAGGCACCCTGATTCTGGAAGAGCTCGAGCACGCAAAAGCGCGCGGGGCCACGATCTACGGCGAAATCGTGGGCTTTGCCACTAACTGCGACGCGGCTCATATCACCCAGCCTCAGCGTGAAACCATGCAGATTTGCATGGAGCAGTCGCTGTCCATGGCGGGATTAAGCGGCCGGGATATGGGGTATATCTCCGCGCACGGTACCGCCACCGATCGCGGCGATATCGCCGAAAGCCTGGCCACCGCCGCTATCTATGGTGACAGCGTGCCGGTTTCCTCGCTGAAGAGCTATTTTGGCCATACGCTGGGTGCCTGCGGCGCGCTGGAAGCGTGGATGAGCCTGCAGATGATGCGTGAAGGCTGGTTTGCCCCGACGCTCAATTTAACGCAGCCGGATGAGCAATGCGGTGCTTTAGATTATATTATGGGAGAAGCCCGTCAGATTGACTGCGAGTATCTGCAGAGCAATAACTTCGCGTTTGGCGGCATCAACACCTCGATTATCATTAAACGCTGGGCGTAGCTATGTACCAGTTATTACTGGGAAAAATCTCCACTCTTTGCGCGGACCCGATGGCGTCAGCGCTCGCAGACAGGGCGCCTCAGGGTGCCCGACAGGCCTCCTGGCTGGCCGGGAGGACGCTGCTCGCCAGAACGTTATCCCCTCGCCCGCTCCCCGACATCATTTACGGCGAGCAGGGCAAACCGGCCTTTGCGAAGGGTCATCCGCTGTGGTTCAACCTGAGCCACAGCGGTGACGATATTGCCCTGCTGATGAGCGATGAAGGCGAAGTCGGCTGCGATATCGAAGTGATTCGCCCGAGGAAGAACTGGCAGGCGCTGGCTAATGCGGTGTTCAGCATGACGGAGCATGACGAGCTGGAGCATGAAGCGCCCGAGGAAC
This sequence comes from Enterobacter sp. D2, assembly GCF_034427575.1. Lineage (NCBI taxonomy): Bacteria > Pseudomonadati > Pseudomonadota > Gammaproteobacteria > Enterobacterales > Enterobacteriaceae > Enterobacter > Enterobacter sp. D2. Next base: position 105,444 of record NZ_JAXQPP010000005.1, read on the forward strand.
GGCTTTCCGCGTTCTGGCGTATCTGGACGCGGAAAGAAGCGATTGTGAAACAGCGTGGCGGCAGCGCATGGCAGATTGTCAGCATCGACAGCACGGCGCAGACGCACGCGGTCAGTCAGCTACAGGTCGGCTCGCTGAGCCTTGCCGTCTGCACATCGACCCCTTATACCCTGACCCACGAGTCGATTATTCACGTTGGGACGTTCGGGGCAGAAAAATCACTAACACGCCCAGAATAATAAACCCGACGCCCGCCAGCCCGTGCCAGGAGAAGCGCTCCCCCCAGCCAGGCAGCAGGATCGCGGCGGCCCACACCAGAATATAGCTGAGGCTCAGCAGGGCATAGGCTTTGCTGAGCGCCATACGGTGTAGCGCAAGATACCAGCAGCCCATGGACGCCACATACCCCGTCAACCCCAGCAGCAGCGCGCCCGTGCCGGACGAGAAGTGCCACAGCGCGGAAACAAACACCAGGATCTCACTGACCGGTGGCAGTGCCTGCATGGCATTGCGCAGCAGCAGCTGCGCCGCGCTGACTAACAGCACGCTGCACATGGCCCAGAATGCACCCTTCACAGGCTCCCTCCCAGGATAACAATCCCAATGATGATGAACCCTACCCCCAGCCAGTGATGCGCAGCAACGTGCTCACGCCAGAACGCCTTCGCCGCCAGCGTCACCCAGACAAAATTGAGGCTCAGCATAGGATAGGCAATACCGACAGGCAGGCGTTGCAGCACCACCAGCCAGACCAGCATCCCGCTGCCCAGCGCCAGCAGTGCCAGGCCAAGCCACAGCGCGATGTGCGCCCCGCGCCGCCCGGCTTTCGCCGGACGGGTGGCCTGTTTCTGGCACAGCTGTCCCGCGCAGCTGAGCAGGCTTGCCAGTATCAGCCAGATCCAGGTCATCACTTCGGCAGATACTCCAGCAGGGCCAGACGCCCCTGAATATACAGGCTGTCCGGTTTCGGCAGATTTGCGCGCGCGATTTCATCGTGTTTTGACAGAAGAATCACCAGCGATACGCGCCCCTGCTGACGATGCTCCGCCAGCCACTGCGCGAAGTCATCTTTATCAACATAACGATCTTTCGCATCGGGATAATCCAGTCCGTAGCGCAGTTCGCCGCTTTGATCGAACATCGTGATGTCATTGCGCTTCAGCTCCCACGCCAGGCCCGCGGCCACGCCAACGTTATTGGCCAGCACGAATCGGCTTTCCTGAAGCGGCTCGCGCACGGTATCGACCAGCGACTGCGGCTGTTTGGAATCCACCACCAGGTTCGGAATGGCAAAACCAATCAGCAGCGCCAGCCCTGCAGGGCACAGTGCCGCCAGCCACCAGCGCTGCTGGCTCTGTCTGAACGTAAACCAGCCTACCGCGGCCCAGATGAGGAACGCCACCACCGCACAGAAGACTTTATACAGTTCAACCGACGTCCAGACCGGATGCTTCGACAGTCCCCACGGCGAGACCACCAGCGCCGCCACCACGCCGATAACGCCAAACGCCAGGTTAATCCCGCCGTTAATGCGTAACGCTCTGGCACCTTTTTCCGCCGCGAGGCAGGCATAGCGCGCCATCAGGATAGCCAGCGGGGCAAAGCAGGGCAGGATATAGGTCGGCAGCTTGCCTTTGGCGATGCTGAAGAACAGCAGCGGCATCACCACCCAACCTAGCAGATAGAACCCGCCACCCGCGTTTTGTCGGTCATTCCAGCCAAGACGAATCGCGCCGGGCAAAAGTGCCAGCCACGGCAGGCTGCCCGCAATCAGGAACGGTATGTAGTACCAGAACGGGGCTTTATGCTGCGCGTCGCTCTGGGCAAAACGCTGAATATGTTCAACCCAAAAGAAGTAACGCCAGAAGTCAGGCTCACGCTGCGCAATGGCCAGCCCCCACGGCAGAACAATCAGCACGCAGCTCAGGATCGCGAGCCAGCCAAAAATCAGCACCTCTTTCCAGCGCTTCCGGGCAATGACCCACGGCAGCACGCCAATCACCGGAACGGCCAGCGCCAGGAAGCCTTTGGTCATCACCCCCATCCCGCAGGCCAGCCCAAGCAGCACATAGCCACCCGCTTTTCCGGAAACGGTTTGGGCCTGCGACGCCAGCCAGAAGCTGCACATCGCCGCCACCAGCCACAGGGTGATGATAGGATCCAGCACCGCATACGTGCCGATGCCATACACCAGGAACAGGGTCAGGAAGATAAGACCGGAGAAAATAGCGGTCCGCTTATCTCGCCAGAGACGCCATGCCATCCAGATGACCAGCAGCGCGGCTAAGCCGGTAGAGAAGATAGACCCGGCGCGCACGGCGAGGTTCGTGTGCCCGAACAGCAACTGCCCGATGCTGTTGATCCAGTAGCCAGCAATCGGTTTTTCAAAGTAACGCAGCCCCAGAAAATGCGGGACTACCCAGTCTCCGGATGCCAGCATTTCGCGGCTGATTTCCGCATAGCGCGTTTCATCAGGCTGCCAGAGCAGGCGGACATCGACCGGAATGAGGTAGTAAACGATAAACAGTGCGAAAAGCGCTAAGCCATAACGGGCTGTTTTCATGGGACCGGACTCACGGTTTGTTGATAGCCAAGCCAGCCTTCCCGGCCAGCCATTTCATTACGGACGACTTTACCCACGGGCAGGGTGCTGAGGTCGTCCGGCAGCAGCTCGCTCAACGGGCAAAATTCAATGCCCTCCTGAGCGGCCATCGTCAGCAGTTCGTCGAAATCATGCTGATACGCAATCCCTTCCACTTCGGCATGGATGGTATACACCGGCGTGCCGGCGTCACGATGGATGCGGTCCAGAATGTAGCGATTGAACTCATCCGCCTTCACCTCGCGCCCGACCACTTCATCCCAGGTGGGAAGCGTGACCGGAATTTGCACCGTTCCGTAGCGATTTTCGCCTAACAGCGGCAAAAAAGGTCCGGTTCCGCGGCAGTCGCTGTTGTAGCGAAACGCAAAGGCTTCTTTGGCCTTCACGACGCGCTGATCCGCACGCCATCCAGCCACGGCGGAGCAGCGCACGGGCTGACCGGTAATGGCCTCCAGCTCCAGCATCCCACGCTCGACCTCACGGGACAGGCGCGGGATATCCCAGACGCCCGCCCAGGCTTGCCAGGCATGGTGGTCCCAGGCGTGCAGACCCACCTCATGATGCTGCGCCGCCTCGCGGATAACGGCTTCATTACCCGCGCCGATACGTCTGCCGGGCCAGGCGGTGCCGGCCAGCAAAATATCCCAGCCGTAGAGGGATGCTGCGCGCGAGCGCAGCATTTTGAACAGAAATGCCGGTTTAATCAGACGCCATAAATGGCGCCCCATGTTGTCAGGCCCCACGCTGAAGAAAATGCTGGAACGCACATCGTGTTTGTTCAGCAGTTCCAGCAGTTTGGGTACGCCGTCACGCGTTCCCCTGAAGGTGTCGACATCAATGCGTAAACCGACTTTTTTCATGAGGCCTGTTCCGAAAGCTCCACGGTGCGCAGGAAGAAATCGAGCGTTTCGTCAATGGTCTGCTCCATCTTCACCGTCGGCGTCCAGTTGAGGCAGCGCTTCGCGTTGCGAATGCTTGGCTTACGGTGCTCAACGTCCTGGTAGCCCTTACCATAGTAGCTGCTGCTTTCCACTTCGCGGAAGCCGGCAAACGGCGGGAACTTGTCGCGCAGCGGATGGCGCTCAAAGCTGGCCAGCAGCATCTCTGCCAGCTCGCGAATGCTCGCTTCGTTGTCCGGGTTACCGATATTGATGATTTCACCGTTGCAGCGGTTATCTTTGTTTTCGATGATGCGGAACAGCGCTTCGATACCGTCGCTGATGTCCGTAAAGCAGCGTTTCTGTTTCCCGCCTTCGATAAGCTTAATTGGCGAGCCTTCTACCAGGTTCAGGATCAGCTGGGTGATCGCACGGGAGCTGCCGATACGCGCCGCGTTGAGGTTATCCAGACGCGGGCCCATCCAGTTGAACGGACGGAACAGGGTAAAGCGCAGGCCTTCTTTCTCACCGTAGGCCCAAATCACGCGGTCCAGCAACTGTTTGGAGACGGAGTAAATCCAGCGCTGTTTGTTGATCGGCCCGACCACCAGGTTGGAGGTGTCTTCATCGAAGTTCTTATCGGTACACATGCCGTACACTTCAGACGTGGACGGGAAGATGATGCGCTTGTCGTATTTCACGCAGTCGCGGATGATCTTCAGGTTCTCTTCGAAGTCCAGCTCGAACACGCGCAGCGGGTTACGGGTGTACTCGATTGGCGTGGCAATGGCGACCAGCGGCAGCACCACGTCGCATTTTTTAATGTGGTATTCAATCCACTCGGAATGGATGCTGATGTCCCCTTCCACGAAGTGGAAACGCGGGTTGTCGAGGAAACGGCTGATGGCATCCGCGCCGATATCCAGACCGTAAATCTCGTAGTTGTCGTCTTTAAGCAGACGTTCGGTCAGGTGGTTACCGATAAAGCCGTTCACGCCGAGGATCAGCACGCGGGTACGGCGCTTGATGGCAACCACCGGCGCGCTAGTAATCAGCGCCCCGGCCACCAGACCCAGAGACTGCGCCAGCTGCGTGCCCTGAACGTACAGGCCGTTGTCGGTTTGTCCGGTGACGATCTCCAGCGCCTGCTCGCCGCAGCTCACAATCAGCGGAGAGACAGAGACGACGGTGCCCGGTTTGGCAGCCGGAATATCGTCACGCACGCGGGATTTCCAGACGATAAATTTGCTTACGCCAGCAAAGCTGTACGCGCCCGGCCACGGGTCGGTCACAGCGCGCACCAGGTTGTGCAGCTGGCGGGCAGGCTTATTCCAGTCCAGACGACCATCTTCCGGCGCGCGGCGGCCAAAGCAGCTTGCCTTGCTCTCATCCTGCGCGGTCTCGCTGAAGGTGCCGTTGAGGATGCCTGGAAGTGCATCACGCAGCAGCGTCTGCGCCGTCGCATTCAGCTTTTGATGCAGCTGCAGCGCCGTTTCGTCCGCATCAATAGCGACCTTCTGCTGTGCCACGATAGCGCCCGCGTCCGCACGGCGCACCATGCGGTGCAGCGTTACGCCCGTTTCCGTTTCACCGTTCACCAGCACCCAGTTCAGCGGCGCGCGGCCGCGGTAGGCGGGCAGCAGAGAACCATGAAGATTAAAGGCGCCTTTTGCGGCCAGACCTAAGATTTCGTCGGAAAGCAGGCTGCGATAGTAGAACGAGAAGATTACGTCAGGCGCGAGCGCGCGGATGCGCTCCACCCACAGCGGGTGGTTGACGTCGTCCGGAGCATAAACCGGGATCCCGCGCTCGGCGGCGATACGCGCCACGGAGCCAAAAAAGTTATTCTCTCCGGCCGTGTCCGGATGGGTAAAGATTGCCGCAATGTCATAGCCCGCTTCCAGCAGGGCCAGCGTGCCCGTGCACCCCATATCGTGATAGGCAAATACAACAGCTTTCATGGGTGAATTTCCTCTTGAGATGCTTTGTGTTCCTGACGGACAACACGTTGAATAAAGTAGCGCGGACGCGCGCGAACATCGTTATAGATACGGCCAATGTATTCACCGAGAAGGCCCATCCCGACAAACTGGGCGCCGATGAACATAAACAGCACGGCAAAGAGCATGAAGACCCCTTCCGCCGCCCACTGCGGGCCAAAGACCAGGCGCAGCACCACCAGCAGAACGGACAGCGCAAATCCGGCCACGGCGATGATGCTGCCGAACACGCTCAGCAGACGCAGCGGCGTGGTGGTCAGGCAGGTGATGAGGTCATACATCAGGTTGATGAGACGCATAAAGCTGTACTTCGATTCCCCGTGCTCGCGCTCGGCGTGCAGAACCGGAATTTCCGTTGCCTTGCGGGCAAAGGTGTTGGCGAGGATCGGAATAAAGGTGCTGCGCTCATGGCAGTGCAGCATCGCGTCGACAATGTGGCGGCGGTAGGCGCGCAGCATGCAGCCGTAATCGCCCATCGCTTTACCGGTCGTGCGCTGGATAAGTCGGTTGATGGTGCGCGAGGCCAGCTTACGGAACAGACTGTCCTGACGGTTCTGACGTACCGTGCCGACCACGTCATAGCCTTCATCGGCTTTGGCGACCAGACGCGGGATCTCTTCCGGCGGGTTTTGCAGGTCAGCGTCCAGGGTGATGACCAGATCGCCCGTGACGTGGCTAAACCCCGCCATAATCGCCGAGTGCTGGCCGTAGTTGCGGTTGAGCAGCACAGCCACAATGTGGCTGCCTTCGGCCTGTGCGGCCTGGGTCAGCATCAGCGCGGAATTGTCGCTACTGCCGTCATCCACCAGCAGAATTTCGTAGGCCTTGCCCATCGTGTCGCAGGCGGCGGTTGTACGGCGGATCAGTTCGGGCAGGCTCTCCTGCTCGTTATAAACCGGGATTACAACGGAAACTTTTTGTACAGGCGGTGCACTGAACATATCAATGTCCTGCAAGCTGATGGAGTGCGGTAATGACGCGGGTTGTGTCGTCATGAGTCATGTCCGGGAAAAGAGGGAGAGAACAAATACGCGCGCTATTCCATTCAGAATTCGGGAGCGATACATCAGGAAAACGCTCGCGGTAGTATTTTTGGGTGTGCGCCGCGCGGAAGTGGAGGCCGGTACCGATGCCTTTCTCTTTCAGCGCCGCCATCAGGTTGTCGCGTGAGATCCCGCAGCGCGCTTCGTCAACGCGAATAATAAACAGGTGCCAGGCGTGCACGTGCGGCCATGACGGAATGGTGAGCGGCTGGAACGGCGTATCGGCAAGCTCACGCAGGTAGCGTTCAGCAATTTCCTGGCGGCGCCTGTTAGCCTCTTTCAGCTTGCCTAACTGCACCAGCGCCAGCGCGGCGTTGATGTCCGCCAGATTGTATTTATAGCCCGGCGCGATCACTTCCGCCTGCGGCGCGCGGCCGTGCGTCTGGCGGTCATAGGCATCTACGCCCAGGCCATGGAATTTCAGGCTGCGGATCCGCTGTGCCAGCTGGGCATTATCCGTGACGACTAAGCCGCCTTCCGCGCAGGTCATATTTTTAATGGCGTGGAAGGAAAAAATCGCCGTTCCTTTCCAGCCCACATGACGGTTCTTGTAGTACGTTCCGGCGGCATGGGCCGCATCTTCAATAACCGGAATACCGTGACGTTCGCCGATGGCATGAATGGCGTCGATTTCACACGGCGCGCCGGCATAATGAACGGGGATAATGGCTTTGGTACGCGGGGTAATGGCGGCTTCAACGGCTTCTGGCGTCACCATTAATGTATCTTTGTCCACATCAATCATGACCGGCGTGGCACCCAGCAACACGATCATATTCAGCGTGGAGACCCAGGTCTGGGAAGGGGTAATGACTTCATCGCCCGGGCCAATATCCAGCGCCATCAGCGTGACGTGCATACCCGCGGTGGCTGAACAGACGGCAATCGCATGCTGATTCCCGGTAAGCTGACAGAATGCCCCTTCAAGTTCCTGATTCTTTGGCCCGGTGGTGATCCAGCCCGACATCAAAACGTCCTGAAGCGCCGCAATTTCCTCAGCGCCCATCGACGGCCGCGAAAAAGGCAGAAAATCACTCATTATTAATTTCCTTGCAATAAAAATGGCATGTTTTTGATATTAACCAAATGCCAGCCCGTTTATTTCAACGAACCATAAACTTATATCAAAGTAGCTCTCTTTCCTTAGGGAAAAATTAAGACAAGGTATGCAACGTTATAAAACAACTAGCAGCCTCTTGAAAAACAACAAGTTAAATTACGTTTAATTATTTTTAATGTGATCTTCCGCAACATTCTGAAATGAATTGTTTTAAACCAATCCTCAACAAACAAAAAAATCCCGGCTATTTCATAATAATATGAAATAGCCGGGAACTTTTCTTTTTAGTTAATTGTCGCGCTTATTACAGGTTATCTGGAAAGTTTTTCGGTAATTCACTGGCTGCGCAGGCAATAACGCTTTCATTATTTGCACCGCAGTCGCGTACAAAGGTGATTGTGGCAAATTCATCAATCACTTCGGTTGGATACGCCGGGCCCGCATCGCGATAGCTGTTCATCAGCGGAATATGATCGTTCTGGAAGCAGACGGTTTTTTCCGGGTTGTTCATGACCCAGCGCGGGAAGAAAATGGTGCCGTGGAACAGCTTGTCGCCCAGGTTCACAATCAGGCTGACGTCGGTGCCGGTTGGCTCGGTCCAGGAAATTTTATAGATGCTCTCCCCTACCCGCACGATGTAAGCCTGCTGATCTTTCACCCAGCGGTTGGCTACCAGACCGCTGTGAATACGGTAATCAAGCGTGGTCTCATTTTTTACGTAAATCTCGTAGTTCCAGCCGTTATCGTAGGTATATACAAGATGTTTACCAACAAAGCCGCTCAAGTCGTGTTTGTCGAAGGTGTTCATAAAATGTCTCCTTTGTTTTGATGAGAAGATTGTACCCCTTCAAAAAATGAATAAATAACGCTATGTTTTAATCAAATCCATCCAAATTTTAGATAAATCATGCATAAGACGACGCTTGAACAATGGTCTTTACTGGAAAAGGTAGTTGAGGCGGGCAGCTTTGCCAGAGCGGCGGAAGAAACGCACCGCAGCCAGTCCTCGGTGAGCTATAACCTGTCGCTGCTGCAGGAGCGACTCGGCGTGGCGCTGCTGGTCCCGGAGGGGCGACGGGCGGTGTTAACCCCGGCCGGAGAGCTTCTTCTCAACCAGGTTAAACCGCTGCTGAAAGCGTTTTCGTATGTTGAGACGCGCGCAGCGACTCTTCGCAACGGGATGCGCACGCGGTTGGATCTGGTGGTGGACTCCATTTTCCCGCGCCGCCGCCTGTTCGCTATTCTTCGTCAGTTCCAGCAGCAGTATCCGCAGACTCAGGTACGTCTGACCGAGGTGCTGGAAAATACCCGCGCCGACGCCATTAACGACGAAGCCGATGTGATGGTCTTAACCCGCCGCCAGGACATTACCGGGCTCGGCGAATGGCTGATGAATATCGACTTTGTTGCCGTGGCCCATTCCCGGCATCCCCTGTTTCACCTCGACGCGCCGCTCAATGATGAGATGCTGCGCCCGTGGCCGCTCATCCAGATTGCGGACAGCCAGCCCGCCGCGCGTGCTGCCGGCGAGTCGTGGACCTTCTCCACCATCGATGCCGCCATAGAGGCCGTCGTCTCTCAGGTCGGCTACGGCTGGCTGCCGGAGGAACGCATCCAGACCCAGCTGGATCAGGGCGTACTAAAACGCCTGCCGCTGAGCCACGGCGCGCGCAGGGCAACGCCGCTACACCTGATTGTTAAGCGTTCCCTCGCCCCGCTTGATGAACAGGTTGAGACGCTATTGCGCCTTTTTAGCCAGGAGCCGTCATCCTCACCTGCTACGCTTTAAGGTCCGAACGTTAAAACGATAAGGAGCAGATGATGAAAATCGACTTTGCGGGGAAAGTGGCGCTGGTGACCGCCTCAACCGGCGGGATCGGGTTCGCCATTGCCAGAGGTCTGGCAGAAAGCGGTGCGGAAGTGATCGTCAATGGCCGCAGCACGGAATCGGTGAATAAAGGCATTCAGAAGCTCCAGCAGGTGGTGCCGGGCGTGCAGGTGCGCGCCGCGATTGCCGATCTCAGCACGGCGGAAGGGGTCGAGTCGCTTCTGAAGGTGGCGAATAACGTCGATATTCTGGTCAACAACGCCGGGATTTACGGTCCGCAGGATTTCTATGCCACCGACGATGAGACCTGGGAGCGTTACTGGCAGACCAACGTGATGTCCGGCGTGCGTCTGTCCCGCGCCCTGCTGCCGGGCATGGTGCAAAAAGGCTGGGGACGCGTGGTGTTTATCTCCTCCGAGTCGGCCTGCAATATTCCGGCGGATATGATCCACTACGGCGTGACCAAAACGGCGCAGCTCTCGCTGGCGCGCGGGCTGGCGAAGTTCGTGGCGGGGAGCGGCGTGACGGTCAACAGCGTCCTGCCGGGCCCGACAATGTCTGACGGTTTCGCAGAGATGATGAAAGATGAAATCGAAAAAACCGGCAAATCGCTGGAGCAGCTGGCGAAAGAGTTTGTGATGACCAACCGCCCCAGCTCGGTTATCCAGCGCGCGGCCACGGTTGAAGAGGTGGCCAATATGGTGATTTATGTCTGTTCGACCCAGGCCTCCGCCACCTCGGGCGCGGCGCTGCGCGTCGACGGTGGCGTCGTGGATGACATCATCTGACGCTCTGTCAGGCCGCACTGCCTGCGATGCGACGGGCGGTAATGTAGTGTGCCTGCCAGTAATCATCCGTCAGGGTTGAAACCGTTACGCCCTGACTGGTTGAGGCATGAATAAACTGGTTTTCGCCAATATAAACGCCAACGTGCTTGCGGTTCGGGCCCGTCTGGAAGAAGACCAGATCGCCGGCTTTCAGGCGATATTGCGCCACCTGCACGCCGCGATGGATCTGTTCACTCGTCGTGCGCGGCAAATTAAGATGTGCCGCGTCGGTGAACAGGTGCTGCATGAGCGCGGAGCAATCTACCCCGCGATGCGTGGTTCCGCCCCACCGGTACTGGGTGCCTTTCCACTTCTGGTATTGATCGAGAATACGCGAGCGCAGCGGGCCTGTTTCCTGATGCACCAGCGCAGATTTCGCCGGTGATGCTGCCAGTTCACTGTTCATCGATAACATCGACGCTGGAAGTTGAAAGCTGAACGCAGAAAACGAAGCAAAACTTAACGTGAGGATTGAAATAAGCGATCTAAGAGTCATATCAAAAAAGAAGTAGTGAGTGAGTTTTTCCTTACCTGTGGGGGCCAATGGTTCCCCTAAATATCTTGCGATGTGGCGATAATATAGACAGCTCGTTTTTTCACCAATTGTTATCGAGGCCAAAAATGGACTCACTTTGAGATCGCAAGATCGAGAAAAAAAGAGTGGTGATATAAGGACTGTCCAGCTAAAGCAGGTAAACTGATCCGCAGAATGTGTATTTCAGCTAAGACGTATTTATGACCAATATGATTGCCGACGAGACGGTGGCTAAATCCAGCGTGCTCTCTGTCTTTGACTTTGACGGGACATTAACGCACCACGACAGCTTTATTCCTTTCCTGCGTTTTGCCTTCGGCAAACGTTACTTCGCGGGCCGACTGGTGCGCATGGCGCTGCCTACGCTGCACTGCGTGCGTCGCAAGCTGACGCGCGATGAGCTGAAGGAAGTGCTGATTAAAACCTTCCTGACGGGCGTGGATGAACACTGGCTGCGCCAGCAGGCGGAAGCCTTTTGCGAAAAATACTGGAACAAACTGATGCGCCCCGAAGGGGTTCTGGCGGTGGCGGCTGAGGTGAATTCCGGTGCGGAAGTGACCATCTGTTCCGCGTCCCCGGCGCTGGTGCTCCAGCCGTGGGCTGATAAGCTCGGCATTAAGCTGATTGGCACGCAGCTGGAAGTGAAAGACGGCAAGCTGACGGGGCGCATCACGGGCAATAACTGCCGCTGCGCCCAGAAGGTGGCAAGGCTGGAGAAAGTGTATGGCGATCTTAACGCCTATCACCTGCGCGCCTGGGGAGACACTCGCGGCGACCACGAACTGCTGGCGGCGGCGCAGGATCCGCACTGGCGGCACTTCCACCACCCGCGCAAGCGCCGGAATTCACCGATTAAGGGTTAGGTGCGGTCCGGTGCCTTCACCCCTGCCCTCTCCCACAGGGAGAGGGAGAAAGGCGGTACATCAGGCCTCACGTTTTCCCGGGAACATCACGCTTGCAATAATCCCCAGCGCCAGCACGCCTAGTACCACAAACAGACTGGCCGTGGCGCCAATGCTGTAACCGTGATGCCAGAAGTGGTCGGTGGCATTTAACCCCAGCTTGAACGCCACGAAGAACAGTAGCAGCACCACGGCTTTCTCGAGGTGCACCAGATACTGCTTCAGCGCTTCCAGCACGAAGTAAAGCGTACGCAGGCCGAGAATGGCGAACATCATGGCGCTGTAGATAATCAGCGGCTCGCGGCTCACGGCAATAATGGCCGGCACGGAGTCAAACGCGAACATGACATCAGAGAGCTCGACGACGGCCACGCAAAGTAATAGCGGCGTCGCATAGCGCTTCGCCTTCTTCACGCGTCCGACCATCACGTCCTGGTTTTCCGGCTTTTCAAGCTCCGCATCCACCTCTTTCTGCGTCAGAATAAAGGCATTGCTGCTAATTTTTGGCCAGACCGGATAGAAGCGCTTCACCAGACGATAGGCGAGATGACCCGAGTAATCCTCCACTTCGTCGCTCTCTTCATTGCGCCTGAGCATCATCACCGCCGTCCAGCCGACGACCAGCGCGAAAATTACCTCAACGTACGGCCCCAGGCTTAACAGGCTGGTGCCGATAGCCACAAAGATGCCGCGGAAGACAATCGCCCCCAGCACGCCCCAGTAGAGCACGCGGTGACGGTACTTATCCGGCACGCCGAACCAGGCGAAGATCGCCATCATCACGAACAGGTTATCGACGGAGAGCACCTCTTCCAGCGCATAGCCGGTGAGGAACAGGCTCGCCATCTCGGCGCCGTGGTGAACATACAGGAATCCGGCGAAGGCCATCGCCATCATGACCCAGAAAATGGACCACATCGCCGCGCTTTTCAGCGAGACGGGTTTATCGTGACGGTGCATAAAGAGGTCGATAAACATCGCCCCAACGGCCATCACCACAAAGACAACAACGGTTTCCGTCGGGAAACCGAGATGAGCAGCAGACATACAAAACCCTTTTGGCAGACAAAACACAACACCATGCAAACTGGCGTAAACCAGGAACAGAAAAGGGCGGGCCGTTAATCAGCCTCTTCACCCTCAAATTCGCGGCCTTCTGGCCGCGCAAGGAGGGGGTACTTTACCTTACCAGACGGGGATCGCGCATCTGCCGTTTAGGCGCTCATTCCGCGTAAGCGCTGCAGCACCGCCACCAGAACGGCCACAGACCAGCCCACCATCAACGCGCCCACCAGTCCTTCCACCCCGCCGATAAGCCGCCAGTGTTGGGGTAACGTGACGTCGCCGTATCCCACGGTGGCGTAGCTGACCAGTGAAAAATAGAAGCTGGTGTTCCAGTCATTAAACGCGTCGATGACAAAATAAAACGCAGCAAACAGTCCGGCCTCAAGGAGGTGGGCGAAGATCATGGAGATCACGATACCGACATTGCGTAAAACAATGCGTACCGCCGAATCGACTTCTAATTTGATGAATTTTAAAACGCCAAACATCCACAGCGAATGGATCACCACGGTTAGGGTAAGCAAAATAATAATACTGAGTAGCTGCATGATGCGTGCTCGACCAAAAGAAATATGGCCCCGCTAATGCGGCGGGGCACCCGGTCGAAGCTTAGTTGAATGGCGAGGAAAAGTTGGTGCAATAATTGCGTTGCGTGATTATCTCCCTTGCAGCGTACTCTCTTTGCGGCTGGTTCGGCTGCTGTGAACGATATATCTGAAGCGCACTATCTGTGAGTCACCTCTTATTTACATCATTTAAACCTTCCATTAACTGGATAAAAATAACGCGCCGTCGCTATAGTGGTTTTGTTTAATAAAACTTAGTTGTACCTAATAAAACAAAGAACAAACCCTGCGAGGACACAATGACAGAACATTTACGTAACGGCGCTACCGCCACCGAGGACATAGAAAGAGAGACGATGCGGAAGGTGATCTGGCGTATTCTCCCGTTTCTGATTGTCAGTTACCTAGTCTCCATTATCGATCGCGGGAATATCGGCATGGCTTCGCTGCAGATGAATGAGGACCTTGGCCTCAGCAAAGCGGCGTTTGGCTTCGCCAGCAGCCTTTACTTCGTGGCCTATTTTTTGTTTGAAGTACCCAGTAACCTGGCAATGCAGAAAGTCGGCGCCCGACTGTGGATCCCGCGCATTATGATCAGCTGGGGCATCGTTTCCATGTGTATGTCCCTGGTGCAGAACACCACGTCGCTCTATATCGTCCGTTTTCTTCTCGGTGCTGCAGAGGCGGGCTTCTTCCCGGGCGTCGTGCTGTATCTGACCTGGTGGATCCCGTCCCGCTACCGCGCACGCATTATTGCGTCATTTATGGTCGCCATCCCGCTCGCTAACTTCATCGGCTCCCCGCTTTCCGGATTGATACTGTCACTGGATGGCTGGCTGGGTCTTCGCGGCTGGCATCTGCTGTTCATTATTGAAGGCTTGCCGGCGGTGCTGCTGGGTATTGCAGCCTGGTTTATTCTCCGGGATCGCCCTCATCAGGCGAGCTGGCTCAGCAGCGAACAGAAACAGTGGCTGGAAACCACGCTGGAAACCGAGCGCAATCAGCAAAAGAGTATCGGGCACCAGACGACGTGGCAGCTGCTGAAGCATCGCCAAATCTGGCTGATGGCGCTGATTTACGCGGGCGCATCTTCCGCGGGCACCACGATCAGCGTCTGGTCTCCTCAACTGCTGAAATCCTTCCATCTCGATAACCTTGAGACAGGTCTGCTTAACGCTATTCCTTACGGTCTGGCATCTGTTCTCATGATTGTATGGGGACGGAATTCCGATCGTACCAACGAACGCCGCTGGCATACCGCACTCACGCTGTTCATGATTGCCGCCGGTGTGTTCGCCGCCTTTGTGAGCGTCTCGCTGTCTGCCACGATCGTTATCCTCAGCATTATGCTGATAGGCGCTTATTCAATGAAAGGGCCTTTCTGGGCGCTGGCATCCGGTTGGATGAGCAGTACCTCAGCGGCGGCGGGACTGGCCGCGATTGGCGCCATCGCAAACCTGATAGGCGGGGCGGTGATGGTAAACGCGTACGGCATTATCAATGAGCGGACGGGCAGCTACACGCTGGCTATGCTTCCGCTGGCCGCGCTGTGCGTGGCCGGGGGTATCGCGGTGCTCATTATGGGGCGGCAGGCCCGCCGCGCTCAGCTACACGAAAAACAAGTCACGCATTAACGATGACAGAAGCGGGACATTTGTCCCGCTTCTGCGTTTAAAGATTTTCTTCCGCCGCGTCGCTCGTTTCACCAAAGAACTGCTGACAGAAGGGCTTACTGGCGCCCATTTTCTGCGAAAGACGGCTTGCAGCCGCCTTCATCAACTGCCCTATTTCCTTCTCACGACGATCTTCCGTCAACCGCGAGATGGGACCGGTCAGGGCTAACGCCGCAACCAGCTTGTCGTGAACGCCGAAGACAGGCATCGCAAACGCAGCGGTATGGGGATCGCGTGCGCCTGACGTATAGAAAGGGAGTTCAGCGTCTTCCTCCGGCAGGCTTTCATTGAGCCCCCAATGACGCAATACCTTACTGATGGCCGAATTATCGAGCGGGAACTGGCTGCCGGGAAGATTGCTGTGTCGCAGGCCATGCGACGCTTCAGCGCGAAACAGGCAAAGCCGCTGCCCTCCCTCCAGCACATACCAGCTGGCACTCTCCTGAGACGCCAGGGATAAGGCCTGAAGCTCTGGCTGAACCACCCGGGAAAGGTGAAAAGATTGTTCATACAGCTTGCCGAGGTAAAGCAGACGTGGGCCCAGCGCATAATTGCCGTCCTCATGCCTGACGACGTAATTCATCCGTTCAAGAGAATTCATCAAGCGGTAAACCGTGGTTTTGTGATAACCCGACAGCTGTGCCAGCGCGGTCAGCGTCAGGCTCTCATCTCCAGGACGGAAGCAATCCAGTAAAGCCAGCGCTTTTTCAACCGCTACAACGCCTTCATTCCCCATCATTATCTCCTTGTTAGCCCGGCAGTGAGTGTACCTCAAATTTTGTGAGTCACTTCGTGTTTACATCACAAACGCCACCTCGGGTCTGGCTAAAAGGAAAGCAACACCGCTATAGTTGTTTTGTTCTGTACACCTGTATTGTACTAAGTAAAACAATATGGAGGCATTTATGTCCGTTACTGAAAAAAAACCGATTAATCGCCATTTCGAGCGCGTTTCTGCCGAGGACGTTCGTCGGGCTGCCGAGTATCAGGCAGCTATTCTGGCCGACGTGGCCGGTCGCCGCGGTACGTTTCATGGCCGCATCAAACCGCTGGCCCCACATATGTCCGTTGCGGGTCCGGCCGTCACCGTGGAAGTCCGTCCGGGTGATAATCTGGCGATTCATGCCGCGATGGCGGTGGCGCAGCCCGGTGATGTCCTGGTCGTCGATGGCAAAGGCGACCTGAGCTGCGCGCTGCTTGGGGAAATCATGGCCACTCAGGCTCAGGCGAGCGGCATTGCGGGCATTATTATTGATGGCGCTGTACGTGACGCCGACACCCTGAGCAAAGGTCACTACCCCGTCTTTTCTGCCGGTCTGAACCCCTGCGGCCCGACAAAGTTAATCTCTGGCCGGGTTAATCATCCCATTTCAGTCGCCGGGGCGACGGTTCAGGCCGGGGATCTGGTTGTCGCGGATATCGACGGCGTGGTCGTTATCCCGCGAGATGAGGTTCAGGAGGTTATCGCTCTGGCAAAAGAAAAGCTGGAGATGGAGACCCGGCGCCTTGCCGCCATCCGTGAAGGCGATTTACGTCCACACTGGCTTGATGACGCGCTTCGTAAAGCAGGAATGTTAGCTGACGGGGAGACGCTGTGATGGGGGGCAAAGACGTAGTACTGGTTACCGGTAGCGACCTGGCGGAGCAGGCCATGGTGATGTTGCAGGGCTTTGAGGTAGTGTTTGCGGGCCGCCAGCCCACAGAAGATGACCTGATCGCGCTGTGTGAACGACACAATCCTGTGGCAATCCTGGTACGTTACGGCAGGATCACCGCGAAAGTTATGGATGCCGCCCCGGCTCTGCAGGTTATTTCCAAGCACGGAAGCGGGATCGATGTGATAGACCAGACGGCAGCGGCCGAGCGCAACATCGCCGTCCGCTCTGCGCCTGGCGCAAACGCGGCGGCAGTGGCTGAACATACCTGGGCGCTGATCCTCGCCTGCGCAAAGTCGGTGGTGCCTCTGGACAAGCGGCTGCGAGACGGGCACTGGGATAAGGCGACGCATAAATCCATTGAGCTGGAGGGCTTAACGTTAGGGCTAATTGGGTTGGGTGCTATCGGCTCGCGCGTGGCGACTATTGGTCACGCTTTCGGCATGAAGGTGCTGGCTTACGATCCCTATGCTAAGACCATGCCTGCCCTGTGCGAACGCGCAGAAACGCTGAACGGACTTCTTTCCCGTTCCGATGTTATCTCTTTGCACTGTCCGCTGACCGATGAGAATCGGGGAATGATCAATAGCCAGACGCTTGCACACTGCAAGCGGAACGCTATTCTGGTCAATACGGCACGCGGCGGACTGATCCACAGTGAATCGTTACTGGCGGCGCTCAGGGATGGCACGCTGCACAGCGCGGCGCTGGACAGCTTTCCCCACGAGCCGCTGACGGCGCCGCACCTCTGGCAGTCCGTAGAAAACGTGGTTATTTCACCGCATATTGGCGGCGTTACCTCAGCGTCATATATCAAGATGGGGACCGTGGCCGCGAGCAATATTCTGGCCGTGACGGACGCAACCACCGTCAGCCCATAAAGCCAACCGTGACGAGTGGCAGCGCGCTTATGTCACTTGTCTTCTGCCAGCGCCTGAGCACACGCCCAGGCACTTGCCCATGCCCACTGGAAGTTGTACCCGCCGAGCCAGCCGGTCACGTCCATCACTTCGCCAATAAAATAGAGCCCCGGCACGTTGCGCGCTTCCATGGTGCGGGAAGAGAGCTCATTCGTGTCGACCCCGCCCAGCGTGACCTCTGCCGTACGGTAGCCTTCGGTGCCGTTTGGCTGCACGCGCCAGTTTGTCAGAGTTTCCACCAGTATCTCCTGCTCGCGGCTGTTAAGCTGCTTGAGCGACACGTCCGGGATCTGCCCCAGCGCCTGCAAACATTCCACCAGACGTTTTGGCAGCTGCATCGCCAGGGTGTTTTTCAGGCTTTGATTCGGGTGCGCGGTACGCTGCTCGTTAAGAAAAGCATCCAGATCGCACTCCGGAAGTAGGTTAACCGTGACGAACTCACCCGGCTGCCAGTAGCTGGAGATTTGCAGTACCGCCGGGCCGGAGAGGCCGCGATGGGTAAAGAGCAGATTTTCGCGGAACACCGTGCCGTCTTCGGCGGTAATGACCGAGGGAACAGACACGCCGGACAGCGTCTGCAGCTGTTCCAGAAGCGGTTTATGCAGCGTAAACGGCACCAGCCCGGCGCGCGTAGGCAAGACTTTCAGGCCAAACTGTTCGGCAATCTTATAGCCGAACGGGGAGGCGCCCAGCCCCGGCATAGACAGGCCGCCGCTGGCGATCACCAGGCTGTCTGCGCTGACGGTTTCACCGTTCAGCTGCAGCGTATAGCCCTGGTCGTCGCGGGCGACCTCCAGCACTTCCGTGCGCAGGCGCATGACGACGCCGCCCTTCTCGCACTCGGCCACCAGCATATCGACAATCTGCTGCGCGGAGTCGTCGCAGAACAGCTGTCCCAGCGTCTTCTCATGCCACGCGATGCCGTGCTTACCCACCAGGTCGATAAAATCCCATTGGGTGTAGCGCGCCAGCGCAGATTTACAAAAATGACGGTTTTGGCTCAAATAGGCCGCGGGTTCAACATACAGATTAGTAAAGTTGCAGCGCCCGCCGCCGGACATCAGGATCTTACGGCCGGGCTTTTTACCGTTATCCAGCAGCAGTACGCGACGACCCGCCTGTCCGGCCATTGCCGCACAAAACATACCCGCCGCACCGGCGCCAATTACCACGGCATCAAACCTTTCCACGTCAAAACCCTCTTTGTTAACTGCCGTGGATTGTAAAGTTTCCTCTGTGGTCACACCAGCGTAAAAAGATATTACAAAGGCATTCCATTGAAATTTAAAGAATATCCTTTATGAGGCATTTCTCAAATCAGGTGGTATGTCAAAAAAAGTCTATATTTCACTTTGCCCGCCGCGCATTTGTCCTGGATAATGCGCCGCGTTCATGTCCTCAAAATGGCGTAACGTCCTATGCTACATTTGTTTGCCGGCCTGGATTTACATACCGGGCTTTTATTATTGCTTGCTCTGGTTTTTGTACTGTTTTACGAAGCGATCAACGGCTTCCACGACACTGCAAACGCAGTAGCGACGGTTATCTACACTCGCGCAATGCGATCGCAGCTTGCGGTTGTTATGGCGGCGGTATTTAACTTTTTTGGTGTTCTCCTGGGCGGGCTGAGCGTTGCGTATGCCATCGTGCATATGCTGCCAACGGATCTGCTGCTTAACGTTAGTTCTGGCCATGGCCTCGCTATGGTGTTCTCAATGCTGCTTGCTGCAATTATCTGGAACCTCGGTACCTGGTATTTTGGCCTGCCTGCATCCAGTTCTCACACGCTCATCGGCGCGATTATCGGCATCGGGTTAACCAACGCCCTGATGACCGGGACATCAGTTGTTGATGCGCTGAACCTGCCTAAAGTACTGGGCATTTTCGGCTCCCTGATCATCTCCCCTATCGTGGGTCTGGTAGTCGCGGGGGGATTGATTTTCATCCTGCGTCGCTACTGGAGTAACACGAAAAAACGTGCGCGTATCCACCTGACGCCAGCAGAGCGTGAGAAGAAAGACGGCAAGAAAAAGCCGCCGTTCTGGACGCGTATTGCCCTGATCATTTCTGCTATCGGCGTGGCCTTCTCACACGGCGCGAACGACGGGCAGAAAGGCATTGGTCTGGTGATGCTGGTTCTGATCGGCGTCGCACCGGCAGGCTTCGTGGTGAACATGAATGCCTCCGGTTACGAAATCACACGTACCCGCGATGCGGTCAACAACGTTGAAACCTATTTCCAGCAGCATCCTGACCTGCTGAAAAAAGCGACCGGCGTTGATCAGTTGATCCCTTCTCCGGAAGCAGGTGCAACCACCGCGCCTGGCGAATTCCACTGCCATCCAGCTAACGCGATTAACGCGCTGGAACGCGCCAAGGGCATGCTGGGCGACATCGAAAGCTACGACAAACTGGCCGTTGAACAGCGTGGTCAGCTGCGTCGTATCATGCTCTGCATCTCTGACGTGACCGATAAAGTCGCGAAGCTGCCAGAGGTGAATGGTGACGACAAACGTCTGCTGAAGAAACTGAAAAGCGATATGCTCAACACCATTGAGTACGCGCCAATCTGGATCATCATGGCCGTCGCGCTGGCACTCGGTATTGGTACGATGATTGGCTGGCGTCGTGTGGCGACCACCATCGGAGAGAAGATCGGTAAGAAAGGCATGACCTATGCGCAGGGTATGTCCGCGCAGATGACGGCGGCAGTGTCTATCGGTCTGGCGAGCTACACCGGTATGCCGGTATCCACCACCCACGTACTCTCCTCGTCCGTGGCAGGTACCATGATTGTTGACGGCGGCGGTCTGCAGCGCAAAACCGTGACCAACATTCTGATGGCCTGGGTGTTCACCCTTCCGGCCTCAATCCTGCTGTCTGGCGGTTTGTACTGGATTTCGCTGAAGCTGATTTAATCGGTTGAAGGCGATAAAAAAGCGGGTCAGGAAACTGACCCGCTTTTTTTATGGCTGCTATTTGCCATGAGGTGTTTGATAACATGAGGATTTTATGAACATTTTTTGCTCAATTTCAAAACACAGAAAAAACTATCATGGCGGCCAGAAGATAAATCCAGACAAAGGAGAATGTATGGCTTCTGTCCCTATCTCAGGACCGGGTTCAATCGTTATAGCGAACAATATGCGTGAGGCACGCCTTAACGGAATGTCACGCAATATGGCCACGCCCTCAACGTATTATTGGTTCTACCAAAAAGTCCGAAATGGCAGTCCCTGGGATTATAAAAAATTCGACCCTTATTTTGCTGCATTTGGTAACTTCAACTTCGGAGCCGCAGGTACTGCGGCAGGTATCCCTGCAAACATCCTTCTTATGGGCGCAGGCTGGGCTCAAGGCCGGGCAGGTACCTCAAAACCGGAATGGGGAAAATGGTACGAAAAGCCGCCTTACGGAGACGACCCAACGGACCAACGCAACATCAGAGAAGGAATAGACTATGCCATTCAAAACGGCTATTAAATGGATTCATCGCCTTGTTACCGCTTCACTTCTGGTTCTGGTCATTGGATTTCTCTGGTTAAACCATCAGCCCAATCAGCGAAATAGCGATGAGCTACAGCGCGCTTATAAATTATCCGATAGCGTCTGGCTCTATATGACCGTGAACAATCAGGGCGGCACAACCGTACCACCAATCTACCGTTATTATCTCTCGGGGGCGCTTGCAGGGAAAGACACTGATATTATCCATCAGCTTGCTATGAAGTATCCGGTAATCGAAGGTACAGGCACGATAACCTCGGCCAGTATTGATACAAGCGGGGAAGTGAACATTGCCTATAGCGGAAAGGTTATTTCGATTGAGAACAATATCTCCAGTCTCCGGTTCTCAGTTAAGCCCTGAGCCAGATGAAAGTAGGCGGGGCTTTCCCCGCCTGCTGTGATGCTCAGTGCCAAATCATCAATGCAATCATACTGACCACGACCAGCCCGCACAGGGCGCTGGTCAAAATGAACTGACGACGCAGGCGCTCGCAGCGACGAATAAACTCTTCATCGTGATGATCGCGGTAGCGCTGGTAGTAGATGTATCCCACCAGACGCATCTGCTTGCTGGGCTGTCCATGCGAGGTGAAGAACCCTCCACCGTCCACATACTGATAAAGCAACGGATCGCAACCACGAAGTACCACTAACAGCGCACGTAACGATGAGAAGTAGCGCGCCATATTCACTATGCAAACCACGCATAACGCCCAAAACAATGCGACGGTGCTAATCATACATCCTCCCCGGCGTCCGCCCACGAAGCAAGGCTCCTGAGCTACCGCACCCCAATGCCCTGACAGACAGTTCAGTGAAAGAATGACCAAAAGTCGATCCGGTTCGCGTTTTAATATCCGAACGGCTCATTTAATAGTGTAGGAGATCCGTTAATTTTTTTGCCACAAGGTTAATCGTTATCAACACCAAAGCTTGAAAAATATGTTTAACTGGGCCGTAATGAAAGTATCAGACGACGGCATTCTCACTTAGTCATCGATAACTTAAGGAAGGAGTAACACTATGGCTTACAAACACATTCTCATCGCGGTTGACCTCTCCCCTGAGAGCAAAGTGCTGGTTGATAAAGCGGTATCCATGGCACGTCCCTACAACGCGAAAGTTTCGCTGATTCACGTTGACGTGAATTACTCCGACCTCTACACCGGTCTGATCGACGTGAATCTTGGCGATATGCAAAAACGCATTTCCGAAGAGACTCACCATGCCCTGAGCGAACTCTCCACCAACGCGGGCTATCCAATTACCGAAACCCTTAGCGGCAGCGGCGACCTGGGCCAGGTGCTGGTTGATGCGATCAAGAAATACGATATGGACCTGGTGGTTTGCGGTCACCATCAGGACTTCTGGAGCAAGCTGATGTCTTCAGCGCGCCAGCTGATTAACACTGTTCACGTGGATATGCTGATTGTTCCACTGCGTGACGAAGAAGACGAATAAGCGCGTTAAATTCCCCTCACCCTAACCCTCTCCCCAAGGGAGAGGGAATAGATCGAGGACGCAGGCCGGGTAAGGCGAAGCCGCCACCCGGTTTTTTTATTCCGGCGTACCCGGATAAATATCAAACCGGTGCCCTTTGGTGGTCACCGCGTTAGCGGTCGCAACGTTCGCCAGCGGCGGCGCATAGTCCGGGCGCTTTACCACCACCCGCTTCGTGGCAAGCTGACGAGCCGGCTCCAGCAGGCCATCGGCATCCAAATCCGGCCCCACCAGCGACTGAAACACCCGCATCTCTTTCTTCACCAGCGCGCTTTTCTGCTTATGCGGGAACATAGGGTCGAGATAGACCACCTGCGGGCGCGGGGTGATATCCGTCAATGCCGTCAGGCTGGAGGCGTGGATCAGCTGCAAACGATCCTGCAGCCAGGGGCCGATTTCCGGGTCCGCGTAGCCTCGCGCCAGCCCATCGTCGAGCAGCGCAGCGACCACCGGATTACGCTCCAGCATCCGCACGCGACAGCCGACAGACGCCAGCACAAACGCATCGCGCCCCAGCCCCGCCGTGGCATCGACCACGTCCGGGAGGTAGCTCCCTTTGATGCCGACCGCTTTGGCCACCGCTTCGCCGCGACCGCCGCCGAACTTGCGCCGGTGCGCCATCGCGCCGCCGACAAAATCGACGAAAATCCCGCCGAGCTTCGGTTCGTCGCGCTTGCGTAATTCGAGATGTTCCGGCGTCATCACCAGCGCCATCAGGTTTTCTTCATCGTGCTCCAGCCCCCAGCGGGCCGCCAGAACAGATAAGGCGCCGTCTCCGGCGCCTGTTTCATCAACTAAGCAGATCTTCACGTAACAATCAGCCTTTGATCCCGTAATGCTCAAGCATCGCATCCAGCTGCGGCTCGCGTCCGCGGAAGCGTTTGAACAGCACCATTGGCTCTTCAGACCCGCCGCGGGTCAGGATGTTATCGAGGAACGACTGGCCGGTTTCGCGGTTGAAGATCCCCTCTTCTTCGAAGCGAGAGAAGGCATCTGCCGCCAGCACGTCGGCCCACAGGTAGCTGTAGTAGCCCGCCGCGTAGCCGCCTGCAAAGATGTGGCTGAACGCGTGCGGGAAGCGGCCCCAGGTTGGCCCTGGAATAACGGCAACCTGCTTTTTAATCTCGGCCAGGGTCTCAAGGATTTTCGCGCCCTGCTCCGGGCTAAACTCGGCGTGCAGGCGGAAATCGAACAGGCCGAACTCCAGCTGCCGCAGGATGAACATCGCCGCCTGGTAGTTTTTCGCCGCCAGCATTTTGTCCAGCAGCTCTTTCGGCAGCGGCTCGCCGGTCTCGTAGTGACCGGAGATAAACGCCAGCGCGTCCGGCTCCCAGCACCAGTTTTCCATAAACTGGCTTGGCAGCTCGACGGCATCCCACGGCACGCCGCTGATACCGGCCACGCCTGCGGTTTCGATGCGGGTCAGCATATGGTGCAGACCATGACCAAACTCGTGGAACAGGGTAATCACTTCGTCGTGGGTGAACAGCGCCGGTTTGCCGCTTACCGGACGGTTGAAGTTACAGGTCAGGTAGGCGACCGGCTTCTGCAGAGAACCGTCGGCTTTACGCATCTGGCCCACGCAGTCATCCATCCACGCCCCGCCGCGCTTGTTCTCACGCGCGTAGAGATCGAGGTAGAAGCTGCCGCGCAGCTCATTTTTCTCGTCATACAGCTCGAAGAAACGCACGTCCGGGTGCCAGACGTCGATATCGGTACGCTCTTTGGCGGTGATGCCGTAGATGCGTTTTACCACTTCGAACAGGCCGTTAACGGCTTTGTTTTCCGGGAAGTACGGGCGCAGCTGCTCGTCGCTGATGCTGTAGAGGTGCTGCTTCTGTTTTTCGCTGTAGTACGCAATATCCCACGGCTGCAGCTCGTCCACGCCGAACTCGGCTTTCGCGAAGGCGCGCAGCTGGGCCAGCTCTTTTTCACCCTGCGGACGGGCGCGTTTCGCCAGATCGGTCAGGAAGTCGAGCACCTGCTGCGGGTTCTCCGCCATTTTGGTGGCGAGGGATTTATCGGCGTAGTTTTCGAAGCCCAGCAGCTGGGCCAGCTCGTGGCGCAGGGCGAGGATTTCCGCCATGACCGGGCTGTTATCCCACTTACCGGCGTTTGGCCCCTGATCGGAGGCGCGGGTGCTGTAGGCGCGGTACATCTCTTCGCGCAGGGCCTGGTTGTCGCAGTAGGTCATCACCGGCAGATAGCTCGGGATATCCAGCGTTAACAGGAAACCGTCCTGCTCTTTCGCTTCGGCCTGGGCTTTTGCCGACGCCAGCGCGCTTTCCGGCATACCGGAAAGCATAGCTTCGTCGGTAATCAGCTTCGTCCAGCCCATGGTGGCGTCGAGCACGTTGTTGCTGTACTGGTTGCCCAGCTCGGACAGACGCGCGGCGATTTCGCCGTAGCGGGTCTGCTTCTCTTTTGGCAGGCCAATCCCGGACAGCTCAAAATCACGCAGGGCGTTATCGACCGATTTTTTCTGCGCCGTGCTCAGTTCGGCATAGTGGTCGCCGTCGCGCAGGTCGCGGTAGGCTTTGTACAGCCCTTCGTGCTGGCCGACCCAGGTGCTGTACTCAGAGAGCAGCGGCAGGGTCTGTTCGTAGGCTTCGCGCAGTTCCGGGCTGTTTTTTACCGAGTTCAGGTGGCTCACCGGGGAGAAGATACGCCCCAGCACGTCGTCCACTTCGGCCAGCGGCTGACACAGATTTTCCCAGGTGTACGGCGCGCCCTGCGCTACCACGCTTTCTACCGCCGCGCGGCAGTTGTCCAGCGATTGCGTAACGGCTGGAACCACATGCTCAGGGAGGATTTTAGAAAACGGCGGCAACGAAAAAGGCGTCAGTAATGGATTGGTCATAAACGCTGTCCTGTTGAAATAGGTGAATGAAGCGCGCATCCGGCGCTGTGCATATGGGATCTAGAATGGGGTTAAGTGTAGAGGATTTCAATGCCGGACGTTGCGCTTTCGCGGCAGTGGAAACTTTTCTGTATACTGTGGCGATACGCTCTATTTTTGCCCGATGGCGCTACGCTAATCGGGCCTACGTTTACTACCTGGAACACATTCATCCATGCTCAGTTATCGCCACAGCTTCCACGCAGGCAACCACGCCGACGTCCTTAAACACACCGTTCAGAGCCTGATCATCGAATCGCTCAAAGAGAAAGAGAAGCCGTTTCTCTATCTGGACACCCACGCGGGCGCGGGCCGTTATCAGCTGAGCGGCGAGCATGCCGAGCGTACCGGTGAATATCTGGAAGGGATTGCCCGCGTCTGGCAGCAGGACGACCTGCCTGCCGAGCTGGAGCCGTACATCGGCGTGGTGAATCACTTCAACCGCAACGGCCAGCTGCGCTACTACCCTGGCTCACCGCTGATTGCGCGCCAGCTGCTGCGCGAGCAGGACAGCCTCCAGCTGACCGAACTGCATCCGAGCGACTACCCGCTACTGCGTTCCGAATTTCAGAAAGACAGCCGCGCCCGCGTGGAAAAATCCGACGGTTACCAGCAGCTGAAGGCCAAACTGCCGCCGGTTTCCCGTCGCGGCCTGGTGCTGATCGACCCGCCGTACGAAATCAAAACCGACTATCAGGCGGTGGTGACCGGTATCCACGAAGGCTACAAACGCTTTGCTACCGGCACCTATGCCCTGTGGTACCCGGTGGTGCTGCGCGCGCAGATCAAACGCATGATCAAAGACCTGGAAGCGACCGGCATCCGCAAGATCCTGCAGATCGAGCTGGCGGTACGCCCTGACAGCGATCAGCGCGGCATGACCGCCTCCGGCATGATTGTGATCAACCCGCCGTGGAAGCTTGAAGCGCAGATGAACAACGTGCTGCCGTGGCTGCATAAAACGCTGGTGCCAGCGGGTACAGGCCACGCCACCGTCAGTTGGATCGTGCCGGAGTAATCGCAGCCATCGGTGGAAACTATTGATTTCAGGTATACAATCGCGGCAATTCACGATTAAGGACAAAAGCTATGACTAAGCATTATGACTACATCGCCATCGGCGGCGGCAGCGGCGGCATCGCCTCCATCAACCGTGCGGCCATGTACGGCCAGAAGTGCGCGCTGATTGAAGCCAAAGCGCTGGGCGGCACCTGCGTGAACGTGGGTTGTGTACCGAAGAAGGTGATGTGGCATGCGGCGCAGATCCGTGAGGCTATCCATATGTATGGCCCGGACTACGGCTTTGACACCACCATCAACCACTTCGACTGGGAAAAACTGATCGCCAGCCGTACCGCCTACATCGACCGCATTCACACCTCGTACGACAACGTGCTGGGTAAAAATAACGTTGACGTTATCCACGGTTTCGCCCGCTTTGTGGACGCGAAAACGATCGAAGTGAACGGCGAGACGATCACCGCCGATCACATCCTGATCGCCACCGGCGGTCGTCCGAGCCACCCGAACATCCCGGGCGTGGAATACGGCATCGACTCCGACGGTTTCTTCGAACTGCCTGCCCTGCCAAAACGCGTTGCCGTTGTTGGCGCGGGTTACATTGCGGTGGAACTGGCCGGCGTGATTAACGGCCTGGGCGCAGAAGCGCACCTGTTCGTACGTAAACACGCGCCGCTGCGCAGCTTTGACCCGCTGATTGTCGATACGCTGGTTGAAGTGATGAACACCGAAGGCCCGACCCTGCACACCAACGCCGTGCCAAAAGCGGTGGTGAAAAACGCGGACGGCAGCCTGACGCTTGAGCTGGAAGATGGCCGCAGCCAGACCGTCGATTGCCTGATCTGGGCGATTGGCCGTGAACCTGCGAACGATAACTTCAACCTGGGCGTGACGGGCGTAAAAACCGACGAAAAAGGCTATATCGTCGTCGATAAATTCCAGAACACCAGCGTACCGGGCATTTATGCGGTCGGCGACAACACCGGCGCGGTTGAGCTGACGCCGGTCGCCGTTGCGGCGGGTCGTCGTCTCTCCGAGCGCCTGTTCAACAACAAGCCGGACGAGCATCTGGACTACAGCAACATCCCGACCGTGGTTTTCAGCCACCCGCCAATCGGCACCGTCGGCTTAACCGAGCCGCAGGCGCGCGAGCAGTACGGCGACGACCAGGTGAAAGTGTATAAATCGGCGTTTACCGCGATGTACACCGCCGTCACCTCTCACCGTCAGCCGTGCCGTATGAAGCTGGTCTGCGTCGGTCCGGAAGAGAAGATTGTCGGTATCCACGGCATCGGTTTTGGTATGGACGAGATCCTGCAGGGCTTCGCCGTGGCGCTGAAGATGGGCGCAACCAAGAAAGACTTCGACAACACGGTGGCCATCCACCCGACGGCCGCGGAAGAGTTTGTTACTATGCGTTAATCCTGATGCCCCTCTCCGGAGGGGCATTTTTTTTAACATTCATAAATCGTTGCAAAACGAATGCTCCGAAAATAGTGATCTACCGCACATTTCCCTCCCCATCTACCGAAGCGAATGTCTACGCTTATAAGACGCCCGGATAAACCTGTCTTTTGAACACACAACCGGAGGTCCCTATCACCATGTTCAACCAGAAACTACAGGCTACCGAGAACATCGAGTTCGAGATTGCAGAAGAGCTGCGCTACGAGACCGATCCCTGCGAGTTGAAACTGGATGAAATGATTGAGGCGGAGCCGGAACCCGAAATGATCGAGGGGCTACCCGCCTCCGATGCGTTGACGCCCGCAGACCGCTATCTTGAACTGTTCGAGCATGTGCAGTCGACGCGGCTGTTTGCGGACAGTAAAACCTTCCCCGACTGCGCGCCGAAGATGGATCCGTTAGATATCCTGATCCGCTACCGCAAGGTCAGACGCCACCGGGATTTCGACCTGCGCCAGTTTGTGGAGAACCACTTCTGGATGCCGGAAACGTACGGCACAGAATATGTCTCCGACCCGGGACTCTCCCTGAAAGAGCACATTGATAACCTGTGGCCGGTGCTGACGCGCGAGCCGCAGGATCATATTCCCTGGTCTTCCCTGCTGGCCCTGCCGCAGGCCTATATCGTCCCCGGCGGGCGATTCAGCGAGACCTACTACTGGGATTCCTATTTCTCCATGCTGGGGCTGGCGGAGAGCGGCCGTAACGATCTGCTCAAATGTATGGCGGACAACTTCGCCTGGCTGATTGAACGCTACGGGCATATCCCCAACGGCAACCGCACCTATTATCTCAGCCGCTCGCAGCCGCCGGTCTTTGCCCTGATGGTGGAGCTGTTCGAGGAGGACGGCGTGCGCGGTGCGAAACGCTATCTGGATCACCTCAAAATGGAGTACGCCTTCTGGATGGACGGCGCGGAGTCGCTGCTGCTTAACCAGGCCTACCGCAGCGCCGTGCGCATGCCGGACGGTTCACTGCTCAACCGCTACTGGGATGACCGCGATACCCCGCGCGACGAATCGTGGATTGAGGACGTGGAAACCGCGCGCCACTCGGGCCGTCCGCCAAACGAGGTGTATCGCGACCTGCGCGCGGGTGCGGCGTCCGGCTGGGATTACTCGTCCCGCTGGCTGCGCGATCCGTCGCGGCTCGCCAGCATCCGCACGACGCAGTTCATCCCCATCGATCTGAACGCCTTCCTGTTCAAACTGGAAAGCGCTATTGCCAACATCTCGGCGTCGAAAGGAGATAAAGAGACGGCAGAGGCGTTCCGCCAGAAAGCCAACGATCGCCGCGCGGCGGTGAACCGCTATCTGTGGGACGAGGAGAGCGGCTGCTACCGCGATTACGACTGGCGACGCGAAGAGCTGGCGCTGTTTTCTGCCGCCAGCATTGTGCCGCTGTATGTTGGAATGGCGACGCACGAGCAGGCAGAACGTTTGTCTGATGCGGTCAAATCGCGGCTGCTGACCCCGGGTGGAATTCTGGCCACCGAGTACGAAACCGGCGAGCAGTGGGATAAACCCAACGGCTGGGCGCCGCTGCAGTGGATGGCGATTCAGGGGTTCAAGCAGTACGGCAACGACTCGCTGGGCGATGAGATCGCCTGGAGCTGGCTGCATACGGTGAACCATTTTTATAAGACGCATCACAAGCTGATTGAGAAGTACCACATCGCCAGCAGTACGCCGCGCGAAGGCGGCGGGGGTGAGTATCCGCTGCAGGACGGTTTCGGCTGGACGAACGGCGTGGTGCGGCGGCTGATTGGGTTGTATGGGGAGCCTTAAGCGGGGTGCGGTCTGGTGCCCTCACCCCGATCCTCTCCCACAGGGAGAGGGAAAAGAGATCAGCGAATCACCTCATAAATGGCAGTCTGAATGGACTGCCATTTTTTCGTGGTGGCATCCGGCTGCGACTGCGCGCGGCGTGTGGCCATGTCGAGATCGTGCTGCTGGCGTTTCACCACCGCAGGAACGGTGCAGAAAGCTTTGAGATACTCTTTACGTACCGAGGTCAGAGACTCGCCGTTCGACATGGCGTGGCTGAGCGTGTTGATGAAGCGACGGCACGGCTTCTCTTCCACCATGTTCTGCCGGTAGCGTAACATCAGCTCCAGCACGTCGTCATAGCCTGCCGACATCGCCTCTTCGGTCCAGGAGAGCTTCCAGTCCATGCCGCCCTGCAAAAACAGCAGGGTAACGCGGGTATCGTTGCGGTTAATGGCCGAGCGGAAATTATTCTCGTCCCAGGTGACCCCCATGCGCGTGAGCGTTTCGCGCGAAGAAGGCGTCTCGCGCATTTCCTGCGGAGAAGCCGCTTCAGCCGCGCTGGCGGTTGCAGGCTGCGGTTTGCTGCTGGTCACCAGCCAGAAGCCCCCCGCCACGATAGCAATCACCATGACGCCAACCGCCCCCCATAGCGCACCGGAAATGAGCTGCTCGCGTTGTTCGGGGGTACGCGGCGCGCGCTGGGTCGGCTTTTCAATGGTGTCACGGACTTCAAACAGATCCCCACCGGTGACCCGATCCATTTTCTGCGCCTTTTCCCAGAAGGTATGCAATTCGCTGGCATCTACCGCCATGAATCCGGCCGGATTGACGCGCGTTCTCCCCTCTTCAAACGCGCGCTGAACGGGCCGCGCGATCT
Source organism: Enterobacter sp. D2 (assembly GCF_034427575.1). NCBI lineage: Bacteria > Pseudomonadati > Pseudomonadota > Gammaproteobacteria > Enterobacterales > Enterobacteriaceae > Enterobacter > Enterobacter sp. D2. The sequence continues at coordinate 136,037 of NZ_JAXQPP010000005.1, forward strand.
GCGCATAGTAGTTATCCAGCAGCTGGATTTGCGCCGGGCTTAACGTTTTTTGAACGGTGATGCTGTTGCGGATTTGCCGAATGTCATCGAGGAAGGTTTGCAGCGTTTTGCGCGGTTCAACCAGCAGCGTCAGCATGGACGGGTCGCTGAACAGCGAAGCGTAATAGCGGCTGAATTCTTTTTTATCCACCAGCATCTGCGCCAGTTCGCTGAACATCATGCCGCTGAGGACATCATTGATCTCGCCAAGCTTCAGCCAGCGCCGCACGCGGTCAGCGTTAAACAGGGTCTTAAGATGGTTGTTCAGCCGCACCTGATCGGGCCAGGCCTGCTGGATGAGCCCTTTAATCATCAGCTCAATCGCGCGTACCTGCTTGTGCGCCTGCTGCTGCTGGAGTTCGCTTCCCGGTGCCAGGTCAGTGCTGTAGGTCAACAGCGGCTGCTGCAGGCGAAGATGTTCCAGAGCGGTCACAAACCGCATCGCCGCAATAAGCTGGTTTTCACTCACATCCTGTCCGCTTTCATACTGCGGAACGCGCTGCTGCAGCAGGCGCAGCTGGAGCGTAAATTCCGACATCTCGGCATCATTCAGGTTGAGTTTTTTCGCAACGGCTCCCCAGCCGCCCAGAGCTAATCGCGCGCTGTCGAGTTGTTCCAGGAACCAGCGTGGATCTTTGCCCTCAGAAGCATGTACATTCAGAAGGAGTAAAATTTCCACCGACGCATGGCGAATGACCGCCAGACAGTGTTCAAACTGTTCGCGAATATGATGTGATGTGCTGAGAGTCATTGTTTTCCTTAAGCGACAACGAAGACATCCGGAATGGGCACGAAACGCCCTTTATTCTTTTTATTTATACGCGGTTAACCATACCTGACTTTCTGTTGAAATAAAGTGACAACCCTAAAATGATTTAAAATGTTTCAGGAGAATCTGAATGCCGGTTTTAATTACCTCTCGCCTGACCTGTTCGCCCCTTCAGGAACAAGACTGGCCCTTTTTTCTGGCGCTACAGCAGCACCCGGACGTGATGCGCTTTGTGGCGGAAGACCGTCCCGTCGCGGCGATCCGCGAGGCGTTTGATTCGCGCCTGGCCCCATGGGCACCGGGCAGCGCCCACTGGCTTTGTCTCGTCGTACGTGACACCGCCTCACAGGCCCCGCTGGGCGTTACCGGGTATATTCAGCGGGAGGAGGACTGCGCAGAAGTGGGCTTCCTTTTCGCGCCCGAGGCGCAGGGGAAAGGTTACGGCTTTGAATCCCTGAAAATGCTTTGCGATTACGCTTTTCATCAGGGCGGTATACGGCGACTCACCGCCACCGTCACCGCGGGAAATGTCGCGTCAAGACGCCTGCTGGAAAAAGCCCGCTTTCGTCTGGAAGGTGAATTACGCGAGAGCTATTACCTTGCGGGGCGCTGGCAAAATGACTGGCTATTTGGTTTATTACAGCAGGAATACCTGAATAATAATTCCTGACCAACCGCTTTTTAGCAGATATTTCCCGGACGTCGTTTCCTCTTTAATGTCACTATTTAGAGGAAACGAATATCAAACGTCATTCGCTGAAAATATTCTCAGCGGCCGCTGCGTTAATAAAAAAACATCCGGGTCTTTCTCTGGCGAAATATTGTGATTAAGGGTCTCCTTAAGAGGATCCTTCCCCTTAAGCTCGTGCATCACAGGAACATACCGCCAGAGACTTCAATACGTTGCGCATTCATCCAGCCCAGCTTATCGCTGAGCAGTGCCGCAATGGCATCGCCGATATCATCCGGCAAACCCACCCGTCCCAGCGCCGTCTGCGAGGCCAGAAGCTGATTCAGCTCCGTGTTGTCGCGCACGCGTCCGCCGCCAAAGTCAGTTTCTATCGCGCCCGGCGCAATAATATTGACGGAAATTCCGCGCGCGCCCAGCTCTTTCGCCTGATAACGCGTCAGCACTTCCATCGCCCCCTTCATGGCCGCGTAGGTCCCTGAGCCCGGCTGGGTAAAACGGGCCAGCCCGCTGGAGACGTTGAGGATACGCCCCCCGTCGTTAAGCAGCGGCAGCAGGCGCTGGGTCAGGAAGAAAGGTCCTTTGAAATGAATGTTCAGCGCTTCATCAAACTGAGCCTCCGTCGTGTCGGCATAGGGCGCGTATAAACCCGTTCCGGCATTGTTCAATAAATAGTCAAAGGTTTCGCGCTGCCAGACGGTCTTAAGGGTTTCCTGAAGCTGTCGGGCAAAATGATCAAAACTCGTGATATCACCGACGTTGAGCTGTAATGCAGCTGCGTTGACGCCTTTTTGCTGAATTTCATGCACAACATCCAGCGCTTCCTGCTGGCTACGGTTGTATGTCAGGACAATTCCCGTGCCGTCTGCCGCCAGCTTTAACGCAGCGTTTTTGCCCAGACCACGGCTACCACCCGTCACTAATGCGATACGTTCACTCATCATAAACCTCGTTTTGGCTGTTAAGGAGATTGAGAAAGAGCTTATTAGGTGATAGAAAATCAATAAAGATGGGTTAAAACGCTTCACTGTTTCACCAGAAACAACAATGAGCTTCCTCTATGGATAAAATTCACGCAATGCAGCTGTTCGTCCGCGTCGCGGAACTGGAAAGTTTTTCCCGCGCGGCCGAAACATTAACCCTGCCGAAAGGCAGCGTCTCGCGGCAAATTCAGGCCCTGGAAAACCGGCTTGGCACCCAGCTATTGCACCGCACCACGCGCCGCGTCAGCCTGACGCAGGACGGCATGGTCTATTACGAACGGGCGAAAGATCTGCTGGCAAACCTTGATGAACTCGACGGTATGTTTCAGCACGATCCCTCCAGCATCAGCGGTCGGCTCCGCGTGGATATGCCCGTCGGCGTTGCTCGAAATTTAGTCATCCCCAAACTGCCTGCTTTTCTGCAGCACTATCCGGGCATTGAACTCGAGCTCAGCAGCAGCGATCGTCTGGTGGATGTGATCCGCGAAGGTTTTGATTGCGTGGTGCGCGTCGGCACTTTGAAGGATTCAGGGCTGATTGCCCGTCCGCTGGGCAAGCTGTCGGTGATTAACTGCGCCAGCCCGGACTATCTGGCGCGATTTGGCTATCCGGAAACCCTGGACGATTTAGGCTCGCACGCCGTGATCCACTACGCCGCGATGCTTGGAACCCGCCCGCAGGGCTTTGAGTTTTATAACGGCAGTGCGACGCAGTGGATAAAAACAGGCGGGGTGTTAACCGTCAACAGCACGGAAACTTACCAGGCTGCCTGTCTCGCCGGGCTGGGCATTATTCAGGTTCCGCGGGTTGGGGTGCGCGATTTACTGCGCGCGAAGAAACTGATTGAGATCCTCCCGCAATACCGGGCCGAAGCGATGCCCGTCTCCCTGATTTACCCTCACCGCCGCAACCTCTCCCGCCGGGTCCATCTGTTCATGGAGTGGCTTACCGAACTCACAAAAGCTTACGTGGACTAGCCGCAAGCTATAATTCAAAAACACATCCAGCTCAACGAAAAGGAAAATGCGCGTGACGCCGGAAAACAACCCGCAACGACCCACCCAACATTTAGAGTATGAGCCCGTCAAAAAGATGGTAACCGGGCCCGAAGAGGCCAAAACGCCAGGCACCGCCAGCAAAGCGCTGGGGACCGTCACCGGCATCGCCGCGAGAATTCAGCAGTTTCCCATGATTGCGCACCTGATACGCGCCACAGAACGGTTTAATGACCGCATGGGGAACCAGTTTGGTGCCGCCATCACCTATTTTTCCTTCCTGTCGATGATCCCAATCCTGATGGTGTCGTTTGCGGCAGCCGGTTTTGTGCTCGCGTCGCACCCGACGCTGCTGCAGGATATATTCAATAAAATCCTGAATAACGTCAGTGACCCGACCCTTGCCAGCACCCTCAAGAGCACCATCAATACCGCCGTTCAGCAGCGTACCACCGTGGGTATCGTCGGTTTGCTGATTGCGCTTTACTCCGGCGTTAACTGGATGGGCAACCTGCGCGAGGCCATCCGCGCCCAGTCGCGCGACGTCTGGGAGCGTAAGCCGCAGGACGAGGAGAAAATCTGGGTGAAGTATCTCCGCGATTTTGTTTCGCTGATTGGCCTGCTCGTCGCGCTGATCGTGACGCTTTCCATTACCTCCGTGGCGGGCTCGGCGCAGCAGATGATCATCTCCGCGCTCTACCTTGATTACATCGAATGGCTGAAGCCCGCCTGGCGCGGCATTGGGCTGGCCATTTCCATCTTTGCCAACTACCTGCTGTTCTTCTGGATCTTCTGGCGCTTGCCCCGCCATCGTCCGCGCAAGAAGGCGCTGATTCGCGGCACGTTGATTGCGGCGATCGGCTTTGAGGTGATCAAAATCGTGATGACCTACACGCTGCCGTCGCTGGTGAAATCCCCTTCTGGCGCGGCGTTTGGCTCGGTGCTGGGACTGATGGCCTTCTTCTACTTTTTCGCGCGCCTGACCCTGTTCTGCGCGGCATGGATTGCCACCGCCGAGTACAAAGGCGACACGCGAATGCCCGGTAAAACGCACCGCTAGCCCCGCTCTCGGGCTGAAATTTCAGCCCGATTCATCATTTCAGCATATAAATCCAGTCCGTAACTTTTATTTAACCGAAAACCAGTTTAATTGGCTAATATTTAAAATCTGTGAAGCATTTCATAGACGTGTTTTCGCTGGCCTGAAAATTATCCGCTTTTTGTTGCTTTTATCACCAGCCCGCAACTTTGTTACAGATTGAAATGTCGCTTTTGCTGTGCGTAATATGGCCTTTCGTTCGACAAAAATAAGAAAATATTATGCAAGCAACAGCCACCACACTCGACTCAGGAACGGAAAACGTTCCGGTAAACTCGCGCAATAAAGTTGTCGTCGCCTCGCTGATTGGCACCGCCATTGAGTTCTTCGACTTTTATATTTATGCCACCGCCGCGGTCATCGTCTTCCCGCATATTTTCTTCCCGCAGGGCGATCCGACGGCGGCCACGCTGCAGTCTCTGGCGACCTTTGCCATCGCGTTTGTTGCGCGTCCGATTGGCTCTGCGCTGTTTGGACACTTTGGCGATCGCATTGGCCGCAAAGTCACCCTGGTGGCCTCGCTGCTGACGATGGGCATCTCCACCGTAGCCATCGGTCTGCTGCCGACCTATGAAACCATCGGCATTCTGGCGCCGGTCCTGCTGGCGCTGGCGCGTTTCGGTCAGGGTCTGGGGCTGGGCGGTGAATGGGGCGGCGCGGCGCTGCTGGCCACCGAGAACGCCCCGGCGCGCAAGCGCGCGCTGTACGGTTCATTCCCGCAGCTGGGCGCGCCGATTGGCTTCTTCTTTGCCAACGGGACGTTCCTGCTGCTCTCGTGGCTGCTGACGGATGAACAGTTCATGAGCTGGGGCTGGCGTCTCCCGTTTATTTTCTCAGCCGTGCTGGTGCTGATTGGCCTGTATGTGCGTGTTTCGCTGCATGAGACTCCTGTTTTTGCGAAAGTGGCCGCGGCGAACAAGCAGGTGAAAGTGCCGCTGGGTACGCTGCTGACCAAACACGTCCGCGTGACCGTACTGGGCACGTTCATCATGCTGGCAACCTATACGCTGTTCTACATTATGACCGTCTACTCCATGACGTTCAGTACCGCCGCCGCGCCGGTTGGCCTGGGGCTGCCGCGTAACGAAGTGCTGTGGATGCTGATGATGGCGGTGATCGGGTTTGGCGTGATGGTACCGATTGCGGGCCTGCTTGCGGATAAATTTGGTCGTCGTGCAAGCATGATTACGATCACCACGCTGATCGTTCTGTTTGCTCTGTTCGTCTTCCCGCCGCTGCTGGGTTCAGGTAGTCCGGCGCTGGTGATGGCCTATCTGCTGATTGGTCTGAGCCTGATGGGGCTGACCTTCGGCCCGATGGGCGCGCTGCTGCCTGAGCTGTTCCCGACGGAAGTGCGTTATACCGGCGCGTCGTTCTCCTACAACGTTGCCTCTATTCTGGGCGCGTCCGTTGCGCCGTATATCGCCACCTGGCTGCAGGCGAACTATGGTCTGTTCTATGTGGGGGTCTATCTGGCGGCCATGGCGGCGCTGACGCTGATTGCGCTGCTGCTGACGCACGAGACTAAGCACCAGGCTCTGTAATTCACTGCGGCCTGATGCCCTCACCCCGGCCCTCTCCCACAGGGAGAGGGAGAAAGGGAGCTACTTCTTCATCTGCGACAAAATAGTCCGGCACTGATTCGCTTCGCCCTCAGACGGCGAAATCAACGCCAGCAGCGCTGCGGCCGGGGTAACCAGTGTCGCCAGGGCCGCAGCCACCGCACCGCGCGCAATCAGCGGTCCGGGCTTCACGCCCGCCTGCGGGTTTTTGAAGGTTCCGCGCACGTAAAGCGGCGAGCGCAGGGTGATGATGCGGATCCCCTTACTTTCCGGGTCAATCGTCAGATCAAGCTGCTCCGAGGCCATGCTGGCGGTCCCGGTCACGTTAATCACCGCGTTTTCCGTGTCGAAGGCAAATATCTGCGGACGCGCCACGCCGTTAGCCAGATCCAGATTGGCCGCCGCGCAGTTTACCCGCACCTCGTCATCACCGAAGATTTGCCCGATGACGTAGTTACCGACGTTCAGCCCCAGGATCTCCATCAGGTTTCGGCTCACCAGCCCGTCGTTCATCAGCAGCTTCAGGTTACCATTGCCGCTGCCCAGCAGCGCCGCCACCGAGTTCCCCACGCCGCGAATGTCGGCATCACCGTTCATTTCACCGAGGGTTTTCTGCATCAGTTCTACGTTCGGCATCAGCTCTTTCAGCTTCAATCGACGCGCCTGGATCTCCGCTCTTCCCTGCATCGGCTTTTTATCACCTTCCAGATGAATATTCGAGGAAATCGTCCCGCCCGCCATGCCAAATTTCAGCGGCTGCAGGCGCAGATCGGCGTTTTTGAGGAGGATATGGGTCGAAAGATTGCTGATCGGCAGCGTACTGCCATGTTCAATTTTTCCGCCTTTGAAGCGCACATCCGCATCCATCACGTCCCATTTGTCGGTTTCGAAGCGATCGTATGGCAGCACTTTGCCGGCAGGCTGAACATCCTTTTTGACCTCTTTCGACTTGGTCCCTTTACCCGAGTCCACGCCAATTAGCGGGCCCAGGTCGGCCAGCCGCAGCTGACGGGACTCAACATCCCCTTCCAGTTTCGGGCGCGGTTTTCCGGTGGTGTAGGTCAGCGTGCCGTGAATATCACTGTCGCCGATGCGGCCGTTGAAATCCCGGTAGTCAAAAACGGACGATTTTTCGGTGTCGATTTTGGCAACCAGATGCCCGTCCGTTTCGAACGGCGGGGTATCCGGCAGCAGCACGCCGGTCAGTTCATACAGCTCGCCCAGCGAATCGCCGGCAAATTTAAGCTGAAGGTCGACGCCGCCCATATTCATCGGATCGTTGACCGTGCCAACGAACGCCACGCGGGTGTTACCGGAACGGAAGTCCGCCTGAACCGGGAACGGCGTGCCTTCGCTCCGCAGCGCCAGCATGCCGCCAATTTTCCCTTTACCGCTGAGAGGCCGATCGTTGTAGCGTCCTTTTGCCGTCAGGCCGAAGACATAGTCACCCACGCTTGCCGCGTCGCCTTTTGCTTTCGTGCCCGTGACCTCGCTAAACGGTAGCGGTTTGCCCAGCGGATCGACGAGGATCTCCACATCCGCCTTGCTGACCTTATCGTCGATGGCGATCCGTCCGCGATCGAAAAGAATATTGTCGAGACGGAATGACCAGGAGGAAGGCTGGGCATTCGGATCTTTTTCGCTGTCGCTGGCAAGGTTAAACGTCCAGTTATTGTTTTTTTCTGAAAGTCGGATCAGACGCGCATCGGGCTGCTGAAGTTTGATCCACGGCAGATAGACCGTTTTGGTGAGGAGCGCCAGCGGAGCCAGCGTGGCTTCAACGCGCGGCAGGTGGATCATGGTGACGTCCGGGATATCCGGCGGGTTGCCGAGAATGATGTCGTCGGCATGGACGTGTGGCCAGGGGATCCAGCTGCGCCAGCCGGGCTCCTCTTTCTGACGCTCCCACACCACCCCTAAATCACCGCGTATGGCGAAGGGGCGGTTCAGTTCGGTTGAGACTTTCTGGTTGATGGTCGGCTTGAGACGGTTCCAGTCAAACGTCGCAATAATGATGGCGACGACCACGATCAACAACAAGAAAATCCCTGCTGTCCAGGAGATTACCCTGGTTGTTCTCGTCATTTTTATCCCCTTTCCTGATGACCTGTCCTGTAAAACTATAGTCCAGACAAAGGGAAGCGGGCTTATCAGAGGGTCGTTATAACGCTATCGAGGCGATCCATGGGTACCGGGCGGGAGAGATAATAGCCTTGCGCCGCCGCTGCGGGGGAGTTTTGCACATCACGCCACTCTTCCAGTGTTTCCACACCTTCAACAATCACGCCCTGGCAATAGCGGTTCATCAGCTGTAATAACAGCGTAAACAGATTCCGCCCTTCCGGGGTTTGACGCAGCATAATGAACAGGTCGCGGGCCACTTTGATGTAGTCGTAGCGCACTTCACTCAGGGCGGAGAAGTTCGCCATGCCGGTGCCAAAGTCATCCAGCCACAGCGGGCCGTATTCGCATATAGACGCAAACGAGGAATCCTGCGGCAGGCGGACATGCTCCACCAGCTCAAAGCGCATCCACGGCAGGGTGGCGATCAGCTCCTGCAATTTTGCGTTCTGACGCAGCGCCAGCAGGGTTGGACCATCGACGTTTACTGAGGCGAGGATATCGTGCTGTTCGAAAAAAGGTTGCTTCGTCGCCAGCATACGAAGCTGCTCTTCCAGCACGTCCAGACGCTGGCGAACGGCAACTTCGGCAAAATAGCGATCCGGCGCGATGCGCTGAGTAGGGTTTGAGGGATGCGTAACGACGGTCAAAATTTCAATTGCCATCAGTCGACCATCTGTTCGGTAGATCGGCTGATAGGTGTACGCACGCTCACATTGCAGCCAGTAGCGATGCTCCTGCAAGTTCTCAATACTTGCCTCAGGCGTAGTGCTCAGCCGCTGGATAACCTGCTCTGACTTCATTTCAGATGTCCTGTTGTTGGGATAGCCTTTCTGGACTCGTCACAGGATTATCGGCGCGACAATTGAGAACTTTATGTTCAATTCACCGGGAAAATGAAATTAAGATGACAGAAATGCGCGGGAACACGCGCTGGCTCAAATAAAATAATGGAACGTTGTTTTAATATAGTTGACCGGTTAATTCACTCAGCGCACACTGCTGATAATTCTTCTGTTCAGGTTCACGACTATGTCCAAAAAAATTGCCGTGATTGGCGAATGCATGATTGAGCTGTCACAAAAAGGCGCGGAAGTCAGCCGCGGATTTGGTGGCGATACGTTAAACACCTCGGTTTACATTGCCCGTCAGGTCGCGCCTGAGGCGCTCACCGTGAACTATGTTACCGCCCTGGGTACGGACAGCTTCAGCCAGCAAATGCTGGAGGCCTGGCAGAGTGAACATGTTGAAACGTCGCTGATTCAGCGTATGGAGAATCGCCTCCCGGGGCTTTATTACATCGAAACCGACAGCACCGGCGAACGCACGTTTTATTACTGGCGTAACGAAGCCGCGGCCAAATTCTGGCTGGAGAGCGACGCGGCAGCGGCCATCTGCGAAGAGCTCGCGACCTTTGACTACCTCTATCTGAGCGGCATTAGCCTGGCGATCCTGAGCCCTACCAGCCGTGAAAAGCTGCTCTCGCTGCTGCGCGAATGCCGGGCAAACGGCGGCAAGGTTATTTTCGATAACAACTACCGCCCGCGCCTGTGGGCCAGCCGCGAAGAGACGCAGCAGGTCTATCAGCAGATGCTGCAGTGCACCGACATCGCCTTCCTCACGCTCGACGATGAAGACGCCCTGTGGGGTGAGAAACCGGTAGAGGAGGTGATTGCACGCACGCAGGCGGCAGGCGTGAGCGAAGTGGTGATTAAGCGCGGGGCGGATTCGTGCCTGGTCGCAGTGGCGGGTGAAGCGCTGGTTAACGTGCCGGCGGTGAAGCTTGCCAAAGAGAAAGTGATTGATACCACGGCGGCCGGAGATTCATTCAGCGCGGGCTATCTGGCAGTACGGCTGACGGGTGGAACGCCGGAAGCGGCGGCACAGCGTGGTCACCTGACGGCCAGCACGGTGATTCAGTATCGCGGGGCGATTATTCCGCGCGAGGCGATGCCTGTTTAAGTCAGGTGCGGGCTGATGCCCTCACCCTAACCCTCTCCCACAGGGAGAGGGAATGTCTACGCATTACTGCCCCTGCGGAATATCCGTCGCGTCCGGATGTAAATCATCAGCCGTGGCGGCCTGCGCTGGCTGCGGCGCGGTAGCCATAATGGAATCCCAGGTTTTCTGAAGTTCCTTCATGTCATATTCCGGCTCGCCCTTCGGCTGCAGGAGGATCAACGCCATCTCCTGCGACAGCTGCTGACGGAGGTCCTGATTGAGCATATCGACGGTCAGACCGTTCAGGAAGTCCTGACGCAGTTTCTGGTACTGTTCCGGCGCAATGTCCACCACCTGGTTCTGCAGAGAGCGAATACGCTGGCTGATCAGAATGTCGGTATCGGCGCGAGCGTAGGTCGCAAACAGCTTCTGCAGCTCAAGTTTTTTCTGCGCCAAGAGAGCGTTGAATTCCTCTTCGGAAAGCCCCTCTTTACGCACTTTTGCCAGTTCTTTTGCGACCACGCCCAGATTGGCATTCAGCTTATCGCCCGGCGACTCAACGTTGATGGCGCACTGCGCACGCTGGAACAGCACGCGGCAGTCAAAGCCAAGACCGATATTCTTCACGTTGTTCTTGCTCAGCGTCTGCTGAACGTGCCAGAACAGCGCTTCACGCGCCAGATCGGCACGCCAGTAGCGCAGCATCGCCGCAGACTCGCGGATGGGCTGCCAGGCGTTATCCCACATGACGGAGAGGCGATCCTGACGCACGGCGTCCGTCATAATGCTGACAGGCTCTGCACGCAGCGGAGAGAGCGTCGGAACAGGGGCTGGCGTTTCACGCTTGCCTTTCAAATCACCAAATGCTTTGTTGATCTGCTCCACCACCGCGCGGCTGTCCACGTTACCCACCACGATCAGCGTCATGGCGTCCGGGGTGTACCACTTCTGGTAGAACGATTTTACCTGTTCGGCATCGACAGGCTGTTTCAGCGGTTCGGCCGGGTCATGTCCCAGTAACGTTGAGCCTTTCAGGCGGTAACGCCACCAGCCCTCTTTGGTATCTCCAGGCCAGGTCGCCACCATGTCGCTGTTACTCAACGCATAGTTGACGGTATCCGGCGTAATCGCCAGATTGCCAGAGGCATCGGAGAGATACGTAAGTGCTTCTTTAAGCAGATCGTTACGGTTATTAGGCAGGCTCAGGTTAAACATGGTGTAGTCATACGAGACCACTGCCGGCGGGAGCGGGCGTTTCGGATCGATGGCCTGCTGCCAAAGCGAACGCACCTGAACCGCTTGCAGGCTGCCGCTCTGCGTGAGCGCCAGCCGGGGAATAAAATGGCTAAAACCGGTTTGCTGAGTGCTTTCCGCGAGGGAACCGGTATTAATGGACAGACGGATTTCTACACGGTCACTGGGACGTTGCGGAGTGGCTAAAACCTGCCACTGAAAACCGTTCGCTAATGTCCCTTGTTGCCAGGCCGGGTCTGGCTGGAGCGCATCTGCCTGCACATAACTGGCTGCTGCCATCATCAGCAAACCGCCGGTTAAGAGTCGAATTTTTGTGCCCTGCATGTGAACCCCTGATCAACATTCCTGGTTAAAAAAGAGTGTTTCGCGACGCGCTTCACTCTTAAAGATGACGATGAAAACACGTCGATTAGACCGCGCGTTCGGCAAAACGTCACGGTCAGAAGTGAAATATACCCAAAAAAAATCTTGTCGAATTATGACAGGTACGAACAGTTATTATGCGCAGGAGCCCGCATCCCGACAAGGGAATACGGGCATTTGTGACAAGATTAAGAGGTTAAGCCAGGATTTTTGCTGTCAGTTGAACGATTATTCAGAGTATCGTCGAGTTTTTTGTGATCCAGCTCTTTCACCCATTTCGCCACCACTACCGTCGCCACGCCGTTACCCACCAGGTTGGTTAACGCACGCGCCTCAGACATAAAGCGGTCAATACCCAGAATCAGCGCCAGACCCGCCACCGGCAGGTGACCCACAGCGGAAATAGTAGCAGCCAGCACGATAAATCCGCTGCCCGTCACCCCTGCAGCGCCTTTAGAAGAGAGCAGGAGCACCACCAGCAGGGTAATCTGATGGAAAATATCCATATGGCTGTTGGTCGCCTGAGCGATAAACACGGCCGCCATCGTCAGGTATATCGAGGTACCGTCCAGGTTGAAGGAGTAGCCCGTCGGGATCACCAGCCCGACCACCGATTTACGGCACCCCAGCTTTTCCATCTTGTCGAGCATACGCGGCAGCGCCGATTCTGAAGAGGAGGTCCCCAGAACAATCAGCAGCTCTTCGCGGATGTAACGGATAAATTTGAAGATGTTGAAACCCGTCGCGCGGGCGATGGAGCCCAGCACCACGACCACGAAAAGGATACAGGTGATATAGAAGCAGATAATCAGCTGACCCAGCTGCACCAGCGTACCGACGCCATACTTACCGATGGTAAAGGCCATCGCGCCGAAAGCACCGATCGGCGCCAGGCGCATGATCATATTGATGATGCCGAAAATTACCTGGGAGAAGCTTTCGATCACATTAAAGATAAGCTGGCCTTTGCTGCCCAGACGGTGCAGGGCAAAGCCAAACATCACGGCGAACAGCAGAACCTGCAGGATGTTTCCGCTGGCGAACGCGCCAATGACGCTGCCCGGGATTACGTCCAGCAGGAATGCCACCACGCCCTGATCCTTCGCCTGCTCGGCATACACCGCGACCGCTTTGGCATCCAGCGTTGACGGGTCTACGTTCATCCCCGCGCCCGGCTGCACCACGTTGACGATGATCAGACCGATAATCAGCGCAAGGGTACTGACCACTTCAAAATAGAGAAGCGCCACTGCACCGGTACGACCGACCGCCTTCATGCTTTCCATGCCAGCGATGCCCGTCACGACGGTACAGAAGATCACCGGAGCGATGACCATTTTAATGAGCTTAACGAACGCGTCGCCAAGCGGTTTCATTTGCGCGCCCAGCTCAGGGTAATAGTGACCCAGCAGAATACCGATGGCGATGGCTGTCAGGACCTGGAAATAAAGACTTTTGAAGAGTGAGGTTTTCATAAGGTGTCCTTGGGAAGAAAAACCACAGGCTTTGTAAGGTTATGGTTAACCTGCGGCTTTAAAATAACACCCACATAACAGGACAGAAATAAACTCAGTTCAAATTTGAAACACAAATGTTAAGAACTTTGAGCTGGCTCGCACAAGCCAGCAACAAAATTACACTTTTGCGTTATTGTCAGCACCAGAAAGGTATCGTTCTTCAAAGACATCCGAAGGAACAGCAGGGGCAAAAAGGAAGCCTTGTCCGCTCTCCACGCCCGCCTCTGCCAGCCAGGCGCGTTGCGCTTCGGTTTCAATTCCCTCGGCAATAAGATGCAGATTGAGGCTGCGCGCCATCTGGATAATCGCCTGCACCATGCTGCTGTCGCCCGGCAGACCGTCGACAAACGCTTTATCAATTTTGAGCACATCCACCGGAAGGGTTTTCATGTGCTGAAGCTGACGCAGCCCGGCGTACCCCATGCCAAAATCGTCCAGCGCGATGCGAATGCCGGCATTACGCAGCGGTTTCAGGATCGCGACCGCCTGATTAGGGTCGTCGATGCGTCGGCTCTCCGTCACTTCAAGAGTTAACGTATCAGGCTTGATTCGGTAACGATGGATCAGCTCCAGCATCTCTGAAACCATGGTCGGGTGCATAAGCTGCAGGGCAGACAAATTGACCGACAGCGGCAGCGTCACGCCGCGCTCCTGCCAGGCGGCAAGCTGACGGCAGGACTCTTCCAGCACCCAGTAGCCGACGGTAACCATCAGGCCGCAGGACTCAATGCGCTCAATCAGCCCTTCCGGCAGCTCCCATGAGCCATCCGGCTGCTGCACGCGCAGCAGTGCCTCGGCGCTTTTCACTTCTCCCGTCAGCAAATTCACCTGCGGCTGTAGCCAGAGGGCAAACTGGCGGTTATCCAGCGCGGTCAGGATGTCGCTCTCTTCCGTCAGGCGCTGCTGCGCCTTTTCCATCTCTTCCGGCGCGAAGAACTGGATCTGATTTTTGCCTTTGCGCCGGGCGGTGAACGCCGCCGAGAAAGCGCGATGATAAAGCTGCTCTGCCGTTAAATCGCCATAGTACATCGCAATACCGATACTGGCGCTTGGACGAAGCTGGATACCCTGAATGGGCAACCGCTCATTAATGACAGTGAGTACTTGCTGACCTAAAGTGATCGCATGCCAGGGTTCTTTTACGCCGTTGGCAATCACCACCAGGTCGTAACCGCTGACCTGGGTCAGCACCATGCGCGGTGCCAGGACAGACTTCACTTTTTCGACCAGAGTCAGCAGCAGCATTTCGCGCTGGCTCTCCTTGAGCACGCCAGCCGTGTCCTGCAGGGTTTCACAGGCGATAACCATCAGCGCCGTAGTTTGCTGACGGGCAACGGTCTGCTCCAGCATCGCCATCAGGAAGGCTTTATTAGGAAGCTCCGACACCGGGAAGCGCGTGGCGCTGCTGTTTAACTCATCCTGCTGGCGCTGGATGCGCTGCTGGTTGAGGTTGTAGCTGCGCACCAGCATGCCTATCTCATCGTCATGATGCAGACGCGGTAGCTCAAGCTGATGCCCCATCTGATCCTGCGGCGCAAGCGTATTCAGCTCGCGGGCGATACGGCGCAGCGGATGAACAATCAGCCGGTTAATGCACCAGGTGAGCGCCACGCTAAGAATAAGCGTCATAAGTAAGCAAGTGGTCACTAACGTAACCACCCAGCTCATGACGAATTTATACATGCGGTAGGAATCCGCCTGTAATACCAGGTAGGCCAGCGGCTGCGGATTGGCAGGGCGTTCGAGCGAATAAACGGGCAGCGAAATCTGCACCGGCAGTTCAAACAGGCGCATCACCATCATCGGGACGGGACGCTCCGGGATAAAGCTCATCCGCAGCGCCTGAAACTGGTTGGGCAAGACGACGTCGGCGCGGCTCACGACGCCGGCAGGCTGAATGCGTTTTAAAATGGTTTCCGCTTCGGGAATATCCCCTTTCAGGATAGAGGCAGAGAGCGGGCCGCGCACCGAGCGGGCGATACTTTCTAACTGCGAAGCCGTGTTATAGCGATTCTGCTGTACGGAATGAAACAGCAAAATTACGCAGAAGAGCAGTACAAACAGCATGGTGACGGCAGAAACCATCGCCATCTGTTTGATTGTTAAGGAACGGCTGACACGCAAAATGACTCTCCATAAAACTCGAAGCGCAGGGCGCGCCAGGGTGTAAACCTGGCGCGCCTGAGTATACCCGATTGCCGCGCTATTAAGAGAGACTTACAAATGGATTAAGGAAAATCCGATTACCAGTCCGCGTAAGGGATAAGCGGCTGCGGCGGTAAGTCCATATCGCCCTGCCAGCCTGCAGCAGAGTAACGCACATAGATCAGCGCATGGCTTGGGGTATAGTCTTTCGCTTCCTGAATATCCACGCCCATGCCCACAAACCAGTTGGACGTTACGCGGCGTTCGATAATGGCCCGCGCGGTATAACCCGTGCCTGAGGAGCTGCTGCCGGTTTCCATCGCGCCCCGGTCGGTATAGCGGTCTGGCTCATCGGTCGGGATCAGGTTCTGGATCGGGTAGCGCAGCTCGTCTTTGGTTTTAGAGTGAGACCAGGACACCGAGCCGCCCAGCTCCCAGGACCAGTTCTCCGTGCGTTTACGCCAGGTCACCGGCAGCGCGAAAGAGACATACTCCTGCGGGCTGTAGTAGCCGCCCTGACCCAGGGTATACCCGCTCAGGTCTTTGTCATAGTGCCAGAGCATATTGGAGACGCCGACCGTCAGGCGCTCGTTGTTTTTATTAATGAGCTTGTAGTAGTAACCCGTCATCCAGCGGACGCGCCAGTTATCTTCCACATTTTTACCCGTCAGCGTTTCCGCGTTCAGGCTTGACCAGACGCCGTTCGCTTCCCCTTTGTCATAGCTCATGCTTACGCCGCCACCGGTGGCACGTACGCCGCCCCAGGTGGTGCCGGTGTTAGTATCTTTTTGCCCGGCGAACGCCAGCAGGGAGCTGGAGATTGGGCGGCGATGGGCGTTAACGGTATAGCCGATGGGGCCCAGATCGCTGCTGTAGCTGATGCCGCCCACCACGTCGACGACGTCAAAGCCCATTGGCGTAGTGCCAATATCCATCGCCCAGGTTTTATTCTGCCAGCCGACGGCGACGCTTGCGCCATTGTCGGACTGATGGGTGTTGCCGCTACACGGCGTTTCGTAGCAGGTCCCCCATTTTGGATCGTAGGTCCCGTTATTGTTATCAAATGAACCGGCGTCCATGTTGACCAGATCGCTTCTGAAGAACATGCGCCCGTCAGACAGCGGGGCATCCACCTGCAGCATGGTGGTGTGCGCTTTCAGGTCGGAATAGCCGCCCGTTCCGCTGGAACCCCAGTAGTCGTGCTGCAGCGTGACGTTAACATCCTGCTGACGGTACAAGTCACCGGCATCACTGCGCACGCCGCGCTTCAGCCAGTCGTCCTTTTCATCGTTACGCGTCAGGCGGGTGAAACTGTCGTTGTCGGCCGGACGCGTCGTGGTGATGCCCGTCGACACCATCGCGTCTTTATAGGTTTCCAGCGCCTGCTGAGGCTGAGCGTTTTGCGCCTGGAAACGCGCGGCATCACGTAACACCAGCGCGTTTTCCATGGAGCCGGGCTGCGATTTAGCCTGCGGAATGATTTTGTTGAAGGTCTGTTCTGCGGCGGCAGAATCGCCCAGGCCTGCCTGCGCCATCGCGATCCGGCGCTGCATGTTGAGCGACAGCGGCTGGCCGTTTTGCGCGGCGGGCAATTTCGCCAGCTCTGCGCGCGCGGCATCTTTGTCACCCTGCGCGCTGTAAATCTCGGTCAGGCCGAGGATCGCGTCTTCGTTCTGCGGTTCACGCTGCAGAACGGCGCTGTACGTCGTTTTCGCCGACGCCAGATCGCCACGCTGCTGCGCCCAGTCAGCCAGCGTCAGGTCGATGCGGGTGGAGGTTGGCTGCTGACGCAGAAGGTTTTCCGCCTCCTGCTCTTTGCCGCTGTCGCGCAGACGGTTGGCGGTTTCCAGCACCTGGTTGCTTTGCAGGCGGTCGGCAAGCTCCTGAATATTGCCGTTCCACTGGCTGCGCGGCAGCGTGTCCAGATGCGCCAGCGCGGCGCGGTCCTGATCGTTGCCGGAAAGATAGAGCCCGCTGGCGTACACCTGATCCGGGTCGGACGGTTTCTGTCTGGCAAGCTGACGCATCAGGGTATCCGCCTGGCTGCGCTGACCCGCGCTGTAGAGATCGCGCGAGAGACGATAGGTTATCCACACGTCGCCGGGAGAGAGTGCCAGACGACGACGCTGAATCTCTGCCGCCTGGGCGTATTTCCCCTGATTTTCCAGCTGTTCTGCCTGAGCGGAGAGCTGCTCGTTGGTCAGGCTGCGTTCAATATCATCAATGCTCCGGCGCTGGCTGGCGGAGAGAGACTGGATAAACTGCGAAGCCTTCTCCGGCGACTGCGCACGATAAATATTGGCCAGGCCGCGGACCGCATTGCTGTTGCCGCTGTCCATCCGCAGCGCCTGGCGATAGTAACGCTCCGCCGCGTCGTTATCTTTACGCGCCGCGGCGGCATCGCCCAGCCCCAGCACGGCATAACTGTCGGTATTGTCGATACTGCGCGCCTGCTGATAGTAACGCTCCGCCTGCGCAGGGTTATTCGCCTTCAGGGCCGCATCGCCCTGCTGGATCAGCAGCCAGTAACGGTTAACCTTGAGCAAACTGTCCCATTTACCCCGGTTATCGCTCTGGGGATCGAGGGCAATCGCCTTTTCAAACTGCGCCACCGCGCGAGCGCGGTCGCCTTTCTGGGAATAAGCCTGGCCGAGGGCACCCACCGCTTCACTGTCGGCATGGTTGGCGCTGACGGCTTTTTGCAGCTCAGCCACCGCCTTACTTCCCTGCCCGGCATCCACCGCCGCCAGCCCTTCCGCTTTCGCGCGGAACGCCGGGTCAGCGAGCTGTTTTTGCTGTTCTTCGAGCTGGGCACGCGCCGCCGCGACGCTATCCCCGTCGCTGAATACGCTCAGGTATTTTTGCAGCGCGCTAACGCTGGCGCTGCTGGCAGGCTGGCCTTTGATTTGGTCATACCACATGTCAGACGCCTGGCTGCGCCCGTTGGTCGATTTAGCCATCTCCTGCAATACCGCAAAGCCTTCGTCACGGCGTCCGCTCTGGAACAAAAGCTGGGACAGCGTTTCCTGCAGCTGCGTATTTCCGGGGCTGCTGGTATTGATTTTCTTGAGCTGGTTAATGGCCGCATTCCGGCGAGCGGGGTCTTTCGCCACGACGTTCCAGTATTCCGTCGCCACGTCGCCGCCCGGCGGGTTGCCGTCAAACAGCTTGTCATAGGCTGCAATCGCCTCCTGCGTGTGTCCCGTGGTGGCGAGCAAACGCGCCTGCTGGAGCTGCTGGCGGCCATCCGGAGTAGAAAGCAGCATGGTGTTACGTGATGACTGGTACGCACTTGAGCCCGGCGCGATCCCTTTCAGACGATCCAGCTCTTTTTGCGCACCGGCGTTATCGCCCTGGCGCAGCAGGTAGCGAAAGCGTGCGGCAATGACGTCAGGATTGTTCGGGTCAATCAGCTCCAGACGATAAAGCGACTGACGAACCAAATCCTCACGCTGTGTCGATTCGCCCAGCCGAACCTGTTCCAGCAGCTGTTTCTGCTGCGGAGAGTTGGCGGCCTGGGCCCACGGCATAAGCGCCAGGCCAAGCGATAAAGTGAGTAGATTTACTGTGAACTTGCGCATTCCTGGCCCCAATCCGGTATTAATTCACCTTTTGCGGTGAAGCGAAAACGATGCTGATCCCATCCTTGCCCAAAGAGAGTCAGCACGTAGCTGTAATAGGCATTATTATCGGGAAAATGGTCCGCAACGCGCTGGCGCTGAACCGCCTGGGCATCACGTTGTTGTAAAAACGGCAGCATGGCGGCAGAGAACCCGACCGGACCATTCCCGGTGCGTTTACCCGTCGCCACATCCACTTTCTCCGGCGGCACACCCCGTTTCATTGTCTTTGCCGCCATCGGCTGGAAGCGCGTCAGCAGCCGGGCTTTCTGAGGATCTTTATCACTCATCATTCCCACCCAGAGATAAACGCGGATGGCGTCGTAGCCGCCCACCAGCGATTTATCCTGCTGTAACCGCCAGCCTTTGTTTTTCTGATACTGAACCCAGTCCGGCGAAAAACCTTTCGGTGCGCTCTCCAGCAGCAGACGCTGATTGGTTTCACGAAGCTGGGTCCACGGGGTACCAAAACGCGTGAAATAACTCGCTAGCTGCGGAGGAAGATAGCTGGGGTTAAAACGCCAGACGTTTTCATCGGCAAAACCGACTTTACCGGGAAGCAGCATTGCGCCGAGCCCCGGCACTTTCACCACTTCCTCACTGACAATGCGTTTCAGCAGCGCCTTACCCGTGCGGGTATAGTCCGGATGTTTCCACAACCGGCCCGCTTCGAGCAGAGACCAGGCGATCCAGACATCGGCGTCAGAGGCGGAGTTGGTATCAATCACCGCCCACGTCTCTTTATCTTTCTGGCCCCATAGCCAGGCGGGCAGGTTGTCGTTGAGATTGCCGCTGGCAAGATTATCGCGCGTCCAGGTCAGCAGCTGGTCAAACGCGCTGCGATCGTTCGCCGCAAGGGCAAAGAACAAGGCGTAGCTTTGCCCTTCCGAGGTCGTAATTTTGCGCGTGTCGCTGGGATCAACGACACGCCCGCCCTCACTGATGTAGTCCTTTTTAAACTGCTCCCAGGCAGGCCAGGTACAGGCGGCGCGAAGAGGAAGCGCCGCCAGCATCAACGCTGCTAATGCACACCAGCGAAAGGCTTTCATCACATCTTACTCATCCGGGTTCAGGCGACGACGGCTGATGATACGCAGCAGACGCCACAGCACCCATGCCAGCAAGACCACGCTGACCGCCGCCAGGATGGCGAGCAGAACCGGATGGTTAGCCAGGGCATACCACAGGCGTTCGAACCACGGCAGATGGCCCACGTAGTACACGTCGCCCACGCGCAGGCTATTGACGCCGGACTCACGGATCACCGAAACGGAACCAAACATCGCGGCACGTTTACCGCTGTCGTTCATGGCCGTATTGAGCAGTTCATACCCGCGCGGGCTATCCGCCAGGAGAGCCACCACGCTACGCTGTTCGTTGTAAGGTGACTGGAAGCCCACCACCGCGGCCATTGCCCCCTGAGACGTTACGGTCGTCTGCGCGCTGGCCTGACGGTCGTTCACATCCGGCATAATGCTCGGGAACTCGGTCTGGCGCAGCGGCGTGTTAACCCAGGACTGGGCCGCTTTCACCAGCAGATCGATGCGTTTGTCATCCTTCAGCTTATCCGGAATGGTACCGATCACCATGATGTCAGCGTCTTTGTTCTGGATCTGACTGCCATCGTCCGTCAACGTGACGTTAATCGCCGGTAATCCCGTCTGTCCCCCAACGGTCGCCATGGTATCCAGCAGGGTCGTGACCTGCCCTTCGCTTGGCGCTTTTGGCATCACAACGATGGACTCAGAGAGATCGGCCATGCGGCTGAACGGGAAGCCCGCGTTAGCAAAGGCGCGCAGATCCGGCATCGCCAGGAAGTGATAGTACTTCGAGAAGTCGATGGTCGACTCATCGCCAATCACAACGTGGTTCTGTACAGGCTGGAAGGTGATGCAGTTTTCCGCCGAGCCGCCAGGCATCGGGTTCATGTACTGGAAGTCAAAGCGCAGCTGGTTTATCGCGCCGAGCTTCAGTGCCGGGATGGAGACATCCGTTTTACCGTCCAGCAGCCCCTGCAACACCGGCAGGCGAAGCATCAGGCGGTTAGTATCCTGCGTGCTTTGCAGGCTGAACGATTGCAGGAACTGGTTGTTCAGGCTGATATCCATGCGCGAGCTGTCTTTGGTCGCTGGCGCGGTATAGCGGTAGTTCAGATTGATATCAATGCCGTTGGTGCGCAGCAGATACAGATCCGGCGGCAGATTCAGTGACAGGCTAATCGGCGCTGGCTCAAGCCCCGTCGCCTGCAGCTGTTCTTCATAGGTTTTCAGCTCGCCAAATGTCACCGCACGGTCGGTACGCACCCAGTTTGGCGCATCATAAGGTTTACGCGCCAGCAGCGGTTTCACCTCATCCACCACCACGCTGTTGCCGCGGAACAGGACGTTGCCCTGGGCAATGGCTTTTGCGGCCTGCACCAGATCTTTATCGTCGCGGCCAAAGACCACCAGCAGCTTCACGTACGGGTTTTCCGGGTGGCTTATCATCTCAACGGTTGGCGCTTTGACGTCCGGATGATCGCGCAGGAAGGCCGGGCGTTTCGCGTTGGTCGCAAACACAATGGCATTTCTGTCCGGCAGTTTGTCATACATCGCCGGGAAGCTCTGTCCACGCCAGCCAGCACGTGAACCAAACCAGGACGCCACAATGGTGGCCGCCAGCTGCTCGGTCACGTCCGGGGATGATGCAAACACCATCGGCAGCGTGAGCGGACGGTTATCACGCGGATCGAAGAACGGAACCGGGAATGCCGAGAGATCGTTTTTCAGCGCCAGCGACTGGTAGGTCATCTGCAGCGAGGAGTTACGCCCGATGTCCATCCACAGCGTGTTGCTGGCCGGGTTTTCGCAGACATCGCGGTAGTGACCGACAAATTCCAGACGGATACGGTTAAAGTCGGTGATGAACAGCGGGTTAATCGGCACCTGCGCCTGGGTTTTCTTGCCCAGCTGCTCTTTGGTGACCGGCAGTACGTCCATCAGCTCATCATTCAGGTAAACCTTCAGCTGAGACTGTGTCGGCAGCAGGGACGGCGACGGCGTGTATTCAAGGTTCAGCACCGCATTAGAGACGACCTCATCGCTGCGCATGCCAAACTCAATGCCGCCGTTAGGGTTGATGCCGCGCAGCACCATACTGCCCGGAGGCGGTGCAATTTGCGCGAAGGTCAGCTTCACGTCCCGCGACGGCGCATTGTCCGCAACGACGGGCGCATTCGCCCCCCGGACGCCAGGCATCACCTGCCCGATGACCTGGCCGTCTGCCGGCAGGGTGTTCCCCTCCGTTGGCTGGTTCGGCGTGATATTTTCTGTTTGACCAGGTGCCGCGGTGACAACCGGATCGGTTGCTTGCGCGACGACAGGTACCGTTGGCGCAGGCGTTGCCGCTGCGTTACCAGGAGCTGCGTTAGCCATTGTTGCGGGGAGGACATTCATCCCCATTGCCACTGCACATAACCAGGAAAGTTTTGTTTTCATCGCGTTATCATCATTGTTGAGCCATAACCGGGTCCGCCTGCTTCCCCTCATCCCGCTCAGGACGACGAGGAATGAACGACACGACCCAGGAAACCAGCGAAGTAAGTGACCGGAAAATTAATTTCACCGACGACGGGGCGAATTCTGCAAGGTGACGATAGCCACGGAACCCCAGCTTCAGAATATCCAGCAGGCTTTCCAGAGGTTTATCTTCCGGGAAGCTGTCCTGCCAGAGAGCCCACGTGTCCGCGCGGGCAAACGTACACTGCACAAAATCGATATGTTGCTTTTTGGTCAACGGCATCAGCTGCAAACCGACTTCATTGCCCGCCACGCGAACAACCTGGGTCGGGAAGACATATTCCTGCTGGCCGCGCTTAAGCAGCAGGTTAACTTTCTGCCCTTCCAGCACCTTCGCCTGGCCGTTGATTTTGATCCCCAGACCGCCGTCAGAGAAGTCGTGCACGGTACAGGAGAAGAGGTGGCCATCTTCACGGGCGATCGCCGCAGGCATGCAGATTTCAACGCGATGCGCACGACGAACCTGTTTGCTCTCCACCGACACCGCTACCGCGCCGCCGAGGATAATCAGGTTGTAGAAGACCCAGGCCATACTCACAAAGACGGTCAGGATTTCGTTTTCGGGGCCGTAGAAGTAACGCCAGATACCGGCGATGACGCCAACGATATTCAGCAGCACCAGGAAGATATACGGCCGGGAGATCACCCAGTCGACGTACTCTTCTTCCACCAGGCCGCCCTTCGCGGTGACGTTGAATTTCCCTTTGTGCGGGTTAATCAGCGCCACCATCGTCGGCGGCGCGATGTACCAGGCCAGCACCGTTTCGTAGATTTCACTCCAGAAGGAGTGGCGGTATTTACCCTGTATCTTCGAGTTCGTCAGGCTCGCGTGGATCATGTGCGGCAGAACAAACAGCGCAATCATCAGCGCCGGGGCGTAGATGATATAAGCGTGAAGGAGCAGGAACGCCAGCGGCGCGGTCAGGAAGATCAGCCGCGGGATACCGGATAAGAAGTGGAACATGGCGTTGACGTAGCAGAGACGTTGCGCCAGCTTGAGCCCTTTCCCAATCAGTGGGTTATCGAGACGGAAAATCTGCACCATGCCGCGCGCCCAGCGAATACGCTGACCAATGTGCGCCGACAGAGACTCCGTTGCCAGACCGGCAGCCTGCGGAATACGCATATACGCCGAGGTATAGCCACGACGGTGCAGGCGCAGAGAGGTGTGCGCATCTTCAGTGACCGTTTCGACGGCGATACCGCCAATTTCATCCAGCGGCTTACGGCGGATAACCGCACAGGAACCGCAGAAGAAGGTGGCATCCCACATGTCGTTCCCGTCCTGCACCAGGCCATAGAACAGCGTGCCTTCGTTCGGGGTTTTGCGGAAGCGGCCAAGGTTACGTTCAAACGGATCTGGCGAGAAGAAGTGGTGCGGCGTCTGCATCATCGCCAGCTCTTTCTCCTTCAGGAACCAGCCCATGGTCATCTGCAGGAACGAGCGCGTCGGCACGTGGTCACAGTCAAAGATCGAGACAAACTCTCCTGTGGCATACTTCAACGCGTTGTTGATGTTCCCGGCTTTCGCATGCTCGTGAGTCGGACGGGCGATGTACTCGACGCCAACCTCCTCTGCGAACTGGCGGAACGCCGGACGGTTGCCGTCATCCAGGATCCAGACCTTGAGCTTGTCTTTCGGCCAGTCGATGCCCAGCGCGGCATAAATGGTGTTTTTCACCACGCTCAGATCTTCGTTGTAGGTTGGTACAAAGAGATCAACAGACGGCCACTGCGCGGTGTCTTTTGGCAGCGGAACCGGCTGGCGGTTGAGCGGCCAAATGACCTGGAAATAGCCCAGCACCAGCACGATCCAGGCGTAGGTTTCGGCAAATAGCAGCACCAGGCCGCATACCAGGCTGACCGGGTCGTCCCAGTTCAGGGTTGAGGTATAACGCCACCAGATGTAGCGACAGGAGACGGTCAATGACAACACAATCAGCATCAGCGCCGAGAAGCGGCCCGGAATACGGCGGACCAGCAGCGCCACGCCCCACAGCAGGATCAGGAAGGTGAACTGCGCCAGAGGGTTGAAAGGCTGCGTAATACAGACCAGCGCCAGAATAAGCGAGAACACGACGATCACGCCGAGGATAAAACGCCGCAGGCCCGGATGAAGATGCCCGAGCTCTTTATGGTTATCCAGATGGCTGGTCTTATCACTTACGCTGTTGGGCAGTCTGTCCAGCCACTGGTGGTAGCGCTCACGTAACTGCTGGACGCGGGAGAAGCTGCGCCAGTGCGGCGTTATTTTCTCTGAGCGGGATGACGTGACCACCAGCCAGATGGCCTGAATGAGATAGCGCGCCGGATCCAAAGGACGCGGCCGGTTGGGATTAATGTGCGGATATAGCTCACCGTGCCGGGCACGTATGCGCTGCCAGCGCGGGTGTTCGAGTGGAATAAACATCCAGGCCAGAATCATCCAGAAGCAGCCGAGCGCGGCGCTAAATGCCGACGCACCGTAACGGCGAAAATGCCGGTAATGTTCGCTCAAACGCGAACTGACCGGTGGGATGAGTAACCAGCTGGCGAGACGACTCATACAGAACTCCCTGCATGCTCCGCCCTGTTGGCGAAGTTCAGCAGACACCAGTTAGCCAGCGTCAGGATCTCTTCTGCCGCCAGTGAATCGCTGCGGTATTCGCCGAGCGGTTGCTTAGACGCAAGGCATTCCGCCATCCCCTCATCACGATGGATGACAATGGGAAGCAGACGGCGCTGGCTTTGCAGCCAGACCTGATACAGATCGTCCTGGATCTGGCTGCCAATGCGCAAATCGTTAATCAGAAGGTGAGCGTTCTGAGGCAGCCCCTGCTGATGCAGGCGGATATGGCAGTTCGCATCGACGTTGACGATGGAAAGTATATGATCGCACTGGGCGATAAGCTGTCGGGTCAGCGTGCCAGCGCCGTGCGGAAGATCCAGCAGGATCCACTTGTAGTGTCCCTTTTCTTTCAGGGTTTGCAGCGCCAGCGTGAATTGCGAAAACAGGCGCTGATACGCGGCTTCATTCTCGCGTTCCGTGGTGGTCAGTTGCCCAAACGGCAGCAGATCGAGCTGGGAGGTATAGCGCATCCCCGCATCCTGCCAGTCTTTATCATCAAGCAGCGCCCGGGCCCAGCCCTCTTCACGAGAAAAGTCGACGTTAAACGACATACGCAACAAATTATCGGCGCAGGCGTCAATAACCAGCACCGATTCACCTAAAAGCTGTAATGACCACGCCAGCGCCGCGGTAACTGATGTGGTACCCACACCGCCACGGACACCCTGTAATCCGAGTATGGCCATCAATGGCTCCCTTATTGTTGATGGGCGAATTCAGCTAATAACGGCCAGCGTTTAATAGCCGCGGCCAACTGTTCCCGCTGGGAAATATCGGTGTAATCTATTTCAGGTAAAGAAAAGGCCTGCGTCAGCGCCAGAAAATCGTTTTGGAATGTGTAACCCAGAGTCGAGTCGACTGGGGTTCCAGGTTCGTTATTATCCATTCTTTTTCCATCCCTTTAAGGAAAATCGCACGCTAAAGAAGTTGCGGGGCCTCCTGCCCTGACAAATTTCATTTACATGCTAAATCTGATGTTCTTTAATTTCAATGTTAGGTTTATTTCTATGCTTTCGCTAGTAAACTGAGATACAGATAAATTAGACGAAAAGAGGGACACCGTGGACTCCATATTTTCTATTGGCATCCAGTCATTATGGGACGAATTGAGCCACATGCCAGTCGGAGGAGTCTGGTGGATTAATACGGACCGTAATGAAGATGCTATCAGTCTGGTAAACCAGACAATTGCTGCTCAGGATAAGGATTCCCGCGTGGCCGTCATTAGCATGGGCGAAGATCCGAAGAAAATTATTACGCTCGAAAGTGGTCGCGGCCCCCAGACGGTGCGATTATTTTCCATGACATCGGAAGCCGATAGTCTATACTTTTTGTCCCGCGACGTTCAGTGCTCTATTGATCCCGATCACTATTTAGTGATTCTGAAATGCGCAAATAACGTCCTGCAAAATATGCCCGCTGAAAAACTGCTGCCGTGGCTGGAAAAAATCAATAAATGGGCAAAATTTCAAAATTGCACGCTATTGATAGTCAATCCCGGCAGTAATAATGACAAGCTGTTTTCACTTTTAATGGGCGAATATCGCTCCCTGTTCGGTCTGGCAAGCGTTCGTGACCAGGCAGGCAGCTATCTCTACGATATTGCCTTCTGGTGTAATGAAAAAGGCGTGAGTGCCAGGCAACAGCTTACGCTGAAACATATCGAGGGCGTGTGGCACCTGGCGCAGCAGGAAGAAACCGTGGTGCAGCCGCGCAGTGATGAAAAACGCATCCTGAGCCATATCGCGGTTTTAGAGGGGGCACCCGCCCTGTCGGAAAACTGGACGCTGTTTGAATCTAACGAAGCCCTTTTCCATGAAGCCCGCACAACCCAGGCGGCAACTCTTATTTTCTCGCTGATGCAGAATAACCAGATTGAGACGCTGGCACGGCAAATCCACACCTTACGCCGCCAGCGCGGAAGTGCGTTGAAAATCATCGTGCGCGAAAATAATACCAGCCTGCGCGCCACCGATGAGCGCCTGCTTCTGGGCTGCGGCGCCAATATGGTTATTCCATGGAATGCGCCGTTGTCACGCTGCCTGACGCTTATCGAAAGCGTTCAGGGCCAGCAGTTTAGCCGCCACGTACCGGAAGATATTTCCACGCTGCTCTCCATGACGCAGCCGATGAAACTGCGTGGTTACCAAAAATGGGATACCTTCTGCGACGCCGTGGGCAACATGATGAACAACACGCTTCTGCCTGCTGATGGAAAAGGGGTTATGGTTGCCCTGCGTCCTGTACCGGGTATTCGCGTTGAACAGGCTCTCACCTTATGTCGCCCGAACCGTACAGGGGACATCATGACCATTGGCGACAATCGCCTGGTGCTGTTTTTGTCCTTCTGCCGGGTAAACGATCTCGATACGGCGCTTAACCACATCTTCCCCCTGCCTACAGGGGATATTTTCTCGAACCGTATGATTTGGTTCGAAGATAATACGATTAGCGCGGAGCTGGTGCAGATGCGTGCGCTCCAGCCTGAACAATGGGCCAAACCGCTCGCAATCAAGAGCGATGCCAAACCGATCCTCAATGCCAGACATGATGGACACGTCTGGCGTCGGGTTCCGGAACCCCTTCGCTTATTAACAGACAACGCGGAGAACGCATCATCATGAACATCAGCGATATCATTCAACTGGTTATATTCTGTGCGCTGATCTTTTTCCCGCTTGGCTACTATGCGCGCCATTCCATACGCCGTATTCGTGATACGGCCAGAGTGCTGTTTATTAAACCTCGCTATGTAAAACCAGCCGGAACACTGACACGGGCATCACACGTCAAGGCAGACCGAAAACATGACTAATTCTACCTATACCGCTTCGTCACCCTCGCCGCTCTGGCAATACTGGCGCGGCCTTTCCGGCTGGAACTTCTACTTTCTGGTGAAGTTTGGCCTGCTGTGGGCAGGCTATCTGAATTTCCATCCCCTTCTCAACCTGGTGTTTATGGCCTTCCTGCTGATGCCGCTGCCGAATATCAGGCTACATCGCTTGCGCCACTGGGTCGCTATACCTGTCGGCTTTGCGCTGTTCTGGCATGATACCTGGCTACCGGGGCCGGACAGCATTATGAGCCAGGGGTCGCAGGTGGCGGGCTTTAGCGCCAGCTATGTCCTCGATCTGACCGAGCGCTTTATTAACTGGCAGATGATTGGCGCGGTGTTTGTGCTGCTGGTTGCCTGGCTGTTCCTGTCACAGTGGATCCGCGTCACGGTGTTTGTCGTCGCGACTATGATCTGGCTTAACGTGCTGACGCTGGCTGGGCCGAACTTTTCGCTGTGGCCTGCCGGTCAACCGACCACCACGGTGACTACTACAGGGGGAAGCGCGGCGGCAACCGTCACAACGGCAGGCGATACGCCTGTAGTGGGCGATATCCCAACCCAGACCGCACCGCCGACCTCAACCAACCTGAACGCCTGGCTCTCCAGTTTCTATACCGCGGAAGACAAGCGACAGACTAAATTCCCGGATGCGCTGCCGGCGGATGCTCAGCCGTTTGAACTGCTGGTGATCAATATCTGCTCTCTCTCCTGGGCCGACGTGGACGCCGCCGGTTTGATGTCTCATCCGCTGTGGTCACACTTCGATATTCAGTTTAAAGATTTCAACTCTGCCACCTCGTACAGCGGCCCGGCGGCGATCCGCCTGCTGCGTGCAAGCTGCGGTCAGACATCGCATAAAAACCTGTATCAACCCGCCGGCAACCAGTGTTATCTGTTCGATAACCTCGCAAAGCTGGGCTTTACGCAGCACCTGATGCTGGGGCATAACGGCCAGTTCGGTAACTTCCTGAAAGAGGTGCGCGAACAGGGCGGCATGCAGGCACCGCTGATGGATCAAACCGGTCTTCCTGTCTCTCTGCTGGGCTTCGACGGTTCGCCCGTTTATGACGATACTGCCGTCCTGCAGCGCTGGCTGCAGACCATCGAAAAAGACAGTAATCCGCGCAGCGCGACGTTCTTTAACACCCTGCCGCTCCACGACGGTAACCATTTCCCAGGCGTGAGCAAAACGGCTGATTATAAAGTGCGTGCGCAGAAGTTCTTTGACGAGCTGGACGCGTTCTTCACGGAGCTGGAAAAATCAGGCCGTAAAGTAATGGTGGTTGTGGTGCCTGAGCACGGTGGTGCGCTGAAAGGTGACAGAATGCAGGTGTCGGGTCTGCGTGATATCCCAAGCCCGTCCATCACTAACGTGCCTGCAGGCATTAAATTCTTTGGGATGAAGGCACCGCATCAGGGCGCACCGATTGAGATTACACAGCCAACCAGCTATCTGGCGATTTCAGAACTGGTTGCCCGCGCCGTAGACGGGAAGCTGTTTGTGGAAGATAGCGTGAACTGGGATCAGCTCACCAGCAAACTGCCGCAAACGGCAGAAGTCTCAGAGAACGCTAACGCGGTCGTCATTCAGTATCAAAACAAACCTTACGTTCGCCTGAACGGCGGGGATTGGGTACCGTATCCGCAGTAACACGGTATGACGTCCCTCTTCCCATCGGGGAGAGGGGCAATGTCGACATTATTGCTGGGCGATCCACACCAGCATTTTCAGACTTGCTGAATAGTAGTCGTCTTTAGCGGTGATTTCGGGTTCACCGGAAGACTGCCCCATCGTGAAATCACGTACAGCCAGCAGGCCGCCTTCCATCATGTAGGGCGCATATTCGTTGGTCGTCACGTTAACCCAGGCGGGCGTTTGTTCCCGGGGAAACTGTCCGAACCAGGCCTTCCACGGCGTCAGCAGCGGGCTTTGCTTATCAGACCAGGCAACGTACAGCGGAACACGAATCGCGTCATAGCTCATTCGCGGTGGCCAGCCTTTTGCGGGAGCCAGCTTGCCACCTGATGCCAGTGAAACCCAGTCAGTGGGCAGATTCGCTTTACCCGAGCCCATTTTCCCCAGCAGGCGTTTCCCGTCCTTAATCAAATCGCGCCAGACCGGCAAATGACTGCGTCTGGAGAAGGCCTGCCAGGCCGGAAACACGAAATAGGAAGGATTGAGGACCACTTCACCCTCAAGCTTAAACCCCTGGACGCCGGGCAGCATCACGCGGTAACCGGCATAGCGGATCACGCTGTGGTCAATCAGTGCTTTTGTAATTGCATCCGATGCGGCGCTGTAGCGTTTGTCATGCCAGCGGGCGTCGGCTTTCAGCAACGCCCAGGCAATCAGCACGTCGCCATCTGCAGCGTTGTTTTTGTCGGCGACCGGGTTGGACTCTGCGGGATTATAGCGCCAGTAAAACAGACCATTTTCTTTGTTCTTCAGCTGACTTTCTGTCCATTGCCAGAGCTTATCGAACGTGGCTTTATCGTCGTTGGCCACCGCCATCAGCATGGCAAAACCCTGACCTTCCGTATGCGACACGCCGCCATTACCGGTATCAACAATGCGGCCTTCCGGTTTGAAAAAGCGGGCCTTGTAACTCTCCCAGGCCCGATCCGCATGAGAGAGAGGCGAGAACAGCAGACTCATCATGACGGCCAGCGTTGCGCACACGGGTTTTCGCATAATTAACTCGATCCGGTTATTCGGCACTTCGCAGTGAAATCTCACCGCCCATCCAGGGTTTAGTCACGCCATCCTGCTCCAGGAGCAGCGCGCCCTGTGCGTCAATACCGCGTGAAGTCCCGTAGATCTCTTTATCACCAATCAGCAGTTTCACCGGGCGGTTAATGAAGTTATCCAGCTTTTCCCAACGAGACAGGAACGGTGCCAGCCCTTCCTGCTCAAAAAGCGTGAGTGAACTGCGCAACTCTTTAATCATACGCACGGCAAGGGTGTTACGATCGATGACGATCCCCGCCTCCTGGAGGTTAGTCCAGGCCTGATTCACCACATCATTTTGTACATTGCGCATCACCATGTTGAGGCCTGCGCCAATGACGATTTGCGCCGCATCGCCCGTTTTTCCCGTCAGTTCGACCAGAATGCCGGCAAGTTTACGATCGTTGAGGTAGAGGTCATTAGGCCACTTAACACGTACTTTATCCGCCCCCAAATCGTGCAGCACTTCCGCCATGACGATGCCGATGACCAGACTCAGGCCAATAGCAGCGGCCGGGCCCTGATCGAGTCGCCAGTACATAGACAAATAGAGGTTAGCGCCAAATGGCGAAAACCATTTGCGACCGCGACGGCCGCGACCGGCCTGTTGATATTCAGCAACGCAGGCATCGCCGGATGTCAGCTCAGGCAGACGATCCAGAAGATACTGGTTCGTCGAATCAATCACCGGCAGCACCGCAACATTGCCGTGTCCGATCTGGCTGCGGATCGTTTCTTCATTCAGCAATTGAATCGGCTCCGGCAGGCTGTAGCCTTTTCCGGGAACCGTGAACACATCAACACCCCAGTCGCGAAGCGTATGGATATGTTTATTGATAGCAGCACGGCTCATACCAAGCTGTTCACCCAGCTGCTCGCCAGAATGAAACTCACCGTCAGCAAGGATACCAATCAGGGTTAAGGGAATGGTATTGTCCTTCACGCGATAGCCTCCACGGCATTAACTTCACCTGTGCAGCCAATGAAGCGAACTTCTGGCTCCAGCCAGACGTTAAATTTTTCGCCCACACGCTGACGAACATAATGAGCCAGCTGTACAACATCATCGCTGGTCGCATCGCGTTGATTAATCAGCACCAGAGCCTGCTGCTGGTGAACGGCAGCACCGCCTACTGAAGTGCCTTTAAGCTGGCATTGATCGATAAGCCATCCCGCGGCAAGCTTGACGCTGCCATCCGCCTGAGGGTAATGTGGCGCGGCTGGCCATCCTTCAAGAAAGATTTTTGCATTTTCGCTGCTGATAACCGGGTTTTTGAAGAAGCTTCCAGCGTTTCCGTTTACTTTTGGATCGGGAAGTTTGGTCATCCGCATATGGCAAACGGAATCAAAAACGTCGCGGGCGGTTACGGTAGCCGGATCGAGACGCGTTAAATCCCCGTAGGTCAACACGGGCTGCCAGTTCTTCGACAGGCACAGACCCACGGCGACAATCACGTAGCGATCCTGATATTCATGTTTGAAGATACTGTCACGATAGCCAAACTGGCACTGTTCCGCCGTAAAACGTTTAGCCGTTCCGGTCGCCAGTTCGATGCAGTCGACATATTCGCAGACATGTTTCAGTTCGATGCCGTAGGCACCGATGTTTTGAATTGGTGACGATCCGGCGCAGCCTGGAATAAGCGCAAGGTTTTCCAGGCCCGGCATCCCTTTTTCGAGGGTGAATTTCACCAGATGATGCCAGTTTTCTCCGGCCCCCACGTGCAGGTGCCAGCTGTCGGCACGCTCTTCCACATCAATTCCCATGATGCGGTTAACGATCACCGTTCCCGCAAAATCATCGAGAAACAGGACATTACTTCCTTCGCCCAGAATCAGTACGGGTTCGTTATTTTCAGTTGCGCTTTGCCATGCATCCAGCAGTTGCTGTGCAGTATCGGCACGAACAATTTGTTTAGCATTGCGTTGAATGCCAAAGGTATTCCAGGGCTTAAGGGAGTGGTTCATAGACGCTATCCTGATGCAAAAACGCAGGTAGTTTACCGTATAAGCAGGCCGTTGGGGGATTAGTTTGTGCAACGTATAAACGCAAAAAGGCCATCCTTTCGGATGGCCTTTTCACTTATTTGATGCCTGGCAGTTCCCTACTCTCACATGGGGAGACCCCACACTACCATCGGCGCTACGGCGTTTCACTTCTGAGTTCGGCATGGGGTCAGGTGG
>NZ_JAXQPP010000006.1:0-137001 GCF_034427575.1 Enterobacter sp. D2
CAGAAGTGAAACGCCGTAGCGCCGATGGTAGTGTGGGGTCTCCCCATGTGAGAGTAGGGAACTGCCAGGCATCAATTAGAAGAACCCCGTACCGAAAGGTACGGGGTTTTTTGCTTTTGTTTTTCCCTCTTCCCCTCCTTGAAACTTTCTCACCTTCTGCTTGCAGACTCGACATTCAAACTATTTCTGGGTATCGTTAGCTGTCTGGATGTCTAAACGTTTATACGTATGCTGTGAGGATATAAAGTTATGCCGATTCGGGTGCAGGACGAGCTACCAGCCGTCAATTTCTTGCGTGGAGAAAACGTCTTCGTTATGACGGCTTCGCGTGCGACAGGTCAGGAAATTCGCCCGCTGAAGGTGCTTATTCTCAATCTGATGCCAAAAAAGATCGAAACAGAAAACCAGTTCCTGCGTCTTCTGTCGAACTCCCCTCTGCAGGTTGATATTCAGCTGCTGCGAATCGATGCCCGTGAGTCACGTAACACGCCTTCTGAGCATCTGAACAATTTCTACTGTAACTTCGATGATATTCAGGGGGAAAACTTCGACGGACTGATCGTGACCGGCGCGCCGCTCGGTCTGGTGGAATTTAACGATGTCGCTTACTGGCCGCAGATCAAACAGGTTCTGGAGTGGGCAAAAGATCACGTTACCTCCACATTGTTTGTCTGTTGGGCGGTACAAGCCGCGCTGAATATTCTTTATGGCATCCCCAAGCAAACCCGTACTGAAAAGCTCTCCGGCGTATACGAACATCACATTCTTCAACCGCACGCGTTGCTGACGCGCGGTTTCGATGACTCCTTCCTGGCCCCGCATTCTCGCTACGCCGATTTCCCTGCCCAGCTGATTCGTGATTACACCGATCTGGAGATCCTGGCCGAAACGGAAGATGGAGATGCTTATCTGTTTGCCAGCAAGGATAAACGCATTGCTTTTGTGACCGGGCATCCTGAGTACGATCCGCATACCCTTGCGTCAGAGTATTTCCGTGATGTCGAAGCGGGTCTAAATCCGGATGTACCGTACAACTATTTCCCGAAAGACGACCCGCAAAACAAACCGAGAGCAACCTGGCGCAGCCACGGGAATTTGCTTTTCACTAACTGGCTCAACTATTACGTCTACCAGATAACGCCATACGATCTGCGTCACATGAATCCGACGCTGGAGTAATCTTCTGCACTAGACGATCCTAAAGCGTTTCAGCTATTCAAATCAGGCACCTTCGGGTGCCTTTTTTATTTTCGAAATGTCGCTCACCATTCAATAAAACTTTAATTCCAATAAAATCAGATAATTAATTTCATATTTACATTAAAATGGAAATTGTTTTTGATTTTAGAAAAAATATAGATAGTCTTAATTCTGCTGAGCGAAAACTACCCAACGATCTTTCGTTCGCATCGGGGGCGTGATTTTGGATCTTTGATGAGGAGCAGAGTAATGACTCAACAGGCAACGACGGTCGATGAACTGGCCTTTACCCAGCCGTATGGCGAGCAAGAACAGCAGGTTTTGACGGCGGAAGCGGTAGAATTTCTGACTGAACTGGTGACTCGCTTTACGCCGCAGCGTAATAAGCTGCTGGCGGCACGCATTCATCAGCAGCAGGAAATTGACGATGGCAAGTTGCCTGGCTTCATTTCGGAAACCGCTTCCATTCGTCGCGGTGAGTGGAAAATCCGAGGCATCCCTGAAGATTTACAGGATCGTCGCGTTGAGATCACCGGTCCGGTAGAGCGCAAAATGGTGATCAACGCCATGAACGCCAACGTTAAAGTCTTCATGGCCGATTTTGAAGACTCTCTGGCGCCGGACTGGCGTAAGGTCATCGAGGGGCAGATCAACCTGCGCGACGCCGTGAACGGCACCATCAGCTATACCAACGAAGCCGGTAAAATTTACCAGCTCAAACCGAACCCGGCGGTGCTGATCTGTCGCGTACGCGGCCTGCACCTGCCTGAAAAACATGTCACCTGGCGTGGGGAAGCCATTCCGGGCAGCCTGTTTGATTTCGCGCTTTATTTCTTCCATAACTACAAGAATCTGCTGGCTAAAGGCAGCGGCCCTTATTTCTATCTGCCAAAAACGCAGGCCTGGCAAGAAGCGGCCTGGTGGAGCGAAGTGTTCAGCTACGCGGAGGATCGTTTCAACCTGCCGCGCGGTACCATCAAGGCCACCCTGCTGATTGAAACGCTGCCTGCCGTGTTCCAGATGAATGAAATTCTGCACGCCCTGCGCGACCATATTGTCGGCCTGAACTGCGGACGCTGGGACTATATTTTCAGCTACATCAAAACCCTGAAAAACTATCCCGATCGCGTACTGCCGGATCGCCAGGTTGTGACCATGGATAAACCGTTCCTGAGCGCCTACTCGCGTCTGCTGATCAAAACCTGCCACAAGCGCGGCGCCTTTGCGATGGGCGGCATGGCGGCTTTTATCCCGAGCAAAGACGCAGAGCGGAACAATCAGGTGCTCAACAAGGTGAAAGCCGATAAAGAGCTTGAAGCCCGTAACGGTCACGACGGCACGTGGATTGCCCATCCCGGCCTGGCCGATACGGCGATGGAGGTCTTCAACCGCGTTCTCGGCGACAATAAAAATCAGCTGTTCGTCACGCGTGAAGACGATGCCCCAACGGCTGAAGAACAGCTGCTGGCACCGTGCGCGGGCGAGCGTACGGAAGAGGGCATGCGTGCCAATATTCGCGTCGCGGTCCAGTACATCGAAGCGTGGATCTCCGGCAACGGCTGTGTGCCTATCTATGGACTGATGGAAGATGCCGCGACGGCGGAGATCTCACGTACCTCCATCTGGCAGTGGATCCACCATCAAAAAACGCTCAGCAACGGCAAGCCGGTGACCAAATCTCTGTTCCGCCAGATGCTGGCCGAAGAGATGCGGGTGATCCAGGACGAGCTGGGCGAACACCGCTTCAGCAGCGGACGTTTTGACGACGCTGCGCGCCTGATGGAGCAAATCACCACATCAGATGACTTAATCGACTTCCTGACCCTGCCGGGCTACCGCTTCCTGGCGTAACTCACCGCATAACAATATGGAGCATCTGCACATGAAAACCCGTACCCAACAAATCGAAGAGTTAAAGAAAGAGTGGACACAACCTCGCTGGGAAGGCATCCGCCGTCCTTACAGCGCGGAGGAAGTGGTGAAATTACGCGGCTCGGTCAATCCGGAATGCACGCTGGCACAGAACGGTGCGGCGAAAATGTGGAAGCTGCTGCACGGTGGCTCTAAAAAGGGCTACATCAACAGCCTCGGCGCGCTGACCGGCGGTCAGGCGCTGCAGCAGGCGAAGGCCGGTATTGAAGCTATCTATCTTTCCGGCTGGCAGGTCGCGGCGGATGCCAACCTGGCGTCCAGCATGTACCCGGATCAGTCGCTCTATCCGGCTAACTCCGTGCCGTCGGTGGTGGATCGGATCAACAACACCTTCCGCCGTGCGGATCAGATCCAGTGGGCTGCCGGTATCGAACCTGGCGATCCGCGCTTTACTGACTACTTTCTGCCGATCGTCGCGGATGCGGAAGCAGGTTTCGGCGGCGTGCTGAACGCCTTCGAGCTGATGAAATCGATGATTGAGGCCGGTGCAGCGGCCGTTCACTTCGAAGATCAGCTGGCATCAGTGAAGAAATGCGGACACATGGGCGGTAAGGTGCTGGTTCCTACACAGGAAGCCGTACAGAAGCTGGTTGCCGCGCGTCTGGCTGCTGACGTGCTCGGCGTGCCGACGCTGGTGATTGCCCGTACCGATGCGGACGCGGCGGACCTGATCACCTCTGACTGCGACCCGTACGACAGCGAATTCATCACCGGCGAGCGCACCAGTGAAGGCTTCTATCGTACCCACGCGGGTATCGAGCAGGCAATTAGCCGCGGTCTGGCGTACGCGCCGTACGCGGACCTGGTCTGGTGTGAAACGTCTACGCCGGATCTGGCGCTGGCAAAACGCTTTGCCGACGCCATCCACGCGAAGTATCCGGGCAAACTGCTGGCCTATAACTGCTCGCCGTCCTTCAACTGGCAGAAAAAGCTGGATGACAAAACCATCGCCAGCTTCCAGCAGCAGCTGTCCGACATGGGCTACAAATACCAGTTCATTACCCTGGCAGGTATCCACAGCATGTGGTTCAACATGTTCGACCTGGCGCACGCCTATGCGCAGGGTGAGGGCATGAAGCACTACGTTGAGAAGGTGCAGCAGCCGGAGTTTGCGGCGGGCAAAGACGGTTACACCTTCGTGTCTCACCAGCAGGAGGTGGGGACCGGCTACTTTGACAATGTGACCACGATTATTCAGGGCGGCACCTCCTCCGTCACTGCCTTAACGGGTTCAACGGAAGAAGCACAGTTCTAAACTTTTCCCCCTCTCCCCTCTCGGGGAGAGGGTTGGGGTGAGGGGGAATATATGTCGCGTGGCCTGGAATTGCTGATTGCCCAAACTATTTTGCAGGGCTTCGATGCCCAGTATGGTCGTTTTCTTGAAGTGACATCCGGCGCGCAGCAGCGCTTCGAACATGCAGACTGGCATGCGGTTCAGCAGGCCATGAAGCAGCGTATCCATCTCTATGACCACCACGTGGGTCTGGTGGTGGAGCAGCTGCGCTGTATTACCGACGGTAAAAGCCCGGACGCGGAATTTTTACTGCGCGTGAAGGAGCACTACACCCATCTGTTACCCGATTACCCGCGCTTCGAGATTGCGGAGAGCTTTTTCAACTCCGTCTATTGCCGGTTATTTGACCACCGCTCACTATCTCCTGAGCGGTTATTTATCTTCAGCTCCCAGCCCGAGCGACGCTTTCGAACCATTCCCCGTCCGCTGGCGAAAGATTTCTTTCCCGATCGCGGATGGGAAAAGCTCCTGCACCGCGTGCTAACGGATCTGCCGCTGCGCCTGCCCTGGGAGAATAAAGCCCGGGATATCGGTTATATCCACGCGCATCTCAACGAAACCTTCGGCGCGGAGGTGCTTAGCCATAGCCATTTGCAGGTGGCCAACGAGCTTTTCTACCGCAATAAAGCCGCCTGGCTGGTCGGCAAACTGGTTACGCCGACCGCCATTGTGCCTTTTCTGCTGCCCATTCACCGTACCGACGACGGGGAACTGTTTGTCGATACCTGCCTGACCACCGGCGCCGAGGCCAGCATCGTGTTTGGCTTCGCCCGCTCCTATTTCATGGTGTACGCCCCGCTGCCTGCCGCGCTGGTGGAGTGGCTGCGAGAGATCCTGCCGGGCAAAACCACCGCCGAGCTGTATATGGCCATTGGCTGCCAGAAGCACGCCAAAACGGAAAGTTACCGGGAGTACCTGCGCTATGTCACCACGGCCGATGAGCAGTTTATCGAAGCGCCAGGCATTCGCGGCATGGTGATGCTGGTCTTTACGCTGCCGGGTTTCGACCGGGTCTTTAAGGTGATTAAAGACAGATTCGCGCCGCAGAAAGAGATGACCGCCGCGCACGTTCGCGCCTGCTATCAGCTGGTCAAAGAGCACGATCGCGTCGGGCGCATGGCGGATACTCAGGAATTCGAAAACTTTGTGCTGGATAAACAGCAGATTGACCCAGCGCTCATGACGCTGTTAATGCAGGAAGCACCTGCGAAAATCACCGATCTGGGTGACAAAATCGTGATTAGCCATCTCTACATTGAGCGCCGCATGGTGCCGCTGAATATCTGGCTTGAGCAGTCCGAAGGCCAGGCGCTGCGGGATGCCATTGAAGAATACGGCAACGCGATTCGCCAGCTTGCCGCCGCCAATATTTTTCCGGGCGACATGCTGTTTAAAAACTTCGGCGTCACCCGTCACGGGCGCGTGGTGTTTTACGATTACGACGAAATTTGCTACATGACCGAAGTGAATTTCCGCGATATACCACAGCCCCGCTACCCGGAAGATGAGCTTTCAGGTGAGCCGTGGTACAGCGTCTCGCCGGGCGATGTGTTTCCGGAGGAGTTTCGCCACTGGCTGTGCGCCGACCCGCGCATCGGGCCGCTATTCGAAGAAATGCATGAGGATCTGTTCCGCGCCAGCTACTGGCGCGGGCTGCAAACGCGGATCAAAAATGGGCATGTCGAAGATGTGTACGCTTACCGCCGCAAGCAGAGGTTTTGCATTAGGTTTGCACCTTCTCTCGCAGGATGAGGACATCATGTTTGCACCCTCTCTCGCAGGGTGAGGGCATCATGTTTTCTCCCTCTCCCTGTGGGAGAGGGCCGGGGTGAGGGCATCAGGCCACAGTGTAACCCCATCGCCCGGTGGCGCTGCGCTTACCGGGCCTACGGTTCGAATGTTCGCCGGAACCCAACTTAGCGAATCCCACCATACGCCAGCGTTACCTCTTTCGCCGCCTTAATCACCAGCGCACCCAGCTCGGTCACGCGGTCGTCGGTCATCCGCGAAATCGGCCCGGAGATGGAGATAGCGGCAAACGGCTCGCGGTGCTCGTCAAAAATGCAGGCCGCGAGGCAGCGCAGGCCCAGGGCATGTTCTTCATCATCAAACGAATAGCCACGCTTGCGGGTCAGGGCCAGATCTTCTTTCAGATGCACGGGCGACACCAGCGTGGCGTGGGTGTAGGCGTGCAGCCCTTTACGGTGCAGCAGCCCCGTCACCTGCTCTTCGCTCAGCTGCGAGAGAAACGCTTTCCCCGCCCCGGAGGCATGCATCGGCAGCTTGCCGCCAATCGGTGCGGACATACGCATCAGCTGCGTGCACTGCACCTGGTCGATAATAATCGCCTGATGGTCGCTTTGGTCCAGCACCGCGAGGTTGACCGTCTCGCCGGACTCCTCCATCAGCTTGCGCAGAATCGGGTGCACAATCGCCAGCAGGTTGCGGCTCTGCAGGAAGCTGCTGCCGACGATAAACGCATGCGCGCCCACCGCCCAGTGCCCCAGCTCGCCGACCTGGCGGACAAAGCCCAGCTGCTGCATGGTGGTCAGCAGGCGATGCGTCGTGGAGTTCGGCAGGCCAGCCTGCTGGGCCAGCTCCGTCAGGGCCACGCTGCCGTGCGACTCGGCTATCCACTCCAGCAGCTTCAAACCGCGCGTGAGCGATTGAACCTGTCCGCCCTGTTGTGCGGCGGCGGCGGTGGCAGCAGGTTTTCTGCCGCGTTTAGCGGGAACGCTCGCGACCATGACGATCTCCTTTTTCTGTATCGTGGAAATCATTTTCGTTTTATTTGGTGAATTTGCAACCGTTATCCTGACTGATCGGAGGAGTGATGGTGAACATGTCTCATGTTACCGCTGTGCGGCTTTTCCACCCTGCGAGATTGTGCCAGTATGGAACGCAGCCTTTTGGCCTTGTTGAGCGTTGTCGGGAGCAAGTGTGAGCAGCAAAGTAGAGCAACTGCGTGCGCAGTTAAATGAACGAATTCTGGTGCTGGACGGCGGCATGGGCACCATGATCCAGGGGTATCGTCTGAGTGAAGACGATTTCCGCGGCGAGCGCTTTGCCGACTGGCCCTGCGACCTGAAAGGGAACAACGATCTGCTGGTGCTCAGCAAGCCGTCAGTTATTAAGGATATCCACAACGCCTACTTCGAAGCGGGTGCGGATATCGTTGAGACCAACACCTTTAACTCGACAACCATCGCCATGGCGGATTACCAGATGGAATCCCTGTCGGCGGAAATCAACCTGGAAGCCGCGAAGCTGGCGCGCGCCTGCGCCGACGAGTGGACGGCACGCACGCCGGACAAGCCTCGCTACGTTGCCGGGGTGCTTGGCCCGACGAACCGAACCGCGTCGATTTCACCGGACGTCAACGACCCGGCGTTTCGTAATATCACCTTCGATCAGCTCGTTACGGCCTACCGTGAATCGACCAAAGCGCTGGTGGAAGGCGGTTCCGATCTGATCCTGATTGAAACCGTATTCGACACCCTCAACGCCAAAGCCGCGATTTACGCGGTGAAAGAGGAGTTTGAGGCGCTGGGCGTTGACCTGCCGATCATGATTTCCGGCACCATCACCGACGCCTCCGGCCGTACTCTGTCCGGTCAGACAACCGAAGCGTTTTATAACTCTCTGCGCCACGCCGAAGCGCTCTCCTTTGGCCTGAACTGCGCGCTGGGGCCTGATGAGCTGCGCCAGTACGTGCAGGAGCTTTCCCGTATCGCGGAATGCTACGTCACCGCCCACCCGAACGCCGGTCTGCCGAACGCGTTCGGTGAATACGATCTCGATGCCGACACCATGGCGGCGCAAATCCGCGAGTGGGCCGAGTCTGGCTTCCTGAACATCGTCGGTGGCTGCTGCGGCACCACGCCGGAGCACATCGCGGCCATGAGCAACGCCGTCGCCGGACTGCCGCCGCGCAAGCTGCCCGAGCTTCCGGTTGCCTGTCGTCTGTCCGGC
This sequence comes from Enterobacter sp. D2, assembly GCF_034427575.1. Taxonomy (NCBI): domain Bacteria; kingdom Pseudomonadati; phylum Pseudomonadota; class Gammaproteobacteria; order Enterobacterales; family Enterobacteriaceae; genus Enterobacter; species Enterobacter sp. D2. The sequence goes on from NZ_JAXQPP010000006.1 coordinate 8,399, forward strand.
CTTGAGCCGTTGACCATCGGCGACGACAGCCTGTTTGTGAACGTGGGTGAGCGTACTAACGTCACAGGTTCTGCAAAGTTCAAGCGCCTGATCAAAGAAGAGAAATACAGCGAAGCGCTGGACGTTGCCCGCCAGCAGGTGGAAAGCGGCGCGCAGATTATCGATATCAACATGGACGAGGGGATGCTCGACGCCGAAGCGGCGATGGTGCGTTTCCTCAACCTGATCGCCGGTGAGCCGGACATCGCCCGCGTGCCGATCATGATTGACTCCTCCAAGTGGGAGGTCATCGAAAAAGGGCTGAAGTGCATTCAGGGTAAAGGCATCGTCAACTCTATCTCAATGAAAGAGGGCGTTGATATCTTTATTCACCACGCGAAGATGGTCCGCCGCTACGGTGCCGCCGTGGTGGTGATGGCCTTTGACGAGGTGGGCCAGGCGGATACCCGCGAGCGTAAAATTGAGATATGCCGCCGCGCGTACAAGATTTTGACCGAAGAGGTGGGCTTCCCGCCGGAAGACATTATCTTTGACCCGAATATCTTCGCCGTCGCGACCGGGATTGAAGAGCACAATAACTATGCCCAGGACTTTATCGGGGCATGTGAGGACATCAAGCGCGAGCTGCCGCACGCGCTGATCTCCGGCGGCGTATCGAACGTGTCGTTCTCGTTCCGCGGTAACGACCCGGTGCGCGAAGCGATCCACGCCGTGTTCCTCTACTACGCCATCCGCAACGGCATGGACATGGGGATCGTTAACGCCGGCCAGCTGGCGATTTACGACGATCTCCCTGCCGAGCTGCGCGACGCCGTAGAGGACGTGATCCTTAACCGCCGCGACGACGCCACCGAGCGCATGCTGGACCTGGCGGAGAAATACCGCGGCAGCAAATCGGATGAGGCGGCAAACGTTCAGCAGGCCGAGTGGCGTTCCTGGGACGTGAAAAAGCGTCTGGAATACTCGCTGGTCAAAGGCATCACCGAATTTATCGAGCTCGATACCGAAGAGGCGCGCCAGCAGGCAGACCGCCCGATTGAGGTGATCGAAGGCCCGCTGATGGACGGCATGAACGTGGTCGGCGATCTGTTCGGTGAGGGCAAAATGTTCCTGCCGCAGGTGGTGAAATCCGCCCGCGTGATGAAGCAGGCGGTAGCGTATCTTGAGCCCTACATCGAAGCCAGCAAAGAGAAAGGTTCCAGCAACGGCAAGATGGTTATCGCCACCGTGAAGGGCGACGTGCACGACATCGGCAAGAACATCGTCGGCGTAGTGCTGCAGTGTAATAACTACGAAATTATCGACCTCGGCGTGATGGTCCCGGCGGACAAAATCCTCAAGACCGCGCGCGAAGTGAACGCCGACCTGATTGGCCTCTCCGGCCTGATTACGCCGTCGCTCGACGAAATGGTCAACGTGGCAAAAGAGATGGAGCGGCAGGGCTTCACCATTCCGCTATTGATTGGCGGGGCGACCACCTCAAAAGCGCACACGGCGGTGAAAATCGAGCAGAACTACAGTGGCCCGACGGTGTACGTGCAGAACGCCTCGCGCACGGTGGGCGTAGTCTCCGCGCTGCTCTCCGACACCCAGCGCGACGATTTTGTGGCGCGCACCCGCAAAGAGTACGAAACCGTTCGCATCCAGCACGGCCGTAAGAAGCCGCGCACCCCGCCTGTTTCGCTTCAGGCGGCGCGCGACAACGATCTGGCCTTCGACTGGTCCAGCTATACGCCACCGGTGGCACACCGTCTGGGCGTGCAGGACGTGACGGCCAGCATCGAGACGCTGCGTAACTACATCGACTGGACGCCGTTCTTTATGACCTGGTCGCTGGCGGGCAAATATCCGCGCATCCTGGAAGATGAGGTGGTCGGCGAGGAGGCGAAGCGCCTGTTTAAAGATGCCAACGACATGCTCGACACGCTGAGCGCAGAGAAAACCCTCAACCCGCGCGGCGTGGTGGGCCTGTTCCCGGCGAACCGCGTGGGCGACGACATCGAAATTTATCGCGATGAAACCCGCACCCACGTGCTGGCGGTCAGCCGGCATCTGCGCCAGCAAACGGAGAAAGTGGGCTTTGCCAACTACTGCCTGGCCGATTTCGTCGCGCCGAAGCTGAGTGGTAAAGCCGACTATATCGGCGCCTTTGCGGTAACCGGCGGTCTCGAAGAAGATGCGCTGGCGGACGCGTTCGAAGCGCAGCACGATGATTACAATAAAATCATGGTGAAAGCGATTGCCGACCGCCTGGCGGAAGCCTTTGCCGAGTACCTGCACGAGCGCGTACGTAAGGTGCACTGGGGCTACGCGGCGAATGAGAACCTCAGCAATGAGGATCTGATCCGCGAAAACTACCAGGGGATTCGCCCGGCGCCGGGCTATCCGGCCTGTCCGGAGCACACCGAAAAAGGCACTATCTGGAAACTGCTGGATGTGGAAGCCCATACCGGCATGAAGCTCACCGAGTCGTTCGCCATGTGGCCAGGCGCGTCCGTCTCAGGCTGGTACTTCAGCCATCCGGACAGCAAGTACTTTGCCGTGGCGCAGCTGCAGCGGGATCAGATTGAAGATTACGCCCTGCGCAAAGGGATGAGCGTGTCTGAAGTGGAGCGCTGGCTGGCGCCAAATCTCGGCTACGACGCAGACTAAAATCACTTTTCCTTACAACAAACAGGGCGCTCATTGGGCGCCCTGTCTCTTTCTTACGTTTAAACCCTTATACTGGAAGAAGGTTCTTATCTTTTGCCCGGTGGCGCTGCGCTTACCGGACCTGCGCGTAGGCCGGATAAGGCGTAGCCGCCATCCGGCAAGACAATGCGCAACAAACCTCAGGAAAACACATAACGATAAGGAGGAAAAACTTCCGTGCTGACGTTGTTACACCTGCTCTCTGCAGTCGCACTGCTCGTATGGGGCACCCATATCGTCCGTACCGGCGTGATGCGCGTATTTGGCGCGCGCTTACGTACCGTTCTCAGCAGCAGCGTTGAGAAGAAGCCGCTCGCCTTCTGCGCGGGCATTGGCGTAACGGCACTGGTTCAGAGCAGTAACGCCACGACCCTGCTTGTCACCTCCTTTGTGGCGCAGGATCTGGTGGCGCTGGCCCCGGCGCTGGTGATTGTGCTGGGGGCGGATGTAGGTACCGCGCTGATGGCGCGTATCCTGACCTTCGATCTCTCCTGGCTGTCGCCGCTGCTGATTTTTATCGGCGTTATCTTCTTCCTCGGCCGCAAGCAGACGCGCGCCGGACAGCTCGGGCGCGTAGGGATAGGCCTGGGGCTGATCCTGCTGGCGCTGGAGCTGATTGTGCAGGCGGTCACGCCAATCACCGAGGCCAACGGCGTGCAGGTCATCTTCGCCTCCCTGACCGGGGACATCATGCTTGACGCGCTGATTGGCGCGGTGTTTGCCATCGTCAGCTACTCCAGCCTGGCGGCGGTTCTTCTGACGGCGACCTTAACCGCCACAGGGGCGATCTCCTTCCCGGTGGCGCTGTGTCTGGTGATCGGGGCCAACCTCGGCTCCGGCCTGCTGGCGATGCTCAATAACAGCGCGGCCAACGCCGCAGCCCGCCGCGTGGCCCTCGGCAGCCTGCTGTTTAAGCTGGTGGGCAGCCTGATTATTCTGCCGTTCGTTCACCCGCTGGCGAACCTGATGGACAACCTACCGCTGCCGAAGGCGGAGCTGGTGATCTATTTCCACGTGTTCTACAACCTGGTGCGCTGCCTGGCGATGGTGCCGTTTGCCGCGCCGATGGCCCGCTTCTGCGAACGCCTCATTCAGGACGAACCGGAGCTGGATGCGCGCCTGAAGCCGAAGCACCTGGATACCTCCGCGCTGGATACCCCGGCGCTGGCGCTGGCGAACGCCGCGCGCGAGACGCTGCGCATGGGCGACGCAATGGAAACCATGCTCGAAGGCTTGCAAAAGGTGATGCACGGCGAGCCGCGTGAAGAGAAAGAACTGCGCAGACTGGCGGACGATATCAACGTGCTCTATACCGCCATTAAGCTTTACCTGGCGCGTATGCCGCAGGACGAGCTGGCGGAGGAGGAGTCCCGCCGCTGGGCGGAAATTATCGAGATGTCGCTTAACCTTGAGCAGGCCTCGGATATCGTGGAGCGTATGGGCAGCGAGATCGCCGACAAATCCCTTGCCGCGCGTCGTGCGTTTTCAGGTGAAGGCCTGAAGGAGCTGGAAGCGCTGCACGAACAGCTGGTCAGCAACCTCAAGCTGGCGATGCTGGTCTTCTTCTCCAGCGACGTGCCGAGCGCGCGCCGTCTGCGTCGCAACAAGCATCGTTTCCGTATTCTGAACCGCCGCTACTCGCATGCCCACGTTGAGCGTCTGCACCAGCAGAACGTGCAGAGTATCGAGACCAGCTCCCTGCATCTGGGGCTGCTGGGGGATATGAAGCGTCTCAACTCGTTGTTCTGCGCGGTGGCGTACAGCGTGATGGAACAGCCGGATGAAGACGACGAGCGGGATGAGTATTAATCTCCGGAAGCGCCTCGCAAAACCGTTTTGCGGGGCGTGACACCTTATAAAGCGCCATTTACTCTTCAGACCTTACATTTTGAAGGGAATAGAAAATGCTCGTTTATTACGCTACACTTCGCCAATTCATGCGCATTCCGATGGGAGTTCTCATGCGCGCTACTCATGGCATCAAAAAATCAGTCAATGTGTCGTTAGCACCAGAAATCCTTGAAGAGGCGCGTCGGCTTAAACTTAATCTCTCTGCTGTACTCACGGCTGCGCTGCAAGAGCAGTTTCGGGCGCATCAGCGCGCAGAGTGGTTAGCAGAAAATAAAGCTTCTATCGAGGCCATTAACCAGTGGGTTGATGAAAACGGCTCCTTTAGTGATTCTCAGAGATCGTTCTGATGGAGCAATATTTTGCTTATGAGAATGAAGGTAAGGGGAAAACTGCCTATCCCTGGCTAATCAATATGCAGCATCCCGTGGCCAATGTGATGAAGCATGTCCTGGTCGCACCAGCAGTTGAGCTTAGCAACCTGGGAGGCATTCAGCCGCCTGCGAAAGTGTGCCCTGTCGTTGAGATAGCGGGTAAGCCCTGCGTGGTCATGATGCACATGATGGCTGGCATATCGCCAAAAGAGTTAGGTGAGCGTGTTGCCGATCTTACGCAAAACCGGGCTTCATTGCGGGATGCACTCGATTTTTTGATCAACGGCTACTAACACTTTTTTGTCAGCCGCAAGGTAAGGTATATTTCGCCCTTCACAGGAGAAACTATGCTGCCAACTCAATCAACCCGATTAAACAAATACATTAGCGAGAGCGGGATCTGCTCACGTCGCGAGGCTGACCGTTACATTGAACAAGGTAACGTGTTTCTTAACGGCAAACGCGCCACCATCGGCGACCAGGTGGTGCCTGGCGATGTAGTTAAAGTGAATGGTCAGGTCATCGAACCGCGTGATGCTGAAGACCTGGTGTTTATCGCGTTGAACAAACCGGTTGGGATTGTCAGCACCACGGAAGACGGTGAGCGGGACAATATCGTTGATTTCGTGAACCACAGCAGCCGTATCTTCCCGATTGGCCGTCTGGATAAAGACTCACAGGGGCTGATTTTCCTCACCAACCACGGCGATCTGGTCAACAAGATCCTGCGTGCCGGTAACGACCACGAGAAAGAGTACATTGTGACGGTGAACAAGCCGGTCACGGACGAATTTATTCGCGGCATGGGCGCCGGCGTGCCGATCCTCGGCACCGTCACGAAAAAGTGTAAGGTGAAGAAAGAAGCGCCGTTCGCGTTCCGCATTACGCTGGTTCAGGGCCTGAACCGCCAGATCCGCCGTATGTGCGAGCACTTCGGTTATGAAGTGACGAAGCTGGAACGCACGCGCATCATGAACGTCAGCCTGTCAGGCATCCCGCTGGGCGAGTGGCGCGATTTAACGGATGACGAGCTGATTGAACTCTTCAAGCTTATCGAGAATTCCTCGTCCGAAGCGAAGCCGAAGGCCAAAGCAAAACCGAAAACCCAGGCGATTAAGCGCCCGGTGGTGAAGGCGCCGCAGGCGGAAGATAAGGGGCGAGGCAAGCCGGGTAATGGAAAACGCTTTACCCAGCCGGGACGCAAAAAGAAAGGGCGCTGATTAGCGCCTTCCACGTGTAGACGTTGTGGCCGACCAGGAAAATGTCGCCTCTGCATCGGGTTTATAAGCCTGCTCTTTTTTCAGCTTGCGGGCTTTTTTCGCCGCGGCGTCACGCTGCGCCATCAGCTTATCGATGTACTCTTTTTTCACCTGATTGGTTTCGGCGTTCGTCAGCGTGCGGCCATGTGCGATACGGGCGCGGTCGAGAAGCGTTTTCAGTTCGCGCTGCTCGGCTTCCGTCATGTCTTTCTGGGTCAAACGTGGTGTAGCCATTGCTGAAGCCTCCTGATAGAGAGGCTTCAGTGTAAAGCAAGCCGCGCAAATTAACCCTGCTTCACCGCATCTTTTTTCGTTTGTTCATCAATCGGTTTGCCGGACCAGTATCCCGCCAGTAGCGAGCCGGAGAGGTTATGCCAGACGGAGAACAGCGCGCCAGGCAGGGCCGCCAGCGGGGAGAAGTAGATTTTACCGAGCGCCGCCGCCAGGCCGGAGTTCTGCATGCCTACCTCGATTGCCAGCGTGCGGCAGGTAGATTCGTCAAAACCGAACAGCTTCCCACCCCAGTAGCCGCCCAGCAGGCCAATCGTGTTATGCAGCACCACGGCGATGATCACCACAAAGCCCACGGAGGCAATGTGCGATGCGGAACCCGCCACCACGGCGCTGATGATCGCCAGAATGCAGACCATCGAAAACGCGGGCAGGTACGGCTCAACGGCCTTCACCACGCGCGGGAAAAGATGGTGAATGACCAGCCCCAGCGCAATCGGGATCACCACAATCTGCAGAATGCTGAGCAGCATGCCCATCACGTCCACCTGAATATGCGCGTCCACGTACAGGCGGGTTAACAGCGGTGTGGCAACGACGCCCACCAGCGTCGAAACGGACGAGATCGTGACGGAGAGCGCCACGTCGCCTTTCGCCAGGTAGATCATGACGTTGGACGCCGTGCCGCTGGCCACGCTGCCCACCAGCACCATCCCGGCCGAGAGATCGGGCGGCATCTTAAAGGCCATCGCCAGCAGCCACGCCGCAAGCGGCATCACCAGGTAGTGCAGGAAGATCCCTGCTGCGACGGGCGCAGGGCGAGACAGCACGCGTTTAAAGTCGTCAATTTTCAGATGCACGCCCATACCGAACATGATCAGCATCAGCAGCGTGGCGACCCACGGACCAATGCCCGTGAACGTGGCGGGGGTGTAATACGCGAGTACGGAGAGCAGCAGCGCCCATAACGGGAACAGCCGCGTAACGGCGGATAACATAGTGGATTCCTTGCAGTATTGTCGTGTTGTTTAGTTATGAAAAAGCCGGGTCTGTGCCCGGCTTATAGGTATTGTTTATCGTGCTAACGAATTTTATTCAAACAAATTCTGATGAAGTTTCTGCACGACCTGCTCGGCCTGATCGGCAGGCACCAGGAAGCAGAGGTTATAGCTGGATGCGCCGTAGCAGATCATGCGGATGCTGAACGGGTCGAGCACGCCGAACACCTCTTTACCCACGCCGCAGGCGCGCGACAGCTTGTTGCCGATGATGGCAACCAGCGCCAGGTCTTCTTCCACTTCCACGCGGCACAGCTCAGACAGCTCAATCAGCAGCGACTGCGTCAGCAGCGTGTCGCCGGTGGAGGTCGAGCCGGTGGTGTCCAGCGTTAGCGCAATGCTCACTTCAGAGGTGGTGATCAGATCGACTGAGATATTATGGCGCGCCAGAATGCCAAACACTTCCGCCAGGAAACCGCGGGAATGCAGCATATTGTGGCTGTGGAGCGTCACCAGCGTCTGACGACGGCGCAGGGCCAGGGCGCGGAACAGCGGTGGGTTTTCCGTTTTCTTGCAGACCAGCGTCCCGCCCGCTTTCGGATCTTTACTGGAACCCACGAAGACCGGAATATCGCTGCGCACTGCCGGCAGCAGCGTTGCCGGGTGCAGCACTTTCGCGCCGAAGGTGGCCATTTCCGCCGCTTCTTCAAAGGCGATCACATCAATACGTTTAGCCGCGGAAACGACGCGCGGGTCGGTGGTGTAAATGCCCGGAACGTCCGTCCAGATATCCACGCGCGTTGCATGCAGGGCTTCGCCCAGCAGCGCGGCGGTGTAGTCGCTGCCGCCGCGGCCAAGCGTGGTGGTGCGGCCTTTCGCTTCACTGCCGATAAAGCCCTGGGTGATCACGATACCGTCTGCCAGGCGTGGTGCCAGCTGCTGATTGGTCAGCTCCGCCAGCGCCTCAACGTCCGGCTCGGCACGACCAAAGCGATCGCTGGTACGCATCACTTTACGCACGTCAAACCACTGCGCCTGAACGTTACGCTCGCGCATGATTTCGACAAACAGCAGGGTGGACATCAGCTCGCCGTGGCTGACCAGTTCGTCGGTCAGGGCGGTGGAGGTGGCCAGAGAAGCCGCTTCTGCCAGAGTGGTAATATTTTCCAGCAGACGCTCCACTTCCTCGCGGATGACGTTCGGGTTCTGCAGACGCTCAAGAATGTCGAACTGAATTTTGCGCAGTGCATCCAGCTTCACGAAACGTTCTGTCGCTTCCAGTCCTTCAGACAGAGAAACCAGCAGGTTCGTCACGCCGGCGGATGCTGAGAGCACCACCAGGCGGGTATTCGGATCGGCCAGCACCACATCGGCGCTGCGGTTCATGGCATCGTAATCAGCCACACTGGTGCCGCCAAATTTGGCGACCACAAAACTCGTCATAACAACCTCGTGTCAGGGAATGAATAAGCGACCTTGGCACAAGAGTGAAACGAAAACAGGTGCAGGCGCAAAATACGGCCCTATAAATAAAATGCGGGGGAGGTCCTGTCAATGCTGGGATTATGCGGATTTTTTATGGGGGGGTACCCCTGAGAAACAGGACTTATAACAGCGCCAGATTTTATGCTCCGTTTTAGGGCTTTTTGACCGACATTTCGCCGCCCCAGGAGGCTCCGTCAGCAGCTATACTTTTCGGGTCTTTTCACCTGTGTTTGATGCAGGCCAGGGCAATGGCATAAAAACCATCACAATTTTTATTTGCAGGCGCTACAATCGACCGCAGTCACAATTCTCAAATCAGAAGAGTATTGCTAATGAAAAACATCAACCCAACGCAGACCGCTGCCTGGCAGGCACTCCAGAAACATTTTGATGAAATGAAAGACGTCACCATCGCGGATCTGTTCGCGAAGGATGCCGATCGTTTCAACAAGTTCTCCGCGACCTTCGACGACCTGATGCTGGTGGATTTCTCTAAAAACCGCATTACCGAAGAGACGCTGGCAAAGCTGCAGGATCTGGCGAAAGAAACCGAGCTGGCGGATGCCATCAAATCCATGTTCTCCGGCGAGAAGATCAACCGCACCGAAGACCGTGCAGTGCTGCACGTGGCCCTGCGTAACCGTAGCAATACCCCAATCATCGTTGACGGCAAAGACGTCATGCCGGAAGTGAACGCGGTGCTGGAAAAGATGAAAGCCTTCTCCGAAGCGATCATCTCCGGTAGCTGGAAAGGCTACACCGGCAAAGCGATCACCGACGTGGTGAACATCGGTATCGGCGGTTCTGACCTCGGCCCGTTCATGGTGACCGAAGCGCTGCGCCCGTATAAAAACCACCTCAATATGCACTTTGTGTCTAACGTCGATGGCACCCACATCGCCGAAGTGCTGAAGAACGTGAACCCGGAAACCACCCTGTTCCTGGTTGCGTCCAAAACCTTCACCACTCAGGAAACCATGACCAACGCCCACAGCGCGCGCGACTGGTTCCTGAAAACCGCGGGCGACAACAAGCACGTGGCGAAACACTTCGCGGCGCTGTCTACCAACGGTAAAGCGGTCAGCGAGTTCGGCATTGATACCGCGAATATGTTCGAGTTCTGGGACTGGGTCGGCGGCCGCTACTCCCTGTGGTCTGCGATCGGTCTGTCCATCATCCTGTCCGTGGGCTTCGACAACTTCGTTGAGCTGCTCTCCGGCGCGCACGCGATGGATAAACACTTCTCCACTACCGCACCAGAGAAAAACCTGCCGGTGCTGCTGGCGCTGATCGGTATCTGGTACAACAACTTCTTCGGCGCTGTAACCGAAGCGATCCTGCCGTATGACCAGTACATGCACCGCTTCGCAGCCTACTTCCAGCAGGGCAACATGGAATCCAACGGTAAATACGTTGACCGTAACGGCAACGCGGTGGATTACCAGACTGGCCCAATCATCTGGGGCGAGCCGGGCACCAACGGCCAGCATGCCTTCTACCAGCTGATCCACCAGGGCACCAAAATGGTACCGTGCGATTTCATCGCCCCGGCTATCACCCATAACCCGCTGTCCGACCACCATCCGAAGCTGCTGTCGAACTTCTTTGCGCAGACCGAAGCGCTGGCGTTCGGTAAATCTCGCGAAGTGGTTGAACAGGAATACCGTGACCAGGGTAAAGATCCGGCAACCCTGGACCACGTTGTGCCGTTCAAAGTGTTCGAAGGCAACCGCCCAACCAACTCCATCCTGCTGCGCGAAATCACGCCGTTCAGCCTGGGCGCGCTGATTGCCCTGTACGAGCACAAGATCTTCACGCAGGGCGCCATCCTGAACATCTTCACCTTTGACCAGTGGGGCGTTGAGCTGGGCAAACAGCTGGCAAACCGTATTCTGCCAGAGCTGGGTGACGATAAAGCGATTGCCAGCCATGACAGCTCGACAAATGGTTTGATCAACCGTTATAAAGCATGGCGCGCGTAATTAAAACGTCATGAAAACGTGCCGGCTTAATGCCGGCATTTTTTTATCGGATAATTCCTGATGTCTGTTAGTTAACTCAAATTCTGAATCTGAGTTTAATCCGAAAAAGACGCTTAACCCGTTAATTGCTGCGGTTTATTTTAAGAAAATACGCAGTAATCCATTAATATCTTTATATTATAAATTGTTGATTTTTATAATTTATGTATTAATGCTATTTGTCTTTCATTTCCATTTTAACCATTAGTCCGAAAACCCCCTCCCTATTTCCCCTTACGGCAAACCCACGGCACTAGTTGTGTATACTCGATTCCGCCTGAAATTCTTTTCGGGCAAATCTCCATTCATTCATTGAAGGGAAATTGTTATGAAGAAAGTACTGTATGGCATTTTTGCCATATCTGCGCTTGCGGCGACATCTGTCTATGCAGCTCCGGTTCAGGTCGGGGAAGCGGCAGGTTCGGCTGCGACGTCTGCGTCTGCGGGAAGTTCTACCGCAGCCAGCGCCAGCACCGTAAGTTCAGCCGTGGGTGTCGCGCTGGCGGCAACCGGTGGCGGTGATGGCTCCAATACCGGAACCACGACCACCACGACAACCAGCACCCAGTAATAGCGGGTGTTTTAATCATAACCACACTTCGGTGTGGTTATTTCGCCCCTTCGGAGAAGAGTCGTGAAGCGACCTGCAATCATTCTGATTTGCCTGCTGCTGCAGGCGTGCTCGGCCACCACCAAAGGGCTGGGAAACTCACTGTGGGAAAGCATGTTCGGCACGCCGGGCGTGCATCTGACCGATGACGAACTTCAAAACATGCCCTATGCCAGTCAGTACATGCAGCTAAACGATGGCCCGCAGCTGTTTGTGGTGCTCGCTTTCGATGAAAACGGGCAGCAGAAATGGGTGACGCAGGATCAGGCCACCATCGTGACGCAGCATGGCCGTATCGTGAAAACCCTGTTGGGCGGCGATAACCTGCTGGAGGTGAATAATATCGCCGACGACCCGCTAATCAAGCCGAACCAGATCGCCGACGGCGCAAGCTGGACGCGCACGATGGGCTGGACCGAACATAAGCAGGTGCGTTACGCCACGGCACGCTCGACCTTCCGCTGGGACGGCACGGACAGCGTGAAAGTCGGCAGCGACGAAACCCGTGTCCGCGTGCTGGATGAAGAAGTCACCACCGACCAGGCCACCTGGCACAACCGCTTCTGGATCGACGAGGAAGGGCAGATCCGCCAGTCCCTGCAGTATCTCGGTGCCGGATTCTTCCCGGTGAAAACCACCCTGATCAAGGTGGCGAAATCATGAAAACGCTCATCCACGTTGCGCTTCTCGCCAGCCTCGCCGCGCCGCTGGCATGGTCCGCAGGGACTGTGAAGGTCTACACGCCGGACAGTGAAAAACCCAAAACCTTAACCCACGCTGAGCATCTGCTCGATCTCGTCGGGCAGCCAAGGCTCGCCAACAGCTGGTGGCCGGGGGCAGTGATCGCTGAACGTCAGAAGACCGCTGAAGCGGAACAACAGCACAAGGCGCTCCTTGCCAGGCTGACGGGGTTAGCGGAACAGGAAGATGGCGACGACGCGGCGGCGATTAACAGCGTTCGCCAGCAGCTGCAGGCGCTGAAGGTGACGGGCCGTCAGAACGTGAACCTTGATCCCGACGAAGTGCGCGTTACGGAAAAGGGTAATCCCACGCTTGAAGGGGAGTATACGCTCTGGCTGCCGGAGAAGCCGACGACGGTGACCGTAATGGGGCTAATCAGCAGCCCGGGTAAAAAGCCCTTTACGCCCGGTCGTGACGTGGCGAGCTACCTCGACGAGCAGAGCCTGCTGAGCGGTGCCGATAACAGCTACGCCTGGGTGGTTTACCCTGACGGGCACACGCAGAAAGCCCCCGTCGCTTACTGGAATAAACGGCATATCGAACCTATGCCAGGCAGCATCATTTTTGTCGGTTTTGCCGACCATTTCTGGACGAAGGCGTATGACGGGCTTAACGCCGATATCCTTCACTCCCTGATTCAGCGGATACCGGAATAATGAAAAAAACCTATCTCTACAGCATGCTGGCGCTCTGCGTGAGTGCCGCCTGCCATGCAGAAACGTATCCGGCACCCATTGGCCCGTCTCAGTCAGACTTCGGCGGCGTCGGTTTACTGCAAACGCCCACCGCGCGTATGGCGCGCGAAGGGGAAATTAGCCTTAACTACCGTGATAACGACCAGTATCGCTACTACTCCGCCTCGGTACAGCTGTTCCCGTGGCTTGAAACCACGCTGCGCTATACCGACGTGCGTACGAAACAGTACAGCAGCGTAGAGGCGTTCTCCGGCGATCAGACCTACAAAGATAAAGCCTTCGACGTCAAGCTGCGCCTGTGGGAAGAGAGCTACTGGATGCCGCAGGTGTCCGTGGGCGCCAAAGATATCGGTGGTACCGGTCTGTTTGATGCGGAATACATCGTGGCCAGCAAAGCCTGGGGACCGTTCGACTTCTCGCTCGGCCTGGGATGGGGCTATCTCGGCACCAGCGGTAACGTGAAAAACCCGTTTTGCTCCTACAGCGACAAATACTGCTATCGCGATAACAGCTATAAGAAAGCGGGCTCCATTAACGGAGACCAGATGTTCCACGGTCCGGCGTCGCTGTTTGGCGGCGTAGAGTATCAAACGCCCTGGCAGCCATTACGCCTGAAGCTGGAGTATGAAGGGAATGACTACTCGCAGGACTTCGCCGGGAAGATTGAGCAGAAGAGCAAGTTTAACGTCGGCGCCATTTATCGCGTCACCGACTGGGCCGACGTTAACCTCAGCTACGAGCGCGGCAATACGGTGATGTTTGGCTTCACGCTGCGCACCAACTTTAACGACATGCGGCCGCACTACAATGATAACGCGCGCCCTGCTTACCAGCCGGAGCCGCAGGATGCGATTCTGCAGCACTCCGTGGTGGCAAACCAGCTGACGCTGCTGAAATACAATGCCGGCCTGGCGGATCCGAAGATTCAGACCAAGGGCGACACGCTTTACGTCACCGGCGAGCAGGTAAAATACCGCGACTCACGGGAAGGGATCGAACGCGCCAACCGGATCGTGATGAACGATCTGCCGGAGGGGATCCGAACGATCCGCGTGACGGAAAACCGCCTCAACCTGCCGCAGGTCACAACCGAAACGGACGTTGCCAGCCTCAAGCGCCATCTGGAAGGCGAGCCGCTCGGGCATGAGACCGAGCTGGTGCAAAAACGCGTAGAGCCGATCGTGCCGGAAACCACCGAGCAGGGCTGGTATATCGACAAATCGCGCTTCGATTTCCATATCGATCCGGTGCTGAACCAGTCCGTCGGCGGGCCGGAAAACTTCTACATGTATCAGCTGGGCGTCATGGCGACGGCGGATCTGTGGCTCACCGACCACCTGCTGACCACCGGCAGCCTGTTCGGCAACATCGCCAACAACTACGACAAATTCAACTACACCAACCCGCCAAAAGACTCGACGCTGCCGCGCGTGCGTACCCGCGTGCGTGAGTATGTGCAGAACGATGCTTACGTGAACAACCTGCAGGCCAACTACTTCCAGTACTTCGGCAACGGCTTCTACGGCCAGGTGTACGGCGGGTATCTGGAAACCATGTACGGCGGCGCGGGGGCGGAAGTGCTTTATCGTCCTGTCGACAGCAACTGGGCGTTCGGGGTGGATGCCAACTACGTCAAGCAGCGTGACTGGCGCAGCGCGCAGGACATGATGAAGTTCACCGACTACAGCGTCAAAACGGGCCATCTGACCGCCTACTGGACGCCGTCGTTCGCACCTGACGTGCTGGTGAAAGCCAGCGTCGGTCAGTACCTGGCGGGCGATAAGGGCGGCACGCTCGATATCTCTAAACACTTCGACAGCGGCGTCGTGGTGGGCGGCTACGCCACCATCACCAACGTCTCGCCGGACGAATACGGGGAAGGGGACTTCACTAAAGGGGTCTACGTGTCGATTCCGCTGGATCTGTTCTCGTCAGGCCCAACCCGCAGCCGCGCGGCGATTGGCTGGACGCCGCTGACGCGTGACGGGGGTCAGCAGCTTGGACGTAAGTTCCAGCTGTATGATATGACGAGCGATAAGAACATTAACTTCCGCTGATGCTTCACGCCGGGCGGCACCGCGTTTGCCCGGCCTGCTATTTTGTAGGCCCGGTAAGCGCAGCGCCACCGGGCGAATCACAAGCGGCGTAGTAGCCTCGCCGGGTTCCCGGCATAGACACCTTTCTCGACGATCGATTTTGTTACCACGCTCCCTGCACCAATCACCGCACCGTCGCAGATGGATACCGCCAGAATGGTCGCTCCACTGCCTATCGAAACATCATTCCCCACGGTAATATGGCCCCAGCTCTCACGGTCGGCGTTTGGTTTCCCCTCCCGAAACATATCGTTGGCAAACATCACGCCATGGCCAACAAAGCAACGCTGACCAATAGTGACATACTCGCAGATGAAGGTGTGCGACTGGATTTTGCAGTCGTCACCGATGCGCGTATTGCCCTGGATTTCAACAAACGGGCCGACGAATACGCCGTTGCCCAGCACACAGTCGTAAAGGTTAGCAGGTTCATATACGATCACATTGTCGCCACAGGTCACGTTGCGAACCCCGGTTTGTTTACGCTCCATCGGTTTTCTTCCTACATAAAACATAATTAAAAAATATAGATCCCCGTCACATTTTTGCGTTATACAGGAACCTCGCCCTGGAGAATGAGGTGCTGTATGACATCCCTGACTCGCCCGCGCGTTGAGTTTATCTCAACTATCCTCCAGACCGTGCTGAACCTCGGTCTGTTGAGCCTTGGCCTGATACTGGTCGTCTTTTTGGGTAAAGAGACGGTGCATCTTGCGGATGTACTGTTCGCCCCTGAACAAACCAGCAAATATGCGCTGGTGGAAGGACTGGTGGTCTACTTTCTCTACTTTGAATTTATCGCCCTGATTGTGAAGTATTTTCAGTCCGGCTTTCACTTCCCACTACGTTATTTTGTCTACATTGGGATCACCGCCATTGTGCGGCTGATCATCGTCGATCATAAATCCCCGCTCGACGTGCTGATCTACTCGGCGGCGATCCTGCTGCTGGTGATCACCCTCTGGCTGTGCAACTCGAAGCGGCTGAAACGCGAATAAAAAAATGGCGCTCCGAAGAGCGCCTAACAACAGTCACAAGTTTACTCTTCATATTTTACGCTGCTGATGCGTTGGCTGCGTTCGCTCACCCCAGTCACTTACTTTAGTAAGCTCCTGGGGATTCACTCACTTGCCGCCTTCCAGCACCGCAAAATATTTTGAGTATTGGGTCAATACAATACGTCTAAAGTTGAGGGTTGCAGTGGCATAACAAAATGAAACTTAACCTTTCACACCGCCCGCCGTCAGGCCGTTCACCAGCCAGCGCTGCGCCAGCAGGAACACCACGGTAATCGGGATGGCGGAAAGTACGGCCGCCGCGGCAAAGTCGCCCCACAGGTAGTTTTGCGGGTTGAGGTATTGCTGCATACCTACGGCCAGGGTGTAGCTGTTCACATCACGCAGTAACAGTGAGGCAACCGGTACTTCGGTGATCGCAGCGATAAACGACAGGATAAACACTACCGCCAGAATCGGCACCGACAGCGGCAGCAGCACCAGGCGGAACGCCTGCCACGGGGTTGCGCCATCCAGCGCGGCCGCTTCTTCCAGCGAACCGTCGATAGTTTCGAAATAGCCTTTAATGGTCCATACATGCAGTGCGATACCGCCAAGATAGGCGAAGATCACGCCGCCGTGGGTGTTCAGGCCGATAAAGGGTACGTACTGGCCCAGACGGTCAAACAGGGCATACAACGCCACCAGCGACAGCACGGCCGGGAACATCTGGAAAATCAGCATCCCTTTCAGCAGCGTCGCTTTCCCCGGGAAACGCATGCGGGCGAAGGCGTAGGCGCAGGTGGTGGAAAGTGCCACGATACCAATGGCGGTAATGCCTGCGATTTTCACCGAGTTCCACAGCCACAGCAGCACCGGGAACGGCGGCGGCGTGACGCGGCCATCCGCGTGTTCCACGCTGAAGCCCAGCGCGAGCTTCCAGTGCTCCCAGGAGATTTCGTCCGGGATCAGGCTCCCCGTCGCGAAGTTACCTGAACGCAGGGAGATGGCGATAACCATCAGCAGCGGGAACATGATCGCCGCGATGAAAATCAGCAGGCCTAAGTGCGTCGCCAGGAGGCGCAACTTCTGAGATTTGGGTTGTACCATAGCCATGATTGATGCCTTCCTTAATCAAATTTCATACGTGTGGCTTTCAGGTTCACAATCGCCAGAGCGCCTACCAGCAGGAAGATCAGGGTGGCAATCGCTGCCGCCAGACCGAAGTCCTGGCCGCCGCCGCCTTCGAAGGCGATACGGTAGGTGTAGCTCACGAGCAGGTCGGTATAGCCTGCTGGCGTCGTGGTGCCAAGGCGGTCCGGGCCGCCGTTGGTCAACAGCTGAATCAGCACGAAGTTGTTAAAGTTAAAGGCGAAGCTGGCAATCATCAGCGGCGTCAGCGGCTTAATGAGCAGCGGCAGCGTAATTTTAAAGAAGTTCTGGAACGGGCCCGCGCCGTCCATCGCTGAGGCTTCGTACAGATCGTCCGGGATAGCCTTCAGCAGGCCCATGCACAGGATCATCATGTACGGATAACCGAGCCAGGTGTTCACGATGATAATCATCGAGCGAGCGGTGGTCGGGTCGCTGAACCAGGCTGGTTTGATGCCGAACAGGGCGCTCAGCATCATGTTGATTTCACCGAAGCTCTGGTTAAACAGCCCTTTGAAAATCAGAATCGAGATAAACGACGGTACGGCATACGGCAGGATCAGCAGCACGCGGTAAACCGCTTTGCCTTTCAGGGATTCCCACTGGACCAGGCAGGCCAGCACCATGCCCACGGCCACGGTCAGGATCACCGTCAACACCGAGAAGACCACCGTCCAGACGAAGATGGCGAAGAACGGCTTCTGAATGCCTTCGTCGGTAAACACACGGGTAAAGTTGTCCCAGCCGATGGTGACGGTATAGCCAGGGCTGAGCTTGTCATCACCCCATTTGCCGTCGGCAGTAATGGACTGATAGAAACCAATGTCGTTATTCGGACGGTACTTCACGCCGCTCTGGTTGTTGGTCAGCGTGCCGTCGTCCGCCAGGGTATACAGCGGCTGCGTGCCGGAGAACTGACGCAGCGAGCTCATGGTCACCTTGCTTTCGTCTGGCAGCACGGCGGTGAGCTGGGTCAGCGCCTGGCGGTTCTGGGTAATGACGCGCAGGTTGGCACGTTCACCTTCCGGCAGAGCCTGTGCCTCTTTTAAGGCCAGCTTCTGCTCGCCGCCAAATTTGAAGGCGTCAGAGACGAAGTATTTCCCGCTTGCTTCGTCAGTAAGCGCTAACTTCCACTCGTTCCCGGCAGGATAGAGGCCGAAGTTAAAGGTCTTGCCTGCCTGATATGAGCGATCCAGCAGGACCTGCTGCGCGCGTTCCTGCGCAAGCTGGTTGGTGCTGCTGTAGTTGGTGAACGCAATGGCGATGGTACAAATCAGCGGGAACAGGACAAACAGCCCCATCCCGGCCACGCCCGGGTAGACATAGCGCCAGGCATAGGCTTTACGATTAGCGAAAATATACAGGCCAGCAGAGCTTAAAATCAGCGTCATGATGGCGAACAGATATTCCCCTTGTACGTACATTAAAACAACAAGGTAACCCACCAGCAGGCACAGCAGACCGATCGCTGACCACTTCAGCGCGTCGCTTTGCCACCAGCGTTTCTTTTTAATGACATCCATGGGGTTTTTCCTCTACAACGTTTGATCTTTTCTCCCTCTCCTGGGGGAGAGGGCCGGGGTGAGGGCGTGCGGATAGCGCCAACCCTCACCCTAACCCTCTCCCAAAGGGAGAGGGGACTACGTCATTACTTAGTAATACGACCCTGAGCATCTTTCAGCGCGGCATCGACAGTCTGACGACCGCTTGCAGCGTTGATGACCGCGGTACGCGTGGCGTACCAGAACGCGGCCATCTGTGGGATGTTCGGCATGATTTCGCCTTTCTGGGCGTTATCCATAGTGGCCGCGATACGTGGGTCTTTCGCCAGCTGATCCTGGAAGGATTTCAGCGCGACGGCGCCCAGCGGTTTGTCCTTGTTCACTTCATCCAGACCCTGATCGGTCAGCAGGTAGTTTTCCAGAAACTCTTTCGCCAGCTCTTTGTTCGGGCTGGCGGCGTTGATGCCTGCGCTCAGCACGCCAACGAACGGTTTAGACGGCTTGCCTTTGAAGGTTGGCAGCAGCGCTACGCCGTAGTTGACTTTGCTCTTGTCGATGTTGGTCCAGGCCCACGGACCGTTGATGGTCATCGCGGTTTCGCCTTTGTTGAACGCCGCTTCCGCGATGGAGTAGTCGGTATCCGCGTTCATGTGTTTGTTCTTGATCAGATCCACCAGGAAGGTCAGACCCGCTTTCGCGCCAGCGTTGTCCACGCCCACGTCTTTCACGTCATATTTGCCGTTTTCAAACTTGAACGCGTAACCGCCGTCGGCAGCAATGAGCGGCCAGGTGAAGTACGGCTCTTGCAGGTTGAACATCAGGGCGGATTTACCTTTCGCCTTCAGCTCTTTATCCAGTTTCGGGATCTCTTCCCAGGTTTTCGGTGGGTTTGGTACCAGGTCTTTGTTGTAAATCAGAGACAGGGCTTCAACCGCGATAGGGTAAGCGATCAGCTTGCCGTTATAGCGAACGGCATCCCAGGTGAACGGGAACAGCTTGTCCTGGAAGGCTTTATCTGGCGTCACTTCTGCCAGCAGGCCAGACTGCGCGTAACCCCCGAAACGGTCATGCGCCCAGAAGATGATGTCCGGGCCGTCGCCGGTTGCTGCAACCTGCGGGAACTTCTCTTCCAGCTTGTCCGGGTGTTCTACGGTAACTTTGATGCCGGTATCTTTTTCGAATTTTTTGCCCACTTCGGCCAGGCCGTTATAGCCCTTGTCGCCGTTAATCCAGATAACCAGCTTGCCTTCTTCAATTTTGGCGAGCGCTGGGGCGGAAACCATCATTGCTGCAAGGGCGGACAATGCGAAAACGCGTGCGCCAGTCTTGATATTCATATCTGCCATCCTTTTTGGTGATGTGCTCGTGGATACATAAGGTGGTTCAACGTGACTCAGTCTCCTTATTTGACATCCTCTTTCCATCCTCCCAACCCCTACGCCCCACCCCCCGTTTGTGTGATCTCCGTTGCATAAATTTAAGTTATGAGTGCTGGCGCACATAAAAAACCACCGAATTTTGCAGGCGGCTTCACGAATTTTGCCTCAGCCCGCCCGCGGCGGTCGCAGAGCCTGCTCCCTCATCCTCCCGCCTCCTCCCCCATAAAAAAGGCGGGGGGTGGAGGATTCGTGAAAGTAATGGATACCCCATAGTGAACTTATCTTGAATGTTTCTGTCGGTGACAGGTTGTAACGAAGGGAGAAGGGCATGGCGAGCGTACAGCTGCGTAATGTAACGAAAGCCTGGGGTGACGTTGTGGTGTCGAAAGACATCAATCTGGACATCAACGAAGGTGAATTCGTGGTGTTTGTTGGCCCATCAGGCTGTGGTAAATCTACTCTGCTGCGTATGATTGCCGGTCTTGAAACGATTACCAGCGGCGACCTGCTGATTGGTGATACCCGAATGAACGACATCCCGCCTGCCGAACGTGGCGTCGGTATGGTGTTCCAGTCTTATGCACTCTATCCACACCTTTCCGTTGCCGAAAATATGTCCTTTGGCCTGAAGCTGGCCGGCGCGAAGAAAGAGGTCATTAACCAGCGCGTGACGCAGGTGGCGGAAGTGTTACAGCTGGCCCACCTGCTGGAGCGTAAACCAAAAGCGCTTTCCGGTGGTCAGCGTCAGCGTGTGGCGATTGGCCGTACCCTGGTGGCCGAACCGCGCGTGTTCCTGCTTGATGAACCTCTCTCTAACCTGGATGCCGCCCTGCGCGTCCAGATGCGTATTGAAATCTCCCGTCTGCACAAGCGTCTTGGCCGAACGATGATTTACGTCACTCACGATCAGGTGGAAGCGATGACCCTCGCCGACAAAATCGTGGTGCTGGATGCCGGCCGCGTGGCGCAGGTGGGTAAACCGCTGGAACTGTACCACTACCCGGCTGACCGCTTTGTTGCGGGCTTTATTGGCTCGCCAAAGATGAATTTCCTGCCCGTCAAAGTGACCGCGACAGCCATTGAACAGGTACAGGTGGAGCTGCCAAACCGCCAGCAGGTCTGGCTGCCGGTCGACAGCGCCAACGTACAGGTCGGGGCAAACATGTCCCTCGGTATTCGTCCTGAGCACCTGCTGCCGAGCCACATCGCTGATGTGACCCTGGAAGGTGACGTTCAGGTCGTCGAACAGCTTGGTCACGAAACACAGATTCATATCCAGATCCCCGCCATCCGTCAGAACCTGGTCTACCGCCAGAACGACGTGGTGTTGGTAGAAGAGGGTGCCACATTCGCTATCGGCTTGCCGCCAGAGCGTTGCCATCTGTTCCGTGAGGATGGCACTGCATGTCGTCGGTTGCACAAAGAGCCAGGCGTTTAAGCAATCCCAAAAGAAGACACGAAACCGACAGGTCAAGTGTTCAAAGAAAAGCAATGATCTCAGGAGATAGAATGATGATTACTCTGCGCAAACAAGTCCCTCTGGCAATCGCCGTTGCGGCAGGCATCCTGTCTGCCCAGGCAGGCGCCGTGGACTTTAAAGGTTATGCTCGTTCCGGCATTGGCTGGACCGGGAGTGGCGGTGAACAACAATGTTTCCAGACCACCGGTGCGGATTCTAAATATCGTCTTGGT
The DNA here is from genome assembly GCF_034427575.1 of Enterobacter sp. D2. NCBI lineage: Bacteria > Pseudomonadati > Pseudomonadota > Gammaproteobacteria > Enterobacterales > Enterobacteriaceae > Enterobacter > Enterobacter sp. D2. Next base: position 30,168 of record NZ_JAXQPP010000006.1, read on the forward strand.
AACGAGTGTGAAACCTATGCGGAAGTTAAATTAGGCCAGGAAGTGTGGAAAGAAGCGGACAAGAGCTTCTATTTCGATTCCAACATCGCCTATAAAACTGCTCAGCTTAACGACTGGGAAGACAGTAACACGCCAGCAGTGCGTGAGTTTAACGTCGTAGGTAAAAACCTGATTGATTCACTGCCAGGGGCAAATATTTGGGCAGGTAAGCGTTTCTATCAACGTCATGACGTTCACATGATCGACTTCTACTACTGGGATATTTCTGGTCCTGGTGCAGGTCTGGAAAACGTTGATGTCGGTATAGGTAAACTCTCTCTCGCAGCAACTCGTTCTTCTGAATCCGGCGGCTCCTCGGCTTTTGGCGATCGCGATCCGAATACCGGTCTGCGTACCTATAACAACAAAGTGCCAAACGACGTGTTTGATGCGCGTTTAGCCGGTATGGAAATTAACCCGGGCGGTACTCTGGAACTGGGTGTTGACTACGGCCATACCAACATTCCTGACGATTACTACCTGCAGCCTGGTGCATCGAAAGATGGCTGGATGTTCACTGCAGAACACACCCAGAGCATGATGAAAGGCTTCAACAAGTTTGTGGTGCAGTACGCCACCGACTCCATGATTTCTCAGGGTAAAGGTCAGGCGCGTGGGGGTGCTGTTGATAATGACGGCAGCCTGATCCGTATCCTCGACCACGGTGCGATCACGCTGGCGGATAAATGGGACCTGATGTACGTCGGTATGTATCAGGATATCGATCGTGACAACAATCAAGGTACCACCTGGTACACCGTGGGCGTGCGTCCAATGTATAAATGGACGCCTATCATGAGCACCTTGCTGGAAGTGGGATATGACAACGTCAAATCTCAGCAAACCGGCGATCGTAACGACCAATACAAAATCACTCTGGCACAACAGTGGCAGGCGGGTGACAGCATCTGGTCCCGTCCAGCGATTCGCGTGTTTGCTACCTACGCCAAGTGGGATGAGAAATGGGGTTACGTGAAGACCGACTCTGAGGGTAACTTCTCTTCCACTGCTGCAAGCAACAGCACTGTAACTCCGTTCGGTACGACCAGCCGTGGTGACAGCGATGAGTGGACCTTCGGCGCTCAGATGGAAATCTGGTGGTAATTTTAGACGTTAATGTATTTAAAAGAGGGGCTTAGGCCCCTCTAACTCATAACGCATTTCTCGGAAAGTATGCGCTATTGCCTGGCTACCATGCTTTCGAATAATGAGGTCATAACGATGAAAAAAAGTCTCTTAGCACTCTGTCTGACGGCGGGCATGTTTGCTGCATTACCAGCAGTGAGCTTGGCTGATGTCAATATCGTTCCGCAGAACACGACTGCTGCGCCTGCGATCCCCTCTGCCACACTGCAAAGTCTGAACTGGGTGCCCGTGAATGTGGCACAAACCCAGACCATCGAGTTGGGGAATACAGGACAGACCCTGAATGTACCGGGAATTTCAGGACCGGTTGCTGCATGGAGTGTCCCTGCAAATGTGGGTGAGTTAACGTTAACGCTTGTCAGTGAAGCCGACAAAACACCCTCTGTATTTGCACCAAACGTGTTAGTGCTTGATCAAAACATGTCGCCTTCAGCTTTTTTCCCAAGCAGTTATTTTACCTATCAGAAACCCGGCGTCATGTCGGCTGACCGCCTTGAGGGCATACTGAAACTGACACCCGCTTTAGGCCAGCAAAAGATTTATATCCTCGCGTTTACTACGCCCGAAGATCTGCAGCGCACCACCAAAATGATTGATCCGGCAAAATCCTATGCTCAGGGGGCGGGTAACGCTATTCCTGATATTCCTGATCCGGTCGCACGCCATGTGACGAACGGTACGCTAAAACTCAAAGTTCAAACAAACACCAGCTCCAGTATTCTGGTCGGGCCGTTATTCGGATCCTCTGGCCCTGCTGCTGTCACCGTTGGCAACACTGCGGCACCTGCACCTGCCTATACCGCACCCGCTGCCACGGCAGCCGCACCGGTAGCGACTGCAGCGCCTGCCTCGGCGAAGAAAGCCGAGCCGGTACTGAACGACACCGAAGAGTACTTCAACAACGCCATTAAGCAGGCGGTGAAGCGCGGCGATGTCGATAAAGCGCTGAAGCTGCTTGATGAAGCCGAACGTTTAGGTTCAACCACTGCCCGTTCCACCTTTATCAGCAGTGTAAAAGGCAAGGGGTAACCGTTTCCCCACAGTGCTGATTTGTTAGTAGTTTGGTGCGCCTGAGTGGGCGCACTTTTTTTCGTATCGGCCAGGCTGTTGCGCCCATGTTGCGATCGTGATCGTTAAATAACGTTTGGCCCCCCTCAATCCGTGTTTCTGCGATACAATGCCATTACGTTATGTATCGGAGAGTCTGGCATGTCACACCCTGCGCTAACGCAACTGCGTGCGCTGCGCTATTTCGACCAAATACCTGCGCTTGATCCGCAGCAGCTGGACTGGTTGCTGCTGGAAGATTCCATGACGAAACGTTTTGAGCAACAGGGTAAAACGGTCACGGTGACCCTGATTCAGGAAGGGTTTGTCTCTGGCGATGAGATCGCCAACGAGCTGCCGCTGCTGCCGCACGAGCCACGTTACTGGCTGCGCGAAATTTTGCTCTGTGCCGATGGCGAGCCGTGGCTTGCCGGACGGACGGTAGTGCCCGAGTCCACCCTTTCCGGGCCAGAACTGGCACTGCAACGTCTGGGGAAAACGCCTCTGGGGCGTTACCTTTTCACCTCGTCTGAGCTTACCCGGGATTTTATTGAGATTGGTCGTGATGCTGAACTGTGGGGGCGTCGTTCCCGCCTTCGCCTGAGCGGTAAACCGTTAATACTGACGGAGCTTTTTTTACCGGCATCACCGTTGTACTAAGAGGAAGAAAAAATGGAGTGGAGCCTGACGCAGAATAAGCTGTTGGCGTATCACCGCTTAATGCGTACCGATAAACCCATTGGCGCGTTACTGTTGCTGTGGCCGACCCTGTGGGCGCTGTGGCTCGCCACGCCGGGCGTGCCGCCGCTGTGGATCCTGGCCGTGTTCGTTGCCGGCGTCTGGCTGATGCGCGCGGCGGGCTGCGTGGTGAATGACTATGCCGATCGTAAATTCGACGGTCATGTTAAGCGTACTGCCGGTCGTCCGTTACCCAGCGGGCAGGTCACCGGGAAAGAAGCCCGTGTGCTGTTCATTGTTCTGGTGCTGCTCTCTTTCCTGCTGGTGTTAACCCTCAACACCATGACCATTCTGCTTTCCGTTGCGGCGCTGGCGTTAGCCTGGGTTTATCCGTTTATGAAGCGCTATACCCACCTGCCTCAGGTGGTGCTGGGCGCAGCGTTTGGCTGGTCGATTCCGATGGCGTTTGCGGCGGTTAGTGAGTCCTTACCGCTCAGCTGCTGGCTGATGTTCCTGGCGAACATTCTCTGGGCCGTGGCGTATGACACGCAATACGCGATGGTAGATCGCGACGATGACCTGAAGATTGGCATCAAGTCCACCGCCATCCTCTTTGGTCGTCAGGACAAGCTGATTATCGGTATCCTGCAGGTTGCGGTACTGGCGCTGATGGTTGCGATCGGTCGCCTGAACGGGCTGAACTGGGAGTTTTACTGGTCCGTGCTGGTGGCGGGACTGCTGTTTGCTTATCAGCAGAAGTTGATCGCCAGGCGTGAACGTGACGCCTGTTTTAAAGCGTTTATGAACAATAACTACGTTGGTCTGGTGCTGTTTTTAGGCCTGGCGATGAGCTATTTCTTATAAAAAAGTCGGGTGGCGGCTTCGCCTTACCCGACCTACGAGTTAGCAGGACATGGAGGCCCGGTAAGCGCTAGCGCCACCGGGCTTTTTTTATCGGCGACGCAGCAGCCGGAGCGCGTTCGCCGTCACCAGTACCGTTGCCCCGGTATCCGCCAGCACCGCCAGCCACAATCCGGTCATGCCGAGCAGGGTCGTCACGAGGAAAATTCCTTTCAGCCCGAGCGCAATGCCGATGTTCTGACGGATGTTGGCCCGCGTCGCGCGCGCCAGGCTAATCATCTGCGCCAGCCCGGTCAGGCGGTTGTGCGTCAATGCCGCGTCGGCCGTTTCCAGCGCCACGTCGGTACCGCTGCCCATCGCTATACCGATGGTGGACGCTTTCATCGCCGGGGCATCGTTAATCCCGTCACCGACCATTGCCAGCGGCGCGCGAGCGTTCAGCTCCGTCACGGCGCTGACCTTATCCGCAGGCAACAGTCCGGCTTTAAACTCCAGCCCCAGCTCACCGGCAATCGCTGCCGCCGCGCGAGGGTTATCACCGGTGAGTATAACGCCCTGCACGCCCAGCTTGTGCAGCGCCGCCACGGCTTCTTTGGCGTCATCGCGCAGGGTATCGCGCAGCGCCAGCATCCCTTTCGCGACGCCGTCCTGCATAACGGTCACGACGGTTTGTCCGGTCTGTTCTAACGCCTCAACCTCTGGATTAGAAGACTTGCCCGCCGCGACAATCAGCACCTTTTTACCGTCAACGATGGCCTCAATCCCTGACCCGACCAGCGCCCGCTGGGCGGTTGCCGGAGGGATGTCCAGCCCGCGCGCCTGCGCTTCACGCACAATCGCCTGCGCCAGCGGGTGAGTGGACCCCTGTTCAACGGCGGCGGCCAGGGTCAGCAGCTCATCTTCACTGATTTCCTGCGGATATACGCCGGTTACCTGCGGCTTACCCACGGTTAACGTACCGGTTTTATCGAAGGCGATATGCTGGACCTGGCTCAGCTGCTCCAGCGCCGCGCCGCCCTTAATCAGCGCGCCGCGACGCGCCGCCGCCGCAAGACCTGAGGTAATCGCAGCCGGGGTGGAAATCACCAGCGCGCACGGGCAGCCAATCAGCAGCAGCGTCAGCCCTTTATAAATCCAGCCCTCCCACGGCGCGCCAAGTAACAGCGGCGGGACGACGGTGACCAGCAGGGCAACCAGCATGATGGCAGGGGTATAAATTCGGCTGAAGCGATCGATAAAGCGTTCGACCGGCGCGCGGCGCTCTTCGGCCTCTTCAATCAGCTTCAGGATACGGTCGATGGCGCTGTCGCCCGGCTCGGAAAGCACGGTGAGCTGCACCAGACGGTCGACGCTGGTGGCGCCAGCAGGTACTTTTTCACCCGCGGCACGCTCTACCGGAATGGATTCCCCGGTCAGGGCGCTTTCATCAAAGCTCGCGGTGGCGATAAGCAGCGCGCCGTCTGCGGGCAGACGCCCCCCTGCGGCCACCTCAATCACGTCGCCCGGGCGCAGCGTATTGATGGCGACCGTTTCACGCGTGCCGATTATCACGCGAGTGGCGGTTTCCGGCTTCAGCGCCATCAGCGCGCTGACCCCTTTACGCGCCCGGCTCGCCGCCCAGCCCTCAAGACGTTCGCCGATTAAGAACAGCAGCAGCACCATCGCCGCTTCTGCCGTCGCGCCAATGAACAGCGCGCCGATTGCCGCCACGCTCATCAGCGTTTCGATTGCAAACCAGCTGCCGCTTTTCATCAGGCGCAGCGCCTGACGGGCAATCGGGAACAGGCCGACCAGCGTGGTGGCGATAAACGCCAGATTGCCGAACGGATGATTAATCTGCTCCAGACCCCAGCTCAGGGCCATCATGATGGTGAGGGTAATGAGCGGCAGGTTTTCTTTCAGGGAGGAGGCTTTTTCAACGGGCGCCGTTTCGCTGCGCAGGGTATAGCCCGCCTTGCTGACGGCGGCTTCAATCTGTTTGCTGACGTCGCTATCGGCGCTGACCAGCAGCTTTTCGGTGGCGAACAGCACCTGAACGTGACTCACGCCCGGCACCTGCTTGACGGCGTTTTCCACCTTGCGGGCGCAGGCCGCGCAGTCCATTCCGTTGACGACCCAGCTGTAGCGGTTGCCGCTTTCAGGAAGGGGTTGAGTTGGCGTTTCGCACGCGCCTTCGCAGCAGCAGTCGTCTTTCGACGGAGCCGGGCTGAGCTTAAGTGCCGAGAATTGAGGAACTTTTTTAGGTATTTCTGGAGTCGACATGGCAGTCTCCGGCAATGATAATTTTCTCATTAACCGCAGCATACACTCTGGAGTCGACTCCAGAGTCAAGCGCTATTTAGATATACAGCGAACGCACAATCAGGAAATGCCCGGCAAAGTAACAGGCGGAGGCTATCGCGTTATCCGCCCGGAAGCGGCGGCGATAGTGGCTGCCCAGCCACACGATATTCCCGATCAGCAGCAGCGCGGCGCCGAAGAACGCGGACATCGCCGGAGCGGTCGGACGGAAGAACCACAGCTCGCCCGCCAGCCACACCATCACCAGCGTCATGGCGATAAACGTACAGACCGGCAAACGCATCTCTTCCAGACGTGACCAGATCACCGCAATCAGCAGCGCGCCAATCACCAGCAGCACCAGCGGCAGCGGCCAGAAGAAGGAGAGCGTCATCTGGCTGGCAAAGTAGATGGTATAGAGCAGATGCGACAGGAAGAACGCCCCAACGGCGTAGAGCAGGCGCTGGCGTGGCAGCAGGGTTAAGGCATCGCCAATCAGGGATGCACACAGTCCGGCGAGCACCAGATAGCTGACGGCGTTGAACATCGGCGCTTGCCAGGCCAGCAGCAACAGGAGCAACAGCGTGACGGGTTTAAACAGCCAGCGCTGCCAGGTGGGACCACGGTACGACGCATCGACATAAAGCCATGCGGAAAAACAGACAGCGATAAATGACCAAAGCATATTAACTCCCTGTATCTGTTAAGTCTGAATAATCAGTTTCTGATCCAGTGTAGTGACGCGGGCGGGCGTTTGGCAATGCCGGGGAAGGCAGGGTATCCTGAATTCCGCATAATCTGATGGGATTGTAGAATGAGCAAGATGCCGCTGTTTTTCATTATCGTGGTAGCGATTATCGTCATTGCCGCCTCGTTCCGCTTCGTGCAGCAGCGCCGCGAGAAGGCGGATAACGATGCCGCGCCGCTGATGCAAAAGCGCGTGGAGGTGACCAACAAACGCGAAAAACCGCTCAACGACCGCCGCTCGCGCCAGCAGCAGGTGACGCCTGCGGGCACAGCAATGCGCTATGAAGCGAGCTTTAAGCCGGAAGCGGGCGGCCTGGAGATAACCTTCCGCCTGGAGGCGCAGCAGTATCATCAGCTGACGGTGGGGGAGAAAGGGACGTTGAGTTACAAAGGGTCGCGGTTTGAAGGGTTTGAACCGGAGCGGTAATTTTCCCCTCACCCCGGCCCTCTCCCCTTGGGAGAGGGTTAGGGTGAGGGCATCAGGCCGCGCCTTACTTCTTCACCTGCGCCTTAAACTTCTTCATCCATACCAGCAGCTCAAACACGCCGAAAATAAACACGCGCAGCTGCTGCCAGCCCGTCATCTGCGGGCCGTCTTTCGGCAGACCGTTTTTCAGCATCACCATCTGCAGGGCGTGCATGAACGACGTGAAAATCAGCGCGACGTTAACGAAAATATTCATCGGGCGCGGGAACGGGTGCACCAGATTTAAAATCAAAAATGCCCAGACGCCCAGCATCAGCAAACGTCCCAGGTTAATCAGTACCGGCATCGGAGCCTCCTTGTGCCTGACGGTGATAAAGACGATAGGCCACCTGACCAGCGACCTTTTCGCGGTGCAGATCCCAGTGGGCGGGAACCGGCGGCAAACCTTTTTCCACTTCGCTTTCAACGTAAATTAGCGCGTCATCCGCCAGCCAGCCGTTTTGCTCCAGCAGGGATAACGTCTCTTCCAGCAGCCCCTTGCGGAACGGCGGATCGACAAACACCACGTTATGCGGCGTGCCTTTCTGCGCAAGAAAACTCAGCGTGTTGGTGTTCACGACTTTGGCGTTGCTCGCCTTTAGCGTCGCCAGATTTTGCTGCAGCGTCTGCGCAACGCCGCGCTCCATCTCCAGCAGCGTGGCGCTGGCGGCATAGCGCGACAGCGCTTCAAGCCCCAGCGCGCCGCTTCCGGCGAAGCAGTCCAGGCAGTGGGCGTCTACCATTGACGGGGCCAGCCAGTTAAACAGCGTCTCGCGCACGCGGTCGGTAGTAGGGCGTAAACCGGGGCTGTCCGGCACCGGTAATTTCCGGCCTCGCCACTGACCGCCGATAATACGAATTTGACCGGCCGGGGCGCGGTTGGGTTTCTTCATCTCAGGAAAGCTCTGTTAACAATTGGCCTGCGATTGCGGGCGGTGATGTCAATTAAGTAAAGTGTTAGACTATTTCATCATTTTTTTAGCTTCCATGTATATAGCGCCGCGAGGAGTGTAGTCGCAGATGGCAAAACAAAAAAAACGTGGCTTCTTTTCCTGGCTGGGCTTCGGTGAAAAAGAGCAAGAAACAGAACAGAAAACCGAAGAGCAACAAGCCGTTGAAGAGCAGTCGCAGCCTGAAACGCCTGTAGAAACCGCCGCGGTTGTCGAAGCGGAAGAAACGGCGCACAGCAAAGAAGAGATTGAAACCTTTGCTGAAGAGGTGGTTGAGATCACTGAACAGGTTCAGGAGAGCGAGAAGCCAGAACCGGTTGTCGTCGAAGCCGTTACCGAAGCGCCACAGGCCGCTATCGAACACGAAGAGCTTACGCTGCCGGAAGAGGTCAAAGACGAAGAGGTTTCTGCCGAAGAGTGGCAGGCGGAAGCGGAAACCGTTGAAATTGTTGAGGCGGTGGAGGAAGACGCGGCACTTGAGCCAGAGCTGACCGACGAAGAGCTGGAAGCCCAGGCGCTGGCGGCAGAAGCCGCGGAAGAAGCGGTCATCGTCGTGTCGGTAGAAGAGCAGGCCGAAGAAGAGAGCGTCCAGGAGCAGGAAAAACCGACCAAAGAAGGTTTCTTCGCGCGCCTGAAGCGCAGCCTGCTCAAAACCAAAGAAAACTTAGGTTCCGGATTTATCAGTCTGTTCCGCGGTAAGAAGATCGACGACGATCTCTTTGAAGAGCTGGAAGAACAGCTGCTGATTGCGGACGTCGGCGTGGAAACCACCCGTAAGATCATCGCCAATCTGACCGAAGGGGCGAGCCGCAAACAGCTGCGCGACGCCGAAGCGCTGTACGGCCTGCTGAAAGACGAGATGGGCGAAATTCTCGCAAAAGTTGACGAACCGCTTAATATTGAAGGCAAAACGCCATTTGTTATTCTGATGGTTGGCGTGAACGGCGTGGGTAAAACCACCACCATCGGCAAGCTGGCGCGTCAGTTCGAGCAGCAGGGCAAATCGGTGATGCTGGCGGCGGGCGATACCTTCCGCGCGGCAGCGGTTGAGCAGCTGCAGGTTTGGGGCCAGCGCAACAACATTCCGGTGATTGCCCAGCATACCGGCGCGGATTCCGCGTCCGTGATCTTCGATGCCATCCAGGCGGCGAAGGCGCGCAACGTGGACGTGCTGATTGCCGATACCGCAGGGCGTTTGCAGAACAAATCGCACCTGATGGAAGAGTTGAAGAAAATCGTCCGCGTCATGAAGAAGCTGGACGAAGACGCGCCGCATGAAATTATGCTGACCATTGATGCCAGCACCGGACAGAACGCCATCAGCCAGGCGAAGCTGTTCACTGAAGCGGTAGGACTGACCGGGATCGCGCTGACCAAGCTGGACGGCACCGCGAAAGGCGGGGTGATCTTCTCCGTGGCCGATCAGTTCGGCATTCCTATCCGCTACATCGGTGTGGGCGAGCGTATTGAGGATTTACGTCCGTTTAAGGCGGACGACTTTATTGAGGCATTATTTGCCCGAGAGGACTAACAATGATTCGCTTTGAACACGTCAGCAAGGCCTATCTCGGTGGGAGACAAGCGCTGCAGGGGGTGACATTCCACCTGCAGCCGGGCGAGATGGCATTCCTGACCGGCCATTCCGGCGCGGGGAAAAGTACCCTGCTCAAGCTTATCTGTGGGATCGAGCGGCCAAGCGCCGGGAAAATCTTTTTCGGCGGTCATGAGATCAGCCGCCTGAAAAACCGCGAAGTGCCGTTCCTGCGTCGTCAGATCGGCATGATTTTCCAGGATCACCACCTGCTGATGGATCGCACCGTTTTCGATAACGTGGCCATTCCGCTGATTATTGCCGGCGCCAGCTATGACGATATCCGCCGTCGCGTTTCTGCGGCGCTGGATAAGGTCGGGCTGCTGGACAAAGCGAAGAACTTCCCGATCCAGCTCTCCGGCGGTGAACAGCAGCGCGTGGGCATCGCCCGCGCGGTGGTGAACAAGCCTGCCGTACTGCTGGCGGATGAACCGACCGGTAACCTGGACGATGCTCTGTCAGAAGGGATTTTGCGTCTGTTTGAGGAATTTAACCGCGTAGGAGTCACCGTATTGATGGCGACGCACGACATCGGGCTCATTTCCCGTCGTTCGTACCGCATGCTGACCCTGAGCGACGGGCATTTGCACGGAGGCCACGGTGAACAAGCGTGATGCAATAAACCAGATTCGGCAGTTCGGGAACCGGTTTGACCGTTTCCGTAAGCCGCAGGGCGGTGGTGACGGCAATCGTAATGCGCCGAAGCGCCAGAAGGCCGCGCCAAAACCGGCCTCCCGTAAAACCAACGTGTTCAACGAGCAGGTGCGCTACGCTTTCCACGGCGCGCTGCAGGATCTGAAAAGCAAACCGCTGGCGACGTTCCTGACGGTGATGGTGATCGCCATCTCCCTGACGCTGCCAAGCGTCTGCTATATGGTCTATAAAAACGTCAACCAGGCGGCCTCACAGTATTATCCGTCTCCGCAGATCACGGTCTATATGGATAAAGCGCTCGATGATAACGCCGCCGCGCAGGTGGTTGGGCAAATCCAGGCCGAGCAGGGCGTGGAGAAGGTCAACTATCTCTCACGTGAAGACGCGCTGGGCGAGTTCCGTAACTGGTCTGGCTTTGGCGGCGCGCTGGATATGCTCGAAGAGAACCCGCTGCCCGCCGTTGCGGTGGTGATCCCGAAGCTGGATTTCCAGGGGACCGATTCGCTTAACACCCTGCGCGATCGCATCACGCGCATTAAGGGCATTGATGAAGTGCGCATGGACGACAGCTGGTTTGCGCGTCTCTCTGCCCTGACCGGGCTGGTAGGACGCGTCGCGGCGATGATTGGCGTGCTGATGGTGGCGGCGGTCTTCCTCGTCATCGGTAACAGCGTGCGCCTGAGCATTTTCGCCCGTCGCGATACCATCAACGTGCAGAAACTGATTGGTGCAACGGATGGTTTCATCCTCCGACCGTTCCTTTACGGCGGTGCACTGCTCGGTTTTTCCGGCGCATTTCTTTCACTGATATTGTCAGAAATTTTGGTGATGCGGCTTTCGTCTGCCGTCACTGAAGTGGCGCAGGTTTTCGGAACAAAGTTTGATATCAGTGGCTTAGGCTTCGATGAGTGCCTGTTGCTGCTGCTGGTGTGTTCGATGATTGGGTGGGTGGCAGCCTGGCTGGCAACCGTTCAACATTTACGTCACTTTACTCCCGACTAATAAAAGCGTGATATAATCTTTCCCTGCACCGAGATGCTCGCTCTGCAGGGAAAGCGTCCCTGTTGTCGCTTCCCCTGTTATCATCTCCATGTCACAATTTGTGCGTAATTTATTCACCGTTGCACCTGGAACTTGTGGATAAAATCACTGTCTGATAAAAGAGTGAATGCTAATCTCGTTGCTCAAACGCTTTGGCATGGTTGTTGCCTGACGGGGACGACCAGGACCAGAAGAAACATTGAGAGGAATGAATGACCAAAGAAATGCAAACTTTAGCTTTAGCCCCTGTTGGTAACCTGGAATCTTATATCCGGGCTGCGAACACCTGGCCGATGTTAACGGCCGAGGAAGAAAAGGAGCTTGCTGAAAAGCTGCATTACCAGGGCGATCTGGAAGCAGCGAAAAAGCTGATCCTGTCTCACCTGCGCTTTGTTGTTCACATTGCTCGTAACTATGCGGGCTATGGCCTGCCGCAGGCGGACTTGATTCAGGAAGGTAACATCGGCCTGATGAAGGCTGTGCGTCGCTTTAACCCGGAAGTGGGTGTGCGACTCGTCTCCTTCGCTGTGCACTGGATCAAAGCAGAAATTCATGAATACGTGCTGCGCAACTGGCGTATCGTGAAAGTCGCCACGACAAAAGCGCAACGCAAACTGTTCTTCAACCTGCGTAAAGCCAAGCAGCGTCTGGGCTGGTTCAACCAGGATGAAGTGGAAATGGTGGCGCGCGAGCTGGGCGTAACCAGCAAAGACGTGCGTGAGATGGAATCCCGTATGGCCGCGCAGGACATGACCTTTGATATGTCCTCCGACGACGACGCATCTGACAGCCAGCCGATGGCACCGGTTCTGTATCTGCAGGATAAAACCTCGAACTTTGCTGACGGCATCGAAGAGGATAACTGGGAAGATCAGGCCGCGAACAAGCTGACCCATGCGATGGAAGGCCTCGACGAGCGTAGCCAGGATATTATCCGCGCCCGCTGGCTGGACGAAGACAACAAGTCCACGCTGCAGGAGCTGGCCGACCGCTACGGCGTTTCTGCGGAACGTGTCCGTCAGCTTGAAAAGAACGCCATGAAAAAACTTCGCGCCGCTATCGAAGCGTAATTTCCGCGAAGTACACCGAGAACCCCTGGATGAAAGTCTGGGGGTTTTGTTTTTTTAGCGCCCGCTCTGGCGAATTCCCTCCCCCTGGCAAACACTTACTGATGCGCTAAGCAGGCGNTTTTAGCGCCCGCTCTGGCGAATTCCCTCCCCCTGGCAAACACTTACTGATGCGCTAAGCAGGCGACTTTCTCAGGGGGACAGGGTGAAAAATAACGAACTGAACGACCGGCGTTTACAGGCGACGCCGCGCGGCATCGGCGTAATGTGTAACTTCTATGCTGATAAAGCTGAAAACGCCACGGTGTGGGACGTGGAAGGCAACGAGTACATCGACTTCGCCGCCGGGATCGCGGTGCTGAATACCGGCCATCGCCATCCAAAAGTCATTTCCGCTATTGAAAAACAGCTCCACGCGTTTACCCATACGGCGTACCAGATTGTGCCGTACGAAGGCTATGTCGCGCTTGCCGAGCGCATCAACCAGCGCGTGCCCGTTGACGGTCCGGCCAAAACCGCGTTCTTCTCCACGGGGGCAGAGGCGGTCGAAAACGCGGTCAAAATTGCCCGGGCGTACACCAAACGTCCAGGCCTTATCACCTTTGGCGGCGCGTTCCACGGTCGCACCTTTATGACCATGGCGCTGACCGGCAAAGTTGCGCCGTATAAGATCGGCTTTGGCCCGTTCCCCGGTTCGGTGTATCACGCGCAGTATCCGAATGAACTGCACGGCGTCAGCACGGCGGAAGCGTTGAAAAGCCTGGAACGCATCTTTAAAGCGGATATCGCACCCGACCAGGTCGCGGCCATTATTCTCGAACCGGTTCAGGGAGAGGGCGGTTTCAACATTGCGCCAGCTGATTTTATGCAGGCGCTGCGCGCCCTGTGCGACACCCACGGTATTTTGCTGATTGCCGACGAGGTGCAAAGCGGCTTCGCCCGTACCGGCAAGCTGTTCTCGATGGAACACCACTGCGTGAAGCCCGATCTAATCACCATGGCGAAAAGCCTGGCGGGCGGGATGCCGCTTTCGGCGGTTTCTGGCCGTGCGGAGGTGATGGACGCACCCGCGCCTGGCGGGCTGGGCGGTACCTACGCCGGAAACCCGCTGGCGATTGCGGCGGCACATGCCGTGCTCGACGTGATTGATGAAGAGGATCTCTGCACGCGCTCGGCGCATCTTGGCCACCACCTGGTGGAAGTGCTGAATAAGGCGAAGGAACGCTGCCCGTATATCGCTGACATTCGCGCGCAGGGCTCGATGGTGGCGGTGGAGTTTAACGACCCGCAAACGGGGCAGCCTTCGCCGGAATTTACCCGCCAGGTGCAGGATCGCGCGTTGCAGGAAGGGCTGCTGCTGCTGAGCTGCGGCGTCTACGGCAACGTCATTCGTTTCCTCTATCCGCTGACGATTCCTGAAGCGCAATTCCGTAAAGCGCTGGACATTATCTCCGCGTCGCTGACACGTTAAAGCCATATGCCCGGCGAAAATCCCTGCCGGGCTTATCATATATTCATTTCAAATTAGCTATTCCAAAATCATAAAAATCGGGTATGTTTTAGCAGAGTATGCTGAAAAAGCGCGGACAGCACACCTATAACTGACATAAAGCGCTGCACAACAACATCACAACAATCGTAATAACCATAATAATGGGGAATCTCAGGATGAACATGAAGGGTAAAGCGTTACTGGCAGGATGTATCGCGTTGGCATTCAGCACCATGGCACAGGCAGACATCAAGGTGGCTGTGGTTGGCGCAATGTCCGGTCCGGTAGCACAGTACGGCGACCAGGAATTTACCGGCGCTGAACAGGCGGTTGCAGACATTAATGCTAAGGGCGGTATCAAAGGCGAAAAACTGCAGATCGTAAAATATGATGATGCCTGTGACCCGAAACAAGCGGTCGCGGTCGCGAACAAAGTGGTGAACGACGGGATCAAATACGTTATCGGTCACCTGTGCTCTTCCTCTACTCAGCCCGCGTCTGACATCTACGAAGACGAAGGTATTCTGATGATCACCCCGGCAGCGACCGCACCGGAGCTTACCGCGCGTGGCTACAAGCTGACCCTGCGCACCACCGGCCTGGACTCAGACCAGGGCCCAACCGCGGCGAAATACATCGTTGAAAAAGTGAAGCCGAAGCGCATTGCCATCGTTCATGACAAGCAGCAGTACGGTGAAGGTCTGGCGCGTTCAGTGCAGGATAACCTCAAGAAAGCGAATGCCGACGTGGTGTTCTTCGACGGGATCACTGCCGGTGAGAAAGACTTCTCCACCCTGGTAGCGCGTCTGAAGAAAGAGAATATTGATTTCGTTTACTACGGTGGCTACCACCCGGAAATGGGCCAGATCCTGCGCCAGGCGCGCGCTGCGGGCCTGAAAACCCAGTTTATGGGGCCGGAAGGCGTAGCGAACGTTTCCCTGTCCAACATTGCGGGTGAATCAGCCGAAGGCCTGCTGGTAACCAAACCGAAGAACTACGATCAGGTCCCTGCGAACAAACCTATCGTAGATGCCATCAAGGCGAAGAAACAGGATCCAAGCGGCGCGTTCGTCTGGACCACCTACGCGGCGCTGCAGTCGCTGCAGGCGGGCCTGAACCAGTCGGCCGATCCGGCTGAGATTGCCACCTGGCTGAAAGCGAATACCGTCGAGACCGTCATGGGACCACTCTCCTGGGACACGAAGGGCGACCTGAAGGGCTTTGAGTTCGGCGTGTTTGACTGGCATGCTAACGGCACGGCGACAGACGCAAAATAAAAGCAAAAAGGCAACGTAAGTTGCCTTTTTTAATGTTTTCTCCCTCTCCCCGTGGGTGAGGGCATCAGGCAGCACAAATCAGCCCTGGCGCTTCTCCCAACCGCTCTCCTGCGCCGTAAACCCTAACGCCTGCATAAACGCCGCCATCACGCCGCGGTCTTCCACGCCCACGTCAGCCATCCACCATGAGGTCACGCTCGGGTTTTCGCGGATCACTTCTTCAATTAAATACTGTCCCACACCGCGACGACGGGTGACGTCACGCACGCGCAGCGAGTCCAGCGCCCCTTCTGTACCACTCAGGGTGACGCGAACCGCAGCCAGCAGGCGTTCGTTAAAACGCGCGGCATAAATGCGGTGGGTCTCATCAACGCGCAGCGACGAAGGGGAATATTCCGGCCAGATCTTGCCCAGGTCGATATGATCCTGGTCGCTAAAGGTCACCAGACGCACGATAGTCAGTTTCATTAGCCACTTGTCCAAATCAGATTGAGTAGGGGCAGTGTACTCAATTTATTCACTCAGCGGCTTCCTCTTTTTATTCTCATTAACCAGGTGATTAGTTTTTTGGCAACGCGATGGGCAGTTTGAAAACACATGGATCGAAAAATAAGCAGAATTTTAACCTGAACGGTAGTGATTTATTCGGCGCTTTGTACCGTTATTTTATGCTGCAAACTGCACTTTTATTTGTTTATCTCTGCCTGATTTCAGAATATTATCTTTTCTTAATCGCCTGAAAAATAGAGATTTTAGTCTGGTTTTTGACAAAAAACTGCGCTAAACCATTAAAGGCACTGGTAAAAATAGCGTTGTTCATTAAAAGTACAGAATGCTTTTTAACCATAATAAAACAAAATATAAACACGACATCACGAATGGGGATTCAGAGATGAAAAGGAACGCGAAGACGTTAATCGCGGGGATGGTCGCACTGTCGATCTCGCATGCCGCTATGGCAGACGACATTAAGGTTGCGGTAGTGGGGGCGATGTCCGGCCCTGTTGCCCAGTGGGGTGACATGGAGTTCAACGGCGCGCGCCAGGCCATCAAAGACATCAACGCTAAGGGCGGCATCAAAGGCGACAAGCTGGTGGGCGTGGAATATGACGACGCCTGCGATCCTAAACAGGCCGTCGCGGTCGCCAACAAAATCGTCAATGACGGTATCCAGTATGTGATCGGCCACCTGTGCTCATCCTCCACGCAGCCTGCGTCTGATATCTACGAAGACGAAGGCATACTGATGATCACCCCAGGCGCAACGAACCCGGAACTGACCCAGCGCGGCTACCAGCACATTATGCGTACCGCCGGTCTGGACTCCTCGCAGGGCCCCACCGCCGCCAAATACATCCTCGAGACCGTTAAGCCACAGCGCATTGCCATTATTCATGACAAACAGCAGTACGGCGAAGGCCTGGCGCGCTCCGTGCAGGACGGCCTGAAAAAAGGCGGCGCGAACATCGTCTTCTTCGACGGCATTACCGCCGGTGAGAAAGACTTCTCCGCGCTGATTGCCCGCCTGCAAAAAGAGAATATCGACTTTGTTTACTACGGCGGCTACTACCCGGAGATGGGGCAGATGCTGCGTCAGGCGCGCGCCACCGGTCTGAAGACCCAGTTTATGGGGCCAGAGGGCGTGGGCAATGCCTCTCTGTCGAACATCGCCGGGGATTCTGCTGAAGGCATGCTGGTGACGATGCCAAAACGCTATGACCAGGATCCGGCCAACAAGGCTATCGTGGATGCGCTCAAGGCGCAGAAGAAAGATCCGAGTGGTCCGTATGTCTGGATCACCTACGCGGCCGTACAGTCTCTGGCCACCGCGCTGGATCGCTCCGGCAGCAAAGAACCGCTGGATCTGGTTAAAGATTTAAAAGCACACGGGGCGAACACCGTGATTGGGCCGCTGAACTGGGATGAGAAAGGCGATCTGAAGGGATTTGAGTTTGGTGTCTTTAAGTGGCACGCCGACGGTTCATCCTCGGCCGCCAAATAATCATCCCACCGCCCGGCATGACGGGCGGGTATAAAAAGGTTTGCATATGTCCGAGCAGTTTCTCTATTTCCTGCAGCAGATGTTTAACGGCGTTACGCTGGGAAGCACCTACGCGCTGATCGCCATCGGCTATACGATGGTTTACGGCATTATCGGCATGATCAACTTCGCCCACGGCGAGGTGTACATGATCGGTAGCTACGTCTCTTTCATGATTATCGCCGCCCTGATGATGATGGGCATCGACAGCAGCTGGCTGCTGGTCGCCGCCGGGTTTGTTGGCGCGATTGTGATTGCCAGCGCCTACGGCTGGAGCATCGAGCGCGTGGCCTACCGGCCGGTGCGCAGCTCCAAGCGTCTGATTGCGCTGATTTCCGCGATCGGGATGTCGATCTTCCTGCAAAACTACGTCAGCCTGACCGAAGGCTCGCGCGACGTGGCGCTGCCAAGCCTGTTTAACGGCCAGTGGATTGTGGGGGCCAGTGAAAACTTCTCGGCCTCTATCACCACCATGCAGCTGGTTATCTGGGTCGTGACCTTTATTGCGATGCTGGCCCTGACGCTGTTCATCCGCTACTCGCGGATGGGACGCGCCTGCCGCGCCTGCGCAGAAGACCTGAAGATGGCGAGCCTGCTCGGCATCAACACCGACCGCGTGATTGCCCTGACCTTCGTAATTGGCGCCGCGATGGCGGCCGTCGCAGGCGTGCTGCTCGGCCAGTTCTACGGCGTGATCAACCCGTACATCGGCTTTATGGCCGGGATGAAAGCCTTCACCGCGGCGGTTCTGGGCGGTATCGGCAGTATTCCGGGGGCGATGATCGGCGGCCTGATCCTGGGCGTGGCGGAAGCGCTCTCCTCGGCGTATCTGAGCACGGAATATAAAGACGTGGTGTCGTTTGCCCTGCTGATTCTGGTTCTGCTGGTCATGCCTACCGGCATTCTGGGCCGTCCGGAGGTAGAGAAAGTATGAAACCGATGCATTTTGCAATGGCGCTGCTCTCTGCCGCCATGTTCTTCGTGCTGGCAGGCGTCTTTATGGGCGTCCAGTTAGGTCTGGACGGGACGAAGCTGGTGGTGGATACCGCCCCCGACATCCGCTGGCAGTGGGTATTTATCGGCACTGCCGTGGTGTTCCTGTTCCAGCTGCTGCGTCCGCTGTTCCAGAAGTCGCTGAAAAACGTCTCCGGGCCGAAATTCGTTCTGCCGGCCATCGACGGGTCTACGGTTAAGCAGAAGCTGTTCCTCGTGGCGCTGCTGGTGGCCGCCGTGGCGTGGCCGTTTGTGGTGTCTCGCGGCACCGTGGATATCGCCACTCTGACCATGATCTACGTGATTCTCGGCCTCGGTCTGAATGTGGTCGTGGGGCTCTCGGGCCTGCTGGTGCTGGGCTACGGCGGCTTCTACGCCATCGGCGCCTATACCTTCGCGCTGCTGAACCACTATTACGGCCTCGGCTTCTGGACCTGCCTGCCGCTGGCGGGGCTGGTCTCTGCCGCTGCTGGCTTCCTGCTTGGCTTCCCGGTGCTGCGCCTGCGCGGTGACTACCTGGCGATTGTGACCTTAGGCTTCGGAGAAATCGTCCGTATCCTGCTGCTGAATAACACCGAAGTGACCGGCGGCCCGAACGGCATCAGCCAGATCCCGAAACCGACCTTCTTCGGCCTGGAGTTCAGCCGTACCGCCCGTGAAGGCGGCTGGGATACCTTCAGTAACTTCTTCGGCGTGAAGTATGACCCGTCCGACCGCGTAATCTGGCTCTATCTGGTGGCGCTGCTGCTGGTGGTGATCACACTGTTCGTGATTAACCGTCTGCTGCGCATGCCGCTGGGCCGCGCGTGGGAAGCGCTGCGTGAAGATGAGATCGCCTGCCGCTCCCTGGGCCTGAACCCGACCCGCATCAAGCTGACCGCGTTCACCATCAGCGCCGCGTTTGCCGGTTTCGCCGGAACGCTGTTTGCCGCCCGTCAGGGCTTCGTTAGCCCGGAATCGTTCACCTTTGCCGAATCCGCCTTTGTGCTGGCGATTGTGGTGCTCGGCGGGATGGGCTCGCAGTTCGCCGTTATCCTCGCGGCCATCCTGCTGGTGGTCTCGCGCGAGCTGATGCGCGACTTTAACGAATACAGCATGCTGATGCTGGGTGGTTTGATGGTGCTGATGATGATCTGGCGTCCGCAGGGCTTGCTGCCGATGACTCGTCCACAGCTGAAGCTGAAGAACGGGCAAGCGAAAGGAGATCAGGCATGAGTCAGCCATTATTATCCGTTAACGGTCTGATGATGCGTTTTGGCGGCCTGCTGGCGGTCAACAATGTGTCACTGGATCTGCACAAGAAAGAGATTGTCTCCCTGATTGGTCCGAACGGCGCCGGGAAAACCACGGTCTTTAACTGCCTGACCGGCTTCTACAAGCCGACGGGCGGCACCATCCTGCTGCGCGACAAGCACCTTGAAGGGCTGCCGGGCCAGCAGATTGCCCGCATGGGCGTGGTGCGTACCTTCCAGCACGTGCGTCTGTTCCGCGAGATGACGGTGATTGAGAACCTGCTGGTTGCGCAGCATCAGCAGCTGAAAACCGGGCTTTTCTCCGGCCTGTTGAAAACCCCGGCCTTCCGCCGCGCCCAGGATGAAGCGCTCGATCGCGCCGCCACCTGGCTCGACCGAATTGGCCTGCTGCAGCACGCTAACCGCCAGGCGAGTAATCTGGCCTACGGCGACCAGCGTCGTCTGGAGATTGTGCGCTGCATGGTCACCCAGCCGGAAATCCTGATGCTCGACGAACCGGCGGCGGGCCTCAACCCGAAAGAGACCAAAGAGCTGGACGAGCTGATTGCCGAGCTGCGCGACAGTCACGACACCACCATCCTGCTGATTGAGCACGACATGAAGCTGGTGATGGGCATTTCGGACCGTATCTACGTGGTAAACCAGGGCACGCCGCTGGCTAACGGCACGCCGGAAGAGATCCGCAACAACCCGGACGTGATCCGCGCATACCTTGGTGAGGCATAAGATGGAAAAAGCGATGTTAACGTTCGACAAGGTCAACGCGCACTACGGCAAGATCCAGGCGCTGCACGACGTCAGCCTGCATATCAATCAGGGTGAAATCGTGACCCTGATTGGCGCCAACGGCGCGGGCAAAACCACGCTGCTCGGCACCCTGTGCGGCGACCCGCGCGCCACCAGCGGGCGTATTGTGTTCGATGGTAAAGACATTACCGACTGGCAGACCGCCAGAATCATGCGCGAGGCGGTGGCGATTGTTCCGGAAGGGCGCCGCGTATTCTCGCGTATGACGGTGGAAGAGAACCTGGCGATGGGCGGTTTCTTCGCTCACCGCGATGAATACCAGACCCGCATCAAGTGGGTATACGAACTCTTCCCGCGCCTGTGGGAGCGCCGCATCCAGCGTGCGGGCACCATGTCCGGCGGTGAGCAGCAGATGCTGGCGATTGGCCGCGCGCTGATGAGCCAACCGCGCCTGCTGCTGCTGGACGAACCGTCGCTCGGTCTGGCGCCGATCATCATCCAGCAGATTTTTGACACCATTGAGCAGCTGCGCAAAGAGGGGATGACTATCTTCCTCGTCGAGCAGAACGCCAACCAGGCGCTGAAGCTCGCCGACCGTGGCTACGTGCTGGAGAACGGCCGCGTGGTGCTGGAGGATACCGGCGACGCGCTGCTGGCGAACGAGGCGGTGCGGAGCGCGTACCTGGGCGGATAGGTAAAAGCAAAAAGGCAACGCAAGTTGCCTTTTTTAGTGTTTGCTCCCTCTCCCCGTGGGAGAGGGTCGGGGTGAGGGCTCCAGACCGCACGAGGTAAAAGCAAAAAGGCAACGCAAGTTGCCTTTTTTAGTGTTTGCTCCCTCTCCCCGTGGGAGAGGGTCGGGGTGAGGGCTCCAGACCGCACGAGGTAAAAGCAAAAAGGCAACGCAAGTTGCCTTTTTTAATGTTTGCTCCCTCTCCCTGTGGGAGAGGGCTGGGGTGAGGGCACCAGACCGCACCTAACCCCCATCCCCCTTCACACAACCATCATCCCCCTGACGCCTGGCTGTCACTTATCTGTAAACAAACAGTTATTTTTCTGTAATTCGAGCATGTCATGTTACCTCGCGAGCATAAAACGCGTGATATCGCGCATCCGGCACAATAAGAGAGATGACAATGACATCGTTACGACACACAGCTTTGGGTCTGGCACTGGGTCTGGCTTTTGCGGCGAACGCAATGGCTGTGACCACCATTCCGTTCTGGCATTCCATGGAAGGGGAGTTGGGTAAAGAAGTTGACTCCCTGGCGCAGCGTTTCAACGACGCCCATCCGGATTACAAAATTGTGCCGGTGTACAAAGGTAACTATGAGCAGAGTCTGAGCGCGGGCATCGCCGCCTTCCGTACCGGCAACGCGCCAGCGCTGTTGCAGGTTTATGAAGTGGGTACCGCCACCATGATGGCCTCCAAAGCCATCAAGCCGGTCTATGAAGTGTTCAAAGAAGCGGGCATCAACTTCGATGAGTCGCAGTTCGTGCCGACCGTAGCGGGTTACTACACCGATTCCAAAACCGGCCATCTGCTGTCTCAGCCGTTTAACAGCTCCACGCCGGTGCTGTACTACAACAAAGACGCCTTCAAAAAAGCCGGTTTAGACCCGGAGCAGCCGCCAAAAACCTGGCAGGACCTGGCGGAGTACACCGCGAAGCTGAAAGCGGCGGGGATGAAGTGCGGCTACGCCAGCGGCTGGCAGGGCTGGATCCAGATTGAAAACTTCAGCGCCTGGCATGGCCTGCCGGTGGCGACCAAAAATAACGGCTTCGACGGCACCGATGCGGTACTAGAGTTCAACAAGCCGGAGCAGGTGAAGCACATCGCGCTGCTTGCCGATCTGAACAAGAAGGGCGACTTTAGCTACTTCGGGCGTAAAGACGAATCCACCGAGAAGTTCTACAGCGGCGACTGCGCCATTACCACCGCCTCTTCCGGCTCGCTGGCGGATATCCGCC
Organism: Enterobacter sp. D2; assembly: GCF_034427575.1. NCBI lineage: Bacteria > Pseudomonadati > Pseudomonadota > Gammaproteobacteria > Enterobacterales > Enterobacteriaceae > Enterobacter > Enterobacter sp. D2. The sequence continues at coordinate 52,506 of NZ_JAXQPP010000006.1, forward strand.
ACTACGCCAAATTCAACTACGGCGTGGGCATGATGCCGTACGACGCTGACGTGAAGGGCGCGCCGCAGAACGCCATCATCGGCGGAGCGAGCCTGTGGGTGATGCAGGGTAAAGACAAGGGCACCTACAAAGGGGTGGCCGAGTTCCTCGACTTCCTGGCGAAGCCTGAAAACGCCGCCGAATGGCATCAGAAGACCGGCTACCTGCCGATCACCAAAGCCGCGTACGACCTGACCCGCGAGCAGGGCTTCTACAGCAAGAACCCAGGGGCGGACATCGCGACGCGTCAGATGCTGAACAAGCCGCCGTTGCCGTTCACCAAAGGCCTGCGTCTGGGCAACATGCCGCAGATCCGCACCATCGTGGATGAAGAGCTGGAAAGCGTGTGGACCGGTAAGAAAACGCCACAGCAGGCGCTGGATTCTGCGGTAGAGCGCGGGAATCAGCTGCTGCGCCGCTTTGAGCAGTCGACGAAATCGTAAAAAAATGCCCGGTGACGCGCAGCGTTCCGGGCCTACGGATTAATGCGGCCTGATGCCTCACCCCAACCCTCTCCCCAGGGAGAGGGAGAAAACAGAAATCGCCAGGAACCAAATCTCAATGTCATCATCCCGTCCGGTGTTCCGTTCCCGCTGGCTTCCGTACCTGTTGGTCGCGCCGCAGCTGGTCATCACCGTTATCTTCTTTATCTGGCCTGCGGGCGAAGCGCTGTGGTACTCGGTACAAAGCGTCGATCCGTTCGGGCTCTCCAGCCAGTTTGTTGGCCTGGACAACTTTACCGCGCTGTTCCATGACAGCTACTACCTGGACTCCTTCTGGACGACGATGAAGTTCAGCGCGCTGGTGACCGTCAGCGGTCTGGTTGCCTCGCTGTTTTTCGCCGCGCTGGTGGACTATGTAGTGCGCGGCAGCCGTATTTATCAAACCCTGATGCTGCTGCCTTACGCCGTGGCTCCCGCCGTCGCTGCCGTGCTGTGGATCTTCCTGTTTAACCCCGGGCGCGGGTTGATTACCCACTTCCTGGCCGAACTGGGCTACGACTGGAACCACGCCCAGAACAGCGGCCAGGCGATGTTTCTGGTGGTGTTCGCCTCGGTGTGGAAGCAGATCAGCTACAACTTCCTGTTCTTCTTTGCCGCGCTGCAGTCCATCCCGCGCTCGCTGGTGGAAGCCGCTGCCATCGACGGGGCTGGGCCCATTCGTCGTTTCTTCAGACTGTCGCTGCCGCTGATCGCCCCGGTGAGCTTCTTCCTGCTGGTGGTTAACCTCGTGTACGCCTTCTTCGACACCTTCCCGGTGATCGATGCGGCGACCGCAGGCGGTCCGGTACAGGCGACCACGACGCTGATTTACAAAATCTACCGCGAAGGCTTTGCGGGGCTGGATCTCTCCGCCTCCGCCGCGCAGTCGGTTGTGCTGATGTTCCTCGTCATCATCCTCACGGTGGTGCAGTTCCGCTATGTCGAAAGTAAGGTGCGCTACCAATGATTGAGAACCGTCGCGGGCTGACGATTTTCAGCCATACCATGCTGATTTTAGGGATCATCGTCATCCTCTTCCCGCTGTACGTGGCGTTCGTCGCCGCCACGCTGGACACCAAAGCGGTGTTCGACACGCCGATGACGCTGCTCCCCGGCGGGCATCTGTTCGAGAACATGAAGACCATCTGGACCCAGGGAGTGGGCGCCAACAGCGCGCCGTTCTGGCTGATGATGCTCAACAGCTTCATCATGGCGTTTGGCATTACGGTCGGCAAAATTACGGTGTCGATGCTTTCGGCCTTCGCCATCGTCTGGTTCCGCTTTCCGCTGCGTAACCTCTTCTTCTGGATGATCTTCATTACGCTGATGCTGCCGGTAGAGGTGCGTATCTTCCCGACGGTGGAGGTGATCGCCAACCTGAAGATGCTCGACAGCTACGCGGGCTTAACCCTGCCGCTGATGGCCTCGGCGACCGCCACCTTCCTGTTCCGCCAGTTCTTTATGACTCTGCCGGACGAGCTGATTGAAGCGGCACGCATCGACGGCGCGTCGCCGATGCGCTTCTTCCGCGACATCGTGCTGCCGCTGTCGAAAACCAACCTTGCGGCGCTGTTTGTGATCACCTTTATATACGGCTGGAACCAGTACCTGTGGCCGCTGCTAATTATTCAGGACGTCAACCTCGGCACCGCCGTGGCGGGCATCAAAGGCATGATCGCCACCGGCGAAGGCACCACCCTCTGGAACCAGGTGATGGCGGCGATGCTGCTCACCCTTATCCCACCCGTAGTCATTGTTTTAGCCATGCAGCGCGCGTTTGTCCGCGGCCTGGTCGATAGCGAGAAATAAGATGGCAGGTTTAAAACTTCAGGCAGTAACCAAAAGCTGGGATGGTAAAACCCAGGTGATTCAGCCGCTGACGCTCGACGTGGCGGACGGGGAATTCATCGTGATGGTCGGCCCGTCCGGCTGCGGCAAATCCACCCTGCTGCGCATGGTGGCGGGGCTGGAGCGCGTAACCTCCGGGGATATCTGGATTGATCGTCAGCGCGTCACCGAGATGGAGCCGAAAGACAGAGGCATTGCGATGGTGTTCCAGAACTACGCCCTCTATCCGCACATGAGCGTGGAAGAGAACATGGCCTGGGGGCTGAAAATCCGCGGCATGGGCAAAGGCCTTATCGACGAGCGGGTGAAAGAGGCGGCGCGTATTCTCGAGCTGGACGGCCTGCTGAAGCGCCGCCCGCGCGAGCTCTCCGGCGGCCAGCGCCAGCGCGTGGCAATGGGGCGCGCCATCGTGCGCGATCCGGCGGTATTTCTGTTCGATGAGCCGCTGTCTAACCTCGACGCCAGGCTGCGCGTGCAGATGCGTCTTGAGCTGCAGCAGCTGCACCGTCGTCTGAAAACCACCTCTCTGTACGTCACCCACGATCAGGTTGAAGCCATGACCCTCGCCCAGCGCGTGATGGTGATGAACAAAGGCGTTGCCGAGCAGATTGGTACCCCGGTGGAGGTCTACGAGAAACCGGCCACCCGTTTCGTGGCGAGCTTTATCGGCAGCCCGGCGATGAATCTGCTGGAAGGGCGTATCAGCAATGCGGGCACGCACTTTGAGCTGGAAAGCGGGATGGCATTGCCGATCAACTGGTACTATCGTGGCCACGCCGGGCGTAAGATGACGCTTGGTATCCGCCCGGAACATATTGGTTTAACCTCTCAGGCGGAAGGCGGCGTGCCGCTGGTGATGGACACGCTGGAGATGTTGGGTGCAGATAACCTGGCGCACGGGCGCTGGGGCGAGCAAAAAATGGTGGTGCGGCTGGCACATCAGGAGCGCCCTAAAGCAGGCAGCACGCTTTGGCTACACCTGCCGGAAAATCATCTGCACCTGTTTGACGGTGAAACAGGACAACGAGTATGAGCAACTGGCCTTATCCCCACGTCGTCGCCCACCGCGGCGGCGGTAAGCTGGCGCCGGAAAATACGCTGGCGGCGATTGACGTTGGCGCACGCTACGGTCACACGATGATCGAGTTCGACGCCAAGCTGTCGAAAGACGGCGAGATTTTCCTGCTGCATGACGATAACCTCGAACGCACCAGCAACGGATGGGGCGTGGCTGGCGAGCTGCCGTGGCGCGATCTGTTGAAGGTCGACGCCGGAAGCTGGTACAGCGGCGAATTTAAAGGCGAACCGCTGCCGCTGCTGGCGGAAGTGGCCGATCGCTGTCGCCTGCACGGGATGATGGCCAACATCGAAATCAAACCGACCACCGGCACCGGGCCGCTGACGGGCAAAGTCATTGCCCTGGCCGCGCGCGAGCTGTGGGAAGGGATGACCGCGCCGCTGCTGTCATCATTTGAAATCGATGCGCTGGAGGCCGCACAGGCGGCCGTGCCGGAGCTGCCGCGCGGGCTGCTGCTTGACGAGTGGCGCGAGGACTGGCGCGAGCTGACGACACGCTTAGCGTGCGTTTCTATCCATCTCAACCACAGGCTGCTGGATGAGGCGCGGGTGAAGATGCTGAAGGACGCGGGTCTGCATATTCTGGTCTACACGGTTAACAAACCCCAGCGCGCAGCCGAACTGCTGCGCTGGGGCGTGGATAGCATCTGTACCGATGCAATCGACCTGATCGGCCCGGATTTTAGTTCTGCGGATTAAGCATACTGCCATTCGACTGCGGCGGCAGCATGTGCTGCTGTCCGCTGCCTGACGACGTCATTCCCCCTAACATCCCGCCGTTTTTATTCGGCAACGGCTGCTCGCGCACCTGACCCTGCTGTACGCGCTGGGTGTTGGCGTTCATCTGATTTTGCAGGCTTTGCTGCTGCATCTGGGTCTGCGTTTTAAGCTGCTGATTAAGCATCCCTTTCTGCTGCTGTTGCTGGCTCATCATCTCCGTCTGCATACGCTGCTGGCTCGGGATGACATAACCCTGCTGGTTTGGGTTGTTCATGGTGTTAAGCGGCTGTGCGAGCGCGGCAAACGGGATCAGCGCCGTAAGGATCCATAAGCGTTTCATTGTCATTTCCTCCTTTTGAGGTCTCTCTTAAGTTTACCCCGATTTCACCATGACGATGATTTTTTAGGAGTTGTGAACCAGGCTTAAGCGGGGAATATGGATCCCTTCACCTGGAGAACAATAATGATGAAACCAACGTTTTTGCGCTGGGTCGCCATCGCCGCGCTGATGGCAGGCGGTACATTTAGCGTGGCGGCCAACCCGCCAGCGGCGCCTCCGGTCTCTTACGGCGTTGAGGAAGATGTTTTTCATCCCGTGCGGGCAACCCATGGCATGGTGGCGTCAGTGGATGCCCTGGCAACAAAAGTGGGCGTCGATATTCTCAGGCAGGGCGGTAACGCGGTGGATGCAGCGGTCGCCGTCGGCTATGCGCTGGCGGTGACGCATCCGCAGGCGGGGAACCTGGGCGGCGGCGGTTTTATGATGCTGCGCACCAAAGACGGCAAAACCACCGCCATCGACTTCCGCGAAATGGCCCCTTCTCAGGCGTCCCGCGATATGTTCCTCGACGATCAGGGTAACCCTGACAGCAAAAAATCCCTGACCTCGCATCTTGCTTCCGGCACGCCGGGTACCGTCGCGGGCTTCTCGCTGGCGCTGGAAAAATACGGCACGATGCCGCTGAACAAGGTGGTGCAGCCTGCCATCAAGCTGGCGCGCGACGGCTTTGTGGTAAACGATGCGCTGGCGGACGATCTCAAGACCTACGGCAGCGAAGTCATTCCGAATCACGAAAACAGCAAGGCCATCTTCTGGAAAGACGGTGAGCCGCTGAAGAAGGGCGACCGGCTGGTGCAGAAGAACCTCGCCAAAAGCCTGGAGCTGATTGCGGAGCACGGCCCGGACGCCTTCTACAAAGGGGCGATTGCCGACCAGATTGCCGAAGAGATGCAGAAGAACGGCGGGCTCATCACCAAAGCGGATCTGGCGGAATACAAGGCGGTGGAGCGCGAGCCGATTAGCGGCACCTATCGCGGATACGAGGTCTTCTCCATGCCGCCGCCGTCCTCCGGTGGGATCCACATCGTGCAGATCCTCAATATTCTCGAAAACTTCGATATGCACAAGTTCGGCTTCGGCAGCGCGGACGCCATGCAGGTGATGGCGGAAGCGGAAAAACGCGCCTACGCCGACCGGTCGGAATATCTCGGCGATCCGGACTTCGTGAAGGTGCCATGGCAGGCGCTGACCAACAAGGCCTATGCCAAATCCATTGCCGATCAGATCGACATCAACAAGGCCAAACCGTCGAGCGAGATCCGCCCCGGCAAGCTGGCGCCGTACGAAAGCAACCAGACCACCCACTTCTCGGTGGTGGATAAAGACGGTAACGCGGTGGCGGTGACCTATACGCTCAATACCACTTTCGGTACCGGGATTGTGGCGGGCAACAGCGGCATTCTGCTGAACAACGAGATGGATGACTTCTCTGCCAAACCGGGCGTGCCGAACGTCTACGGGCTGGTGGGCGGCGATGCGAATGCGGTAGGGCCGAAGAAACGTCCGCTGTCGTCCATGTCGCCCACCATTGTCGTGAAAGACGGGAAAACCTGGCTGGTAACCGGCAGCCCTGGCGGCAGCCGTATTATCACCACCGTGCTGCAGATGGTGGTGAACAGCATCGACTTTGGGATGAACGTCGCCGAAGCGACCAACGCACCGCGTTTCCATCACCAGTGGCTGCCGGACGAGCTGCGCGTGGAGAAGGGCTTTAGTCCGGACACCATCAAGCTGCTTGAACAGCGCGGGCAGAAGGTGGCGGTGAAGGAGGCGATGGGCAGCACCCAGAGCATTATGGTCGGGCCGGACGGGGCGCTGTTTGGCGCGTCGGATCCGCGGTCGGTGGATGATTTGTCGGCGGGGTATTAACGATTCCCTTCACTCTAACCCTCTCCCCGCAGGGGAGAGGGGATTGCACGGTGCGGTCTTTTCTCCCTCGCCCCTGTGGGGAGAGGGCCGGGGTGAGGGGAGTGTGTCACTTCATTCTCGCCATATAATACGCATCCACATACTCACCGTTGCGCAGGGCAAATTTCCTGCCGGTCCCTTCGATTTCAAAACCAAAATTTTTATAGAGCGCAACAGCCGCTGGATTATCGGCAAAGACCGTCAGTTCGATACGTTCAATGCGTAACCAGTTGTCACACAGATTGATCATCTCGCTCATGAGCCTGCGGCCTACGCCGCGACCCTGCATATCCGCAGCCACGCTGATACCGAATGTGGCAACGTGGCCGCGACGCGGGTTTTCCATTACGTCCAGCGCCATATGTCCAATAACGCGCTGGTCCAGACAGGCAACAAGATGGCGCCGGCCTGGTTTTGTCGCAACGCGTTCGTGCCACATTTCCATAGAAGGATGAGGGAGCTGTAGCGTGTCGTGATACACATCAGGATGCGACATGATGTCGCGCAAAGCTTCTGCATCGCTGGGTTCGATGTGGCGTATCACTATCTCACTCATTCCTTATTCCTCAGTCATTTAAACGTCCCTTCCAACATCAATGACTTTAAAACTTGAGTCAACCGCTATTTTTTGCAAAAAGTATTGGACAAGTGCGAATGAGAATGATTATTATTGCTCTGCATTCAGGAAGACCGCTACGGGAACCTGAAAGCACGACATTGCTCACATTGCTTCCAGTATTACTTTAGCCAGCTTTTAGCTGGCTTTTTTTTTGTTATGGTTAGACTCAGTAACCTTCCAAAAGGACTGAGCCATGACACTACATTGCGCATTTATTGGATTTGGTAAAAGTACGACCCGCTACCACCTGCCGTATGTTCTCAACCGTAAAGACAGCTGGCACGTCGCGCACGTCTTCCGCCGCCGCGCGAAGCCGGAAGAGCAATCCCCGCAGTATTCTCATATCCATTTCACCAGCGATCTTGATGAAGTGCTTAACGACCCGCAGGTCAAACTGGTTGTCGTCTGCACCCACGCCGACAGCCATTTTGACTATGCGAAACGCGCGCTGGAAGCGGGCAAAAACGTGCTGGTAGAAAAACCGTTCACCCCGACCATCGCCGAAGCAAAACAGCTGTTCGCGCTGGCGAAAAGTAAAGGCCTGAACGTTACGCCGTATCAGAACCGTCGCTTTGACAGCTGCTTCCTGACGGCAAAAAAGGCGATTCAAAGCGGCAAGCTGGGCGATATTGTGGAAATCGAAAGCCACTTCGATTACTACCGTCCGGTAGCGGAAACCCAACCCGGCCTGCCGCAGGACGGCTCGTTCTATGGTCTGGGCGTGCATACTATGGACCAGATCATCTCTCTGTTTGGCCGACCGGATCATGTCACATACGACATCCGCAGCCTGCGTAATAAAGCCAATCCGGACGACACCTTTGAAGCGCAGCTGTTCTACGGCGACCTGAAAGCCATCGTCAAAACCAGCCATCTGGTGAAAATCGACTATCCGAAATTTATCGTTCACGGAACCCGAGGCTCGTTCATCAAGTACGGCATCGACCAGCAGGAGACCAGCCTGAAGGCCAACATCATGCCGGGTGAACCGGGCTTTGCGGCGGATGATTCCGTGGGCATGCTGGAGTACGTGAACGATGAGGGCGTGACGGTGAGAGAAGAGTTGAAACCGGAAATTGGCGACTATGGCCGCGTCTACGATGCGCTGTATGAAACTCTCACAACTAGCGCGCCGAATTACGTCAAGGAATCTGACGTTCTGACCAACCTGGAAATCCTCGAGCGGGCCTTCGAGCAGGCTTCTCCTGCCACGGTAACCCTCGCGAAATAAGCAAAAACGGCTCCTCTGCGCTTGTTCATAATTTTTGAACAGAGGAGTCAATTTTCACCCTCTATGATCCCAGGCGGTTTGCGTCCACACTTACTCCATCGAAACGAACTGAGGGTGAAAACAATGATCTACTTACGCAAAGCAAACGAACGTGGTCACGCGAATCATGGCTGGCTGGACTCATGGCATTCATTCTCGTTTGCCGACTACTACGACCCGAACTTCATGGGCTTCTCCGCACTGCGCGTGATTAACGAAGACGTGATTGATGCAGGCCAGGGCTTCGGTACCCACCCGCACAAAGACATGGAAATCCTGACCTATGTGCTGGAAGGGGCGGTTGAGCACCAGGACAGCATGGGTAACAAAGAGCAGGTTCCGGCGGGCGAGTTCCAGATTATGAGCGCGGGTACCGGGGTGCGTCACTCCGAGTACAACCCGAGCAAAACGGAAAAACTGCACCTGTATCAAATCTGGATCATTCCAGAAGAGACCGGCATCACGCCGCGCTACGAGCAGCGCCGCTTCGACGCGAAACAGGGCAAACAGCTGGTGCTGTCCCCGGATGCGCGTGAAGGTTCCCTGAAGGTGCATCAGGATATGGAGCTGTACCGCTGGGCGCTGGCGAAAGACGAACAGTCTGTGCACCAGATTGCCGCCAACCGCCGCGTCTGGATCCAGGTGGTGAAAGGTGAAGTGTCCATCAACGGCACCAAAGCGACAACCGCCGATGGTCTGGCCGTCTGGGATGAGCAGGCGCTCTCCGTGCATGCCGACAGCGAAAGTGAAATTCTGCTGTTTGACCTGCCGCCGGTGTAATAAATCATAAATAAATGCCCATCCTTCCCTTTGACAGGGGAAGGATGGGCTTTGTCCGTGATAAACTGAGCAAATCTCTCACTTCAAGATTTCTCAGGACGATGAAAAAGAAACGCCCCGTACTTCAGGATGTCGCCGATCGCGTCGGTGTGACCAAAATGACGGTCAGCCGTTTTTTACGTAACCCGGAGCAGGTTTCCGTGGCGTTACGTGGCAAGATTGCCGCAGCCCTTGATGAACTGGGTTATATCCCCAACCGCGCGCCCGATATTCTCTCCAATGCGACCAGCCGTGCGGTGGGCGTCCTGCTTCCTTCCCTGACCAACCAGGTTTTCGCCGAAGTTTTGCGCGGCATTGAAAGCGTCACCGATGCTTTTGGCTATCAGACCATGCTCGCCCACTACGGGTACAAGCCGGAGCTGGAAGAAGAACGTCTTGAATCGATGCTTTCCTGGAACATCGACGGCCTGATTTTAACGGAACGTACCCACACTGCCCGCACGCTCAAAATGATCGAAGTGGCCGGTATCCCGGTGGTGGAGCTGATGGACAGCCAGTCGCCGTGCCTCGATATCGCCGTGGGGTTCGATAACTTCGAAGCGGCGCGTCAGATGACGGCGGCCATCATCGCCCGTGGGCATCGTCATATTGCCTATCTGGGTGCGCGTCTTGATGAACGTACTATCATCAAACAGAAGGGATACGAGCAGGCGATGCTCGACGCGAACTTAACCCCCTACAGCGTGATGGTGGAGCAGTCCTCTTCCTATACGTCGGGTATTGAACTGATGCGTCAGGCACGACGCGAGTATCCGCAACTGGACGGTATTTTCTGCACCAACGATGACCTTGCGGTCGGCGCGGCGTTTGAGTGCCAGCGTCTGGGGCTAAAGATCCCTGATGATATGGCGATCGCCGGTTTCCACGGCCACGACATCGGCCAGGTGATGGAGCCGCGTCTGGCGAGCGTCCTGACCCCGCGTGAACGTATGGGCCGCATTGGCGCAGAACGCCTGCTGGCGCGCATTCGTGGCGAGACGGTGACCCCAAAAATGTTAGATTTAGGTTTCACCTTGTCACCGGGTGGATCTATTTGAACTGACAAATTTGAAGTAGCTCACACTTATTCACTTCGCGCACGTTTGGATATTGCTTCTCTTTTGCCCCGGCAGGACAATGTTACCGATAACTGTTACCCGTAACAATTGACTGAGGGACACCCTTTGAGCACGACTAATCACGATCACCACGTCTACGTCCTGATGGGCGTTTCCGGTAGCGGGAAATCAGCCGTAGCCAGCGAAGTGGCGCATCAACTCCAGGCTGCGTTTCTTGATGGCGACTTCCTCCATCCGCGCAGCAATATCATGAAAATGGCCTCCGGCGAGCCGCTGAACGATGACGACCGCAAGCCGTGGTTGCAGGCGCTGAATGACGCCGCGTTCGCTATGCAGCGCACCAACAAAGTCTCCCTGATCGTCTGTTCCGCGCTGAAAAAAACCTACCGCGACCTGCTGCGCGACGGCAACCCGAACCTCTCTTTCATCTACCTGAAAGGGGATTTCGAGGTGATTGAAAGCCGCCTGAAGGCGCGTAAAGGTCACTTCTTCAAAACCCAGATGCTGGTGACGCAGTTCGAAGCGCTGCAGGAGCCGGGTGAAGACGAGAAAGACGTCTTAGTGGTTGATATCGATCAGTCACTGGAGGGTGTTGTTGCTAGCACCATCGAGGTCATTAATAAAAGGCAGTAAGTTTTGAGTACATTAACGCTAGTTTTGACAGCAGTGGGTTCCGTGTTGCTGCTGCTGTTTTTAGTGATGAAGGCGCGTATGCACGCTTTTGTCGCTTTGATGGTGGTTTCTATAGGTGCAGGTCTCTTTTCCGGTATGCCGCTCGACAAGATCGCCGCGACGATGGAAAAAGGGATGGGAGGCACGCTGGGCTTCCTGGCGATTGTGGTCGCCCTTGGCGCGATGTTTGGCAAGATTTTGCACGAGACGGGCGCGGTCGACCAGATTGCCGTCAAGATGCTGAAATCCTTCGGCCACAGCCGCGCGCACTACGCGATTGGTCTGGCGGGCCTGATTTGCGCGCTGCCGCTGTTCTTCGAAGTGGCCGTTGTGCTGCTGATAAGCGTCGCGTTCTCCATGGCGCGCCATACCGGCACTAACCTCGTGAAGCTGGTTATTCCGCTGTTTGCGGGCGTGGCGGCGGCCGCAGCGTTTCTGCTGCCTGGGCCTGCGCCGATGCTGCTGGCGTCCCAGATGCACGCCGATTTTGGCTGGATGATCCTGATTGGCCTGTGCGCGGCAATTCCGGGGATGATTATTGCCGGTCCGCTGTGGGGCAACTTCATCAGCCGTTACGTTGAGCTGCATATTCCGGATGACGTCACCGAGCCGCACCTGGGCGAGGGCAAAATGCCGTCCTTCGGCTTCAGCCTGTCGCTGATCCTGCTCCCGCTGGTTCTCGTGGGTCTGAAAACCATCGCCGCGCGCTTTGTGCCGGTGGGTTCCAGCGCCTATGAATGGTTTGAGTTCATCGGTCACCCGTTCACGGCGATCCTGGTGGCGTGTCTGGTGGCGATTTATGGCCTGGCGATGCGTCAGGGGATGCCGAAAGACCGGGTGATGGAGATCTGCGGCGCGGCGCTGCAGCCGGCGGGTATTATCCTGCTGGTGATCGGTGCAGGCGGCGTGTTCAAGCAGGTGCTGGTGGATTCCGGCGTGGGTCCGGCTCTGGGCGAAGCGCTGACCGGAATGGGCCTGCCGATTGCGGTAACTTGCTTTGTGCTGGCCGCGGCGGTGCGTATCATTCAGGGTTCCGCAACCGTGGCGTGCTTAACCGCCGTGGGTCTGGTGATGCCGGTGATTGAACAGCTGAACTACTCGGGTGCGCAGATGGCCGCGCTGTCTATCTGTATCGCGGGCGGTTCGATTGTGGTCTCTCACGTTAACGACGCGGGCTTCTGGCTGTTCGGGAAATTTACCGGCGCTACCGAAGCGCAAACCCTGAAAACCTGGACGCTGATGGAAACCATCCTCGGCACGACGGGTGCGATTGTCGGGATGATTGCTTTCACATTGCTGAGCTGAACGCGGTGATTTAACAAGGCTCAAAAATAAGGCCCGGTAGCGTTAACGCTTACCGGGCCTTTATATTATGCAGAACGCCAGGCCGGGTCAGGTGAAACCCCATCCGGCTTTTTTACATCACTCGCCCTGCGTCGCGCTCTCGATCGTCAAACGCACATCCGACGTAATGAGTTCGGCCAGCATCTGGTACACCTTCAGCGTCTCTTCCGGCTCGGCATCGCCCGTATCGCTGATGTAGCCTTCGTCACGCAGAGTCAGGACCAGAGAGCTGAAGACCGCTTTGTCGAAGAACTCCGGGGCGTTAATGCCGTGCAGAACGGACAGGCGCTGTGCCAGCGTCCGGCTCTCTTTCTCCAGCGTACCGCGGTTGATAGACGGGTTCGCACTCAGCAGCCAGAACGTAATGGCGTAGCGCTGCAGCGTTTCGCGCGCGCCGGCCGCCAGCAGTTGCAGGGTACGGGAACGCGACGGATTGATGTGCAGCTCGTCGTTTGAGACGGCGATCAGCCCCTGACGACGCAGCTCTTCCGTCAGTTTCTCCAGTTCGCCCGCCAGCTCATCCTTGCTCCAGCGCAGGAATAGTTCCGCTTTCAGCATCGGATAGAGCGTCTCAACGTGACGCAATAGCTCCTGACGCGAAATACTGCGGTGCTGGGTGATGATAGCCGCCATGAGCGACGGCAGCATCAGCATATGGGTGATGTTGTTGCGGTAGTAGGTCATCAGCACTGCCTGTTCGCGCGGCAGAATGATGATGTCGCCGATCGTGTCCTTTTCGACTTCAAACTTGTTCATCTGCAACGCGTGATCGATAAGCTCACTGGCGGTAGCAGAAGGCACGGTTGAATCAACGGAATACGGCACGTTGCGCATCATGTCCAGATAGCAATCCAGCTGCTCCGTGAGCTGTTCGCGGGTCAGCGAGCGCTGACGCGAGGCCAGAAGCGCCGTACAGCACAGGTTCATGGCGTTAGCCGCACCGGCGTTGTTAATGCGCACCATCAGCTCGGACGCGATGCCGTTAACCGTTGGCGTCAGCCAGGCTGGACGAATCGCTTCGATTGGATCGATGGATTCACGCCACTCGGGAACGTGATGGTTCAGATACGTCATCAGCGGCATCGGCTCGCCGAAGTTCACGTAGCCCTGACCGAGGTTGCGTAGCTTGCTCAAGCCGCGCAGCATCTGCGGCAGGCTTTCTTTCTCTTTGGTCGCACCGCGCAGCTCTTTCGCGTACGTGCCCACTTCCATTACGTGCTCATAGCCAATGTAGATTGGCACCAGCGTGATTGGACGGGTTCCTCCGCGCAGCATCGCCTGAATGGTCATCGACAGCGTGCCGGTCTTCGGATCGAGCAGACGTCCGGTACGGGAACGACCGCCCTCCACGAAGTACTCAACGGAATAGCCGCGGCTGAACAGCTCGCCCAGATATTCGCGGAACACGGTGGAGTAGAGCTTGTTGCCCTTGAAGGTACGACGGATAAAGAACGCGCCCAGGCGGCGGAAAATCGGACCTGCTGGCCAGAAATTCAGGTTGATACCGGCAGCAATATGCGGCGGTACCAGCCCCTGGTGATAGAGCACGTAGGAAAGAAGCAGGTAGTCCATGTGGCTGCGGTGGCAGGGAACATAGACAATCTCATGGCCATCATGCGCCAGCTGGCGTACGCGCTCGGCGTTATGAACGTTGATACCCTGATACAGGCGGTTCCAGGTAAAGCCGAGAATACGATCGGACAGGCGAATCATCTCGTAAGAGAAGTTCGCTGCAATCTCTTCCATCAGCGCAATGGCGTTCTGCTGGGCTTTCTCATGCGATATTTTCTTGCTGCGCGCTTCGTCTTCAACGGCGCGAGCAATCGCTTTGGAGGCCAGCAGCTTGTTGAACAGATCCTGACGCGCCGGAAGACGCGGCCCTACGGCAGCCAGGCGCTGGCGGGCGAAGTGCATACGCGCCACGCGCGCCAGTTTCTGCGCGATGATCTTGTCGGTTCCATGCTCGTCCGCCATTCGACGCAGCGAAACGGAAGGGGAAAAACGCACAAAGCTGTCGCGTCCCAGCCAGGAGACCGCGAAAAACTTCTGGATGCCGTTAAGCATGCGCAGCGGCGGGTTCTCTTCGCCTTTTTCACGGCCCGGACGACGACCAAACATCACCGATACCGGCACCATCTGCACATCCAGATCGGGGTTGCTGCGGTGCAGGTCGAGATAGTCGTGGAACAGCTTGATGGACTCTTCTTTTGGCGTGTAGTAGGTAAACACGCGCGGTCCACCGTGAATGAACACGTAGCGCGGCAGTAAAGTGCCGTCAACTTCAAGCGGTTCAAGCGGGTCAGGTAAGTCATGCGCCAGACACTGGGCGCGAAGCGTCAGTAAGTCTGCCTTCGAGTTATAAGGCAAAACGTACATAATAGGACGCGACGTATCGAGCCCCAATTCCAGCGCGGGTTCTGCTGGGATAGACTTGCTTTTTACCAGGATGCTTAATGGTAAATTAAGTAATTTGTAGTAAATTCGTGGCCAGCCGGACATAAACGATGTAAAGCCTCTGGTTAATAATGCAATTGCGGCGCAAGGATAACAGAAAGCGCGCAAAATTTCTGTTGTTACCCGTCATACTTCAGGCTGTAGCGAAACGCGCTACAGTTCCTGTTACTGACGCTTTTTTTCATAAAAGGTTCTTTTAATGGCCAATAATACCACTGGGTTAACGCGTATCATCAAAGCCGCCGGCTATTCATGGAAAGGTTTCCGTGCCGCGTGGATCAACGAAGCTGCCTTTCGCCAGGAGGGCGTCGCCGCAATCATCGCGGTGATTATCGCCTGTTTCCTTGATGTTGATGCTATTACCCGCGTACTTCTTATCGGTTCCGTACTTCTGGTGATGATAGTGGAAATTCTTAATAGCGCTATTGAGGCCGTTGTTGATCGCATTGGTTCAGATTTCCACGAGCTTTCTGGTCGCGCAAAAGACATGGGATCTGCTGCCGTGCTGCTGGCGATTATCACTGCCGTTATCACCTGGGTCACGCTGCTTTGGTCACATTTCCGATGAGCCTCGAGGAATAATTAAGTCCCTGGTTTTTTGTGCAGTTTTTGGTTCCAAAATCGCCTTTGACTGTATATACTCACAGCATAACTGTATATACACCCAGGGGGCGGAATGAAAGCGTTAACGACCAGGCAGCAAGAGGTGTTTGATCTCATCCGGGATCATATCGGCCAGACGGGTATGCCACCCACGCGTGCGGAAATCGCGCAGCGTCTGGGCTTCCGTTCTCCGAATGCTGCTGAAGAGCACCTGAAAGCGCTGGCGCGTAAAGGCGTGATTGAGATTGTTTCAGGCGCGTCACGCGGTATCCGCCTGCTGGTGGAAGAAGAGACGGGCATTCCGCTGATAGGCCGTGTTGCTGCCGGTGAGCCTTTACTGGCACAGCAGCATATTGAAGGCCACTACCAGGTCGATCCTAGCATGTTCAAACCGAGCGCTGATTTCCTGCTGCGCGTCAGCGGTATGTCGATGAAAGACATCGGTATTCTTGACGGCGATCTGCTTGCGGTGCACAAAACGCAGGATGTGCGTAACGGCCAGGTGGTTGTCGCGCGCATTGATGATGAAGTCACCGTCAAGCGTCTGAAAAAACAGGGTAACACCGTTCAGCTACTGCCTGAAAACAACGAGTTCTCCCCGATTGTGGTCGATCTCCGCGAACACAACTTCTCTATCGAAGGACTGGCGGTTGGGGTCATTCGCAACGGCGAATGGCTGTAACCTCTTCCTGACAGGCTATGGCGCCGCTGTAGCCTGCTTCATTCTCGACTCCCGGTATTTTTCATGTCACTGCTGACGGCATCCGATAAGGCATTGTGGCGTCTTGCTCTGCCGATGATTTTCTCCAATATTACCGTTCCCTTGCTGGGTCTGGTCGATACTGCCGTTATTGGCCACCTTGATTCGCCTGTTTATCTTGGCGGCGTGGCGATTGGCGCGACGGCAACCAGCTTCCTGTTTATGCTGCTGCTCTTTTTGCGCATGAGCACCACCGGGCTCACGGCCCAGGCTTATGGTGCAAAAGATCCGCTGCGTCTGGCGCGCGCGCTGGTCCAGCCGCTGATCCTTGCGCTCGGTGCAGGGGCGTTCATCGTTTTATTGCGGGCACCCCTGATCGATCTTGCGCTTCATATTGTTGGCGGCAGCGAGGCGGTACTGGCTCAGGCGCGACGTTTCCTTGAAATCCGCTGGCTCAGCGCGCCCGCCTCGCTGGCAAACCTGGTTCTGCTGGGGTGGCTCCTGGGCGTTCAGTACGCCCGTGCACCAGTGATTTTGCTGGTGGTAGGCAACCTTCTCAACATTGTGCTGGATGTCTGGCTGGTAATGGGCCTGCATATGAACGTGCGGGGCGCGGCGCTGGCAACGGCGATTGCCGAATACGGAACCTTTATTATTGGTCTGTGGATGGTCTGGCGCGTGCTGGCGATGCGCGGCATCTCCCTGGCGCTGCTCAAAACCGCATGGCGCGGCAATATCCGTAGGCTGCTGGCGCTTAATCGTGACATCATGCTGCGCTCGCTGCTGCTTCAGCTCTGCTTCGGCGCGCTGACGGTTTTCGGGGCGCGACTGGGGCCAGAAATCGTTGCGGTCAACGCGGTATTGATGACGCTACTGACCTTTACCGCCTACGCGCTGGACGGTTTTGCCTATGCGGTAGAAGCGCATTCCGGGCAGGCTTACGGCGCGCGCGAAAGCGGGCAGCTGCGGGACGTCTGGCGGGCAGCCTGCCGCCAGTCTGGGCTGGTGGCGCTGGCGTTCGGCCTGGTTTATGCCTGCCTTGGTGAGCAAATCGTCGCGTTGCTTACGTCTATCCCTGCGCTGCGCGAGCTGGCGAGTCACTATCTCATCTGGCAAGTCATCTTACCGGTGATCGGCGTCTGGTGTTATCTGCTGGACGGCATGTTTATTGGTGCGACGCGCGGAGCGGAAATGCGTAACAGCATGGCGGTCGCGGCGGCCGGGTTTGGCCTGACGCTGCTGACGCTTCCCTGGCTGGGTAATCACGGTTTGTGGCTGGCCCTGGCCGTTTTCCTCTCGCTGAGAGGGATATCGCTGGCTTTTATCTGGCACCGCCACTGGCAAAACGATACCTGGTTCCCTTCACGTCACGATATATCGTGATGGTTAAAGATTCCGAATATGAAATCAACTGCCGAATCCTTAACTACAATAATTATCACGTCCAGCAGAAAAGAACGTAACGGACGTTACGACCCGACGCTTAACTAAGAGGACACGATGATGAATAAAGACGAAATCGGCGGCAACTGGAAGCAGTTCAAAGGTAAAGCCAAAGAACAGTGGGGTAAGCTGACTGATGACGATATGACCGTCATTGAAGGTAAACGCGATCAGCTTGTCGGTAAAATTCAGGAACGTTACGGCTACGCGAAAGACCAGGCGGAAAAAGAAGTGGGCGACTGGGAAAAACGCAACGACTACCGCTGGTAACCGGGCTTTACCCGCAAGTACAAGGAAGTACACCCTGAGGGCGGCCATGAGCCGCCTTTTCTTTTGCCGTTAACGCGGTTTTTTCTTCACAAGAATAGAGTGGTCGTGCTGACACGCGTCCTGATGACGACAGGCTTCCACTTCCACGCAGGCAGAGCACAGTCCGTGCGCTTCAATCACGTTATGACGCAGGGCAAAACCCATTTTTGCTGCCAGCGTATGCATAATATCTTCCACACCTTCCGCAGCCTCTTCTTTCACCACGCCGCATCGGTCACAGATAAACATCGCCGATGTGTGGGTAGGCTGATCGAACAGATGGCACAACACATAGCTGTTTGTGGACTCAACTTTATGCACGAATCCTTGTTCCAGCAGGAAATCCAGGGCACGATACACGGTCGGTGGTTTCGCCTGCGGTTCGCTTTCGCGGAGCAGGTCGAGCAGATCGTAGGCGCTGATAGCACCCTGCTGCAGGCTCATCAGACGTAAGACTTCAAGGCGCTGCGGAGTCAGGCGCACATTGCGTTGCGCACATAGCTTTTCGGCCTGCGCTAACAGCTCTTTTGTGGACTTATCCATTTAGCACCCCGGATGTTATAGGACGGAAACCCCCACTTTATCATGTTCTGGTAAAAACGCCGAGATCCGCCAGTCTGTGCTATACCTGACCCATTACAAACCGGGAAATAAACAATGAAAAAACCTGACTGTATTCGGCACTGGCGCGACGTTGAAGGCGCGGATGATTCGACCTACCCAGATAGCGATGAGCGTTTTTCTATCGGCGCCCCGTTGGCTCGCAAGCTTGGGCTCGGGCGCATTGGTATCCATCATGAGCGTTTACCGCCCGGGCGCAGGACGTCCTATCCGCATGCGGAAAGCGATGAAGAAGAGTTCGTTTATGTGCTCGAAGGTCATCCAGAAGCGTGGATTAATGGCTATTTATGGAAACTTGAACCGGGCGACAGCGTGGGGTTTCCTGCCGGAACGGGTATTTGCCATACCTTTATCAACAACACGGACGAAGAGGTGCGGTTACTGGTCGTTGGCGAGGCCAACAAGAAACACAATCGCATCTACTATCCGCTCAACCCGGTGTATGCCGCTACCCGTGAGGATCGCTGGGTAGACCACCCGCCCCAGTTTTTTGGACCGCATGATGGAAAACCTGGGAAAAAATAATTTCCTCTTCTATAAATATTGAGGGCCGTCACAAAATATAACAGGCCGTAAGGAAGTTTTACTTAGGGATAGAAATAGCGGGTCTTTTACTACTTATTCACAGCAATAGTTCGTTCCTGTTTGGGTGATAACAGACAGGGGTTATTTCATAACAGACTATAACGGGCATACTGTGAAAAAATATTTTAAATTTTCGGTGGTGAGTATCGCTGTTTCCTTGTTTATGGCAAATCAGGCGGGAGCAGCCAATACCTGGACAGAATCACGGAGTGACGCAATGGGTGGCACTGGCGTTGCCTCCGGGAGCTATGGTAGCGGGGCGTTAATCAACCCCGCGTTGCTGGCAAAGGCAAAACCGGACGATGATGTGACGGTCATTTTGCCGGCCGTTGGCGTTCAGGTGACGGATGAGGACAATCTTCAGGATGAGATTGATACCATCAACGACAAAATTAATCACTATAAGGATGTGGTTGATAACCTTACGCCAATTCAGGTCATCACCAATCCGTTAGGTTCCATTAATCAATTCCAGGGCGCGGCCAAAGATCTGGCCGATGAGCTGGACTATCTCAAGGGCAAAACCGCACGCGCGACGGCAGGCGCAGGGCTTGCCGTGAGTATTCCTAACGATGTGCTTTCCGTGGCCTTTATGGCGAAAGGGTACGCCCATGGCCGGGTGAGTTCGTCTATCGATCAGCAAGATATTGATTATCTGCGCGGTATTCAACGAAGCAATGTGGTGGCTGCCGGTGTTGCCCTGGACGCTGCGCTGAACGGTACGGATCAGATCACTAAAAATCTCAACTCAACGGCGTCTGGCCGGGCAGCGATTGTGTCCGACTATGGTGTTGCCGTTGCCCGTCAGTTTGACCTCGGCGGCGTCCCGGTTTCCGTGGGCGTGACGCCAAAACTGCAAAAAACCTGGGTCTATAACTACACCACGTCAATCTACGATTATGACAGTAACAAGTGGAACGACAGCCGCTACCGCACGGACGACACGGGCTTCAACGTCGATGCCGGTATTGCGGCTGATTTCGGCGAACACTGGACGGTCGGCGTGAGCGGCCAAAACCTGATGTCGCGCGATATCGACACCAAAGATATCCGTATCCGCAACGGCCGGACGGGAGAAGTGGTGAGCTATAAAGACACCTACCAGATCCGTCCGCTGGTGACCGCCGGTGCCGCCTGGCACAACGACCTGGTGACGCTGACCGCCGATGGCGATCTGACGGAAACCAAAGGCTTCAAGAGCGAAGATACGTCGCAGTACGTGGGGGTCGGTGCCGAGGTTACGCCGCTCAGCTGGCTGGCGGTGCGTGCGGGTTATCGCGCGGACGTGAAGGGTAACGACAGCAATGTCTTTACCGGCGGTGTCGGTTTCGCGCCGTTCAGTACCGTTCATGTTGATCTGATGGGCCTGTACGGCGAGGACGAAACCTGGGGTGCCGGGGCTCAGCTGAGCATGACGTTCTAAAGTCCACCGGAGGCGCTGCGCCTCCGGCTTTTCTTTGTGCTATAGTAGCGCCCCTTTTCCACCAGATGCTTAAAACTTCGCCATGTCGTCAGAATTACAGACCGCTTTCCCTGCACACCGTTTCTCCATTGCGCCGATGCTCGACTGGACGGACAGACACTGCCGCTATTTCCTGCGCCAGCTCTCCCGCCATACGCTGCTGTACACCGAAATGGTGACCACGGGCGCAATCATTCACGGGAAGGGCGACTATCTGGCCTATAGCGAAGAAGAGCATCCGGTTGCCCTGCAGCTGGGTGGCAGCGATCCGGCCGCGCTGGCGCAGTGCGCGAAGCTGGCGGAAGAACGCGGCTACGACGAGATCAACCTGAACGTTGGCTGCCCGTCCGACCGCGTGCAGAACGGCATGTTTGGCGCCTGCCTGATGGGGAATGCACAGCTGGTAGCGGACTGTATCAAGGCGATGCGCGATGTGGTCTCCATTCCGGTCACGGTCAAAACCCGTATCGGCATTGACGATCAGGACAGCTACGAATTCCTGTGCGACTTCATCAACACGGTATCCGGGAAAGGCGAGTGCGAGATGTTCATCATTCACGCGCGAAAAGCCTGGCTCTCCGGCCTCAGCCCGAAAGAGAACCGTGAGATCCCGCCGCTGGACTATCCGCGCGTGTATCAACTGAAGCGTGACTTCCCGCACCTGACGATGTCCATCAACGGTGGCATCAAGTCGCTGGAAGAGGCCAAAGCGCATCTGGCGCATATGGATGGCGTGATGGTCGGGCGCGAGGCGTATCAGAACCCGGGCATTCTGGCGACGGTCGATCGCGAAATCTTTGGTATCGAAGGCGCGGACACCGATCCGGTTGCGGTCGTGCGTGCGATGTACCCTTACATTGAGCGCGAGTTGAGCAATGGTACCTATCTCGGCCATATCACCCGCCATATGCTTGGTCTGTTCCAGGGGATTCCGGGCGCGCGTCAGTGGCGCCGCTACCTGAGCGAGAATGCGCATAAAGCCGGTGCCGATATTGAGGTGCTGGAACATGCGCTGCGACTGGTGGCGGACAAGCGATAACTTTCGCTAAAAGTTCGTCAAATTCACCACGCCCTGCGAACGTTCGCGGGGCGTTTTGCTTTAATAACAACAGTTTAATACTGGCATGATTCTTGTAATGCTGACTGCATTACTCGGGAACTCGTGGGAGAGCACCATGCTGGAACTACTTTTTGTGATTGGCTTTTTTGTCATGCTGTTAGCGACAGGCGTTTCGCTGCTCGGCATTCTGGCGGCTATCGTGGTGGCGACGGTGGTCATGTTTATTGGCGGACTGTTTGCGCTGACGATCAAACTGTTGCCGTGGCTACTGCTGGCCATTACGGTCGTGTGGGTGATTCGGGCGATTAAAGCGCCAAAAGTGCCCAGTTATCAGCGCAATAACCGCTTCCGTTACTAAGGTATTGAGGGGTTCGTCACATACTTGTAACTTTTCCGGCGGCATGGCTTAGAACAGAATAGGATTTAGTTATCGAATCTGTCACTATGACTGCCGTTAAAGAATTCATCGAGCTGTACCCTACATACAGCCGAACTAAAAAAAGAAAGGGCTTCCCACGGGAAGCCCAATTTCTTTTTGGGACTCAGGGAATCAACAAGCTCGACCCCTGCGTCGCCCGGCTCTCCAGCACCTCATGCGCGCGCCGCGCATCGGTCAACGCGAATTTCTGCGCATCAGCCACATCCACTTTGATGACGCCGCTGGCGATCAGCGAGAACAGCTCGTTGCTGGCTTCCTCAAGTTCTTCCCGGTTGGTGATGTATCCTTGCAGGGAAGGGCGAGTCACATACAGCGAACCTTTCTGGTTCAGTATGCCGAGGTTAACGCCGGTTACCGCGCCTGACGCATTGCCGAAGCTGACCATCAGACCACGGCGCTGCAGACAGTCCAGCGACGCTTCCCAGGTGTCTTTCCCAACCGAGTCATACACGACGCGCACCTTTTTGCCGCTGGTGATCTCCTTCAGCCGTTCGACAATGCTCTCTTCACGGTAGTTAATCACCTGCCAGGCGCCCGCCTGCAGCGCGCGCTGCGCTTTTTGGGCATTGCCCACGGTGCCGATCAGTTTTGCGCCCAGGGCTTTTGCCCACTGACAGGCGATGAGCCCGACGCCGCCCGCCGCGGCATGAAACAGGAACTGCTCGTCGGGTTTAATTTCATAGGTTTTACGCAGCAGGTAGTAAACCGTCAGACCTTTCAGGAACGAGGCCGCCGCCTGTTCGAAGGAGATAGCGTTAGGCAGCAGGGCGGTTTTATCCGCCGGAACGTTGTGGACGGAGCTGTAAGCGCCCAGCGCAGACTGCGCGTATACCACGCGATCGCCCTCTTTAATATGCTTAACCGCGCTGCCCACTTTAACGACGACACCGGCCGCCTCGGTGCCCAGGACGCTCGGCATCGACGGAGGCGGGTAGAGACCGCCGCGAATATAGGTGTCGATGTAGTTAATGCCGATGGCTTTGTTTTCAACCTGCACTTCGTTTTCGCCAGGCGCGGCAGGTGTGAACTCCACCGCTTTCAGTACGTCTGGCCCACCGTGTTTCTGGAATTCAATGCGCGTTGCCATGCTCCCTCCGTAAGAAAAATATGGTAATCTTTCGACCCACTCTTTATCTCGGTAACTCCATTCACTATGGCAGGAAACAAACCCTTCAACAAACAGACTGAACCTCGAGAGCGTGATTTCCAGGTCGCAGGGTTAAAGGTCCCGCCGCACTCGATTGAAGCGGAACAGTCGGTGTTGGGCGGTTTAATGCTGGATAACGAGCGCTGGGACGACGTCGCCGAGCGCGTCGTGGCGGAAGATTTCTACACCCGCCCGCACCGCCACATCTTTACTGAAATGGCGCGCCTGCAGGAATCGGGCAGCCCGATCGACCTGATCACGCTCGCGGAATCGCTGGAGCGTCTTGGTCAGCTCGACAGCTGCGGCGGGTTTGCCTATCTGGCGGAACTGTCAAAAAACACGCCTAGTGCGGCGAACATCAGCGCTTATGCCGATATCGTGCGCGAACGTGCCGTCGTCCGCGAGATGATCTCGGTGGCGAATGAGATCGCCGAGGCCGGTTTTGATCCGCAGGGGCGCACCAGCGAAGACCTGCTCGACCTGGCTGAATCCCGCGTCTTTAAAATCGCCGAAAGCCGCGCCAATAAAGACGAAGGCCCAAAAAACATCGCCGATGTCCTCGACGCCACCGTTGCCCGTATTGAACAGCTGTTCCAGCAGCCGCACGACGGTGTGACCGGGGTAAACACCGGCTATGACGATTTGAACAAGAAAACCGCCGGCCTGCAGCCGTCGGATTTGATTATCGTCGCCGCGCGTCCGTCGATGGGTAAAACTACCTTTGCGATGAACCTCGTCGAAAACGCGGCGATGTTGCAGGATAAGCCGGTGCTGATCTTCAGCCTTGAGATGCCCTCCGAGCAGATTATGATGCGTTCTCTGGCGTCGCTGTCGCGCGTAGATCAGACCCGCATTCGTACCGGCCAGCTCGATGATGAAGACTGGGCGCGCATCTCCGGCACCATGGGCATTCTGCTGGAAAAACGTAACATCTATATCGATGACTCGTCCGGCCTGACGCCGACGGAAGTGCGCTCCCGCGCGCGCCGTATCGCCCGTGAACACGGTGGCATCGGCCTCATCATGATCGACTACCTTCAGCTGATGCGCGTCCCGTCGCTTTCCGACAACCGTACGCTTGAAATTGCGGAGATTTCCCGCTCGCTCAAGGCGTTAGCCAAAGAGCTGCACGTACCGGTAGTCGCGCTGTCGCAGCTGAACCGCTCTCTGGAACAACGTGCCGACAAGCGCCCGGTCAACTCTGACCTGCGTGAGTCTGGCTCCATCGAGCAGGATGCCGACTTAATTATGTTTATCTACCGTGATGAGGTTTATCACGAGAACAGCGACCTGAAAGGGATCGCCGAAATTATTATTGGTAAACAACGTAACGGCCCAATCGGGACGGTGCGTCTGACCTTTAACGGACAGTGGTCGCGTTTCGACAACTATGCCGGTCCTCAATATGATGATGAGTAATTTCTAAGGAATTCAAATGCAAGCGGCAACTGTTGTTATTAACCGCCGCGCTCTGCGACACAACCTGCAACGTCTGCGTGAACTGGCGCCTGCCAGCAAGCTCGTTGCAGTCGTGAAAGCGAACGCTTACGGACACGGTCTTCTTGAGACCGCGCGAACGCTCCCCGATGCCGACGCCTTTGGCGTCGCCCGTCTTGAAGAAGCCCTCCGCCTGCGCGCGGGCGGTATTACTCAACCCATACTGCTCCTCGAAGGCTTTTTCGAAGCCAGCGATCTGCCGACCATTGCTGACCAGCATCTGCACACGGCGGTACATAATGAAGAACAGCTAACCGCACTCGAAACCGCCGAACTGAGCGAGCCGGTGAACGTCTGGATGAAGCTCGACACGGGCATGCACCGTCTTGGCGTGCGTCCGGAAAGCGCGGAAGCGTTTTATCAGCGTTTATGCCGGTGCAAAAACGTGCGTCAGCCGGTGAATATCGTCAGCCACTTCGCCCGTGCCGATGAGCCCGAGTGCGGTGCGACCGAGCGGCAGCTGGATATCTTTAACACCTTCTGCGAAGGCAAGCCGGGGATGCGCTCGATTGCGGCATCCGGCGGGATTCTGCTGTGGCCGCAGTCGCATTTCGACTGGGCGCGACCAGGCATTATTCTCTACGGCGTGTCGCCGCTGGAGAACAAACCCTGGGGGCCGGACTTTGGCTTCCAGCCGGTCATGTCGCTGGTCTCTAACCTGATTGCCGTGCGTGACCATAAAGCAGGTGAGCCTGTGGGCTACGGCGGTACCTGGACCAGCGAGCGTGATACCCGTCTCGGCGTGGTGGCGATGGGTTATGGTGACGGCTATCCGCGCGCCGCGCCTTCGGCCACGCCAGTTCTGGTCAACGGTCGCGAGGTGAAGATTGTTGGCCGCGTGGCGATGGACATGATTTGTGTCGATCTCGGGCCTGAAGCCCAGGATAAGCCCGGCGACGATGTCGTGATGTGGGGGGAAGGTTTGCCCGTTGAACGCATTGCTGAAATTACGAAAGTGAGTGCTTACGAACTTATCACGCGCCTGACGTCAAGGGTGGCGATGAAGTACATCGACTAACATTTCATTCCAGGGAAGGATAATGCCCCCTTCAGAAATCGCGGCTTGTCTGGCCTATGCGCTCTCCGTCTGGCTGGCCGCCAGAAATAACATCCATACGTGGTGGATTGGCATCATAGGCAGCGGGCTTTATGCCTGGGTCTTTTATTCTGTGCAGCTTTATGCTGACGTTACGCTTCAATTCTTCTTCATTGTTACGAGCATAACCGGCTGGTTGCACTGGCTTAAAGGCAACCATGGAGAGGTATTGCCTGTTCGTCGTACCAAACCGGGGCATTTCTTGATGCTCCTGGCCTGTGCCGTGAGCGTGGCGGCGGTGTATGGACTGATATTGCATCTCTATACGAATGCCTGGGCTCCCTGGCTGGATTCCATCATTTTGACATTCAGCGTTCTTGCTCAGTTTATGCTGATGGGACGACGTCTGGAAAACTGGTACGTCTGGATTGCCGTTAACACGCTGGCGGTACCGCTGTATGCGATGAGGGACCTGCATCTGACCGCCGGGTTATATTTGCTATTTTGGTTTAATGCATGGCATGGACTGTATCAGTGGCGTAAGGAGATCCGCGCGCAATGAAGCGTTATGCCAGCGGCCTGGTTGTGGGCAAATTTGCACCTTTGCATTCAGGGCATGAAGCGCTTATCAATGCGGCTCTTGAGCAGTGCGAGACGGTCTGTATCATCAGCTATTCGTCGCCGGAAATACGCGGTTACGAACCTGAAAAGCGGCTTAACTGGTTAACAACGCGCTTCCCGCAATGTCGCCACCTCGTGCTTTCGCCGCAAGTGTTGGCTTCATATGGCCTTGCGCCACATCCACCGAATGACGCTGATGACGATCTTCACCGGCATTATGTTGCAACGCTATGTGAGGACATTTTGCATTGTCAGCCAGAGGCGGTATTTACTGCCGAAGACTATGGAGACGGGTTTGCTAGTGTGTTGAGCCAACGTTTCGGACGACCGGTTGCGCACGTTCGTCTCCAGCGTCCACTGGGACCTGATGCCCCTTCGGGAACGCGCATACGTTCTGATGTTCATCGTTATCGTAAGATGATGTCCCCAGAGGTGTACCGAAGCTTTGTTTTTCGTATCTGCTTATTAGGTGGAGAATCGACGGGCAAAAGCACGCTAGCAAAGGCACTGGCGCAGACGCTAAACGTTCCGTACGTTGCAGAGTATGGTCGTGAACACTGGGAAGCGAAGAACGGCATCCTGGAGCTGGAGGATTTGCTGCATATTGCCCGCGAGCAAGTGCGCCGGGAAGCATTAGCCTGCACGGCGCCTTATCTGGTCTGTGATACGTCACCTTTAACGACCCTGTTTTACACACTCGATCAGTTTGGCAGCGCGCCGCAGGCGTTAAAGGAGTTAGCTGAACGAGACTATGCACTGGTCGTACTTTGCGGAGATGAATTTCCGTTTGTACAGGATGGCACCCGGCAGGGCGAGGCGTTTCGCCACAGACAGCAGGTATGGTATGAAGCAGAGCTATCGGCACGAAATATTCCTTTTCTGCGCGTGCAGGGCTCACTGCCTGAGCGAATCGATCAAATTTGCCGATATATCCAGGGGCTGGCCTGATATCGCTCTCGACCTTCTCCTACTTCCGGTTTATTGTTGAAATCCCTGCCTCATCGAATTCCGGAGAACCATCGCGTGTTTCAGAAAGTTGACGCCTATGCCGGCGACCCTATCCTCTCCTTAATGGAGCGTTTCAAAGAAGATCCTCGCAGCGACAAAGTGAACCTCAGCATCGGTCTGTATTACAACGAGGATGGCATCATTCCTCAGTTAAAAGCCGTTGCCGAAGCCGAAGCGCGTCTGAATGCTGTTCCACACGGTGCTTCTCTTTATCTGCCGATGGAAGGGTTAAACGCCTACCGCAACACCATCGCTCCGCTGTTATTCGGTGCCGATCACGCGGTGCTCGCGCAAAAACGCGTGGCGACCATCCAGACGCTGGGCGGCTCGGGTGCGCTGAAAGTGGGTGCAGACTTCCTGAAAAAATACTTCCCGGATTCAGGCGTGTGGGTCAGTGACCCGACGTGGGAAAACCACGTTGCGATCTTCGAGGGCGCAGGTTTCAGCGTGGCGACCTATCCGTGGTTCGACAGCGAAACGAACGGCGTGCGCGTCGAAGCACTGCTGGAAAAACTGAACACCCTGCCGGCGCGCAGCATTGTGCTGCTGCATCCATGCTGCCATAACCCGACCGGGGCGGATCTCACCAACGCCCAGTGGGATGCGGTGATTGAGGTACTGAAGGCCCGCGACCTGATTCCGTTCCTCGACATTGCCTACCAGGGCTTTGGCGCGGGCATGGAAGAAGATGCTTACGCCATCCGCGCCGTGGCCAGCGCAGGTCTGCCAGCGCTGGTAAGTAACTCCTTCTCTAAAATCTTCTCCCTGTACGGTGAACGCGTTGGCGGTCTGTCCGTGGTCTGTGAAGACGCCGAAGCGGCGGGTCGCGTGCTCGGCCAGCTGAAAGCGACGGTACGCCGTATCTACTCCAGCCCGCCAAACTTTGGTGCGCAGGTGGTGGCGACGGTTCTCGGTGACGAGCAGCTGAAAGCGTCCTGGCTTGGCGAAGTGGAAGCGATGCGTAAGCGCATCCTGTCTATGCGTCAGGAACTGGTTAACGTCCTGAAAGAGGCGGTGCCGGGACATAACTTCGACTATCTGCTCAAGCAGCGCGGGATGTTCAGCTATACCGGACTGAGCGCGGCGCAGGTCGATCGCCTGCGCGAAGAGTTCGGCGTTTATCTCATTGCCAGCGGCCGTATGTGCGTGGCGGGTCTGAATTCCAGCAACGTTCATCGCGTGGCGCAGGCGTTTGCCGCTGTAATGTAAGTACTCACTATTCATTTCCCCCTCTCCCTGTGGGAGAGGGTTGGGGTGAGGACATCAGGTCGTACAAGAATCTTGCCCGGTGGCGCTTCGCTTACCGGGCCTACGGGCTGGGTGTTCTCCCTCTCCCTGTGGGAGAGGGCTGGGGTGAGGGCATCAGGCCGCAGAAAATCTTGCCCGGTGGCGGCTGCGCCTTACCGGGCCTACATCACTCATCCACTCTTTGTGATCATCTTCTTTTTATTCCGCTTCATAAGCAAAAACTCCTTCCCTTCACCTCCCGCTGGGGTTATGGTCGGATAGTTTTTTGACCATCTACTCAAATTAAAACGATAACAAACTGAATATTCAGGGGAAAATATGCGCAAGATCACACTGGCGCTCAGCGCCGCCTGCTTATTGTTCTCGCTTAATAGCGCCGTCGTCGCGCGAGCTTCTGCCCCGACGCCGCTTTACACCGGCACCACCGCCGCCATTCTCGCCGAGCAGGCACCCATTCACTGGGTTTCCGTGGCCCAAATCGAAAACAGCCTGATCGGCCGCCCGCCAATGGCCGTGGGTTTTGACATTGACGATACAGTGCTGTTCTCAAGCCCCGGCTTCTGGCGCGGGAAGAAAACGTATTCACCCGACAGCGAAGCGTATCTGAAGAACCCGGAATTCTGGGAAAAAATGAATAACGGTTGGGACGAATTCAGCATCCCGAAAGAGGTTGCCCGTGCGCTTATTGCTATGCACGTGAAGCGCGGTGACAGCATCTACTTTGTCACCGGCCGCAGTCAGACCAAAACCGAAACCGTCTCTAAAACGCTGCAGGATGATTTCCAGATCCCGGCAACCAGCATGAATCCGGTCATTTTTGCCGGTGACAAAGAAGGGCAAAACACCAAAACCCAGTGGCTGGAAAAGAAAAATATCAAAGTATTCTACGGCGATTCGGATAACGACATCACCGCCGCGCATGACGTGGGAGCCAGAGGGATCAGGGTGTTGCGCGCCTCTAACTCGACCTATCGACCGCTTCCGATGGCCGGAAAGTTTGGCGAAGAGGTGATCGTCAATTCGGAGTATTAAGTACATGGCAGCGGGTTTGACTCTTTTTTAATCAAATCTCGCTGCTGCGGGTTTTACCTTTCGTCTTCTTGCTGCACACTTAGAAAGATTCATCTTTCATCACGGAGCAGCACATGTGGTATCAACAGACCCTGACCTTAAGCGCTAAACCACGCGGATTTCACCTGGTGACGGATGAAGTCATCGGTCAACTCCGCGACCTGTCGCGGGTGAAAACGGGTTTGCTGCATCTGCTGCTTCAGCACACGTCCGCCTCTCTCACGCTTAATGAAAATTGCGATCCCACCGTCCGGTCCGACATGGAGCACCATTTTCTGAAGAGCGTCCCGGACAACGCGCCTTACGAGCATGACTATGAGGGGGCGGACGATATGCCTTCGCATATTAAATCCTCCCTGCTGGGCGTATCGTTGATGCTGCCGGTTCACAACGGGCGGTTGCTGTTGGGAACGTGGCAGGGGATCTGGCTGGGAGAGCATCGCATTCACGGTGGTTCGCGTAAAATTATCGCCACGCTACAAGGGGAATAAAGATGACAATTTCGGAGATACTTCAGTACTGCATGAGCAAGCCCGGCGCGGAGCAGAGCGTTCATAGCGACTGGAAAGCCACGCAGATTAAAGTGGGAGATGTCCTGTTTGCGATGGTGAAAGAGGTGGAAGGCCGTCCGGCGGCGTCGCTGAAAACCAGCCCTGAACTGGCGGATTTGCTACGTCAACAGCATGATGACGTGAGGCCGAGCAAGCACCTCAATAAGGCGCACTGGAGCACCGTCTATCTGGATGGATCGATTCCAGGCTCACAGATCTACTACCTGGTGGATGCGTCCTATCAGCAGGCGGTTGAGCTGCTGCCGGAAACCACCCGACAGCAACTCTCCGTGTGACAATTACAGCAACGGTTTAAGGAAGCGCGCGGTGTGCGAGGCTTCGCACTCTGCAACGGTCTCTGGCGTACCGGAGACGAGAATTTCACCGCCGCCGCTGCCGCCTTCCGGGCCGAGATCGACAATCCAGTCCGCGGTTTTAATCACGTCCAGGTTATGTTCGATGACCACGATAGTGTTGCCCTGATCGCGCAGCTGATGCAGAACCTCGAGCAGCTGCTGGATGTCGGCAAAGTGCAGGCCCGTAGTCGG
Organism: Enterobacter sp. D2; assembly: GCF_034427575.1. Classification (NCBI taxonomy): domain Bacteria; kingdom Pseudomonadati; phylum Pseudomonadota; class Gammaproteobacteria; order Enterobacterales; family Enterobacteriaceae; genus Enterobacter; species Enterobacter sp. D2. Next base: position 83,126 of record NZ_JAXQPP010000006.1, read on the forward strand.
CTCGTCCAGAATGTAGAGCGTCTGACCTGTGCCGCGTTTTGACAGCTCACGCGCCAGCTTCACGCGCTGCGCTTCACCGCCGGACAGCGTGGTTGCCGACTGCCCCAGACGAATGTAGGTCAGGCCTACGTCCATCAGCGTCTGCAGCTTACGCGCCAGCGCAGGGACGGCGTCAAAGAACTCGCGCGCCTCTTCGATGGTCATGTCCAGCACTTCGTGGATGGTCTTGCCTTTGTACTTAATCTCCAGCGTTTCGCGGTTATAGCGTTTGCCTTTGCACTGGTCGCACGGCACGTAGATATCCGGCAGGAAGTGCATCTCAACCTTGATCACGCCGTCGCCCTGGCACGCTTCGCAGCGGCCACCGCGCACGTTAAAGCTGAAGCGTCCTGGCGTATAGCCGCGTGAACGCGCTTCCGGCACACCGGCAAACAGTTCACGTACGGGCGTGAAGACGCCGGTATAGGTTGCCGGGTTAGAGCGCGGGGTACGGCCAATCGGGCTCTGGTCAATGTCGATAACTTTATCGAAATGCTCCAGACCCTGGATATCGCGGTACGGTGCAGGCTCGGCCAGCGTCGCGCCGTTCAGCGCCGTCTGCGCAATCGGGAACAGCGTATCGTTGATCAGCGTCGATTTACCGGAACCGGACACGCCGGTGATACAGGTAAACAGGCCAACCGGCAGCGTCAGGGTGACGTCTTTCAGGTTGTTGCCGCGCGCGCCGGTCAGCTTCAGCACTTTTTCCGGATCTGCCGCTACGCGCTGTTTCGGCACTTCAATCTTGCGCTTGCCGCTCATGAACTGGCCGGTCAGCGATTCGGGTACCGCCATAATGTCCTTCAGCGTCCCTTCCGCGACTACCTGACCGCCGTGCACGCCAGCGCCTGGGCCAATGTCGATGACGTGGTCAGCCGCGCGGATCGCATCTTCATCGTGCTCGACCACAATTACCGTGTTGCCGAGGTTGCGCAGGTGAACCAGCGTCCCGAGCAGGCGCTCGTTGTCGCGCTGGTGCAGGCCGATGGACGGCTCATCCAGCACGTACATCACGCCTACCAGACCCGCACCAATCTGGCTCGCCAGACGGATACGCTGGGCTTCACCGCCGGAGAGCGTTTCTGCCGAGCGGGAAAGCGTCAGGTAGTTCAGGCCGACGTTCACCAGGAACTTCAGGCGATCGCCGATCTCTTTCAGCACTTTTTCGGCAATTTTCGCGCGCTGGCCGGAGAGCTTCAGGTTGTTGAAGAAGTCCATCGCATGGCCGATGCTCATGTCTGAGATGGTCGGCAGCGCGGTGTTTTCCACAAACACGTGGCGCGCTTCGCGACGCAGACGCGTGCCCTCACAGGTGGCGCAGGAGCGGTTGCTGATGAACTTTGCCAGCTCCTCGCGCACCGCGCTGGATTCGGTCTCTTTGTAGCGGCGCTCCATGTTGTGCAGCACCCCTTCGAACGGGTGGCGACGCACGGAGGTATCGCCGCGATCGTTCATATACTTGAACTCGATGTTCTCTTTGCCGGAACCGAACAGGATCACTTTGTGCACGTTCGGGGTCAGGCTCGCCCACGGGGCTTCGACGTCGAACTTATAGTGCTCTGCCAGCGATTTCAGCATCTGGAAGTAGTAGAAGTTACGCTTGTCCCAGCCGCGAATGGCGCCGCCCGCCAGCGACAGTTCCGGGTTCTGAATCACGCGGTCCGGGTCGAAATACTGCTGGACGCCCAGGCCGTCACAGGTCGGGCACGCGCCCGCCGGGTTGTTGAATGAGAACAGGCGCGGTTCCAGCTCGCGCATGCTGTAGCCGCAAATCGGGCAGGCGAAGTTGGCGGAGAAGAGCAGCTCTTCCGCTTTTGGGTCGTCCATGTCGGAGACCACGGCCGTGCCGCCAGAAAGTTCCAGCGCCGTTTCAAAGGATTCCGCCAGGCGCGTGGCGAGATCGTCGCGCACCTTAAAGCGGTCAATCACCACCTCGATGGTGTGCTTCTTCTGCAGCTCCAGCTTTGGCGGATCGGACAGGTCGCACACCTCGCCGTCGATACGGGCGCGGATATAGCCCTGGCTTGCCAGGTTTTCCAGCGTTTTGGTGTGTTCGCCTTTTCGCTCTTTAATGATCGGCGCCAGCAGCATCAGGCGTTTGCCTTCCGGCTGCGACAGCACGTTATCCACCATCTGGCTGACGGTCTGGGCCGCCAGCGGGACGTCGTGGTCCGGGCAGCGCGGCTCGCCCACGCGGGCATACAGCAGACGCAGGTAGTCATGAATTTCGGTAATGGTACCGACCGTTGAACGCGGGTTATGCGAGGTGGACTTCTGCTCAATAGAGATAGCAGGGGACAACCCTTCAATGTGGTCGACATCCGGTTTTTCCATCAGCGACAGGAACTGACGCGCGTACGCAGAGAGCGATTCAACGTAACGACGCTGTCCTTCGGCATACAAAGTGTCGAAAGCCAGTGAGGATTTGCCAGACCCCGAAAGCCCGGTCACGACAATGAGTTTGTCGCGAGGGATTATGAGGTTGATATTCTTGAGATTGTGGGTGCGGGCGCCCCGAACTTCGATCTTATCCATTCACCTTTCCCGGTTGGAACACGGATTGCCTGATTTGTTTGAAGGACAAACGGCTGTCAGAAACGGCTAATTATGACACAATTTGACCTGTTTGAATATACAGTATTGGAATGCATTTTCTGATTGGCTGTGTAACAATGTGGAGTTGCGAGAGAACTCTGGAACGTGCTACGCAACTATCAAAGTGCAGCATGGAAATGGTACACTCGCGCGTTTACACTATTAAGAAACGTATTCAGGAGACACGAACATGGCCAGCAGAGGCGTAAACAAGGTGATTCTCGTCGGTAATCTGGGCCAGGACCCGGAAGTACGCTACATGCCGAGTGGTGGCGCAGTTGCCAACATTACGCTGGCTACTTCCGAATCCTGGCGTGATAAAGCGACCGGTGAGATGAAAGAGCAGACCGAATGGCACCGCGTTGTGCTGTTTGGCAAACTGGCCGAAGTGGCCGGTGAGTATCTGCGTAAAGGTTCTCAGGTCTATATCGAAGGCCAGCTGCGTACCCGCAAATGGACCGATCAGTCCGGTGCTGAGAAGTACACCACGGAAGTCGTGGTCAACGTGGGCGGTACCATGCAGATGCTGGGTGGCCGTCAGGGCGGTGGCGCACCGGCTGGCGGCGGTCAGAGCCAGCAGCAGGGCGGTTGGGGTCAGCCTCAGCAGCCGCAGGGCGGCAACCAGTTCAGCGGCGGCGCGCAGTCTCGTCCGCAGCAGCAGTCTGCTCCGGCGCCGTCTAACGAACCGCCAATGGATTTCGACGACGACATTCCGTTCTGATTTCCGCGTGCTGAAAACAAAAAACCCAGACTATCGTCTGGGTTTTTTTATTCCGTCAGGGATCAGGTAATCACCATCGGCCAGTCTGGCGGCGTGTGGCTCATCGCCTCAACCATCACCACTTTAATATTTTCCCAGACGGCGGCGATATCCAGCAGGGTGATGCCAAGCAGACCCGTTGCAAACCAGCAGGCTGCACCCAGCCCCAGCAGGGTGCTGATGACAGCAAGACCCGCATAGTCAGATTTACGAAACTGAATATTCAGCGTGCTGGCTAAAAACATCAGTACCGCACTCAACAAAGGCCAGCGCAGGAGAACCATGCTGGTAGTAATGGTTGCCATAAAACCCATCCTCTACAAAACAGACGAACTGAATGAAACGGTGTTTCTCGTTACAAAATATGTGTGAACTATATCACATTTGTTGATTTATTCGCCAGTGTCTGAGTGATCAAAAAAGAGGATTTTATTCTTCAGAAAAGGCGATTGCGCGGGTTGGTTCGGCCTTCGGCGCACGAGGAGGTGGGCACACAGCGTGCCGGAAACGCACATCGGGCAGGTGGTGATACCGCAAATTCGGTTTTTATAAGAGGGACGTTATTCTCACCCAATCCTGAAAATATTGTGGTGAAGGCTGACTATTTATAAATCAACGAACACAATGCCTCCGAGCAAATAGTATAAAACGTCCCGATGAAGTTGTACTTTTTTCATGCTGTCAGACGTTTGGCTTAATCAACGATCGTCTGTTGTGTTATCTTCCCGTCAGCCCTAACGGGCTGGATAATTATTTTCCTTAATTGAAACGGAACGAATACTTACAGTTTAACTTACGGGAAAATATTATCGGCATAACGAAATTTAAGATTTTTAATACTAAAAGTCAGTTGCTAACTTCGCATGATTCATGCAACGTAATCACCTGTTTAACAAAGCATCCGGCCTTCATTACTACAGGCGTACAACATGCAGGGATATAGGGCGGGAAATGAATCGTAGCGCGCGGCGCAAAATGCTCAGGGTGGTAGGGATCATCATGGTAGTTATGCTGCCGGTGATGCTTGCGCTATGGTTTGCCCAGCTACGAGCCGTTTCTGAAACAAGCGCCCAGCTACGCACATTTGCTGAACTGGCTTTAGACAAAACAGAGCTGGTTATTCAACAGGTTGAGCTGGCCAGGGACGAGGCGGTAAAATATCAGGGCGAGCTTTGCACGCCGGGACACCGTCAATATATGCTGAACGTTGTTCGTGGCCGCCTGTTTGTCGCCGATTTAATTTACGCTGAAGGTCAGAATTTTCTTTGTTCGACCGTTTTTACACCGGATCACCCCTACGCCATTCCTGTCGCTAATTACACGCGTAAACCTGACGTCGCTATCTATTATTATCGCGACACCCCATTTTATACTGGCTATAAAATGACATATATGCAGCGCGGAAATTATGTGGTTGTCGTCAACCCGCTTTCATACAGCGAAGTCATGTCCGCGGATCATTCTCTCTCCTGGGGTGTGTACGACACGGTAACCAATGCTTTCTTTTCCGTCAGCCAGAAAGCCAATGTTTCTTTATTAAATTCGATGATTCGGGATAAGGAATCGGTATTTCAAAAAGATAACCGCTTTTATACGATCGTAACATCTCCCAAAAGACCGATTGCGGCCATTGTCTCGACATCAAATAAACGCTTTTATGAAACGCTTTATCACCAGGCGACGTTGACGCTGCCGCTGGGCATGATCTGCAGCATTATTATTTTGCTGGTATGGTCCCGTACCCATCGTGAGCTTAATTCGCCGGGGCGCTTACTGCACCGCGCGCTGAACAAACGACAGCTTTGCGTCCACTATCAGCCGATTATTGATATTAAGAATAACCAGTGTGTGGGCGCGGAGGCGCTGTTACGCTGGCCTGGCTTTAACGGGCAGGTGATGAGCCCGGCTGAGTTTATCCCGCTGGCGGAAAGTGAGGGAATGAGCGAGCGGATTACGGACTATGTCGTTGAGGAGGTGTTCAACGATCTGGGTCATTTCCTGGCCGAGCATCCGCATCTCTATATTTCGATTAACCTGTCGGCCACGGACTTCCACTCCTCGCGGCTGATCGCCATGATTTCCGAAAAGGCCCGCCACTACGCGGTCCGTGCGCAGCAAATCAAAATAGAAGTGACGGAACGCGGTTTTATCGATGTGCCAAAAACCACGCCGGTGATTCAGGCTTTCCGTCAGGCGGGTTATGAAGTCGCGATCGATGATTTCGGTACCGGCTACTCGAACCTGCACAACCTCTACTCGCTGAACGTGGATATTCTGAAAATCGATAAATCGTTTATCGATACCTTAACGACCAACAGTACCAGCCACCTGATCGCCGAGCATATTATCGAGATGGCGCAAAGCCTGCGGCTGAAAACCATTGCGGAAGGGGTAGAGACGGCAGAGCAGGTGAGCTGGCTGTTGAAGCGCGGCGTCCAGTTTTGTCAGGGATGGCACTTCGCGAAAGCGATGCCGCCCCAGGAATTTATGACCTGGCAGCAGCAGCCTTTGCACTGAGGGTGATTAATTCAACTGGTGGCGATAGTCGCTCGGCGTGCGGTCAAACTCGCGGCGAAACACGCGGGAAAAGGTTTGTTGCGACACATAGCCAAGGTCCATCGCGATATCAAAAATGGGCCGCTGCGTGGAGCGTAGCGCCTGCGCCGCCAGCAGCAGTCTGCGCTGGCGAATGTACTCGCCCAGCGTCTGATGCATGACCGTGCGGAACATTCTCTGTAAATACCATTTCGAATAGCCCGACTTTTTAGCGACCACATCAATGTTCAACGGTTGGTCGATATGTTCATCAATCCATTCAATAAGCGTCTGAATAATCTGCTGATGCGACATAAGGTTGCCCCTCTGTAGATACAACTATCTCGGTTAATTCGTCGTTTTCTCTGCGGGCGAGTATAATTCCTCAAGTTAACTTGAGGTAAAGAGGTTTTATGGAAAAGAGATTGCCGCGAATTAAAGCGCTTTTAACCCCCGGCGAAGTGGCGAAGCGAAGCGGCGTTGCGGTATCGGCGCTCCACTTCTATGAAAGCAAAGGGTTAATTAAAAGCATCCGCAACGGCGGCAACCAGCGCCGCTATACCCGAGACGTGCTCCGCTACGTGGCGATTATCAAAATTGCGCAACGAATCGGAATCCCCCTGGCCACCATCGGCGAGGCGTTTGGCGTGCTGCCTGAAGGGCATACGCTGAGCCCGAAAGAGTGGAAAGAGCTGTCTTCCCAGTGGCGTGAAGAGCTGGACCGGCGTATTCATACGCTGGTCGTCCTGCGTGATGAGCTGGACGGTTGTATCGGCTGCGGCTGCCTGTCGCGTAGCGATTGTCCGTTGCGTAACCCTGGCGACAGGCTGGGTGAGCAGGGGACGGGGGCGCGGCTGCTGGAAGAGGATTGAGTTTGTGCGGCCGGCAAAAAGCATAATAAAGAACTAAAGCGCCACATAAGGGCGCTTTAGTTTTTCCCGGTCTTTGTCTTTCACTCTATCCCGCTGGTTCACGGGAGGGTTTCCCCCGACATCAGCACCCCTCAGTGTCGAGCTGGTTGGGGAGGTTCCGGATTGTGCTGACACTTTAATTCTATGCAAGACCCGTTTTTTCGCCAGCCTCACCGACCGTTTTTTAGACGAATTTTTTTCGCGGTGTTGTTCAATTTTCTATAGTTAAAAAGTATGAATAACAGGAGAAAGCCATGCTCACGGTACACCACCTTAACCAGTCGCGCTCGCACCGCGCGATCTGGGCGCTGGAAGAACTCGGCCTGCCTTATGAGATCGTCCACTACCAGCGCGAAAAGAACATGCTGGCGCCGGAGGCTCTTAAAAAGGTGCATCCGTTGGGCAAATCGCCGGTCATCGAAGATAACGGACTGATTCTTGCGGAGTCTGGCGCCATTCTGGAATATCTGCAGGAAGCGTACGATGCCGAGTCTCGGCTTAAGCCTTTGGATCCCGCGCATAAGGTGCAATACCGCTTCTGGCTGCATTACGCCGAAGGATCGCTGATGCCGCTGCTGTTAATGAAGCTGGTCTTCAACAGCCTCGGCAAGCCGCCGGTGCCGTTTGGTATCAGAACCCTGGGCAAAGCGCTGGGGCAGGGGGTGCAGAAAGCGTATCTCAACCGTCAGCTGGAGACCCATGCGCGCTTTATTGAGTCACATCTTGCCGAAAACAGCTGGTTTGCCGGGGATTCGCTCAGCATGGCCGATATCCAGATGAGCTTTCCGATCTTTGCGCTGCTGGCGCGCGGCGGTATCGCTAATCTGCCGCATATTCAGGCATGGAAGGCAAAAGTTGAGAACACCCCAGGCTGGCAAAGAACCCTGGAACAAGGTGGACCGTTATCTATTCCCGGTGAGGACTGAAATGTAAACAAATTGCGCATAGACGATAACGTTTGCGCATCCTCTGTTTATTTCTTCAGCGTCATAAGTGAATTTTAGAGAAAAACGAGAAAGTTCAGTTGAAAAGGGCGGGGATTACGCTAGATAATCGTTTGCCTTAATTTGACCACCCGTTTGTAAGCGCGGAGCTAAACGTTTGCTTTTTTTGTGACGCCCTTTCGTCACAAACGCAACACAAGGATTTGACGTTCAGCTGGCAGTGGCGTCTCCACCTCGCTTACAAACTTCCTAAAAAACTCTCAGGGGATGTTTTCTATGTCTACGCCATCTGCGCGTACTGGCGGTTCACTTGACGCCATGTTTAAAATTTCGGCCCGCGGCAGCACCGTGCGCCAGGAAATTGTTGCCGGTTTGACAACGTTTCTGGCGATGGTTTATTCCGTCATCGTTGTGCCGGGCATGCTGGGCAAAGCAGGCTTCCCGCCAGCGGCCGTCTTTGTGGCGACCTGCCTCGTGGCCGGCGTGGGCTCCATCGTGATGGGCCTGTGGGCGAACCTGCCGTTGGCGATTGGTTGCGCCATCTCTCTGACCGCGTTTACCGCGTTCAGCCTGGTGCTGGGTCAGCACATCAGCGTACCGGTTGCGCTGGGTGCCGTGTTCCTGATGGGTGTGCTGTTTACCGTGATTTCGGCGACCGGCATCCGTAGCTGGATTTTGCGCAACCTGCCGCAGGGCGTGGCGCACGGTACCGGCATCGGTATCGGCCTGTTCCTGTTGCTGATCGCCGCCAACGGCGTCGGTCTGGTCATCAAGAACCCGCTGGACGGTCTGCCGGTGGCGCTGGGCCACTTCGCCAGCTTCCCGGTGATTATGTCGCTGATCGGCCTGGCGGTGATTATCGGTCTGGAAAAACTGAAAGTCCCGGGCGGCATTCTGCTGACCATTATCGGTGTATCCATCGTCGGCCTGATTTTCGATCCAACCGTACACTTCTCCGGTATCTTCGCCATGCCGTCGCTGAGCGATGACAAAGGCAACTCCCTGATTGGCAGCCTGGATATCGTTGGCGCGCTGAACCCGGTGATCCTGCCAAGCGTGCTGGCGCTGGTCATGACCGCCGTGTTTGACGCGACCGGTACCATTCGTGCGGTGGCCGGTCAGGCGAACCTGCTGGATAAAGACGGTCAGATTATTGACGGCGGCAAAGCGCTGACCACTGACTCCCTGAGCAGCGTCTTCTCTGGTCTGGTGGGCGCGGCGCCTGCGGCGGTGTACATCGAGTCCGCAGCGGGTACGGCGGCAGGCGGTAAAACCGGCCTGACGGCGATCACCGTCGGCGTGCTGTTCATGCTGATCCTGTTCCTCTCTCCGCTCTCCTATCTGGTTCCGGCGTATGCGACCGCGCCAGCGCTGATGTACGTTGGCCTGCTGATGCTGAGCAACGTGGCGAAAATCGACTTTGCGGATTTCGTGGACGCCATGTCTGGCCTGATCACCGCGGTCTTCATCGTCCTGACCTGTAACATCGTGACCGGCATTATGATTGGCTTCGCGTCGCTGGTGATTGGTCGTCTGGTTTCCGGTGAATGGCGCAAGCTGAATGTTGGCACCGTGATTATCGCCGTTGCGCTGGTGGCGTTCTACGCGGGCGGCTGGGCAATCTGAGTTGTCCTTTGATGCGAAAACGGGTGGCTCAGGCCGCCCGTTTTTATTTTCAGGACTCATCCTGTTGCCTTTTGCGTTACTCTGGGGAAGATAGAATAAAAGGCACGACGCCTTCCGGAGTAAATAAGCAACACAGCAAACAGGGAACGCATGGAAATCTTCTTCACAATACTCATCATGACCCTTGTGGTCTCGCTATCCGGGGTGGTTACACGCGTACTGCCCTTTCAGGTCCCCCTGCCATTAATGCAAATTGCCATCGGCGCGCTGCTGGCGTGGCCGACGTTTGGCCTGCACGTGGAATTTGACCCCGAACTGTTCCTCGTGCTGTTTATCCCGCCGCTGCTGTTTGCCGATGGCTGGAAAACGCCCACGCGCGAATTCCTTGAGCACGGGCGCGAGATCTTCGGCCTGGCGCTGGCGCTGGTGGTGGTCACCGTCGTCGGGATTGGTTTTCTGATCTACTGGGCGGTACCGGGTATTCCATTAATACCGGCTTTTGCGCTGGCCGCCGTGCTGTCGCCAACCGATGCCGTGGCGCTGTCCGGCATTGTGGGTGAAGGCCGTATTCCGAAGAAAATCATGGGGATTTTACAGGGTGAGGCGCTGATGAACGACGCCTCCGGCCTGGTTGCCCTGAAGTTTGCCGTGGCCGTTGCGATGGGCACGATGGTCTTTACCGTCGGCGGCGCGACGCTGGAATTCTTCAAGGTGGCGATTGGCGGTATTCTCGCAGGCTTCGTGGTGAGCTGGCTGTACGGCCGCTCATTGCGCTTCCTCAGCCGCTGGGGCGGCGATGAGCCCGCAACGCAGATCGTACTGCTGTTCCTGCTGCCGTTTGCCTCTTATCTGATTGCCGAACATATCGGCGTGTCGGGCATTCTGGCAGCGGTTGCGGCGGGGATGACCATTACCCGTTCCGGCGTAATGCGCCGCGCGCCGCTGGCCATGCGTCTGCGTGCCAACAGCACCTGGGCCATGCTGGAATTTGTCTTTAACGGCATGGTGTTCCTGCTGTTGGGCCTGCAGCTGCCGGGCATTATGGAATCCTCGCTGGTGGCGGCCGAAGCCGATCCGAACGTTGAGGTCTGGATGCTGTTTACCGACATCGTGCTGATCTACATGGCGCTGATGCTGGTGCGTTTCGGCTGGCTGTGGACGATGAAAAACTTCAGCGTACGTTTCCTGAAGAAAAAGCCGATGGAGTTTGGTTCGTGGACAACGCGTGAACTGCTGATCGCCTCTTTTGCGGGCGTACGCGGGGCGATCACCCTTGCCGGTGTACTCTCCATTCCGCTGCTGCTGCCCACGGGCGATGTCTTCCCGGCGCGCTACGAGCTGGTCTTCCTGGCGGCGGGCGTGATTCTGTTCTCCCTGTTTGTCGGCGTGATTATGCTGCCGATTTTACTCCAGCATATTGATGCCGGTGATTCGACCCAGCAGCATAAAGAGGAGCGTATTGCCCGGGCAGCCACCGCAGAAGTGGCAATTGTCGCGATTCAGAAGATGGAAGAGCGTCTGGCCGCGGATGCGGAAGAGAACATCGACAATCAGCTGCTGACGGAAGTCAGTTCCCGCGTGATTGGTAACCTGCGCCGCCGCGCGGACGGGCGTAACGATGTGGAAAGCTCGCTGCAGGAGGAAAACCTGGAGCGCCGGTTCCGCCTGGCGGCGCTGCGCTCAGAGCGCGCCGAGCTGTACCATCTACGCGCCACGCGGCAGATCAGCAACGAAACGCTGCAAAAGCTGCTGCACGATCTGGACCTGCTGGAAGCGCTGCTGATAGAGAATCAGTAGCGCTGTTTTTGCCCCTCACCCTAGCCCTCTCCCCACAGGGGAGAGGGAACCGATCGAGCCCAGGGGTTAGGGTGACCGCACCCAAAACCCCTCACAACACTGCAGCCACGCCTGCGCGCTCTGCGATAAATACACCCCTTCACGCCAGATCATCCCCAGCTGCCAGTGCAGGTCGCTCTCCAGCGGGATCCAGCGCAGCGTGTTTTTATCAAGCCGCTCGCAGATAGGCTGCGGCAGAATCGCAATCCCCACGCCGGCCTGCACCATTGCCGCCAGGAAATCCCACTGTCCGCTGCGCACCGCTATGCGCGGCTTGACGTTATGCTGGTTAAACAGCGTCATCAGCTGGCGGCTGAGAGCGAAGTCTTCGTTGTAGATCAGCAGAGGGTGCTCGCCGAGCAGTTCAGGTCTCACCGAGTCTAACTTCAGCCAGTCGCCGGAGCGGGGAACCAGCACGCACAGCGGGTGGCTAAAGAGCGGAAGCGTCGCCAGACCGCTCTCTTCCTCAACGGGAAGGGCGGTCATTGCCACGTCGAGCTCGCCGTTGGTGACGGCCTGCTGGACGGTTAACCCACCAAACTCCGAAATCTTCAGCTCAACGCCGGGATAACGCTGGCGAAACAGGCTAATCGGCCCGGCCATCATCATCCCCACCATTGGCGGAATGCCGAGGCGAAGGACACCTTTCTTCAGATGATTGATATCGCCCAGCTCTGCTTCCAGCTGGCGAAACTCCGCCAGAATCGCCAGCCCGCGTTCGAACACCACGCGTCCGGTGTCGGTCAGCAGCAGCTTGCGCCCGTCGCGGATCAGCAGGGTACAGTTCAGTTCATCTTCGAGGTTTTTCAGCATCTTGCTGATGGTGGGCTGGGTAACAAACAACTTCTCCGCTGCGCGGGTAAAACTTTGCTGACGAACCACTTCGACAAAATAGCGCAGCGTTCTTATGTCCATGATTATTCCTCGAAACTATACCTTTGATGATTTTAATTCATTTCAGTCCATACCGTGCGCTCTCTATACTGGCGCCTCGTCTCATTTTTGAGGAAAACCCCCATGGCCGTGGCGTTAAGCCGTGTTACGCCTGCCGTTGTGCAACGACTCCAGGTCCCGGTGCAGGTACTGCTCTACGCGGGACTGTTTGTTTTCGCGGAATATCTTGTCGGCTGGCTGCATCTGCCGCTGCCCGCCAATCTTGTCGGGATGCTGCTGATGCTGACGCTTATTCTGTGCCGCGTAATCCCCCTTAACTGGGTACGCGCCGGGGCGCGCTGGCTGCTGGCGGAGATGCTGCTGTTCTTTGTTCCGGCGGTGGTGGCGGTGGTGAACTATGCGCAGCTGCTGATGGTGGACGGCTGGCGAATCTTTGCGGTTATCGCGCTGAGTACGCTGATGGTGCTGGGGGCGACCGCCTGGGTGGTGGATAAAGTGTATCGCTTTGAAATCAGCAGGCACAAACATGACTAACTTTCAGATCAGCGTCTTGTGCCTGATTGCGACGCTGGCGATCTACTTCGCCAACAAGCGGCTCTATCGCCGCTTTCATGCCCTGCCGCTGATGCCGCTGGTCTTCACGCCGATCCTGCTGGTGCTGATGTTGGTCTTCGGCCACATCTCCTGGCAGAACTACATTGGCGAATCCCACTGGCTGCTGTGGCTGCTCGGCCCGGCGACCATCGCTTTTGCCGTCCCCGTTTACGACAACCTCGCCATTATCAAACGCCACTGGATGTCGCTCAGCGCGGGTGTAATCACCGCCACGGTGGTGGCGGTGTGTAGCTCCGTCTGGCTGGCGCGGCTGTTTACGCTGCCCGATGAAATTCAGCGCAGCCTGGCAGTGCGTTCGGTAACCACGCCGTTTGCGCTGGCGGCTGCTAAACCGCTCGGCGGGCAACCGGATCTGGTGGCGCTGTTTGTGGTGGTGACGGGCGTCTTTGGGATGGCCGTCGGGGATATGCTCTTTCTGCGGCTTTCTATCCGGGAAGGGATGGCGAAAGGCGCGGGGTTTGGCGCGGCATCGCATGGGGCGGGCACGGCACGTTCGTATGAGCTGGGGCAGCAGGAGGGCGTTGTCGCGAGCCTGGTGATGATGCTTTCGGGCGTGGTAATGGTGCTGATTGCGCCGCTGGTGGCGTGGGTGATGTTCTAAGCTCCCCGGCCAGAATGACCGGGGAGAAAGGCTTAGTGCGCGCGGCCCTGCTCGACGCCCAGGCCGGTTTGCGAGCGGATAAACTGGGCGCGGAATTTCTCACGCTCCAGGTTACCCTCCGGCGAATTGTCGGTGGCCGAGAAGAACCAGATGCCGATAAACGCCACGGCGATCGAGAACAGCGCCGGGTATTCATACGGGAAGATAGCGCTTGCGTGACCGAGGATCTGCACCCAGATGGTCGGGCCCAGAATCATCAGGATCACCGCCGTCAGCAGCCCCAGCCAGCCGCCAATCATCGCGCCACGGGTGGTCAGCTTCGACCAGTACATGGAGAGCAGGATGATCGGGAAGTTGCAGCTTGCCGCAATCGAGAAGGCCAGCCCCACCATAAAGGCGATGTTCTGCTTCTCAAACAGAATGCCTAACAGAATCGCCACGACGCCCAGCACCAGCACGGTGATTTTCGAGACCTTCAGCTCGTCGCGCTCGCTCGCGCCTTTGCGGAAGACGTTGGCGTAGAGGTCATGCGATACCGCAGACGCGCCTGCCAGCGTCAGCCCTGCAACCACCGCAAGAATGGTGGCGAAGGCCACGGCGGAGATAAAGCCGAGGAACAGGTTACCGCCCACCGCGTCCGCCAGGTGCACCGCCGCCATGTTGTTACCGCCAATCAGCGCGCCCGCCGCGTCTTTAAACGCCGGGTTCGCCCCCACCAGCATGATCGCGCCAAAGCCGATGATAAAGGTGAGGATATAGAAGTAACCCATGAAACCGGTGGCGTAAAAGACGCTCTTACGCGCTTCACGCGCATCGCTCACGGTGAAGAAACGCATCAGGATATGCGGCAGGCCCGCAGTACCGAACATCAGGCCGAGACCGAGCGAGAGCGCGGATATCGGGTCTTTCACCAGCCCGCCCGGGCTCATGATCGCTTCCCCTTTCGGGTGGACCGCCATCGCTTCGGTGAACAGGTTATTGAAGCTGAACCCGACGTGCTTCATCACCATAAAGGCCATAAAGCTGGCGCCGAACAGCAGCAATACCGCTTTGATGATCTGCACCCAGGTGGTTGCCAGCATGCCGCCGAACAGGACGTACATCACCATCAGCACGCCAACCAGCACCACCGCGACGTGGTAGTTCAGGCCGAACAGCAGTTCGATCAATTTACCCGCGCCCACCATCTGCGCAATCAGGTACAGCGCCACCACCACCAGCGAACCGCAGGCGGAGAGGGTGCGAATCGGACCCTGCTTCAGGCGATACGAGGCCACGTCTGCGAAGGTATAACGGCCCAGGTTGCGCAAGCGTTCGGCAATCAGGAACAGGATGATCGGCCAGCCGACGAGGAAGCCGAGGGAGTAGATCAGGCCGTCATAGCCGGAGGTGTAGACCAGCGCGGAGATCCCGAGGAACGAGGCGGCGGACATAAAGTCACCCGCGATCGCCAGCCCGTTCTGGAAGCCGGTAATGTTGCCGCCTGCGGTGTAGTAATCGTTACGGGAGCGCACGCGTTTCGACGCCCAGTAAGTGATATACAGCGTCAGCACCACAAAAATCAGGAACATCACAATCGCCTGCCAGTTGGTTGGCTGGCGCTGTACCTCGCCGGTAATCGCATCCGCCGCGTGGGCGGCAAAGGGAAGCGTGGCGGCGAGCGCCGTCAGAATTCTCTTCATGATGCTTTTACCTCTTGCAGTACCGCTTTATTAAGTCGATCGAATTCACCGTTCGCGCGCCAGACGTAAACGCCGGTCAGCACAAATGAAATCACAATTACGCCAATGCCAATGGGAATACCGCGCGTCACGCTGGTCCCCTCGTGCAGCGGGGTGCCCAGCCAGTGCGGCGCAAAGGCGATCAGCAGAATAAAGCCGACATAGATAATCAGCATGATGATGGAAAGGATGAAGGCAAACCGTTGCCGCTTATCGACGAGCTCCCTGTAGTGCGCACTATTCTCTATCTGCTGACAAATATCGTTATTCATCACAGAGTCTCCAAAGGTAAGGTAGGTTTGTTTTTAGTCCCCTCTCCCCTTTGGGGAGAGGGTTAGGGTGAGGGGAGGAAGGTGCGGTCTGATGCCCTCACCCCAGCCCTCTCCCACAGGGAGAGGTAGAAAACACTAGGAAGGCATCGCGATGGCCTGCTTCTCTTCGAGCAGTTTTTCCACCACGCCAGGATCCGCGAGCGTTGAGGTATCGCCGAGGTTGCTGGTGTCTCCAGCCGCGATTTTGCGCAAGATACGACGCATAATTTTGCCGGAACGGGTTTTCGGCAGCGAGTCGGTCCAGTGCAGCACGTCCGGCGTCGCCAGCGGGCCAATCTCTTTACGCACCCAGTTGCGTACCTCAGCGTAGAGCTCAGGCGACGGTTCTTCACCGTGGTTCAGGGTGACATAGGCGTAAATCGCCTGGCCTTTGATGTTGTGCGGAATGCCCACAACCGCCGCTTCGGCAATCTTCGGATGCGACACCAGCGCCGATTCAATCTCAGCGGTGCCCAGACGGTGGCCGGAGACGTTCAGCACGTCGTCCACGCGCCCGGTTATCCAGTAATAGCCATCTTCGTCACGACGCGCGCCGTCGCCGCTGAAGTACATGTTTTTAAAGGTCGAGAAGTAGGTCTGCTCGAAGCGATCGTGATCGCCGAACAGGGTACGCGCCTGACCAGGCCAGGAGTCAGTGATCACCAGGTTGCCTTCGGTGGCGCCTTCCAGCGGGTTGCCTTCGTTATCCACCAGCGCAGGCTGCACGCCGAAGAACGGACGGGTTGCGGAACCGGCCTTCAGCTGCGTGGCGCCCGGCATCGGGGTGATCATGAAGCCGCCGGTTTCGGTCTGCCACCAGGTGTCCATCACCGGGCATTTCTCGTTGCCGATTTTCTTCCAGTACCACTCCCAGGCTTCCGGGTTGATTGGCTCACCCACGGAACCGAGGATGCGCAATGAAGAGCGGTCAGTGCCTTCGATGGCTTTATCGCCTTCCGCCATTAATGCGCGGATCGCCGTTGGCGCAGTGTAGAGAATGTTGACCTGGTGTTTGTCGACCACCTCACACATACGCGCCGGGGTCGGCCAGTTTGGTACGCCCTCAAACATCAGCGTTGTTGCGCCACAGGCCAGCGGGCCGTACAGCAGGTAGCTGTGTCCGGTAACCCAGCCCACGTCGGCGGTACACCAGTAGATGTCGCCCGGATGGTAGTCGAAGACGTATTTGAAGGTGGTGGCCGCATAGACCAGATAGCCGCCGGTGGTGTGCAGTACGCCTTTCGGCTTACCGGTGGAGCCGGAGGTATAAAGAATGAATAGCGGATCTTCTGCGTTCATCTCTTCCGGTTGATGCTGGTCGCTCGCTTTCTCGATCAGGTCGCTCCACCACAGGTCGCGCCCCTCGTTCCAGTCGATTTTGCCGCCGGTACGCTTAAGGACGATGACGTTACTGACCGTTTTGACGTTCGGGTTTTTCAGCGCTTCGTCGACGTTTTTCTTCAGTGGGATACCGCGCCCGGCGCGCACGCCTTCATCGGCGGTGATCACCAGTTTTGAACTGGAATCGACAATACGGCCCGCAACCGCCTCTGGCGAGAACCCGCCGAAAATCACCGAGTGGATCGCACCGATACGCGCGCAGGCCAGCATGGCCACCGCCGCTTCCGGCACCATCGGCATATAGATAGCGACCACATCGCCTTTTTTAATGCCTTTTTCCAGCAGGACGTTGGCGAAGCGGCACACGTCGCGGTGCAGCTCTTTGTACGTAATATGTTTGCTTTGCGAGGCGTCATCGCCTTCCCAGATGATGGCTGTCTCATTCCCGCGCTCGGCGAGGTGACGATCGAGGCAGTTCGCCGCCAGGTTAAGGGTGCCATCTTCATACCATTTAATGGAGACATTGCCGGGCGCAAAGGAGGTGTTCTTCACCTTCTGATAAGGTTTGATCCAGTCAAGGATATGGCCCTGCTCACCCCAGAAGGTGTCCGGGGCGGTGATAGACTGCTGATATTTCTCGTGGTACTGCTCCGGGGTGATCAGGCAACGGTCCGCAATATTTGCGGGAATGTCGTGTTTATGTATTTGGCTCATGGCTTTTTTTCTCCTTGTAAGATGTTAATAATATGTCGCAAAAACGTTAATTGTAGGGGCTTTACAAGCTTTGTTTATTATTTGGGCTACAGATCACGCATTGTTTGAAGAGTATGAAAAATGAGCGAATGAAACTTTGAAGGAAAATAATTGATGCTAACGATTATTCACATTTATGTTTAAAAAAGCGTTTTTATAACAAAAGGTTATTTATCAGAATTAGAACAAACTCCCGTCATCGTCGCTTTTGTGAGTGAAACGCGTCGTTCTTTAAGGCTTGCGCAACAGGTCGCGCAAATGATACTCATACGCCGCGTTAAAAAATCCCATAAACCAACGCAACACAATTCATACCCTTTCAGTATGTCTCCCTGTTCATGCAGTTTGAATGAATAAGGCGCTTCATTGAGGAAGTCAGTTTCTATGAAAAACGTTAAAGTCAGCCTTGCCTGGCAGATCTTAATCGCCCTTGTGCTGGGCATCTTGCTGGGCAGTTACCTCCACTATCATAGCGACAGCCGCGAATGGCTGATTGCGAACCTGCTCTCTCCGGCAGGGGATATCTTTATTCATCTGATCAAGATGATTGTGGTACCGATTGTGATCTCGACGCTGGTGGTCGGTATTGCGGGCGTCGGCGATGCGAAGCAGTTAGGCCGTATTGGTGCGAAAACCATTATCTATTTCGAAGTGATCACTACGGTTGCGATTATCCTCGGTATCACGCTGGCGAACGTGTTCCAGCCGGGTTCCGGGATCGATATGTCGCAGCTGGCCACGGTGGATATTTCGAAATACCAAAGTACGACCGCTGACGTGCAGAGCCATGCGCATGGCCTGATGGGCACTATCCTGTCGCTGGTGCCGACCAACATCGTGGCGTCGATGGCGAAGGGCGAGATGCTGCCTATCATCTTCTTCTCGGTGCTGTTTGGTCTGGGGCTCTCTTCTCTGCCGGCGACGCACCGTGAGCCGCTGGTGACCGTGTTCCGCTCTATCTCCGAAACCATGTTTAAAGTGACCCACATGGTGATGCGTTACGCGCCGGTAGGGGTGTTTGCGCTCATCGCGGTCACCGTGGCGAATTTCGGTTTTGCCTCTCTCTGGCCGCTGGCGAAGCTGGTGCTCCTGGTTCACTTCGCCATTCTGTTCTTCGCGCTGGTGGTGCTGGGGGTCGTGGCGCGTCTGTGCGGGCTGAGCATCTGGATCCTGATTCGCATCCTGAAAGATGAGCTGATTCTGGCGTACTCCACGGCAAGTTCTGAGAGCGTGCTGCCGCGCATCATTGAGAAGATGGAAGCCTACGGCGCGCCAGCCTCTATTACCAGCTTCGTGGTACCGACCGGCTACTCCTTTAACCTGGACGGTTCGACGCTGTACCAGAGCATCGCCGCCATCTTTATTGCGCAGCTGTACGGCATTGACCTGTCGCTGTGGCAGGAGATCGTGCTGGTGCTGACGCTGATGGTGACGTCTAAAGGTATTGCAGGCGTTCCGGGCGTCTCCTTCGTGGTGCTGCTGGCAACGCTTGGCAGCGTCGGTATTCCGCTGGAAGGTCTGGCGTTTATCGCCGGTGTCGACCGTATCCTCGACATGGCGCGTACCGCGCTGAACGTGGTGGGGAATGCCCTGGCGGTGCTGGTTATCGCCAAGTGGGAACACAAATTCGATCGTAAAAAAGCGCTGGCGTATGAACGCGAGGTGCTGGGTCGTTTTGATAAGACGGCCGACCAGTAACATCCTAAGCCCGGTGGCGCTGCGCTTACCGGGCCTAGGAGTTTTGTAGGCCGGGTAAGGCGAAGCCGCCACCCGGCACTTTACTCTCCGCTCAGCGCATCAAACTCTTCGCATCCGGTATCAAAGCCTTCAGTGCAGCTCAGGTTCAACCAGTACAGCGCTTTCTGTTTATTGGGCGTGATAAAGCCTTTCTCACCCTGCCTGAACAACATCCCTGCCCAGTACTCGGAGTAGCCCGTGCGTGAAAGTGCCGAGCTCCGCTTGAACCACGAGGCGGCCTGCACGTCGTCCTGGGCCACTTCAACGCCGTTGGCATAAATCAGCCCCAGCAGCATTTGCGCATCTACCGCAGAGTCGTTGTCAATATCTTCGGCCGCCGTTTGCAGCAGTTTGATGGCCTGAGGATAGTCAGTTTTACCTGCCTGAGTGTTGACCAGCACGCGCGCCAGCATGATCGCGCCGCGTTTGCTGCCTGCGATGGTTGCCTGCTGCGCCAGTGCCTTAGCTTGCGCATAATTTCCCTGGGTAAAGAGGATTTGCGAGAGCAGTCCCATGGCGTCGACGTCGCCACCTTTAGCGGCTTTCTCGGCCCACAGCGCGGCCTGCTTGCTGTCACCGGAGCTAAAGTATGTATCGGCCAAATAATACTGGGCACGGGCGTCACCCGCTTCAGCCTGTTCTTTGTACTGGCTGCCAATCTCGTCGGCACGGACAAGCGATGTAAAAAGTAACAACAACAGAAAAATATGTTTCATGGGTTCTTATCATCGGGGTACACGCCGCGCAGTATAATCGCGGCGACAGAAGAAAAAAATGGGTGCATTAAGACCTCAGCATCCTGCAAGCCGGGCGGAACAGTGGTTCCGCCCGTAGAGGTTAGCCTGCGTTACAGGCTAATTTAGCCGCCACCTCCTGATGTTTACCCTTTATTGAAAACTCGCATAACTTACCTCGAGTAATAAAGGTAAAGATCACTATCGTCAGGCAAATAATAAAGACGATGCCTAACGCAGTTTTTAATGGCGTCATGCCTTTTACTCCTTGTCAAAAAAAGAATAAGAGGCTACTCTCAACTTGTTCGGAGTTGAGGGAGTAGCCTCGGGTAAATGAAAATTTCCCGGGGCTTTCTACTTTCTGTCCCTCAACAATGCTCAAGACAGAAAGTCTTAAGCACCCGCCGCACATCTTATCCCTCTGAATTAAAATGAAAAGATGTAATTCTTTTTCGCGAAAATTACATTATTTCTGCGAGCCGCTTTCCAGACTAATAATTGATTTATTTGATGAGTTAATCAGAAATAAAAAGGGAGTGAATATCTCACTCCCTTTTTTCACTGATGAATTAACGGCTTCAACCCATTGCGCTTTCGCGCAGTCGGGCTTTCAGCTTGTTATATTCGTCGATGACGTACTGTTCCGCTGCGTGCTGATCCGCAATCGGCTCCACGCGTACGGCGCAGTATTTATACTCCGGCGTTTTGGTTATCGGGCTTAAGTTCTCCGTGACCAGCTCGTTACAGGCGCCAATCCACCACTGGTAGGTCATATAGACCGCCCCTTTGTTCGGACGATCGCTGACCTGCGCACGGGTAATGATCCGGCCTTTGCGCGAGTTCACCCACACCAGCGCTTCATCCTCAATGCCGAGGCGCGCTGCGTCGGCGGTGTTGATTTGCGCGTAGCCCGGTTCGTCCGCCAGCGCCGCCAGCGCGGCGCAGTTACCCGTCATCGAACGACAGGAGTAGTGGCCCACTTCACGCACGGTGGAGAGCACCATCGGATACTCGTCAGTGAGTTTATCGATCGGCGCGACCCAGTCGCAGGTGAAGAACTGCGCCAGCCCGTTCGGGGTGTCGAACTTCTCTTTAAAGAGGTATGACGTCCCCTGGTCGGCTTCTGACTCATCGCGACATGGCCACTGGATGTACCCCAGCTCACCCATTTTTTCATAGGTTGCCCCGTAGAAGTCCGGACACAGATTGCGCAATTCGTCCCAGATCTCCTGAGTGTTGTTGTAGTGCATCGGGTAGCCCATGCGGGTGGCGATTTCGCTGATGATCTGCCAGTCCGTTTTCAGATCCCACTTCGGCTCGACCGCCTTAAAGAAGCGCTGGAAGCCGCGGTCCGCCGCCGTGTAGACGCCTTCATGCTCGCCCCAGGAGGTCGACGGTAAAATCACATCCGCCGCCGCCGCGGTTTTGGTCATGAAGATATCCTGGACAATCACCAGCTCCAGATCCTCAAACCCTTTGCGCACCGCAGACAGCTCGGCGTCGGTCTGGAGCGGATCTTCACCCATGATGTAGGCCGCACGCACCTCGCCGTGCGCCGCGCGGTGCGGCAGCTCGCTGATGCGATACCCGGTGTGTTCCGGCAGGCTTTCCACGCCCCAGGCCTTCGCGAATTTCTCGCGGTTTTCCGGGAACTTCACGTACTGGTAGCCCGGATAGGTATCCGGCAGCGCGCCCATATCGCAGGCACCCTGAACGTTATTCTGACCACGCACCGGGTTAACGCCGACGTGCGCTTTACCCAGATTGCCGGTCAGCATCGCGAGGCTGGTCAGGGAACGCACGGTTTCCACGCCCTGGTAGAACTGGGTCACGCCCATGCCCCACAGAATGGCGGCGGTTTTCGCCCCGGCATACATCCTGGCCGCCTGACGAATCTCCTGCGCGCTGACGCCGGTGATCGCTTCGACGGATTCAGGCGTATAGCCTTCGACTATTTTCTTATACTCTTCAAAGCCTTCCGTACGGGTGGCGACAAACGCCTGGTCGTACAGGTTCTCCTCAATAATGACGTGCCCCATTGCGTTCAACAGCGCGATGTTCGAGCCGTTTTTCAACGCGATGTGCATGTCCGCAATGCGCGCGGTTTCAATTTTGCGCGGATCGCAGACGATGATTTTCGCCCCGTTCTGCTTAGCGCGAATAACGTGGTTCGCGACGATAGGATGAGAATCCGCCGGGTTATAACCAAAGATGAAGACGAGATCGGTGTTATCTATCTCGTTGATGGCATTACTCATTGCGCCGTTACCGACCGACTGGTGCAGACCTGCAACCGATGGGCCGTGTCAGACGCGAGCGCAGCAGTCGACGTTATTGGTTCCAATAACGGCGCGCGCGAATTTTTGCATCACATAGTTGGTTTCATTCCCCGTCCCGCGTGAAGAGCCGGTGGTCTGAATCGCATCCGGGCCATACTTGGCCTTGATGGCGCTCAGACGCGTGGCGACGTAATCCAGCGCCTCGCTCCAGGAGACGGCTTCCAGCTTGCCGCCGCGCTCGCGGCGGATCATAGGGGTTTTCAGGCGCGGGGTGAGGATTTGGGTATCGTTAATAAAATCCCAGCCGTAGTAACCTTTCAGGCATAGCGTGCCCTGGTTGGTTTTCCCCTGTGCGGCCTCCGCCCGGACGATTTTGCCGTTATCGACCACCAGGTGGATCTTGCAACCTGAGGCACAATAAGGGCAAACCGTGACGACTTTTTTCATCAGTCTGCTCCAGTTAATCGAATCATTCGCACCCACTATGCAGCTTCTATGCCATGTTTTTTGTATGGGTACACCTTGACTTTACGGTCCCTTCGCGGTGAAAACCCTGACAAAAAGCAGCCAATCGTCAAAATTGACGTGTCGACAGGGCAGCGGATGTGACGTGGGTTGAATTTCCGTCACTGAAAAAACCATTTGACTGGAGCCGACGGCAGAATGGTTCAGACTTAACATAATCCCCTGACGGAAGCATACGATGAAACCGGCGATCCTGGTGGTTGATGATGATACGGCAGTCTGCGAACTGCTTCAGGACGTGCTGAGCGAGCACGTCTTTAGCGTGCTTGTCTGCCATAACGGCCAGGATGCACTGCGGCAGGTACAGCAGGAGCCAAATATCGCGCTGGTGCTGCTGGATATGATGCTGCCTGATATCAATGGCTTACAGGTTTTGCTGCAGTTGCAAAAGCAGCGCCCGGCGCTACCGGTGATCATGTTAACCGGGCTGGGCAGTGAGTCAGACGTGGTGGTGGGGCTGGAGATGGGGGCCGATGATTATATTGGCAAACCGTTCAATCCGCGCGTGGTGGTCGCCCGCGTGAAAGCGGTGCTGCGCCGTACGGGCGTGCTGGCGGCAGAAGCCCCCGCAGCGCCGGTCGCGGGCATTGCTTTTAACGGGTGGACGCTCGATACCACCCGCTGTGAGCTGAGCGATCCGCAGCGCAATCCCGTCCCCTTAACCCAGGGCGAGTACGGCCTGCTGCTGGCGCTCACGCAAAATGCCCGTCGGGTGCTGAGCCGAGACAGGCTGCTTGAGCTGACCCACAGCGAAAGCGCCGACGTGTTCGATCGCACGATTGACGTGCTGATCATGCGCCTGCGCCGGAAAATAGAGGCTAACCCGCATCAGCCTGCGCTCATCAAAACGATCCGCGGGCTGGGTTACGTGTTTGCTACCGATGTGAGCCGGCCCGAGCAGGCGGCATAAGGCTTACGTTATCGCCGGAACAATGATGGCGGCAAAAATTGCGACGATGCACAGATACTTGAGGGCGTAATAGGCTTTACGGTTCCTTTTTTTCAGACGCTGTCCTCGTTCGCGGGCCGCATGAACGTATTTAAAAATGCGGTTAATGCCGCCGGTGCTGTCATTCTCGTCATTCGGTGAGCTGGCTGCGGACATCAGTGTGGTTCCCACCCAATGGTTAACCGCCTGCGCCCAGCGCCATTTCATCGGACGTTCAATATCACAGAAAAGAATAATGCGCGTTTGATCCGATTTATTCTCTGCCCAGTGGACGTAGGTCTCATCAAAAATAACGGCTTCACCATCCCGCCAGCTGTGGCGCTGCCCGTCGACTTCAATAAAGCAGCGGTCGTCATTCGGTGTGAATAAGCCCAGATGGTAACGAACCGAGCCCGCATACGGATCCCGGTGCTTGCCAAGCTTTGCACCCGCCGGCAGCTCGGCAAACATGGCCGCCTTCACCGAGGGGATTTCACTCACCAGCCGGGTCGTCACCGGGCATAAAGACTGCGCAGAGGGGTGGGCATCGGCATACCATTTCAGATAAAAACGTTTCCAGCCGCGTTTAAAAAAAGTGTTAAAGCCAGCGTCGTTATTATTTTGCGCCGCCTTAATATGATGCTGTAAACGCAGGGCCTCTTCGCGAATAACCAGCCAGTTTTCCGTCAGCTTATTTAATTCCGGGAAGCGTTCTGTTTCAAAGAATGGCTGCCTGGCGGGCAGGGAAGAAAACGCCGTCATAAACATATTGATGGGCGCCATGAACGTCGAATGGTCAAAGAGCTGACGAGAAAGCGTCTGTTTTTCTTTGCCGCGTGAATGCGCATAAATAACGCTGATAATGAAAATACCGATGATGATGGCTGCGAACATTTTTCCCTTGTCCTCTTTCTATCTCATTTCGGAAAAGCGTGCGGACAGAGTGCTGCCCACGCCGAATATGCCAGATGGAGAGAGTGTAGTTCGGAGATATAAAATTCATAGAACTGTAATGAAAAATCGCAATTTTTGTTAAATTAAGTGCTCTCGCGAATAAACGCCTGCAGCTCGGCCAGCGTTTTCGCGCCGTCAATTGCGTTGGCGGCCAGCAGGCTTGCTCGCGCGCAGGCGTGTGCCAGATAAATGCTCTCCGTGAGCGGGAGCGATTCGTGGCAGCCGTATAAAAACCCCGCGCAAAACGCATCGCCCGCGCCGACGCTGCCGACAATGTCTTTCTGCTCCAGCAACCATGATGGGATCCAGCGGCCTTGCTCACCCGGCGCTTCACCCCATGCGCCTTCCGGACAGTGGATCACCACCCGCTGACGCACGCCTGCCGCCAGCAGCTGCGTCGCGGCATCGGCGATATGGGCGATATTCAGCGCATCGTCGCCGTCGCGCATCTCAAGCCCGCTAAACTCCCCGGCTTCCAGCTCGTTAATCACCAGATAATCCAGATGGCGCAGGGCAGGGAGCACCAGCGGCTGATAGCGCGGGTCGCCCTTGCGGGACACCAGATCGAGCGACGTTTCATACCCCTGGTCGCGCATCTGCGCCAGCAGGCGCGCGCTGCGGGTGCCGAACTCGTCATCGGGCATATCCAGGCTGTCGAGCAGCAGCAGGTAGCCGAGATGGAAGATCTTCATCGATCCGTCTAAGCGATCGAAGGCGGGAAGATCCAGCAGGCGGTTGGCGCCCGGCGAGTGGAAGAAGGTGCGCTGTCCGCTGGGATCGGTCATGACCTGCGACATGGAGGTCGGGGCAAAGGTGGTGCGCTGCACGCGCTGGCGGTTGACGTGGTACTGGTCGAGCATCGCCAGAATGTAGTCCCCGTCGGCATCTTCACCAATCAGCCCCACTGCCTGCAGCGGCAGGCCAACGTGCATTTTTGCCAGCGTCAGCAGCACGTTGAGCGGCGCGCCGCCGGTTGAGCGTTCGCTGTGGGTGATTTCCGCCAGCCAGCCGCGCTCCGGCCACTGCACGATCTGGTGGACGTGATCCACCAGCATGTTGCCTGCGGCGATGATGCCTTTGCGTTCCATTATGCCTGCCCCGCGCTGCCGAAGATGCGCATCTGTTCGGCGACCGTATCGGTAATCGCCTCTTCTATCCCCAGCAGCAGCTCGGCAAACTCATCGTACAGCGGCTGGCGGTTCGCCATGCGCTGCTCCACGGCGGCGAGTGCGGCCTGCGACATGCCGGTATAGAAGTTTATTTTATGAATGCCCAGCTCGATGGCGCGGCGGAAGTCGGCATCGCTAATCCCGGAGCCGCCGTGTAAAACCAGCGGCAGCCCCGTCTGCTGGCGAATGGCGTCCAGGCGTGGAAAATCGAGTTTCGGCTCGCCCTTGTATTTGCCGTGCGCGTTGCCGATGGCAACCGCCAGCGCGTCAATGCCGGTTGAATCGACAAATTCGCGCGCCAGCTGCGGGTCGGTAAAGAACGCTTCATCCGCATGCCCGTACAGCGCGCCGCCTTCATCGCCACCGACCGCGCCCAGCTCCGCTTCCACCGACACGCCGACCGCGTGGCACATCTTCACTACCTCCCGCGTCTGGCGAATGTTCTCCTCATAGATTAGCGTAGAGCCGTCAAACATCACCGAGCTGAACCCTAAGCGCAGGGCGCGCACCACCGCCTCGAAATGCAGGCCGTGGTCGAGGTTGAGCACCACGGGAATATCGTGACGGGCGGCCTCGAACTTCACCGCTTCGACAAGCGAATCCAGAGACACATACTTAAAGTGTACTTCGGCGATGTTGATGATAAACGGCGAGCGTTCCTGCTTCGCGGCGGCGAACAGCGCGCGCAGGAAGTGGGAGTCGAGCACGTTAAACGCGCCCAGCGCGTAGCGATGCGCTCTGGCGTGCTCCAGACCGTCGGCAAGAGAGATCAATGGCATCATTTACTCCTTATATCCGAAACAGGTTGTACTCGTTGCACAGCACCAGCAGCGCCGGTTCGTCTTCTTCGATGTTGTTATAGCGGGCAATGGGCTGCAAAAAGTGGTTGTCGTGCTCGTCGTCGTTTACCGATGACACCTCCCCAACCAGCACGTCGCCGAAGCCGCGTTCGCCCCAGAAGCTGTGGTACAGACCGGGTGTTAGACAGATGCTTTCCCCTGGCATGAGGCGCAGCTGGCTGCCGGGCGCGTGGGTCTGACGACAGCCGTCGACGGTGACCGTCACGTCGGTGTTTTCCGTCTCTTCATGCGCCCCGGCATTCCATAACTCAATAATCAGATTCCCGCCGCCCCGGTTGATGATGTCTTCCCGCTTGCGCCAGTGAAAATGCATTGGCGTCACCTGGCCGTCACGCACGTGCATAATTTTTTCGGCATAGCACTTTTCATATGGCACGCCGTTGGGCGAGCCGTTGCGCAGGGTAAACAGCGTCAGGCCCTCAGCGGCAAAGCTGTTGCCGCCGAACGCCGTCACGTCCCAGCCGAGCTTGAGGTCGAACACTTCCTGCCAGGCGGCCTGGTCAAGCTGCTGCCATTTTGTGGGCGGGAAGCTGGCAAACGGCGGGAGATGCACGTCGTGCATGGAAAAGAACTGTCGCGTGTGGCCGAGAATTTCATTGATGTCGGAGCGTTTCATGGGGACTCCTGGCTTTTATTGCAAAACCTTAGCACTCACCCGGCCCTCTCCCTTGAGGGAGAGGGGGAGTAAGTTCCCTCTCCCTGTGGGAGAGGGGTAGGGTGAGGGCATCAGGCCGCACCGAAGTTACTTAACCGTCCAGCCCTTATAGGTACCGACGTTCTTTTTATCGATCATCGTCACCGGGATTAGCACAGGCGCTTTCGGCGCAGGTTTACCCTGTAGAATGTCATAGCCGATCTCCACCGCTTTTGCCGCCATCACCTGCGGATCCTGCGCCGGGGTTGCGACAAACAGCGAGTTTTCGCGCTTCAGCGCTTCCTCACCGTCCGGGGAACCATCCACGCCGACGATAAAGAACTCGTTGCGCTGAGCCTGCTTCGCGGCCAGATCGGCACCGATCGCCGTCGGATCGTTAATCGCAAACACGCCGTCGATCTTCGGATTGGCCGCCAGCAGGGAGGTCATGACCTCCAGGCCGCCTTCACGACTGCCCTTGGCGTTTTGGTTATCCGAAAGCACCTTGATATCCGGATGTTTTTTGAATTCCGTCTGACAGCCTTCCACGCGGTTTTGCACCGCAGAGACCGGCGGTCCGTTGATGATCACCACGTTGCCTTTTCCCTTCAGGCGATCGGTAATGTATTTACAGGCCATTTCGCCCGCCTGGGTGTTATCGGAGGTGATGGTCGCATCCGCCCCTTCCGCCGCCACGTCAACCGCAACGACCACGATCCCGGCGTCTTTCGCGCGCTTCACCGCCGGGCCGATCCCTTTGGAATCCGCAGCGTTGAGGATGATCATGTCCACCTTCGCAGCAATAAAGTTGTCGATCTGCGCCACCTGCTGGCCCAGATCGTAACCGCTGGAGACCAGCGTCACCTTGACGTTATCACCAGCCAGCTTGCGCGCTTCCAGCTCGGCACCTTTGGTGATCTGCACGAAGAACGGGTTGGCCAGGTCGCCCACCGTCACGCCGATGGACTTCAGATCTTTTGCCTGCGCAAACGGCGTTGCGGCAAGCAGCGCGCCAGCACAGAGCGCGGTCACTAACGGTTTCAAACGCATATGGTTTTCCTCGAAGCTGTAGGGTTTTGTTGTTATGCACTTTGATGGTGTCGGGTACGGTATTTGTCGATCAGCACCGCTATGATGATCACCGCCCCTTTGATCACCAGCTGCCAGAAGTAGGAGACGCCCATCAGCGTCATGCCGTTATTGAGTGTGGCGATGATCAGCGCGCCGACCAGCGTGCCGGTGATCGTGCCGATCCCGCCGACGAAGCTGGTGCCGCCGAGGATCACCGCCGCAATCGCATCCAGCTCGTAGCCCGTGCCGAGGTTGCCGTTGGCGCTGTAGAGGCGCGAGGCGCTCATCACTCCGCCAAGCCCGGAGAGCAGGCCGCTCATGCCGTAGACAAACAGCAGCACCAGCCAGACCTTAATGCCGGTCAGTCGCGCTGCCTGCATGTTGCCGCCCACCGCATAGATGTGGACGCCGAGCGTGGTGCGGCGCAGGATGAACCAGCAGATAGCAATGACCGCCAGCGCGATTACCACCAGCCACGGGATCGGGCCGAGGTAGTTATTGCCGATCCACTCGAAGCTGATGTTGGAGTTAATGACCGTCGTGCCGTCCGCCAGCAGATACGCCGCGCCGCGCAGCGCCGTATAGGTGCCGAGCGTCACGATAAAGGGCGGCAGCCCCGCAAAGGCCACCAGCGCGCCGTTGAACAGTCCCAGCACCATGCCGAGCATCAGCGCGGCCGGAATGGAGAGCATGGCAAATTCAGGGATAAGCGAGACCACCATCGCCGCTACCGCCGTGGTGCCCAGAATCGAGCCCACGGAGAGGTCAATCCCGCCGGTTAGGATGATGAAGGTCATTCCCGCCGCCAGCACGATGTTGATCGACGCCTGACGGGTAATGTTGAGCAGGTTGCTCTCGGTGAAGAAGTTCGGGGCGATAAAGCCAAATACCGCCACAATCAGGATAAGAATCGGCAGGATACCGACCGTTTGCATCAGATCGCTCATCAGCATTTTTTTGGCGGAGGCGGATTTCGCCACCTGCTGCGGATGGGTTGGAGTTGTCATGATTGCACCGCCTGATGATGAGTGTCGTTCACGC
Source organism: Enterobacter sp. D2 (assembly GCF_034427575.1). Taxonomy (NCBI): domain Bacteria; kingdom Pseudomonadati; phylum Pseudomonadota; class Gammaproteobacteria; order Enterobacterales; family Enterobacteriaceae; genus Enterobacter; species Enterobacter sp. D2. Next base: position 112,540 of record NZ_JAXQPP010000006.1, read on the forward strand.
CGGTTGCCAGCGTCATAATGTTTTCCTGAGAGATGTCGCGCCCGTGGAGTTCACCCGCAATGCTGCCTTCCCGCATCACGTACACCCGGTCGCTCATGCCCACCACTTCCGGCAGCTCGCTGGAGATCATTAAAATCGCCACCCCTTTGCGCGCCATCTGGTTCATGATGCGGTAGATCTCACTTTTCGCCCCGACGTCCACGCCGCGCGTGGGTTCGTCCAGGATCAGAATGCGCGGGCCGATGGCCACCCAGCGGGAGATCAGCAGCTTTTGCTGATTGCCGCCTGACAGCCCGCCCGCGCGCACCTGCGAATGGGGCACGCGGATGTTGAGCAATGCAATGGCGTCATCGGAAATCGACTGGGCTTTTTTGCGGTTTAACATACCGAAGGTCGCGTCGCGCTCCAGCGTCGCCATGGTGATGTTCTCCTGCGCCGCCAGCTCCAGAAACAGCCCCTGCTCCTTGCGGTTTTCGGTGAGAAAACCGATGCCGTTTTCGATGGCCGCACGCGGGGAGTGGATCACCACCGGCTCGCCGTCGACCTCAATCATGCCGCCGGTGGCTTTACGCACGCCGAAGATAAGCTGCGCCAGCTCGGAGCGTCCGGCCCCGACCAGGCCCGCCAGCCCAACGATTTCACCGGAACGCACCTGCAGGCTGCACGGCTGTACTTTTTTACCGTCGGTGAGGTGGTGGACGTTGAGACGCGGGCTGCCGAGGGGAATATCACGCTCCTTGTTGAACAGGTCGCTTAACGGGCGGCCCACCATCATGCGCACCAGCTCGGAGGCGTTTAGCTTGTCGCGCGTCAGGCTGCCGACGTACTGCCCGTCGCGCAGAACGCTGACGCGGTCAGAAAGTTCATACACTTCCGCCATGCGGTGGCTGATATAGATGATCGCCATCCCTTCATCGCGCAGGCGCAAAATCAGTTCAAACAGGCGGTGGGTTTCCCGCGAGGAGAGGGCGGCGGTGGGTTCATCCATCACCAGAATGCGGCTGTTGCGGTGCAGCGCGCGGGCAATTTCCACCTGCTGCTGCTCGGCAATGGTCAGCTTCATCACCAGGTCGGTAGCATTGAACTGTGCGCCGAGGCGCTCAATCACCGCCTGCGCCTGGGCGGCCATCTCTTTGCGCTGCACCATCCCGCCGCGCGACAGCTCGCTGCCAAGAAAGATATTTTCGGCAACGGTCAGGTTGGGCGCGAGCTGCATCTCCTGATAAATCAGGGTAATGCCTGCGGCCAGCGCATCTTTCGGCCCTTTAATGTGAAACGGCTGACCGTCGATCAGGATCTCACCGCTGGTGGCGGTATAGGCTCCCGCGAGGATTTTCATCAGCGTGCTTTTTCCCGCGCCGTTTTCGCCCATCAGCGCGTGGATCTCTCCGGGAAAGACCGTCAAATCCACACCCTTGAGCGCGTGGAAACTGCCAAACGTTTTGGCAATGCTGCGCATCTCTAAAACCGGGGTTCTGCTCATGGCGGATCTCCTGCGAATGCCGATATCTGCACTTCATCACAGGTGCGTAAATGCAAAATGTCAGAAGCTGTTCATATTTGTCATAGTTATGAATAGCTAATCGCCATCACATTTTCCTTTTCCCTCTCCCGGTGGGAGAGGGCCAGGGTGAGGGCACCAAACCACTCAGGAGCCCAAACCCATGCCATCACGCCGTCCGCCCTTTTTCGCCAGCGCCCGAGGCCGACTGCTGATTTTTAATCTGCTGGTGGTCGCCGTGACGCTGATGGTGAGCGGCGTGGCGGTGCTCGGCTTTCGTCACGCCAGTCAAATCCAGGAGCAGGTTCAGCAGCAAACGCTGGATGACATGACCGGCAGCATGAACCTGGCCCGCGATACCGCCAACGTGGCGACGGCGGCGGTGCGGCTTTCACAGGTCGTCGGGGCGCTGGAGTACAAAGGCGAAGCCGAGCGCCTTAAGCAGACGCAAATGGCCCTGCGCCGCTCGCTGGAACAGCTTGCGGATGCGCCGCTGGCGCAGCAGGAGCCGGCGCTGGTGGCGCGCATTATTCAACGAAGCAATGAGCTACAGCAGAGCGTGACGGAGATGCTTGAGCGCGGACAGCGCCGCCATCTGGAGCGTAACGCGCTGCTGAGCTCGCTGTATCAAAGCCAGAGCTACCTGCGTCATCTTCAGGACATCAACCGCCGTTACGACAGCAACGTGCCGGATGCGCAGCAGCTGATGGAGATGGACCGGCTGATCGCCGCCGCCATCGACACTCCTTCGCCGCGCGCGACCGTTCAGCAGCTGGACGCCGTGGCCGCAGCGCTGCCCCGGAGTGCCGTACAGCCGGTCGTGAAGGGGGTTCTGCCAGATTTTAATGCCGAGTTAGGCAAGCTCGCCCCGCTGTCGAAGCAGCTGGAAGAGAGCGACCTGGCGATAAGCTGGTATATGTTCCACATCAAGGCGCTGGTGGCGATCCTCAACAGCGATATTAATCAGTACGTCGGGCAGGTGGCGCAGGCCTCCCGGCTTCGCACGGCCCAGAGCCATCACGAGCTGCAGTCCATTAGCGTGTTTATCAGCATCTTCGCCGTGCTGGCGCTGATCATCACCGGGTGCGCCTGCTGGTATATCTACCGCAATCTGGCCTCTAACCTGACGGCGATTTCCCGGGCGATGTCGCGCCTTGCTCACGGCGAACAGGACGTGTCCGTTCCTGCCCTCCAGCGGCGCGATGAGCTCGGTGAACTGGCGCGCGCGTTTAACGTGTTTGCCCGCAATACCGCCTCGCTTGAGCACACCACGCGCCTGCTGAAAGAGAAAACCACGCAGATGGAGATCGACCGCGTTGAGCGTCAGGGGCTGGAAGAGGCGCTGCTGCACAGCCAGAAGATGAAGGCGGTTGGACAGCTGACCGGCGGGCTGGCGCATGATTTTAACAATCTGCTGGCAGTGATCATCGGCAGCCTTGAGCTCACCGACCCCGAATCGAAAGACGCGCCGCGCATTACCCGGGCGCTGAAGGCGGCCGAGCGTGGTGCCTTACTGACGCAGCGCCTGCTGGCATTTTCCCGCAAGCAGTCCCTGACGCCGCATGCGGTAGAGATGCTGCCGCTGCTGGAGAACCTCAGGGAACTGATGCGCCACTCCCTGCCTGCCACGCTGAGCCTGGAGATTGAAGCGCAAACCCCGGCATGGCCCGCGTGGATTGACGTTAGCCAGCTGGAAAACGCCATCATCAACCTGGTGATGAACGCGCGCGATGCGATGGAAGGGCAAAGCGGGGTGATTAAAATCCGGACCTGGAATCAGCGCGTCACCCGCAGCGACGGGCGCAGGCAGGATATGGTGGCGCTGGAGGTGATTGACCGCGGTAGCGGCATGTCGCAGGAGGTGAAATCCCGGGTCTTTGAACCGTTCTTCACCACCAAGCAGACCGGAAGCGGAAGCGGGTTAGGCCTGTCGATGGTCTACGGCTTTGTCCGCCAGTCCGGCGGGCGCGTGGAGATTGAAAGCGCGCCGGGGCAGGGAACGACCGTTCGGCTTCACCTCCCGCGCTCCGTGCTGCCCGCCGCTGCAGACGATGAAGCGCTGTCTGCCACCGCCTCCGTCGATAGCGAGCGGCTGGTGCTGGTGCTGGAAGATGAGGCGGATGTCCGTCAGACCCTGTGCGAACAGCTGCACCAGCTTGGCTATCTGACGCTCGAAGCGGAAAACGGCGAGCAGGCGCTGAACATGCTGGCGGCGTCGCCGGATATTGGCATGTTTATCAGCGACCTGATGTTGCCGGGAAGCCTGAGCGGAGCCGAGGTGATTAGCCATGTGCGTAATCATTATCCGCAGCTTCCGGTGCTGCTGATCAGCGGCCAGGATTTACGGCCTGCGCATAATCCTCAGCTGCCGGACGTTCCGTTACTGCGTAAGCCGTTTACGCGGGTGCAGTTGGCTCAGGCGCTGCGCAAGGTAATGGTAATTTGAGATTCCTCCGCTACCCCCGTTTCCTGCCGTTGATTATCGTAAAGCCAGTTCACCTGCGAGTCTGGCCTTATGAAACGTTACTCAACTGCTCTGTTATTTGGTCTGCTGTCTCTCACCAGCCAACTGGCTCATGCCGACATTGTTGATGATGCTATTGGCAACATTCAGCAGGCGATCAACGATGCCTACAACCCCAGCAGCAGCCGAAGCAATGACGACGACGATCGTTATGACCGCAGCCGTCAAATCGACAGTCGACAGTACGACGATCGTCGTCGGCAGCTTGAAGACAGACGCCGCCGTTTAGATGAACGTCAGCGTCAGCTGGATGACGATCGCCGTCGGTTAGAAGAGGATGAGCGCAGGTTAGAAGACGATTACGATCGAGGCTGAGTGCGGCCTGTTGCCCTCACCCCAACCCTCTCCCGCGGGAGAGGGAGAAAACCTAATCCAGCACCAGCACCATCCCGTCATAGCCCGCTTCTATGCCCTGCGGCAGCGGGTTATCCATCATCCACACGTCAAACTGATGGCTGATGTGCGTCAGGATCACCTGCGGGCAGCCAATCGCCTCGTTTAACGCAATCACGGTATTTAAGTCGCAATGGTTTCGCGGCGTTTCGTCGCGCGGTTCATGGCTGCAGTCGATAATTATTGCCTGCGGCTGATTGTTGAGCAGGAACTTCACCGTTTTTTCCGGCAGTCCGGCGGTATCGGAAAGCCAGGCCACGCGGCTGTGGGCCGATTCCAGCAAATACCCGAAGGTCAGTTTCGAATGGTTGAGCGGCAGCGGCGTGACCCGCAGACCCTGAAGCTCAAACATCACAAACGGTTCGACCGTGTGGCTGAAATCCAGAATGCCGGGGTGTTTAAACAGATCGTCGCACCCGGCGTCGTCCGGCGGACCGTAAACCGGGATCGTCGCCCCCACGCCCCAGCGCAGGGGGAACAGCCCCTGAACGTGATCCATATGGTAATGGGTGAGCAAAAACTGCTGGAAGCTGCCTGCAGCCCAGTCGTCCATCAGGTGCGGAATACCCGCGTCCAGCAAGGTCACCGCATCGTTGAATTTGACCACCGCGCTACAGGGGCGACGGCGATAGGTCTCCTGCAGGCGCGCCCGGCGGCACGCCGCGCAGTCGCAGCCAAAGACCGGTACGAGCTGGGCGCTTCCGGTTCCTGTTAACGCGATCGTCAGACTCATAACGCACCTCTACAGCGGTTTGGTGAATCGGAAATGGCTCTGCGTATATCCTTCACGGACGTAAAAACGGTGGGCGTCGGTGCGCTTCACGCTGGTGGAGAGCTCGGTCAGCTCCGCGCCCGCCTCTCGTGCCACCCCTTCCGCCCAGGCCAGCAGCTGGCTGCCCACCTTTAGCCCGCGCGCCTGCGGCATCACCACCAGCTCCTGGATCTCGCCGATCCAGCGCGCGTGATGGAGGTGAAACTGCAGGTGCAGGCCGATCATGCCGATGACCTGACCGTCCAGTTCGGCAAGCTGGTAGCGCATGTTGCGATCCTGCAGATTGGCAAGATAGCCCGCGTGAAACGCCTGGCGATCGAACTCGGCCTGTTTCAATTCGCAGATTAACGCATAGACGATTTGCGCATCGTCGGCGGTGGCGGGACGAAGCGTACAGTCATGCATGCTGTTTCTCCTTCTGACGGATAAGCGATAAAAAGGTCTCGACTGACTGTAGCAAACTTCCGTCGTTATTAAGGATATGGCAGTCGGACGGGGTGTAGCGCGCCGCACGCTCCAGCCGCTGGTCGATCTCGCGGGCGGATTCACGTCCCCGTCTCTGCAACCGGCTGCGCAGGACCTCCGGTGAAACCTGCAGGCAGACCGGCAGCAGGGCCGCCCCATAGCGGGCGCGCGCTTGCGAAAGATGCGCACGCGAGCCGTTAACCAGCACGTCAAAACCCGCGTGCAGCCACAGATCGGTCTCGATGCCGATTCCGTAGTAATAGCCATTGGCGTGCCAGCTCAGCGCCAGCAGGTTTTGCCCGGCGCGGGTGAAAAACTCCTGCTCGCTCAGGGCGATATGGTTTTCACTCCCCGCATTGGCCGCGCGGGTTATGTACCGGTGCGCCACCAGCAGCTGGGGATGCTCCTGCTGCCGTAAGGCGGACAGCAGGCTGTCCTTACCGGAGCCGGACGGCCCCATTAGCCAGATAAGTCTTCCCATCAGAACACCCTCTTTCCCTGACGCCAGACGTGGTCGATATGAACGTGCTCGCCCCTGCGGTGGGCCAGGACCAGATCCGCCCGCTTGCCTTCGGCTATCTCGCCGCGATCCTGCAGATTAAGCGCCGAGGCCGGGTTTTTCGTCACCAGGCGAATCGCATGCGGCAGCGTAAAGCGGTTGCCCTCGTCGTCGGCCACCCGGAACGCCGCGTCGAGCAGACTGGCGGGGTAATAGTCGGACGAGAGGATATCCAGCAGGCCGAGGGAAGCGAGCCTGCTTGCCGCGACGTTGCCGGAGTGCGAGCCGCCGCGCACGATGTTCGGTGCGCCCATCAGCACGTTCATGCCATGCCTGCGGGAGGCTTCAGCCGCCTCGAACGTGGTGGGAAATTCGGCGATAACGCTGCCAAGCTGGTGGGATTCGAGCACGTGATCGTGTGTGGCATCGTCATGGCTGGCCAGCGCGATATTACGGTCCCGGCACATCGCGGCAATCCTGAGACGGTTTGGCTGCGACCACTGCGCCGCCAGCGCCAGCTGCTCTTCCTCGTAGCGCGCCATCTCGGCATCGCTGAGAGAATATTTGCCCTGATAGTATTCGCGATACTTTTCAATGTTGGCGAACTGGCGCTGCCCCGGCGAGTGGTCCATCAGGGAGACCAGCGAGACCGGCTCGCGTCCGACCAGCTTTTCAAACAGCGGCAGGGTGGTGTGGTGCGGCAGCTCGCAGCGCAGGTGCAGACGGTGCTCGGCGCGGTTGAGGCCGCGTTTTTGCGTCTCCTCCACGGCGTTGATCATCTTCTCGAGATTCTCCAGGCGATCGCCGCCGTCGCGCACGTCGCCAATCGCCACCGCGTCCAGCACGGTGGTAATGCCGCTGGCGACCATCAGCGCGTCGTGGCTGCTCATCGCAGAATGCGCGGGCCAGTCCACCTTCGGCCGTGGCGTGAAGAACTTGTCCAGATTATCGGTATGCAGTTCAATCAGCCCCGGCAGCAGCCAGCCGCCTTCACCGTCCATCGCCTCGGGCGAACGGCTCTGGGTTTCAGCAAACGCGCGGATTGTTCCGTCCTGGATCTCAATCGAGCCGTCAACCACCTCATTATCCAGCACCAGCCTGACGTTATTGATAATCATGCGTTTGTCCCCATCGGGTGCAATCTGTCCGCCACGCGGCTGCGTACGGTTTCGTCGTGGAAGATCCCGACGATCGCCGCGCCGCGAGCTTTGGCCTGTTCGATCAGCGCCACCACGGCCGCGCTGTTTTTAGCGTCGAGCGAGGCGGTGGGTTCATCCAGAAGTAAAATCGGGTAGTCGACGATAAAGCCGCGGGCGATATTGACGCGCTGCTGCTCGCCGCCGGAAAAGGTCGACGGGGCAAGGTGCCACAGGCGCTCCGGCACGTTGAGGCGCGTCAGCAGGCTGGCGGCTTTGGCGGCACAGGTTTCGCGTGGTACGCCAAGATCCAGCAGCGGCTGCATGACCACGTCCAGGGCGGAGATCCGCGGGATCACCCGCAGAAACTGGCTCACCCAGCCGATCGTCGTGCGGCGCACCTCCAGCACCTTACGCGCGGGGGCCTGTACCAGGTCGACCCATTCATCGCCGTGGCGAATATGAATATGGCCTTCGTCGGGCAGATAGTTGGCGTACAGGGAGCGCAGCAGGGTGGATTTTCCGCTGCCGGAGTGGCCGTGCAGCACCACGCATTCGCCGCGATTCACCTCCAGTGAGGCATTTTGCAGCACCGGCAGACGCACGCCGTTTTGCTGGTGGAGCACAAAGGTCTTACTTACGTTTTCTACGCGGATCATGTTGGCCTCTTAATTCTGCAATACGGACGACACCAGCAGCTGGGTGTACGGATGGTGCGGATCGTCGAGCACCCGGTCGGTTAACCCACTTTCCACCACCTGGCCCTGCTTCATCACCAGCAGACGGTCCGCCAGCAGGCGCGCAACGCCTAAATCGTGGGTGACAATCACCACCGCCAGGTTTAGATCCACCACCAGGCCACGCAGCAGATCGAGCAGGCGGGCCTGCACCGAGACGTCCAGCCCGCCGGTGGGTTCATCCATAAACACCAGCTTCGGATGGGTGACCAGGTTGCGCGCAATCTGCAGGCGCTGCTGCATCCCGCCGGAGAAGGTTGTCGGCAGGTCGTCGATGCGCGAGGCGGGGATTTCCACATCGATCAGCCAGTGCTGGGCGGTAGCGCGGATGTTGCCGTAGTGGCGCGCGCCGGTGGCCATCAGGCGTTCGCCGATGTTGCCCCCGGCGGAGACCTGACGGCGCAGGCCGTCCATCGGGTGCTGATGCACCACGCCCCACTCGGTGCGCAGCAGGCGGCGGCGTCCGGCCTCGCTCATGCCGTACAGCGAGGCGCCCTCATACAAAATGTCGCCGTTTTGCGGCGTCAGGCGCGCGGAGATGGACTTCAGCAGGGTGGTTTTGCCGGAGCCGGACTCGCCGACGATCCCCAGCACTTCGCCCGGCCACAGCTCGAACGACACGTCGCTAAAGCCTTTGCCCGGCGCATACAGGTGAGTCAGGTTATTAACCGAAAGCAGCGGTTTCATTGGCCGTTCGCCTCGCTCTGTTGGCGGCAGTAATCGGTGTCGGAGCAGACAAACATCCGTTTGCCCGTATCGTCCAGCACCACTTCGTCCAGATAGCTGTGTTTGGATCCGCAGATGGCGCACGGCTCGTCCCACTCCTGCACCGTAAACGGGTGATCGTCGAAATCCAGGCTTTCGACACGCGTATAAGGCGGGACAGCGTAGATGCGTTTTTCGCGCCCGGCGCCGAAAAGCTGCAGGGCGGGCATCATGTCCATCTTCGGGTTATCGAATTTTGGGATTGGCGACGGGTCCATCACGTAGCGCCCGTTCACCTTCACCGGGTAGGCGTAGGTGGTGGCGATATGGCCGAAGCGGGCGATATCCTCATACAGCTTCACCTGCATGACGCCGTACTCTTCCAGCGCGTGCATGGTGCGGGTTTCCGTTTCGCGCGGCTCGATAAAGCGCAGCGGCTCCGGGATCGGCACCTGGAAAATCAAAATCTGATCTTCTGTGAGCGGGGTTTCCGGGATGCGGTGTCGGGTCTGGATCAGCGTGGCGTCTTCGGTTTTTTCGGTGGTATTGACGCCGGTGACGCGCTGGAAGAAGCTGCGGATCGACACGGCGTTGGTGGTGTCGTCCGCGCCCTGGTCGATGACCTTCAGCACGTCCGCCTCGCCGATCACGCTGGCGGTAATCTGGATGCCGCCCGTGCCCCAGCCGTAGGGCATCGGCATTTCGCGGCCGCCGAACGGCACCTGATAGCCCGGAATGGCCACCGCTTTTAAGATGGCGCGGCGGATCATGCGTTTGGTTTGCTCATCCAGATAGGCAAAGTTGTAGCCGCTTAAGTTAGCCATTTTTGCGCTCCCGTTGCAGGCGTTTCAGCAGTTCCAGTTCGGCCTGGAAATCGACGTAGTGCGGCAGCTTGAGGTGCGAGACAAAACCGGCGGCCTCAACGTTATCCGCGTGGGCCAGCACGAACTCTTCGTCCTGCGCCGGGCCTGCAACGTGCTCGCCGTAGTCCGGTGCCTGCAGGGCGCGGTCGACCAGCGCCATGGCCATGGCCTTGCGCTCGCCGAGGCCGAATACCAGCCCGTAGCCGCGGGTAAAGTGCGGGTCTTCGTCTTCCGGGGCGACGAAACCGTTGACCATTTCACACTCGGTCATCAGCAGTTCGCCGACGTTCACCGCAAAACCCAGCTCTTCCGGTACGATCTCGACGTCGATGTAGCCGCTGCGAATTTCGGCTGCAAACGGGTGGTTGCGCCCGTAGCCGCGCTGGGTGGAGTAGGCCAGCGCCAGCAGATAGCCTTCGTCGCCGCGCATCAGCTGCTGCAGGCGGGACGAGCGCGAGCACGGGTAAACCGGCGGCGTGCGGGTGATGTCATCCGGCTGCGCGCCAGAATCTTCTTCCGCCTTCGCCAGGCCCTGTTTTGCCAGCAGGCTGAAGACGTGCGGAGACGGTTCCTGTTCGGCGTCGGAGGTGCTGAGCGTCGGCGCTTCGCCGTTCGCCAGCAGGGTAAAATCCATCAGGCGGTGGGTGTAGTCGTACGTGGGGCCAAGCAGCTGGCCGCCGGGAACGTCTTTATAAACGGCAGAAATGCGGCGTTCCAGGCGCATCTCCGCCGTGTTCACCGGCTCGCTTACCGCCAGTCTGGCAAGCGTGGTGCGGTAGGCGCGCAGCAGGAAGATGGCTTCCACGTTGTCGCCGCTGGCCTGCTTCAGGGCCAGCGCCGCCAGCTCGCGGTCGGCAATGCCGCCTTCGGTCATCACCCGGTCGACGGCGAGGTTTAGCTGCTGTTCAATCTGGGCGACGCTCAGCTCGGGAAGCCGTTCATCGCCCCGTCGTCTGTGCGCCTGTAGCGCATGGGCGGCGGCGATGGCCTTCTCGCCCCCTTTGACGGCAACGTACATCAGCACACCTCCACGTGGGTGGTCCGCGGGATTGCCAGCAGGCGCTCGCCGCAGGTCAGGATCAGGTCAATGCCCAGCGGGAACGGATGCGGGCGCTCGGTCAGCTCGTGAATGATGCACTCCGGCAGCTGCGGCGCGACCATGCGCTCGTCGGCGATGCCTGCCCCCGTGAGGCGCAGCATGCGGCCGCCGCTCAGGCTGGAGACCTGCAAAATCAGGGTGGCGCTGGTCTCCGGGGCGACGGTGCTGCCTTCGCTCAGGGCGTTCAATTGCTCATGGCTGATTTGTTCATCGGCCACGGCAAAAACCGCCTGCTGGGGCTGATCGACCAGCGGAGCGCTGGTGTGAAAACGCAGGTTCTGGCTGGCGATATCGTTCGACAGCGCGCCCGAAAGCCACACCGGGGTGTCGTTGTCGGCAAGCGTCAGCAGCACGCTGGTGGTCGCCAGATTCAGCGGCAGCCAGCCCTGGGAGAGCTGGTGCAGCGAGACGATCGCGCCCGGCTCGCTCATCGCCTTCAGCAGGCGCCGAAAACTGTGTTGGGCATCCTGGACGGCCAGGGTAAAAGCAGGTTGAAGCGTCATGCGTTGTCTCCGCGAACGAGCGTAAAGAAGTCGACCCGGCTGGTATTCACTTCGGCCTGACGCGCGGCAAGACGTGCGGCGCGGTCGGCTTCCAGCGGGGTAATAAGGGTTTCCATTAGCGTCTGGAAATACGGCTGTTCCTGTAAAAGCGCGTCGATCACCGCGCAGCGCTCGGCGTGGGCTTTATCACGCCCCAGCACGTAGCTGTAGCCCAGCGTGCCGCTGTTCAGGCGGATTGCCGCGCGGGTGAGGGTGGCGTCTCCGGCGAAAAAGCGCTCGCCGGTGCCGCCCATGCGCGCCTGGATCTGAACAAGGCCGATCTCCGGGGCGCGAAGGGTGTCGTAGTCTGGCGTCAGGCTGAGCGCGTTCATGCGGGCAGCCAGCGCAGCAGGCTGGCTGTGGGCCAGCACGCGCATCCAGCGCTGTCGGGTGGCGATGTCGAAGTGCATTCAGTGCTCCATGGTGAATTCGATCATGTCGGCGCGGGTCAGGCTGACGGAGTATTCCGTCGCGTTGATCTCGCCGTCACGGTGGTTGAGGGTGCGTACGCAGAGCAGCGGGGCCATATTGGGGATTTCGAGCACCTTGCTCTCTTTCGCCTGCGCGCGACGGGCGCTGATGCGCGTCTGGGTGCGCTTGAGCGCAATACCTGTCGCATCCTGAAGAAAGTCATGCAGCGAGCCGCTGGAGAAATGCTGGAGCACGGGCCAGAGGGCGATGTCCGCAAAGTAGTGGTCTATCTGGCATACCGCCACGCCGTTAACGCGACGCAGGGTACGCAGGTGAATGACGTCGTCGCCCTCCTGAATACCCAGCGCGTCCGCCACGTGGCTGGAGGCCGGACGCAATACCGAGAGCAGCTTTTCGCTGGTCGGGTGGCTGCCCTGATCCAGCAGGTTCTGGCTAAAGCGCGCCTGGGCGTTCAGCGGGTAGTCGAACGGGCGCATCAGCACCAGCACGCCCACGCCCTGACGGCGCTGGACCCAGCCGCGCTCGACCAGCTGGTCAATGGCGCGACGCAGGGTGTGGCGGTTCACTTCATAGCGGTCGGCAAGCTGCTGCTCGGCGGGCAGGTAGTCCCCGCAGCGGTAGTGCGTGCGCAGCTCCACTTCGAGCTTTGCGGCAATCTCTTGCCAGCGGGTAGGATAACTGGTCGGATGTCTGGATAAGTGCATAGAAAACAAAGCCTCGCTTCTCAGATGAAGTGCTTACGCAAACGTTGAGAGAGGAAATCCAGCAGGCTGACGGTGACGATGATGAGCACCATCAGGGCGCAGGTTTGCTGGAACTGAAAACCGCGAATCGCTTCCCACAGGGTGACGCCAATCCCGCCTGCGCCCACCATACCGACCACCGTCGCGGAGCGGACGTTAGACTCAAAGCGGTACAGGGAGTAGGAGATCAGGAGCGGCATAACCTGCGGCAGGACGCCGTAAAGGATCTCTTCGATTTTATTGGCACCCGTGGCGCGGATGCCTTCCAACGGGCCGGGCTCAATGGCTTCGACCGCTTCAGAAAGCAGCTTGGAGAGCACGCCGGTGGTGTGGATGAACAGTGCCATCACGCCGGCGAACGGACCCAGGCCAACGGCGACCACGAACAGCATCGCAAAGACCATTTCATTGATGGCGCGACAGGCGTCCATCAGGCGACGCATCGGCTGGTATATCCACCACGGCACGATGTTTTCGGCGCTCATCAGGCCAAAGGGAATAGAGAGAACGACGGCAAGGGCGGTGCCCCAGACGGCGATTTGCAGGGTGACCGCCATTTCGCTGAGGTAATCCTGCCACTGGCTGAAGTCCGGCGGGAAGAAGTCGGCGGCGAAGGTCGCCATGTTGCCCGCGTCCTTGAAGAGCAGCAGCGGATCCATTTCCGCGCCCTTCCAGGAGATAACCAGCACCGCCAGCAGGATGGCCCAGCTTATGAGCGAGAACCAGCTGCGCTTCGGCGGCGGGAGGGTGATGGTTTGCATGTTGGCTCCTTTGGGTTTAGTCCCCTCTCCCTTGAGGGAGAGGGTTAGGGTGAGGGGGAAATGTGCGCGCTGATGCCCTCACCCCGGTACTCTCCCACGGGGAGAGGGAGAAAGGCACTACTGCACCGCTTTATTCACGCTCGTCATCGCACCGAGCGCGGCGGTCAGGCGATCGAGGTCTTCCAGCTGTGCCTCAATTGCGGCCACTTTGCTGGTCTTCTCCTCGTCCTTCAGCCCTTTGTTGTCCTTCACGCCCTGCATCTCTTTAAACAGCGCCAGCTGGCGAATCGGGACCAGCTGCAGGTCGCTTGACGGGCGGAACGGTGCCCAGCCCAGGCGCGCCAGGACCGCTTTCTCTTCCGGCGTTTTGCCATAGGTCATAAAGAAGTCGTACACCTTATCCTTGGTGCTTTCGGACAGGTTTTTACGCCAGACGATCGGGTCGCCCGGGATCAGCGGCGATTTCCAGATAACCTTGATCTCTTTCAGCTTGTCCGGCGCGGAAGTTTTCAGCTTGTCGAGGTTCTCGGTGTTGTTGGTAGCAACGTCCACCTGCTTGTTGGCCACGGCCAGAGCGTTGGTTTCGTGGCTGGCGTTCACCGTGCGTTTGAAGTCGCTGGCGGAGGCGTTGTTTTTGGCGAAGACGTAGTAGCCGGGGACAAGGTAGCCGGAGGTGGAGTTCGGGTCGCCGTTGCCGAAGGTCAGCTCTTTGCGTTTGGCGAGCATGTCGTTGAGGTTGTTGATCGGGCTGTCTTTATTCACGATCAGCACGCTCCAGTAGCCCGGGGATCCATCTGCCGCGACGGTCTGGGCAAAGACCTGGCCGTTCGCGCGGTCCACCGCTTCCATGGCGGAGAGGTTGCCGTACCAGGCGATGTCCACTTTATTAAAGCGCATCCCCTGGATGATGCCCGCGTAGTCCGGGGCGAAGAAGGCGTTCACTTTGATTCCCAGCCTGGTTTCCATATCTTTCAGGAACGGTTCCCACTGAGGCTTCAGGTTCTGCTGTGATTCCGTCGAAATAATGCCGAAGTTCAGCGCTTTTTCCTGCTCTTGTGCATACGCCGGGCTTAACAGGGTGCTGAGGCTGAACATGCTGGTAAAGGCCAGCGCGGCAACGGCTTTGTAGCTCATGTACTTTCCTCGGATCGGGTTTAATTAAGCAGCCTGCGCGTTCTCTTCGACGCGGTTAATGCTGCGGTAGAGATGGTCAAAACGTTCGTTATCAAACTGATGGCTCGCGCCATCAAAGAACACATGTCCCTGACGCAGGGCGACAATGCGTTCGCAGTAGCGCAGGGCGTAATCCACCTGATGCAGCGTGACCACCACGGTGATACCGTCGTTCTGGTTAATGTCGCGCAGGGTTTCCATCACGATGCGGGCGGACTCCGGGTCCAGCGAGGCAATGGGTTCGTCTGCGAGAATGATTTGCGCTTTTTGCATCAGGGCGCGGGCAATGGCGACGCGCTGCTGTTGTCCACCGGACAGGGTGGAGACGCGCTGGTGGGCAAAATGCGCCATGCCGACGCGGGTCAGCGCCTGTAAGGCTTCCTGCTTCTGCGAAGGGGAGAACCAGCGCAGACAGGTGCGCCAGAACGGGGTGCTGCCGAGCGCGCCAATCAGCACGTTCTCCAGCACCGTCAGGCGGTTCACCAGGTTGAACTGCTGGAAGATATAGCCCGTCCGGGCGCGGCTCTTGCGGATATCGCTGGCGAGACGCCCCGCGCGCTGCACGGTATTGCCCAGCAGCTCGACGTGGCTTTCCGGCGTTTTATCGCAGGTGATAAGACCGCTTAAATGACGCAGAAGGGTGGATTTACCGGAACCGGATGGCCCCAGCAGCGCCACCATTTCGCCCTGCTGGACGGTCAGATCAACGGCATGCAGAGCCTTATTATGATTGAAGGTCTTGCTCAGTTTCTCGACGCGGATGACGGTTTGCATGTGCTGGGCCTCACGATAAATGTGGCCTCATGCTGGCGCATCAATGTGACATTTGGGTTAAGTCTGGGTTGCGGGAGTTTGAAGAGTTGAGGGGAGTTTGATGACAATCACCGTAGGCCCGGTCAGCGCAGCGCCACCGGGCGCTGTTGCCTGCTGCGCTGCGCTTATCCGGCCTAAGGCGTTTGTTGCTGCTTAACAACGTTAATCATCCACGGCACGCCGTATTTATCGGTGACTTTACCGAAACCGTGTGCCCAGAAGGTTTCCTGCCAGGCCATTTCGATGTTCCCGCCCGCGGCGAGGTTGTCGAACCAGCGCTTGCCTTCATTAACGTCCTGAGTATCGAGTACCAGCGTGAAGCCCGCGTACTGCGCGTTGCTGCCCGGCGGCATCCCGTCGCTCATCATGATATCGCTGCCCGCAATGCGGACGTTGGAGTGAGCGATAGCCGAATCCGGAAATTGCATACCGGACGGACAGCCTTCTTCGCTGTTATCGCTTTTTGGCATTTCGCCGAAGGTGATTTTATAGAGAAGCTCTGCGCCGACGGCTTGCTGGTAGAAAGAAGTGGCTTCTGCACAGTTGCCGGCGAACGAGATGTAGGGACTTAACGGCATAATCTTTACCTCACGTAAGAAAAGCTCGTTAAGTGTAGTTCCCGCAAGCCCGGTAAGCGAAGCGCCACCGGGCGGGTAAATCAGTTCTTTTTCACGAACTCTGATTTCAGCTTCATCGGACCGAAGCCGTCAATTTTGCAGTCGATATTATGATCGCCTTCAACCAGACGGATATTCTTCACTTTGGTGCCGATCTTCAGCATGGAAGAACTGCCCTTTACTTTCAGATCTTTAATCACGGTTACGCTGTCGCCGTCCGCCAGCAGATTGCCGTTCGCATCTTTTACGACAAGTGCATCAGCATCGTGTGATGGTTCGGCATCGTTCCATTCGTGAGCGCATTCCGGGCAGATGAACATGCCATTATCTTCATAGGTGTATTCAGAATTGCATTTTGGGCAGTGTGGGAGTGACATATCGGTATCCTCAAAAAGTGTAAACGCGCTGGAAAGTGCCAGCTAAATGACGGCAGCGTGCCGAAAAAGGCGGCAAGTATAGCGCAAATCCACACGTTTGTCGGTGACATTGTGAATTAAAAAAATGCAAAAAGCGTATCGGGAGTGACACTTCCTGTCAGTCAGTTAAGCGATGCTTACCTCATTAACACGGTGGGAAGAAATGACGCTAAATATATCGAATATTTTATTGCAGCAAATTGCTACGCTCCTTCATTTCGGATAAGGTGAAGCGACACATTGTTATTTATCTCCTGACTTCGCTGCCATCCATATCTTTTGGCAGGGGCGTATTACCTCTCTTTTTAGGTGGGTAAATAATGATGATATATCCTGAAGTTTCTTAAAATTGGGCTACGCTTTTTTCCTTTGGCCTTCAGGCCAGGAGGGGAGCTATACACGCCATGCAAGGATAGTGAATTATTTCTGATTATCATCAATCAGTTATATTTCGGCGAACATGTTTTCCACACGTGATCATATAAGCCTGAACAACATAATTAATACCAGTGGCTTAATAAAAGTAATAAATTTGCGTTAAGGAAAGGCTTTTATCATGCACACACAGACCATTTTTGAATTAAGCCAGGAAGCTGAGCGTTTGTTACAGCTCGCCCTGCAAAACCTTGATACGTTGAAATCAATGCCGACTGCGATGCTGGAGAGCACCGCGGCTGCTATTACGGGTGAAAAGAACAACGTTTTACCTTTGCATTTTAGCGCGCGCGGTGTCGAAGCGCAGCAGGCGATGCTGAATAATGAATTACGAAAAATAACCCGGCTGGAAATGGTCCTGGCTATTGTGGGCACCATGAAAGCGGGAAAATCGACCACCATTAATGCGATTGTAGGGACCGAAGTGTTGCCGAACCGCAATCGTCCGATGACGGCGCTCCCGACCCTGATTCGCCACACGCCGGGCCAGAAGGAGCCGGTGCTGCATTTCTCACATGCCTCGCCCATTGATGATTTGATTCAACTGCTTCAGAAAAAGCTATGCGATTACGATCGCGGAAAGCTGGCTCAGCATCTGGAAATTGATAAAGACATGAATACGCTGCTGGAGCGCATTGAAAAAGGAGAGGCTTTTGAGAAGCATCACCTGGGCGCTCAGCCGATATTTCATTGTCTGAAAAGCCTCAACGACCTGGTGAGGCTTTCCCAGGCGTTAGGGGTGGAGTTTCCCTTCTCTGAATATGCCGCCATCGAACACATTCCGGTGATTGAAGTGGAGTTCGTGCATCTTGCGGGTCTGGATGCTCACCTCGGACAGCTGACGCTGCTCGATACGCCCGGGCCGAATGAGGCCGGACAGCCGCATCTGCAAAAAATGCTCAGCGAGCAGTTGTCCCGCGCGTCGGCGGTGCTGGCCGTGATGGATTATACCCAGCTTAAATCCATCTCTGATGAAGAAGTCCGCCAGGCCATTTCTGCGGCGGGAAAATCCGTGCCGCTGTATGCCCTGGTCAATAAATTCGATCAGAAAGATCGCAATAGCGACGATGAAGAGCAGATCCGGGCGATGATCTCCGGCACCTTAATGAAAGGCAATATTTCGCCTGGCCAGATCTACCCCGTTTCGTCCATGTGGGCCTATCTGGCAAACCGCGCTCGCTACGAGATGAGTACCCACGGACAACTGCCGGATCATCACGAGCAACCCTGGGTGCAGGACTTTGCCGAAGCGGCGCTTGGGCGTCGCTGGCGCACGGCGGACCTGGACGATATCGACCATATTCGTCATTCTGCCGATTTGCTCTGGGAAGATTCGCTTTTCGAACAACCGATACGCAAGCTGATTTATGCCGCCTATGCCAATGCCTCGCTTTACGCGCTGCGTTCGGCCTCGCATAAGCTGCTCAACTACGCACAAAATGCCCGGGAGTACCTCGACTTCCGCTATCAGGGGCTGACGGTTGCCTTTGAGGCGCTGGAACTGAATATCGCACGTCTGGAAGAGGATATGGCGCTTCTCCAGACGCGTCAGAGCGTGGTGAGCGATGAGGTGAAACATGAAGTTGAGGAGGCGCTGAACGCCACCGCGGACTTTATGGGAGCGCAAAAAACCGCGCTTAACCAGGCGATTGGCGAGGTGTTCAGCGCTCAGTATATTCTTGATTTGGCTGGCATCGATCGGCAGAACCCTCACGGTGACGAGCCGAACGAGCTGAAGCAGCTGGTTCTGGACGATGAAGGGAAGGCGCAGATCGCGCTAAGTAAAATCCGCTCCTCCTGCGAACGGGTGATGCTGGATGCACAGACGAAAATCTGCCGGGAGCTGGCGTTACGCTTCGACCAGCTTGAATCTACGCTGGCGCGTTCCCTGAACGAAGCCATGCGCCCCATCGAAACGCGTATTAAAGAGCATCTGAGCCATGCGGGTTTTCGGGCGCGAATCAGTTTCCCGGCGTTTCAGGCTCACCAGCTCAACTTCAACACGCGGGCGCTGTTTAACGATGCGATAGCGCAGGATGCCAGCCTGGCAGGTCCGCCATCAGGCGGGAGCAGCATGCGAGAAACTGTCTCTCGCTGGCTCAATAATCCGGGCTGGGGCTGGGATGAGTATGTGGAAACGCGCACGCGCTATGTTATCGATATTGCGCAGCTGCATGACAAATTTAAGCAACATATTGAGCTGTTTTGTGAACAAATACGTAAAGCTTTGTCCGCGCAGGTCGATGTCTCTGTTACGGCAGGAATGGCGACGTTCTTTGCAGAATTTTCGCTGTGCCTGACCGGGTTACAGGAAAGCTTGCGTGATAGCCTCGCAGTACGTCAACAGAATGAGCATTCAACCCGAGCGCTCTGCCAGCTGTTGAAGCAAAGTATTACGACTGCGACGTGGATACAGGAAGATACCCGACTGTTACGCGATGATATTCAAACTCTATTCGCGGCAGAGCAACCATGACAACACCACTACTGGACGGTCCCGGGCGAACGCTGGAGTGTATTAATCCAAAATTTATGGTCGATCTGGTGCAGGGAGTGGACGCGGCGCGTCATCCTCACCTGGGACCACAACAGCTTCAGTTTCGTGAGCGTTTGACTCAGGAAATCATGACGCATACCCGGCTACGCCCCTGGGCGATGGCGGGTATGCTCAATGAAAATGCAGCGCTGCGCCTGGGGCTGGCGGAAAAACTGGCCGGCATGCTTGACCCGGGCCATCTTGCGCTGACGCTGATGGCAGAGAAACTGATTGCTTTGCGCCAGCAGACTCACCCGCGCGCCCAGCAGTCCCCGGGGCTGATGCAGCAGTACGCTGAACTCGCCTCTCATTTTACCCAACGCGCCGCATATAAAGAGAAGGCGCTAACCCAGCGCGGGCTGACGGTGCAGGCGGGTGAGCACAGCGAGCAGATTTTTACCCGCTGGCGGGCCGGGCATTATGATGGCTGGTCGCTGGCAGGGCGCTGTTTTATCGTGCTGGAAGAGCTGCGCTGGGGGGCATTTGGTGACGCATGCCGCCTCGCGAATGAAGATGTGGCGGCAATGCTTAAGGATAACCTGCGCAGCATGGCGGCTAACTATCTGGCACAGGGCATCAATGCGTCCCCCACGACCCGCCATTTCTATCACCAGTGGCTGACAACGCCGGCCTCTCCGGGTTTAATCGATCATAAAGACATGCTGGGCTGGCTGGGGGACTGGTGTCAGGCGGATCAACATCCGGTGAGCTGGTCAGTGACGCAAAACTGGCAGACCGTCGCGCTGGGCATGCCGAGGCTCTGTTCGGCAAAACGGCTGGTGGACGGGATGGTGGAAGAGATTTTTGGGTAAATCCCTCACCCTCTCCCCGTCGGGAGAGGGAATGGTGCGGTGTGTTAATGATTCATTTCTATCGGCTTCGGTTCAGGCAGGGTCTCTTGCATATTCCCGTAGCGTTTCGCATACAGCGCCGTGATGATGGGGACCAGAATCGCGGTGACAATTACGCTCGCGGCAACCAGTGCCGTCGCTGAAGCGGCGACCGGTTCGAAGGCCGGGTTAATTTGGGCGATAATCACCGGGTTTGCAACAGCAGCCCCCGCGGCTGAAGAGGCGGCGACGCCGGCCGTGCCGTTTCCTCCTCCGATTACGCGGTCGGCAATAATCAGCGGAATACCGGTGATGACGATCACGGCGACACCCAGCACAATGCCCAGCAGGCCGGTATCGAGAATGACCTTCAGGTTGATGGTGTTCCCCAGTGCGAAACCGAAGAACGGGATCAGCACCGGCGTGGCTTTGCTGAAGAAATCACGCAGATCGCGGTCGAGATTGCCAAGGGCGAAACCGACCAGGAAGGGCAGGATTGCGCCGACAAAGTGGTGCGGTTCAAACGAGGCCAGGCCAGCAGACCCCAGGATCAGCATCGTCATCAATGGGCCGGACTCCAGAGACATCAACACAAATGCGCCGGACTCTTCTTTCGTTCCGTACTGGTTCATCAGGCTGGCGTACAATCCGCCGTTGGTCATATCCATTGCCGAGACAATCGCCAGGACCGATAAACCCGCAAAGAACCCGGTCTGAATTCCATTCTCCGGAATGAACATCGCGCATATCATTGCCACCGCCCAGGCTACCGCTATTTTGGTTATCACCAGCGTTCCGGATTTCCGTAATACTGTCCCCGTTGCCCGCAAATTAATGGATGCGCCGATACAAAAAAACCAGACGGCAAGAATGGGAACCGTGCCTGTTATCATGCCTTTTGTGAAACCACCGAAATAGGCTCCGGTATCGGGAGCAAGAGTATTCAGGATGGCGCCCAGCACCAGCGGAACCAGCATCATGCCGCCGGGTATACGTTCTATCGTGGCTTTGATCTTCATAGACAAACCTCACATCGGATCCCGCAGGACGGGTGATAGGTGTTAGAAATTAGTCAATAAATTCAATCGATTGCTCGTATTGCTTGCGGTGTTTTTTCGAAAGCCCTGCAACAAAATTAAATGCGTGCTCTCAATTAACCTTTTTCTGAAACACATAAAACGCTGAATTCGGATTTATGATGCGATCATTGGAATGCTGATTCAATGAAAATAAAACACTGTTTTAGTTATCCGTATCACATATTCAATGTAAAACCTGAGGCCGGTTCCTGTTGATGAAAATTTATGTAAACCTGATGTGAATTAACGTGGTTTGTTTTTCCGTTAAGAAAGAAATAATGACGCGCGGGAGGATGTCCTTTAGGTGGGGGTAAGGAAGTGCTTATTTGCACTCCTTGACAAAAATTGGACTGAGTTGACGAGACGCGAAAATATGTGTGAAGTTGATCACAAATATAAACGCTGGTAGGGTAAAAAGGTCATTAACTGCCCAGGCAGGCGTCAACAGGTTCGGTTGTATCGACGTAAAACGTCAATGTAAGTAAACCTGCTACGCTTGAATAAGGCGATTCGCATGGAGCGGATCCCATGGTTCACAGAACGCTAACTGGACTGTGAAACAGACAGGGCCGAGTCAACGAGGATAGCTATGCTGAGAAGGAAAAAGATTAAACCCATCACGCTTCGCGACGTCACCATTATTGATGACGCAAAGCTGCGTAAAGCGATTACCGCAGCCTCGCTCGGTAATGCGATGGAATGGTTCGATTTTGGTGTCTACGGCTTTGTGGCCTATGCGTTAGGTAAAGTGTTTTTCCCCGGGGCCGATCCCAGCCTGCAGATGATCGCCGCACTGGGTACGTTCTCCGTTCCCTTCCTGATTCGCCCGCTGGGCGGTCTGTTCTTCGGTATGCTCGGCGATAAATATGGTCGTCAGAAGATCCTGGCCATCACCATCGTCATTATGTCGATTAGTACATTCTGTATCGGCCTTATACCGTCTTACGCCACCATCGGCATTTGGGCACCCATTCTCCTGCTGATTTGTAAGATGGCCCAGGGCTTCTCCGTAGGCGGTGAATATACCGGTGCCTCGATCTTCGTTGCCGAGTATTCCCCGGACCGTAAGCGCGGTTTTATGGGAAGCTGGCTGGACTTCGGCTCGATTGCCGGGTTTGTCCTGGGGGCGGGCGTCGTGGTGTTGATTTCAACCGTGGTGGGTGAAGATAACTTCCTCGACTGGGGCTGGCGTATTCCGTTCTTCCTGGCATTGCCGCTGGGGATTATTGGCCTCTACCTGCGTCATGCGCTGGAAGAGACGCCTGCCTTCCAGCAGCACGTCGATAAACTTGAGCAGGGTGACCGCGAAGGGCTGCAGGATGGTCCGAAGGTGTCGTTTAAAGAGATTGCCACTAAGCACTGGCGCAGCCTGCTGACCTGTATTGGTCTGGTGATTTCGACCAACGTGACCTACTACATGCTCTTGACCTACATGCCGAGCTATCTGTCGCATAACCTGCACTATTCGGAAGATCACGGTGTGCTGATTATTATCGCCATCATGGTGGGTATGCTGTTTGTGCAGCCGATTATGGGTCTGTTGAGTGACCGTTTTGGTCGTCGACCGTTCATTATTCTGGGAAGCGTTGCGCTGTTTGCTCTGGCAATTCCGGCATTCATTCTGATTAACAGTGATGTGCTGGGGCTGATTTTTGCCGGTCTGCTGATGCTGGCGGTGATCCTTAACTGCTTTATCGGGGTGATGGCCTCAACGTTGCCCGCGATGTTCCCGACGCATATTCGCTACAGCGCGCTGGCCGCGGCCTTTAACATCTCGGTGCTGATTGCCGGTCTGACCCCGACGCTTGCCGCCTCGCTGGTCGAGAGCACGCAGAACCTGATGATGCCGGCTTATTACCTGATGGTGATTGCGGTGATTGGTTTGATTACCGGTCTTACCATGAAGGAGACGGCGAATCGCCCTCTGAAAGGCGCAACGCCTGCGGCGTCTGACATCCAGGAAGCGAAAGAGATCCTGCGCGAGCACTACGATAACGTAGAGCAGAAGATTGAGGATATTGACGCAGAGATTGAAGAGCTGCAGAAAAAACGCTCCCGACTGGTGGACCAGCATCCACGCATCAACGAGTAATAAAGAAACCCGCCAACGGCGGGTTTTCTTTTATTAGCATCCGGCAGCGATGTAGTCGCCATTGGCGCTGACGGGGATCACCGTCAGGAACAGCACCGTCGCAAACAGGATCAGGACTATCCCTCCGGCTATTTTGACTGCTGGCACCAGCCATCTTAATGATGCGCTTTCTCCGAACCAGGTCACCGTGCGCTCGCGGGCGTAACGTACAGCCAGGGAAAGCCCCACAATAGAAAGTGCGGTGCCCAAAGACATGGTCATGACCGCGGCCACTCCCCAGGTGACAATGCCCAGCGCATTCGAAAACATCAGAATCATGATCGCCCCGCTGCACGGGCGTGCGCCAATTGCCAGAATCACGCCCAGACGGGTTTTCCAGTCGCCCTGCGTCAGGTCTGTACCTACGCCGTGATGGCCGCAGCCACAGTGTTCATCGTGCTGATGAAGAGGCTTGATGGCGGAGATAGACATCCTGCGCGGGCGCAGGCTCTTCAGCGCCTGATAAATGACAAAAGCACCGAATGCACCAATAAGCACTGCGCTTATCTTCTCCACGTACCAGCGGCTGGTACTGATATCTCCGGAGGCGAGGTTAAACCCCACCGCCAGAATAAAGACAAACAGAATGGCGCTGACGCCCTGCATCAGGCTACCCAGGAAGGGGACGACCCGGGCGGCCAGCTCGCTTTCCTTATTGGTGGTCAGATAGGTCGTTACGATGAACTTTCCGTGTCCGGGTCCGATGGCGTGAAGGACACCATAAAGGAAAGCCCCTGTTAACAGCCATAATCCGCCGCTGTACTGGTGATTATTAAGCTGCAGCAGATACATCACCAGATAGCGGTGCAGCGTAATTTGCGTGGCGAGGCACCACTGGATAAAGGCGTTCCAGTGCGCATGCAGGGTAAAACCGGCAAAGAGGAGTGCCAGCAGCATCACCCCTGCTGTAGGGAGAGGCCAGTCGCGGGCGAGGCGTTGTGTGGTCATGAGGGTGGGCCTGCACTGAGGAGAATATTTGCCGCTAGTATAGTTGATCTTCTCGCTCAATTCGTGGGATCGCATCGTGATCCGCTCATGATTGTGGATAACTTTGTGCATAAAAGGGTATAAGACGGGGTTTTGCTGTGGAATGCAGCAGTCAGTCATTTTTCTGACATTTAGCGGTTGCGGCCAGCTGAGAACTCCCTATAATGCGCCTCCATCGACACGGCGGATGTGAATCACTTCACACAACAAGCGGTTCGGTTGAAGAGAAAAAATCCTGAAATAACGGGTTGACTCTGAAAGAGGAAAGCGTAA
>NZ_JAXQPP010000007.1:0-103492 GCF_034427575.1 Enterobacter sp. D2
CCACCTGACCCCATGCCGAACTCAGAAGTGAAACGCCGTAGCGCCGATGGTAGTGTGGGGTCTCCCCATGTGAGAGTAGGGAACTGCCAGGCATCAAATAAGTGAAAAGGCCATCCGTAAGGATGGCCTTTTTGCGTTTTAGCATCACAGAGATTTGTAGGCCGGGTAGGGCGAAACCGCCACCCGGTAAGTCAGATCGCACTCCACTCCACTATAAACTCCGCAATCCCTTCCACATCATTTAAATCCAGCGTCGGAACTTCAAGCGGCAATACAACATCACTGGCCACCGCAATCACATGCTCATCCAGCGTTAATTCGCTGAAATCATGCCCGGCATCGCTTCTGAACAGTAGGATCTTAGGCACTGCCTCATGCTTAAATCCCTCAACCAGCACCAGATCCAGCGTGGTATGATCCATCCGGCTGACCAGATAAGCGAGATCCAGCGGCGCCTCATCCGGCGTTTCTGTCATCAGCGCCCAGCGTTGAGTACTTGCCACCATCGTTTGCGCTGCACCCGCTTTACGCAATGCATAGCTATCTTTGCCCGGTCTATCGACATCCATATTATGATGGGTGTGCTTAATCAATCCTGGACGGATACCTCTGGCACAAAGCGCAGGAATGAGCTTTTTCAGCAGCGTGGTTTTCCCGGTCCCACTCCAGGCAGAAATGGCTACGACAGGTATCATCTTTTCTCCTGCATCATCTGCAAATCGTCAGGCGTATTCACATTCACAAAAGCTGATTTTAAATCGCTAAAATCAACGGGATGACCGCCAGACTCGCGCATAAAAGCCATCACCCTGCGCTCTCCCGCAGCCAGATAGGACTGCAGGGCTGGCGCCAGGGATCGGTGCATCAATGCGATAGCAGGATGATCACGCTCGCCGTCATGTACCCAAACCACAGGAACCGTACCCCGAAGCAGCAACAAACGTTCGACAAGACAGGACGGAATAAACGGGGTATCGCAGGGACAGAAGATGAACCACTCTCCGTGAGACTGTTGCATGACCGAAAGCATACCAGCCAGCGGTCCCGGGTAATCCTCAAGGATATCCTGGTAAACGGCGTACCCGCTGAGCTGGTAAGTGTCGATATGCCGGTTAGCACTGATGACCATTGTCGACACCTGGCCTGCGAGCGTATCAGCGACACATTGCCATAAGGGTTTGCCGTTCAGGCGTTGAAGCCCCTTATCTTTTCCCCCCATTCGCGTCGCTCTGCCACCTGCCAGAACGACCCCAATGATTTCCTGGCTAAGATTCACGAATATCGCCTCTTTTATTGTGGGATTGACCCTGCTAACGTGTCACTCTAAATGAAAGGAGCACCACCATGAAATGTAAACGTCTGAATGAAGTTATTGAACTCCTCCAGCCCGCCTGGCAAAAAGAGCCAGAGCTAAATCTGATGCAATTTTTACAGAAACTGGCGAAAGAGTCAGGTTTTGACGGCGAACTGGCAGACCTTTCTGACGACATTCTGATCTACCACCTTAAAATGCGTGACTCTGCCAAAGATGCTGTTATTCCTGGTATTCAGAAGGATTATGAGGAAGATTTTAAGACCGCATTACTGCGCGCCCGAGGCGTAATTAAAGAGTAAAAGCTTGTAAGCGGCGGCACCGAAATCGCCACAAGATGATATCCTGAATCATTCGTATAATTTCCGGATGATCGGATGAACGACCAGGCTTTTACTTTCCAGACATTACACCCGGACACCATTATGAATGCCCTGTTTGAACAGGGTATTCGGGTGGACTCCGGGCTAACACCGTTAAACAGCTACGAAAACCGCGTCTATCAATTCCAGGACGAGGATCGTCAGCGCTTCGTCGTAAAGTTCTATCGTCCAGAACGCTGGTCCGCAGAACAAATTCAGGAAGAGCATCAGTTTGCTCACGATCTGCTGGATGACGATGTTCCCGTTGCCGCGCCGCTAAAATTCAATAATCAAACGCTCCTCACGCACGAAGGGTTTTACTACGCTGTATTCCCAAGCCTGGGTGGCCGCCAGTTTGAAGCGGATAATATCGATCAGATGGAGTGGGTTGCCCGCTATCTTGGGCGCATACACCAGACGGGACGCAAAAAAGCCTTTATTGCCCGCCCGACTATCGGAATTCAGGAATACCTTCTTGAGCCACGCGAAATATTCGAAACGTCTGCCATGATCCCCGCTGCGTTAAAGGATGATTTCCTCAACGCCACCGATAAGCTCATTGCTGCTGTTAAAACCTGCTGGCGTGACGATATTTCCGTCCTGCGCCTGCATGGCGATTGTCATGCCGGAAATATCCTCTGGCGTGATGGCCCGCTGTTTGTCGATCTCGATGATGCGCGTATGGGGCCCGCGGTTCAGGACCTGTGGATGCTGCTCAATGGCGACAAAGCCGAGCAACGCATGCAGCTTGAAACCATTATTGAAGCTTATGAAGAATTTAGCCCGTTTAATTCAGACGAAATTGCCCTGATTGAGCCTTTACGTGCGATGCGTTTTGTTTATTATCTCGCATGGTTAATCAGGCGTTGGGACGATCCCGCATTTCCCCGGAATTTCCCGTGGCTTACCGGAGAGGATTACTGGCGTAGCCAGATATCTACATTTACTGAGCAGGTCAAGGTTCTTCAGGAACCCCCTCTGCAATTAACGCCGATGTATTAATTGGACACACCCAGGAGAGAGTTAATCATGAAAAAAATTTGGCTGGCGCTGGCAGGTATTATTCTGGCATTTAGCGCTTCTGCTGCGCAGTTTACCGACGGCAAACAGTACACCACGCTGGACAAACCGGTCGCTGGCGAGCCACAGGTTCTGGAGTTTTTCTCGTTCTACTGCCCACACTGCTATCAGTTCGAGCAAGTGCTGCATGTTTCGGATAGCGTAAAGAAAAAGCTGCCAGAAGGCACCAAAATGACCAAGTACCACGTCGAGTTCCTGGGCCCATTGGGTAAAGACCTGACCCAGGCGTGGGCGGTTGCGATGGCACTGGGCGTGGAAGATAAGATCACTGCGCCAATGTTTGAAGCCGTACAGAAAACCCAGACCGTTCAGACCACTGCGGATATCCGCAAAGTGTTCGTTGATGCCGGCGTGAAAGGTGAAGAGTATGACGCTGCATGGAACAGCTTTGTGGTGAAATCTCTGGTTGCTCAGCAGGAAAAAGCGGCTGCTGACCTCCAGCTTCAGGGCGTTCCGGCGATGTTTGTTAACGGCAAATACCAGCTGAACATGCAGGGCATGGACACCAGCAGCATGGATATCTTCGTACAGCAGTATGCAGATACCGTGAAATACCTGGTTGAGAAGAAGTAATTTCGCTGATGTAAAAACGCCGGTCACTGACCGGCGTTTTTGTATAAAGATTTAATATTGTCTATCTGTTCGTCTTTCTCTTTCCAGAGCGTATTAAGCCACTGCTGGAAACGACGCTTGAAACTCTTATCGTTAACGTAATCACCGTGCAGCCCGGCATCTATCGGGACCAGATCGACACGCACAACAATGCGCGTCAGTTTGCCGCTGAGCATATCGTAGAACGGCGTCTTATCGTTTTCCGGATAGCAGAGCGTGACGTTCAGGAGTTTATCGAACTGCGATCCCAGCACGTTAAGCGCCATCGCAATACCCGCAGCCTTTGGCGGCAGCAAGTGCTGGTAAGGAGAGCGGGTTTGTTGGTGCTTCTCCTCCGTAAATCGGGAGCCTTCAACAAAGTTTACGATGGTCGTAGGATGCGCGCGAAACTTTTCGCAGGAACGGCGTGTGGTCTCCACATCTTTGCCGCGACGCTCGGGATGACGAATCAAATAGCTGCGCGAATAGCGTTTCATAAACGGCATATCAAGCGCCCAGCAGGCCAGCCCGATAAAAGGCACCCAGGCGAGCTGCTGTTTCAGAAAGTATTTGTTCATCGGGATGTGTTTGCGAAAAAGTACGCATAACACCACGATGTCCGCCCAGCTGTGGTGATTGCAAATCAGCAGATACCAGTTCTTCTTGCTAAGACTCTCCAGCCCTTTGATATCCCACTTCAGATGCGGGTTCAGGCACAGCAGGATCGCCAGTCCTTCGCACCAGCAGTACATCATGAAATTACAAAATGCGGACACGGCTCGCCACACCACAGGGACAGGCAACAGCAGTTTAACGATCCCGGCGATAATGATCGGCACAGAGCAGGCGACAGTCACCAGGATAGTTAAAATGATGCTTAACAGTAATGTTATTGCAGCGAGCAATCTCGACATGATGAGCTTTTTCAAATGGTTAGCTGTAAGTGAGCGGCCGGCTATTCGACGCTGGGCGCTGATTTTACCAGAAAACGGACAAATTAATGGCGCTTTCATGTGATGATTTGGCCGCTTTTACCCTGCCGTAGACGATTTCACTGTGATTCCGCGCTTATCAAGGCTTATATCCACATAGACTAAATTGCCATCGGTTGGCCATATAGATAAGATCTAAGGTGATAACAGCATGATAATTAAGATCTAAAAATTAACTCATATGTATTTTTTACGTCTGTTATTCATATGAAGTGAAAATATGCACAAACTTATCCACAGTTTGATTTTTGCGAGCGATCCTCACGATCGCAAAATCTTTTCCTGTATCTGGTGCTAATACCTGATGTTTTCATCCTTCTGTGGCATCCTTTACCCATAAATTGATTAAAGGCACGGACATTATGGTTCAGATCCCAGAAAACCCTCTTATTCTCGTCGATGGCTCTTCTTACCTGTATCGGGCATACCATGCGTTTCCTCCTCTGACCAATAGCGCAGGGGAACCTACCGGCGCAATGTACGGCGTGCTGAACATGCTGCGCAGCCTGATCCTTCAGTATCAGCCAACCCATGCGGCTGTAGTCTTTGATGCGAAAGGTAAAACTTTCCGCGATGAGCTGTTTGAGCATTACAAATCTCACCGTCCGCCAATGCCTGACGATCTGCGTGCGCAGATTGAGCCGCTGCATACCATGGTAAAAGCGATGGGGCTGCCGCTGCTGGCCGTCTCTGGCGTTGAGGCTGATGACGTTATCGGCACGCTGGCGCGTGAAGCAGAAAAGATGGGGCGTCCTGTGCTGATCAGCACCGGTGATAAAGATATGGCGCAACTGGTGACGCCAGGCATCACCCTGATTAACACCATGACCAACACCATTCTGGGGCCAGAAGAAGTGGTCACAAAGTATGGCGTGCCGCCTGAGCTGATTATCGACTTCCTCGCGTTGATGGGCGATTCCTCGGATAACATCCCGGGTGTCCCTGGCGTCGGTGAAAAAACCGCGCAGGCGCTGCTCCAGGGGCTAGGTGGTCTGGATACGCTCTACGCGGAGCCAGACAAAATCGCCGGGCTCTCCTTCCGTGGCGCAAAAACCATGGCCGGAAAACTGGAAGAGAACAAAGAGGTGGCTTATCTCTCCTATAAGCTGGCCACAATCAAAACCGATGTCGAACTGGAGCTGGGCTGTGAGCAGCTTGAAGTGCAACAGCCTTCCGCTGACGATCTGCTGAGCCTGTTTAAGAAATACGAATTCAAGCGCTGGACCGCTGACGTGGAAGCCGGTAAATGGCTGCAGGCGAAAGGGGCTAAACCTGCTGCAAAGCCGAAGGAGACAATCGTCGTTGACGCAGAAGAGCAGGCGGAAGAAGAAGCCGTGGCGCTTTCCTTCGACAACTACGAAACCATTCTTGAAGAGTCACGGCTGATCGCCTGGATCGATAAACTGAAAAAGGCGCCGGTCTTCGCCTTTGATACCGAAACCGACAGCCTCGATAACATCTCTGCCAATATGGTTGGCCTGTCATTTGCGACAGAGCCGGGTATTGCCGCCTACGTCCCTGTGGCGCACGATTACCTGGATGCGCCGGAGCAGATCTCCCGTGAACGCGTGCTCGAACTGCTGAAGCCGATCCTGGAAGACGAAAAGGCGCTCAAGGTCGGGCAAAACCTCAAGTACGACCGCGGCATTCTGCAAAATTACGGCATTGAACTGCGCGGGATTGCCTTCGATACCATGCTTGAATCCTACATTCTGGACAGCGTCGCGGGCCGCCATGATATGGATTCCTTATCTGACCGCTGGCTCAAGCACAAAACGATCACCTTTGAAGAGATTGCCGGTAAAGGGAAAAATCAGCTCACCTTTAACCAGATTGCTCTGGAAGAAGCGGGGCGCTACGCGGCGGAAGACGCTGATGTCACGCTGCAGCTGCACCTGAAGATGTGGCCAAAACTGCAGAAGCATGAAGGTCCGCTGAACGTGTTCCAGCATATCGAGATGCCGCTGGTGCCCGTGCTATCCCGCATTGAACGCAACGGCGTGAAGATTGACCCAACGGTGCTGCATAACCACTCCGGGGAGCTGGCGCAGCGTTTGACCGAGCTCGAGCAAAAAGCGCATGAGCTTGCAGGCGAGCCGTTTAACCTCTCTTCACCGAAGCAGCTGCAAACCATTCTGTTTGAAAAGCAGGGCATCAAGCCGCTGAAGAAAACCCCTGGCGGCGCACCGTCAACCTCTGAAGAGGTGCTGGAAGAGCTGGCGCTGGATTACCCGCTGCCAAAAGTGATTCTGCAGTACCGAGGCCTCGCGAAGCTGAAGTCTACCTACACCGACAAGCTCCCGCTGATGATCAACCCGAAAACGGGTCGTGTGCACACGTCGTACCATCAGGCTGTTGCGGCGACCGGTCGTCTCTCATCAACCGACCCCAACCTGCAGAACATCCCGGTACGTAACGAAGAAGGCCGCCGTATTCGCCAGGCTTTCATCGCACCAGAGGATTATCTGATTGTCTCTGCTGACTACTCGCAAATCGAACTGCGCATTATGGCGCATCTGTCCCGCGACAAAGGCCTCCTGACCGCGTTTGCCGAAGGAAAGGATATCCACCGGGCAACCGCGGCGGAAGTCTTCGGCTTGCCGCTGGACAGCGTGACCAACGAGCAGCGCCGCAGTGCTAAGGCGATCAACTTCGGTCTGATTTACGGCATGAGCGCATTTGGTCTTTCGCGCCAGCTCAACATTCCACGCAAAGAGTCGCAGAAGTATATGGATCTCTATTTCGAGCGTTATCCGGGGGTGTTGGAATATATGGAACGCACCCGCGCGCAGGCGAAGGAAAAAGGTTACGTCGAAACCCTGGATGGCCGCCGTCTCTACCTACCGGACATCAAAACCAGCAACGCGGCGCGTCGCGCTGGCGCAGAGCGTGCGGCGATCAACGCCCCGATGCAGGGTACCGCGGCGGACATTATTAAGCGTGCAATGATCGCCGTTGATGCCTGGCTGGAAAAAGAGAAGCCTCGCGTGAAAATGATCATGCAGGTACACGATGAACTGGTATTTGAAGTGCACAAAGACGACCTCGACGCCGTGTCGAAGAAGATCCACGAACTGATGGAAAGCAGCATGACGCTCGACGTGCCGTTGCTGGTGGAAGTGGGAAGTGGAGAAAACTGGGATCAGGCTCACTAACGGTTCTTCGCATAACGCGCTTTTTATGTAAGTTTGCAACATAACAACGCGCGTTTTGTGACAATCATTAGAATTCCCTATGTAAAGAATGAAAAAAAACTACAAAAAGTGCTTTTTCTGCAGCACAAAAAGGGGTAGAGTTGTCGGCGTAGGGTACAGAGGTAAGATGTTCTATCTTTCAGACCTTTTACTTCACGTAATCGGATTTGGCTGAATATTTTAGCCGCCCCAGTCAGTAATGACTGGGGCGTTTTTTATTGCGGCAAAGAAAAATTCAGGCAAAAAAAACGCGGCTATCGCCGCGCTCCGTATTACTCTTCTTCCGCTTCCGTCGCGGGTTCCAGCTCGCTAAACCAGGTATCGAGCTTCTGACGCAGCTTGTCCACGCCCTGCTTTTTCAGCGAGGAGAACGGCTCAACCTGCACATCACCGTTGAACGCCAGCACCGCTTCGCGAACCATATTCACCTGCGCTTTGCGCGCGCCGCTCGCCAGCTTATCGGCTTTCGTCAGCAGCACCAGCACGGCGATATCGCTTGCTACAGCCCAGTCGATCATCTGCTGATCCAGATCTTTCAGGGGATGGCGAATATCCATCAGCACCACCAGACCTTTCAGACACAGGCGTTTTTCCAGGTATTCACCCAGCGCACGCTGCCACTTGATTTTCATCTCTTCCGGTACCTGCGCGTAACCGTAGCCCGGTAAGTCGACCAGGCGTTTGCCCTCTGCGACTTCAAACAGGTTGATCAGCTGGGTACGGCCAGGTGTTTTTGAGGTGCGCGCCAGGCTCTTCTGATTGGTCAGCGTATTCAGGGCGCTGGATTTCCCCGCATTGGAGCGGCCAGCAAATGCCACTTCAATACCGGTATCAGAAGGAAGGTGGCGAATATCGGGCGCACTGGTGACAAAATGCGTCTGTTGGTAGTTCCAGGTAGTCACGTGGTCGTCTCCAAAATCGTAATCTGAAGGGGATTATACCCGAATGCAGGCAAAAGGCTTTTCTGATTGCTATGAGCAGTAGACGAATGCCACAACCGGTGTGAGAGATCGGCCAGTAATGCTATGCGAGATTTCAGAGAATTCGCAGGCGTAAAAAAATTCAAACTGTTTTAAATCATAAGCTTATTTCCAGGTAATTATCTGAAAATCCCTCTTTGTACCGTTTCGTTGCTTGTTAGTTTAACTGAACAAGGTAAAGTGTGCGTCAGGGCGAGGAAGCCAACAGGAAATCGACTTAAGGATGAGGGTCAGGAGCGCCAGGAGGCGAAGACGCAGGATTGTCAGGATGACCAGCGCCTGGAGGCGTTTTAAAAGGAAATGGAACCGTATCACGGACGGTATTAGCCAAGGGATAAACAGGGTTTGTTGTTGGCAAACACGGAATGTCTGACCCGCTAAGGGTTGTGAGTCAGGAAAAAAGGCGACAGATTGCTCTGTCGCCTTTTTTCTTTGCTTGCTTTCTGCTAGATTTCGCCGCAATTCTATACTGAAGAAAACGACTTAAAGATAAAACATCATGAAAAAACCAACCTCCGCTGCAGGCGCGAAACGCCCTGTAAAAGCACGCCGCAAAACGCGCGAAGAACTGAACCAGGAAGCGCGCGATCGCAAACGCGATAAAAAACATCGCGGTCATGCTGCGGGTAGCCGTGCCAACGGTGGTGGTGCAGCGGGTGCTTCTGCGAAAGGCAAACAGCAGAAAGACCCTCGTATCGGCAGTAAAACTCCCATTCCACTGGGCGTGACAGACACCCCGGTCACTAAGCAGCACAAACCAAAGAGCGAGAAACCTATGCTTTCACCGCAGGCTGAGCTGGATTTGCTGGAGAACGATGAGCGCCTGGACGCGCTGCTGGAACGTCTTGAAGAGGGTGAAACCCTGACCGCTGAAGAGCAGTCATGGGTGGATGCCAAACTGGATCGTATCGATGAACTGATGCAGAAGCTGGGCCTGTCATACGACGATGACGAAGATGAAGAAGAAGACGAGAAGCAGGAAGATATGATGCGTCTTCTGAAGGGTGGAAACTAACATTTGCACCCGGCAGGCACGATAGTCCTGCTTATAACCCTTCCGGTTATATGTTATCTGGTGTGGTTATTCGTTAAACTACGGCGGTTGTCGCGGCGACAGAAGTGGCTGCGCACCCGAATGATGGCCCGCGATGGGGCCAGAACGGGCCGCCGTATACGAACGCGACACCAACGGAAGGAGTGAGCATGTCAGCACCAACTATCGACTGGGATTTGGCCCTAATCCAGAAATATAACTATTCCGGGCCGCGTTATACGTCATACCCCACCGCGCTGGAGTTCTCCGATGCCTTCGGCGAGGCTGATTTCCAGCAGGCTGTCGCGCGCTATCCTGAGCGTCCGCTTTCGCTCTACGTCCATATTCCGTTCTGCCACAAGCTCTGCTACTTCTGCGGGTGCAATAAAATCGTTACCCGTCAGCAGCACAAAGCCGACCAGTATCTTGATGCGCTCGAACAAGAAATTGTGCATCGCTCGCCGCTGTTTGCTGGCCGTCACGTCAGCCAGCTTCACTGGGGCGGCGGTACGCCAACCTATCTGAATAAAGCGCAAATAAGCCGCCTGATGACCCTGCTGCGCGGCAATTTCAGTTTTAACGCCGACGCTGAAATCTCGATCGAAGTCGATCCGCGTGAAATTGAGCTCGATGTACTGGATCACTTACGCGCCGAAGGCTTCAATCGTCTGAGCATGGGCGTGCAGGATTTCAATAAAGAGGTTCAGCGTCTGGTGAACCGCGAGCAGGACGAAGAATTTATCTTTGCCTTACTCAATCACGCGCGTGAGATTGGTTTCACCTCGACCAATATTGACCTGATATACGGCCTGCCAAAGCAGACGCCGGAAAGCTTCGCCTTCACCCTGAAGCGCGTGGCCGAACTCAACCCGGACCGCCTGAGCGTCTTTAACTATGCGCATCTGCCGACGCTCTTTGCCGCTCAGCGCAAAATAAAAGATGCCGATCTTCCTTCTGCCCAGCAGAAGCTGGATATCCTGCAGGAAACCATCACCTCGCTGACCGAAACCGGCTATCAGTTTATCGGGATGGATCACTTTGCCCGTCCGGATGACGAGCTGGCGATTGCGCAGCATGAAGGCGTTCTGCACCGAAACTTCCAGGGCTACACAACCCAGGGCGATACCGATTTGCTGGGGATGGGCGTCTCCGCTATCAGCATGATTGGCGACTGCTACGCGCAGAACCAGAAAGAGCTGAAGCTTTACTACCAGCAGGTTGATGAAACGGGCAACGCGCTGTGGCGCGGCATTGCGTTAACGCGCGACGACTGCATCCGGCGCGATGTGATTAAGGCGCTAATTTGCAACTTCCGTCTCGATTTCAGCGACGTTGAGTCGCAGTGGGATCTTCATTTCAGCGATTATTTTGCGGAAGACCTGAAGCTGATTGCACCGCTGGCGAAAGACGGGCTGGTGGATGTGTCGGAGAACGCGATTGAGGTCACGCCGAAAGGGCGTCTGTTGATCCGTAATATCTGCATGTGCTTTGACGCGTATCTGCGTCAGAAAGCGCGACTGCAGCAGTTCTCGCGGGTGATTTAAGGCGCATTGCCAAAAGCACTAAACGTAGGCCGGGTAAGGCGAAGCCGCCACCCGGCTTTTACGTTCAACTCGCTAGCTAAACAGCCCAACCAGCGCCGCACACAACATAGCCGCAACGGCTGTTTGT
This sequence comes from Enterobacter sp. D2, assembly GCF_034427575.1. Taxonomy (NCBI): domain Bacteria; kingdom Pseudomonadati; phylum Pseudomonadota; class Gammaproteobacteria; order Enterobacterales; family Enterobacteriaceae; genus Enterobacter; species Enterobacter sp. D2. Next base: position 11,216 of record NZ_JAXQPP010000007.1, read on the forward strand.
GGCGTGTGGCTTTCAGCGGCTCCGCTAGAGAGCATATTCACGATTGTTTCCAGCATGATGTTCACCCCCAATTTCCGGGCACGATCATACAAAACTCATCGGAACAGTAAAGCGCAAAATAACGGCAATTTGCGCTCAATTAATAACCTTTACACAGCGGCGTGCGATCACTCCATTCCCAGCTCTTTAAGCTTGCGCGTCAGGGTATTACGTCCCCATCCCAGCAGGCGAGCGGCTTCCTGCTTATGACCCTGCGTATGGCGAAGCGCGGTGGTTAACAGCGTACGCTCCATCTCTGGCTGAGCTTCAGACAGCAGGTTTTGATGACCGGAACGCAGCGCGCGGTCGGCCCACTGCGCCAGCAGCGTCGCCCAGCTGTCCGGCAGCGCGTGCCCGGAACTGCTTTCAGGCGCGGTTGCTTCAAACAGCTCGGCCGGTAAATCCTGAATCAGCACTTCCTGCCCGGCGGCCATCACGGTTAACCAGCGACAGGTGTTTTCCAGCTGACGCACGTTGCCCGGCCACGCCAGACGCGTCAGAGCGGCATCGGTTTCCGGGTGAAGCTGCTTGGCTTCCACACCCAGCTCGCGGGCGGCCACCTGCAGGAAATGACGTGCCAGGCGGGGAATATCTTCCCGACGCTCACGCAGCGGCGGCAGATGAACGCGGATGACGTTCAGACGGTGGAATAAATCCTCACGGAATTTTCCTTCCTGCACGCGTTGTTCCAGGTTCTGGTGGGTCGCGGCGATAATACGCACGTCCACCTTCACCGGCGCATAGCCGCCCACGCGATAAAACTGCCCGTCGGCCAGCACGCGCAGCAGGCGGGTCTGGACATCCAGCGGCATATCGCCGATCTCATCCAGAAACAGCGTACCGCCGTCGGCCTGTTCAAACCGCCCCTGGCGAATGGTATTGGCGCCGGTGAATGCCCCTTTTTCATGGCCGAACAGTTCGGACTCAATCAAATCCTTCGGGATCGCCGCCATATTCAGGGCGATGAACGGCGCTTTTGCCCGCGGGCTGTGGCGGTGCAATGCATGCGCCACAAGCTCTTTACCGGTTCCCGACTCACCGTTAATCAATACGCTGATGGACGAGCGGGATAAACGACCAATAATGCGAAACACGTCCTGCATCGCCGGCGCTTCACCGATAATGTCTGTGGTTGGCCCAAAATCGGGCGCGTGGCGCGGCTGTTGCTGCTCCTGATAATGGCTAATCGCGCGCTCAACCAGCGCCACCGCTTCGTCGATATCAAAGGGTTTGGGCAGATAATCGAATGCCCCTTGCTGATAGGCGCTCACTGCGGCATCCAGATCGGAGTGCGCGGTCATTATGATGACCGGAAGCATAGGGTGGCGTTGTTTGATCTGCTTTAACAGCGCCAGCCCGTCCATGCCCGGCATACGAATATCCGAAAGCAGAACATCTGGCGTTTTGGTGGTGAGTGCGTCGAGCACTTCGCTGCCGCTCTCAAACGTCGTGCAGCTTAATCCTGCCCCTGTGAGCGCGCGTTCAAGCACCCAACGGATGGAGCTATCGTCATCGACTACCCAGACTATCCCTCGTTGCATAAACGTCACCTTTATTTTTTAATCGGCAGGAAAACCGAAAACTCGGTATGTCCCGGCCAACTGGTAAATTCAATTTTCCCGGAGTGTTGATCGATCAAACTGCGGGCAATGGATAAGCCCAGGCCGGTTCCGCCTTCGCGACCGCTTACCATCGGGTAGAACAGGGTGTCCTGCAAATGCGATGGAATGCCGGGCCCGTTATCCTCAACGTCGATTCGGGCGGCCAGCCGGTAGCGCACGCCGTGTAACGTGAGCTGGAAGGCGGTGCGGGTGCGTAAAATAATCTCACCGCCTTCAGGCCCCAGCGCCTGCAGGGCATTACGCACAATATTCAACAGGACCTGCTCAATCTGGTCCGGGTCATGGGCCAGTTCCGGCAGGCTTGGGTCGTAATCACGTACCAGCGTGACGTTCTCTGGCAGCTCCATTGAGACGAGCTTCACCACCCGCTCAGCCACTTTATGGATGCTTTCTGTGACGTGCATTCCCGGCTGCTGTGGCCCAAGAAGACGGTCTACCAGATTCCGCAGACGGTCCGCCTGCTCAATGATGACGTTGGTATACTCCGCCAGCGCGGGATCGGGCAGCGCTTTGGTCAGAAGCTGCGCCGCGCCGCGTAATCCACCCAGCGGGTTTTTGATTTCATGCGCCAGACCGCGCACCAGATCACGGGCGGCAATCTGCTGCGCATGCTGAAGCTGCTCCTGGCTCAGTCGACGCTGATTATCCATCGGCGCCATTTCCAGCAGGATCAGACCTTCGGGAAGCCGTTGCGCGGTTAACGACAGAATGTGCGAGCGCCCGTCGATCACCAGCGTGACTTCGTTATCGGTAAACCCCTGGCCAGCCTGCAAACTTTCCTGCATCAGGCCAATATTCAGCGAAAAATAGCTCAGGAGTTCAGGAAGCGGGGTACCGAACAGTTTACGTGCGCTTTGGGCGAGCAGCTGCTGCGCGGCCGGGTTGGCGTAATGAACGGCCAGCTCGTCATCGACCAGCAATATGCTGTTAATCAAAGAATTGAGGATCTGCCCAGCATCGGGCAGCGTGCCAGTTGCCATTCAGCAGTCTCCTGGAGTCGTTTGCACTAATTTAGTGCAGTATAGCGTTTTCGGCGTAAAAAGCGCGTGAGATCAGGTTGTTGGTGGAGAAAAAAGCCCATCCGGAGATGGGCTAAAAGTTTCCACGGCAACTACCCCCGGCGTTTATCACGCCGGGTAAAACAACTTTTATTAAACGCTGTAGTACAGTTCGAACTCAACCGGGTGTGGAGTCATACGTACGCGGTCGTTCTCTTCCATACGCAGGGCGATGTAGGCATCGATAGCGTCGTCAGTGAATACGCCACCTGCAGTCAGGAACTCGCGGTCTGCGTCCAGCGCCTGCAGGGCTTCTTCCAGAGAGCCAGCAACCTGTGGGATCTCTTTCGCTTCTTCTGGCGGCAGGTCGTACAGGTTTTTGTCCATCGCTTCGCCCGGGTGGATCTTGTTCTTGATACCGTCCAGACCGGCCATCAGCAGTGCTGCGAAGCACAGGTATGGGTTAGCCGCTGGGTCCGGGAAGCGAACTTCGATACGACGCGCTTTAGGAGAAGCCACCACCGGAATACGGATAGAAGCAGAACGGTTACGTGCAGAGTAGGCCAGCATCACTGGCGCTTCGTAGCCCGGGACCAGACGCTTGTAGGAGTTCGTGGTTGGGTTCGCCAGGGCGTTGATCGCTTTAGCGTGTTTGATAACACCACCGATGTAATACAGCGCCTGCTCGGACAGACCGGCATATTTGTCGCCAGAGAACAGGTTGGTACCGTTCTTGGACAGAGACATGTGGCAGTGCATACCGGAACCGTTATCGCCAAACATTGGTTTTGGCATGAAGGTCGCGGTTTTACCGAAACGGTGCGCAACGTTGTGCACAACGTATTTGTAGATCTGAATTTCGTCCGCTTTTTTGGTCATGGTGTTGAAGCGGGTTGCCACTTCGTTCTGACCAGCAGTCGCCACTTCGTGGTGGTGAGCTTCAACAACCAGGCCCATCTCTTCCATCACCAGACACATGGTGGAACGGATGTCCTGTGCAGAGTCGACCGGAGGAACCGGGAAGTAACCGCCTTTCACGCCAGGACGGTGACCTTTGTTACCGCCTTCGTATTTGGTGGAAGAGTTCCATGCACCTTCGATGTCGTCGATAGCCACGTGGGAGCCAGAAATAGAGGCACCGAAGCGGATGTCATCGAACAGGAAGAATTCTGGCTCTGGCCCGAACAGAACGGTGTCTGCGATGCCGGTAGAACGCAGGTACTCTTCAGCGCGTTTCGCGATAGAACGTGGGTCGCGGTCGTAGCCCTGCAGCGTGCCTGGCTCGAGGATGTCGCAACGGATGATCAGGGTTGGTTCTTCGAAGAACGGATCAATGACCGCAGTGGTCGCGTCTGGCATCAGAACCATGTCGGATTCGTTAATGCCTTTCCAGCCACCAATGGAGGAGCCGTCAAACATTTTGCCTTCTTCAAAGAATTCGGCGTTCACCTGATGAGCAGGGATTGTGACGTGCTGTTCTTTACCTTTGGTATCGGTGAAGCGCAGATCAACAAACTTCACTTCATGTTCGTTCAGCATCGTCAAAACGTGTTCAGCGGACATACTTAACTCTCCAGATTGGTCATTGTCGTCGTGGTAACGAGGTCTTCAATTTCTGTTTGTACTGGCTGGTGCCATGTATTTTTTATAAAGCGAAATCTGTGCCAACTTTTAAATCACCCCAAAAAGGCGTTATCATGCGCACCATAGTGCAAAAGGGCTGCACCACAATGGATTTGTTGCACCAGTATAGTGCTTCAATGTGAACATTGAGCACTATATTGGTGCAATTTACGTTAAAGTGCCCTTTTACCGCTCCGTGAAAGCGATCACAAAGCATCTCTGCGATACTTGTTTGCGGGGGATGTTTGTGATCCTGTTTTGTAGTGCGATTAATCCGTGTACAATAACGCGCTATTTCTAAATGCCTGAGGCAAAGTTGTGATCGAAAATTTGCGTAACATCGCCATCATCGCGCACGTAGACCATGGTAAAACTACCCTGGTTGACAAGCTGCTGCAGCAATCCGGTACGTTTGATGCGCGTGCCGAAACCCAAGAACGCGTGATGGACTCCAACGATTTGGAGAAAGAGCGTGGGATTACCATCCTCGCGAAAAACACCGCGATTAAATGGAATGACTACCGTATCAACATCGTTGATACCCCAGGGCACGCCGACTTCGGTGGCGAAGTTGAACGTGTAATGTCCATGGTAGACTCCGTTCTGCTGGTCGTTGACGCAATGGATGGCCCAATGCCACAGACGCGCTTCGTGACCAAAAAAGCTTTTGCCCATGGTCTGAAGCCAATCGTTGTTATCAACAAAGTTGACCGCCCTGGCGCGCGTCCTGACTGGGTTGTTGACCAGGTCTTCGACCTGTTCGTTAACCTCGATGCGACCGACGAGCAGCTGGACTTCCCTATCGTTTACGCATCTGCGCTGAACGGTATCGCAGGTCTGGACCACGAAGACATGGCTGAAGACATGACCCCGCTATATCAGGCGATTGTTGACCGTGTTCCTGCACCAAACGTCGATCTCGACGGCACCCTGCAGATGCAGATCTCTCAGCTCGACTACAACAACTACGTTGGCGTAATCGGCATTGGTCGTATCAAGCGCGGTAAAGTGAAGCCTAACCAGCAGGTTACTATCATCGATAGCGAAGGCAAAACCCGTAACGGTAAAGTCGGTAAAGTACTGACTCACCTGGGTCTTGAGCGTATCGAGAGTGACGTTGCGGAAGCGGGCGACATCATCGCTATCACCGGTCTGGGTGAACTGAACATCTCCGACACCATCTGCGATCCGCAGAATGTCGAAGCGCTGCCAGCCCTGTCCGTTGATGAACCAACCGTATCCATGTTCTTCAACGTCAACACCTCTCCGTTCTGTGGTAAAGAAGGTAAATTCGTTACCTCTCGTCAGATCCTTGACCGCCTGAACAAAGAGCTGGTGCACAACGTTGCGCTGCGCGTTGAAGAAACCGAAGATGCTGATGCATTCCGCGTTTCTGGTCGTGGTGAGCTGCACCTGTCTGTTCTGATTGAGAACATGCGTCGTGAAGGTTTCGAAATGGCGGTTTCCCGTCCGAAAGTAATCTTCCGCGAGATCGATGGCCGTAAACAAGAGCCATTCGAAAACGTAACGCTGGACGTTGAAGAGCAGCATCAGGGTTCTGTGATGCAGGCTCTGGGTGAGCGTAAAGGCGACCTGAAAAACATGAATCCAGATGGCAAAGGCCGCGTACGTCTCGACTACGTGATCCCAAGCCGTGGCCTGATCGGCTTCCGTTCTGAGTTCATGACCATGACCTCCGGTACCGGCCTGCTGTACTCCACCTTCAGCCACTACGACGACGTTCGTCCGGGCGAAGTGGGCCAGCGTAACAACGGCGTACTGATCTCCAACGGTCAGGGTAAAGCTGTTGCGTTTGCGCTGTTCGGTCTGCAGGATCGCGGTAAGCTGTTCCTGGGTCACGGTGCTGAAGTTTATGAAGGCCAGATCATCGGTATTCACAGTCGTTCTAACGACCTGACCGTAAACTGCCTGACCGGTAAGAAACTGACCAACATGCGTGCGTCCGGTACTGACGAAGCAACGGTTCTGGTTCCACCGATCAAGATGACTCTGGAGCAGGCTCTGGAATTCATCGATGATGACGAACTGGTAGAAGTGACTCCACAGTCAATTCGTATCCGTAAACGTCACCTGACCGAGAACGATCGTAAACGTGCTATGCGCGGTGCGAAAGAAGACTAATACAGGTTAGCGTTAACGCTGTCATGTATGTAAAAAGCCGCTGAGCGATCAGCGGCTTTTTTATTAGAACGAATACCGTAATCCTAAGCGAATGCGATACTGCTCCCGGTTGTAATCATTCCATCGGTCCAGCCACTGCAGTTCGAGGTACGGCAGCCAGTTTCTGTCGATCTTGTAGCTGAATTTATTGGTAATTTCCCAGTGATGGTCTTTGCCATTTTTGCTGTGGTAATCATTCACCCGCTGGAAAAAGTGCGGTTCAAAGGTGTAGAAAAACGCATCCGTCACTTTGAAATTCCAGTAGTTGGCAAATTCGTGCGTGTCGTTTTTATCCATCTGCCCGTTATAGTCCGGCGTATCGTAATTGTTATGGTTATAGCGATAGCGGAACGTCAGATTAAACCAGTCCGTAAATTTGTAGTTGGTATCTAAATAAACTGCGCCACCGGACCCTGCGCTGCTGTCGTTAATCAACCCACCGGGCTGGAAGGTGAGTTTGTCGGTCGGCTTAAAGAGCGGATACCACCCCTCGATTTCGTTATAGCTGTGCTTCAGCTCATCCCATTTGCCCACGTTATAGGCGTTGGTGAACATCAGGCCCGCGCCCATATCAAAGTTATATCCTGCGCGCAGGATCATCTCGTGCATCTCTGAGGCCGTATTGTAGGCTTCACGCGTTTCGACATAGGCCCCGGCAAATACCGGGCAGGACACAGACGACACGATCAGTACAGTGATGATTCTTTTCATAATTTGTCCATGTATCAGGTACAGAAAGGCCTCCCTCCTGATTAACAGGAAGGAAAGAATGGCCGGATTTATTGTTATAAAGTGACTGCTGACGCTTTATTGTTGGTGGTTATCTCAGGGGTATTCGCTGATTGTTTTTTCCGTTTTCCAATCTCCTCGATAATAAAGGCGAAGCGCGCTTCGTTGAGTTTATAAAACAGCCCCATGGTCACGGCAGCAACAATCGCCAGACCGCACGGCCACAGGAAAATAAGCTGACGCAGACCAAGCAGCGTGCCCGCGCTCTGCACGGCATGGGGAACGTAGCCAATCTGGGTTAGCATAATCCCGGGCAGGAAACCGGCGAGCGCCGCAGAGATTTTGCGCGAGAAGGTGTAGCCGGTATACACCGACCCTTCGGCGCGGATGCCGGTTTTCCACTCGCCGTAATCGACGGTATCCGGCACCAGCGCCCAGTTCAGGCTGTTCACAAACGCGGTGCCGAAAAAGGCCATGCAGGAAAAAAGCACGAACAGCAGGGAACTGGTTCCCCAGAAAAAGTTGAGCACGTCGCCCACCGCCCACAGCGCCAGACCGCCGAGATAAACCGGCTTCTTGCCAAAACGCTTAACCGAGCCGGGCACCAAAAACACGCCAACCAGAATGCAGCCCATGCTGAAGAATCCCATCCACGACAGCAAATGGAGATCGTTCAGCACGTACTGGGTGTAATAGACCTGAATCGCCAGCTTGATGTTGAAGGCGGCGAGGGTACACAGGTTGGCGATACACAGCACCAGTAGCGGCGGATTGCGGAAAATCGCGCAGAACGATTTCAGAATGCCGGGCTTATGGTGATCGGGCGTAAGCTCCACGTAGCGTTCTTTCACGCCGCTGTAGCACCACCACATGCAGAACAGGCCGCCGGTAACGAACACCAGCGCGGCCACCAGATAGCCCTGGGAGGGTTGGCTGATGAACAGCGCCTGAATGGGCATAAAGCCGACGGTGCAGAGCAACAGTCCCACCGTTGCGCCACCCTGACGCCACGCCGCAAGCTGCGCGCGCTCGTTCGGGTTTTTGGTGATGGCCGGGACCATCGCACCGTAGGCGCAGTTCATCAGGCTATAGCAGAGGCCAAACATCATAAAGAGCACGGTGGCGAGAGCCGTTTTCACCGTCAGGCTAAAGTCGTTGGCCATAAACTGCGCCGTTGCCACCAGCGCCACCGGGACGGAGGCGTAAAGAATGAATGGCCGGAATTTCCCCCTCGCGCCGATGTTACGCCGGGAGTCGAGCAGCACGCCGGTCAGCATATCGGTCAACGCGGTAAAGAACTTAGCCACCAGGAAAATAATGCCGCCATAGAACGCCGGCATACCCAGCTCATCGGTGTAAAACTTTAGCAGATACAGCGTGCCAATACAGAGCATCAGGTTCGAGCCAAAATCGCCCATTCCGTAGGCGCACTTCTCTCGCAGGCTCAATTTTAGGGTTAACGGATCACTGTTATGTGTCATGGTCGATCCTCAGAGCGCCCAGTCGGGCGCTCTATCTCGTCATTTAGGCCGTACGTTTGCGCAGTTCGATCTCTTCAACAATGCGCACATACATCTTCTCGTTGAGGTTATAGAAGCAGCCCATCGCCACGATGGTGATGACCGCCAGCAGGCTCGGATAGATAAATATCAGCTGCCGCAGCCCTTCAACCGTTCCGGCGGACTGCACCACGTTGGGTACATAGCCGATCTGCGTGAGCATGATCCCCGGGAAGAAGCCCGCCAGCGCCTGCGAGACCTTACGGAAGAAGGTAAAGCCGGTGTAGACCGTGCCTTCGGAGCGCACACCGGTGCGCCACTCGCCGTACTCCACGGTATCGGACACCAGCGCCCAGTTCAGGCTGTTAACGAACGCGGAGCCGAAGAACGCCAGGCAGGAGAACGCGACAAAGCTCACCGAGCCGCCGCCGAGGAAGTAGTTGAGCAGATCGCCCGCCACCCAAATCGTCAGCCCGCAGATGTAGACTTTTTTCTTGCCGAAGCGCCGGACCGCGCCGGGCATCATAAAGACGCCGATAAAAATACAGCCCATGCTGAAGAAGCCCATGTACGACAGCAGAATCGGGTCGTTCAGCACGTACTGCGTGTAGTAGACCTGAATGGCGAGCTTGACGTTAAAGGCGCCCAGCGTGCACAGGTTGGCGATGCACAGGATAAACAGCGGACGGTTCCCGGCGATGGCGCGAAACGACTGCAGCAGGCCCGGCTTTTGCGTCGGATTTGCAGGCTGTGTCTCGACGTAACGCTCGGTCACGCCCTTATAGCACCACCACATGAAGAACAGCCCGAACAGCGAGAAGAGGGTGGCGGCAAAGATATAGCCAAGCTGGTCATTGCCTTCAATCAAATTCATCACCGGAACAAAACCCACTGTACAGAGCAGCAGGCCCAGCGTCGCGCCGCCCTGGCGCCAGGCGGCCAGCGAGGCGCGCTCGTCCGGATTTTTGGTAATAGCCGGTACCATCGCGCCGTAGGAGCAGTTCATCATGCTGAAAAACAGGCCGTAAAGCATGAACAGCATCGTCGCCATCACCGTTTTACCGGTCATCTCAAACGGCGTGCCGACGAAGTTAGCAATCGCCAGCAGCGTCACCGGGAAGGCGGCATACAGTACGAACGGGCGGAATTTCCCTTTCGGGCCAATCTTGCGCCGGGAGTCGAGCATGATCCCGGTGCCCATATCGGTGAAGGCGGTAAAGAACTTCGCAATCAGGAAGATGATCCCGCCGTAGGTGCCCGGCAGCCCCAGCACGTCGGTATAAAACTTCAGCAAATAGAGCGTGCCGATATCCAGCAGGATGTTTGAGCCGAGATCGCCCATCCCGTAGGCGAGTTTTTCTTTAAACGGCAGGCGTAGGGTTGCCGGATCGGAAGTATGTTGACTCATTATTGTTCTCCGTCTGCCCGCAGGTTTCCCTGCGGGCGAGCCTTATCAGATATGACGTAAGGTGCTAAACAGATCTGCCCATTCGCTGTGCTGGCGGTAGAAGACCGGCGGCTTGCCGAGGGGGGCATCAACGGTCACGTCACCGCCCTGGCAGGTTTCCCCGGTCCACGCATTCACCCAGCTGTCCTGCGGCAGATAGAGCGACCAGTCGCGGCGACCCTCTTCATGAACAGGCGCCACCAGCAGGTCGCGGCCAAACAGGTACTGGTATTTCAGCGTGTAGGCGCGCGCGTCGTCCTCGTAGTGCAGGAACAGCGGACGCATCACCGGCAGGCCGCTTTTCGCGTTCTGCGCGACCGCGGCTTTGATGTACGGCTTCAGGGTGGTGAAGACGGAGGTCATGCGCGCGAAGTGCGCGATGGTTTCCGCGTCGCCGTCAAACTGCCAGTTGTCGCCGGGGCGGTTACCCTCATGGGTACGCATCATTGGCGTAAAGGCGCTGAAGTCGCACCACCGCAGCAGCAGCTCTTTGCTGCGTTTCATCTCGAACAGCGTGGTATAGCCGCCGATGTCGCTGTGGTGCAGGCCGTGACCGGTCATCGCCAGAGAAAGCGCGGCGGGCACCACCGATGCCAGACCGTCGTCAAGGCTCCAGTCGACGTTCTGATCCCCCGCCCACATCATCACCGAGTACTTCTGGCTGCCGGTGTAGCCCGCGCGCATGAAGAACAGGACCTCCCCGAGCTTGCCGGTTTCCTGAAGCGCTTCGTAATTACATTTAGCCCACAGGGCAGGCCAGGCGTTATGCATGATTTCTGCGCTGACGCCGTTGTGCAGGAAGGTATTGGTCGGCAGATATTCCCCGAAATCGGCCATCCAGCCGCCGCAGCCCAGCGCGATCAGGTTCTTTTTGATGACCTCTTTGTACCAGTCGTAGGCTGCCGGGTTGGTCAGGTCGATAACGCCCGCGTAGAACTCGCCGAACTCGACGTGGTAGTCCTTGCCGTCGGCGTTTTTGGTCAGATAGCCGCGCGTTGCCGCCTCTTCGCAGAGATCTTTATCGCTGGCGACGTACGGGTTGATATAGGAGAGGAACTGCACGCCTTCCTGTTTCCACTTCGCAATCCGCGTATCAAGCTGTGGATAAAGCTCACTGTTCCACTTCCAGTTCCACATCACGCGTTTTCCAAAGGAGGTCATGCGGATGCCGGACCAGTCCTGCGCCCAGATGCCGTTCACCTTCACGCCACCTTTGCGCATGATATCGAGCTTTTGCTGACACACCTCGGTGCCGCCCTGAATGCCCAGCGTCACGCCGTCGTAAACCCAGTCCGGTAGTTCAGGCTGACGCCCCAGCAGGCCGGTGAGCTTTTCCAGAAGATCGACGTAGGTTTCAGCACATTCGAAGCGCAGCGTGGCGTTATCTTCCCAGAACGCCAGCTCGTGGAAGTCCGGCGCGCTGAAGTCGAAGTTCATGTAGCAGCTGTTGTCCACGTGGCAGTAGTATTTCTGGGTGCTCACGAAGGTGGGCTGCGGGAAGAAGGTCCAGTAGTAGTCGCCGCCCGCATTCTCTTTGCAGTCGGCCTGCCAGGTCACGTAGGTCTGCTTGTTGCGACCCACGCCCTGCTCGCTGGTCCACAGCGGGAACGGCTTGCCGCGCAGATCGAAATACGAGAACTGCTCGCCGCAGCCGTAGATATGATCTTCCGGCTGCGCCGCCAGCCGCAACCAGATGCGGTTATGGCCGGGAGCATCGTTTTTAAGCTTCAGCTCAAGACGGCCATCCGCATCGACGCCCACCAGCAGCGTCGCGCTTACCGCATCGCCGCGGGTAAAGCGGATCGCCCAGCCCGCGCTTTGCTGCGTGACGGTCGCGTCCGTCAGGGCAATCTTTTCGTTGAGCTTGTCTTTGATGCTGAAGTTGCCGCGAAACATCTCGATATCCGCCTCGCCTGCGCCAATCCACAGGCAAGGGACATCCGCGGTGTGGGATAAAATCAGACGGTCCTGCCAGCGCAGGGTAAAGCCACTTTCGTTATTTTTCAGATCAATATTGTGTAGGGTACGCATAAACACTCCGTCTTTATTATTTGGCCAGGCTGTCCAGCAGACCAGCGGCTACGGCAGGCGCTAAGCCCGGTGCCAGCGGCAGGCGAGGGATCACCAGGCAGTGCAGCAGATGGTAAATATCCTGCTTGCCGTCCCAGACTTTGGTGGTCACTTCGTTATTGGTGTCCAGCTCCTGCCACCAGGAACCGTTTTCGTAATCCATCAGATACTTGATGCAGTAATCCCACCACTTCTGATACCAGGCCTCGTACTGCGCCTCGCCGGTCACGGTATAGAGGGCATAGGCCGTGCCCATCGCCTCGACGATTGGCCAGCGCACGCGTTCGCGCACGATAGGCTTGCCGTCCCAGCCCACGGAGTAGACAAATCCATCGGCTCCGTCGGGTGCCCAGGCGTCGCGGATGGTGGCGTGGAACAGGCCTTTTGCATCTTCCAGCAGCCATTCCGGCGGGGTTTCAAAGCGCGCTTCCAGCGCGGCGCGCAGGTGCAGCATCAGGCGGCCCCACTCAATCCAGTGCCCCGGCGTGCCGCCGTAGGCGCGGAAACGGTGGGCGGGGTTATCAATGTTGTAGTCGCGAATCGGATTCCAGCTGGTGTCGAAATGTTCGTTAACGCGGTACTCACCTTTTCGCGCCACGTCATGAATAATCACCGACGCGATGCGGAGGGCGCGGTCGAGCCATTTGCGGTCGTGGGTCACGTCATAAACAATCAGGAAGGCTTCTACGGCGTGCATGTTGGCGTTACCGCCACGGTAATCTTCCGTTTTGCTGAACGCTTCATCCCATGACTCCAGGCACATCTGCTCCTGTTCGCTCCAGAAGTAACGCTCAATCACCTCGATAGCATCGTCCAGCAGCCTGCGCGCCTGCGGATGGCCGGTGGTGACGGCGCTTGCCGCACCCAGCAGGACGAAGAAGTGCTGATAGCCCTGCTTGGAAGCGTCAATGACGCCCTCATCGTTAACGCAGGCGTACCAGCCGCCGTGCTGCTTGTCGCGCAGCGGGCCATTCAGGGCATTAATACCGTGCTCAACCAGCGCATACGCACCGGGACGCCCCATGTTCGCTGCCACCGCGTAAACGTGCAGCATACGAGCAGTGATCCACAGATGCGTACCCATATCGCTGCGTACCTGGCCGTTATTGCCCAGCCAGCCAAAACCGGTCGGTACGGCGGCGTTTTTACCGAAATCGAGAATGCGGTCGGTCTCTTGTTCGAGCCAGCGGTTGTGGCTCAGGGTGTTAAACCATTTCATGTTCGGGTCCTTTCTCAGCGGCGAGTCATCATTTCGTCGACGATCTCACCCAGACGCTGCAGTTTTGGTACTGCAATATCGCGGAGCATCAGCTCGGTGTCCGGCAGGCCAATCACCGATGACCAGACGGCGCGACCGGCTAAAAAGCCCGATGCACCCGCCTGCATCGCCACGTTCACGGCGCGCGGGAATAATTTATCGTCCACGCCGGAAGAGAGGATCACCCACGGCATGGCTATGTTCTCGTTCAGCTTCTGCGAGGCCGCCAGCAGCGCCTGCTGCGTGCCTTTTCCAAACAGCGGCATCTCCACTTTGTAGAGGTCGGCGCCGCTGTCGCCCAGCTCTTTGGCCGCGTCGATAATCGCCTGCTCGCGGTCAAACGCGGCGCCGCGACGCGGCGGACGTACAACCGGCTCGATAATGCTCAGTAGCCCGTTGTCGTGGCACAGCGTGTTGAACGCCTTCACCATCTCCAGACGCTGCTGCGGGTCTTCATCGCTGCGCCACAGCACCAGCAGCTTTAGCGCCTTGCCGCCATCGCGTTTGATCGCCTGTGCGTCGATGTTTTTGTCGATTACCACGCTGTCAACCGGAATACCATTCCCCGGAATAAACTCGTCGGCCGCCACAATCATCGCGCAGCTTTTGGCCACGGCCTGCTGCTCCACAATCTGGCGATAGCAGAACTGCTGGTCGACGAGAATGGCAGAGGCGTACGGCGACAGAATTTTCGCTGCGTTGACCTTAAAATCCGTCAGGTGCTGGTCGGTTACCGGCACCGGCGCGCCTGCGGCGGCAAACATCAGGCGCATCGCTTCGCGCTGATCCACGGCCAGCATCGCAAAACCGCCGGAAGGTCGGGTGATATCTTTCAGGGTGTACATCGTCATTCCTCAGTCCTTTCGTATCAGTGTTTTTTTTTCAGCCCGGCAGATGCGCGAACCTGTTCAAGAATGGCCGTCCAGTCTTCGCGCCCGCGCCCGGCGGCGCGTGCCTGGTTGTAAACTTCGCGGGAAGCCGCGCCCAGCGGCATCGGAACGTGGAGCTGGTTGGCCACGTCCAGGGCGATCCCCAGATCTTTATGCGCAAGGTCGATCATGAAGGCGGGCGAAAGATCGCCTTTCAGCACTTTGTTCGGCCAGGATGTCGTGAAGTGACCTTTACCCGCAGGCGTGCCGCTCATCACCTTGAGCGCCACGTCAAAGGAGAGGCCGAGCGCTTCGCACAGTACGGCTGCCTCTGCCGACAGGGCGTTCAGGGCGATGCTCATGTAGTTATTGATAAGCTTCACGCGAATGCCCATGCCCGGCCCGCCAGCGTTAATCAGCTCATTGCCCATCGCCATTAATACGGGGGTGGCTCGCTCAACCTGCTGCGCTGTGCCGCCAGCCAGCAGGAGCAGCGTGCCGGCGATGGCATGGTCAGAGGTGCGTCCGACGGGTGCGTCCATCAGGCTGAAGCCGCGATCAGACATGTCGCGGATCAGCGCGTCGGTTTGCAGCGGATGAATGGTGGACATATCAATCACCAGCGCGTCGCGGGATAACCCCTCGCATACGCCGTGCTCGCCGAACAGAACGCTGCGCACCAGGTCGCCGTTTGGCAGCATGGTAATCACGAATTCGGCATCCGTTGCGGCCTGCGCTGGCGTTGCCGCCGCCCGCGCGCCGTTCTCTACCAGCGCCTGAACCGCCTGTGGGTTCACGTCAAAAACGTTAAGCTGATGGCCTTGCTTAAGCAGATTCTTCGCCATTGGCGCGCCCATCTGCCCTAAACCGATAAATGCGATTGCTGACATGCCTCTCTCCTGTCACATCGTGTCAATTTTTGCACGTTTTCGTTGTCTGTTTTTGATCGTATTTGTAATTTATGGTCAAAAAATTGACATGGGTCACTTTTTAAACATTTGATGAAATTAAAATGAAAGCATCAGAAATCGCAGAAGGAATCACCATGACTCGCATCGTTTGTGTCGGCATTACCGTGCTGGATCGCATCTGGTATCTCGATGATTTACCAAAAGAAGGTGGGAAATATGTCGCTAAGGACTATACGGAAGTGGGCGGCGGCCCGGCGGCAACGGCGGCAGTGGCGGCGGCGAAACTGGGCGCGGAAGTGGATTTTATTGGCAGGGTGGGGGACGACGATACCGGAAGGCGGCTGCTCACGGAGCTGGAATCCCTGGGGGTAAATACCCGCTTTACGCGCGTGTTTAAGGGGGCCCGCTCGTCACAGTCGGCGGTGCTGGTGGACGGCAGCGGGGAGCGCGTTATCGCGAACTATCCCAGCCCCGACCTCCCTGCTGAGGCAGGATGGCTGCGTGAAATCGACTTCTCGCAATGGGATATCGTATTAGCTGACGTGCGCTGGCACGACGGGGCAAAGCAGGCGTTTACCCTCGCCCGTCAGCAGGGTGTGCCGACACTGCTTGATGCGGATGTCACCCCGCAGGACATCGCGGAGCTGGTTGCCTTAAGCGATCACGCGGCCTTCTCCGCGCCGGGGCTGCGGCGCTTAACGCAGCGGGATGAAACTGAAGACGCGCTGAGAAAAGCACAAACGCTCACAAATGGACATGTGTATGTCACCCAGGGACGAGACGGCTGCTTCTGGCTGGAAAATGGCGCGTTGTGTCATCAGTCTGGCTATGAAGTGGACGTTGTAGATACCACGGGTGCGGGTGATGTTTTCCACGGTGCGCTGGCGGTTAGTCTGGGACAGAGGGCGTCTGTTGCCGAGGCCGTGCGTTTTGCCAGCGCCGTTGCAGCATTGAAATGCACAAAACCTGGCGGACGGGCAGGGATACCCGACTGTGATCAAACCCGCTCTTTTTTGTCACTTTTTGTATAAAATGCGGGGCGAGATGGTTTTCAGAGGACAGCCCATGAGTCTTACCGAACTGACCGGCAACCCGCGTCACGATCAGCTTCTGACGCTGATTGCCGATCGCGGCTATATGAACATTGATGAACTGGCGCAACTGCTGGATGTTTCCACGCAAACGGTGCGCCGGGATATCCGCAAGCTCAGCGAGCAGGGGCTGATCACGCGTCATCATGGCGGGGCGGGCAGAGCCTCCAGCGTGGTGAACACGGCGTTCGAGCAGCGCGAAGTCTCGCTTACCGAAGAGAAGCGGGCGATTGCCGAAGCCATTGCGGACTATATTCCCGATGGCTCCACCATCTTCATCACCATCGGCACGACCGTGGAGCACGTTGCCCGGGCGCTGCTAAACCATAACCACCTGCGCATCATCACCAACAGTCTGCGGGTGGCGCATATTCTGTATAAGAATCCGCGCTTTGAAGTGATGGTGCCGGGCGGCACGCTGCGTCCGCATAACGGCGGCATTATCGGCCCGGCGGCCACGGCGTTCGTATCGGGATTCCGTGCGGATTACCTGGTCACCAGCGTCGGGGCGATCGAACACGACGGTGCGATGATGGAATTTGACGTGAACGAAGCCAGCGTGGTGAAAACCATGATCGCCCACTCCCGCCACATTTTACTCGCTGTCGATCATACGAAATATCAAGCGTCTGCGGCGGTTGAAATTGGCAACGTGGCCCAGGCGACGGCGCTCTTCACCGACGAACTGCCCGGCTCGGCGCTGCAAAATCATCTCAAATCCAGCAAAGTTGAAATAGTGGAAGTGATTTCAAACGACGAACAGCAGGCAGGTTAACGCTTCTCCTGGCCCGACATTCACGTTCGGGCCATTCCTTTCTTTAAGCTGAATCTCACGCATAGCCAAACCTTATCTTTCCCGCTACAGTTACTTTTCCACGGCGAGCAGGAGATAACCATGCTTTATATCTTTGATTTAGGAAACGTAATCGTCGATATCGATTTTAATCGCGTGCTGGGTGCGTGGAGCGACTTTAGCCGTGTTCCGCTGGCGACACTGAAGCAGAATTTCGCGATGGGCGAGACCTTCCATCAGCATGAACGCGGCGAGATCGGTGATGAAGAATTCGCTGAACGTTTCTGCCAGGAGATGGGGCTTTCGTTAAGCTATGAACAGTTTTCCCACGGCTGGCAGGCGGTATTTGTGGCGGTTCGCTCTGAGGTGATCGACATCATGCACAAACTGCGCGAGCAGGGCCATCGGGTCGTTGTGTTGTCCAATACCAACCGTCTGCACACCACGTTCTGGCCTGAGGAATACCCTGAAGTTAAGGGGGCGGCCGACAAGATCTATCTTTCGCAGGAGATGGGTATGCGTAAGCCTGAAGCGCGAATTTATCAGGCTGTTCTGCAGTCAGAGGGATTCACCGCGGCCGATGCGGTCTTTTTCGACGACAACGCCGATAATATAGAGGGCGCTAACCAGTTAGGTATAACGTCAATTCTGGTGACCGGAAAAGAGACGATACCAAACTACTTTGCGAAGCAGCTATGCTAAAAACCGTTCATCAAAAAGCCACGCATCATACTCGCCCGCTGAGGGCATGGCTGAAACTGCTCTGGCACCGTATTGATGAGGACAACATGACCACGCTGGCGGGCAACCTCGCCTACGTGTCGTTGCTCTCATTAGTGCCGCTGGTGGCGGTCATTTTTGCCCTGTTTTCGGCCTTTCCGATGTTTGCGGACGTCAGCCTGCAGCTTCGCCATTTTGTCTTCGCGAATTTTATTCCGGCAACCGGGGATGTCATCCAGAACTACATTGAGCAGTTCGTTGCCAACTCCAATAAGATGACGGCAGTGGGGGCATGCGGTCTTATCGTTACCGCGCTGCTGCTGATGTACGCCATCGATAACGCGCTGAACACGATCTGGCGGAGTAAAAAAGCGCGGCCAAAGGTCTATTCCTTTGCCGTGTACTGGATGATTCTCACACTGGGACCGCTGCTGGCTGGGGCGAGCCTGGCGATCAGTTCGTATCTGCTTTCCCTACGGTGGGCGAGTGATTTAAACGGTGTGATCGATAATGTGCTTCGCATCTTTCCGCTGATCCTGTCGTGGCTCTCGTTCTGGCTGCTCTATAGCGTCGTGCCGACCACGCGCGTGCCTAACCGAGATGCGGTTTTGGGGGCGCTGGTGGCGGCGTTGCTTTTTGAGCTCGGTAAAAAAGGGTTTGCCCTCTACATCACCATGTTTCCGTCCTATCAGCTGATTTACGGCGTGCTGGCGGTGATCCCCATTTTGTTTGTCTGGGTCTACTGGACCTGGTGTATCGTCTTGCTTGGTGCTGAAATAACTGTCACTCTCGGTGTATACCGCGAACTTAAAAAAGCAGCAGAAGCTGAAAAACAATTAGAAGCAGACCAACCATGATTGCATTGATACAGCGCGTAACCCGTGCCAGCGTCACCGTGGAGGGAGAGGTGACGGGTGAAATTGGCCCAGGACTTTTGGTGTTGTTAGGTGTCGAAAAGGATGATGACGAACAAAAAGCCAACCGCTTGTGTGAGCGCGTGCTGGGCTACCGTATTTTCAGCGATGCGGAAGGCAAGATGAACCTGAACGTCCAGCAGGCGGGCGGCAGCGTGCTGGTGGTTTCCCAGTTTACGCTGGCAGCGGATACCGAGCGCGGCATGCGCCCGAGCTTCTCTAAAGGCGCCGCGCCGGATCGTGCGGAAGCACTTTACGAGTACTTTGTTGAGCGTTGTCGTCAGCAGGAAATGAATACGCAAACCGGACGATTCGCTGCAGATATGCAGGTTTCGCTGGTGAACGATGGCCCCGTCACATTCTGGCTCCAGGTATGAGCCAACTGGCGGCGTGGCCGCGGGTAACAAGAGAGAGTACAGCTATGTATCACCTTCGAGTACCGCAAACGGAAGAAGAGTTAGACGCTTATTACCAGTTCCGCTGGGAAATGCTGCGCAAGCCACTGCATCAGCCAAAAGGATCTGAACGAGACGCCTGGGATGCGATGGCCCACCATCAGATGGTGATGGACGAAGAGGGTAACCTCGTCGCCGTCGGGCGCTTGTATATCAACGCCGATAACGAAGCGTCGATTCGCTTTATGGCGGTTCATCCCTCCGTTCAGGACAAAGGTCTGGGAACGCTAATGGCGATGACCCTTGAGTCCGTCGCCCGTCAGGAAGGCGTTAAGCGCGTCACCTGTAGCGCCCGCGAAGATGCCGTAGAATTCTTCGCCAAGCTCGGTTTTGTGAATCAGGGGGAAATCACAACCCCGCAAACCACGCCGATTCGTCATTTTTTGATGATCAAACCCATCGCCACGCTGGATGATATTCTTCATCGCGCCGACTGGTGCGGGCAGCTGCAGCAGGCCTGGTATCAGCACATTCCGCTCAGCGAAAAAATGGGCGTGCGCATTCAGCAGTACACCGGACAAAAATTTATTACCACCATGCCGGAAACCGGCAATCAGAACCCGCACCACACCCTGTTTGCCGGAAGTCTGTTTTCCCTCGCGACGCTCACCGGGTGGGGTCTCATCTGGCTGATGCTTCGCGAGCGTCATCTGGGCGGAACCATCATTCTCGCCGATGCACACATTCGCTATAGCGCACCGATAAGCGGCAAGCCGAGCGCCGTGGCCGATCTGGGGTCACTGGGTGGCGATCTCGACCGCCTGGCACGCGGCCGCAAAGCCCGCGTACAAATGCAGGTTGAACTGTTTGGCGATAAAACACCAGGGGCGGTGTTTGAAGGCACCTACATTGTTCTTCCAGCGAAGCCCTTCGGTGCGTATGAAGAGGGTGGGAACGAGGAGGAGTAATCTTCTGTTCACGTTATCCGGGCGTGCTGAATCCGCCCGGCGATATCCCGCATTAGGTCTCGCGCTGACTGGCTGACGCCGCCAAGCTGAAAGAAGCCATGGATGACGCCCAGCCAGCGCTGAGCAGTACATTTCACACCCTGCTCAGTCAGATGCTGATACAACATTTCTCCCTCATCGCACAGCGGATCGTACTCTGCGGTAATGATGTGCACTGGCGGAAGTCCGTAATAATCATCGCGCCACAGCGGGCTGGTTTCCGGATGCTGGCGGTCAGTCTCTGCGAGATACATTTCATACCCGCTGAGCAGGGTATCGCGGGTGATAATATAATCCGTGCCATTAAGGGCATAGCTTTCAAAGCTGGCCGTGGCGTCGAGCATGGGATAGATAAGAATAAGCTGTACAGGTTGCCACAGCCCTTTAACCTTAAGCCTCAGCGCCGTTACCAGCGCCAGATGCCCTCCTGCACTGTCTCCACAGAGGGTGAGCCGATTCTTATCCACGCCTAATTTGTCCGCATACTGCCAGACCAGATCTGCACCTCTTTCAGCATCGTCATGTGCGGCGGGGAAGGTATGCTCCGGCGCTAACCTGTACTGAACGGCGATCACCCGACAATTGCCGTAGGAGGCTAACTGGCGGAGTTGGTTGTCATGGGTATCAAAGCCGCCGCTGATAAAGCATCCGCCGTGATAGTAGATGGCAGCAGGCAATATTTCAGGGGCATTAAGAGGTGAAAATACTCGAATGGTAAGGCCCTCAAGCACTAGCGTCTCCACCTGAACGCGCGTTTCTATCTTCCCGGCAAGCCCCGCGCTGGCAATGTACCCTGCTCGTCGTACCTCAATGGTCTGTCGACGTGACGAAGGCCGGCCTGCAGCGATAAATCCCTGAACCAGCTGCGCAATACCCTGTTCCAGTGCCATGAAAATTCCCTTTAACTGTATGGATATACAGCTTTATAGCCTGGTTTAATTCAAAAGAAAATAAGAAAATTGTCGAGTACTAAAAATCTGGAAAGCGCTTCGCAAATAGCAGGAAAACTATAGCTACGTGCTTTAACCCTTCTGAATAAAAGCGTATGTTGCCTTAAAAATAGACAATGGTGATATACTAAGGTGATATATGAGTCTTTCCGCGGATCTTGATATGGGCAGAATTCTGATCGATTTGTCTGATGACGTAATTCAACGACTGGATAATCTGAAGCAGCTGCGTAACCGGCCTCGTGCCGAATTGCTTCGGGAAGCCATTGAGCAATATCTCGACCAGCAGAGTTCATCGGTTATCCGCGATGCGCTTGGCTTGTGGGGAAACCAGCAGGAAGATGGGCTTGAGTATGAACGCAAGCTGCGTGAGGAGTGGTAATTATGGAGCACATGGCGGTGTTCGATACCAATATACTCATTGATCTATTTAATAATCGCGTTGAGGCTGCGGATGCAATTGATCGCACAGCTTCGCATCGAGCAATTAGCCTGATCACATGGATGGAAGTCATGGTGGGTGCCCGCAAACATGGTCACGAAGCGAAAACTGCGACAGTGATGGGCGTATTTGAGATTATTGATATCACCCGAGATATCGCTGAAAGAAGTGTAATTCTGCGCGAGAAGCATGGAATGAAACTGCCTGATGCTATCATTCTGGCCACAGCTCAGAGCAGAAATTGTCCGTTGATTTCTCGAAACACGAAAGACTTTTCGGGCATTACTGGAGTCGTTTCACCTTACCAACTATAGGCCGGGCAAGCTCGCGCCGCCCGGCACTGTCAGAGGAAATTACTCCCCTTCACCCGGGAACAGGAACGGGTTGATCGAGCTGCGGGCAAAGCCCTCCTGCTCCATCTTCGCATCCAGAATCAGCGAGGCGAGATCGTCGGCCACGGCTTCGACTTTCGGGTCTTTTTCCTGATACAGAATCTTCAGGTAAGTGCCGCAGTCGCCGCAGCTTTCGGCTTTCACCGCCGCTTCTTCATTTTCCAGCGACCAGTAATTCAGATCGCGGGTCTGCTCGCAGTTGCTGCACTTGATGCGCACCACGTGCCACTCGGTTTCACACAGGTTGCAGTGCAGGTAGCGCAGCCCCTGAGTCGTGCCGATTTGCACCATGCTCGATACCGGCATGGAGCCGCAGACCGGGCAGAACTGGCGCGCCTCGCCGTATTCGGCGCGGGCTTTACCGGGGATCAGGCTTGCCATTTGCGCCCAGTAGAGCGACAGCGCAGCCCAGATAAACGGCGCTTTATCGCTGCTGACCAGAGCGAAGTCGGAGGCAAACAGCGCGCTCGCCATCTCTTCCAGCTCCAGGTCAGAGGCTTTTTCCAGATTCTCGATGACAGCCAGCGCGGTACCGCTCATCTCCGGCTTCAGCTCGGCAATGAGCGAATGCAGCAGCTTTTGCCAGTGCTTGTCGCGCGGCAGGACGTGAATGTCCAGCGGCGGCTTGCCCTGCGCGTTGGCTTCTTTGATGCGCGCGGTCAGGTCCATTTGCAGCGGGTGGTCGTACAGCACCACTTCCTGCGCATGGGCAACCAGCGCGGCAAAGCGCAGAAAATCGCCCAGCGGGTTGTTCTCTGCCAGCTCGCGCAGACGCTCTGCGCGGCGGTTGTAGAGGTTCTTGAGTCTGGGGAATAACAACGGCGGAATATAATCCGCCGTGCGTTTCTCGCTCGACCCCAGCTCATCTTGCGGGATTATGCGAATACTCATTCAGATGACTTTTCCTGTTTCTGGCGGACTTCACGGTACCAGCGCGGGTGATGTTTCTTCGCCCACGTACTGGTTACCCATCCTTCCACCATCGCGGTAATGGTGCCTTTCACCCAAAGGGCGGCGTAGATATGCACCATGATAACCACAATTAACGCCACTGCGGCAAATGAATGCAGCATCAGCGCGAATCGGATCACCGGGATTGAGAAAGCAGGCGCAAAGTACGGACGCCAGATGATCACGCCGCTCACCAGCAACAGGACCAGGAAGATAATCGCCGCCCAGAATACGCATTTCTGGCCGAAGTTATAACGCCCGGTATCACCCACTTCCTCGTTGACGACGATCTTACGAATATTCTTCGCCCAAAAGATATCATCCCGATTGATTAGGTTATGGTGCCAGTAGCGGAAAAACATAATGATGAACGACGCGAACATGATGACGCCCACAAACGGGTGCAGAATACGCGCCAGCTGTGGCGTACCCAGTACCTGCATCAGCCAGTTGAAGGACGGGAAGAAGAACCCCAGCCCGCTTATCGCCGCCAGCATGAAGCAGAAGGCGGTGACCCAGTGGTTGATGCGTTCCGGCGCGGTGTAGCGCACGATGGTGTCACGTTTTCTCATTTGCGCACCTCGTCTTTCTCTTCATGCAGGTTGTCGTCTTCCTCTTCCGCGCGGTTCGGACCAACGCCGACGTAGTGGAAGATGCTCGCTGCGAAGGTGGCAGCAAAACCGACCGCTGCCAGCGGTTTCCAGATGCCTTTCCAGAACTTCACGGTGGCGCTAATTTCCGGGTTCTCCGGCAGGCCGTGATACAGGTTCGGCTTGTCGGCGTGGTGCAGCACGTACATTACGTGCGTACCGCCAACTCCGGCCGGATCGTACAGGCCCGCGTTGTCGTAACCACGGGTTTTCAGCTCGCCTACGCGCTCTGCCGCCAGCGTTTTCATATCCTCTTTAGAACCAAAGTGGATCGCGCCGGTTGGGCAGGTCTTCACGCATGCAGGCTCCTGGCCGACGGTGACGCGGTCAACGCACAGGGTGCATTTGTAAACGCGGTTGTCTTCCGGGTTCAGGCGCGGTACGTCGAATGGGCAGCCGGCGATGCAGTAGCCGCAGCCGATGCACTGTTCAGACTGGAAGTCGACGATGCCGTTGGCATACTGAATGATAGCCCCTTCTGACGGACATGCCTTCAGGCAGCCCGGATCCGCACAGTGCATACAGCCGTCTTTGCGGATAAGCCATTCCAGCTTGTCGTTCTGCTCCACTTCCGAGAAACGCATCACCGTCCAGGACTTGGCGGTCAGGTCCGCCGGGTTGTCGTACACCCCGACGTTGTGACCCACTTCGTCACGCAGATCGTTCCACTCAGAGCAGGCCACCTGACAGGCTTTACAGCCGATACAGGTGGTCACGTCGATAAGCTTCGCCACTTCCTGCTGGTGGTCCCTCGCCTGAGGCGCGGGCGTGAAACCGTTAGTCGCGGAACGACGGATAATGTCTTGAGATTGATAAGCCATAAGTCGTCTCCGTTACACCTTTTCCACGTTCACGAGGAAGGCCTTAAACTCCGGCGTCTGCGTGTTCGCATCGCCGACGAACGGCGTCAGGGTGTTCGCAATGAACCCTTTCTTCGCCACGCCCTCATAGCCCCAGTGGATCGGAATACCGATGGTATCCACCTGCTGACCGTGAACGTTCAGCGTGCGAATACGCTTGGTCACCACCGCCTTGGCCTTGATATAGCCGCGGTTAGAGGAAACCTTCACGGTATCGCCATGGGCGATGCCGAGCTTGCCCGCCAGCTTCTCGCCGATCTCCACGAACTGTTCCGGCTGCGCGATGGCGTTAAGCAGCGCGTGCTTGGTCCAGTAGTGGAAGTGCTCGGTCAGACGGTAGGTGGTACCCACGTACGGGAACTTGTCCTTTTTACCCAGCGCTTCGAAATCGCCCTTAAAGATACGGGCTGCCGGGTTAGAGACCACGTTCGGGTGCAGCGGGTTGGTACCCAGCGGCGTCTCAAAGGGCTCGTAGTGTTCCGGGAACGGACCTTCCGCCATCTTATCGATAGCAAACAGGCGTCCCATCCCCTCAGGCTGCATGATAAACGGCCCAACGTCGCTGCCCGGTGCGGCAGTGCTGTAGTCCGGAATATCCACGCCGCCCCATTTCGCACCGTCCCACTTCAGAAGCTGACGCTTCGGATCCCACGGGTTGCCCTGCGGGTCAGCGGATGCGCGGTTATAGAGGATGCGGCGGTTGAGCGGCCACGCCCATGCCCAGCCCAGCGTATTGCCAAGGCCCGACGGGTCGGCGTTATCGCGGTTGGCCATCTGGTTGCCTTTTGGCGTCCAGCTACCGGCGAAGATCCAGCAGCCGCTTGACGTGGTACCGTCATCGCGCAGGTGCGCGAAGGTGCTGAGCTGATCGCCTTTCTTCGCCAGCACGGTACCGGTGGCCGGGTCGATAACGTCCGCCAGCGCCTTACCGTTGCTCTCCATCGCCACTTCTTCCGGCGCAGGGTTTTCCGGCGTCGAGTAGTTCCAGGTCATGTTCAGCACCGGTTCCGGGTTCGCGCCGCCTTCTTCCGCATACATCTTACGCAGGCGTAAGAAGATGCCGGCCAGGATCTCGCCGTCGTTCATGGCGATGCCCGGGGCGTCCGCACCTTTCCAGTGCCACTGCAGCCAGCGTCCGGAGTTGACGATAGAACCGTTCTCTTCCGCGAAGCAGGTTGACGGCAGACGGAACACTTCGGTCTGAATCTTCGACGGATCGACGTCGTTCGATTCACCGTGGTTCTGCCAGAAAGTTGAAGTCTCGGTATTGAGCGGGTCAATCGTCACCAGGAACTTCAGCTTCGACAGAGACTCAACAACCTTGTTCTTGTTCGGGAACGAGGCAACCGGGTTAAAGCCCTGGCACAGATAGCCGTTCACTTTGCCCTGATGCATCATCTCGAAATACTGCAGAACGTCGTAACCTTTGTCCCACTTCGGCAGCCAGTCAAAGCCCCAGCTGTTTTCCGCCGTCGCTTTATCACCGAAGAACGCTTTCATCATCGAGACGAAGAACTTCGGATAGTTGCCCCAGTAGTTGACCTGGCCTTCGAGCAGCGGTTTAGGCGTGCTGGCCGTCAGGTAGGTCTGCAGGTCGGTCTGTTTCTCGCTCGGCAGGGTCATGTAACCCGGCAGGCTTTGAGACAGCAGGCCGAGGTCGGTCAGACCCTGAATGTTGGAGTGACCGCGCAGGGCGTTCACGCCGCCGCCTGCCATCCCCATGTTGCCGAGCAGGAGCTGAACCATCGCCATGGTACGGATGTTCTGCGCGCCGATGGAGTGCTGCGTCCAGCCGAGTGCGTACAGGAACGACGCGGTTTTGTCCTTCGCGCTGGTCTCGGCGATAAGCTCGCACACCTTCAGGAAGTCTGCCTTCGGCGTACCGCAGATATTCTCAACCACCTCCGGCGTATAGCGGGAAACATGCTCTTTCAGCAGGTTCCACACGCAGCGCGGGTGTTGCAGGGTGGTATCGCGCTTCGCAAAGCCTTTCTCATCCAGCTCGTAGTTCCAGCTGGTTTTGTCGTATTTGCGTTTTTCGGCGTCGTAACCGCTGAACAGGCCATCTTCGAAGTGGTAATCCTCACGCACGATCAGGCTGGCGTTGGTATAGGCTTCGGTGTATTCGCGGTTATATTTTTCGTTGGTCATCAGGTACAGCAATACGCCTGACAGGAAAGTGATGTCAGTACCTGAACGAATAGGGGTGTAGAAATCCGCCACTGACGCAGTTCGCGTAAAGCGGGGATCGATCACAATCAGTTTCGCACCGTTGTGGATTTTGGCTTCCATCGCCCAGCGGAACCCGACAGGGTGCGCTTCAGCGGCGTTACCACCCATCACCACAATGAGGTTGGCGTTTTTGATGTCGACCCAGTGGTTGGTCATCGCACCGCGACCAAATGTTGGAGCAAGACTTGCTACCGTTGGTCCGTGTCAGACACGCGCCTGGTTGTCGACCGCGAGCATACCGAGTGCGCGCGTAAATTTCTGGGTTAAATAACCGGTTTCGTTGCTGGAAGCAGAGGCACACAGCATCCCGGTGGAGAGCCAGCGGTTGACCGTAACGCCGTCGGCGTTCTTCTCTACAAAGTTGGCATCGCGGTCTTCTTTAATGTGTTTTGCGATGCGGTCGAACGCCTCTTCCCAGCTGATTTGCTGCCATTTGTCGGAGCCTGGCGCGCGATATTCCGGGAATTTGAGGCGGCTTTCGGAGTGGATAAAGTCCACCAGACCGGCCCCTTTCGGGCACAATGCGCCGCGGTTGACCGGATGATCCGGGTCGCCTTCGATATGGAAAATAGACGCTTTGGCGTTTTTAGCACCGTCGCCGAGGCTATACATCAACAGCCCGCAACCGACAGAGCAGTACGTACAGGTATTACGGGTTTCACGGGTGCGCAGCAGTTTATACTGCCGCGTTTCCGCCAGCGCTACGCCGGGCGCAAAGCCCAGTGCCGCTGCCGTGGTGCCTGCCATACCGCCAGCGCAGATCTTAAAGAACTGCCTTCTGCTGACCTGCATGGGTCACTCCTTGTTTCGACATTGCTTACATATGTAGTTTTAACTTCGCGGCTGAGAATTGACCGCAAAGGAGAAAAATTTGCGTTAATCCCTCAATTCCACGAGGGATATCATCAGAATACCACATTGTCGGTACCGCTGTTCTAATGGCGTTAATACAAAGTGAACGTATTATCACCATGTTGATTATAAAGTGTGATATCGATCACATTAACAGCTCTGCATGTTAAAGCGGTGTAGCGGGTGGCAGGTTGCACCCCTGCTAAATGAGTAGGAGAATGGTTGTCGAAAAGTTGATCCATACTATGCGTAAGCCCTGTTGTTTGTGATGCAATAGCAGGCTCACCTCCGTGGTTGTTCAGGAATACCGCTGTGTCTAAACAAAACCGTGCTCCCCACTTGTCGCCACTGCCTGCGGGTATTGTGGAACTGTCGGTACACAGACCGCCCCACATTACCCATGCCTCGCCCGATTATCTGGCGGAAGAGGTGCCCGTTGCGCTCGTTTACAACGGTATCTCCCATGTGGTGATGATGGCTTCGCCGAAAGATCTCGAGCTGTTCGCCATCGGTTTTTCCCTCTCGGAAGGCATCATTGACCATCCGCAGGAGATCTACGGCATGGACGTGGTGCAGGCTTGCAACGGCCTTGAAGTGCAAATCGAACTCTCCAGCCGCCGCTTTATGGGGCTGAAAGAGCGCCGCCGCGCGCTGGCCGGGCGTACCGGCTGCGGCGTGTGTGGCGTTGAGCAGCTCAACGATATTGGCAAACCCGTAGCGCCACTGCCGTTTACTCAGACCTTTAATCTGGCGCACCTCGACCATGCGCTCGAGCACCTGAATGATGTACAGCCCGTCGGCCAGCTGAGCGGCTGCACGCACGCGGCGGCATGGGTGTTGCCGTCGGGAGATATTGCCGGGGGAAACGAGGACGTTGGCCGCCACGTGGCGCTGGACAAGCTGCTCGGTCGCCGGGCGCGTGAAAGTGACGTGTGGAAGCAGGGGGCGGCACTCGTTTCCAGCCGCGCCAGCTATGAGATGGTGCAAAAATCCGCGATGTGCGGTGTGGAAATTCTGTTTGCGGTATCGGCGGCGACCACGCTGGCAGTGGAGGTGGCGGAGCGCTGCAACCTGACGCTGGTGGGCTTCTGCAAGCCGGGAAGGGCGACCGTTTATACCCATCCTCAGCGATTAATAGTTGATCAATAATTTTGAATGATAATAGCAAATCCTTCCGCTTTTAGTTGTTCATGATGAGGTCTAGTATTTATCTCATCAAGGCACGGTGCCTTACCTAAACAACTTAATGAAAGGGTTTATATTATGAAAAGCATCAAAACTTTTGTCGCTGTAATCGCTCTGGCTACTTCTTTCGGTTCTTTCGCTGCTCAGACCGTGACCGCAACCGCGTCAACCATTGACGGCGCAGAAGCGAAAATCGCGGCTCAGGCTCAGGAAGCCGGCGCGTCATCTTACAAAATTACCCAGGCGTTCTCAGGTAACCGCGTACACATGACTGCTGAACTGACGAAATAAGCTGTCACACCGTCGAAAGAGCGCCCCCGGGGCGCTTTTTTAGTTTATGCCCGCCACGCGCAGCAGCGCGGTTACCACTGCCGCCGCCACGATCACCACAATTAACGGCATCTTTCGCCAGGCCAGAAATACCGCAAACGCCACGCCCAGCACGCGCGCCATGCCGGCAAAGTGGTCACTTTCATAAAACGTGGTCGCCAGCGCCACGGAAAACAGCAATACCGTTGCCGCATCTGACAGCAGCGCCTGTGAACGTTCTGACAATGCCAGCCTGCTGCCCAGTTTTGCCCCGCCAAGACGCATCAGATACGTTCCCGCAGACAAAATGGCGATGCCGAGAATAAAAAACGTCATATTTCCCATTATTTTTTCCTCGCAGCAAGACCCAGTAAAGAGAGCAGCACCGGTAATCCCACCGGGGCAAACGGCACGGCGGCCAGTGACAGCGCGGCTCCGCTGCAGGCGCGGATCAGCGTGGTGCGGTTTTTAAACGCGGGCACCACCAGCGCCAGCAATATGGCCGGGAATACTGCATCCAGCCCGATGGTTTCCGGGTCCGGCAGCAGTTTACCGACCATAGCGCCCAGCAGGGCCCCCAGCGGCCAGACAATCGCCACGCCTAAACCACATAGCCAGTACGCCGCTTTGCGCTGTTCGGGCGTTTTTTGAGACAGGCCAAACACCACGCTTTCGTCATTCATGATGTGGCAGCCCAACAGGCTCAGACCACGTTTGCCGACCAGCTCACGGACCGTCACGCCAAACGGCACGTGCCGCGCGTTGACCAGCAACCCCGCGGCCGCAGCCGCCAGCGGGTTACCGCCGCTTGCCACAATGCCGATAAACATAAACTCTGACGCGCCCGCGAGTACGGTGATGGAGAGTACAAACGGTACCCAGACCGGGAAACCGTAGGCCATCGCCAGGGAGCCGTATGACATCCCGACCACGCCGACCGCGAGGCAGACCAGGATGATTGCTTTTATGGTGTCGCCTTTCAGGCAAGAGAGATGATGCTTCATACAATTTTAGCCATATCGAACGTGTATCCATTATAATGAACGCAACGAAACTGATTTTCAAGACGAACGATTCGTTCGTTTTATAGAACAAGAGGCCGTTATATGACGCAGCCGATCAGCCTGATCGCCAAAAGTCTGGTGCGAGAACGCCTGCGAACCGGGCTTTCACTGGCGGAAATTGCCCGCCGTGCCGGGATCGCAAAATCAACGCTTTCCCAGCTGGAGTCCGGCAACGGTAACCCTAGCCTGGAAACGCTGTGGTCGCTGTGCGTGGCGCTGGATATTCCTTTCGCCAGCTTGCTTGAGCCGCAGTTGCCGACCACGCAGGTGATCCGCCGTGGTGAAGGGACGAAAGTGGTTGCCGGACAGGCTAATTATGAAGCCATTTTGCTGGCGGCATGCCCTCCGGGCGCGCGCCGCGATGTCTATCTTCTGATGACCCAACCGGGCGCAGACCGTATTTCCCAGCCGCATCCGCCGGGCTCGGTTGAGCATATTATTGTGACGCAGGGGCGGGCGCTGGTCGGCCTGCTCGACGCGGCAGAAGAGCTAGGCGCAGGGGATTACATTTGTTATCCCGCCGACCAGCCGCATATCTTCAAGGCCCTGGAGCCAGACACTTACGCGCTGCTGGTGGCGGAACAAAACTAACGAAGATAAGGAAAATCATGTCGCTTAAAGCCATTGCCAAAGAACTGGGGCTCTCTGTTACCACCGTCAGCCGCGCCCTCAACGGATATGACGACGTTTCTGACGAGACGCGCGCTCGCGTTGAAGCGGAAGCCCAGCGACGCGGCTATCGGCCTAACACCTTCGCCCGCCGCCTGAAGATGGGCAAAATTGACGCCGTCGGGCTGGTGTTTCCCGTACATCCTGTTCCGCTCAATAACAGCGTATTTATGGACATGGTCGGCGAAATTAGCCACGAACTGGCGCGACATGAGATCGACTTATTGCTCATCGCCGACGACGATCTGGCGGATAAGCACAGCTATATGCGCATGGTGCAAAGCCGCCGCGTGGACGCGCTGATTGTGGCCCACACGCTGGATCGCGATCCGCGACTTGAGCAGCTGCAGGCGGCCGGATTCCCCTTTCTGGCGCTTGGTCGAAGCCAGCTACCGCAGCCGTACGCGTGGTTCGACTTCGACAACTATGCCGGTACGTACAATGCTACCCGCTGGCTGATCGGGAAAGGCCATCAGCGCATTGCCCTACTGGGCGAAAGCAACAATCAGGCGTTTATCACCCAGCGCCGTCAGGGCTATCTGGACGCCCTGCGGGAAGCCGGGCTTTCCAGCGAATGGCTGCGCGCCATGCCGCCTTCGCGCCGAGTCGGGTATGCCACCACCAAAGAACTGCTTGCCCTGCCGCAGCCGCCCACGGCCATCATCACCGACTGTAACACCCACGGCGACGGCGCGGCGATGGCGCTGGCGCAGCTGGGGCGTTTATCCGGCGACAACGCCGTCTCGCTGGTGGTCTATGACGGCCTGCCGCAGGATAGCATCGTCGATATTGACGTGGCGTCGGTGATCCAGTCCACCCGCCAGGGCGTCGGGAAACAGATTGCCGATATGGTGCGCCAGCTGATTAGCGGCGACGATATTGAACAACTTCAGGTGCTCTGGCAGCCCGAATTCTCTCCCGGCAAGACGGCCTGAATCTCTCCATTTTCTAAAGTCGATCACAAAACCGAAACGTTTTGGTTTGTATCCGAAACGTTTCGGATCAACACTCAGATCTTCCCGATGACAGGAGATGTCTGATGCAAGATTCCGTTTTACGACTCGAAACCACGACGGTAGACGTGGTGATCAAAACCCATCCGTTCGCCGAAATTCTCTACTGGGGGCCGCACCTTCAGTACTTTTCGCCACAGGATGTTGCTATGCTCGCGCGTCCTGTTGCCAACGGCAGGCTTGACGTCGACTCCCCGGTCACGCTGATGGCCGAGCTGGGGCATGGCCTGTTTGGCTCGCCTGGCATTGAGGGGCATCGCCAGGGGGTGGACGGTTCCCCGGTGTTCAAAACCACGCAGGTGCAGCAGGGCGTTAACACCCTGACGATTACCGCCGAAGATGAATGCGCGGGACTGCGCCTGACCAGCGAGCTGGCGCTGGATGCCAGCGGCGTGCTGGTGGTTCGTCACGGTTTAACGAACCTGAAAGCGATCCCCTGGCAGGTGGACCGTTTTGCCGTCACGCTGCCGGTGGCCGAGCGCGCGCAGGAGGTAATGGCCTTCCACGGTCGCTGGATCAGGGAGTTTCAGCCGCACCGCGTAAAGCTTGAACATGACAGCTTCGTGATTGAAAACCGTCGGGGTAAAACCTCCCACGAGCACTTCCCGGCGCTGATTGCCGGTACGCCGTCGTTCAGCGAAATGCAGGGTGACGTCTGGGGCGTGCATCTGGGCTGGAGCGGTAATCACCGCCTGCGCGCGGAAGCGAAAACCGACGGTCGTCGCTATCTCCAGGCCGAAGCGCTCTACCTGCCGGGTGAAATGGTGGTTGAGGAGGGCGATACGCTCTGGACGCCGCGCCTGTATGCCAGCTACTCCACGCAGGGCCTGAACGGCATGAGCCAGCCGTTTCACCGCTACCTGCGCGACAACATCATCCGCTTCCCGGAAAACAAACCGCGCCCGGTGCACCTCAATACCTGGGAAGGGATCTACTTCAACCACGATCCGAAGTACATCAAGCGCATGGCCGACGAGGCCGCCGCGCTGGGCGTGGAGCGCTTCATCATTGATGACGGCTGGTTCAAAGGCCGCAATGACGACCATGCCGCGCTGGGCGACTGGTATCTGGACGAGAAAAAATACCCGAACGGCCTGACGCCGGTGATCGACCACGTCAAACGGCTCGGCATGGAGTTTGGCATCTGGGTTGAGCCGGAGATGATCAACCCGGATTCAGATTTGTACCGCGCGCACCCTGACTGGGTACTGGCGCTGCCGGGCTATCCCCAGGCGACCGGACGACACCAGCTGGTCCTCAATCTCAACATCCCGGAGGCCTTTGATTACCTTGTGGAGCGTATGAGCTGGCTGCTGGGCGAGCATGCGGTCGACTACGTGAAGTGGGACATGAACCGCGAGCTGGTGCAGCCTGGACACAACGGTAAAGCCGCCGCCGACGCCCAGACCCGCCAGTTTTACCGCCTGCTGGACGTGCTGGGCGAGCGCTTCCCGCATATTGAGTTTGAATCCTGCTCCTCCGGCGGCGGTCGCATTGATTATGAGGTACTGACCCGCAGCCACCGCTTCTGGGCGTCTGACAACAACGACGCGCTGGAGCGCAGCATCATCCAGCGCGGCATGAGCTACTTCTTCCCACCGGAGGTGATGGGCGCGCATATCGGTCATCATCAATGCCACGCCACCTTCCGCCAGCACGGCATCGCCTTCCGGGGGCTGACGGCCCTGTTTGGCCATATGGGGCTAGAGCTGGATCCGCTCACCGTGGACGAACAGGAGCGCGAAGGCTATCGCCATTACGCCGCGCTACACAAGCAGTGGCGCGACGTCATTCATCACGGCACCCAGTGGCGAATTGATATGCCGGACGCCACCACGCTGGCGCAGGGGATTGTAAGCGAAGATAAGGCGCAGGGGCTGTTTATGGTCAGCCAGCTCGCGATGCCGGACTACAGCCTGATGATGCCGCTGCGCATGGCGGGGCTGGAGGCCAGCGCGCGGTACCGCGTCACGCTGCTCGATCACCCGAATATTCAGATTACGGGCGAGGGAGGGCACACCATGCGCAAGCTACCGGCGTGGATGGAAACGCCGCAAACGGTGAGCGGCGAGTGGCTGATGCAGGCGGGCATTGCGCTGCCGATTCTGGATCCGGAAACCGCCATTCTGATTGGCGTTGAACGCGTGTAAGGGTGACGGGCCGGGCAGCCGACCCTCCGTTGAGGATAAAAATAATGAACACAACAACCTGTACCCACAAAGACAACCCTAACTTCTGGATCTTTGGGCTGTTCTTCTTTCTCTACTTCTTCATCATGGCCACCTGCTTTCCGTTCCTGCCGATTTGGCTGTCGGACATCATCGGCCTGAATAAAACCCATACCGGGATTGTCTTCTCCTGCATCTCGCTGTCGGCTATCGCCTTCCAGCCGGTGCTTGGCGTGATCTCGGACAAGCTGGGGCTGAAAAAACACCTGCTGTGGATCATCTCCGTGCTGCTGTTCCTGTTTGCCCCTTTCTTCCTCTACGTCTTTGCGCCGTTGCTGAAAGCCAACATCTGGCTGGGCGCGCTGAGCGGTGGCCTGTATATCGGCTTTGTCTTTTCGGCGGGCTCGGGGGCAATTGAGGCCTACATTGAACGCGTGAGCCGTAACAGTTTCTTTGAATACGGTAAGGCGCGCATGTTTGGCTGCCTCGGCTGGGGGCTATGCGCCTCCACGGGCGGGATCCTGTTCGGCATCGATCCGTCATATGTTTTCTGGATGGGGTCTGCGGCGGCGCTGCTGTTGATGCTGTTGCTGGTGGTCGCGAAGCCAAAACCCAACCAGACGGCGCAGGTGATGAATGCGCTGGGTGCCAAACAGCCGCAGATCACTGCGAAAACGGTCTTTAGCCTGTTCCGTCAGCGCAGGATGTGGATGTTTATTCTGTACGTGATTGGCGTAGCCTGCGTCTATGACGTATTTGACCAGCAGTTTGCCACTTTCTTCAAAACGTTCTTCGCCACGCCGCAGGAAGGTACTCGCGCCTTTGGTTTCGCTACCACGGCGGGGGAAATCTGCAACGCGATCATCATGTTTTGTTCGCCGTGGATCATTAACCGCATCGGCGCGAAAAACACGCTGCTGATCGCCGGGGTGATTATGGCGACGCGCATCATTGGCTCGTCATTTGCCACCACCGCTGTAGAAGTGATTGCCCTGAAGATGCTGCACGCGCTGGAGGTGCCGTTCCTGCTGGTGGGGGCATTCAAGTACATCACCGGGGTGTTTGATACCCGACTGTCAGCGACTATCTATCTGATCGGCTTCCAGTTCGCCAAGCAGTCGGCGGCCATTTTCCTCTCCGCTTTTGCCGGGAATATGTATGACCGGATCGGCTTCCAGGAGACGTATCTGATGCTGGGCTGTTTCGTGCTGGCGATTACGGTAGTGTCGGCGTTTACGCTGAGCAGCAGGCAGGAGATAGCCGCTGCCGCGGGTGCGGCAGCGTTAACCGGTCAGTCCAGGTAAACCACCTCTTGCAGCCCGATACTCACCGGGCTGTTGTCCGGGTTCGACGGCATTACATCACGCATGTGTTTCCACCAGCGCTGGCAGACGTCAGTACTCGCGACCGCGTTCCAGCGCTCCTCCGAATCAATCTCCACGGTGGCAAAGAGCAGGCTGCGTTCTCTGTCGAGATAGATGGCGTAGCGGTGCGCACCGTGGTCTTTCAGTACCGCTTCCAGCTCGGGCCAGATGGGGTTGTGGCGATGCGCGTACTCCTTATGCGCGTCCGGGTTAACCTGCATAACAAAGGCTTTGCGGATCATAATGCCTCCAGATACAGCTCGCGAACCTCGTTGCGGCTGGCGGTGCGCGGATTGCATGGCGCGCACGGGTCGGCGAGAGCTTTATCCAGCCAGCCTTCAATATCAGCTTTGGTCACGCCGAGCTGGCTGAAGCCGGAAGGGATGCCGACGCGAGCGCTCAGGTCGCGAATCGCCTGAATGGCGGACATGCTGGCGGCTTCAACGCTCATGCCGCGAGTATCGATGCCCATCGCCTGCGCCACGCGGGCGAAGCGGGCACCTGCGTTCGGGCGGTTAAAGCTTTCGACGATCGGCAGCAGGATGGCGTTGCACACGCCGTGCGGCAGGTTGTGCGTCGCGCCCGGCTGGTGCGCCAGGGCATGCACAAGGCCGAGACCCGCACTGTTAAACGCCATGCCCGCCAGATACTGACCAAACGCCATCTGCTCGCGCGCCTCAAGATTATGACCGTCTTCGACCGCTTCCGGCAGCCAGAGGTTGATCAGGCGGATTGCCTCCAGCGCGTTGGCATCGGTCAGCGGGTGCGCGCCAACGGACACGTAGGCTTCTATGGCGTGGGTTAACGCGTCCATCCCCGTTGCGGCGGTCACGGAGGGTGGAATATCCAGCATGACGCTGGCATCGTCCACGGCGATGTCAGGGATGATGTTCGGGTCAATAATCACCTCTTTCACCTGGCGCGCAGAGTCGATGATTACCGCATTGCTAGTCATCTCCGCCGCCGTGCCTGCGGTGGTGTTGATCGCCACCAGCGGCACGCCCGCGTTTTTCACCTTGCCGACGCCGGCATAATCGGTGGACGGCCCGGGGTTGGCGGTGAGGATTTTAATCGCCTTGGCGGTATCAATCGGGCTGCCGCCGCCGAAGGCGATCACGTAATCACACTCCGCGTCCCGGTATGCCGCAAATCCTTTTTGCACCAGCGCTTCCGTCGGGTTCGGGAACACCTCGTCGAACAGGTGATACGACATCTGATGGGTGTCCAGTGCGGCAAAAAGGCTGTCGAGCAGGCCCAGCTTTACCAGCTGGCCGTCGGTGACAATCAGCGCTTTTCCCCACTGCTTGTTCGCCACCAGGTTAACCATATCGCCAATAGCGCCCGCGCCGTGAAGGCTGATTTTTGGAAGTGCCAACATAAAGCTCATGATAATTCTCCTTAACTATCGCCCGTACCGTCCGGTCAGCGAGGGTTTATGCATAGATTTCCAGCGCTGACCGTAGCGGGGTCACGCCGAAGCGCTTGCCGAGCGCAATAAGCTCTTCGCGGGTAATGGTCTGCTTCATTCCTCCCATGGAATAAACTTTCACCAGCACTTCAGCCGATTTCTCGGCGGTGTCGATCAGGCCGAAAGTTTCATCCAGCGTCGGACCGCTGCCGAACACGCCGTGGAACGGCCACAGCACCAGCGAATGTTTTTGCATATCTCTGGCGGTTGCCTGGCCAATTTCGTCGGTACCCGGCACCATCCACGGCAGAATGCCCACGCCATCCGGGAACACCACCAGACACTCGGTGCTGCCTTCCCAGAGCTTGCGAGTGATGAAATCGGCTCTGTTTTCCAGCACATAGGTCAGGGCGATCAGGTTGGTGGCGTGGCAGTGCATGATCGCGCGATCTTTGCCGTTAGTCGCCCTGATGCGCTCGCAGTGAGAGAGGAAGTGCGCCGGCAGTTCAGACGTGGGTACCGCCTCATCGGTCAGGCCCCACAGAATGTGGTAGCCCGCGCCGTCGCTATCCACTTTCACCACGCCGAGGTTGGCCTGTGGATCAAGCTGAACGTTGCGGAAGAACTTGCCGGAGCCGGTGACGATAAACGGCGTGTTGGCCAGCATCGGCATGGGCTGGCTCAGGGCAATATAGCGTGGCTTCTGGTGAAAATCTCCGGTGTAAGGCGCGATATCCGCGTCGTCCAGACGCAGCGTCAGGTTGCCGCCGTTGCGCTCGTCCCAGCCTTTCAGCCAGGCGTCGGAGGTGGCTTTGATCATGCCCTGAACGAACCAGGAGTGGGTGATAGTCTGCATAGTCTTTATTTTCCAGTTATCGCGGTGAGGGCAAAATTACCCGCGTTTGCTCAACACGTTGTTCTCGTACGCGCGCACGTTTTCCAGCCACTGGCTGCCTGCCGGAGCGTCGTTACGCTGGCAGTACATCTCCCAAACGGCCTGCCACGGCAGGGATTTCTGCTCTTCCAGCAGCGCCAGGCGCGCGGTGTAGTCGCCGTTTTCTTCCAGCTTTTTCAGCACTGCGGTTGGCTCCAGCAGCGCGCGCAGCAGGGCTTTTTTCATATTGCGGGTGCCAATAACCCACGCCGCGATGCGGTTGATGGAGGCATCGAAGAAGTCGAGGCCAATGTGCACGCGGTCGAACAGGTCGTGACGGATAATTTCGCTGGCAATCGCCTGGGTTTCGTCATCCAGCAGCACCACGTGGTCGCTGTCCCAGCGCACCGGGCGGCTGACGTGCAGCAGCAGGCGCGGCACGTAGAGAATGGCTGCGGAGATTTTGTCGGAGATCGCCTCGGTCGGATGGAAGTGACCGGCATCCAGGCATAGCGCGGTCTGGCGGCTGGTGGCGTACCCCATGTAGAACTCGTTCGAGCCGACGGTGTAGCTCTCGGCGCCAATGCCGAACAGCTTGCTCTCCACGGCGTCGATGTGGTGCGCCGGGTCCAGCTTCTCGCTGATGGCCTCATCCAGCGCGGCCAGCAGGCGCTGACGCGGGGCCAGGCGGTCGACGGTGATGTCTTTCATGCCGTCCGGGATCCAGATGTTCATTACTGACGGCGTGCCGAGCTGCTCGCCGAAATACGCCGAAACGCGGCGGCTGGCCTTCACGTGGTCGATCCAGAACTGACGGATTTTGTCGTTGGCGTGCGCGAGGGTAAAACCATCGGCGCTCAGCGGGTGCGAGAAGCAGGACGGGTTAAAGTCCAGACCAAGATTGTTGGTTTTCGCCCACTCCACCCAGTTTTTAAAGTGTTCCGGTTTGATCTCGTTACGCGCTACCGGTGCGTCGGACTCCAGATAAATCGCATGCAGGTTAAGGCGTTTTGGCCCCGGGATCAGGCTCAGCGCCAGCTCCAGGTCGGCACGCAGTTCGGTGGCGTTGCGCGCTTTGCCCGGATAGTTACCCGTCGCCTGAATCCCCCCCGTCAGAGAACCGCCCGGGTTCTCGAAGCCGGCGACGTCATCACCCTGCCAGCAGTGCATAGAGACGGGCAGACGGTCGAGCTGGCGCAGCGCCGTTTCGACATCCACGCCGACGGCGGCGAAACGCTGTTTAGCCAGCTCCCAGGCTTGTTCTAATTGAGTGGTCATGCGCAAAGCTCCTTAGTCAGTCGTTTTTTCTGAAACTGCGCCCGGTAGCGGGCTATTTCATGGCAGGGATTGGGGGTTAAGGTGGTCAGGCAGGTATTCGCGGTGACCACCGAACGGAATTCATCGACATCAGAAAGTTCGTCCAGGGTCATCAGCTGAATACCGATGTTGCCGAGCGTCGAAGCCTCCACCGGACCCGCCACCACGGTGATGCCGCAGGCATCGGCGCAGAGCTGGTTCAGCAGCTGGTTCTGGCAGCCTCCGCCCACGATATGCAACTGGCTGAACGGTGCGCCTCGCAGGTCGACCAGCTCGCTCAGTACATCTGCGTAGAGAAGGGCGAGGCTGTCAAAAATACAGCGCGCCAGCTCGGCAGGACGGGAAGGCACCGGCTGCCCGGCTTCGAAACAGGCGGACTGGATTTCGGCGCTCATATGCACCGGGTTAATAAAGCGGTCGTCATTCGGGTTAATCAGGAACGTACAGGCCTTCAGCTTTTCGGTTTCTGCGATACCACATGAGGCCGCCCAGCATCGACAGCAGCACATTGGTGATGATTAAGGATTTTGCCAGTGAGAAATCGGCTTTTACCGACAAATCCTTCACTTTTGCCAGACGAATAAAGCAGAAGCCGAGGTTTACCAACGCGCCGCCGCCCATGATCACCACGTAGCTTGGCAGCGCCACGTACAGCGGGTCGACGCCCAGCGCGGCGGCCGCTTCGTGCATGGGTTTTGCCGCGTTCATGGCGAACGACATGCCCGCCGAGAAGATGCCGCACATCACTGCCAGCAGCAGCCCCTTCTTCAGGTTAAAGTCTTCGGCTTTGATGCCCATCTTGCGCTCTTTCAACTGTCCCGCGCGGGTGACGATACCCACGCCTATCACCGCAACAAGCACGCCAAGCAGCGTCATTTGCCCGCCTTTGGTGTTGATCAACACGTCGACATTGCCGTTAAGAATGGGCGTCATCAGCGTGCCGACGATGAGCGTAATGCCAATTGCGATGCCAATACCCATCGACATCCCGAGGTAGCGCATGGTCAGGCCGTAATTGATGTTGCCGATGCCCCACATCGCCCCGAACAGAAACACTGGCAGGAGGGTGGAGGCACTGAAGGAAGTAAAGTAGCCCCAGAAATCCGGGAGCAGCATGGCGCTAATGGTCCACGGCAAAATCAGCCAGGACACGGTACCGCCAACTGACCACATGGTTTCCCACGACCACCCTTTCACCTTTTTAAACGGGGCATAGAAACAGGCTGCACTGGCCGCGCCTATCAAATGCCAGAAGATACCCATCGTAATCGCATGATTCATTTTTACGTCCTCATCGTTTTTATAGCCGGTGGCTTCCCCCCGGCTTGATGAGTGTAAAAATTAGGCAGTTCAGGAACCTTCAGACTGTTGCCGCAATTTAGTTTTGGATGGCAATCAGCACGTTAACCGGGTGAGCAGACTCACAATTTTGTGATAAGGCAAAAATCAAATAACCTTATAAAAACTACGGCATTGATAATCATTTTCAATATCATTTAATTAACTATAATGAACCAACTGCTTACGCGGCATTAACAGCTGTGCCGCCCGACAATAATGGAGAGGATTATGAGTTATACACTGCCATCCCTGCCGTATGCCTACGACGCACTGGAACCGCATTTCGACAAGCAGACGATGGAAATCCATCACACTAAACACCACCAGACCTATGTGAACAACGCGAACGCCGCGCTGGAAAGCCTGCCAGAGTTCGCTAACCTGTCTGCTGAAGAGCTGATCACCAAGCTGGACCAGCTGCCAGCGGACAAGAAAACCGTTCTGCGTAACAACGCTGGCGGCCACGCTAACCACAGCCTGTTCTGGAAAGGCCTGAAGACCGGTACCACCCTGCAGGGCGACCTGAAAGCGGCTATCGAGCGCGACTTCGGCTCCGTTGACAACTTCAAAGCGGAATTCGAAAAAGCCGCTGCAACCCGTTTCGGCTCTGGCTGGGCGTGGCTGGTTCTGAAAGGCGACAAGCTGGCGGTAGTGTCTACTGCTAACCAGGACTCCCCGCTGATGGGTGAAGCAATCTCTGGCGCATCCGGCTTCCCAATCCTGGGCCTGGACGTGTGGGAACACGCTTACTACCTGAAATTCCAGAACCGTCGCCCGGACTACATCAAAGCGTTCTGGGACGTGGTGAACTGGGACGAAGCAGCAGCGCGTTTCGCCGCTAAAAAATAAGGTTACATTGACGCCTGTGAGAAGCGAGTCTTATGACTCGCTTTTTTTGTATCTGTATACCCGTCATACTTCAAGTTGCAGGTGCGTTGGCTGCGTTCGCTCACCCCAGTCACTTACCTGAGTAAGCTCCTGGGGATTCACTCTCTTGCCGCCTTCCTGCAACTCGAATTATTTAGGGCATAAAAGGAGCAGCGATGCATTATCCGGTGAATGTATTTACAGGCAAGGTAAGGGAGTACGACGGCAGCCGCCCGAGTGCCATCGCCAAAATTCAGGTCGACGGTGAGCTGACGTTAACCGACCTCGGGCTTGCGGGTGACGAGCAGGCCGAAAAGAAAATCCACGGCGGGCCCGATCGCGCGCTGTGCCACTACCCGCGTGAACACTATCAGCACTGGAAAACCGAATTCCCCGAGCAGGCGGACCTCTTCGTCGCCCCCGCGTTTGGCGAGAATCTCTCCACCGAAGGGCTCACCGAAAAGAACGTGTTTATCGGTGATATCTACCGCTGGGGCGATGCCCTGATTCAGGTGACGCAGCCGCGCTCGCCGTGCTTCAAGCTCAACTACCATTTCGGTATTCAGGATATGTCGGCCCAGCTG
Organism: Enterobacter sp. D2; assembly: GCF_034427575.1. NCBI lineage: Bacteria > Pseudomonadati > Pseudomonadota > Gammaproteobacteria > Enterobacterales > Enterobacteriaceae > Enterobacter > Enterobacter sp. D2. The sequence goes on from NZ_JAXQPP010000007.1 coordinate 52,874, forward strand.
CAAAAAGCGGGTAAAACCGGCTGGCTGTATCGCGTGTTGCTGGCTGGGCAGATTTCAGCGGACGCCCCGCTTGAACTGGCGTCGCGCCTGAGCGATGTGTCTGTTTATGACGCCTGCGCCATTGCCTGGCATATGCCGTTTGACGACGAACAATATCACCGCCTGCTGTCGGCGGCGGGGCTATCGACCAGCTGGACGAGAACGATGCAGAAGCGGCGTTTAAGCAGCAAGATAGAAGATAATTCGCGGAGATTGTGGGGGAAATAACAGCCCCTCACCCCGGCCCTCTCCCCAAAGGGGTGAGGGTGAAAAAACCTCACTGAGCAGTCACCTCTCCCCTACGGGGAGAGGGGTAGGATGAGGGGAAAACTAAGAACGCTTATACAACGGTAGCCACAGCGTTAACCGTAGTCCACCCAGCGGACTGTCATCGGCTTTCACCCAGCCACGGTGCTGCTGCATGGCAGTTTCAACAATCGCCAGACCCAGTCCCGTACCACCTGATTCCCGGTCGCGCGCCTCATCGGTACGATAGAACGGACGGAAAATCTGCTCGCGGTCTTCCGGGCTGACGCCAGGACCGTCGTCATCGACAATGACGGTGATCCCGTCTTTATCCACCGAGAACGCCACCTCAATCTTCGTATGCGAGTAGCGCAGGGCGTTACGCACGATGTTCTCCAGCGCGCTTTCCAGCGTGTTGGGGTTACCGTACAGCGGCCACGGGCCCGGCGGGAAGTTGACGGTGAAGGATTTACCCATCTGTTCCGCTTCGAACGCCGCGTTGTCCAGCACCTCGTGCCAGAGGTGATTCGCTTTCACCGTTTCGCTGACCAGCGCGTTTTTCTGCTGATTGCGCGACATGACCAGCAGGTCGTTGATCATGCTGTCCAGGCGGTGCGCTTCTGTTTCAATACGCTCCAGCTCTTTGCTCTCACCGCTGCGGCGGCGCAGCAGCGCGGTGCCAAGCTGCAAGCGCGTAAGCGGGGTACGCAGCTCGTGCGAGATATCCGACAGCAGACGCTGCTGTGCGGTCATCATGCGGTCGAGCGCGCTCACCATCTGGTTAAAACTGGTTCCGGCGGCAAGGAACTCTTGCGGACCTGCTTCCAGTTCAGGGTGCTGTCGCAGGTTACCCTGCGCCACCTCATCGGCGGCATTCTTCAGCTTACGCGCCGGTTTTGCCAGGCTCCACGCCAGCCATAACAGCAGCGGCGAGCTGACCAGCATGGTGACAATCAGCAGCAGGAGAGGGCGGTCAAACAGCAGGTTAATAAAATCAGACTGGGAGTTGCTCGCCGGACGGATCAGGTAGAGCTGATAATTATCCTCTCCGTCCCTGACGGAGAAAGGCCCCACCATCTCTACGCGGCCATATTTCTTCTTCTGGGGATGATCGGCGTTATCCGCCTGGCCAATGAAGTTGCGGATAATCTGCATTTCATTGCGATCGGCCCCAATCACGCGGCCTTCACTGGTTACCAGCAGCAGGCGTTGTCCGGGCGGCGCCCACTTGTCGATAGCGCGAAACAGCCTGCGCCACCACATTAAATCGTTCGGCGGATCGTTTGCCAGCTCGGCTTCCACGTGCTGCTCGATCATCACGCCCTGACGTTGCTCGCTGTCGAGAAGCTCCGTCATCTGGCGTGAGTCGAGTTTTGGCAACATCAAAACGAGCATTAAAACCAGTGCCAGCGTCAGCCAGAAGATGGCGAAGATGCGGGCGGTTAAGCTTCCTATCATGAAGCGGAAACCATCAGATAACCGCGACCACGCAGGGTTTTAAACCATGGGTGACCGTCTTTACGCTCCGGCAGCTTACGGCGCAGGTTAGAGATGTGCATGTCGATGGCGCGGTCAAACGGGGTGAGGCGTTTGCCCAGCACTTCCTGGCTTAGATGTTCACGCGAAACTACCTGGCCGAGGTGCTGCGCCAGCAGATACAGCAGGGTGAACTCCGTGCCGGTCAGTTCCAGCGTCTGGCCATCAAAGCTTGCTTCCTGACGGCCCGGGTTCAGGCTCAGGGAATCGACTTCAAGGGTGGGTGAGCTGTTGTCGGTATTTTGCTGCTGCTCGCTCCAGTGCGAACGGCGCAGGATAGCGCGAATACGGGCAACCAGTTCACGGTCGTTAAACGGCTTCGGTAAATAGTCATCCGCGCCCAGCTCAAGGCCGAGTACGCGGTCAAGTTCGCTGCCGCGCGCGGTCAGCATGATTACGGGAGTCTGGTGTGTCTGGCGAAGCTCTTTCAACGTATCAATACCGTTTTTCTTCGGCATCATCACGTCGAGCAAAAGTAAATCGATGCTGTCGTCAAGGAGACTCAGCGCCTGCTCGCCATCATGGGCAACCAGGACGTTGAAACCTTCCATGTCGAGCAACTCCTTTAAAAGGGATGTGAGCTCTCGGTCATCATCAACTAACAGGATTTTATTCATTGTTTAAATACCTCCGAGGCAGAAATTACGACATCAAGGCTATCTAATCCATGACTTTACGTTGTTTTACACCCCCTGACGCATGTTTGCAGCCTGAATCGTAGACTGTCTCTCGTTGAATCGCGACACGAAAGATTTTGGGAGCAAGTGATGCGCAAAGTTACCGCTGCCGTCATGGCCTCAACGCTGGCGTTCAGTGCGTTTAGCCAGGCTGCTGAAGCTATCATCAGCGATAACAGTCCCTTACAAGAGGGCGCAACGCAGAACAGCAGCCAAAGCCATATGTTTGACGGCATAAGTTTAACCGAACATCAGCGTCAACAGATGCGAGATCTGATGCAGAGGGCACGACACGACCAGCCCCCTGTTAATGTTAGCGAAATGGAGACAATACATCGCCTTGTCACCGCAGAAAATTTTGACGAAAGCGCTGTACGCGCTCAGGCCGAAAAAATGGCACAGGAACAGGTTGCCCGCCAGGTAGAGATGGCGAAGGTCCGCAACCAGATGTTCCATCTGCTAACGCCCGAGCAGCAAGCGGTTTTGAACACTAAACATCAGCAGCGAATGGACCAGCTGCGTGAGGTTGCACGGATGCAGCGAAGCTCAGAAACGTCGTTTTTCAGTAGCAATAGCAGTACCCGTAGTAACCAGTAAACCCTGTTTTCCTTGCCATAGACACCATCCCTGTCTTCCCCCACATGATGTGGGGGTTTTTTTTGCCCCGCATCCGCCCTGTTAACCGTTTATTCATCCTTAGACTCCCCATGCTTCCGTTATAATAGCGGCATGACATGACAGGAGCGTTTATGAATCAATCCTATGGAAGACTGGTAAGCCGGGCCGCCATTGCGGCGACCGTCATGGCCTCCAGCCTGTTGCTGATTAAAATCTTTGCCTGGTGGTACACCGGCTCGGTCAGTATTCTGGCGGCGCTGGTGGACTCGCTAATGGACATTGCCGCCTCGTTGACCAACCTGCTGGTCGTGCGTTACTCGCTGCAGCCAGCGGATGAAGAGCACACGTTTGGGCACGGCAAAGCGGAGTCGCTGGCCGCGCTGGCGCAAAGTATGTTTATATCCGGTTCTGCGCTGTTCCTGTTTCTCACCGGCATTCAGCATCTCGTCTCGCCGACACCGATGAACGATCCCGGCGTGGGTGTAGTTGTGACGATCGTTGCGCTTATATGCACACTTGTTCTGGTAACGTTCCAGCGTTGGGTTGTTCGCAAAACGCAAAGTCAGGCCGTACGGGCGGATATGCTTCATTATCAATCTGATGTTATGATGAATGGGGCTATTCTTATTGCGCTCGGTCTGGCCTGGTATGGCTGGCATCGCGCCGATGCGTTATTTGCGTTAGGGATTGGTATCTATATTTTATATAGCGCCCTGCGGATGGGGTATGAAGCGGTGCAATCACTGCTTGACCGCGCCCTCCCGGACTCAGAACGTAATGAAATTTTTTCTATCGTGACCTCCTGGCCCGGCGTCAGCGGTGCACACGATCTTCGAACGCGGCAGTCAGGGCCGACCCGCTTTATTCAGATTCATATTGAAATGGAAGACAACCTGCCACTGGTTCAGGCTCACGTTATTGCTGAGCAGGTCGAGCAGGCGATTTTGCAGCGTTTTCCTGGTTCAGACGTCATCATTCACCAGGATCCCTGCTCGGTTGTACCCGGTCATGTTGGGCTTTCGTAATTCGTTGTAAAAAAGTGAGCCAGGCCAGCATTTTGTGTATAAATTACCGCCGTTTGGTCTGACCTGAATCAATTCAGCTGGAAGGGATTGATATACTATTTGCAGTATTCGTTGGTCGATAAGTTTCTTCCGGCAACAGATTTCAATTTTGCATTCCTAAGTTCAGAGGTAGTCATGATTAAGAAAATCGGTGTGTTGACAAGCGGCGGTGATGCGCCGGGCATGAACGCGGCAATTCGTGGTGTTGTCCGTGCAGCGCTGACGGAAGGCCTGGAAGTTTTTGGCGTTTATGACGGTTATCTGGGCCTGTATGAAGATCGTATGGTTCAGCTCGACCGTTACAGCGTGTCTGACATGATCAACCGTGGCGGTACTTTCCTCGGTTCCGCGCGCTTCCCGGAATTCCGTGATGAACACGTTCGTGAAGTGGCTATCGAAAACATGAAGAAACGCGGCCTGGACGCCCTGGTGGTTATCGGTGGTGACGGCTCCTACATGGGTGCAAAACGTCTGACCGAAATGGGCTTCCCGTGCATCGGTCTGCCGGGCACCATCGACAACGACATCAAAGGTACTGACTACACTATCGGCTTCTTTACTGCGCTGGGTACCGTTGTTGAAGCGATTGACCGTCTGCGTGACACCTCTTCTTCTCACCAGCGTATCTCTATCGTTGAAGTGATGGGCCGTTACTGTGGCGACCTGACGCTGGCGGCTGCCATTGCGGGCGGTTGCGAATTTATCGTCGTGCCAGAAGTCGAATTTAGCCGTGAAGATCTGGTGGCTGAAATCAAAGCGGGCATCGCGAAGGGTAAAAAACACGCGATCGTCGCTATCACCGAGCACATCTGTGACGTTGACGAGCTGGCGAAGTACATCGAAGCCGAAACCAAACGCGAAACCCGCGCGACCGTACTGGGTCACATCCAGCGTGGCGGTTCCCCAGGCCCTTACGACCGTATTCTGGCGTCCCGTATGGGCGCGTACGCGATCGATCTGCTGCTGCAGGGGCACGGCGGCCGCTGCGTCGGTATTCAGAACGAAAAACTGGTTCACCACGACATCATCGACGCGATTGAAAACATGAAGCGTCCGTTCAAAGGTGACTGGCTGGACTGCGCGAAAAAACTGTACTGATCGGCTCTGTTGCCCGGTGGCGCTGCGCTTACCGGGCCTACAAAGGCACGACTCGTAGGCCGGGTAAGGCGTAGCCGCCACCCGGCTTTTTTATGCGAGCACGCTTTTTTATTCCACTACGTTATAGCCAATCTTTTTTTATTCTTTAATCCTCGAATCGCTTTCTGGCACGCTGCATTCATCAAAACACTACACAAGAGAGCTGGGCGATGAATAAATGGGGCGTGGGTTTAACATTATTGCTGGCATCGACCAGCGTTCTGGCTAAGGACATCCAATTACTGAACGTGTCATACGACCCGACGCGTGAACTGTACGAGCAATACAACAAAGCGTTCGCGGCACACTGGAAGCAGGAAACCGGTGACAACGTGGTGGTTCGCCAGTCGCATGGCGGCTCCGGCAAGCAGGCGACGTCCGTGATAAACGGTATTGAAGCCGACGTGGTGACCCTGGCGCTGGCCTACGATGTCGACGCGATCGCCGAGCGTGGCCGTATCGACAAAAACTGGATCAAACGCCTGCCGGATAACTCCGCACCCTACACCTCGACCATCGTCTTCCTGGTGCGTAAAGGCAACCCGAAACAAATTAAAGACTGGAACGACCTGATCAAACCGGGCGTTTCTGTGATTACCCCGAACCCGAAAAGCTCCGGCGGCGCTCGCTGGAACTACCTCGGCGCATGGGGTTACGCGCTGCATCACAACAACGGCGATCAGGCCAAAGCGCAGGAGTTCGTGAAGGCGCTGTATAAAAACGTTGAGGTGCTGGACTCCGGCGCGCGTGGTGCCACCAACACCTTCGTTGAGCGCGGGATTGGCGACGTGCTGATTGCCTGGGAAAACGAAGCTCTGCTGGCGACCCACGAGCTGGGTAAAGACAAATTCGAGATCGTGACCCCGAGCGAATCGATTCTGGCTGAGCCGACCGTTTCCGTGGTCGATAAAGTGGTTGAGAAGAAAGATACCAAAGCGGTGGCGGAAGCCTACCTGAAGTATCTGTACTCTCCAGAAGGCCAGGAAATTGCGGCGAAAAACTTCTATCGTCCACGCGATGCGGCGGTCGCCAAGAAATACGAAGGAGAGTTCCCTAAACTGAAGCTATTCACTATTGACGATGTGTTCGGCGGCTGGACGAAAGCGCAGAAAGAGCACTTCTCCAATGGCGGTACCTTCGACCAAATTAGCCAGCGCTAACCATTAGCCTGTGACACGGTGACCCGGCGTGAGAAATCCGCCGGGTTTTTTATTTGGTCATCATTTTGCGTTACTCTTTTGCCTCTATTGAAAACAGGGAACGCGTTGTGAAAAAAATTATCTTATTGATCCTCATTGTCATCGCCATTGCCGCTGGCGGCGTGTACTGGATGAAAGCGGGTAATCCGAATGCGTTGCGCCATATCGTTCTCGACCAGTGTGTGCCGAATCAGATCCAGAACCGTAACCCGGCACCCTGTGCGCAGGTGAAAACGGATGCAGGCTATGTGGTATTTAAAGATCGCAACGGGCCGCTGCAATACCTGCTGATGCCAACATATCGCATCAACGGTACCGAGAGCCCGCTGCTGACCGACGCTCATACGCCGAATTTTTTCTGGCTGGCGTGGCAGTCGCGCAGCTTTATGACCCTGAAGCGTGGATCCGAGGTGCCTGATAGCGCCATTTCGCTGACGATTAACTCGCCGACTGGCCGCACGCAGAACCATTTTCATATTCATATCTCCTGCCTGCGCCCGGACGTGCGCGAGAAGCTCAACGCGGCACAGGGAGAAATCAGCACCCAGTGGCTGCCTCTGCCCGGGGGACTGGAAGGACATGAGTATCTTGCTCGCCGCGTGACGGAGAATGAACTGGTCCAGCGCAGCCCGTTTATGATGCTGGCGGAAGAGCTGCCGGAAGCGCGCGACCATATGGGGCGTTTCGCGCTGGCGATGGCGCAGCAGTCGGATGGCTCTTTTGTTTTGCTGGCGACCGAGCGTAACCTGCTCACGCTTAACCGCGCGTCTGCGGAGGAATTGCAGGATCATCAATGCGCTATCCTGAAGTAACCCCACCATAAATCGCGTTTACTCGGGCTGCCTGTCACCGTAGACTTGCTGAAAAATTCTACAGGAGACAGGTATGTCGCTCTGGTTAACGTATCCTCTGCTGCTGCCCTCACTGATTGTTGGCGTCACCATCGTGCTGTGGGCGACGTCGCTATTGCCGGAATTCATCACCGCGCTGCTGTTCTTCACGGCGGCAATGACTGCGAAGATCGCCCCGCCGGAGGTCATCTTCGGAGGTTTTGCCTCGTCGGCTTTCTGGCTGGTATTCAGTGGATTCGTGCTCGGCGTGGCGATCCGTAAAACCGGACTGGCAGACAGGGCCGCCAGGGCGCTGTCGGCAAGGCTCACCGACTCCTGGGTGTTGATGGTGGCGAGCGTGGTGCTGCTGAGCTACGCGCTGGCGTTTGTGATGCCGTCGAATATGGGACGTATTGCGCTACTGATGCCGATTGTCGCCGCGATGGCGAAACGCGCCGGTATCGCAGACGGCTCCCGAGCGTGGTTTGGTCTGGCGCTGGCGGTAGGGTTTGGGACTTTCCAGCTTTCGGCGACGATTCTGCCTGCTAACGTCCCTAACCTGGTGATGAGCGGTGCGGCGGAAGGTTCGTACGGCATCCATCTGAACTATGTCCCTTATCTGCTGCTGCACACGCCGGTGCTGGGCATTCTCAAAGGCCTGATTCTGATTGGCCTCATCAGCTGGCTATTTCCCGGCAGCCCAAAACCGCCGAAAGAACAGGCGCCGTCTGAGCCTATGGGGCGGGACGAAAAGCGTCTTGCCTGGCTGCTGGCGGTGGTGCTGGGGATGTGGGTTACGGAGAGCTGGCACGGCGTGGGGCCCGCGTGGACGGGGCTGGCGGCGTCGATCATCGTTATGCTGCCGCGCATTGGTTTCATTACCGGGGAAGAGTTTTCTGCGGGGGTGAATATGCGCACCTGTATCTACGTTGCCGGTATTCTGGGGCTGGCGATCGTCGTGACGCAAACCGGTATCGGAACGGCGGTGGGCGAGGCGTTGCTCCGCATTATGCCGCTGGATGCAGACAGACCGTTCACCAGCTTCCTGGCGCTGACCGGTATTACCACGGCGCTCAACTTCATTATGACCGCCAACGGCGTGCCGGCGCTTTACACCACGCTGGCGCAGAGCTTCTCGGACGCGACCGGTTTCCCGCTGCTGTCGGTGATCATGATTCAGGTGCTGGGCTATTCCACGCCGCTGCTGCCGTATCAGGCGTCGCCGATCGTGGTGGCGATGGGGCTAGGAAAGGTGCCTGCCAGGGCGGGGATGGTGCTTTGTCTGGCGCTGGCTATCGCAACGTATCTGGTGCTGCTGCCGCTGGATTATCTGTGGTTTAGTTTGCTGGGGAAAGTGTAGTTCGGTGCGAGCGGTTTCACCTCACCCCAACCCTCTCCCAAAGGGAGAGGGAGGAGAAGAGCGGCGGGCAAGCGCAAGCGCCACCCGCCACAAAGGCAATTACGCCTGTTTAGCTGCTTCTGCTGCCTTAACGATCACCGCGAAAGCGTCAGCTTTCAGGGATGCACCGCCAACCAGCGCGCCATCGATGTCTGGCTGGGTGAACAGCTCAGCAGCGTTGGAGGCGTTTACGGAACCGCCGTACTGAATAATCACTTGCTCAGCGACCTTCGCGTCGGCTTTAGCAATGTGGTCACGAATGAATTTGTGAACCGCCTGAGCCTGCGCAGGGGTTGCAGATTTGCCGGTACCGATCGCCCAGACTGGCTCGTAAGCGATTACCGCGCCTTCGAACGCTGCCGCGCCCTGGGTTTTCAGCACTGCGTCGATCTGACGTGCACATACTTCTTCGGTTTTGCCCGTTTCGTTTTCCGCTTCGGTTTCACCGATGCACAGAACCGGGATCAGACCCTGCTCTTTCAGCACGGCGAATTTCTTCGCGATGAACTCATCGGATTCTTTGTGATAGGTGCGACGCTCGGAGTGGCCGATGATGATGTATTTTGCGCCGATATCTTTCAGCATTTCAGCGGAGGTTTCACCGGTGAACGCGCCAGACAGGTTAACGTCAACGTTCTGCGCGCCCAGAATGATGTGGCTGCCGTCAGCGGCGTGTTTAGCCAGATCCAGGTACATATCCGGCGGAGCGATAGCAACCGCGCAGCCCGTCACGCCAGCCAGCTCTTTACGCAGGTTCGCAACCAGCTCGTTTACCATGTGGCGGCTGCCGTTCAGTTTCCAGTTACCCATCACTAAAGGATGTCGCATTTCAATTCTCCACGCTAAATAAGCGAATTAAGGAATATGGCCACCCTGTCGGGCAGCATGGTCTGTGAATCAGTATAGAGATTTTCCCTCGAAAGGCTTTGCTTTTTGTCATTAATTCGCCCCGCCGAGGGTGTCAGATAGTGCCAGCTTAATCGGTTCAACAGCGAAGGTCAGTCCTTTTTCGCCGTTGTCCGCCACAACATAGCGGATCGCGCCTTCGGTATCAGCGTAGTAACGCTTGTTTTTCCCGGCGGTAAGGAGTTTTTGCAGCTTTTGCTGACTTTGTTTTTTCGTCAGCGCAGGGGTAAAGGCCTGCAGTACCGCGCTCATGTACTCCAGCGCTTTCGCCTTAGCGGCTTTCTGCTCTGGCCCCTGTATCGGCAGCCAGGTGATTTGCATGCTTTTGATTTTTAACGTACCGCGCTCCAGCGCCGTGGAAGCATACAAATTCTCGTTAATCTTGCTTGCCGCACGAGTCAGTGTAGGGGTATCGCGGGAGCCATCAATGGCACGAAACTCATCCAGCGGCAGCGTGGGATTGGTCTGATTGAAGGTTTCACGAAACTGGCTGATGGACTGATCGAACGACGGTGCGCCCGCCAGCAGATACGGTGCTGTGGTCGGGGCAGTGGTTTCGGCGGCGTGCAGGGGATAACCCGCGCTGAGCAGCGCTAAACACAGGAAAAGAGAACGTGCCGAACTTTTCATCAACATTGCCCTTGGCCGTAAGTGCTCATGATTAAAACGATATCTGGTCGGCTTGTCAAAAGGTCACAACTCCAGGGTAAAATGCGCGCTATACGATAATAAGGAACCTTACATGACCATACAGCAGTGGTTGTTTTCATTCAAAGGGCGTATTGGACGCCGTGATTTCTGGATCTGGATGGTGACGTGGGTTGTCGCCATGCTGCTTCTGTTTTTCGTTGCTTACAACGCCTGGCTGAGCACGCAAACGGCGGCCTTCGCGCTGGTCTGTCTGCTATGGCCAACGGCGGCGGTTGTCGTAAAACGGCTGCACGATCGCGGACGTTCCGGCGCGTGGGCTTTTCTGATTATTCTGGCGTGGATGCTGGTGGCGGGAAACTGGGCGATGCTGCCGTCCATCCTGCCGTGGGTCGTAGGCAGGCTGCTGCCGTCGGTCATCTTCGTGATGATGATTGTCGATCTGGGCGCGTTTATCGGCACCCAGAGCGAAAACAAATACGGTAAAGACACCGTTGAGGTGAAATACCGCTGATCACCAGTAGTGTTCGGCGGTCATATGGCCCGGTCGGCGGCGAAGATGTTTCGTCATCTGCCGGGTATCCTTCAGAAGCTGCTGCGTGTCACGTACCATCTGCGGGTTGCCGCACAGCATGACGTGGCTGGTTTCAGCGTTCAGCGGCAAACCCACCGCGTCTTCCAGGGCTCCACTCTCAATTAACGCCGGCACGCGGCCGGTAAGCGCTCCTGCTACGGTTTCGCGGCTGACCACCGTCTGAATCTTTAACTTCCCGCCGTACTGCTGTTCAAGCGCCTGCATCTGCGGCAAATAGCTCAGGTCTGTGGCGTAGCGCGCAGCGTGCACCAGCACGATGTTTTTAAAGCGCTCCAAATCTTTGCCGTACTGCAAAATAGAGAGATAAGGGCCGATGGCCGTACCGGTTGCCAGCATCCAGAGCGTGTCGCAGTCGGGGATCTCTTCGAGCACAAAGAAGCCTGCCGCTTCACTCACAATTTGCACGTCGTCGCCGGGCTTAAGGGCGGCAAGGCGCGGGCTGAGCTTACCGTCAGGAACGGTGACCAGATAGAACTCGAGATCCGGGTTATCAGGCGCGTTAACGTAAGAATAGGCGCGCTGCACGCGCTCGCCGTCGACGTCCAGCCCCAGCTTCGCAAATTGCCCGGCCTTAAACGGGTGAACGGGAGCATGTACGGTGAGACTAAATAGCGCATCGGTCCAGAACTGTACCTTTGTGACTTTACCTGTTACCCAGTCCGCCATGATCTTCTCCTGTGCTGTTTCTCTGTTCTATCTTCCGTACTTGTGGTGATAATTTCCAGCCCGTCAGGGCCGGAAAGCTCTATCGATCAAACGGTTTTACAGAATGTGCGTCTGCACGTCCGGGTCTTTGCGGTCGAGATAGTGGATTGACTGGATGCGGCGAATGGTGCGTGATTTACCGCGAATCAGCAGGGTTTCAGTGGTGGCCATATTGCCCTTGCGGGTGATGCCGTCCAGCAGATCGCCTTTGGTGATGCCGGTCGCCGAGAAGACAACGTTATCGCTACGCGCCATCTCGTCCAGAGGCAGCACTTTATTGGCCTCGATGCCCATCGCTTCGCAGCGCGCCAGCTCGTTTTCCCCGATACGGCGGTTCTCTTCGCTGTCGCCTTTCACCTCATGACGGGGCAGAAGACGGGCCTGCATATCGCCATCCAGCGCGCGGATCACCGCCGCAGAGACCACACCTTCCGGCGCGCCGCCGATGCCGTACAGCACGTCGACTTCGCTGTCCGGCATGCAGGTCAGGATCGAGGCGGCAACGTCACCGTCAGGGATAGCAAACACGCGCACGCCGAGCTTTTGCATCTGCGCAATAGTGGCGTCGTGGCGCGGTTTCGCCAGAATGGTGATGGTGAGTTCGCTAAGGGGTTTGCCCAGGGCTTTGGCGATGTTTTGCAGGTTCTCTTCCAGCGGCAGGCTAAGGTCGATTGCGCCTTTCGCGCCTGGGCCGACAATCAGCTTTTCCATGTACATGTCCGGCGCGTTCAGGAAGCAGCCCTTATCGCCGACGGCCAGCACCGCTAACGCATTGGCCTGACCCATCGCCGTCATGCGGGTGCCTTCGATCGGGTCGACGGCGATATCCACGGCATCGCCTTTGCCGGTACCGACTTTTTCACCGATGTAGAGCATTGGCGCTTCGTCGATCTCGCCTTCGCCGATCACGATGGTGCCGTCAATGTTGACCTGGTTAAGTACAATGCGCATGGCATGGACGGCAGCGCCGTCTGCGGTATTTTTGTCGCCACGGCCCAGCCATTTATAGCCTGCAAGGGCTGCTGCTTCGGTGACGCGGGAAAACTCGATAGCAAGTTCACGTTTCATGAGGTACTCGTGCAATCAAAAGGAATTGCACGAAGTTTATCACAGAGTGGGGAGGGGAGAGGGGGCCTAAAACACCCTCTCCCCTTTGGGGAGAGGGCCGGGGGGCGGGGGATTACTCTTCGTGCTCTTCCCACGCCAGGGCGCGTTTCACCGCTTTTTTCCAGCCGCTGTAGCGGAAGTTACGCTCGGTGGTTTCGATGCCCGGACGGAATTCGCGTTCGATAACCGCTTTTTCCTGCAGCTCGTCCAGGTTCTGCCAGAAGCCTACCGCCAGACCGGCAAGGTACGCCGCGCCCAGCGCCGTGACTTCACGCACTTCAGGGCGCTCAACGCGGGTGCCCAGAATGTCGGACTGGAACTGCATCAGGAAGTTATTCGCTACCGCACCGCCGTCCACGCGCAGGGCGTGCAGACGAATGCCGGAGTCAGCCTGCATCGCTTCCAGCACGTCGCGCGTCTGGTAGGCGATGGATTCCAGGGTGGCGCGAATAATGTGGTTAGAGTTCACACCGCGCGTCAGGCCGAAAATCGCCCCGCGTGCATACGGGTCCCAGTACGGTGCGCCCAGACCGGTGAACGCAGGCACCACGTACACGCCGTTGGTGTCTTTCACTTTGGTCGCGAAGTACTCGGAGTCGAACGCATCGCTGATCAGCTTCATCTCGTCGCGCAGCCACTGGATAGACGCACCGGCCATGAATACCGCACCTTCCAGCGCATAGTTCACTTCGCCGCGCGGGCCGCAGGCGATGGTGGTCAGCAGGCCGTTTTCTGATTTCACCGCTTTCTCGCCGGTGTTCATCAGCATAAAGCAGCCGGTGCCGTAGGTATTCTTCGCCATCCCTTCCTTGACGCACAGCTGGCCGAACAGCGCCGCCTGCTGGTCACCGGCGATACCGGCGATAGGAATACGGGTGCCACCTTTACCGCCGATGTTGGTCTGGCCGTAAACCTCAGAAGACTTGCGCACTTCAGGCAGCATCGCGCGTGGGATATCCAGCGCGTCCAGCATCTTGTCATCCCACTCCAGGGTGTTGATGTTGAACAGCATGGTACGCGAGGCGTTGGTGTAATCGGTGACGTGGACGCGTCCCTGGGTCATCTTCCAGATAAGCCAGGTGTCAACGGTACCGAACAGCAGCTCGCCGCGTTTAGCACGCTCGCGTGAACCTTCCACGTGGTCGAGGATCCATTTCACTTTGGTGCCGGAGAAGTACGGGTCAACCACCAGGCCGGTGGCGCTGCGCACGTACTCTTCCATACCGTCGCGCTTCAGCTGTTCGCAAATCTCAGAGGTACGGCGGCACTGCCAGACGATGGCGTTGTAAATAGGTTTACCGGTTTCACGTTCCCAGACAATCGTCGTTTCACGCTGGTTAGTGATACCAATCGCGGCAATCTCGTCGGAACTGATATCGGCTTTCGCCAGCACTTCGACCAGCGTGGAGCTTTGTGACGCCCAAATCTCCATCGGGTCGTGTTCTACCCAGCCTGGACGAGGATAAATTTGCTCAAATTCGCGCTGTGAAACGCTGACGATGTTCGCGTCATGATCCATTACGACAGCGCGGGAGCTGGTAGTGCCCTGGTCGAGCGCAACGATATATTTTTTTTCGGTCATGGTATGTGTCCCGTAGTCAGATTACAGCGAAGCTTTTTGTTGTGCGGTAGAAGTCGTTTCCTTCTCATCTTCCACACAGGTGTCGCACGGTAAGTGGCGACCAATTAATTTGCGGTAGCTAAACGCACCCAGCGCAGCCCCGACAACCGGCGCAAACAGCGGTACCAGGAAGTAAGGAATGTCTTTGCCGCCTGTGAAGGCGACGTCGCCCCAGCCTGCGATAAATGCGAAGGCTTTTGGTCCGATATCACGTGCCGGGTTCATCGCGAAGCCGGTCAGCGGGCCCATGGATGCGCCAATCACCGCAATCAGTAAACCAATCAGCAGGGGTGCCAGCGGGCCGCGCGGAATGCCGTTTCCGTCGTCGGTCAGCGCCAGGATAACGCCCATCAGAATAGCGGTAATCACCATTTCAACTGCGAACGCCTGCACAAAATTGATATGCGGGTTAGGGTAGGTTGAGAAGATGCCTGCCAGATCCAGACTTTCGACGCTGCCGCGTACCATATGATGCGTCTGTTCGAAGTCGATGAAAAGATTGTAATAAAGCCCGTAAACTAACGCCGCTGCGCAAAACGCGCCGGCAAACTGAGAAAGAATGAAAGGAACAACTTTGCGTCCGTCGAAGCACGCGAACAGCCACAGTGCGATTGTCACCGCCGGGTTAAGATGTGCACCAGAAACCCCAGCAGTCAGGTAGATGGCCATCGCCACGCCCAGACCCCAGATGATACTGATTTCCCACTGACCAAAACTGGCACCCGCCACTTTCAGTGCAGCGACACAGCCCACTCCGAAGAATATCAACAACCCGGTACCAAGGAACTCGGCAATGCACTGGCCTTTTAAGGTTGATGTCTGACTCATAATCGGAATCCTGAAGAAATTGATGTTTATTGTTAGCATGGCCGCCCGTGACAGCCACGATGCCCTGTAGACATAGTGTTAATTTATCGTTAACGAGCAAAAACGAGAAATATCGAAATCAAAATGTGTGGTCTGTGTCAATAAAATGAGCGTTTTCGCGCCATAAAGCACATTTTTGCATCAGTACAGGAATGTGAGCTGAATCATTTCATTAACGAATCAGTTAACAATTTAGGGGTATATGACGCGAACACACCAGGACCAGACCTAAAAGTGTTGCAAACCGCGATCTGCGCGGTGTGTCGCTGGACACAGAGCGCCGCGCTCCATACAATCGACGGTATATGTCGTGCGCGTTTATGTTAAAGCGTCGCCTTGCAATTCAGGAGAGGTAGCATCATGTCTTTAGAAGTGTTTGAGAAACTGGAATCGAAAGTACAGCAGGCGATTGACACCATCACCCTGCTGCAGATGGAAATTGAAGAGCTGAAAGAAAAGAACAACAGCCTGGCGCAGGAAGTTCAGAACGCTCAGCACGGCCGCGAAGAACTGGAGCGCGAAAACAACCAGCTGCGCGAACAGCAGAACGGCTGGCAGGATCGCCTGCAGGCGCTGCTGGGACGTATGGAAGAAGTCTAATTTCTCTCGGGAAATACAGATGAAATAAGCCGGGTAAGGCGTCGCCGCCACCCGGCTTTTTTATGGTTCTCGCTGACTTTTTACTACTCGATATCCAGCGGATCTTCGGAAAGGATAATGCCGGTATTATCGGCGTAGAGATGATCCCCGGAGAAGAAGGTCACGCCGCCGAAATTGACGCGCACGTCGCTTTCGCCGATTCCATCACCTGCCGCCCCTACCGGTATGGCCGCGATGGCCTGAATCCCGATATCCATGTCTTCCAGATCGTCCACCTGACGCACGGAACCGTACACCACAAGGCCTTCCCACTCATTCTGAACGGCAATGCCGGCCAGTTCAGCATCAATTAATGCACGGCGCACGGAACCGCCGCCGTCGACCACAAGAACGCGGCCGCGGCCATTCTGTTCGAGCAGATCGTACAGCAACCCGTTGTCCTCGAAACATTTCACCGTGACGATTTGACCGCCAAACGACGACCTCCCACCAAAGTTGGAGAACAGCGGTTCAACGACGTTGACATCTTCCTGGTAGATGTCACAAAGCTCGGAGGTATCGTATTTCATAGGTTTAACGCTCAGTTGCTGCGAATGTGTTCAGTATATCGTGCGAAATGCATTGTTGGCAAAATCATCAATTGTTAATTGATATTTGTCAGCTAACGCAGCGTCTGGCTTAAAACAATCCCGATGACGAACAAAAGGTTAGTCAGCAACGCGCCTTTTACCGTACGTTCCAGCATTGGCGGCATGGCGGACGGGCTGAGTTCACGCATCACAAAGCGGGCCTGCTTAATCAGCAGCGGCGCGGCAAGCACAAACAGCCAGCCCCACAGGCTCTGCAAGGAAATCAGGTTAAACAGCGCCAGGCAAACCAGCGCGCCAATGAGCAGACAGGCGTGATAGCGGCGCGCATTGACCGGCCCCAGACGAACCGCCAGGGTGTTTTTGCCGTTCTCGCGATCGCTGTCGATGTCGCGCAGGTTGTTGATGTTGAGCACCGCCGTCGCCAGCAGGCCGCAGGCGGTCGCGGGCAGGAACAGGGCAGGGATCACCGTATGCGCCTGCAGGTACCAGCTTCCCATCACGCTCAGCCAGCCGAAGAACACCAGTACGGAGATATCCCCGAGCCCAATATAACCGTAAGGACGCGTGCCGACGGTGTAGGTGATGGCCGCGATAATGGCCAGTAAGCCCAGCACCAGGAAGCCAATGAAATCGCTGGTGGTCTTAGACGCCACCGTCACCAGCGCCAGGCCGGATACGCAGATCAGCACTACGGTGATAATCAGCGCGCGTTTCATCTGCGCCTGGGTAATCACCCCTTTCTGCATTCCGCGCAGTGGCCCTATGCGGTCCGGCTTGTCGCTGCCTTTTACCGCGTCGCCGTAGTCGTTGGCGAGATTGGAGAGAATTTGCAGCAGGCCGGCGGTAATCAATGCCAGCGCGGCGACCAGGGGATCAAAATAACCCTGCCACCAGGCAAGGGCGGTGCCGACGATAATTGCGGCAAAGGCCAGAGGAAGCGTTTTAGGGCGCAGACTTTCGAGCCACGCCTGAGTACGGCTGATGTCAGTCATAAGTATTTAGCCAATAAAAATGGGGGCATTAGCCCCCATTAAACGTGATGAGAATCCAGTAACCGCGATTATAGGATAAAACGGCTCAGATCTTCATCTGCCACTAACGCATCGAGATGTTTACTCACATATTCTGCGTCAATGGTAACGGTTTGACCGTTAAGGTCGCTCGCGTCGTAAGAGATATCTTCAACCAGGCGTTCCAGCACGGTATGCAGGCGACGCGCACCGATGTTCTCGGTGGTTTCGTTGACCTGCCATGCGGCCTGGGCAATACGCTTGATACCGTCTTCGGTGAACTCGAGGTTCACGCCTTCGGTCGCCATCAGCGCTTTGTACTGTACGGTAGCAGAGGCGTTTGGCTCGGTCAGGATACGTTCGAAATCTTCGGTCGTCAGCGCCTGCAGCTCAACGCGGATAGGCAGACGGCCCTGCAGTTCCGGGATCAGATCCGACGGGCTGGCAACCTGGAACGCCCCTGAAGCGATAAACAGGATGTGGTCCGTTTTCACCATGCCGTGCTTGGTGGAGACGGTGCAGCCTTCAACCAGCGGCAGCAGGTCGCGCTGAACGCCTTCGCGGGACACGTCCGGGCCGGAGCTGTTGCCGCCGCGCTTACAAATTTTGTCGATTTCGTCGATAAACACGATACCGTGCTGCTCAACCGCGTCGATAGCGTCCTGCTTCAGCTCTTCCGGGTTTACCAGCTTCGCCGCTTCTTCTTCAATCAGCAACTTCATCGCGTCTTTAATTTTCAGCTTACGCGCTTTCTGCTTCTGGCCGCCCAGGTTCTGGAACATGGACTGCAGCTGGCTGGTCATCTCTTCCATGCCCGGAGGCGCCATGATTTCCACACCCATTGGCGCGGCAGCGAGATCGATCTCAATCTCTTTGTCGTCCAGCTGGCCTTCACGCAGCTTCTTGCGGAATGCCTGACGCGCAGCGGACGGTTCCGCCTGCTGCTCTGACTGGCCCCAGTTGTTTTTTACAGGTGGGATCAGCACGTCGAGAATGCGCTCCTCGGCCATCTCTTCCGCGCGATAGCGGTTTTTCTCGATCGCCTGGACGCGCACCATCTTGATCGCCGAATCGGTCAGATCGCGGATGATGGAGTCCACTTCTTTACCCACATAGCCCACTTCGGTGAACTTGGTGGCTTCAACTTTGATGAACGGCGCGTTCGCCAGCTTCGCCAGACGACGGGCGATTTCGGTTTTACCGACGCCGGTCGGGCCGATCATCAGGATGTTTTTTGGCGTCACTTCGTGGCGCAGCTCTTCGTCAAGCTGCATCCGACGCCAGCGGTTACGCAGAGCAATAGCCACGGAACGCTTGGCGTTATCCTGGCCGATAATGTGTTTGTTCAGTTCGCTGACAATTTCGCGTGGGGTCATTTCAGACATGGGAGATCCTTACGCTTTGGAGGTCAATTCTTCGATGGTGTGGTTGTGGTTGGTATAAATGCAGATATCGCCTGCAATATCCAACGCCTTCACCGCGATATCACGCGCGTTCATGTCGGTATTCTCCAACAGCGCGCGGGCTGCAGCCTGGGCATAAGGGCCGCCGGAGCCGATGGCAATCAGGTCATTTTCCGGCTGAATGACGTCACCGTTACCGGTGATGATCAGCGAGGCGGTTTCATCGGCCACGGCCAGCAGCGCTTCGAGCTTGCGCAGCATGCGGTCGGTACGCCAGTCTTTCGCCAGCTCAACGGCAGCTTTCACCAGATGACCCTGGTGCATTTCCAGTTTGCGTTCAAACAGTTCAAACAGCGTGAAGGCGTCCGCCGTGCCGCCAGCAAAACCGGCGATCACTTTGTCGTTGTAGAGACGGCGCACTTTCTTCACGTTGCCTTTCATGACGGTATTACCCAGCGTGGCCTGGCCATCACCGGCGATTACCACATGGCCGTTACGGCGTACACTTACTATTGTTGTCACGAGCAGACCCCCTGGTTACAGAATCGGGAAACAGAAGCCCTGAGCCTGTGCTCAGGGCTGAATTAAATGATAGATGGGGGGGATTTTGGGGGTTTCAACCCCCGGAAGCGAGTCGAATGCAGTTTGTGTGGCCGGCGATTTTCAACCGCGAAATGGTGCCATCGGCATTTTCTTTGCCTTTGACCGGCCCAATCACCACGCGATTCCAGCCGTTATTGGTGGTAATACGCGAATCAAACCCTTCAAAGGCCAGCTGCGCGCGCACCGTTTCCGCCTGCTCTGCGCCTTTGAACGAACCGCACTGTACCATCCAGCGGCGCTCGTCTTTTTTCTCTGCCGTCTGCTTCGGCGCTTCGGTCTCTTTGGTCACCGGCGCTGCCTGCTGCGTTTTCGGCTGCTGCGCGGTGGTATGCGCTGGCGTCTGGAGCAGATCCTGATACGGCTGAGCCGCCTGTTTCTGCGGCTGCGTTTTCGGCTGCTGCTGGACAGGCTGAGACTGCGCCGTACGCGTCTGCTGTTGGTATGGCTGTTCCGTTACCCGGGGCTGTGCTTTCGGCTGCTGCACCGGCTGGGTTTGCGCCCACTGCTGCTGTTGTTGCTGCTGGATCTGCTGTTGCGCCTGACGTCGCTGCAGCGTTTGCTGGCGCTGTGCCGGCGTCTGCTCATTCCACGGTACTTCGTTCAGCTGCGTAGGCTGCTGGCGCATATCGGCCTGCATTTGGGCCAGCAGCTGACGCTGTTCATCCGTCAGCTGATTCGCATTCTGCACTTCACCACCCGCAGAAGGTTCGGTTGGCGCACGCACCCCGGGCTGACGGCTTTCCAGCTCTTTGATATAGCGCCAGCGCTCTTCAGGCTTCGGAGGAAGGCCGTTTCCGGCAACTTTACTGGCCTGAAGCGCCTCAGACTCTTCTTTTTTATGGTGCGTGATAAAGTACAGGCCACCAATAAAGGCGACGACTACAGCCGCAGCAATAGCGACCATTGCTGGCGAGACAGCAGGCAGGTTACGTTGCTTTTTCCTTGAGCTACTCTTTTTGCGTCGCGAAGGTGCCGGCTGGCCGCGACGTACATAATCTCGTTGTGCCACTATCGTTTCGCTGTATTTATTCGTTCGTCAGTCCGCCATGTTACTTAAGCGGCGGGGCTTTGACCAGATAAGGGTATCCGAAAGACGTTTACTTTAAGTCAATGCCTGGGTAGTGCCGCGGACAATCAGTTCACAGTCCAGCAACCGCGAGCCGCTGCTAACTGTTTGACCGTGAAGCTGATCCAGCAGAAGCAGCATCGCTTCGCGGCCGATTTGGTAGCGCGGCTGAGCGACCGTTGAGAGCGGCGGATCGCAAAATTCTGAAAGCGAAATATTGTCGAATCCGATGATCGATAAATCTTTCGGTATCCGCAGGCCGCGGCGTTTGGCGTACGATAATGCGCCCAGCGCCATCACGTCGCTGTGACAAAATACGGCGGTTGGCGGTTCAGGCAGGTCCAGAAGTTTCTCCAGCGCTTGTCCACCCGCGGCGAAGGTAAAGTCACCGCGCGCAATGTAGTGCGGATCGACGGTGACGCCGGTACGGCGCAGCGCCTGAACGTAGCCCTGTAAGCGATAGTGACACAGCGGCATCTCTTCCGGCCCGGCAATACAGCCAATGCGCTTGTGCCCCAGTTCCTGGAGATAGTTTACGGCGTTGAACGCGGCGGTGAGGTTATCAATGTGGACCGTCGGCAGCTCCAGCTCCGGCGCAAACTCGTTGGCCATCACCATCGGCGGTAAATTACGCTGCTCTTCAATGCTGGCATCAAACGGCAGGCGAGAGCCAAGCAGCAGCATGCCGTCGATCTGCTTGGTGATAATGAGATCGATGAAGGTTTTTTCCTGCTGGTTCTGATGAGCACAGTCGCCAATCAGCACCAGGTAACCCTGTTCCGCTGCGGTGACTTCAATACCGCGGATAATCTCGCTGAAGAAGGGGTCACAGATGTCCGGCACAATCACCAGAATGGTGCGCGACTCATTGCGTTTGACGTTACGCCCCATCGCCTGTGGGAAATAGCCCACTTCAAGCGCAGCCTGCTCTACCCGGTTACGGGTCGCCTGGGAGACTTTATCCGGGTTCATTAATGCGCGGGACACGGTTGCCGTAGAGACTTGTGCTTTCTGGGCAACGTCTTTCATGGTCGCCGGTGCAACCTCTTTCCTGGACTTCAACGTCTTCTCCTCGCCTGAACACCGAACTTCTGACATCACCATTTTTACAGATAGTTAATGGAATCGGTTACAGAATTTTCATAAAAAGTGTGAGGAGCGTTAAATTTTTCGATCCGTCTTCAGCCTTCGATGGGATCGACGTCCAGTACCCACTTCACTTTTCGCGCTTCCGGCAGCGTGTTGATGAGCGCCAGCGTGCCGCTGACGATGTGCTGAAGACGAATGCGCGAGGGGTGCTGAAGTAAGATTTGCCAGCGAAAACGCCCGCCGCGCTTTGGTGCGAGTGCCGGCACCGGGCCCAGGATCCACAGCTGATTATCCACCAGCGGGCTGGCCTGCAGGAGATTTCTCAGCTGCTGCAGGAAAAGCGGCGCCTGCTGGTTGTTGTGATCTTCCGCGCGGATGATGACGTGGCTGGTCCACGGCGGCAGCTGCATGGTCTGGCGTTCGGCCAGCGCCTGCTCGGCAAAGGCGTCATAGCCTTTATGCAGCAGGGTTTGCAGCAGCGGATGCTCAGGGTGGTGCGTTTGCAGCACCACTTCGCCCTGTTTACCGGCGCGACCGGCACGCCCTGCCACCTGGGTATAAAGCTGGGCGAAGCGCTCGGCTGAGCGGAAATCTGCCGAAAACAGCGCGCCGTCCACGTCCAGCAGGGCGACCAGCGTCACGTCCGGGAAGTGGTGGCCTTTGGCCAGCATCTGGGTGCCAATCAGGATACGTGCGCCGCCGCGATGCACTTCCGCCAGCTGCTGTTCCAGCGCGCCCTTGCGGCTGGTGGTGTCCCGGTCGATACGAGAAATCGGCACGTCCGGGAAGAAGGGGCTAAGCGCCTGTTCCAGCTGTTCCGTCCCCAGACCGACCGGCACGATATGCGTTGAGCCACATGACGGGCACTGGCGCGGCACCGGGCGCTGGCTGTCGCAGTGGTGGCAGCGCAAATGCCGCTGGGCCTGATGGAAGGTGTAGTAGTGGTCGCAGCGCGGACACTCGGCAATCCAGCCGCAGTCGTGGCACAGCAGTGCGGGGGCAAATCCGCGGCGGTTGAGAAACAGAATGACCTGGTTCCCCGCCTGCAAGTGCTGGCGCATGCGGGTAATCAATGCCGGCGCAAGCCCGGCCTGAACCTGCTGGCCTTTCAGATCCAGCACGTGCTGAATGGCCGGACGGGCATTCCCCGCCCGACGCGTCAGGCGCAGCATATGGTATTTACGCTGGCGCACGTTGTGCAGCGTTTCGAGCGCCGGCGTGGCGGAGCCGAGAATAATGGGAATTTGCTCACTGTGCGCGCGATAAACCGCCAGGTCGCGGGCGTGATAGCGCCAGCCTTCCTGCTGTTTATAGGAGCTGTCGTGCTCTTCGTCGATCACGATAACGCCAAGATTTTTAAACGGCGTAAACAGCGACGAGCGGGTGCCGATCACAATCGCCGCTTCGCCGTTTTTCGCTTTCAGCCAGGCGCTGAGGCGTTCGCTGTCGTTCAGGCCGGAGTGCAGCACCTCAACCGGCGCGTTAAAGCGCTCGCGGAATCGGGCGATGGTTTGCGGCGTCAGGCCAATTTCCGGCACCATCACCAGCGCCTGTTTGCCCTGCGCGAGCATGTTTTCCAGCACGCTCAGGTAGACTTCGGTCTTGCCGGAACCGGTGACCCCCGCCAGCAGCCAGGCAGAGAAATGATCGGAGGCGCTATGAATCGCGCCCACGGCGGTGGCCTGCTCGGTATTCAGACGCAGGCGATCCCCTGAAACGGAGAAACTCTCCCGCCAGTCGTAAAGAGCGGGGGCTTCGCTGGCCAGTTCGCTCAGCCCTTTCTTTCTTAAGGCCTGTAGCGCCGTTTCGCTGACCTCAAGCTCGTCGACCTGATGTCGCCAGATTTTTCCCTGACGCAGCGCCGCCAGCGCCTGCTGCTGTTTCTGCGATCGCTTCAGGCTGTTGATATCCACCGCCTGGCCCTGCTCGGTGGCAAACCAGTACCACATCGGCGCATGGCTGGCGCTCTTGCCCTGACGCAGCATAATTGGCAGGGCGTGGAACAGCACGTCGCCAATCGGGTGATGATAATAATCCGCCGCCCACAGCAGCAGTCGCCAGGTGCTGGTAGAGTAAACCGGCTCGCTGTCCAGCACCTCAACGACCGACTTCAGCTCGTTAAGCGGCAATTCGCTTTTATCGCTGACGGAGACGACGATCCCCACGCGCTGCTGTTTGCCAAACGGCACGGTCACGCGGCAGCCCGCTTTGGCGCTCATGCTGTCGGGCAGCAGGTAGTCAAAGGTGCGGGGAAGCGGAACGGGCAGGGCAACGTGAGCGACGGGCATCGAATCTTCCTGACTTGAAAAGTGGCGCGTTAGTATACACATTAGTAAAAGCGGCGTGCGGATCAGTTTGCATACGTTGGTCAAATTCTGTATGATTCGCCGCCTTTGGTGTACTTTACGCCAAAGAACTTACAATCAACATCGCGTGGTGTCTGGCGTTAGGGCTGGAAGAGCGACGCGGCCTTAACTGAGGTTCTCCCATGAAAAAAGATATTCACCCGAAATACGAAATGATTACTGCAAACTGTTCTTGCGGTAACTCTATCCAGATCCGCTCTACCGTGGGTCACGATCTGAACCTGGACGTGTGCGGCAAATGCCACCCGTTCTACACTGGTAAGCAGCGTGACGTTGCAACCGGTGGTCGTGTTGACCGCTTCAACAAGCGTTTCAGCATCCCGGGCGCTAAATAAGTTTCCCGAAAAAAAGGCACCGCAAGGTGCCTTTTTTGTATCCGCTTCTCAGTATTCCCACGTATCCGGGTCAATACCCAGTTCACGCATGATCACCTTCGCCTCTTCCGGGATTTCATCACTGCGCTCTTTGCGCAGATCTTCATCGTTCGGCAACGGTTGACCGGTAAACGCATGCAGAAACGCTTCGCACAGCAGTTCGCTGTTGGTCGCGTGGCGCAGGTTGTTCACCTGACGACGCGTACGTTCATCGGTGAGGATCTTCAACACCTTCAGAGGAATGGAAACCGTAATTTTCTTTACTTGCTCACTCTTCTTACCGTGCTCAGCGTATGGGCTGATATATTCGCCGCTCCATTCAGCCATGAGATACCTTTAATCCTCTCAGTCATTTATTTAAAGGTGCAAAACCTGTAACCACCCGTTTTGAACCGCAATCTTGTCTAGTTTACCGTAGAGACGATACCGTGGCACGGATATTGCCGCTGCAGCGTGCACTAAAGCATATAATTTTAACGGCTATTTGCGCATTGCTCAATCTATACGCAAAGAAGTTTAGATGTCCAGATGTATTGACGTCCATACTTTCAATGTTTACTCTGGTGCCTGACTTTTCACCTCATTCGCCAGGAAGCCCTCACCATGACGCGTAAACAGGCCACTATTGCAGTGCGTAGCGGATTAAATGATGACGAGCAGTACGGCTGCGTTGTCCCGCCGATTCATCTTTCCAGTACCTATAACTTCACCGGATTTAATGAACCCCGCGCGCATGATTATTCGCGTCGTGGCAACCCTACGCGTGACGTGACCCAGCGCGCGCTGGCCGAGCTGGAAGGTGGCGCAGGTGCAGTATTAACCAATACGGGGATGTCCGCCATTCATCTGGTGACCACGGTGTTCCTGAAACCGGGCGATCTGCTGGTTGCGCCGCACGACTGCTACGGCGGCAGCTATCGCCTGTTTGACAGCCTGGCGAAACGCGGCTGCTATCGCGTGCTGTTTGTCGATCAAAACGACGAACAAGCGCTGAAACAGGCCCTGGCAGAGAGACCGAAGCTGGTTCTGGTGGAAAGTCCAAGCAATCCATTGTTGCGCGTTGTCGATATTGCGAAAATTTGTCAGCTCGCAAGGGATGCGGGAGCGATAAGTGTAGTGGATAATACGTTCCTCAGTCCGGCCCTTCAGAACCCGCTCGCACTGGGTGCCGATCTGGTATTGCATTCATGCACTAAATATCTGAACGGCCATTCTGATGTGGTGGCGGGCGTGGTGATTGCTAAAGATCCCGACGTTGTCACCGAACTGGCATGGTGGGCCAATAATATTGGCGTCACCGCGGGGGCCTTCGACAGCTATCTGCTGTTGCGCGGCATCCGCACGCTGTCGCCGCGCATGGACGTGGCGCAGCGCAATGCCCAGGCGATTGTCGATTTCCTGAAAACCCAGCCGCTGGTGAAGAAGCTCTATCACCCGTCGCTGCCGGAAAATCAGGGGCACGAGATTGCCGCGCGTCAGCAGAAAGGGTTTGGCGCGATGTTAAGTTTTGAACTGGACGGTGACGAGCAAACGCTGCGTCGCTTCCTGAGCGGGTTGTCATTGTTTACGCTGGCGGAATCCTTAGGTGGGGTTGAAAGCTTGATCTCCCACGCCGCGACCATGACGCACGCAGGTATGGCACCGGAAGCTCGTGCCGCCGCCGGAATTTCCGAGACGCTGCTGCGTATCTCAACCGGCATTGAAGATTCTGAAGATTTAATTGCCGATCTGGAAAATGGCTTCCGGGTCGCAGCCAAGGGGTAATCATGAGTGTGATAGCGCAGGCAGGGGCGAAGGGTCGTCAGCTGCACAAGTTTGGTGGTAGTAGTCTTGCTGATGTGAAATGTTACCTGCGCGTTGCAGGCATCATGACGGAATATTCACAGCCGGGTGACATGATGGTTGTCTCGGCGGCGGGCAGCACCACCAACCAGTTGATTAGCTGGCTGAAACTGAGCCAGACCGATCGCCTTTCTGCGCATCAGGTGCAACAGTCCTTACGCCGCTACCAGAGCGAGCTGATTGCCGGCCTGCTGCCTGCGGACGTGGCGGACGGGCTGATCGGCGCCTTCACGCATGACCTTGAGCGTCTGGCTGCCCTGCTGGACAGCGGGATTACCGACGCGGTGTATGCCGAAGTGGTGGGCCACGGTGAAGTGTGGTCCGCGCGCCTGATGGCCGCCGTGCTGCAGCACCTGGGCGTGGAAGCGGCCTGGCTCGACGCGCGTGATTTTCTGCGCGCCGAACGCGCCGCGCAGCCACAGGTGGATGAAGGGTTGTCCTACCCGCTGCTGCAACAGCTGCTGGTGCAGCACCCGGGCAAACGTATTGTCGTCACCGGCTTTATCAGCCGCAGCAACGCGGGCGAAACCGTGCTGCTGGGCCGTAACGGCTCCGACTACTCGGCAACGCAGATTGGCGCGCTGGCGGGCGTCTCCCGCGTCACCATCTGGAGCGACGTGGCCGGTGTGTACAGCGCGGATCCGCGCAAAGTAAAAGATGCCTGCCTGCTGCCGCTGCTGCGTCTCGACGAAGCCAGCGAGCTGGCGCGTCTGGCCGCGCCAGTGCTGCACGCGCGCACGCTGCAGCCGGTTTCCGGCAGCGATATCGACCTCCAGCTGCGCTGCAGTTACNCAGTGCTGCACGCGCGCACGCTGCAGCCGGTTTCCGGCAGCGATATCGACCTCCAGCTGCGCTGCAGTTACACTCCGGATCAAGGCTCCACGCGCATTGAGCGCGTGCTGGCGTCCGGTACCGGGGCGCGTATTGTCACCAGCCACGACGACATCTGCCTGATTGAGTTCCAGGTGCCTGCAGGCCAGGACTTCAAGCTGGCGCATAAAGATATCGACACGATCCTTAAACGCGCCCAGGTGCGTCCGTTGGCCGTTGGCGTGCATAACGATCGTCAACTGCTGCAGTTCTGCTACACCGCTGAAGTGGCGGACAGCGCGCTGAAAATTCTGGATGAAGCTGGCCTGCCGGGCGAGCTTCGCCTGCGTCAGGGGCTGGCGCTGGTGGCGATGGTGGGCGCGGGCGTCACCCGTAACCCGCTGCACTGCCACCGCTTCTGGCAGCAGCTGAAAGGCCAGCCGGTGGAGTTCACCTGGCAGTCGGAGGAGGGCATCAGCCTGGTCGCCGTTCTGCGTAAAGGGCCAACCGAGAGCCTGATCCAGGGCCTGCACACCTCTCTGTTCCGCGCGGAAAAGCGCATCGGTCTGGTGCTGTTCGGGAAAGGCAACATCGGTTCCCGCTGGCTGGAGCTGTTTGCCCGCGAACAGGTGACGCTCTCGGCGCGTACCGGATTCGAATTCGTTCTTGCGGGCGTGGTGGACAGCCGCCGCAGCCTGCTGAACTACGAAGGGCTGGACGCCAGCCGCGCGCTTGCCTTCTTTAATGATGAAGCCGTAGAGCAGGATGAAGAGTCGCTGTTCCTGTGGATGCGCGCGCACCCGTATGACGATCTGGTGGTGCTGGACGTTACCGCCAGCGAACAGCTTGCGGATCAGTATCTGGATTTCGCCAGCCACGGTTTCCACGTTATTAGTGCGAACAAGCTGGCGGGGGCGAGCAGTACCGATAAATACCGCCAGATCCACGATGCGTTTGAAAAAACGGGGCGCCACTGGCTTTATAACGCCACCGTTGGGGCTGGCCTGCCGGTTAACCACACCGTGCGTGACCTGATTGAAAGCGGCGACAGCATTCTGGCGCTGAGCGGTATCTTCTCCGGCACGCTCTCCTGGCTGTTCCTGCAGTTTGACGGCACCGTACCCTTCACCGACCTGGTGGATCAGGCGTGGCAGCAGGGCTTAACCGAGCCCGATCCGCGCGTTGACCTTTCCGGTAAAGACGTGATGCGTAAGCTGGTGATCCTGGCGCGTGAGGCCGGTTACGATATCGAACCGGATGCCGTACGCGTCGAATCGCTGGTGCCTGCCGGCTGTGAAGAAGGTTCTGTGGATCATTTCTTTGAAAATGGTGAAGAGCTTAACGAGCAGATGGTACAGCGTCTGGAGGCGGCGAACGAGATGGGGCTGGTGCTGCGCTACGTGGCGCGTTTCGAGGCCAACGGAAAAGCGCGAGTCGGCGTCGAGGCGGTGCGTCCTGAACATCCGCTGGCGGCGCTGCTGCCGTGCGATAACGTCTTCGCCATCGAAAGCCGCTGGTATCGCGATAACCCGCTGGTGATCCGTGGTCCGGGCGCGGGGCGCGATGTCACCGCTGGAGCCATTCAGTCCGACATCAACCGTCTGGCTAAGCTGCTGTAACTCCTCACCCTGGCCCTCTCCCCGGACCGTACAGTGGGAGAGGGCACCTGTCAGGACAGATTAAACCAACCGGTTTTTCGCATCCGCTATCGCCTGCGCCACCTGCTTAGGCGACACGCCGCCTTTCGCGGCACGTTTATCCAGACAGGACTGCAGCGCAAGGATCGGATACACATCATCCCCGATAACCGCGCTGAACTTCTGCAGGTCGGCCAGCGGCAGATCTTCCAGCGGTTTACCCTGACGAATGGCTTCCACCACCGCTTCACCCACAATATGGTGCGCTTCACGGAACGGTACGCCTTTCGCCACCAGATAATCTGCCAGTTCGGTAGAGTTCGCATAGCCCTGCTGCGCCGCTTCCTGACAGCGCGGACGTTTCACCTGAATGCCGTCCAGCACCAGCGCGCCCATGTGCAAACAGTCCAGCCAGGTGTCGAGCGCGTCGAACAGCCCTTCCTTGTCTTCCTGCATGTCTTTGTTGTACGCCAGCGGCAGCCCTTTCAGGGTCATCATCATGCCGGTCAGCGCGCCCTGCACGCGGCCACATTTGCCGCGGATCAGCTCAAGCGCGTCCGGGTTTTTCTTCTGCGGCATGAGGGATGAGCCTGAGGTCACGCGGTCAGACAGCTCGACGAAGCCCGCTTCGCCAGAGTTAAAGAAGATCAGGTCTTCGGCAAAGCGCGAAAGGTGCACCATTCCGATAGACGCATTGGATAGCAGCTCCAGCACGTGGTCGCGGTCGGACACGCTGTCCAGGCTGTTACGGGTGGCGGAGGCAAAGCCCAGCCAGCCTGCCAGCTGCTCACGGTCGATTTCATACGCCGTACCGGCCAGCGCGCCGCTGCCCAGCGGGCTGACGTCCAGACGTTTCAGGGTATCCTGAAGACGGCTTTCGTCACGCGCCAGCATCTCGACGTAGGCCAGACACCAGTGTGCGAAGGTCACCGGCTGCGCGCGCTGCAGGTGGGTATAACCCGGCATCACCGCGTCCTGGTTGTTCTGCGCGGTCTCGACCAGCGCGCTCTGCAGCTGACGGTTAGCCGCCAGCAGTTCGCCAACGGTATCTTTACACCACAGCTTCAGATCGGTGGCGACCTGGTCGTTACGGCTGCGGCCGGTATGCAGCTTTTTACCCAGCTGGCCGACTTTGTCGATAAGCTTGCCTTCCACCCAGCTGTGAATATCTTCAGCATCGCTTTCGAGGATCTGCTGCGGATTAAGACGTACCTCTTCCAGCAGATTGTTCAGCGCCTCTTCCAGCCGTAATTGTTCGTCTGCGGTCAGTACGCCCACCGTCACCAGCGCTTTGGACCAGGCCACAGAGCCGACAATATCCTGTTCGGCCAGGCGGTAGTCGAAGCGCAAAGAGTCGTTGAACTGTTTGAACCGCTGATCCGCTGCCTGTGTAAAACGCCCACCCCAAAGTGCCATAACATGATTCCTTTATTCGTTAGTTCTGCCGGGTGGCGCTTCGCTTACCCGGCCTACGGTCATTCAATAAAAACTTACGCTAAAATACGCGTGCCAATCGGCGTGCCGTTAAACAGCGCCGGCAGTTGTTCCGCGTGACGCCAGGAGGCGATATCCACCGGACGGCCCAGCGTGCGTGCGGCATCCAGCGCGGCGTTCACTTTGACGATCATGCCGTCGGTAATAATACCCTGAGCAATCAGCTGCTCGGCTTTCTCAGCCGTCATTTCCGCAATGCGCTGGCCTTTGCCGTCCAGAATGCCGCTCACGTCGGAGAGCAGGATCAGATCCGCGCCCAGCGTTGCCGCGAGTGCCGTCGCCGCCTGGTCAGCGTTGACGTTCATCAGCTCGCCCTCTTCGGTCACGCCGATAGAGCTCACCACCGGCAGGAAACCCCCTTCCAGCAGCGTGTTAATCAGCTTAGGCGAACCTGGCTGCGCCAGTCCAACGTGGCCGAGCTCTTCGTCGAGCTGGGTCACTTTTACGCTGTCGCCATCGCCCAGATAGAGGCCAACGGACGAGATGTGGTGTTTCTTCGCCCACGCCAGCAGCGTTTTGTTCGCCGTGCCCGCCAGCGCGCCGGTAATGATGTCAATCTGGTCAGCAGGCGTGACGCGCAGGCCGTTCTTCTTTTTCACCGGCAGGTTGAGCCCTTTCATCAGCTCGTCCACCACGCAGCCGCCGCCGTGCACAATCACCAGCGGACGCTGGTGTGATTCGCGATAGTTCACCAGCGCGGTAAACAGACGCTCCAGCGCTTCTTCGCTGTCCAGCAGTACACCACCGAGTTTGATAATTAATGGGTTCATCATCACACCTTAAATAAGAGCCTGCGTTTCAGGGAAGCCGAAACGAATATTTGCACACTGCATTGCCTGTGCGGCAGCGCCTTTCAGTAAGTTATCTTCTGCGGCCACCACGATGAGATGCTCACCCTGAACGGCAAAGCCGATATCGCAGAACGGCAGACCGACCACGTTTTTCAGCGCCGGCACGCCTTTGTCGTACAGGCGCACCAGCGGTTTGTCCGCATATGCCTGCGTGAAGGCCTCGTTCACCTGCTCTTTGGTCACGCCCGGTTTCAGGCGGCAGGTAATGGTTTCGAGGATCCCGCGCGGGAAGCTACCCAGGTGCGGGGTGAAAATGACGTCCGCGCCCAGATGCGTCGTGATTTCAGGGTGATGACGGTGATTAAACACGCCATACGGCTGAAGGCTCACTTCGCAGAAGCTGTTGGAGATAGCCGCCTTGCGGCCTGCGCCGCTCACGCCGCTGGTGGCGTTGATCACCGGCCACTGGCTCAGATCCAGCAGGCCCGCGTCGATCAGCGGCTTCAGGGAAAGCTGCGCCGCCGTCGGGTAGCAGCCCGGAACGGCAATCAGGTCCGCTTCTTTCAGTTTGTCTGCGCTCCACTCCGCCAGGCCGTACACCGCTTTTTCCAGCAGATCCGGATGCTGATGGGTGAAGCCGTAATATTTTTCGTAAAACGCACCGTCGTTCACGCGGAACGCGCCGGAAAGGTCGAAGACCACGCAGCCGGCCGCCAGGAACTGCGGCGCCAGGTCGTGGCTGACCTCGTGCGCGGTGGCTAAAAACACCACGTCGACGCCGTCGGTAAACTCGCTGATGTCAGACATGGGCTGCAGCGGCAGATCGACAATGCCCTTGAGCTGCGGATGCAAATCGGAAATTAACTTTCCTGCATCATTGCTTTGCGCTGACACGGTCAAAGCGGTTATGGTCATATGTGGATGGCGATTCACGTAGCTTACAAGCTCTGCGCCCGCATAACCGCTAGCGCCTACAATCAGCGTATTCAACATCGGGTTCCTTTATGCTCAACGTTAGTGTATTTTTATTCACATTTATTGCATGAATATTGATACTATCACGACCTAAGGTGTGTCAACAATGAAAATGAACTTACCGCCATTTATCGAGATCTACCGCGCCCTGATTGCCACACCGTCCATCAGCGCAACGGAAGAAGCGCTGGATCAGAGCAATGAGTCTTTAATCAATCTGCTGGCGGGTTGGTTTAGCGATCTTGGGTTTAACGTTGAGGTTCAGCCCGTTCCCGGAACACGCCA
The DNA here is from genome assembly GCF_034427575.1 of Enterobacter sp. D2. Lineage (NCBI taxonomy): Bacteria > Pseudomonadati > Pseudomonadota > Gammaproteobacteria > Enterobacterales > Enterobacteriaceae > Enterobacter > Enterobacter sp. D2. The sequence goes on from NZ_JAXQPP010000007.1 coordinate 85,003, forward strand.
CAAATTTAACCTGCTCGCCAGCACCGGAACCGGTGCGGGCGGCCTGCTGCTGGCCGGTCATACCGATACGGTGCCGTTTGACGACGGCCGCTGGACGCGCGATCCGTTCACCCTGACCGAGCACGACAACAAGCTCTATGGTCTCGGCACCGCCGACATGAAAGGCTTCTTCGCCTTTATCCTCGACGCGCTGCGTGACGTGGACGTGACGAACCTTAAAAAACCGCTCTACATTCTGGCGACCGCCGATGAAGAAACCAGCATGGCGGGCGCGCGCTACTTCTCTGAAAACACGTCGATTCGCCCGGACTGCGCGATCATCGGCGAGCCGACTTCTCTGCAGCCGATCCGCGCGCACAAAGGCCATATTTCTACGGCCGTGCGCGTGCTGGGCCAGTCCGGCCACTCCAGCGATCCGGCGCGCGGCGTGAACGCCATTGAGCTGATGCATGACGCCATCGGCCGTATCATGACCCTGCGCGACGATCTGAAAGAGCGCTACCACTACGACGCGTTCACCGTGCCGTATCCGACCCTGAACCTCGGCAGCCTGCACGGCGGCGATGCCTCGAACCGCATCTGCGCCTGCTGCGAACTGCATATGGACATTCGCCCGCTGCCGGGCATGACCCTCAGCGATCTCGACGGCCTGCTGAATGAAGCGCTGGCTCCGGTGAGCGAGCGCTGGCCGGGCCGCCTGACGGTCTCCGAACTGCATCCGCCGATCCCGGGTTACGAATGCCCGCCGGACCATCAGCTGGTTGAGGTGGTGGAAAAGCTGCTCGGTGAGAAAACCGACGTGGTGAACTACTGCACCGAAGCGCCGTTTATTCAGACGCTTTGCCCTACGCTGGTCCTGGGCCCCGGCTCCATCAACCAGGCGCACCAGCCGGATGAATATCTGGAAACCCGCTTCATCAAGCCAACCCGCGAACTGATTACCCAGGTTGTGCATCACTTCTGCTGGCATTAAAACCGCACCGTACATCCCATAGGGGAGAGGACTGCGCGATGCGGTTTTTTCCCCTTTACCCAAAGGGGTGTACGGTCCTGGGGAGGCGATGTCTCACTCCCTACCACCCATCATGAACTTTCTTCATCTTTCCTGAGCAAACCTCACCGTTATTGTTGATTATTTATGTTGACGTCCCTCCGCTTTTCCGTCATTTTTACATCTGGACGTCTAAACGTATAGAAGTTCACAACACAACAAATAACGACATGCGATTGATAGAGGTAAGGTATGAGCTTTTTTCACGCCAACCAGCGGGAAGCACTGAATCAGAGCCTGGCCGAAGTAAACGGCCAGATTAACGTCTCTTTTGAATTTTTCCCGCCGCGCACCAGTGAAATGGAGCAAACCCTGTGGAGCTCTATCGATCGTCTTAGCAGCCTGAAGCCGAAGTTCGTCTCCGTGACTTACGGCGCTAACTCCGGCGAGCGTGACCGGACGCACAGCATCATTAAAGGCATCAAAGATCGTACCGGTCTGGAAGCGGCGCCGCATCTCACCTGTATCGACGCGACCCGCGACGAGTTACGGGCCATCGCCCAGGATTACTGGAATAACGGCATTCGTCATATCGTCGCACTGCGCGGTGACCTGCCGCCGGGCATCGGTAAGCCGGACATGTATGCCGCCGATCTGGTCGCGCTGCTGAAAGACGTGGCTGACTTTGATATCTCCGTTGCCGCTTATCCTGAGGTGCATCCGGAAGCGAAAAGCGCCCAGGCCGATCTGCTTAACCTGAAGCGTAAAGTGGACGCCGGCGCGAACCGCGCCATTACCCAGTTCTTCTTTGATGTGGAAAGCTACCTGCGTTTCCGTGACCGCTGCGTCTCCGCGGGCATCGACGTTGAAATTATTCCGGGTATTCTGCCGGTCTCTAACTTCAAACAGGCGAAGAAGTTTGCTGATATGACCAATGTTCGCATTCCGCTGTGGATGTCCAAAATGTACGAAGGGCTGGACGATGATCCAGAAACCCGCAAGCTGGTGGGGGCCAATATCGCGATGGACATGGTGAAAATTTTAAGCCGTGAAGGGGTGAAAGATTTCCACTTCTATACGCTGAACCGCGCGGAGATGAGCTACGCCATTTGCCATACGCTGGGCGTTCGTCCAGCGTAATAAGCACAAAGCCCTCGTTTTACGAGGGCTTTTTTGTCACGCGAATAGTTAAAAGGTATTAGCTATCGAATCTGTGGATTAATTCAACTATAACTTATTGCTAGTGGTGTATATCGTAACGGTAACACTGTAAAAGGGAGCATAGCGATGAGCACGTCAGACGAGACCAATAAAGCGGCATCGGTCGGCAAATGCCCGTTCCACCAGGGCGGCGTCGATCACAGCGCGGGGGCAGGTACAGGCAGCCGCGACTGGTGGCCAAAACAACTCCGCATCGATCTTCTTAATCAACATTCCAATCGTTCGAACCCGCTGGGTGAAGACTTCGACTACCGCAAAGAATTCAGCAAACTTGATTACTCCGCCCTTAAAGGCGACCTTAAAGCCCTTTTAACCGACTCTCAACCGTGGTGGCCTGCCGACTGGGGCAGCTATGCGGGCCTGTTTATCCGTATGGCCTGGCACGGCGCGGGTACCTATCGCTCCGTTGACGGACGCGGCGGTGCCGGACGCGGTCAACAGCGCTTTGCGCCGCTGAACTCCTGGCCGGATAACGTGAGCCTGGATAAGGCGCGCCGTCTGCTGTGGCCCATCAAGCAAAAATACGGACAAAAAATTTCCTGGGCCGACCTGTTTATCCTCGCGGGTAACGTGGCGCTGGAGAACTCCGGCTTCCGTACGTTTGGTTTTGGTGCCGGGCGTGAAGACGTCTGGGAACCAGACCTGGACGTGAACTGGGGTGATGAAAAAGCCTGGCTGACCCACCGTGACCCGGAAGCGCTGGCCAAGCGTCCTCTGGCCGCCACCGAAATGGGCCTGATCTACGTTAACCCGGAAGGGCCAAACGCCAGCGGTGAACCTCTGTCTGCTGCGGCGGCAATTCGCGCGACCTTCGGCAACATGGGGATGAACGACGAAGAGACCGTTGCGCTGATCGCGGGCGGCCACACCCTCGGCAAAACCCACGGCGCGGGTGAAGCCACGCACGTCGGCACCGACCCGGAAGCCTCGCCGATTGAAGCGCAGGGCCTGGGCTGGGCCAGCACGCACGGCACGGGCGTTGGCGCAGATGCCATTACCTCCGGTCTGGAAGTCATCTGGTCGCAAACCCCGACCCAGTGGAGCAACTACTTCTTCGAGAACCTGTTCAAATACGAATGGGTGCAGACCCGCAGCCCGGCGGGAGCGATTCAGTTTGAAGCCGTGGATGCGCCGGAAATCATGCCTGACCCGTTCGACCCGTCGAAAAAACGCAAACCTACCATGCTGGTCACCGACCTGACGCTGCGTTTTGACCCGGAATTCGAGAAAATTTCCCGCCGTTTCCTGAACGATCCGCAGGCCTTCAACGAAGCCTTCGCGCGCGCGTGGTACAAGCTGACCCACCGCGATATGGGGCCAAAATCGCGTTACCTTGGCCCGGAAGTGCCGAAAGAAGATCTGATCTGGCAGGACCCGCTGCCGCAGGCGGTGTTCAATCCGTCGAAAGAAGACATTGAAAGCCTGAAGGCGGAAATCGCTGCCTCTGGCCTCTCCGTGAGCGAACTGATTTCCGTTGCCTGGGCGTCAGCTTCAACCTTCCGCGGCGGCGACAAGCGCGGTGGCGCCAACGGCGCGCGTCTGGCGCTGGCCCCTCAGCGCGACTGGGATGTGAACGCCGCAGCGGTTCGCGCGTTGCCGGCTCTGGAAGCTATCCAGCGCACCACCAACAAAGCCTCTCTGGCGGATATCATCGTGCTGGCGGGCGTGGTGGGCGTTGAGCAGGCGGCGAAAGCGGCAGGCGTTTACGTCAACGTTCCGTTCACCCCGGGCCGCGTCGATGCGCGTCAGGATCAGACGGATATCGAGATGTTTAACCTGCTCGAACCGATTGCCGACGGCTTCCGCAACTACCGTGCGCAGGTGGATGTGTCCACGACAGAGTCACTGCTGATTGATAAAGCCCAGCAGCTGACGCTGACCGCGCCTGAGCTGACGGTGCTGATCGGTGGCCTGCGCGTGCTGGGTGCCAACTTTGATGGCAGCAAGAATGGCGTGTTCACCGACCGCGAGGGCGTGCTGAGCAACGATTTCTTCGTGAACCTGCTGGACATGAACACCCAGTGGAAGGCGACCGACGAATCTAATGAACTGTTTGCCGGAAGCGATCGCGCCAGCGGTGAAGTGAAATACACCGCCACCCGCGCCGATCTGGTCTTCGGTTCTAACGCCGTTCTGCGCGCGCTGGCAGAGGTTTATGCCAGTGATGATGCGCATGAGAAGTTTGTTCGCGACTTCGTTGCAGCATGGGCGAAGGTGATGGATCTGGACCGGTTTGACCTGCAGTAACCCCTGTGCCGGGTAGCGCTGACGCTTACCCGGCGTACGGGCAAAAAAATCCCCGCTGATGCGGGGATTTTTATTCACGCTATTTACTCCCACTCCTGCAGGAACCGCTGTCCATACTGGTCGGCCACCAGCAGCGCCGCATACACCTGATCCGGCGTTACGCCGCCGGGCATGTTGTGGATAGTTTCCCCTTCGGCACAGGAGGCTTCCGCGATCAGACGCATTTTGGCCGGAATATCCTCTTTGATGTTCAGCTGCGCCAGCGTGATCGGCAGCCCAACGCTGTGACAAAGCGCCGCGACGGTCTCTATTTCATCTACCGGCGCGTTTTCCAGCACCAGCTGCGTCAGCGTGCCAAACGCCACTTTTTCACCGTGATAGTAGTGGTGCGCGTCCGGTACCGCCGTCATACCGTTATGAATAGCGTGCGCTGCGGCCAGTCCGCCGCTTTCAAAGCCCACGCCGCTGAGATAGGTGTTGGCTTCGATAATGCGTTCCAGCGCCGGCGTAACCACATGCTGTTCCGCTGCAAGCATGGCCTTTTCACCTTCTTCAATCAGCGTGTTGTAGCACAGCTCGGCCAGCGCGAGTGCAGCCTGCGTACATTTGCCGCCAGCCATGGTGGTCGCGCCGCTGCGCGAGCAGGCGCGTGCTTCGAACCAGGTCGCCAGCGCATCGCCAATCCCGGCGGCCAGCAGACGTGCCGGCGCCCCCGCGACTACTTTGGTGTCGACGATAACCATGTTCGGGTTGTGCGGCAGCATCAGATAGCGGTCGAACTCGCCGCTGTCGGAGTAAATAACGGAAAGGGCGCTGCACGGCGCATCGGTGGAGGCAATCGTCGGGGCAATAGCCACGGGAACGTCCATAAAATGGGCCAGCGCTTTGGCGGTATCCAGCGTTTTACCGCCGCCAATGCCCAGCACCGCCAGACAGTCGGCGCTGTCGGCCAGCTTTTTCAGACGATCGATTTCATTTTGTGAACATTCGCCACCAAACGGCGCGATTTCGGCATGCAGTTCGGCTTTTTTAAAACTCTGGCGCAGGGTCTCTTCGGCAAAACCCAGAACAAATTTATCGCCGACAACCAGCCAGCGATTGGCCAGGGGTTTCAGATAGTCGCCGAGACGGGTAAGCACATCAGCGCCCTGGATGTATTTTCCCGGCGATTGAATGATACGGTCCATAACAGTTCTCCCTTAGAGGTTGAGGTTACCAAACGCGTTTTTCCAGTCCTGCTCGAACTTCTCTATGGCTGACTCTACCGCTGGCGTGCCGAGCATTTGTTGCGCTACGTCTAAGGGAAGCGTGATTGCCTCGCATCCCGCCAGCAGGCAGTCCAGCGCCTGCCGCGGCGTTTTGAAGCTGGCGGCCAGCACTTTGCTTTCCGGCGCGTGCAGTTCCAGCAGGGACTGCAGCTCCTGGACCATGCGAATGCCATCACCGCCCTGAGCGTCAACGCGGTTCACATACGGCGCGACATATTTCGCGCCTGCCAGCGCGGCAAGCAAACCTTGTGCCGCGCTATAAACGGCGGTCCCCAGCGTGGTTATACCCTCTTTTTTCAATGCTTTAATCGCGATGAGCCCCTGAGCCGTCACCGGGATTTTCACCACGATGCCGGGGACGGCGTTACTCAAACGTTTTGCCTCCGCTACCATGCCTTCTGCATCGCGGCTCATGGTTTGAGCAAACAGCGTGCCTTCCGGTCCAATGGCTTTTTGCAGGCGCGGGAGCACGTCCCAGATGGATTCACGGCTGGCGGCAATGATGCTCGGGTTGGTGGTAACGCCCGCAATAGGGAAGATGCGGGCCAGACGTTCAACTTCCGCCACGTTGGCGGTATCCAGGTATAGTTCCATTATTTTTCCTTAAGTCAGAAAGGTTGAACAAAGGATAAGGCGCGGGCGAGCAGGGCGGATACAGGCCAATTTTGCCAAATACTGGACAAATGTAATGTCCTTAGCGAAGTGCGAGAGCGATCACAATGCTATTTTTTGGCGGTCAGCTCGCTGTGATACTGGCGACGATATTCGGAAGGAGAGCGTTCGGTGTGCTTGCGAAAGAGACGGCAGAAGTAATTGCTGTCTGTAAACCCACAGCGTGCGGCGATATCTTTGATTTTAAGATCGTAGCCTTTGAGCAGCTGGCGCGCGTGCTCGAGTCGCGTTTGGGTCAGATATTCGTTGAACCCCACGTTGCCAATCTTCTGAAAGAGGTGGGAAAGGTAGTTCGGCGAGACGTAGAACGCCTGCGCGACGGATTCACGGGTTAACGCCGAAGCGTGATGTTCTTCAATGAAGCGGCGAATGGCCTCAAACAGGGCGCGGCTGCGGCTGGCGGTGTGGATATCGCTGCCAAGCAGATCCCGGCAGTGGCTGAGCAAGCTTAATACCACCAGTATCGCGGTCTCTTGCTCATCCGGCTGCATCTGTAATTCGGTTAGCGTCTGCAGAAGAAAAGCACCAGTTCGCGGACCGCGGCGGGCAACCTGGAGCTGCTGCACAAGCGTATTGTCATGCTGTAACTCGATAGTCAGCAGCTGCTTACCGAAATGTATGCTCAGGGCGTTAGACGATGGATGCGTTAAATGTCCAAAGGATGAAAATATCGCCTCACAGGGGGCATCAAGGGTAATGACGAGGCAGGGAGATGTTCGGGAATGCTGTTCAGACTGCGCTGAGAAATGAATCTGGCCCAGCGGTAGCGTGCGGTTTACCAGGTCTGCCAAAATTCGGGTGATATCGGAATGCATGAGAAGACTACCGAAATGTGCCGGGTGGCGCTAACGCTTACCCGGCCTACCAGTCACAGGTCCGGGCAAGCGCGGCGCCGCCGGGCATAGAGTATTAGCCGGTGTTACGCATTCCCGCAGCAACGCCCGCAATCGTCACCATCAGCGCCTGTTCAACGCGTGGATCTGGCTCTTTCCCTTCTTCTTCCGCCAGACGCGAACGGTGCAGCAGCTCTGCCTGCAGGACGTTCAGCGGGTCGGTGTAGATGTTACGCAGCTGAATAGACTCGGCAATCCACGGCAGGTCCGCCATCAGATGTGAGTCGTTGGCGATGTCCAGCACCACTTTGATGTCGCCTTCCAGCAGTTCGCGGAGCTCTTTACCTAGCGCCCACAGCTCTGGTTTCACCAGACGCTGGTCGTAGTATTCCGCCAGCCACAGGTCAGCTTTCGAGAAGACCATCTCCAGCATGCCCAGACGGGTAGAGAAGAACGGCCAGTCGCGGCACATGGTTTCCAGTTCGTTCTGTTTACCGTCTTCCACCACTTTTTGCAGTGCGGCACCGGCACCCAGCCAGGCGGGCAGCATCAGGCGGTTCTGCGTCCAGGCGAAGATCCACGGGATCGCGCGCAGAGACTCTACGCCACCGGTCGGGCGACGCTTTGCAGGACGTGAGCCCAGCGGCAGTTTACCCAGCTCCTGCTCAGGCGTGGCCGAGCGGAAGTAAGGAACGAAATCTTTGTTTTCACGCACGTAGCCGCGGTACAGATCGCAGGAGATATCAGACAGCTCGTCCATGATATGGCACCAGGATGCTTTCGGCTCCGGCGGCGGCAGCAGGTTTGCTTCCAGGATCGCGCTGGTGTAGAGCGACAGGCTGCTGATGGTCACTTCCGGCAGACCGTACTTGAAGCGGATCATCTCGCCCTGCTCGGTGACGCGCAGGCCGCCTTTGAGGCTTCCCGGCGGCTGCGACAGCAGCGCTGCGTGTGCAGGCGCGCCGCCACGGCCAATCGAGCCACCGCGTCCGTGGAACAGGGTCAGCTCAATACCGGCTTTCTCGCAGGTTTTGATCAGTGCGTCCTGCGCCTGATACTGCGCCCAGGATGCCGCCATCACGCCCGCATCTTTCGCGGAGTCGGAATAGCCAATCATCACCATCTGTTTGCCCTGAATAAAGCCGCGGTACCAGTCGATATTCAGCAGCTGGGTCATGACGTCGTTGGCGTTGTTCAGGTCGTCGAGGGTCTCAAACAGCGGGGCGACCGGCAGAGCGTAGTCGATTCCCGCTTCTTTCAGCAGAAGGTGAACGCCCAGCACATCTGACGGGGTCTTCGCCATGGAGATCACATAGGCGGCCACCGATCCTTTCGGTGCGTCTACGATCGCTTTACAGGTGTTGAGCACTTCGCGGGTTTCGTTGCTTGGCTCCCAGTTGCGCGGCAGCAGAGGGCGCTTCGAGTTCAGCTCGCGGATCAGGAAGGCCTGTTTGTCGGCTTCGGACCAGCTTTCATAGTCGCCGATGCCGAGATAGCGGGTCAGCTCGCCCAGGGCTTCGGTATGACGGGTACTTTCCTGACGTACGTCGATACGCACCAGCGGCACGCCGAAACACTTCACACGGCGCAGGGTGTCGAGCAGTTCGCCGTTAGCGATGATGCCCATCCCGCAGGCCTGCAGGGATTTATAACAGGCATACAGCGGCTCCCAGAGCTGTTCGTTCTGGCTGAGCAGACCTTCTGGTTTTGGCAGGCGCTGACCTTTCAGACGCGCTTCCAGCCAGGCCTGAGTGGCCATCAGCTGACCACGCAGTTTCTTCATCAGGAAACGGTACGGCTCGCTGGCGCCTTCTTCTCCGGCCAGCGCGCGCAGTTCCGGCGTCGCTTCAACCATCGACAGCTCGGAGATCAGCACCTGAATGTCTTTCAGGAACAGGTCGGTCGCTTTCCAGCGGCTCAGCAGCAGGACGTGACGGGTGATTTCCGCGGTCACGTTCGGGTTGCCGTCGCGGTCGCCGCCCATCCAGGAGGTGAAGCGGACCGGAACGAAGTCGACCGGCAGGCGGTAGCCGAGGTTCTCTTCCAGCTGTTCGTTCAGCTCGCGCAGGTAGTTAGGCACCCCTTCCCACAGGCTGTTTTCCACCACCGCAAAGCCCCATTTGGCTTCGTCGACCGGGCTTGGACGATGCTTACGAATTTCATCGGTGTGCCAGGATTGGGCAATCAGCTGGCGCAGACGGCGCATCAGCTGGTTACGTTCGTAGTCGGCAATGTCTTTGTTATCCAACTGCTTCAGACAGTTGTTCACTTCCACCATTTTATGGATCAGGGTGCGACGGGTAATTTCAGTGGGGTGTGCGGTCAGCACCAGCTCCAGCGAAAGCGACTCCACCGCTTTTTTAATGGTGGCTTCGTTGAGGTCTGGCTGGTCTTTCAGTTTACGCAGGGTGCGGGCAATGACTTCCGGGTTGCTGGCAGCTTCGCCATTTGGCGAAATGCTGTGGTATTGCTCAGCGGTGTTGGCCAGGTTCAGGAACTGGCTGAATGCGCGTGCAACGGGCAGCAGCTCATCGTTTGAGAGGTTCTGCAAGGTGGTGAGCAGCTCCTGACGACTGGCCTCGTTACCGGCACGGGAAGATTTAGACAGCTTGCGGATGGTTTCAACGCGGTCGAGGATGTTCTCCCCCAACGCGTCTTTGATGGTATCTCCAAGCACTTTGCCGAGCATACTGACATTACTACGCAACGCGGAATATTGTTCGTTCATAAAAACCCAGTCACCCCATCATTTTTGTTTATGCCCAGGCGAAAATTTTCTGGACATTATTTTGTCATCTCCCCTTATAAAGCCACGTAAAACCCCCGTCGTCAATTGCTGCGAAAACGGTTCAGCAAACGAATAAATGAGGGCAATTTACGAAATTTAATTCCCATTGCGTCAGATAAGAGATGCTTATGAGAATGTACCAGGGAAAAGGGGTAAACACGAAAAATGGCAGCTTCGGTTGCCATTTTGCTTTTATCTGCGGGTTTTTTTTACGCAAAAAAAAAGCGGACCACGGGGTCCGCAAAAGTTCACGTTGGCTTTAGTTGTTCGAGTTTTGAGAGAAACTCGCTGACGGAGCGGGGACGTCAAGGGTCAAACACGTGCCGCCTCGTCTATGTGGTGTATTATTCAACAGAATGCTTGATAGGGATAATCGTTCGTTGCTATGCTATCTATCGCCATGAACTATCGTGGCGACGGAGGATGAATAATGAATATTCGTGATCTTGAATACCTGGTAGCGTTAGCCGAGCATCGTCACTTTCGCCGCGCGGCAGACTCCTGCCACGTCAGCCAGCCCACGCTGAGCGGTCAGATCCGCAAGCTGGAAGACGAGCTGGGCGTGATGCTGCTGGAGCGCACCAGTCGTAAGGTTCTGTTCACACAGGCAGGTCTGCTGCTGGTGGATCAGGCGCGCACAGTGCTGCGCGAGGTCAAAGTGCTCAAGGAAATGGCAAGCCAGCAGGGGGAGGCGATGTCCGGCCCGCTGCATATTGGCCTGATCCCAACCGTTGGCCCGTACCTGTTGCCGCACATCATTCCGATGCTGCACCAGACGTTCCCGAAACTCGAAATGTACCTGCATGAAGCGCAGACCCATCAGCTGCTGGCGCAGTTAGACAGCGGCAAGCTCGACTGCGCCATTCTGGCGCTGGTGAAAGAGAGTGAAGCCTTTATTGAAGTGCCGCTGTTCGATGAGCCGATGATGCTGGCGATCTATGAAGATCACCCGTGGGCGAACCGCGATCGCGTACCGATGGCCGATCTGGCCGGTGAAAAGCTGCTGATGCTGGAAGATGGCCACTGCCTGCGCGATCAGGCGATGGGCTTTTGCTTTGAAGCGGGTGCGGATGAAGATACCCATTTCCGCGCAACCAGCCTGGAAACGCTGCGTAATATGGTCGCGGCGGGAAGCGGTATTACGCTGCTGCCTGCGCTGGCCGTGCCGCGCGAGCGTAAACGTGATGGCGTGGTTTATCTGCCGTGCATTAAGCCGGAGCCGCGTCGCACTATCGGCCTGGTGTATCGTCCGGGTTCACCGCTGCGCAGCCGCTATGAGCAGCTGGCAGAGGCCATCCGTGGTTCGATGGATGGCCATTTCGACAGCGCGTTAAAACAGGCGGTTTAAGCCGTTCAGCGCAGCTACCCGATAGGCTTCCGCCATGGTCGGGTAGTTAAAGGTGGTGTTAACGAAGTACTCAATGGTGTTACCACCGCCTTTCTGCTCCATTATCGCCTGGCCGATATGAATGATTTCCGCCGCGCGTTCACCAAAGCAGTGAATGCCGAGGATCTCTTTGGTCTCGCGATGGAACAGTATCTTCAGCGTTCCCACGCTCATCCCCACGATTTGCGCCCGCGCCAGATGTTTAAACTGGGCGCGACCCACCTCGTAAGGCACCTTCATTGACGTCAGCTGCTGTTCGGTTTTGCCGACAGAACTGATTTCCGGGATGGTATAGATGCCCGTCGGAATATCTTCGATCAGGTGCGCCGTCGCTTCGCCTTTTACCAGCGCCTGTGCGGCAATGCGTCCCTGGTCGTAAGCGGCTGAGGCCAGGCTTGGGTAGCCAATCACGTCGCCGACTGCGTAAACGTGCGGCAGGGCGGTCTGATACATGCTGTTGACCTTCAGCTGACCGCGGCTGTCGGTTTCAAGCCCGATATTTTCCAGCTGCAGTGAATCGGTGTTGCCGGTACGACCGTTGGCGTAGAGCAGGCAGTCTGCTTTCAGCTTCTTACCGGACTTCAGGTGCATGATCACCCCGTCGTCACAGCCCTCAATCTTCTCGTACTCTTCGTTGTGGCGAATCACCACGCCGCTGTTCCAGAAGTGGTAGGAGAGGGAGTCCGACATCTCCTGATCGAGGAACGCCAGGAGGCGGTCACGGGTGTTGATCAGGTCAACTTTGACGTCCATTCCGCGGAAGATCGACGCATATTCACAACCAATGACCCCTGCGCCATAGATAATGACGTGGCGGGGTTCATGGTGCAGGCTCAGAATCGAGTCGCTGTCGTAAACGCGCGGGTGCGAGAAGTCCACGTCGGCCGGATGGTAAGGGCGTGAGCCGCAGGCGATAACAAATTTTTCAGCCGTGATGGTTTCAACCGAACCGTCGTGGCATTCGAGTGCCAGGGTGTGTTCATCCACAAAATGCGCATTGCCCTGCAAAATTTCACAGTGGTTACGCTCATAAAATCCCTGACGCATGCGTGTCTGCTGGTTAATAACGGTATCCGCATGATTCAGGATGTCAGCAAAGGATGAACGAAGAAGTCGGGAGTGGTCGCTGTAAAGAGGGTTCTGGTTAAATTCGATAATGCGGCTAACGGCGTGGCGGAGGGCTTTAGAAGGGATGGTGCCCCAGTGGGTGCAACCGCCGCCGACATTATGGTAGCGCTCGATGACCGCTACTCTGGCTCCCTGTTTCACCAGACCCATAGCAGCACCTTCGCCGCCGGGGCCGGAACCAATAACTATTGCGTCGTAATCGTAGGAATGTGGCATGGTAAGGCTTACCTGTTCTTATACATAAAAGCAACAGAATCATAACATCATTGCCAGGGTAACCCAATTATCGTTGTGCTTTTTTCGGGCAGTGGAGCACAAACCGCACGTAAACAATCATTCACAAAGCCAGGCAAACAGATTAATTTTATTCTCTGGTATAGTGCCATCAGGCCTTTGGAAGGATTCAACTATCGTGATGGGCGTAAGAGCACAACAAAAAGAGAAAACCCGGCGTTCGCTGGTGGAAGCCGCATTCAGTCAACTGAGTGCTGAGCGAAGTTTTGCCAGTTTGAGCCTGCGCGAAGTCGCACGCGAGGCCGGGATTGCGCCAACGTCCTTCTATCGTCATTTCCGTGATGTGGATGAACTGGGCCTGACCATGGTCGACGAGAGCGGCCTGATGCTGCGCCAGCTGATGCGCCAGGCGCGTCAGCGTATCGCCAAAGGGGGCAGCGTGATCCGCACCTCCGTATCGACCTTTATGGAATTTATCGGCAATAACCCCAACGCGTTTCGTCTGCTTCTGCGCGAGCGTTCGGGCACATCGGCGGCGTTTCGTGCCGCCGTCGCGCGTGAAATTCAGCATTTCATCGCGGAACTTGCCGACTATCTTGAACTCGAAAACCATATGCCGCGCGCGTTTACTGAAGCACAGGCCGAGGCGATGGTGACGATTGTTTTCAGTGCGGGTGCCGAAGCGCTGGATGTCAGCATTGAACAACGCAAGCAGCTCGAAGAGCGGCTGGTATTGCAGCTCAGGATGATCTCCAAAGGCGCGTACTACTGGTATCGCCGTGAACAAGAGAAACTTGCACATCAAACCGAAGAGTGAAGGTGAGTAATGAAACAGTCAGGTCAGGATAAAGGGACGCTGTTGCTGGCATTGATCGCTGGCTTATCCATTAATGGTACGTTTGCCGCTATTTTTAGCTCAATCGTGCCGTTTTCGATTTTCCCGCTTATTGCGCTGGTGCTGACGGTTTACTGCCTGCATCAACGTTACCTGAACCGCACCATGCCGGTGGGGCTACCGGGGCTGGCCGCTGCCTGCTTTATTCTGGGCGTATTGCTGTATAGCACGGTGGTTCGCGCGGAATATCCGGATATCGGCTCTAACTTCTTCCCTGCCGTACTGTCTGTGGCGCTGGTGTTCTGGATTGGCTCCCGCATGCGTAGCCGTAAAAGCCAGTTATCAGAGTAAAGGGTTTCGTCATTGTAGGCCGGATAAGCGAAGCGCCATCCGGCTTTTTTGGCAGGTGGCGCTTCGCTTACCTGCCCTACAAGCCCCACATTACTTCGCCGTGAGCAGTACGCCGCACTCCATATGGTGCGTATACGGGAACTGATCGAACAGCGCCAGACGTTCAACCCTGTGCGTCTGGCCTAATGTTTCGAGGTTCTTGCACAGCGTCTCCGGGTTACAGGAGATGTACAAAATACGCGGGTACGCCTGCACCATCTTCTCGGTTTCGCTGTCCAGGCCACTGCGCGGCGGGTCGACAAAAATCGTCTCACACTGGTAGCTCTTGAGATCGATCCCTTCCAGGCGGTTAAACTGGCGTACGCCGTTCATGGCCTGCGTGAACTCTTCTGCGGCCATACGAATGATCTGCACGTTGTCGATATGGTTGGCGGCAATGTTGTACTGCGCGGCTGCCACCGACGGCTTTGCGATTTCCGTTGCCAGCACGCGATCGAAGTTACGCGCCAGCGCCAGCGAGAAGTTGCCGTTACCGCAGTAAAGCTCCAGCAGATCGCCCGTTGATCCTTCCGTCGCCTTCAGCGCCCACTCCAGCATCTGCACGTTCATCGCAGCGTTCGGCTGGGTGAAGCTGTTCTCTACCTGACGATACACCATCTCTTTACCTGCCACCGGCAGGCGCTCGTCGATGTAGTCCTGATCCAGCATGATTTTGGTTTTGGTCGCGCGGCCAATCAGGTGAACGTTGATGTTCTGCGCGCGCAGCGCATCGCGCAGCGCTTCTGCCTGCTCGCGCCACTCGTCGTTAAGCGCTTTGTGATACAGCAGAGAGACAATCGCCTGATTGCTTTGCGTGGTCAGATAGTCAATCTGGAACAGCTTGTTACGCAGTACCGGATTGTTGCGTACGCCGTCCATCATCAGCGTCATCAACTGGTTAATGAGCTCGCTCGCCGCCGGAAAGCTGTCCACGCGGATACGGGATTTCGTCTGCTGATCGAAAATGATGTGGTACAGGTCGTCGCCGTCGTGCCAGATGCGGAATTCGGCGCGCATGCGGTAGTGGCTGACGGGAGAGCGGAACACCTCGGGAACGGGCGCGTTGAAAGGCGTCATCATACTTTGCAGGCGGACGACTTTCTCTGCCAGCTGCGCGTCGTACTGTTCTGTCGGGAGGTGTTCTGGGGTCATGATGCGTCCTGAGTGATAAAGAATTACGCGGGGATTGTAGGCATTGTTCAGGGGATGTCCAGATTTAATGGGCAATAGCTGTCTGGACATCCATACGTGTCTAATTGTAGCATTCTGTTTCCGGTCTCCTGAGAGTGAAAAGGGAATCCAGTGTAAATCTGGAGCTGACGCGCAGCGGTAAAGTCTGGCGGGATGAGCGTTGTAGACACTGTGAAAATGGGAAGTCTTCATCCTTATATAGCCACCTAGCCCGAAGACCTGCCGGGATCACGTCGCATTTGGTTTCATCATCGCGTGCTATCGATGAGGCCTGCGGCATCCTTCTTATATTGTGGATGCTTTAACAATGATTAAAAAAGTATCGCTGTTGACGGCGTTGTCCGTCACGGCATTTTCGGGCTGGGCGCAGGATAGCGCCGACTCGTTGGTGGTGACGGCAAATCGTTTTGAACAACCTGAAAAAACTATTCTGGCTGCAACCTCCGTTGTTACGCGTGCCGATATTGACCGTTGGCAATCAACCTCAGTCCTGGATGTTATGCGTCGCCTGCCCGGCGTGGATACGGCGCAAAGTGGCGGGATGGGGCAACTCTCTTCTCTCTTTATACGTGGCACCAACTCCAGCCACGTCCTGATCCTTGTTGATGGGATCCGCCTTAACCAGGCGGGCGTCACGGGGTCATCCGATCTCAGCCAGTTCCCGATCTCCCTGGTGCAGCGTATCGAATATGTTCGTGGACCGCGTTCGGCGGTATACGGCTCGGACGCGATCGGCGGAGTCGTAAACATTATTACCACTCGCGCGAAGGACGGTACCACGCTAAACGCAGGTGCAGGGTCGCATGGTTACCAGAATTATGGCGGCAGTACTCAGCAAACATTGGGCGACAGCACGCGCGTCACGCTTGCGGGTGATTACACCTATACCAAAGGGTTTGATGTGGTTGCGGACGGCAACAATGGTGGCCTTGCCCAGACCGATCGCGACGGCTTTATGAATAAAACGCTCTATGGTGCAGTGGATCACGCATTCTCGGAGCAGTGGAGCGGATTTGTTCGCGGCTTTGGCTATAGCAACCGTACTGCCTACGACGGTTACTACAGCTCATTTACCCCCGATGTACTGGTCGATACCCGCCAGCTCTATAGTCAGACCTGGGATGCTGGATTGCGCTTCAACGATGACATCTTCCATTCACAGCTGCTCACCAGCTATAGCCACAGCAAGGACTATAACTACGACCCAAATTTGGGCCGCTACGATTCAACAGCCACCCTGGATGAAATCAAACAGTACAACGTCCAGTGGCTGAATTCCGTTGATGTTGGCCATGGAAACATTGGCGCGGGCGTTGACTGGCAGAAGCAGAGCACCGAGCCGGGTACAAACTACGTGACCAACGGCTACGACCTGCGTAACACCGGCGTTTACCTGACCGGGTTGCAGCAGTTTGGTGACTTCACTCTGGAAGGAGCGGTTCGCAGCGATGACAACTCTCAGTTCGGCCGCCATGGCACCTGGCAAAGTAGTGCGGCCTGGGAGTTCGTGGAGGGTTACCGCTTCGTTGCTTCTTATGGTACGGCCTATAAGGCTCCGAATCTGGGTCAACTCTATGGTTTCTATGGCAATGACCATCTTGATCCAGAAGAGAGTAAGCAGTGGGAAGGTGCGTTTGAAGGCCTGACGGCGGGCGTGAGCTGGCGCGTCTCCGGCTACCGTAATGACGTCGATAATCTCATCGACTTCGATAATAACCTTCAGCAATATTACAACGTCGGTAAAGCGCGCATTAAAGGTGTGGAAGCGACAGCATCGTTTGATACGGGTCTGTTGACGCATACTGTTGGCTACGACTATGTGGATGCCCGCAATGCCGCAACCAACGAACTTCTGGAGCGTCGTGCTAAGCAGCAGGTGAAATATCAGCTCGACACGCAGATCTATGATTTCGACTGGAGCCTGACTTATCACTATCTCGGTACGCGTTACGACACTGACTTTGGTACTTATCCGTCTGAGAAAGTAAAAATGGGCGGTGTCAGCCTGTGGGATGTCGCAGTTTCGTATCCTGTCACCTCACATCTCACAGTTCGTGGTAAAATAGCCAACCTGTTCGATAAAGATTACGAGACAGTTTATGGCTACCAAACTGCAGGACGGGAATACACCTTGTCTGGCAGCTACACCTTCTAATCCGCGTCCCACCGTGCTGGTGTTTGATTCCGGCGTCGGTGGGCTTTCGGTCTATGATGAGATTCGGCATCTCCTGCCGGATCTCCATTACATCTACGCCTTCGATAACGTCGCTTTCCCGTATGGGGAAAAGAGCGAAGATTTTATTGTTGAGCGTGTGGTTGAAATCGTCACCGCTGTACAAAAGCGCTATCCCCTTGCGCTGGCCGTCATCGCCTGTAATACGGCAAGCACCGTTTCTCTTCCCGCCCTGCGTGAAAAATTCCAGTTCCCGGTTGTGGGCGTTGTTCCTGCGATAAAGCCTGCCGCGCGCCTGACGGCGAACGGCATTGTGGGTTTGCTGGCAACGCGAGGCACGGTAAAGCGTCCTTATACCCGCGAGCTGATCGACCGTTTTGCCAACGAATGCCAGATTGCGATGCTGGGTTCGGCTGAGCTGGTGGAGATGGCTGAAGCGAAGCTGCATGGAAAAGCGGTATCACTCGACGAGCTGCGTCGTATTCTTCGTCCGTGGCTGCGGATGCCCGAACCTCCGGATACCGTTGTGCTGGGCTGCACCCACTTCCCGCTATTACAGGAAGAGTTATTAGAGGTATTGCCGGAGGGGACGCGCCTGGTGGATTCCGGCGCGGCTATCGCCCGTCGTACGGCCTGGCTACTGGAGCATGAAGCGCCGGATGCGAAATCTACCGATGCGAATATCGCGTTTTGTATGGCCATCACGAAAGAGACTGAGCAACTTTTACCCGTTTTACGCCGTTATGGCTTTGAAACGCTCGAAAAACTGGCGCTGTAGCACGGTTTTGAGCAAAAAAGAGACGGTTGAAAGTTTTTTTTAAAAGAGGGGTTGTCAACGTCTGAGAACTCCCTATAATGCGCCTCCACTGACACGGAACAACGGCTTACAGGCCGCCGGGTTAGCGGGGTTCAGAGATGAACGCCGGCAGAGAAAAGCAAAAATAATCGCTTGACTCTGAATGAGGAAAACGTAATATACGGGACCTCGCAACGGTGAGCTTAACGCCGCGTTGCAACTGCTCTTTAACAATTTATCAGACAATCTGTGTGGGCACTCAAAGTGACATGGATTCTTAATGTCTTCGGACAATAAATGAATACCAAGTCTCTGAGTGAACATACGTAATTCATT
>NZ_JAXQPP010000009.1:0-81996 GCF_034427575.1 Enterobacter sp. D2
TGATACAGATTTAACAGAATTTGCCTGGCGGCTTTAGCGCGGTGGTCCCACCTGACCCCATGCCGAACTCAGAAGTGAAACGCCGTAGCGCCGATGGTAGTGTGGGGTCTCCCCATGCGAGAGTAGGGAACTGCCAGGCATCAAATTAAGTAGTAAGCCGGTGCATAAATCCGGTGGTTACAGCAGTCTTCGGTGGAGCGGTAGTTCAGTCGGTTAGAATACCTGCCTGTCACGCAGGGGGTCGCGGGTTCGAGTCCCGTCCGTTCCGCCACTTATTAAGACATTAAGCCTGCCTTGTTGGCAGGCTTAATGGCAAAAAAACTTTAGGGGCGTAGCTCAGTTGGTAGAGCACCGGTCTCCAAAACCGGGTGTCGCGAGTTCGAGTCTCTCCGCCCCTGCCATATAGAATCCTTTGCTTCGGCAAAGGATTTTTTTTTCCTGAAACATTGCAGAAAACTCTCTTCTTAATTTTCAGCCAGCATCCCTGCTGGCTGATGCATCAATCCATTACATTGATTTTTAACAGATCTTTTATCTGTGATTGCTTATCACTGTTTTGCAGCCAAATTGCATACAGCGGCCTGGTAAGCGTGGTGGAATCCATCACGGTGTGCAGCCCTGCTTTAGTGTCTGCCCAGCGAACAGGTAACCAGGTACAACCTTTCAGCAGGGGCAGCTGCTGACAGGCGATCTCTGCCGAGCTGGTCGTTAACTGCGGAACATCATCAGGTGCAATCAGTCCCGTCTCGTGCTGCTGAAAATCCGGCCCCCATTCCAGGCGTAAATAGGTCAGGTCTGCCTTCATCATCGAAGGTTCAGACGCATAAAGTGCCAGGCCAAACTGGCCCACAATCTGGCTGCTAAATTCGTCCATCTTGGGGGCTTCGGTTGTGATCAGAAGATCAAGCTGGCGCTCATGAAGTTGCTTAACCAGCGACTGCCGCTGTGCAATTCTGGCTTCAAATTGCAGATGGCCGTGTGAATGATACAGCCGGGTAAGCCACTGACTTAGCATGCATTCCCACAGAGAAGCGCTGGCTCCTATCGAGAACTCATTATGCCTCGAAGTATGTGCTACCTCTTTACGTGCCGCCTGCCAGGTATTCATCAGCGTTTCTGCATACGGCAGCAGTTTCTCACCGGCAGGCGTTAAGCGAATATTGTTGCGATGGCGGGTAAAAAGATTCACACCCAGTTGATTTTCCAGCTGTCGAATACGAAAACTGACTGCTGACTGCGTCAGGTAAAGGGCTTCAGCTGCTCGCCCAAAGTGGCGTGTTCTGCTCACTTCAAGGAAAGTTTTAAGCAATTCCGTATCCACATCTTTCTCCGCAAAATTATTTGTCGTTATGATTTAAATGTTTTGTTTTACACTCTGTCAAGCGTAACTAATACTCCGCGCCATAAATAGCTCGGCCAAAGAATTAGGAGCGTGTAGGATGGCGGAAAGCTTTACGACGACTAATCGTTTTTTCGACAATAAACATTATCCGCGCGGGTTCTCTCGTCACGGCGATTTCACCATCAAAGAAGCTCAACTGCTTGAGCGCCATGGTTATGCCTTTAACGAGCTGGATCTGGGTAAGCGTGAACCTGCAACCGAAGACGAAAAACAGTTTGTTTCTGTTTGCCGTGGTGAGCGTGAGCCGGAGTCTGAAGCGGAACGCGTATGGATCAAGTACATGGCGCGCATTAAGCGTCCTAAGCGCTTCCATACGCTGTCTGGCGGTAAGCCGCAGATGGAAGGTGCAGAAGACTACACCGAGTCTGATGACTAAAATAAAGAGAAGGGGCTACGGCCCCTTTTTTTATGCCAGCAATTTCTGCAAATGCAGCAGCAAACGATCGATAGCGCGGTAGCTCAGCGCCTCCTGCAAATGTTTCCTCTCAATGTCAGTGCACCCCTCCACGTCAGCAATAGTTCTGGCCACCTTCAGCAAACGCTGCCACGCACGTATGGACAGTCCGAACCGCGTCAACGTCTCCTCCAGCCATCCCGCATCCTCAACGTTAAGTGAACAAAACTGCCGGATCCCGGCATTATCCAGCCGTGCATTCAGCCTGTTCTGACGAGCGTACTGCCGCGTCTGGGCTGCAATCACCCGTTCGCGTACCTCCGCTGAGCTTTCACCCGTTATGCCCGTTTGCCTGAGCAGACCCGGCGGGGGAAGGGGAATTTCGAGGGATAAATCGAAACGGTCGAGGAACGGGCCGGATAACTTACCCAGATAGCGCAACGTCTGCTCCGGCGTACAGCGGTTATGGTTTCCCTGGTAGTGGCCCGTCGGGCTGGGATTCATCGCCGCGACCAGCTGAAACTGCGCGGGATAGCTTATTTTGGCTCGCGTGCGTGAGATATGTATCTCACCGGATTCAATGGGCTCCCTCAGCGCATCCAGCACTCGGCGCTCAAACTCAGGCAGCTCATCAAGAAACAGAATGCCATTGTGTGCCAGCGAGATCTCTCCCGGCCCCGGAATCGCCCCGCCGCCGACCATTGCCGTCAGTGAAGCGCTATGATGCGGGGAACGAAAAGGACGACGGCGCCACTGTTTTTGCAACGACGTCGAACTGATAAGGCTATATATGGCGGCACTTTCCAGCGCTTCATGATTATTGAGCGGTGGAAGTAACCCACTCAACCTGCTTGCCAGCATGGTTTTACCCGTACCCGGCGGGCCAATTAACAGAAGATTGTGTCCACCTGCAGCCGTAATCTCCAGCGCCCGTTTCCCTTGCTCCTGCCCCATAATCTCGCTGAGATCCTCTGGTGCATCCGCTATAGCATCATCACACTCCTCCGGCTCGGACAGTTCATGACGCCCTTCCAGCCAGGCACAAACTTCCTGTAAATGCCCTGCGATGAGACACCCCTTCTCGGCGATAAGACTCACTTCTGATGCGTTTTCATTAGCGACAATGATTTGCCGCCCTGCTCGTATGGCTTCCAGGGCTCCCGATATCGCACCTGGAACGCCTCTTAACGCGCCTGTGAGCGCGAGTTCGCCAACGAACTCATACGAGCCTAGCCGTGTCGTATTAAGCTGCTCAGAAGCCGCGAGAAGGGCAATTGCGATAGGTAAATCGTATCGTCCCCCCTCTTTAGGCAGATCGGCGGGGGCAAGGTTGATGGTGATCTTCTTCGCGGGGAAGGTATAACCGCTATTTATTATTGCGCTGCGAACGCGATCCCTCGCCTCTTTAACCGTCGTTTCCGGTAGCCCGACAAGCGTGAGTCCTGGCAGCCCATTACTCAAATGAACCTCGACGGAAATAAGCGGTGCCTTTACCCCGAGAGCCGCACGCGTATAAACAACTGACAGTGACATTTGCACTACCTCCTGGTGTGACTATGCCAGCGCCGGTTTTGTCTGTTTAGCATCATTTTGCGAATTTACGCCGCTCATTCAGAGATTTTAAGCGCACACTGATACCCTTGCATAACCGTGGAAACCTCCTCGCAGAATGTAAAAAGCCCCGTTTTGACGGTAAGAACCGCAGTGAAAAAATGAAAAATATTCATTTTCTAATTTCCGTATATAAAACAACGGTTTTTAGAAATATGATTCGCTACCTAATCAAATTCGTCATAAATAAATCTTGTGTTTGATTTAAAAACTGTGATAACTCTTTAGGTATTCCTTCGAACAAGATGCAAAAAGAACTGAAAATGACAGCCCTTCTACGAGTGATTAGCCTGGTCGTGATTAGCGTGGTGGTGATTATTATCCCACCGTGCGGGGCTGCACTTGGACGAGGAAAGGCTTAGAAATCAAGCCTTAACGAACTAAGACCCCCGCACCGAAAGGTCCGGGGGTTTTTTTATGACTAAAAAACGTAAATGAGGAGCAGAGAATGACGACTAGCACAAAATTCTGTTTCTCCCGATTTATGACGGGGAACTAACTATGAATGGGGCACAGTGGGTAGTACATGCGTTGCGCGCGCAGGGAGTCGAAACCGTATTCGGTTATCCGGGTGGCGCAATTATGCCGATTTACGATGCACTGTATGACGGCGGCGTGGAACATCTCTTGTGCCGACACGAGCAGGGCGCAGCGATGGCAGCCATGGGTTATGCCCGCGCGACCGGTAAAACCGGCGTGTGTATGGCGACTTCAGGCCCGGGCGCAACGAACCTGATCACCGGCCTGGCTGACGCGCTGCTGGATTCCGTTCCCGTTGTCGCCATCACCGGGCAGGTGGCGTCTCCGTTCATCGGTACCGATGCTTTTCAGGAAGTCGACGTCCTCGGTTTATCGCTGGCCTGCACCAAACACAGCTTCCTCGTCCAGTCTCTGGAAGAGCTGCCGCGCGTAATGGCAGAAGCGTTCGACGTGGCAAACTCAGGTCGTCCTGGTCCGGTACTGGTCGATATCCCGAAAGATATCCAGGTGGCACTCGGCGAACTGGAACCGCACTTCTCTACCGTTGAAAGCGACGATGCCTTTCCGGAAGCGGAAGTTGAAGAGGCCCGTCAGATGCTGGCCAAGGCGAAACAGCCAATGCTGTACGTCGGCGGTGGCGTCGGCATGGCACAGGCCGTTCCTGCCCTGCGCGAATTTATCGCAACAACGCAGATGCCAGCGACCTGCACGTTGAAAGGTCTCGGTGCAGTCGACGCGGATTACCCCTACTATCTGGGCATGCTGGGGATGCACGGCACCAAAGCGGCAAACCTGGCGGTGCAGGAGTGCGATCTGCTCATCGCCGTAGGTGCCCGTTTTGACGACCGCGTCACCGGCAAGCTGAATACCTTTGCGCCGAACGCCAAAGTCATCCATATGGATATCGACCCGGCAGAGATGAACAAACTGCGTCAGGCGCATGTCGCCTTGCAGGGCGATCTCAACGCGCTGTTACCGGCATTGCAGCAGCCGCTGGATATCAACGCATGGCGTCAGCACACCGCTGATATGCGCGCCGAGCATGCCTGGCGTTACGACCACCCCGGCGAGGCCATCTACGCGCCGCTGCTGTTGAAGCAGTTGTCCGACCGTAAACCGGCTGACAGCGTCGTCACCACCGACGTAGGCCAGCACCAGATGTGGTCCGCGCAGCACATGACCTACACCCGTCCGGAAAACTTCATCACCTCCAGCGGCTTGGGTACCATGGGCTTCGGTCTGCCGGCAGCCGTTGGCGCGCAGGTTGCCCGCCCGAACGATACCGTTATCTGTATCTCCGGTGACGGCTCCTTCATGATGAACGTTCAGGAGCTCGGCACCGTTAAGCGCAAGCAGTTACCGCTGAAGATCGTGTTGCTTGATAACCAGCGTTTAGGGATGGTTCGCCAGTGGCAACAGCTGTTCTTCCAGGAGCGTTACAGCGAAACGACTCTCACCGATAACCCCGATTTCCTCACCCTGGCCAGCGCCTTTGGCATCCCTGGTCAGCACATCACCCGTAAAGATCAGGTTGAAGCGGCGCTCGACACCATGCTGAACAGCGATGGGCCTTACCTGCTTCATGTCTCAATCGACGAACTCGAGAACGTCTGGCCGTTGGTACCGCCTGGTGCCAGTAACTCACAAATGATGGAGAAATTATCATGATGCAGCATCAGGTCGCCGTACAGGCTCGCTTCAACCCGGAAACCTTAGAACGCGTTTTGCGTGTGGTGCGTCATCGTGGTTTTCAGATTTGCTCTATGAATATGGAGACGGCCACTGACGCCCGGAATATCAGTATCGAATTAACCGTTGCCAGCCCGCGGTCGGTCGACTTACTGTTTAGTCAGTTATCAAAGCTGGTAGACGTTGCCCATGTTGCCATCTGCCAGAGCACAACCACATCACAACAAATCCGCGCTTAAGCGTGACAGGACGAAAAAATGACGACAAAAAAAGCTGATTACATTTGGTTCAACGGTGAGATGGTTCGCTGGGAGGACGCGAAGGTCCACGTGATGTCCCACGCGCTGCACTACGGTACCTCCGTATTTGAAGGCATCCGCTGCTACGATTCTCACAAAGGGCCAGTGGTGTTCCGCCATCGCGAACACATGCAGCGTCTGCATGACTCAGCCAAAATTTATCGTTTTCCGGTTTCACAAAGCGTTGATGAGCTGATGGAAGCCTGCCGCGACGTGATCCGTAAAAACAACCTGACCAGCGCCTATATCCGTCCGCTGGTCTTCGTGGGTGACGTCGGTATGGGCGTGAACCCGCCAGCCGGCTATACCACAGATGTGATCATTGCCGCGTTCCCGTGGGGTGCTTACCTGGGTGCAGAAGCCCTGGAGCAGGGGATCGACGCAATGGTCTCTTCCTGGAACCGCGTTGCGCCAAACACTATCCCGACCGCCGCGAAAGCAGGCGGGAACTATCTCTCCTCATTGCTGGTCGGTAGCGAAGCGCGCCGCCACGGCTATCAGGAAGGTATCGCCCTCGACGTAAATGGCTACATCTCTGAAGGTGCGGGTGAAAACCTGTTTGAAGTGAAAGACGGCATTTTGTTCACGCCGCCATTCACCTCGTCCGCGCTGCCGGGCATCACCCGTGACGCCATCATCAAGCTGGCGAAAGATCTGGGTATCGAAGTACGCGAGCAGGTACTGTCCCGCGAATCCCTGTATCTGGCAGATGAAGTGTTTATGTCCGGCACGGCGGCTGAAATCACGCCGGTACGCAGCGTGGACGGTATCCAGGTGGGCGAAGGCCGCTGTGGTCCGGTCACCAAACGTATTCAGCAAGCGTTCTTTGGCCTCTTCACCGGCGAAACAGAAGATAAATACGGCTGGTTGGATCAGGTTAATCACTAAGCATAAATTTGGGACGGCACGCACCGTCCCATTAAATAGTCAGACGGGAGTCAATAAAGCATGCCTAAGTATCGTTCAGCCACCACCACCCACGGCCGTAATATGGCGGGAGCCCGCGCGCTGTGGCGCGCCACCGGAATGACCGACGCCGATTTCGGCAAGCCGATTATTGCCGTGGTGAACTCCTTCACCCAGTTTGTACCGGGCCACGTGCACCTGCGCGATCTCGGTAAGCTGGTTGCCGAGCAAATCGAAGCCTCCGGCGGCGTGGCGAAAGAGTTCAACACCATTGCGGTGGATGACGGTATCGCGATGGGGCACGGGGGCATGCTCTATTCACTGCCGTCGCGCGAGCTGATCGCCGACTCCGTAGAGTACATGGTGAACGCCCACTGCGCCGATGCGATGGTCTGCATCTCCAACTGCGACAAAATCACCCCGGGGATGCTGATGGCCTCTCTGCGCCTGAACATTCCGGTGATCTTCGTCTCCGGCGGCCCGATGGAAGCGGGGAAAACCAAGCTCTCCGACAAAATCATCAAGCTCGACCTGGTTGATGCGATGATCCAGGGCGCGGACCCGAAAGTCTCTGACGAGCAGAGCGACCAGGTGGAACGCTCTGCGTGTCCGACCTGCGGCTCCTGTTCCGGTATGTTCACCGCCAACTCCATGAACTGCCTGACCGAAGCGCTGGGTCTTTCTCAGCCGGGCAACGGCTCGCTGCTGGCGACCCACGCCGACCGTAAGCAGCTGTTCCTCAACGCCGGTAAGCGCATCGTTGAGCTGACCAAACGCTACTACGAGCAGGACGACGCCAGCGCGCTGCCGCGCAACATCGCCAGCAAGGCCGCGTTTGAGAACGCGATGACGCTGGATATCGCCATGGGCGGCTCCACCAACACCGTTCTGCACCTGCTGGCCGCCGCGCAGGAAGCCGAAATCGACTTCACCATGAGCGACATCGACAAGCTCTCCCGCAAAGTCCCGCAGCTGTGTAAAGTCGCGCCGAGCACCCAGAAGTACCATATGGAAGACGTACACCGCGCGGGCGGCGTGCTGGGCATTCTCGGCGAGCTGGATCGCGCCGGGCTGCTGAACCGTGACGTGAAAAACGTGCTTGGCCTGACGCTGCCTGAGTCGCTGGACCAGTACGACGTCATGCTGACCAAAGACGACGCGGTGAAAAAGATGTTCCGCGCCGGTCCAGCGGGTATTCGCACCACCCAGGCATTCTCGCAGGATTGTCGCTGGGATACGCTGGACGATGACCGCGCCGAAGGCTGCATCCGCTCGCTGGAACATGCCTACAGCAAAGACGGCGGTCTGGCCGTGCTGTACGGTAACTTCGCGGAAAACGGCTGCATCGTGAAAACCGCAGGCGTGGACGACAGCATCCTGAAATTCACCGGTCCGGCGAAGGTATACGAAAGCCAGGATGAAGCGGTAGATGCCATCCTCGGCGGCAAAGTGGTGGAAGGCGACGTGGTTGTTATTCGCTACGAAGGACCGAAAGGCGGCCCGGGCATGCAGGAGATGCTCTACCCAACCACCTTCCTGAAATCTATGGGACTCGGTAAAGCGTGTGCGCTGATCACCGACGGACGTTTCTCCGGCGGTACCTCCGGCCTCTCTATCGGCCACGTTTCCCCGGAAGCGGCAAGCGGCGGCAACATCGCCATCATCGAAGACGGCGACCTGATCGAAATCGACATTCCGAATCGCGGCATTCAGCTGAAGCTGAGCGACCAGGAAATTGCGGCCCGTCGTGAAGCGCAGGAGGCCCGCGGCGATAAAGCCTGGACGCCGAAAGACCGCCAGCGTGAAGTCTCCTTCGCCCTGCGCGCCTATGCGAGCCTTGCCACCAGTGCAGATAAAGGCGCGGTGCGCGATAAATCGAAACTTGGGGGCTAACAATGGCCGAGTCGCAACCCTTATCCGCCGCCCCTGAGGGGGCGGAATATCTGAGAGCGGTGCTACGCGCGCCGGTCTATGAAGCCGCGCAGGTCACGCCCCTGCAGAAAATGGAAAAACTCTCTTCGCGCCTCGACAACGTCATTCTGGTCAAGCGCGAAGACCGTCAGCCGGTGCACAGCTTTAAGCTGCGCGGCGCCTACGCGATGATGGCCGGCCTGACTGACGAGCAGAAAGCGCGCGGCGTGATTACCGCGTCGGCGGGCAACCACGCCCAGGGCGTGGCGTTCTCGTCTGCTCGTCTGGGGCTGAAGGCGCTGATCGTGATGCCGGTTGCTACCGCAGATATCAAAGTCGACGCGGTGCGCGGTTTCGGCGGCGAAGTGCTGCTCCACGGTGCCAACTTTGACGAAGCCAAAGCCAAAGCGATTGAGCTGGCGCAGCAGCAGGGCTTTACCTGGGTGCCGCCGTTCGACCATCCGATGGTGATTGCCGGGCAAGGCACGCTGGCGCTGGAACTGCTTCAGCAGGATGCCCATCTCGACCGCGTCTTCGTCCCGGTGGGCGGCGGTGGCCTGGCCGCAGGCGTGGCGGTGCTGATCAAACAGCTGATGCCGCAGATCAAAGTCATCGCCGTTGAAGCGGAAGATTCTGCCTGCCTGAAGGCGGCGCTGGATGCGGGTCATCCGGTGGACCTGCCGCGCGTCGGGCTTTTTGCCGAGGGCGTGGCGGTGAAGCGCATTGGGGACGAAACCTTCCGCCTGTGCCAGGAATATCTCGACGATATCGTCACGGTTGATAGCGACGCCATCTGCGCGGCGATGAAGGATCTGTTCGAAGATGTGCGCGCGGTGGCGGAACCGTCAGGCGCGCTGGCGCTGGCGGGGATGAAAAAATACATCGCCCAGCACAACATTCGCGGCGAGCGTCTGGCGCACGTGCTGTCTGGTGCGAACGTGAACTTCCACGGTCTGCGCTACGTTTCCGAGCGCTGCGAGCTGGGTGAACAGCGTGAAGCGCTGCTGGCGGTGACGATTCCTGAAGAGAAGGGCAGCTTCCTGAAGTTCTGCCAGCTGCTGGGCGGCCGTTCGGTGACGGAATTTAACTACCGTTTTGCCGATGCCAAAGACGCCTGCATTTTTGTCGGCGTGCGTCTGAGCCGCGGCGTGGAGGAGCGCAAAGAGATCCTCAACCTGCTGCATGAGGGCGGCTACAGCGTGGTCGATCTCTCTGACGATGAGATGGCGAAGCTGCACGTGCGCTACATGGTCGGCGGGCGTCCATCAAAGCCGCTCAGGGAACGTCTGTTCAGCTTCGAGTTTCCGGAATCCCCGGGCGCGCTGCTCAAGTTCCTGCACACGCTGGGCACGCACTGGAATATTTCACTATTCCACTACCGCAGCCACGGCACCGACTACGGCCGCGTGCTGGCGGCGTTCGAACTGGGCGAGCACGAGCCGGATTTCGAAACGCGGCTGAACGAGCTGGGCTATGAGTGCCACGACGAAACCCATAACCCGGCGTTCAGGTTCTTCCTGGCGGGCTAGTGGTTCGGCAATATCTGCCAGAACGCATCAATAAGCGGCTCATGCAGCCGCTTTTTTTGTGCGCACACGCCAAGCTCAAACGGCGTCTTCTCGTCGCTGCGCTCCAGAATCATCACGCGATTGCGCACCGGTTCGGGGCTGTTTTCCAGCACTACTTCCGGCAGCAGCGCCACGCCGCAGCCGAGCGCCACCATCGACACCATCGCCTCGTGGCCGCTGACCGTGGCGTAAATCGACGGATTGCTGATTTTCTGACGGCGGAACCACAGCTCGATGCGGCGGCGCACCGGCCCCTGATCGGCCATGATAAAAGGTACCGTCGACCAGTCCGGTTTTTCCACCGACACCTGGTTACGCACCGGGCAGGGCAGCGCCGGGGCAATCAGCACCACCGCCAGATTCTCCAGCATCGAGAACGCTACCGCGCCCGGCAGGGTTTCGGGTTTTCCGGCGATGGCGAGATCCGCTTCGCCCGTCACCACTTTTTCCATTGCGTCGGAGGCGTCGCCGGTGGTGAGCTTAATTTCTACCGACGGATGTGCCGCGCGAAAGCGGTCAAGGATGGGCGGCAGATGGCTGTAGGCGGCGGTCACGGAGCAGAAAATATGCAGCTCACCGGAGAGTGACGGCCCCTGCTGGTCAATCGAGTGCCGCAGCTGCTGGTACTGCAACAGCGTCTGCTGGGCAAAATTGCGCAGCTCTTCACCCGCTTCCGTGAGGGTGACGGTGCGGTTATCACGCACGAACAGCGGCTGGCCGAGGTCTTCCTCAAGCCGCTGGATCTGGCGTGAAAGCGTGGAGGGGCTAACGTGTATCGCCCGGGCGCTGCGGCCAAAATGGCGGCTTTCCGCCAGGTGCAGGAACATTTTCAGATCGCGTAAATCCACCGATTCCACTCCCTCTTTTTACATTGCAAAAATTGCAACATGACGTTGTGAATATATCAATTTCCGCAATAAATTTCCTGTTGTAATGTGGGTACATTCTCGCTGAAACGCGAACCGAACAATAAGACACACAACATCACGAGGTATCACCCATGGCTAACTACTTTAATACACTGAACTTGCGCCAGCAGCTGGCGCAGCTGGGCAAATGCCGCTTCATGGCGCGCGATGAATTTGCCGATGGCGCGAGCTACCTTCAGGGTAAAAAAGTGGTCATCGTCGGCTGTGGCGCACAGGGTCTGAACCAGGGCCTGAACATGCGTGACTCCGGTCTGGATATCTCCTACGCTCTGCGCAAAGAAGCAATTGCCGAGAAGCGCGCTTCCTGGCGTAAAGCGACCGAAAACGGCTTCAAAGTGGGTACCTACGAAGAGCTGATCCCGCAGGCGGATCTGGTGGTTAACCTGACCCCGGACAAGCAGCACTCTGACGTTGTGCGTTCCGTACAGCCGCTGATGAAAGACGGCGCCGCGCTGGGTTACTCCCACGGCTTCAACATCGTTGAAGTGGGCGAGCAGATCCGTAAAGACATCACCGTGGTGATGGTGGCGCCGAAGTGTCCGGGTACCGAAGTACGTGAAGAGTACAAACGTGGCTTCGGCGTGCCGACCCTGATCGCGGTTCACCCGGAAAACGATCCGAAAGGCGAAGGCATGGCGATTGCCAAAGCGTGGGCAGCGGCGACCGGCGGCCACCGTGCGGGCGTACTGGAATCGTCCTTCGTTGCCGAAGTGAAATCTGACCTGATGGGCGAGCAGACCATTCTGTGCGGCATGCTGCAGGCCGGTTCTCTGCTGTGCTTCGACAAGCTGGTGGAAGAAGGCACCGACCCGGCCTACGCGGAAAAACTGATCCAGTTCGGCTGGGAAACCATCACCGAAGCGCTGAAGCAGGGCGGTATTACGCTGATGATGGACCGTCTGTCCAACCCGGCAAAACTGCGTGCTTACGCGCTGTCTGAACAGCTGAAGACCATCATGGCGCCGCTGTTCCAGAAACATATGGACGACATCATCTCCGGCGAGTTCTCTTCCGGCATGATGGCAGACTGGGCGAACGATGATAAGAAACTGCTGACCTGGCGTGAAGAGACCGGTAAAACCGCGTTCGAAACCGCGCCACAGTATGAAGGTAAAATCGGCGAGCAGGAGTACTTCGATAAAGGCGTTCTGATGATCGCGATGGTGAAAGCAGGCGTTGAGCTGGCGTTCGAAACCATGGTGGATTCCGGTATCATCGAAGAGTCTGCGTACTACGAATCACTGCACGAGCTGCCGCTGATCGCGAACACCATCGCCCGTAAGCGTCTGTACGAAATGAACGTGGTGATCTCTGATACCGCAGAATACGGTAACTACCTGTTCTCTTACGCCTGCGTACCGCTGCTGAAAGAGTTTATGACCACTCTGCAGACGGGCGATCTGGGTAAAGCGATTGCGGAAGGTGCGGTGGATAACGCGCAGCTGCGTGATGTTAACGAAGCGATTCGCAGCCACCAGATCGAGAAAGTGGGCCACAAACTGCGTGGCTACATGACCGATATGAAGCGTATTGCGGTAGCGGGTTAACAACAGGGGCGGGCTGATGCCCTCACCCGCCCCTCTCCCACAGGGAGAGGGTGCAAACATTAAAGGCCTTCTCTTAGAGAAGGCCTTGTTGTTTATTTCCGATACAGTACTTTAATAATGTGATACCCGAACTGGGTATGCAGCGGGCCGGTTGGCTCCAGCACCGGGCAGGAGAACACCACTTTATCGAACGCCGGAACCATCNGGGTATGCAGCGGGCCGGTTGGCTCCAGCACCGGGCAGGAGAACACCACTTTATCGAACGCCGGAACCATCTGGCCCTGACGGAACTCACCCAGATCGCCGCCGCGTTTGCCTGACGGACAGATAGAGTGCTTCTTCGCCAGCTTGCCGAAGTCGGCACCGTTTTTAATCTGCTCCAGAAGATCTAAAGCCAGTTTCTCTTCTTTAACGAGGATGTGCACTGCTGCTGCTGTTTTTGCCATGATCGTGCCTTGAATAGGTTGAAATAAATCGGGGCGCAATATATCACGCGTCAGCGGCGATATAGCACCTTAATGATATGGTAGCCAAATTTGGTTTTTACCGGGCCGTAGGGCTTCAGAAGCGAGCAGCTAAAGACCGCCCGATCGAACGGGCCGACCATCGCACCTTGTTGAAACTCGCCGAGATCCCCGCCATTGCGTCCGGACGGGCATTTAGAGTAACGCTTCGCCAGATGATCAAAGCTGATGCCGCGCTCCAGCTTGGCCAGGATCTCCTGAGCCAGTTTCTCTTCTTTTACCAGAATATGCAGGGCTGCTGCGGTCTTTTTCATGGTTCTGCTCTACGGGTTAAACGCGATTTCTCCACTTTATCATTAGCCGGTAAATCTGCGCCCGGCTTTCTGCTACAATCCACACCCCGTTCGAAGATTGAGCAACACTCCCATGCGTTTAAACCCTGGACAACAACAAGCGGTCGAATTCGTTACTGGACCATGCCTGGTGCTGGCAGGGGCCGGTTCGGGTAAAACCCGCGTGATCACCAACAAAATCGCCCATCTGATCCACAACTGTGGATATCAGGCGCGACACATTGCGGCGGTCACCTTTACCAATAAAGCGGCGCGCGAGATGAAAGAGCGCGTCGGTCAGACGCTGGGTCGTAAAGAGGCACGCGGCCTGATGATTTCCACTTTCCACACGCTGGGGCTGGATATCATCAAACGCGAGTATGCGGCGCTGGGAATGAAGTCCAACTTCTCGCTCTTCGATGACACCGATCAGGTGGCGCTGCTCAAAGAGCTCACCGAGGGGCTCATCGAAGATGACAAAGTGCTGTTGCAGCAGCTGATCTCGACGATCTCGAACTGGAAAAACGATCTGATGACGCCGGCCCAGGCCGCGGCGATCGCCAAAGGTGAACGGGATCGGATCTTCGCCCACTGCTACGGTCTGTACGATGCGCATATGAAAGCGTGTAACGTGCTGGACTTTGACGATCTGATCCTGCTGCCCACGCTGCTGCTGCAGCGCAATGAAGAGGTGCGCGAGCGCTGGCAGAACAAAATCCGCTACCTGCTGGTGGATGAATATCAGGACACCAACACCAGCCAGTACGAGCTGGTGAAGCTGCTGGTGGGGCAGCGCGCGCGTTTCACCGTGGTAGGCGACGACGACCAGTCAATTTACTCCTGGCGCGGTGCGCGCCCACAAAACCTGGTGCTGCTGAGCAAAGATTTCCCGGCCCTGCAGGTGATTAAGCTGGAGCAAAACTACCGCTCCTCCGGGCGTATCCTGAAGGCGGCAAACATCCTGATTGCCAATAACCCGCACGTATTTGAGAAGCGTCTGTTCTCCGAACTGGGCTACGGCACGGAGCTGAAAGTGCTCAGCGCCAACAATGAGGATCATGAAGCGGAGCGCGTGACGGGCGAGCTTATCGCTCACCACTTCGTCAACAAAACCGAATATAAGGATTACGCGATCCTCTATCGCGGCAATCACCAGTCGCGCGTCTTTGAAAAGATGCTGATGCAGAACCGCATTCCGTACAAAATCTCGGGCGGCACGTCGTTCTTCTCGCGGCCAGAAATCAAAGATCTGCTGGCCTATCTGCGCGTGCTCACTAACCCGGATGACGACAGCGCGTTTCTGCGCATCGTGAATACGCCTAAACGCGAGATTGGCCCGGCGACGCTGCAAAAGCTCGGCGAGTGGGCGATGACCCGCAACAAAAGTATGTTTACCGCCAGCTTCGACATGGGGCTGAGCCAGACGTTAACCGGACGCGGGTATGATTCGTTAACCCGCTTCACCCACTGGCTTGGCGAAGTGCAGCGTCTCGCGGAGCGGGAGCCGGTGGCGGCGGTGCGCGATCTCATTCACGGCATTGACTATGAGTCCTGGCTGTATGAAACCTCAGCCAGCCCGAAAGCGGCTGAGATGCGCATGAAAAACGTTAACCAGCTCTTCAGCTGGATGACCGAAATGCTGGAGGGCTCTGAAATCGACGAGCCAATGACCCTGACGCAGGTGGTCACCCGCTTTACCCTGCGCGACATGATGGAGCGCGGCGAGAGCGAAGAAGAGGCCGATCAGGTTCAGCTGATGACGCTGCATGCGTCAAAAGGGCTGGAGTTCCCGTATGTGTATCTGGTCGGCATGGAAGAGGGATTGTTGCCGCACCAGAGCAGCATTGATGAAGATAACGTCGACGAGGAGCGTCGCCTGGCCTACGTGGGGATCACCCGCGCGCAGAAAGAGCTGACGTTCACGCTGTGTAAAGAGCGCCGCCAGTATGGTGAACTGGTACGCCCGGAGCCGAGTCGTTTCCTGCTGGAACTGCCGCAGGATGACCTGATCTGGGAACAGGAGCGCAAAGTGATTACCGCAGAAGAGCGGATGCACAAGGGACAGGCTAACGTGGCGAACATCCGCGCCATGCTGGCAAAAGCCAAAGAGAAAGGATAATTCCGTAGGGATCTGTAGGCCGGGTAAGGCGAAGCCGCCACCCGGCAATGTTCAGCGTATTACTTTACCTCAAGCACCCAGTGCACGTAGCTCTGCCACTGGCACTCCTGTTCGATCATCTCGGCCCCTAACGGGTGACGATCAATCCAGTTCTCCGGCAGCGTCAGCGAAAGCTTCTCGTCATCGGCCACCAGATTAATGGCTGGCAGCAAATCATCGCGGCGGCGGCTGGCAAACAGGATCGCCAGACGCAGCAGGCGGCACAGATGCTCGGCCACGCGCGGCGGTACGGCGTTTTGCTGATGCAAAGAGGAGAGATCGACGGCATTGGTCTGGTTCAGCAGCAGCGTTGCCAGCAGCTTTTTCTGCGCGGGCGTATAGCCCGGTAGATCAAGGTTTCGTACCAGATACGCTGCATGAGCCGGTGCCTGCTTAAAATCAATGCTCAGCCCCACTTCATGTAGCGCGCAGGCGCTCAGCAGTAAATCCCGGCTCAGATGGTCAAGATCCCAGACGTTAGCGACCTGATCGGCGAAGCGTGACGCCAGCTGCGATACGCGTCCGGCCTGATCGATATCAACCATAAAACGACGCTGCACATTGCGCAGAGTACGGCTGCGGATATCCTGATCGACCGAAAGATGTAACATCCCGTAGACCAGACCTTCGCGCAGCGCGCCGCCGGCCAGGGTCATACACTGGATGTTCAGCTCGGTGAAAATGGCGATAAGAATAGCCAGCCCGCTCGGGAAGACCAACGCGCGTTCCAGCGTCAGGCCTTCAATTTCCAGCTCTTCCAGGCGTCCACACTGAATGGCGCGCTGTTTCAGCTGCTGAAGTTTGGCAAGCGTAATCCGCTC
Source organism: Enterobacter sp. D2 (assembly GCF_034427575.1). Classification (NCBI taxonomy): domain Bacteria; kingdom Pseudomonadati; phylum Pseudomonadota; class Gammaproteobacteria; order Enterobacterales; family Enterobacteriaceae; genus Enterobacter; species Enterobacter sp. D2. The sequence goes on from NZ_JAXQPP010000009.1 coordinate 16,512, forward strand.
GTCCATTCCCTGCGCCATCATGATTTCCTGCAGAGCCTGCACGGTACCCGAGGCACCCACGCAGACTTTCCAGCCGTGATAGCGCAGCTCGTCCATCACCGGGCGTAACACCTCGCGCGCGGCGTTTTCTGCCTCGTCGAAGTTCTCTTTCGCCAGGTTCCGATCGGTAAAGTAGCGCTCAAGCCAGGTCACGCAGCCCATCGACAGGCTGAACAGCGACGTTGCCTGCGCGCCGGTGCCGGTCACAAGCTCGGTACTGGCACCACCGATATCCACCACCAGACGGCGATCGTCACCTCCCGTGGTGTGCGCAACGCCCTGGTAAATCAGGCGAGCTTCTTCTTCACCGCTGATAATCTGTACCGGACAACCCAGAATTTCCTGCGCTCTGGCAATGAAATCCACGGCGTTAACCGCCAGGCGGAGTGTCGCAGTGGCGACCACGGTGATTTGGGCGTGCGGGATATCCTGCAGACGTTCGGCAAAGAGCCGCAGACACTGCCAGCCACGTTCCATGGCTTCAGGCGAGAGGTGATTGTCACTGCTCAGGCCCGCCGCGAGGCGGACCTTGCGCTTGATGCGCGTCAGCGTTTGTATGCTTCCCGCCACCTCGCGCACAACCAGCATATGAAAACTATTCGAACCGAGATCAATTGCCGCATAAAGCGAGGTGGAGCTGAGCATATTTTCTTAACCTGAACGACGACGATTACGCGGCGCGCCACCTGAACGACGCGGACCATTGCCGGAGCGTGGGCGGGTTAGGCGCTTAGGCGGCGGCAGTTCGCTTAACAGCGCTTCCGGATTGTATTTGCTCTGCGGAATAGAGTGACCGATATACGTCTCAATGGCCGGGAGATTCAGCGCATACTCTTCACACGCAAGGCTAATCGAGTGACCGCTTGCGCCCGCACGACCGGTACGACCGATACGGTGTACGTAGTCTTCGCAGTCGTCTGGCAGATCGTAGTTAAAGACGTGCGTTACGGCCGGAATGTGCAGACCACGAGCGGCAACGTCAGTTGCGACCAGAATATCAAGATCGCCACGGGTAAACTCTTCCAGAATACGCAGGCGTTTTTTCTGCGCCACGTCGCCGGTCAACAGGCCAACACGGTGACCGTCTGCAGCCAGATGGCCCCAGATGTCTTCACAACGGTGCTTGGTGTTCGCGAAGATAATGGCGCGATCTGGCCACTCTTCTTCAATCAGCGTTTGCAGCAGACGCATTTTCTCTTCATTGGAAGGATAGAAGAGCTCTTCTTTAATGCGGTGACCCGTTTTCTGCTCCGGTTCCACTTCTACATATTCGGCGTTGTTCATCTGTTCGAACGCCAGCTCGCGTACGCGATAAGAAAGGGTAGCGGAGAACAGCATATTCAGACGCTGATTGGCCGGCGGCATGCGGCGGAACAGCCAGCGAATGTCTTTAATGAAGCCCAGATCGTACATGCGGTCAGCTTCATCGAGCACCACAACCTGGATTGCGCCGAGGTTAATGTGGTTCTGTTTGGCGTAATCGATAAGACGGCCGGTGGTACCGATCAGGATATCCACACCGCTTTCCAGCACTTTCAGCTGTTTATCGTAGCCGTCGCCGCCATAGGCCAGGCCAAGCTTCAGGCCGGTAGACTGCGCCAGGGGTTCAGCGTCTGCGTGGATCTGTACCGCAAGTTCTCGCGTCGGGGCCATAATTAGCGCGCGCGGCTGGTTAACTTTGCGGTCTGCAATCGCTGGGTGAGAAAGTAAATAATGAAACGTTGACGTTAAAAACGCCATCGTTTTGCCGGTACCGGTTTGCGCCTGCCCGGCAACATCGCGACCGGCCAGCGTCAGCGGCAGCGCGAGGGCCTGAATGGGCGTGCAGTTATGAAACCCTTTGTTTTCAAGGGCTTCAATCACCTTCGGGTGCAGCGCGAAGTCGGAAAACTTCTGTTCTGTTAAATGTGTTTTGCTCATAGTGTGGTAGAATATCAGCTTACTATTGCTTTACGAAAGCGTATCCGGTGAAATAAAGTCAACCTTTAGTTGGTTAATGCGACATCAACACGTCGTTGGTGGAGACAAAACCAACGTACCAGGCTTATTCCTGTGGAGTTATATATGAGCGATAAAATTATTCACCTGACTGACGACAGTTTTGACACGGACGTACTTAAGGCTGACGGGCTGATCCTCGTCGATTTCTGGGCTGAATGGTGTGGTCCTTGCAAAATGATCGCCCCGATTCTGGATGAGATCGCCGACGAATATCAGGGCAAACTGACCGTTGCCAAGCTGAACATCGACCAGAACCCGGGCACCGCACCAAAATACGGTATCCGTGGCATCCCAACCCTTCTGCTGTTCAAAAACGGCGAAGTGGCAGCGACCAAAGTGGGCGCGCTGTCCAAAGGTCAACTGAAAGAGTTCCTGGACGCTAACCTGGCGTAAGGTTTCTCCGCTGTGCGTTCAGGGCTCCCGGCTAAATGATGTGGAACTCTGGACGCCCGGCTGAAGTCGTGCTAAGTTAGCTATGACTTCGTTTTAAACATATCTTGTTGTTTGAATCTTGTTTTACCCGATACTTCCCGTTGTTAACATGTACAGTGCGTGAAGTGGCTAAATTCCGGGCTTGTCACTCAATCCGTCTTGTCGTTTCAGTTCTGCGTTCTTTCCCTGTGACCAGACAGCGAACAGACATGAGTCGATGGCCGCTAAACAGGCATGGATGACCCTGCCATACCATTCACAACATTAAGTTCGAGAATCACCCCGAGTTTAAGAACCCACACCATTATGAATCTTACCGAATTAAAGAATACGCCGGTTTCTGAGCTGATCACTCTCGGCGAAAATATGGGGCTGGAAAACCAGGCTCGTATGCGCAAGCAGGACATCATTTTCGCCATCCTGAAGCAGCACGCTAAGAGTGGCGAAGATATCTTTGGCGACGGTGTGCTGGAGATATTGCAAGACGGATTTGGTTTCCTCCGCTCTGCAGACAGCTCCTACCTCGCCGGCCCTGACGACATCTACGTATCCCCCAGCCAAATCCGCCGTTTCAACCTCCGCACTGGTGACACCATTTCAGGTAAGATTCGTCCTCCTAAAGAGGGTGAACGCTACTTTGCGCTGTTGAAAGTCAATGAAGTTAACTTCGACAAACCGGAAAACTCGCGTAATAAGATCCTCTTCGAGAACTTAACGCCGCTGCACGCGAACTCTCGCCTGCGCATGGAGCGTGGTAACGGTTCTACTGAAGACTTAACCGCGCGTGTTCTGGATCTGGCCTCACCAATTGGTCGCGGCCAGCGTGGTTTGATTGTGGCACCGCCAAAAGCGGGTAAAACCATGCTGCTGCAGAACATCGCGCAGAGCATTGCCTATAACCACCCAGACTGCGTGCTGATGGTGCTGCTGATTGACGAACGTCCGGAAGAAGTGACCGAGATGCAGCGTCTGGTTAAAGGTGAAGTGGTTGCTTCTACCTTCGACGAGCCAGCCTCTCGCCACGTTCAGGTTGCGGAAATGGTTATCGAGAAGGCGAAACGCCTGGTTGAGCACAAGAAAGACGTGATCATCCTGCTTGACTCCATCACCCGTCTGGCGCGTGCCTACAACACCGTGGTTCCGGCGTCTGGTAAAGTGCTGACCGGTGGTGTGGATGCTAACGCCCTGCATCGTCCGAAACGCTTCTTCGGTGCCGCACGTAACGTGGAAGAGGGCGGCAGCCTGACCATCATCGCGACGGCGCTGATCGATACCGGTTCTAAAATGGACGAAGTGATTTACGAAGAATTTAAAGGTACAGGTAACATGGAACTGCACCTTTCTCGTAAAATCGCTGAAAAACGCGTCTTCCCGGCTATCGACTACAACCGTTCCGGTACCCGTAAAGAAGAGCTGCTCACCACGCAGGAAGAGCTGCAGAAAATGTGGATCCTGCGCAAAATCATCCATCCAATGGGTGAAATTGACGCGATGGAGTTCCTCATTAATAAACTGGCGATGACCAAAACCAACGACGATTTCTTCGACATGATGAAACGCTCGTAACGCAAATAAAGCCAGCGAACGCCACGTTTTTACGTGGCGTTTTCCTTTTATGGACTATACGCTAGTACCACCAACTCCCAATTTTGACTGGTCAGTGCGACAATAAGATAATTCGCACAGTAAAAACATTAATAGCTTGAATAATAAACAAATGGAATTGTAAGAGGTTTGCTTTATAACTTCAGGCTCAGCGCCTTGATGGTTATACTTCCTTGACTAACATTTGTTGAGAACATCCATTGTGAACCTACTTGATACGTTTACTGAACTAACCAGTATTTTCTTGTTTACCACCTGTTTTTTGTTTCTGGCACGTAAGGTGGCGAAATATCTGGGGTTAGTGGATAAACCCAACTTCCGTAAGCGTCATCAAGGTATGATTCCTTTGGTCGGCGGTATCTCTGTTTTCGCGGGGATCTGCTTCACGTTTGCCATCGCGGATTACTATATTCCACATGCCAGGCTGTACCTGACCTGTGCGACGGTGCTTGTGGTGGTTGGCGCTCTTGACGACCGTTATGATATTAGCGTCAAAATCCGCGCCTTCGTTCAGGCTGCTGTAGCTATCGCTATGATGGTGTTCGCTAAGCTGCACTTGAGTAGCCTGGGCTATATTTTTGGCTCCTGGGAGATGGAACTCGGTCCGTTCGGTTATTTCCTGACACTTTTTGCCGTGTGGGTGGCAATTAACGCGTTCAACATGGTTGACGGTATCGATGGTTTGTTGGGAGGCTTGTCCTGCGTCTCATTTGCCGCAATTGGTTTCATTTTATGGTTCGATGGGCAATATAGCCTTGCTATGTGGTGTTTTGCCATGATTGCGGCCATCCTACCTTATATCCTGTTGAATCTCGGCGCATTGGGCCGTCGCTATAAAGTATTCATGGGTGATGCGGGTAGCACACTTATCGGCTTTACTATCATTTGGATCTTGCTGGAAACCACTCAGGGTGATGTACACCCCATTAGCCCAGTAACGGCATTATGGATTATCGCTATCCCGTTAATGGACATGGTTGCGATTATGTATCGCCGCCTGCGTAAAGGGATGAGTCCTTTCTCTGCTGACCGTCAGCACATTCATCATTTGATCATGCGAGCCGGATTCACTTCCCGGCAAGCATTTGTGCTTATTACGCTGGCGGCTGCTATTCTAGCGGGGATTGGCGTGACGGCGGAATATACACATTTTGTGCCTGAATGGGCTATGTTGGTATTGTTCTTGCTAGCTTTTTCTCTCTACGGCTACTGCATCAAGCGTGCATGGAAGGTAGCACGCTTCATTAAACGTATTAAACGCAGGATGCGTCGTAACAGTGGCAAAAATACAACATTAACTAAGTAAAACCGGGACTATGATGACTCAACCGTTGGCGGGAGCGAAATCAGTGGTAACTGAGAATGAACTGGATATTCGGGGTTTGTTTCGCGTGTTATGGGCAGGCAAACTTTGGATTGCGGGGATCGCGCTGGGGTTTGCCCTGTTAGCGCTGGCCTATACGTTCTTTGCAAAGCAAGAGTGGAGCGCCACGGCAATCACAGACAAGCCAACGGTTAACATGCTCGGGGGATACTATTCCCAGCAGCAATTCCTGCGTAACCTGGACATCAAAGCCAGTCTTGCTACGCCTGACCAGGCTTCCGTTATGGATGAAGCCTATAAAGAGTTTGTGATGCAGCTGGCTTCGTGGGATACCCGCCGTGATTTCTGGTCCCAGACGGATTACTACAAGCAGCGCCGGGTTGATAATACAAAAGCCGATGCCGCCCTGCTGGACGATCTGATTAACAATATTCAGTTTATGCCGGGCGACGCGCTGCGTAGCGTGAATGACAGCGTCAAGCTGATTGCAGAAACCGCGCCGGATGCCAACAACCTGTTGCGTCAGTATGTCGCGTTTGCCAGCCAGCGTGCCGCAAGCCATCTTAACGAAGAGCTTAAAGGTGCCTGGGCGGCTCGTACCATCCAGATGAAAGCCCAGGTGAAACGTCAGGAAGAAGTGGCGAATACTATTTTCGGTCGCCGCGTGCATAACATTGAGCAGGCGCTGAAAATTGCGGAACAGCACAATATTTCCCGTACTGAGACGGACGTGCCGGCCGATGAGCTGCCTGACTCTGAAATGTTCCTTCTTGGTCGCCCTATGCTGCAGGCGCGGCTGGAAAACCTGAAGGCCGTCGGTCCTGATTTTGACCTCGATTACGATCAAAATCGCGCGATGCTCAATACGCTTAATGTCGGTCCATCCCTGGACCCGCGTTTTCAGACCTATCGTTATTTGCGAACGCCTGAAGAACCTGTAAAACGCGACAGTCCGCGCCGCGCATTCCTGATGATCATGTGGGGGATTGTGGGCGCACTGACGGGCGCTGGCGTGGCGTTAACGCGTCGTCGCAAAAACTAAGAACGCCGTTTACGATGAAGGCTATGGCCTTCATCGCCTAATCGAAGAGAATCGATGTGAAAGTACTTACCGTATTTGGCACCAGGCCGGAGGCCATTAAGATGGCGCCTCTGGTTCATGCGCTGGCCAGCGATCCTGATATTGAAGCGAAAGTCTGCGTCACGGCACAGCACCGTGAGATGCTCGACCAGGTTTTAACGCTCTTTTCCATCGCCCCGGATTACGACCTCAATATTATGAAACCAGGGCAAGGCTTGACCGAAATAACCTGCCGCATACTGCAAGATCTTAAGCCGATCCTGGAGTCATTCAAGCCCGACGTCGTGCTGGTACACGGTGACACCACCACAACCGTGGCGACAAGCCTGGCCGCGTTTTACCAGCGAATTCCCGTGGGGCATGTTGAGGCGGGTCTGCGTACCGGCAATCTTTATTCACCGTGGCCGGAGGAGGCCAACCGCACGTTAACGGGTCATCTGGCGATGTACCACTTTGCGCCAACGGAAAACTCTCGTCAGAACCTGCTGCGTGAAAATATCGCCGATAACAAAATCTTTGTGACCGGCAATACGGTCATTGACGCGTTAATTTGGGTACGTGACCGCGTCCTGGCAAACAGCGATCTTCAGAAAGAGCTCGCTGCCCGCTATCCGTTCCTTCACAACGGCAAAAAAACCATTCTGGTCACTGGCCACCGTCGCGAGAGCTTTGGCCGGGGTTTCGAGCAAATCTGTCACGCGCTGGCTGAAATCGCCGCGCAGAATGACGATGTGCAAATTGTCTATCCAGTACACCTTAACCCTAACGTCAGCGAGCCGGTTAACCGGATCCTGGGCCATGTCGAAAATGTCCTTCTGATTGAACCTCAGGACTACATGCCGTTTGTCTGGCTGATGAACCACGCCTGGCTGATCCTCACCGATTCCGGCGGAATCCAGGAAGAAGCGCCATCCCTCGGCAAACCTGTGCTGGTGATGCGTGAAACGACCGAACGTCCGGAAGCCGTCAAAGCCGGTACGGTGCGTCTGGTCGGCACCAACGCGCAGCTCATCGTCGAAGAGGTCACGCGCCTGCTGCATGACGATGAAGCGTATCAGGCGATGAGCCGGGCCCATAATCCGTATGGAGACGGGCAGGCTTGTGGCCGTATTTTGCATGCACTTAAACACAATCGGGTATCGCTATGAGTTTTACTACCATCTCTGTCATTGGTCTTGGCTACATTGGCTTACCTACTGCGGCCGCGTTTGCCTCTCGTCAGAAACAGGTTGTTGGTGTGGATATCAACGCACGAGCGGTAGAAACCATTAACCGTGGCGAGATTCATATTGTGGAGCCCGATCTTGACCGCGTGGTGAAAGAGGCGGTGGAGGGGGGCTTCCTGCGTGCCAGCACGACGCCAGTTGAAGCGGATGCCTACCTGATTGCCGTCCCTACCCCGTTTAAAGGTGACCACGAGCCCGACATGGCATTCGTCGAGGCGGCGGCCAAATCCATAGCGCCTGTGCTGAAGAAAGGGGCGCTGGTGATCCTGGAATCGACCTCTCCGGTCGGCGCTACCGAGCAGATGGCACAGTGGCTGGCCGAGGCGCGTCCTGATTTAAGCTTCCCGCAGCAGGTGGGTGAGCAGGCGGATATCAACATCGCCTACTGTCCGGAGCGCGTGCTGCCGGGCCAGGTGATGGTCGAACTGATTAAAAACGACCGCGTCATTGGCGGTATGACGCCCGTCTGTTCCGAACGTGCCAGCGCGCTGTACAAGATTTTCCTGGAAGGCGAGTGCGTGGTGACCAATTCCCGCACCGCCGAGATGTGCAAGCTGACGGAGAACAGCTTCCGCGACGTCAATATCGCCTTTGCGAACGAACTGTCGCTAATTTGCGCCGATCAGGGGATTAACGTCTGGGAGCTGATTAGCCTGGCGAATCGCCATCCGCGTGTAAACATTCTCCAGCCAGGCCCGGGCGTGGGTGGACACTGTATCGCCGTCGATCCGTGGTTTATCGTGGCGCAAAATCCGGCGCAGGCTCGTCTGATTCGCACCGCGCGTGAAGTGAACGACAGCAAGCCTCACTGGGTGCTCAATCAGGTTAAAGCGACGGTAGCGGATTGCCTGACAGAGAGCGGCAAGCGCGCCAGCGAGCTGAAAATTGCCTGCTTTGGTCTGGCATTTAAACCCAATATTGACGATCTGCGTGAAAGCCCGGCGATGGAAATTGCCGAGATGATTGCCGAATGGCACAAGGGTGAAACGCTGGTGGTTGAGCCGAATATCCATGAATTACCGGCAAAACTGGCGGGGCACTGCACGCTGACGGCGTTGGACGACGCGCTGGCGACGGCGGACGTGCTGGTGCTGCTGGTAGATCATAAAGAGTTTAAAGCGACGTCCGGCGATGCTGTTCGTCAGCAGTATATTGTGGATACCAAAGGTGTCTGGCGTTGAACAGCCTGAATGGGGTGCTTGAGTCCCTGCAGTGGGAGAGTGCCTTTTTCGGCCTGCCGTCGGCCATCGTACGTGTGCGCGATGACGCGCCGGTGCTGGCTGAATCAGATTATATCGCCTGGCAACGGGTGCAGGCTAAGATCCCGGCGGAGCGCGCCGATCTGCTTGATGCGCTCCAGCAGCACGGCTTTCAGCTGGTTGAAGGTGAGGTAGACCTTTCCATTACCCTTACCCGGCACGATGCGCCAGGCGCGGAAATTGCAAACGAACAGGACATCCCCGTGCTGCGTCAGATGGCGGCCCAGGCATTTTCACAGAGTCGCTTTCGTGCTCCCTGGTATGCACCTGACGATAGCGGACGTTTCTATGCCCAGTGGATAGAGAATGCGGTCAAAGGCACCTTTGACCACGTCTGCCTGGTTTTCCGTGCAGGCGACGGTCAAATCCAGGGGTTCGTCTCGCTGCGTAAGCTCAACGAGCGCGAGGCGCGTATTGGCTTATTAGTCGGGCGAGGCATGGGTGAGAAACTCATGCAGGCGGCGCTGCACTGGGCGCAGCAGCAACAGCTTGTGACGCTGCGGGTCGCGACCCAACTGGGCAACACCGCCGCGCTTAAACGTTATATTGCGAGTGGTGCCAACATCGACGCCACCGCCTACTGGTTATACAGGTGACAAGATGATTCCATTTAACGCACCACCCGTTGTCGGAACTGAACTCGACTATATGCAGTCTGCCATGGGCAGCGGCAAACTCTGTGGTGACGGCGGTTTTACCCGTCGCTGTCAGCAGTGGATGGAACAGCGTTTTCGCAGCGCCAAAGTGCTGCTGACCCCGTCCTGTACGGCATCGCTGGAAATGGCGGCACTGTTGCTGGATATCCAGCCCGGTGATGAAGTGATTATGCCGAGCTATACCTTCGTTTCCACCGCAAACGCCTTTGTCCTGCGCGGAGCGAAAATCGTGTTTGTGGATATCCGTCCGGATACCATGAACATTGATGAGACGCTGATTGAAGCGGCGATCACCGACAAAACGCGAGCGATCGTGCCGGTTCACTACGCGGGCGTGGCCTGTGAAATGGACACCATCATGGCCATCGCCAAAAAACATAATCTGTTCGTGGTGGAAGATGCCGCGCAGGGCGTGATGTCCACCTACAAGGGACGCGCGCTGGGCACTATCGGCCACATTGGCTGCTTTAGCTTCCACGAAACCAAAAACTACACGGCGGGCGGAGAAGGTGGCGCGACGCTGATTAACGACCGGGCTCTCGTGGAGCGTGCGGAAGTGATCCGCGAAAAAGGCACCAACCGCAGCCAGTTCTTCCGGGGACAGGTGGATAAATACACCTGGCGCGACATCGGCTCCAGCTATCTGATGGCGGATCTGCAGGCGGCATATCTGTGGGCGCAGCTGGAAGCGGCGGAACGTATCAACCTTCAGCGTCTTTCCCTGTGGCAAACGTATTACGATGCGCTTGAGCCTCTGGCCAAAGCCGGGCGCATTGAGCTGCCGACCATCCCGGCAGCTTGCGTCCACAACGCGCATATGTTCTACATCAAGCTGCGCGATAACGACGACCGCAGCGAGCTCATCGCCTGGCTGAAAGAGGCCGAAATTATGGCGGTGTTCCACTATATCCCGCTGCACTCCAGCCCGGCCGGCGAAGCGTTTGGCACGTTCGCCGGTGAAGATCGTTACACCACCAAAGAAAGTGAGCGTTTGCTTCGCCTGCCACTGTTCTACAACCTCGCGCCTGTTAACCAGCGTACGGTGATTAATACCCTTCTGAGTTATTTCGGCTGATATGTCTCTGGCAAAAGCATCGGTGTGGACCGCCGCGTCCACGCTTGTAAAAATTGGCGCCGGGCTGCTGGTCGTCAAGCTGCTGGCCGTCTCATTTGGCCCCTCTGGCGTGGGGCTGGCGGGTAATTTCCGCCAGCTCGTTACCGTCCTTGGCGTGCTGGCCGGCGCCGGTATTTTCAACGGCGTCACCAAATACGTTGCGCAGTATCACGATGATGCGGCTCAGCTGCGCAGGGTGGTGGGCACCTCTTCGGCGATGGTCACGGGTTTTTCGACCCTGATGGCGGTTGTCTTTCTGCTGGCGGCGGCGCCCATCAGCCAGGGATTGTTCGGGCACCCCCATTATCAGGGGCTGGTGCGTCTGGTCGCGTTGGTTCAGATGGGCATTGCCTGGGCAAACCTGCTGCTGGCGCTGATGAAAGGTTTTCGTGATGCCGCCGGGAACGCGCTTGCCTTAATCCTGGGCAGCGTCATCGGCGTGATTGCCTATTACTTCTGCTATCGCCTTGGCGGCTATGAAGGCGCGCTGCTGGGGCTTGCGCTGGTCCCGGCCCTGGTTGTTGTGCCTGCGGCATTTATGCTGATGCGTCGGGGCGTCATCCCTCTGAGCTACCTGAAACCGCAATGGGACACGATGCTTGCCAGCCAGCTGGGTAAATTTACCCTGATGGCGCTCATCACCTCCGTCACGCTGCCGGTAGCCTACGTGATGATGCGAAACCTGCTGGCGGCGCATTATAGCTGGGATGAAGTCGGGATTTGGCAGGGCGTGAGCAGCATTTCCGATGCATACCTCCAATTTATAACGGCTTCCTTTAGCGTCTATTTGCTGCCAACCTTATCGCGCCTGACGTCCAGACAAGAAATTACGCGCGAGATTTTCCGATCTCTGCGCTTTGTGCTGCCTGCCGTCGCGGCGGCCAGCTTTACCGTCTGGTTACTGCGCGATGTCGCCATCTGGCTGCTGTTCTCGGCGAAGTTCACCGCCATGCGCGATCTCTTTGCATGGCAGCTGGTGGGTGATGTGCTGAAAGTGGGGGCTTACGTTTTCGGCTATCTGGTGATTGCAAAAGCGTCCCTGCGGCTGTATATCCTGGCGGAAATTAGCCAGTTTGCGTTACTGACAGCATTTTCACACTGGCTGATACCCGCGCACGGTGCGCTGGGGGCGGCTCAGGCCTACATGGCAACCTATATCGTTTATTTCGCCGCCTGTTGCGGCGTATTTTTATTGTGGCGTAAACGCGCATGACTGCACTGATTCACATCCTGGGATCGGATATCCCACACCATAACCAGACCGTTTTGCGGTTCTTCAACGACGAGCTGGCATCGGGTAATCCTGATGCGCGTGAGTTTATGGTTGCAGGTCAGGATAAGGGCCTGAGCGAGGCGTTTCCGGCGCTGACGATTCGCTTCTGGCCGGATAAGGCCGCGCTGGCGAAGGCGGTCATTGCAAAAGCCAAAGCGGATCGTAAGCAACGTTTCTTTTTCCACGGGCAGTTCAATACCGGCCTGTGGCTGGCACTGCTCAGCGGGGGGATTAAACCTTCCCAGTGCAGCTGGCATATCTGGGGAGCCGATCTCTACGAAGTCTCCCGCGGCTGGAAATTCCGTCTTTTCTATCCGCTGCGGCGCATGGCGCAGGGGCGCGTAGGCTGTGTGTTTGCCACCCGTGGCGATCTCAACTATTTTGCTAAACAGCACCCGAACGTGCGCGGAGAACTACTCTATTTCCCGACCCGCATGGATCCGGCGCTGAACGCCATGGCGAATGACGCGGTGCGTGAAGGCAAGCTGACGATCCTGGTGGGGAATTCCGGCGATCGCAGTAACGAACACGTCGCGGCGCTCAGGGCGGTGCATCAGCAGTTTGGCGACACGGTGAATGTTGTGGTGCCGATGGGCTATCCCGCCAACAACGACGCCTATATTGCTGACGTTCGCCAACAGGGGCTTGCGCTGTTTAGTGCAGAAAACCTGCACATCCTTAGCGATAAGCTGGAATTTGATGAATATCTTGCGCTGCTGAGAAAATGCGATCTTGGCTATTTCATCTTCGCACGACAGCAGGGAATCGGCACGCTGTGTCTGCTGATTCAGGCGGGTGTACCGTGCGTGCTCAACCGCGACAATCCGTTCTGGCAGGACATGGCCGAGCAGCATATTCCGGTGCTGTTTACCTCAGACACGCTGAATGTCGAGGTGGTTCGGGAAGCCCAACGCCAGCTCACGCTGGTGGATAAAAATAGCATCGATTTTTTCAGCCCGAATTACCTCACGCCGTGGCACCGCGCGCTGCGTATCGCTTCAGGAGACAAAGCATGAGTCAGTTGCAATTCAGCGGCTTACTGGTTGTCTGGCTTCTGAGCACCCTGTTTATTGCCACGCTTACCTGGTTTGAATTCCGCCGGGTACGTTTCAACTTTAACGTTTTCTTCTCGTTACTGTTTCTGCTGACCTTCTTTTTCGGCTTCCCGCTGACCAGCATTCTGGTCTTCCGTTTTGACGTGAGCGTCGCACCGCCGGAAATCCTGCTTCAGGCGCTTCTGGCGGCGACCTGCTTCTATGCCGTCTACTACGTCACCTATAAAACGCGTCTTCGTTCAGCGCAGGCTGCTGCCCCGCGCCGGCCGCTTTTTACCATGAATCGGGTGGAAACCCACCTGACGTGGGTGATGCTGATGACCATCGCCCTGGTCAGCGTCGGTATCTTCTTCATGCATAACGGCTTTCTGCTGTTTAAGCTCCACTCCTACAGCCAGATTTTTTCGGCCGAAGTCTCGGGCGTGGCGCTTAAGCGTTTCTTCTACTTCTTCATTCCGGCGATGCTGGTGGTCTTTTTTCTGCGCCAGGACAGCAAAGCGTGGCTATTCTTCCTGGTCAGCACCGTCGCGTTTGGCATTCTGACCTACATGATTGTGGGCGGCACGCGCGCGAACATTATCATCGCCTTCGCCATCTTCCTGTTTATCGGCATCATCCGCGGCTGGATCTCGCTGTGGATGCTGGTTGCGGCAGGCGTGTTTGGCATTGTGGGGATGTTCTGGCTGGCGCTGAAGCGCTACGGGATGAACGTGGCGGGCGATGAGGCGTTTTACACGTTCCTCTACCTGACGCGCGATACCTTCTCCCCGTGGGAAAACCTGGCATTGCTGCTGCAAAACTACGACAAGATTGATTTCCAGGGGCTGGCGCCGATTGTTCGCGACTTCTACGTCTTTATCCCTTCCTGGCTATGGCCGGACCGGCCTGGCGTGGTGCTTAACACGGCAAATTACTTTACCTGGGAAGTGCTGAACAACCATTCCGGTCTGGCAATCTCGCCAACGCTGATTGGTTCCCTGGTGGTGATGGGGGGGGCGTGGTTCATTCTGCCCGGTGCAGTTGCCGTTGGGCTGATTATCAAGTGGTTTGACTGGCTTTATCTGCGCGGCAATGAAGAGACCAACCGCTATAAAGCCGCCATTTTGCACAGTTTCTGCTTTGGTGCCATTTTCAATATGATCGTTCTGGCGCGCGAAGGGCTGGACTCGTTCGTGTCGCGCGTGGTGTTCTTCATGGTCGTTTTCGGCCTCTGCCTGTTGCTGGCCAAACTGTTGTACTGGCTATTTGACAGCGCAGGGCTCGTGCACAAGCGCGAGCGGCAGGGCAGCACAACGCTGTCGCAAGTCTGAGTAAGGATAGTAATGACTGATAAAATTTCTGCACCGCGCTACGCGCTACGTGGCCTGCAGCTTATTGGCTGGCGCGACATGCAGCACGCGCTGGACTTTCTGTTCGCCGACGGCCAGATGAAATCCGGTACGCTGGTGGCCATCAACGCGGAAAAAATGCTGGCGGTTGAGGATAATGCGGAAGTCAAAAGCCTGATTGAAGCGGCTGAATTTAAATACGCGGACGGGATCAGCGTAGTTCGCTCTATCCGTAAAAAGTATCCTGACGCTAATGTATCCCGCGTGGCGGGGGCCGATCTCTGGGAGCAGCTTATGGCCCGCGCCGGTGTGCAGGGTACGCCCGTGTTCCTGATTGGCGGAAAGCCGGAGATACTGGCCCAGACGGAGGAGAAACTGTGTCGTCAATGGAATGTTAATATTGTCGGCAGCCAGAATGGTTACTTCAAACCGGAAGATCGACAGGCTCTGTTTGAACGCGTTCGTGACAGCGGGGCGAAAATTGTCACCGTGGCGATGGGTTCCCCGCGTCAGGAGATCCTGATGCGTGACTGCCGTCTGGTCTGTCCTGATGCCCTCTACATGGGCGTCGGCGGCACGTACGACGTCTTTACCGGCCACGTTAAGCGTGCGCCAAAGGTCTGGCAAAATCTGGGGCTGGAGTGGCTGTACCGCCTGCTATCGCAACCGACGCGCATCAAACGACAGATCCGTCTGTTACGCTACCTCGCCTGGCATTACACCGGGAAAATGTAATCAAAATGTAGCGCGATATGCTATTCGCGCTGCAACTCGCCTGCAAAACTGCTGATAATCTGTGCAATGCATTCATTTTTTTAATGCATCGTTTGCCATTTGGCAGATTTTAGGAAACCATTCGCTCCGTATTTTAGTACCCCTAAAAAACAATACCCGGTATTAAGCCGGGAAATAGCAAACACAATCGAGGATCTATGGCAGAGAAACAACCGGAGCTACAGCGTGGGCTGGAAGCTCGTCATATTGAACTGATAGCGCTGGGCGGCACTATCGGCGTAGGCCTGTTTATGGGCTCCGCAAGCACGCTCAAATGGGCAGGCCCTTCCGTATTACTGGCGTATATTATCGCCGGGCTGTTTGTTTTCTTCATTATGCGTTCCATGGGCGAAATGCTCTTCCTGGAGCCGGTAACCGGCTCTTTCGCCGTTTACGCGCATCGCTATATGAGCCCCTTCTTCGGCTACCTGACGGCCTGGTCATACTGGTTTATGTGGATGGCGGTGGGCATCTCAGAGATCACCGCGATAGGGGTCTACGTCCAGTTCTGGTTCCCGGACATGGTCCAGTGGATACCCGCGCTCATTGCCGTGGGGCTGGTGGCGCTGGCAAACCTGGCAGCCGTGCGCCTTTACGGTGAAATTGAGTTCTGGTTCGCAATGATCAAAGTCACCACGATTATCGTGATGATTGTCGTCGGCCTGGGCGTGATTTTCTTCGGCTTTGGCAACGGTGGACACGCTATCGGTTTTGGCAACCTGACCGAAAACGGCGGCTTCTTTGCCGGCGGCTGGAAGGGCTTCCTGACGGCGCTGTGTATCGTTGTGGCCTCGTATCAGGGCGTGGAGCTGATTGGTATTACCGCCGGTGAAGCGAAAAACCCGCAGGTCACGCTGCGTAGCGCGGTGGGCAAAGTGCTGTGGCGCATCCTGATTTTCTATGTGGGCGCGATCTTCGTCATCGTGACTATCTTCCCATGGAACGAAATTGGCACGACGGGTAGCCCGTTTGTTTTAACCTTCGCCAAAATTGGTATCACGGCGGCGGCGGGCATCATCAACTTTGTGGTCCTGACGGCAGCGCTGTCAGGCTGTAACAGCGGGATGTACAGCTGCGGGCGTATGCTCTATGCGCTTTCGAAGAATAACCAGCTGCCTGCGGCGATGAGTAAAGTCTCACGTGCCGGCGTACCGGTGGCGGGTGTGGCGGTCTCCATTGTAATCCTGCTGATTGGCTCTTGCCTGAATTACATCATTCCTAACCCGCAGCGCGTATTCGTTTACGTCTACAGCGCCAGCGTACTGCCGGGCATGGTGCCGTGGTTTGTTATCCTCATCAGCCAGCTACGTTTCCGGCATGCGCATAAAAAAGCGATCGAAAGCCATCCGTTCCGCTCAATTCTGTTCCCCTATGCGAACTATTTGACGATGGCGTTCCTGATTTGCGTATTAATCGGCATGTACTTTAATGAAGATACCCGCATGTCGCTGTTTGTCGGGATGATCTTCCTGGCGGCTGTGACGGCCGCATATAAGCTTTTTGGCCTGGGTCGCCGCGGCACCACGCAGAAAGTGGAGGAATAAGCGGCAAAATGTGCAAACCATAACCAAACGCGCATTTTTTTCAAAAAAGCACTAGACAGCGGGGACGGAGGTACGTAATATCCAGCCCCGCAACGGCGCTAAGCGCCCGTAGCTCAGCTGGATAGAGCGCTGCCCTCCGGAGGCAGAGGTCTCAGGTTCGAATCCTGTCGGGCGCGCCATTTTAGTCCCGGCGCTAGAGCTGCGGTGGTCTGAGAAGTAGTCAGTACCGCGTGAAAGAATACAGTGGTGGCTATAGCTCAGTTGGTAGAGCCCTGGATTGTGATTCCAGTTGTCGTGGGTTCGAATCCCATTAGCCACCCCATTATTTGAAAGAGTTGTGAATTGCGAAGGTGGCGGAATTGGTAGACGCGCTAGCTTCAGGTGTTAGTGTCCTTTGGATGTGGGGGTTCGAGTCCCCCCCCTCGCACCACGACTTTTTAAATGAATTGAACTAAAAATTCAAAAAGCAGTACATCGGCGAGTAGCGCAGCTTGGTAGCGCAACTGGTTTGGGACCAGTGGGTCGGAGGTTCGAATCCTCTCTCGCCGACCAATTTTGAACCCCGCTTCGGCGGGGTTTTTTGTTTTCTGCGGCTTCTCATCCCTGTAGTCATTCTCCGACAGCGTCCTTTTTCATTGTCGCAATCCAGCGACATACAACTCATTGAAAGTTAGATAAAAAAACATTTATGGGTTTTGCTGTCTCCTCCTGGCGACATATTCCCGCCTTTTCCCGATACGTTGTAGCGCTTAAGACGGCGCTTAGCAGCATAATTTCCTTTTATCTTAAAATATTGCGTCATGTAAAAGTTCTGGGTGTTATGTTGGCACGTTACGTGCAATAATATGCGTGTAGATGCTCATTCCATCTCTTATGTTCGCCTTAGTGCCTCATAAACTCAGGAATGACGCAGAGCCATTTACGGTGCTTATCGTCCACTGACAGATGTCGCTTCGGCCTCATCAGACACCATGGACACAACGTTGAGTGAAGCACCAAATATGTTGTCTTACAGACCTGTTTTGACGCCTGCTTTTATAGCAGGCGTTTTTTTATGCCTTATTCCCGATACAAGCGCATGATCAGGGCAACCATCAGCAGGGCCGATGCAGAGACAGCATAGAGCGCCTGTACTGAGCCAAACCCTGAAGCCACCGCCGCTGCAATGCCGGTGAAAAGAGAGGCGCTGAGCGTTTGCCAGCGCCAGGCTTTACCGCTGGCCGAAGCGGTTTGCGTGAGAGGAAAACTACTGAGTACCCCAAACGTGCCCGCTGCGAAGAGAACATTCGAGGCCAGATGCGCGATAAAGATCATCCCCAGCGCACATACTGTCCACCCGGACAAAAACGGCAGCATGCCATAAGCGGCCAGAAAGATGCTCAGGCAAACGATTATTCGTGGCGTGTGGGCCGCAAAGCGCGTCAGGCTCTCTTTTTTTAGCAGCAGGGGGCCACTAAGCTGCCCCAGACTTCTCGCGAAAAGCAAAGGCAAAGCAAGGCCCGCCGCATCCTGAGGACGGAGCTGCTGGGCCAGTGCCGGAAGAAGCGCCATCGCCGGTGAGCCGACGGCGGCCAGCGCCGGCAGGATGAGCAGGCTGCGTTTCTGCCGAACGGTCAACGCCTGCCAGCGTAATGTTGCAGCATCCCCCTTTTCCATAGTGGTGGGGCCTGGTGTCGGAGAAAACCGGCGCCCAGCCAGCCATAGCAGTACTAATGAGCCCAGAAAGCTCGCGGCATCAATGGCCAGTAGGGTAAACACGGATGTCTTCTGAAACAGCACCACGCCGAGTCCGGTCCCTAATAACACCTGAGAAGCGAAAATCACATTTTCCAGACAGGTTGCAGCGGGCAGCTCTGCTTCGCTAAGTCCGCGCTTAAAGAGCAATGTCAGCGCGGGCCAGCTCATCCCGCTGAGCAGGGCTTCGGTGGATTGCACGGCGAGCAATGCGGCAACGCTGTGGTAACCCACGCCAAGCAGAGGAAAGAGCAGGGCGAGCAAGCCCAGCACCTCGGTCAGTATCAGCAGCGATATCGGCGAAAAGAGCGAGCACAGTTTTTCGCCTAAGATGCTGCCGATGAACCCAGGTACCGTAGCGAAAAGAAAAGCGAGAGTGAGCAGAGCGGGCGGGGCTGACCACGCTAGCAGCAAACCGAAGACCACAACCTGGGTTAGACCATTCCCCAGTGACGAAAAGATAAAAGCACAGGCAAGCAGGCGCAGCCAGCGGTGGCAGCGCAGCGCCTGGATAAGCGCATACAAAAGCGAGTTCATTGAGATTTCCTTTCAAAAACGATTTAGTCCACGCTGCAAAATGTGCGCGTGTGTGAAAAAAGGTTAATGAAAAGACATCGTTACATTGGCGGATTCGTTTGCGGATGTGGGTGCAAAGAATGTAGCAGGAGAAAGGCGATAAAAAAAGGAGGCCCTCTGGCCTCCTTTTTATTTACTGCTGCGTACCGTTATTTTGCAGCGTTAGCAGCAATCCGTCACGCCGCATGGCGGCTGCCTCTTCCGGCTTATGCTGCTTGTCCAGCGTATCGGCAAGCCACGCGTAGTCAAACGCGTCCGGACGCTGTTTCAGCGCCGCACGGAAGGCGAGGCTCGCCTCCTGCCATTCGCCATGCTTCATTAACGACTGACCGAGGGTGCTCCACAGCAGCGGACGATCGCCGACGCTTTTAATCTGCTGACGCAGCACTTTTTCGATTTGCTCAGGATTATTGGTTTTCAGGCGCGGGATCACCATCACCAGACGATCGTCATACTGGCGCTTCAGGCCGTCGAGGAGGATCTCCTGAGCCGTGTCATGATCGTCACATTCAATAAGATGTTCCGCCATGGCGACCTGCAGAGGAACCTGCTGGCGCGTCTTACGGCTCTGATTCTTCCACCACGTTTTCAGACCGTCGCTGCCCAGGTCGGCGCGCGCCTGATCCATCAGGCCAATCCATGCCAGACGCTGCAGCTCATCACGATGTTCATCGTCGCCCACCTCGGCTTTCGCCATCGACGGAATGATGTCCAGCAGCGAACCCCAGGCGCCGGTACGAATATACGCCTGCTCGGCAAGACGCAGCACTTCCGGATGACGTGGCGCAACTTCCAGCAGGCGATCGATACCGTGGCGAGCCGCGTGGTTCTCATTGCGTGCCAGCTGCAGGCGGACGCGGGTAATTTCCACAGGAATTGGGTCACCGGACGCCAGCTCTGCCGCCCGCTCCAGATGCTGATTAGCGCGGGCTTCGTCACCGCGCTGCTGCGCCGCTTCGGCTGCGAGCAGATAATTCACCACCGGCTGTTCAGCATGGTCAGCGTTTTTCGACATCAGCTTTTCAACCTGCTGATAGTCACCCTCAGCAAGCTTAAGCAGAGCCTGCTCGGTTTGTTTACGGGCGCGGCGGCGTTTACGTCCAACGAACCAGCCGCGCGTGTGGGCACCGGTGCGGAAAATGCGGCGCAGGATCCACTCGATCGCAAACAGCACCACCACGCCGAGGATCAGAATGATCGTCAGGCCGGTTACGCTGGTTTCAATGTTGTAGTTATCGGTCTGGATCAGGACGTAACCCTGATGGCCCGCAAGCATGGGGCCCAGCACGATCCCGGCGATCAGCAGGATGAAGAGTAAGAGAACTTTTAGCATCATTACTCTCCTTGCGGTGCGCTTTCAGGCGCCGGAGCCGGGGCAGGTGCCGCTCCGCCCGACGGCTCTGCCGGTACGCCCGGCTGCGCCAGCAGGTTACGTACGCGCGTCTGCATCAGTTTCTCCAGAATCGGCTGGCTGGCCAGCTTATCCGGCACGTTCATGGTGATGTTCTGCTGGCTCAGCTTATCAATGTCTTCGAGGAAGGCGGTGGTCGTCGCATCATCGGTGTTGTAGTAGGCGCGTACCCACGTTGAGACGTTATCCAGCGCCTGTTTGTAGGTCTCTTCCTGATGACGCGGCACGGCCTGAGCCGCCACCAGCAGGCGGGAACGGATGTTCTCGCGCAGATAGATATCCTGGTTCGGCGCCAGCAGCGGCACGGCGGTTTCGTCGCGACGGCGGATAGTGATGAAGCTGTCCATAAAGTTCTGCCAGCTTTTCTGCAGGTTTATGCGCCATTCGCTCAGGGAGCTGGAAAGCTCGGTACCGTCGGAATCCATCGGGGAGTCGTCGTCGTTATTATCCGCCAGCTGCAGGTTATCAATCTGATTCGACAGCTGGTTCACCTTGAGGATAATGCCGTCGTAATCCACCTGCGAGACGGCGGAGAGGCTGGCGATGTCTTCGGTGATCGCGCGACGTGCGGTAATGAGGCTCGGGTCGTTCATGTCTGCCAGGCTCGCATCGGCGCTTTTCAGCAGCGCGGCGGCAGTGGTGACGTCCTGATCGCTCCAGAGCTTACGTCCTGCGAGCTTCACCAGGAAGTCAGCCTGCGAGAGCAGCCAGGTTTTGGCATCGGTACCGGAAATCGTGGCGACTTTCTGCTGCACGTCGCCCAGCTGTTTAGCCAGCTCTTCCTGTTTGCGGTTCGCCTCGGCAAGCGCGGCGGCCTGCTGCTTAATCACCGTTTCCAGCTCGGTTTTCTGCGTCTCCTGCGCTTTTTGCAGGGCAGTGAGCTGATTCACCAGCGCATCGCTGGTGGACGTCTGGTTAGCGCCCTGTTGCTTCACCAGGCCGTACAAGCCAACCCCTGCAGCCAGCGCAATGGCGATGGCAATCGCGCTTAGCGCGAGGCTCGTTTTGTTGCTGCCGTTTTTCTTCTCAGCGGTTTTCTCTGTCGTCTCTGGCTGTGGCGTCGTCTCCACAGTCTCCCTGGTCTCTTCAACCACGGCGGAGGATTTGTCGTGTTCCGTCATTATGGCTTCCCATTTGAGAGTTATTGTAATGCGCGCAGCAGCGCATCGTTGTCGGCGTTATCAGCGATCCGAATATCCTGCCAGCCCAGTTCCCGGGCCTGGTACGCCAGACGCTCACTGACGACCAGAAGCCGACAGCGGAGTAACCAGTTTTCGCGATACCAGAGCGGTATCAGCGACCAAAGCTGTTGTAACATTTCACCGCTGGTGACCACCAGCGTATTAATGCCGCGCGCGTGCCAGCGCATCGCCTCTTCCGCGCCATCGTAGTGTTTTGCACAACGCTGATAGCACTCAACGAACGTCACGTCTGCACCACGTTCACGCAGCGTTTCGCCCAGCAGCTCGCGGCCACCATTACCGCGCAAAATGAGCGCGCGCTTTCCGGCAATAGTTTGTAATTCAGGTAATTGTAGCAAGACTTCACTGATTTCCCGATCTAACGGGTAACAAACGTCCACGCTGCTTACGGTATGCAGCGCCAGTGCCGTTGTGCGGCCAATCGCGAAATAGCGGGGGGCGGCTGGCCAGGTCAAACCCTGCTGTTGCAGCTGCGCGTGGGCAAATTCCACGGCATGTTGCGACAGTGCAAACAGCAGGTCGCCTTCTTGAAGAGTATTCATCTGGTCGGCGAGCGCGGAGAGCTCCCGACCGGGGGAGAATTCAATGAGCGGAAAACTCCAGGCCACCTGCCCCAGTGCGCGCAGACGGCTCACTAACTGCTCTCCTGCGGGAGAAGGGCGGGTGACAAGAATACTCATGCAGGGGGCTCTCCATTATAAACGTCAGCCAGGATCTCGCGGGCGCCGTTATCCAGCAGTTCTTCCGCCAGCGACACGCCAAGCTGCTCGGCATCTTGCGCTTTACCGCGACGTTCGCCGCGTACCATCTGCGAACCGTCCGGGGCGCCCACCAGCGCGCGCAGCCACAGTTCGCCTTCTGTTAATTCAGCATAGCTGCCAATCGGTACCTGGCATCCCCCTTCGAGGCGGGTATTCATCGCACGCTCGGCTTTTACGCGTATAGCGGTCTCGTCATGGTTCAGCGGCGCGAGCAGTTCGCGGGTACGCGCATCGTCCAGACGACACTCGATGCCGACGGCACCCTGGCCCACGGCCGGCAGCGACAGCTCTGGCGGCATCGCCACGCGAATGCGCGACTCCAGCCCCAGACGCTTCAGGCCGGCAACGGCGAGGATAATGGCATCGTAATCGCCGTTATCCAGCTTGCCCAGACGCGTGCCGACGTTACCGCGCAGCGAGCGAATGATCAGGTCAGGACGGCGCTCTGCCAGCTGACACTGACGGCGTAAACTGGACGTGCCAACCACGCTACCCTCCGGCAGCGCGTCGAGCGAGTCATAGTGGTTAGAGACAAACGCATCACGCGGATCTTCGCGCTCGCAGATGGTCACCAGCCCCAGTCCTTCCGGGAACTCGACGGGCACGTCTTTCATTGAATGTACGGCGATATCGGCGCGGTTCTCAAGCAATGCCAGTTCCAGTTCTTTGACAAACAGGCCTTTGCCACCCACTTTCGCCAGCGGCGTATCGAGGATCACGTCACCGCGCGTGACCATCGGCACCAGCTCGACGCGCAATCCACTGTGGCAGGCTTCAAGGCGCTGCTTCACATAATGTGCCTGCCAGAGCGCGAGAGGGCTTTGGCGTGTGGCAATTCTCAAAACATTGTCTAACATGCTTGTTACCGTCATTATCAATCGCTAACCATCCTAACATTGTTGACTCTGGGATGGCAGTTTTACGGTTGATGAAGCGCGAGAGGGACAGGGCGGCGTATTCGTCAGCCATAGCCGTATTCAGGAATTTACACGTACAGAACGGTGCTACACTTGTATGTAGCGCATCTTTCTTTACGGTCAACCGGCAAGGTGTTAAATTGATCACGTTTTAGACCATTTTTTCGTCGGTACCACCAAAAATGATAAGGGCGAAAAAGGGTAACGGTTATCTTTTTGAAATACTGCGGGTCCGCTGTTATTCGTGTTTTGAATAGCTTGCGACACCCGGAAACATCAGGCGATACGTCTTGTACCTCTATATTGAGACTCTGAAACAGAGACTGGATGCCATTAATCAACTGCGTGTGGATCGCGCGCTTGCTGCCATGGGCCCTGCTTTCCAGCAGGTATACAGTCTGCTGCCGACATTATTGCACTATCACCATCCGCTGATGCCTGGCTACCTTGACGGTAACGTTCCCCAGGGCATTTGCCTTTTCACGCCTGATGAAACCCAACAGCATTACCTCAACGAACTGGAACTCTACCGCGGCATGCCGCCACAGGAGTCTCCAAAAGGTGAACTACCGATTACCGGCGTTTACTCTATGGGGAGCACCTCATCGGTAGGGCAAAGCTGTTCTTCGGACCTGGACATCTGGGTCTGCCATCAGTCCTGGCTCGATAACGACGAGCGTCAGCTGCTGCAGCGTAAATGCAGCCTGCTGGAGAGCTGGGCTGCATCGCTCGGTGTGGAAGTGAGCTTCTTCCTGATTGATGAAAACCGTTTCCGCCATAACGAAAGCGGCAGTCTGGGTGGTGAGGACTGCGGCTCGACTCAGCACATCTTACTGCTGGATGAATTTTACCGTACTGCCGTGCGTCTGGCCGGGAAGCGTATTCTGTGGAATATGGTCCCGTGCGAAGAAGAAGAGCATTACGATGACTACGTCATGTCGCTTTACGCGCAGGGCGTACTGACGCCAAACGAATGGCTGGACCTCGGCGGTCTGAGCTCTCTGTCAGCAGAAGAGTACTTTGGCGCAAGCCTCTGGCAGCTCTATAAAAGTATCGACTCGCCGTACAAAGCGGTGCTGAAAACGCTGCTGCTGGAAGCCTATTCCTGGGAATACCCCACGCCTCGCCTGCTGGCGAAAGATATCAAGCAACGTCTGCACGACGGGGAGATCGTCTCCTTCGGGCTGGACGCCTACTGCATGATGCTGGAGCGCGTGACCGAATACCTGAAAGCCATTGATGACACCACGCGTCTTGACCTGGTGCGTCGATGTTTCTATCTCAAAGTCTGTGAGAAATTGAGCCGCGAGCGCGCCTGCGTGGGCTGGCGTCGTGAAGTGGTCAGTCAGTTAGTGAAAGAGTGGGGATGGGACGAAGCGCGTCTGTCCATGCTCGACAACCGGGCCAACTGGAAAATCGATCAGGTGCGTGAAGCGCACAACGAACTGCTCGATGCGATGATGCAAAGCTATCGTAACCTGATCCGCTTTGCGCGCCGTAACAACCTCAGCGTTTCCGCCAGCCCGCAGGACATCGGGGTATTAACCCGTAAGCTGTATGCCGCGTTTGAAGCGCTGCCGGGTAAAGTCACCCTGGTTAACCCGCAGATTTCGCCAGACCTGTCAGAACCGAATCTGACCTTTATCTACGTGCCGCCGGGCCGCGCGAACCGCACCGGGTGGTATCTGTACAACCGTGCGCCAAGCATGGACTCAATCATCAGCCATCAGCCGCTGGAGTATAACCGCTACCTGAACAAGCTGGTGGCCTGGGCCTGGTTTAACGGCCTGCTGACCTCGCGCACGCGCCTGTTTATCAAAGGCAACGAGGTGGTTGATCTCGCTAAGCTGCAGGAGATGGTCGCGGATGTGTCGCACCACTTCCCGCTGCGTCTGCCTGCCCCAACGCCTAAAGCGCTCTACAGCCCGTGCGAGATTCGCCATCTGGCGATTATCGTCAACCTGGAGTACGACCCGACGGCGGCCTTCCGCAATCAGGTAGTTCACTTTGACTTCCGCAAGCTGGACGTCTTCAGCTTTGGCGAGCAGCAAAACTGCCTGGTGGGCAGCGTGGATCTGCTGTACCGCAACTCGTGGAACGAAGTGCGTACCCTGCATTTCAACGGCGAGCAGGCGATGATCGAAGCGCTGAAAACGATTCTCGGCAAGATGCACCAGGATGCCGCACCGCCGGACAGCGTTGAGGTGTTCTGCTACAGCCAGCACCTGCGCGGTTTAATTCGTACCCGCGTGCAGCAGCTGGTTTCTGAGTGTATCGAACTGCGTCTCTCCAGTACCCGTCAGGAAACCGGGCGCTTTAAAGCGCTGCGCGTCTCCGGCCAGACCTGGGGCCTGTTCTTCGAACGCCTGAACGTGTCGGTACAGAAGCTGGAAAACGCCATCGAGTTCTACGGCGCGATTTCACACAACAAGCTGCATGGCCTGTCGGTGCAGGTGGAAACCAACCACGTTAAGCTCCCGCAGGTGGTGGACGGATTCGCCAGCGAAGGGATTATTCAGTTCTTCTTTGAAGAGTCGGGCGACGATGCCGGGTTCAACATCTACATTCTGGATGAAACCAACCGCGCCGAGGTGTATCACCACTGTGAAGGCAGTAAAGAGGAGCTGGTGCGCGACGTCAGCCGCTTCTACTCCTCTTCGCATGACCGTTTCACCTACGGCTCAAGCTTTATCAACTTTAACCTGCCGCAGTTCTACCAGATTGTGAACGTCGACGGTCGTACGCAGGTGATCCCGTTCCGCACCCAGGCCGTAACGCCTGCCGCGCCTGCCAATCAGGACACCGCGCCGCTGCTGCAACAGTATTTCTCCTGAGCCTTTTCGCTAGCCCGGTGGCGGCTACGCCTTACCGGGCCTACAACAGCTCGAACCCGTAGGCCGGGTAAGCGCAGCGCCACCCGGCACCAAAACTATCTGAAACTCACAGCCTCACCCGCCTGCGCGGTCGCCGCCTGTTCCAGCAGATCCCAGAACGGTACGCCGCTGCGGTCGCAAACCCATTCCCCGTCCTTCAGATCGAAATGATAGCCGCCCTGTTTCGCGGCCAGCCACACCTGGTGAAGCGGCTCCTGGCGGTTAATAATAATTTTGCTGCCATTTTCGAAGCTCAGGGTCAGAATGCCGCCGTTGATTTCACAATCGATATCGCTGTCGCCATCCCAGTCGTCAAGACGCTCTTCGATGGTCATCCACAGGGTGTCGGCAAGGCGATGGAATTCACTGTCGTTCATGGTTTTGTTCCTGTTTTTCGTGATGCCGGCAGTATAACCCTAAATAATTCCCGTTGCAGGAAAGCGGCAAACTCTTGCTTTTGTGTCTTCTCCTGCGATGATAGAAACAGATTTGAACTTACGGGCAACTTTATAATGAAAAACGCTTTCCGAACGCTTGCCGTTCTCATCACGCTGTTTAGCCTGACTGGCTGCGGACTGAAGGGACCACTGTACTTCCCACCGGCGGATAAAACCGCGCCGCCGCCGACGAAACCCGCGCAAAGCGGCATTGAGTCTACCACGCCAAATACTAACGATCGTGGCGACAACGGTGGCCCGACTCAGGTTAATCTCTGACGACAACGTTCTGTACCCGCGCAATGGAGCAAATGATGCAGTTCTCTAAAATGCATGGCCTTGGCAACGATTTTATGGTCGTCGACGCGGTAACGCAGAATGTGTTTTTCTCCCCGGAACTGATCCGTCGCCTGGCGGATCGGCATCTGGGCGTGGGGTTCGATCAGCTGCTGGTGGTCGAGCCACCGTACGATCCCGACCTCGATTTCCACTACCGTATTTTTAACGCGGACGGCAGCGAAGTTAACCAGTGCGGCAACGGCGCGCGCTGTTTTGCCCGCTTTGTCCGCCTGAAAGGGCTGACCAACAAGCGTGATATTCGCGTCAGCACGGCCAATGGCCGCATGGTGCTCAGCGTCACCGATGATGAGCTGGTGCGCGTGAACATGGGCGAGCCTAACTTCGAGCCCTCCGTCGTGCCGTTTCGCGCAAACAAAGCGGAAAAGACCTATATTATGCGTGCGGCCGAGCAGACAGTATTGTGCGGCGTCGTCTCAATGGGTAACCCTCACTGCGTGATTCAGGTTGATGATGTGGAAACCGCCGCGGTCGAAACGCTCGGCCCGGTGCTGGAAAGCCACGAACGTTTCCCGGAGCGCGCGAACATCGGCTTTATGCAGGTGGTGAAGCGCGAGCACATTCGCCTGCGGGTTTACGAGCGCGGCGCGGGCGAGACTCAGGCCTGCGGAAGCGGCGCCTGTGCTGCGGTGGCCGTGGGCATCTCTCAGGGGTTACTGGCAGAAGAGGTTCGCGTGGAATTACCGGGCGGCCGGCTTGATATCGCCTGGAAAGGACCGGGTCATCCACTGTATATGACGGGCCCGGCGGCACATGTCTATGACGGGTTTATCCATCTATGAAACAACCAGGGGAAGAACTGCAGGAAACAGTGACGGAACTGGACGACAGAGCTGTTGTTGATTATCTGCTGCGCAATCCTGAGTTCTTTATTCGCAATGCACGCGTCGTCGAAGAGATGCGCGTGCCGCATCCGGTTCGCGGGACCGTGTCGCTGGTCGAATGGCACATGGCGCGCTCGCGCAACCACATCAATCAGCTAGAAGAGAACATGACGCTGCTGATGGAGCAGGCCAGCACCAACGAAAGCCTGTTCTATCGTCTGCTGCATCTGCAGGCGCGTCTGGCGTCGGCGCACAGTCTTGACGAGTTCCTCAGCCGCTTCCACCGCTGGGCTCGCGAGCTGGGGCTGGCGGGCGCAACGATTCGTCTTTTCCCTGACCGCTGGCGCATCGGTGCACCGTCGGGGTTCACCCATCTGGCTCTTAGCCGTCAGGCGTTTGAACCGCTGCGCATTCAGCGTCTGGGCCATGAGCACCACTATCTGGGGCCGCTGAACGGGCCTGAGCTGCTGGTGGTGTTACCGGAAGCCAAAGCGATTGGTTCGGTAGCGATGTCGCTGATGGGGCGCGATGGCGATCTGGGTGTCATGTTATTTACCAGCCGCGATGCGCATCACTATGAGCAGGGGCAAGCGACGCACCTGCTGCAGGAGATCGCCCTGATGCTGCCCGAGCTGCTGGAGCGCTGGATTGAGCGCGTATGACGGACGGACTGCTCGCCACTGACGTCTCGCGCTTTCTGCGCTATCTGGGCGTGGAGCGTCAGCTTAGCCCCATTACCCTGCTCAACTACCAGCGTCAGCTTGATGCCATCATGCAGATCGCCGACGAAATCGGCCTGAAAAGCTGGCAACAATGTGACGCTGCGACGGTACGCGGGTTCGTCGTGCGTAGCCGTAAAAAAAATCTCAGCCCGGCAAGCCTGGCGCTCAGGCTCTCGGCGCTGCGCAGTTTCTTCGACTGGCTGGTCAGCCAGGGGGGCTTAAAAGCCAACCCGGCAAAGGGGATCGCCACGCCGAAAGCGCCGCGCCATCTGCCTAAAAATATCGACGTTGACGACGTAAACCGCCTGCTGGATATCGACCTTAACGATCCGCTCGCCGTGCGCGACCGCGCGATGCTGGAGGTGATGTACGGTGCCGGGCTGCGTCTGTCAGAGCTGGTTAATCTTGATATCAAACACCTCGATCTGGAGTCCGGTGAAGTGTGGGTAATGGGCAAGGGCAGCAAAGAGCGCCGCCTGCCGATTGGCCGCAATGCAGTTTCCTGGATTGAGCACTGGCTTGACCTGCGCGGGCTGTTTGGCAGCGAAGAGGATGCGCTGTTCCTGTCGAAGCTCGGCAAGCGGATCTCCGCGCGTAACGTCCAGAAGCGCTTTGCGGAGTGGGGCATTAAGCAGGGGCTGAACAGCCACGTTCATCCGCACAAGCTGCGCCACTCCTTTGCGACACACATGCTTGAGTCGAGCGGCGATCTGCGCGGCGTGCAGGAACTGCTTGGCCACGCGAATCTGTCGACCACTCAAATCTATACCCACTTAGACTTCCAACACCTTGCCTCGGTGTATGACGCGGCGCATCCACGCGCCAAACGGGGGAAATAATGCGTTTTTACCGCCCACTTGGTCAGATCTCAGCCCTGACGTTTGACCTTGATGACACCCTTTACGACAACCGCGAGGTGATCCTGCGTACCGAGCAGGAGTCGCTGGCGTTTGTGCAGAACTACCATCCCGCGCTGAAAGCGATGCAGAACAAGGACTTTCAGAAGCTCCGTCAGTCCCTGCGGGAAACCGAGCCGGACATTTACCACGACGTGACCGAATGGCGTCGTCGTGCGGTCGAGCAGGCGATGCTCAATGCCGGCCTGAGCGCGCAGGACGCGGCCATCGGTGCCGAAGCGGCCATGGAAAACTTTGCCAAATGGCGCAGCCGTATCGACGTGCCGCAGGAGACCCACGACACGCTGGCGAAGCTTGCCGAAAAGTGGCCGCTGGTGGCGATCACTAACGGCAATGCTCAGCCGGAGCTGTTTGGCCTCAGCGATTATTTTGAGTTCGTGCTGCGTGCGGGTCCTCACGGGCGCGCGAAGCCATTTAATGATATGTACCATCTGGCGGCAGATAAGCTTAACCTGCCGCTGGGTAACATTCTGCACGTGGGGGATGACCTGACTACGGACGTGGCCGGCGCTATCCGCTGCGGGATGCAGGCCTGCTGGATCAAGCCGGAAAATGCGGAGCTGATGACCGCAACCGACAGCCGTCTTCTGCCGCACGTGGAAATTTCACGGTTGGCATCCCTCACGACGCTGATATAATCATCAATTGTTCTGTATAAATTAACAGGGTTTTGGCGAATGGAAACATTTGCCCGCCCGACATGACGTGACGGTGCCAATGGACGTTTCTTACCTGCTCGACAGCCTTAATGACAAACAGCGTGACGCGGTTGCCGCCTCGCGCACCAACCTGCTGGTGCTGGCTGGAGCGGGCAGTGGTAAGACGCGCGTGCTGGTTCACCGTATCGCCTGGCTGCAGAGCGTGGAAAACTGCTCCCCGTACTCCATCATGGCGGTGACGTTTACCAACAAGGCGGCAGCAGAGATGCGCCACCGTATCGCCCAGCTGATGGGCACCAGCCAGGGCGGCATGTGGGTTGGCACCTTCCACGGTCTGGCGCACCGCCTGCTGCGCGCGCACCATATGGACGCTAACCTGCCGCAGGATTTCCAGATCCTCGACAGCGAAGACCAGCTCCGCTTGCTGAAGCGCCTGATCAAGGCGATGAACCTCGATGAGAAGCAGTGGCCGCCGCGTCAGGCGATGTGGTACATCAACGGCCAGAAAGACGAGGGGCTGCGCCCGCACCACATTCAGAGCTTCGGCAACCCGGTCGAGCAGACCTGGCAGAACGTCTACAAGGCCTATCAGGAAGCGTGCGATCGCGCCGGTCTGGTGGATTTCGCCGAGCTGCTGCTGCGCGCCCACGAGCTGTGGCTGAACAAACCGCACATCCTGCAGCACTACCGTGAACGCTTCACCAATATCCTGGTGGACGAATTCCAGGATACCAACAACATCCAGTACGCGTGGATCCGCCTGCTGGCCGGCGATACCGGCAAGGTGATGATCGTGGGCGATGATGACCAGTCGATCTACGGCTGGCGCGGGGCGCAGGTGGAGAACATCCAGCGCTTCCTCAACGATTTCCCCGGCGCGGAAACCATCCGTCTGGAGCAGAACTACCGCTCAACCAGCAACATCCTGAGCGCGGCCAACGCCCTGATTGAGAACAACAACGGGCGTCTGGGTAAAAAGCTGTGGACCGACGGCGTCGACGGCGAACCGATTTCGATTTACTGCGCCTTCAACGAGCTCGACGAAGCCCGCTTCGTGGTGAACCGTATCAAAACCTGGCAGGACAACGGCGGCGCGCTGGAGCAGTGCGCCATTCTCTACCGCAGCAACGCCCAGTCGCGCGTGCTGGAAGAGGCGCTGCTGCAGGTGAGCATGCCGTACCGCATTTATGGCGGCATGCGATTCTTCGAGCGTCAGGAAATCAAAGATGCGCTGTCGTATCTGCGCCTCATTGCCAACCGTAACGACGACGCGGCGTTTGAGCGCGTGGTCAACACGCCGACCCGCGGGATTGGCGACCGCACGCTGGACGTGGTGCGTCAGGCCTCGCGCGATCGCCAGCTGACGCTGTGGCAGGCGTGCCGCGAGCTGCTGCAGGAAAAAGCGCTCGCCGGACGTGCCGCCAGCGCGTTACAGCGCTTCCTTGAGCTGATTGACGCTCTGGCGCAGGAAACCGCCGACATGCCGCTGCACGTGCAGACCGACCGGGTGATTAAAGACTCCGGCCTGCGAACCATGTACGAGCAGGAAAAAGGCGAGAAGGGCCAGACCCGTATTGAGAACTTAGAGGAACTGGTCACGGCAACGCGCCAGTTCAGCTACAACGAAGAAGACGAAGACCTGATGCCGTTGCAGGCGTTCCTCTCCCACGCCGCGCTGGAAGCGGGTGAAGGGCAGGCGGACACCTGGCAGGATGCGGTTCAGCTGATGACCCTGCACTCCGCCAAAGGTCTGGAGTTCCCGCAGGTGTTCATCGTCGGGATGGAAGAGGGGATGTTCCCGAGCCAGATGTCGCTGGATGAAGGCGGACGTCTGGAAGAGGAACGTCGTCTGGCCTACGTGGGCGTGACGCGCGCAATGCAAAAGCTGACGCTAACCTACGCCGAAACCCGACGTCTGTACGGTAAAGAGGTCTATCACCGTCCATCGCGCTTTATCGGCGAACTGCCGGAGGAGTGCGTGGAAGAGGTGCGTCTGCGGGCGAGCATCAGCCGTCCGGTCAGCCATCAGCGCATGGGCTCGCCGATTGCGGAAACCGACACCGGTTACAAGCTGGGCCAGCGCGTGCGCCATTCGAAGTTTGGCGAAGGCACCATTGTGAATCTGGAAGGCAGCGGCGAGCACAGCCGACTGCAGGTAGCGTTCCAGGGGCAGGGGATCAAATGGCTGGTGGCGGCCTACGCGAAGCTGGAAACAGTCTAACATTCAGAAAAATATAATTATTTTGTAATAATCTGCTAGCCTTATACAGTGAAGGTCAATTAATGCCCTTCAGCGTTCCGTTGCGTGTTGACGCCACAGTTATAGCTGGCGTAACATGCGCGCACGATTACGCTAAGAGGACATTCGCCTTGGACACACCCAGTAGATACTGGCTCAATTCCCTGTCATCTAGGAACAACTCCTAAGGCTATCTCCTCTTGCTGATGGCCTTAGTGGTTGTCAGCGACCTGCATTATTCCCGTCGCGCTGAGTCAGGCTGTTTAATGGTCTGAAACCCAATTTGTTTCTGTGTGCCCACCGAACTGTCCGATATTTTTTGCATTGGGAGTCCCGGTCATGTTGAGCGCATTTCAACTCGAAAATAACCGACTGACTCGGCTTGAAGCCGAAGAGTCACAGCCCCTCATTGATGCCGTATGGGTGGATCTGGTCGAGCCGGACGACGATGAACGCCTTCGCGTACAATCTGAACTGGGGCAAAGCCTGGCAACCCGCCCGGAACTGGAAGACATCGAAGCATCCGCGCGTTTTTTTGAAGACGAAGACGGTCTGCATATTCACTCCTTCTTCTTCTTTGAAGATGCGGAAGACCACGCGGGTAACTCCACCGTGGCGTTTACCATTCGCGACGGCCGTCTGTTTACCCTGCGCGAGCGCGAGCTGCCGGCATTTCGCCTCTACCGTATGCGCGCCCGCAGCCAGGCAATGGTGGACGGTAACGCTTACGAGCTGCTGCTCGATCTGTTCGAAACTAAAATTGAACAGCTGGCGGATGAAATTGAAAACATCTACAGCGATCTGGAAAAGCTTAGCCGCGTGATCATGGAAGGCCATCAGGGCGATGAGTACGACGAGGCACTCTCCACGCTGGCTGAGCTGGAAGATATCGGCTGGAAGGTGCGTTTGTGTCTGATGGATACCCAGCGCGCGCTGAACTTCCTGGTGCGCAAGGCGCGTCTGCCGGGCGGTCAGCTGGAGCAGGCGCGTGAGATCCTGCGCGATATCGAATCCCTGCTGCCGCACAACGAATCCCTGTTCCAGAAGGTCAACTTCCTGATGCAGGCGGCGATGGGCTTTATCAACATCGAGCAGAACCGCATCATCAAGATCTTCTCGGTAGTGTCTGTGGTGTTCCTGCCGCCGACGCTGGTGGCGTCCAGCTACGGGATGAACTTTGAGTTTATGCCGGAGCTGAAATGGAGCTTTGGCTACCCGGGGGCGATTATCTTTATGATCCTCGCGGGGCTGGCGCCGTATCTGTACTTTAAGCGCCGGAACTGGCTGTAAAAATCTGGCGGGTGGCGCTGCGCTTACCCGCCTTACGATCGAATTCCCTCTCCCTGTGGGAGAGGGTTAGGGTGAGGGCAACATCACAGCCCTTTGCGCACCCTGCGCTGGGTATAAATCGCATCGGCAACGAAAATCGCCAGCGCCACCCAGATAAAGGCGAACGTTACCATCTTATCCGCCCCCGGCACCTCGCCGTAAAACACCACCGCCAGCAGGAACATCAGCGTCGGGCCAATGTACTGGAAGAAGCCCAGCGTGGAGAGACGCAGACGCGTCGCGGCACCGGTGAAGCACAGCAGTGGAATGGTGGTCACCACGCCCGCCGCCATCAGCATCAGGTTCAGCGACCACGGGTTGCTGCCCATATGGCTGGTGGCGCTGTCGGCGATGCCGAAGAGATAAATCGCCGCTACCGGCAGCAGCCACAGGGTTTCAAACAGCATCCCCGTCTGTGCTTCAACCGCAATCTTCTTACGCACCAGGCCGTAGAACGCAAAGCTGAACGCCAGACCGAGGGCAATAATCGGCAGCGAGCCGAAGGTCCAGAGCTGCACCAGTACGCCGCAGAAGGCCAGAATCACCGCCACCCACTGCATCCGGCGGAAGCGCTCCCCGAGGAAAATCATCCCCAGCACGATATTCACCAGCGGGTTAATGAAGTACCCCAGGCTCGCTTCGAGCATGTGATGATTATTCACCGCCCAGATAAACAGCAGCCAGTTGCCGCCAATCAGCACGGCTGAGAGCGCCAGCATGAAAATCTTTTTCGGGGTTTGCAGCAGCGTTTTGACGCCCGACCACTGACGGCTGAGGCTCATCAGCGCAATCATAAAGAAGAATGACCAGATAACGCGGTGAGTCAGGATCTCATCGGCCGGAACGTAGGCAATAAGCTTGAAATACGCCGGGGCGATACCCCAAATAAAATAAGCGGCAAGGGCGAGTAAAACGCCCTGCCGCGTCTGTTTAGCATCCATCGGGAAAATCCGTTACAAAAAAGTGAATTAATTTTACCCGATTTTGCCGCCTCAACCCACCATATAAGTGGCGGTTGCGCTGGCGATATACACCTGTTCTTCGTTGTGTAATTCAACGCGCGCCACGGCAACTTTATTTCCCGCGCGCAGCAGGCTGCTGGTACAGGTAAAGCGATTTCCGCGCCCCGGGCGAAGATAGTCGACGCGCAAATCAATGGTGCCCATGCGCGCCAGACGCTGGCGGAGTTCGTCTTCGTTGATGGTGTCATGGCGGGTCAGCGTGCTGCCCACGCAGACCAGACCTGCCGCCACGTCCAGCGCGGAGGCAATCACGCCGCCGTGCAAAATGCTTTGCGCCCAGTTACCTACCATCATCGGCTGGTTGTTGAAGCTCAGCTGGGCAAAGTCTTTCTCGTAACGTTCCAGCTCCAGTCCCAGCGCGCGGTTAAACGGCATATGGTAAACAAAAATCTCGCCCACGAGTTTTAACACTTCTTCGGCGGTAAGCATGGCTGACATGAGGCATCACATCCTTATTGTTAACGAAATGTTGATTTTATGCCTCGGCAACAAGGAATTCCACTTTCAGAAACGAGGATGCAGCAGTTGTCGCAGAAGTCTGTAGAATGTTCGCCACATAACTATTCAGCTAATTTTACTCTTTTGCAGGAGAACACCACCGATGCGGACGTATCTGGCCTGGTTACTGGCGGCGGTTGCGCTGCCCCTCACAGCATATGCGCAGGAAGCGACGATTAAAGAGGTGCATGATAAACCTGCCGTTCACGGTAGCATTATCGCGAACCTTCTTCAGGAGCATGACAATCCGTTCACGCTCTATCCGTATGACACCAACTATGTGATTTATACCCAGACCAGCGATCTCAACAAAGAGGCGATAAGCTCCTATAACTGGTCTGATAATGCGCGTAAAGATGAGGTGAAGTTCCAGCTCAGCCTCGCGTTCCCGTTCTGGCGCGGTATTCTGGGGCCAAACTCGGTGCTCGGGGCGTCTTACACCCAGAAATCCTGGTGGCAGCTCTCTAACAGCGGAGAGTCCTCACCGTTCCGTGAAACCAACTATGAGCCGCAGCTGTTCCTCGGTTTTGCAACGGATTATGAGTTTGCGGGCTGGACGCTGCGTGACGTCGAAGTGGGCTTTAACCATGATTCCAACGGTCGTTCTGACCCGACATCCCGTAGCTGGAACCGTGCCTATACGCGTCTGATGGCGCAGAACGGTAACTGGATGGTGGAAGTGAAGCCGTGGTATGTGGTCGGCAGCACGGATGACAATCCGGACATCACCAAATATATGGGCTACTACCAGCTTAAAGTCGGCTATCAGTTAGGTGATGCCGTGCTCAGCGCCAAAGGCCAGTACAACTGGAACACCGGCTACGGCGGTGCGGAAGTGGGCTTAAGCTATCCCATGACGAAGCATGTCCGCATCTATACTCAGGTGTACAGCGGTTACGGCGAGTCGCTTATCGATTACAACTTCAACCAGACCCGCGTCGGCGTGGGCGTGATGCTGAACGATATTCTCTAGGCTGTTCGAATGTTTTTGCGTTAAACGTTGAAGTTTCTCTCTCAGGCGCTGAAAATAGCGCCTGTTTCATTTCTGGCATATGGGGTTAACGTGGCGCAGGCGGAAGTATTGAATCAGGAGTCGCTGGCTAAACAGGTTTTGCATGAAACCTTTGGCTACCAGCAGTTCCGCCCTGGCCAGGAAACCATCATTGAAACGGTGCTGGAAGGTCGTGATTGCCTGGTGGTAATGCCGACCGGCGGCGGTAAGTCCCTCTGTTATCAGGTGCCCGCGCTGGTGCTTAACGGCCTGACGGTCGTGGTATCCCCTCTCATTTCTCTTATGAAAGACCAGGTTGACCAGCTGCTCGCCAACGGCGTGGCGGCAGCCTGTCTTAACTCGACCCAAACCCGGGAGCAGCAGCAAGAGGTGATGGCCGGGTGCCGCACCGGGCAGATCCGCCTGCTGTATATCGCCCCGGAACGCCTGATGCTGGATAACTTCCTCGATCACCTGGCGCACTGGAACCCGGTGCTGCTGGCGGTGGATGAAGCGCACTGTATTTCCCAGTGGGGACACGATTTCCGCCCGGAATACGCCGCCCTCGGCCAGCTGCGTCAGCGCTTCCCCGAGCTGCCGTTTATGGCGCTTACCGCCACGGCGGATGACACCACGCGGCTGGATATCGTTCGCCTGCTCGGGCTGAACGCCCCCTATATTCAGGTCAGCAGCTTCGACCGCCCAAACATCCGCTATATGCTGATGGAAAAATTCAAGCCGCTGGATCAGCTCCTGCGCTACGTCCAGGAGCAGCGCGGCAAGTCCGGCATCATCTACTGCAACAGCCGTGCGAAGGTGGAAGACACCGCCGCGCGTCTGCAAAACCGCGGCTTTAGCGCCGCCGCCTATCACGCCGGGTTAGAGAATCACATCCGCGCCGACGTGCAGGAGAAATTCCAGCGTGACGACCTGCAGATCGTCGTCGCGACCGTGGCGTTCGGAATGGGCATCAACAAGCCGAACGTGCGCTTTGTGGTGCATTTCGACATCCCGCGCAATATCGAATCCTACTATCAGGAAACCGGCCGCGCCGGGCGTGACGGTCTGCCTGCGGAAGCGATGCTGTTTTACGATCCGGCCGATATGGCGTGGCTGCGCCGCTGTCTGGAAGAGAAGCCGCAGGGACAGCTGCAGGATATCGAGCGCCACAAGCTCAACGCGATGGGCGCGTTTGCCGAAGCGCAAACCTGCCGTCGTCTGGTGCTGCTCAACTACTTTGGTGAAGGGCGCCAGGAGCCGTGCGGCAACTGCGATATCTGCCTCGATCCGCCAAAGCAGTACGATGGCCTGATGGACGCGCGTAAGGCGCTCTCGACCATTTACCGTGTGAATCAACGCTTCGGGATGGGCTACGTGGTGGAGGTGCTGCGCGGCGCCAATAACCAGCGTATCCGCGATATGGGCCACGACAAGTTGCCAGTGTACGGTATTGGCAAGGACCAGAGCCACGAGCACTGGGTCAGTATTATTCGTCAGCTAATTCACCTTGGCTTTGCCACACAGAATATCGCCCAGCACTCCGCCCTGCAGCTGACCGAGGCGGCGCGTCCGGTGCTGCGCGGTGATGTGGAACTTAAACTCGCCGTGCCGCGCGTAGTTGCTCTCAAACCGCGCGTGATGCAGAAATCCTACGGCGGCAACTACGACCGTAAGCTGTTCGCCAAACTGCGCAAGCTGCGAAAAGCCATTGCCGATGAAGAGAATATCCCGCCTTATGTCGTCTTCAACGACGCGACGCTGATTGAGATGGCCGAACAGATGCCGCTGAGCGCCAGCGAGATGCTGAGCGTCAACGGCGTGGGAACACGCAAGCTGGAGCGCTTCGGTAAAGAGTTTATGGCGCTCATCCGCTCTCACGCCGACGGTGATGATGAGGAGTAGTCAGCCGGGCGAAAAAGTGCCAGGATGATGACTCACTAAATTATTTCCCCGCGAGCTAATTATGTTAATGCTATTTCTCACCGTGGCGTTAGTGCACATCGTTGCGCTGATGAGCCCCGGCCCGGACTTTTTCTTCGTATCACAAACGGCCGTCAGCCGCTCCCGCAAAGAGGCGATGATGGGCGTGCTCGGTATCACCATGGGCGTTATGGTCTGGGCGGCGGTCGCGCTGCTCGGTCTGAACCTTATCCTGGCGAAGATGGCCTGGCTGCATAACATCATTATGGTCGGCGGCGGGCTGTACCTGTGCTGGATGGGCTACCAGATGCTGCGCGGGGCGCTGAAGAAAGAAGAGAAAAAAGCGCAAGAGCCGAAGGTGGAGCTGGCAACGGGCGGCCGCAGCTTTGTAAAAGGGCTGCTGACCAATCTGGCGAACCCAAAAGCGATTATCTATTTCGGCTCGGTGTTCTCGCTGTTTGTCGGCGATAGCGTCGGCGCAGGCGCGCGCTGGGGCATCTTCCTGCTGATCGTCGTTGAAACCTTTGCCTGGTTTACCATCGTGGCCAGCCTGTTTGCCTTACCGGCGATGCGCCGCGGCTACCAGCGTATCGCGAAGTGGATTGACGGCTTCGCCGGCGCGCTGTTCGCCGGCTTCGGCATTCATCTCATCATTTCTCGCTAAGCGTGACGCGCTGACGCAAGCAGCGCGCCAACCAGCATAAACAGCGAGCCAAAGACTTTATTCAGGGCCTTCATCTGCTTAGGCCCTTTAATCCACGCCGCAATTCGCTGCGCCAGCGTCGCGTAACCAATCATCACGATGATATCGACGATAATAGTGGTCGCGCCCAGCACCACGTACTGCATCACCTGGGGCTGATGCGGAACGATAAACTGCGGGAACAGCGCGGCGAGGAAAACGATGCTCTTCGGGTTGGTCAGGTTGACGAACACCGCGCGCTTAAACAGATGGCCGCGGTTTTGCGTCTGAGCCAGCGTATTCAGGTTGATGGAGCCTGCCGCGCGCCACTGCTGGATGCCGAGCCAAATCAGATACGCTGCCCCGGCCCATTTCAGCACCTCAAAGGCCAGCACGGAGCGGGAGAACAGGGTCCCCAGACCGATCCCGACCAGCACAATATGAATGCCCAGCCCGGTCTGCAAACCGGCAATCGACGCCGCCGCACCGCGATAGCCGTGATTGATGGAGGTGGTCATGGTGTTAATAGCCCCCGAGCCCGGAGAAAGGCTGAGGATAATGGATGTCAGCAGGTAGGCGAACCACCATTCGAAGGTCATTTGAAACTCCCGAACCGTCTATTTTTATGCCACAATACGCTATTATTGAGTCATTTTGTGACCGGTGACGAAAAAAACGATATTCCCTGGATTACGTGAGTGGAAACCCAATGTTTCAGCAGAAAAAGGACTGGGAAACACGAGAAAACGCTTTTGCTGCTTTCTCTATGGGGCCGCTGACCGATTTCTGGCGGCAGTGTGAGGAAGATGAGTTTACGGGCGTCGGGGGCATCCCGGTGCGTTTCGTTCGTTTCCGAAATGAAAAAAATGACCGGGTGATTGTGGTCTGCCCCGGGCGTATTGAAAGCTACGTTAAATACGCCGAGCTGGCCTATGACCTGGTCCATATGGGGTTCGATGTCCTGATCATCGACCATCGTGGACAGGGGCTGTCCGGACGTATGCTGCCGGACACGCACCGTGGGCACGTCGATCGCTTCAGCGATTACGTCGACGATTTTGCCGCGTTCTGGCAGCAGGACGTTCAGCCCGGCCCCTGGCGCAAGCGGTATATTCTTGCGCACTCCATGGGCGGCGCCATTTCGACGCTGTTTTTGCAGCGTTATGCGCACGAGTGCGACGCCATTGCGCTCACCGCGCCGATGTACGGTATCGTGATCCGTTTTCCTGACTGGATGGTGCGCCATCTTCTTGACTGGGCTGAGGGCCATCAGCGCATTCGTGAAGGTTACGCCATTGGCACAGGACGCTGGCGCGCGCTGCCGTTCGCCATCAACGTCTTAACCCATAGCCGGCAGCGTTATCGCCGCAACCTGCGCTTTTATGCCGATGAACCGCGCTTGCGCGTCGGCGGCCCGACCTGGCACTGGGTGCGGGAGGGGATTCTGGCCGGTGAGCAGGTGCTGGCGGGCGTGGGCGATGATGACACGCCGACGCTTCTGATTCAGGCGGAGGAAGAGCGTGTGGTGGATAACCGCATGCACGACCGCTATTGTGAACTGCGCGCTGCAGCCGGTCACCCTTGTGAAGGGGGTAAACCGCTGGTCATTGACGGCGCGTTCCATGAGATCCTTTTTGAAAAGGACGCTATGCGCTCAGTCGCGCTTAACGCCATTGTTGAATTTTTCAACAGGCATAATTGATTCTTGTTTTCCACCAGAGGTTGAAATCCCTATGTACCAGGTTGTTGCATCTGATTTAGATGGCACGCTGCTTTCCCCCGACCACACCCTGTCGCCTTACGCGAAAGAGACCTTAAAACTCCTGACTGCCCGTGGCGTGAACTTTGTGTTCGCCACCGGCCGCCACCACGTGGACGTAGGGCAGATCCGCGATAATCTTGAGATCAAATCGTACATGATCACCTCCAACGGTGCGCGCGTGCATGATACCGACGGCAACCTGATCTTTACCCACAATCTGGATCGCGATATTGCCGCCGATCTGTTCGGC
The DNA here is from genome assembly GCF_034427575.1 of Enterobacter sp. D2. Classification (NCBI taxonomy): domain Bacteria; kingdom Pseudomonadati; phylum Pseudomonadota; class Gammaproteobacteria; order Enterobacterales; family Enterobacteriaceae; genus Enterobacter; species Enterobacter sp. D2. The sequence goes on from NZ_JAXQPP010000009.1 coordinate 57,306, forward strand.
GTGGTGCATGACAACCCGGCTATCGTTACTAACGTTTACCGCGACGACGACTGGTTTATGAACCGCCACCGCCCGGATGAAATGCGTTTCTTCAAGGAAGCGGTATTCAACTACTCCCTTTACGAACCGGGCCTGCTGGAGCCGGAAGGGATCAGCAAGGTGTTCTTCACCTGTGACAGCCACGAAGAGCTGCTCCCGCTGGAACAGGCGATCAACGCCCGCTGGGGCGATCGCGTCAACGTGAGCTTCTCAACCCTGACCTGTCTGGAAGTAATGGCGGGTGGCGTCTCCAAAGGTCACGCGCTGGAAGCGGTTGCGAAACGCCTGGGCTTCGGGCTGAAAGACTGTATCGCCTTCGGTGACGGCATGAACGACGCCGAGATGCTTTCGATGGCGGGTAAGGGCTGCATCATGCAGAACGCGCACCAGCGTCTGAAGGATCTGCACCCTGAGCTGGAAGTGATTGGTTCTAACGCTGACAACGCGGTACCGAAGTATCTGCGTAAACTGTTCCTTGAATAATCTTCATTCGGTTGTTTATTGCTCAGTTGTCAACTAAAGAGTTCGCTACAATGCCTGTTCTTCTTTCTGAGAGACAAGCATTGTGGCGCTACTCATTATCACCACTATCCTGTGGGCCTTCTCCTTTAGCCTGATTGGCGAATACCTTGCCGGTTCGGTCGACAGCTACTTCTCGGTGCTGATGCGCGTGGGGCTGGCGGCGCTGGTGTTCCTGCCGTTTCTGCGCACGCGCGGGCAATCGCTGAAAACGATTGTGCTGTATATGCTGGTGGGGGCGATGCAGCTCGGCATCATGTATCTGTTCAGCTTCCGGGCCTACGTCTACCTGTCCGTCTCCGAATTCCTGCTCTTTACCGTGCTGACGCCGCTCTACATCACGCTGATATACGATCTGCTTAGTAAACGCCGTCTGCGCTGGGGATACCTGCTGAGCGCCGCGCTGGCGGTGATCGGCGCGGCGATTATTCGCTACGACAAAGTGAGCGATCACTTCTGGACCGGGCTGATGTTCGTCCAGCTCGCCAACATCAGTTTCGCCATCGGCATGGTGGGCTACAAACGCCTGATGGAAACCCGCCCGATGCCGCAGCATAACGCGTTCGCATGGTTCTATATGGGCGCCGCGATTGTCGCGGTGGCGGCGTGGTTTATGCTCGGTAATCCGCAAAAGCTGCCGACCACCGCCGTGCAGTGGGGCGTTCTGGTCTGGCTGGGCGTAGTGGCGTCAGGGCTGGGGTACTTCATGTGGAACTACGGCGCTACGCAGGTAGACGCCGGTACGCTGGGGATCATGAACAACGTGCATGTCCCGGCAGGGTTGCTGGTCAACCTCGCCATCTGGCAGCAACAGCCGCACTGGCCGAGCTTCCTTATTGGGGGAGCGGTGATCCTGGCTTCGCTGTGGGTCCATCGCCGATGGGTCGCTCCGCGCTCCGCACAAACGGAAGATGGTCGCACGCGTGGTTCCGCGCTGAGCGAATAAACGCCTCCGTAATCGGCTGACGCTGCTCGCCATCGCGCACGGCGGCGTACAGTCGGCTCCACAGTCCTTCACCCAGGGTTTTGGTCTGCACCAGACCCTGGCGTTCAAAACTCTCCACCACCCAGTGCGGCAGCGCCGCGATACCCATTCTGGCCGCCACCATCTGAATCAGCAGCAGGGTGTTATCCACGCTTTTCAGCTGCGGACTGATGCCTGCCGGCTGCAGGAAGTGGCGCCAGATATCCAGACGACTACGCTGGACCGGGTAAATCAGCAGCGTTTCTGTCGCCAGGTCTTCCGGCGTGATGCGCGTTTTGGCGGCCAGCGGGTGGTCCGGCGCCAGCACCAGGCGCACTTCATAATCAAACATCGGCGAATAGTGCAGGCCGCTGCGCGGCAGGATGTCAGAGGTCATGACCAGATCCAGCTCGCCCTGCTGCAGCGAGGGCTGCGGGTCGAACGTCACGCCGGATTTAAAGTCCATCTCCACCTGCGGCCATTTCTGGCGGAAGTTCTCAAGCGCGGGGGTCAGCCACTGAATACAGCTGTGGCACTCAATGGCGATGCGCAGTTTGGTCTGCTGCGGTTCGTTACACGCCTGCAGCGCGCTCGCGATTTGCGGCAGGACCTGATTCGCCAGCTGAAGGAGAATTTCACCCTGCGGCGTAAAGCGTAGCGGCTGGCTCTTACGCACAAAAAGACGGAAGCCGAGGCGTTGTTCCAGATCGCTGAACTGGTGAGAAAGGGCAGACTGGGTCTGGTGCAGCGTGGCCGCAGCCGCCGCGAGCGAACCGCAGTTCCGCAACGCTTGTAGCGTTTTCAGGTGTTTAATCTCGATCATGAAAGTCCTTCACTTCGCCATGAACATTTTGCGCTTGAGGAATATACAGTAACTGCCAATTATGGATGTGTAAACATCTGGACGGCTAAAATCCTTCGTCATTTAAATTTATGGTGCGTTGGCTGCGTTTACTCACCCCGGTCACTTACTCATGTAAGCTCCCGGGGATGAGCAAACTTGCCGCCTTCCCTAAATTCAAAATCCAAAGGATTTACAATTAATTAGAGGAAGAAAAACATGACAATCCGCAATCACACTCTCGGTTTCCCTCGCGTCGGCCTGCGTCGCGAGCTGAAAAAAGCGCAAGAAAGCTACTGGGCGGGTAATACCACCCGCGAAGAGCTGCTGGCGGTAGGACGCGAGCTGCGCGCCCGCCACTGGGATCAGCAAAAACAGGCGGGCATTGACCTGCTGCCGGTGGGCGATTTCGCCTGGTACGACCATGTTCTGACGACCAGCCTGCTGCTTGGCAACGTGCCGGCTCGTCATCAGAACAAAGATGGATCGGTAGATATCGATACTCTGTTCCGCATCGGCCGTGGCCGCGCGCCAACGGGGGAGCCAGCGGCAGCGGCGGAAATGACCAAGTGGTTTAACACCAACTATCACTATATGGTGCCGGAATTCGTCAAAGGCCAGCAGTTCAGGCTGGCCTGGACGCAGCTTCTGGACGAAGTGGATGAAGCGCTGGCGCTGGGCCACCAGGTTAAACCCGTGCTGCTGGGGCCAGTGACCTATCTGTGGCTGGGGAAAGTCAAAGGCGAGCAGTTCGATCGTCTGAGCCTGCTGAAGGACATTCTGCCGGTCTACAAACAGGTGCTGATTGAGCTGGGCAAACGCGGCATTCAGTGGGTGCAAATCGACGAACCGGCGCTGGTGCTCGAGTTGCCTCAGGAATGGCTCGATGCCTTCAAACCGGCGTATGACGCGCTCACCGGGGAGGTGAAGCTGCTACTGACAACCTATTTCGAAGGCGTGACGCCGAACCTGAACACGATTACCGCGCTGCCGGTGCAGGGCCTGCACGTAGACCTTGTACACGGTAAAGATGATGTGACGGAGCTGCACAAGCGCCTGCCCGCAGACTGGCTGCTCTCCGCCGGTCTGGTGAATGGCCGTAACGTCTGGCGCGCCGATCTGACCGAGAAATACGCACAAATCAAAGACATCGTCGGTAAACGTGAGCTGTGGGTGGCCTCGTCCTGCTCGCTGCTGCACAGCCCGATCGACCTGAGCGTGGAAACCCGTCTCGACCCTGAAGTAAAGAGCTGGTTTGCCTTCGCGCTGCAAAAATGTGAAGAGCTGGCCCTGCTGCGCGACGCGCTGAACAGCGGCGACACGACGGCAATTACCGAATGGAGCGCCCCGATCCGGGCGCGCCGCCACTCCGCGCGCGTGCATAACCCGGCGGTGGAAAAACGTCTGGCGGCCATCACCGCCCAGGACAGCCAGCGCCAGAGCCCGTATGAGGTGCGCGCCGAAGCCCAGCGCGCCCGCTTCAATCTGCCTGCGTGGCCGACCACGACGATTGGTTCCTTCCCGCAGACCACCGAGATCCGCGGCCTGCGTCTGGACTTTAAAAAGGGCAATCTGGATGCGAATCACTACCGCACCGGGATCGCGGAACACATCAAGCAGGCGATTATCGAGCAGGAACGCCTTGGGCTGGACGTGCTGGTGCACGGTGAAGCAGAGCGTAATGACATGGTGGAATACTTTGGCGAGCACCTGGACGGCTTCGTCTTTACCCAGAACGGCTGGGTGCAGAGCTATGGCTCCCGATGCGTGAAGCCACCAGTCGTGATCGGTGACGTCAGCCGCCCGGAAGCGATCACCGTGGAGTGGGCGAAGTATGCCCAGTCCCTGACCGACAAGCCGGTAAAAGGGATGCTGACCGGTCCGGTGACCATTCTCTGCTGGTCGTTCCCGCGTGAAGACGTGACCCGTGAAACCATCGCCAAACAGATTGCCCTGGCGCTGCGTGATGAAGTGGCGGATCTGGAAGCGGCAGGCATTGGCATTATCCAGATTGACGAGCCGGCGCTGCGCGAAGGCCTGCCGCTGCGCCGCAGCGACTGGGATGCCTACCTGCAGTGGGGCGTGGAGGCGTTCCGCATCAACGCTGCGGTGGCGAAGGATGACACCCAGATCCACACCCACATGTGTTACTGCGAATTTAACGACATCATGGATTCGATTGCCGCGCTGGACGCCGACGTGATCACTATTGAGACCTCGCGTTCAGATATGGAGCTGCTGGAGTCGTTTGAAGAATTCGACTACCCGAACGAAATCGGGCCGGGCGTGTACGACATCCACTCCCCGAACGTGCCGAGCGTGGAGTGGATTGAAGCCCTGCTGAAAAAAGCGGCCCAGCGTATTCCGGCAGAGCGTCTTTGGGTAAACCCGGACTGCGGACTGAAAACCCGCGGCTGGCCTGAAACCCGCGCAGCGCTGGCGAACATGGTGAAGGCAGCGCAGAATTTGCGTCAGGCGTAGGGGTATTGGATGGCCCGGTAAGGCGTAACTGCCTCCGGGCTTATTGTTATTACGCTTTCTTACCGCCGTACTGGCTAAACCACGCCAGCATTCTCTGCCAGCCATCTTTGGCTGATTCCGCGTGATAGCTCGGACGATAATCGGCGTTAAACGCATGCCCGGCATCCGGGTACACCACAATCTCCGCCTTCGCATTGGCCGCACGCAGCGCATGGCGCATGGTTTCTACCGAATCCAGCGAAATACCGGTATCCTGACCGCCATAAAGCCCTAACACGGGGGCATTTAACTCGGTGGCGATATCGACGGGATGTTTAGGCGAATTCAGCGTTTTTTCACCCACCAGTTTGCCGTACCAGGCGACAGCAGCTTTGAGCTGCGGGTTATGCGCGGCATACAGCCAGCTAATGCGACCGCCCCAGCAGAAACCGGTGACCAGCAGACGATGCGGATCGCCGCCATTGCGCGCCGCCCAGCTGGCGACATGATCGAGATCGGCCAGCACCTGCGCGTCCGGGACTTTGCTGACCAGGTTGCTGAGCAATGTTGGAATATCACTGTAGTCGTTCGGATCGCCCTGACGGAAGTAGAGCTCTGGCGCAACGGCCAGATACCCTTCCAGCGCCAGCCGGCGGCAGAGGTCGCGAATGTGTTCGTGAACACCAAATATCTCCTGAATCACAATCACGATGGGTAGCGGACCCTCTGCCGATTTTGGTCGGGCGTGATAAGCAGGCATATTCTCCCCCTGCGAGGGAATAGAGGTCTCGCCCGCGGTAATTGCCGCTTCTGGAGTCGACACGATGGTTGAAGCATGTGGGGCCGCAGCAGGTGCAAAACCGGTTTTTTCAGTCATGGCATTCTCCGTACCAATGAGTTAGCGCAAAGGTAAATATAGACACCAGGTTAACAACTCACAGTGCCTTAAACGGTCTATCTTTTGTGCAGCACCTGGCGATATAACTTGTTAATGTGATGTAAATCACTTTTTTATGGAAATTCAATGTAACCATTTTTATTCATGGTGAGGTTCGTCACGAAAATATGCTTACTGCTTCTGTAAAGTACCGTTTTACTTCTTCTGACTAACCGACCCACAGAGGAGTCACCTATGTCTAAGTCTGATGTTTTTCATCTCGGCCTCACTAAAAACGATTTACAAGGGGCTACGCTCGCCATCGTCCCTGGCGATCCGGAGCGTGTGGAAAAGATCGCCGCGCTGATGGATAAGCCGGTCAAGCTGGCTGCCCATCGTGAGTTCACCACCTGGCGCGCAGAGCTGGATGGCAAAGCGGTGATCGTGTGCTCTACCGGTATCGGTGGTCCGTCTACGTCTATTGCTGTTGAAGAGCTGGCGCAGCTGGGCATCCGCACTTTCCTGCGTATCGGTACGACCGGCGCTATTCAGCCGCATATCAACGTCGGCGACGTTCTGGTCACGACCGCGTCCGTCCGTTTGGACGGCGCAAGCCTGCATTTTGCACCAATGGAATTCCCGGCAGTGGCTGATTTCGAATGTACCACCGCACTGGTTGAAGCTGCGAAATCCGTAGGCGCAACCACTCACGTGGGCGTAACCGCGTCTTCCGACACCTTCTACCCGGGCCAGGAGCGTTACGATACCTTCTCAGGCCGCGTGGTTAGCCGTTTCAAAGGCTCAATGGAAGAGTGGCAGTCCATGGGTGTGATGAACTACGAAATGGAATCCGCAACGCTGCTGACCATGTGTGCAAGCCAGGGTCTGCGTGCCGGTATGGTGGCGGGCGTTATCGTCAACCGTACCCAGCAGGAGATCCCGAACGCCGAAACCATGAAGCAGACCGAAAGTCATGCAGTGAAAATCGTGGTGGAAGCAGCGCGTCGCCTGATCTAGTCCTCTCTTCTTAAATCAAAGGCCGACACGTTCGGCCTTTATTTTTTGCGTAGCGCCTCGCAGGAAAACCCTTTCAAACTGGACGTTTATACAGCACAATTCTATTTTGTGCGGGTAATACGTTGATGCAGGGGGCATTGTGGATATCTCAATCCTGATTTACGCGGTGATTGCGTTGGTGAGCTTAGGGATTGGCTGGCTGATTTCCAGCTACCAGCATGCGCAGCAGAAGGCCGACCAGCTGGCTGAGCGAGAAGAGATGGTCGCAGATTTAAGCGCTATAAAACAGCAGCTTGCGCTGAGCGAACACTGGCGCGATGAGTGTGAGTTGCTCAACAACGAGCTGCGCAACCTGCGTGATATCAACACGTCACTGGAGGCCGATCTCCGCGAAGTGACCACACGCCTTGAATCCACCCAACTGCATGCGGAAGACAAAATCCGCCAGATGATCAACAGCGAGCAGCGTCTCAGCGAACAGTTTGAGAATCTCGCGAACCGCATTTTTGAGCACAGCAACCGCCGCGTTGACGAACAAAACCGCCAGAGCCTGAACAGTCTGCTGACGCCCCTGCGTGAACAGCTGGACGGCTTCCGCCGTCAGGTACAGGACAGCTTTGGTCAGGAAGCCCGCGAGCGGCATACCCTGGCGCATGAAATTCGCAATCTCCAGCAGCTGAATGCCCAGATGGCGCAGGAGGCGGTCAACCTCACCCGTGCGCTGAAAGGGGATAACAAAACCCAGGGCAACTGGGGAGAAGTGGTGCTGACCCGCGTCCTGGAAGCTTCAGGCCTTCGGGAAGGGTACGAATACGAAACGCAGGTGAGTATCGAAAACGATGCCCGCTCGCGCATGCAGCCGGATGTGATCGTGCGGCTGCCGCAGGGCAAAGATGTGGTGATTGACGCCAAGATGACGCTGGTAGCGTATGAGCGTTACTTCAACGCGGAGGATGACTACACCCGCGAATCGGCGCTTCAGGAGCACATTGCCTCGGTGCGTAATCACATTCGCCTGCTCGGCAGAAAAGACTACCAGCAGCTGCCGGGTCTGCGCTCGCTGGACTATGTCCTGATGTTTATTCCGGTAGAGCCCGCATTTCTGCTGGCACTCGACAGACAGCCTGAGCTTATAACCGAAGCGCTCAAAAATAATATTATGTTGGTCAGCCCCACCACGCTGCTGGTGGCGTTACGCACCATTGCGAACCTGTGGCGCTATGAGCACCAGAGTCGCAACGCGCAGCAGATTGCCGATCGTGCCAGCAAGCTGTACGACAAAATGCGCCTCTTTGTGGACGACATGTCTTCAGTCGGGCAAAGCCTGGATCGTGCGCAGGATAACTATCGCCAGGCGATGAAAAAACTCGCCTCCGGACGTGGCAATCTGCTGGCGCAGGCTGAATCATTCCGCAGCCTGGGGGTAGAAGTTAAACGCGAGATTAATCCGGAATTGGTCGAGCAGGCCACCGCCCAGGACGACGAGTTTCGCCTGCGAGAAGGGGCGAGCGAACAAAAAACAAACATTGAAGACAACACGTTAGCGGCGGATTCATCACCAGACGAGATTCCAGCGCGTTTTTTTCGCGGTGGTTGAAACGTAGGGCAAACGCGCCCAATCTGATACACTTCACGAACATTTTACTGATAAGCAGGCTCTAAGATGGCTGACGATTCACAAGACACAACGCACTTTGGCTTTCAGACTGTCGCCAAAGCGCAGAAAGCTGACATGGTGGCCCACGTATTTCATTCCGTGGCGGCGAAGTACGATGTGATGAATGACCTGATGTCGTTCGGCATTCATCGCTTGTGGAAGCGCTTCACCATTGACTGTAGCGGCGTGCGTCGCGGACAAACGGTGCTGGATTTAGCTGGCGGTACGGGCGATTTAACCGCGAAATTCTCTCGTCTGGTGGGTGAAACCGGTCGCGTTGTTCTCGCCGATATTAATGACTCCATGCTGAAAATGGGACGCGAAAAGCTGCGTAATATCGGCGTGGTGGGGAATGTGGAATATGTGCAGGCAAACGCCGAAGCGCTGCCGTTCCCGGACAATACCTTTGACTGTATCACTATTTCCTTCGGTCTGCGTAACGTGACCGATAAAGAAAAAGCGCTGCGCTCCATGTACCGCGTGCTGAAGCCGGGTGGACGTCTGCTGGTGCTCGAGTTCTCCAAACCGATTATTGAGCCGCTGAGCAAAGCCTACGACGCCTATTCCTTCCACGTGCTGCCGCGCATCGGTGAGCTGGTGGCTAACGACGCTGAAAGCTACCGCTATCTGGCGGAATCTATCCGTATGCACCCGGATCAGGACACATTAAAAGCCATGATGCAGGATGCAGAATTTGAGAACGTTGAATATTTCAACCTGACGGCGGGTGTCGTCGCGCTGCATCGCGGTTACAAGTTCTGAGTGGAGGTGTCCCGTGCCCTTTAAGCCCTTAGTCACCGCAGGTATCGAAAACGTACTGAATGCCTTTCTCTATCGTGCTCCGGCGCTGAAAGCAGCGCGTCAGCGGCTAAACGGGAAGATATTACGTATTGTTTTAAAAGAGTTCTCGACGCCGCTTGTGCTGGTATTCAGCGAACGCCAGCTTGACGTTCTGGGGGCGTGGGAAGGTGAAGCTGACTGCTCGGTCATCACGCACATGAGCGTGCTGCCAAAACTGCGCGATCGCCAGCAATTAACGGCGCTTATCCGCAGCGGTGAGCTGGAGGTGGAAGGCGACATTCAGGTCGTGCAAAACTTCGTTGCCCTCACCGATCTGGCGGAGTTCGATCCGGCAGAGCTGCTCGCGCCTTTTATCGGCGACATTGCTGCCGAAGGCATCGGGAAAGCCCTTCATGGTGGCGCCTCCTTTGCGCGTAAAAGCCTCCAGCGCCAACAACGCTATGTGGCGGAAGTGATGACTGAGGAGTGGCGAATGGCGCCCGGGCCACTGGAAGTTGCATGGTTTGCGGAAGAAACCGCTGCTGTTGAACGCGCGGTTGATGCGTTTACCAAACGGCTGGAAAAACTGGAGGGCAAATGACGCCTGGTGAAATTCGGCGCCTCTATTTTATTACTCGCACCTTTTTGAGCTACGGGCTCGACGAGCTTATTCCCAAAATGCGCATCACGCTGCCGCTTCGCATCTGGCGGCGGATGCTGTTCTGGATGCCCAATCGCCACAAAGGTCAACCGCTGGGTGAGCGTCTGCGCCTGGCGCTGCAGGAACTCGGTCCGGTATGGATTAAATTCGGGCAGATGCTCTCGACCCGCCGCGACCTCTTCCCGCCTCTCATTGCCGATGAGCTCGCAATGCTTCAGGACCGCGTCGCACCCTTTGACGGCGCGCGCGCGAAAAAGCAAATTGAAGAGGCGATGGGAAATGTACCCGTCGAAACCTGGTTTGACGATTTCGATATTCAGCCGCTGGCGTCGGCCTCTATCGCGCAGGTGCACACCGCGCGTTTGAAAGAAAACGGCAAAGAAGTCGTTATCAAAGTTATTCGTCCGGACATCCTGCCAGTCATCAAAGCGGACATGAAGCTGATTTATCGTCTGGCGCGCTGGGTGCCACGCTTGCTGCCGGACGGGCGCCGCCTTCGTCCACTGGAAGTGGTGCGGGAATATGAAAAAACGCTGATTGATGAGCTTAACCTGCTGCGCGAATCGGCAAACGCCATTCAGCTGCGTCGCAACTTTGAAAACAGCCCGATGCTCTATGTACCTGAAGTCTATTCTGACTACTGCAGCCAGAATATGATGGTGATGGAGCGTATCTACGGTATTCCGGTTTCGGATGTGGTGGCCCTGGAGAAACAGGGAACAAACATGAAGCTCCTGGCCGAACGTGGCGTACAGGTCTTCTTTACCCAGGTGTTCCGCGACAGCTTTTTCCATGCGGACATGCATCCGGGCAATATCTTCGTAAGCTACGAGCATCCTGAGGATCCGAAGTATATCGGTATCGACTGCGGGATTGTGGGGTCGCTGAACAAAGAAGATAAACGGTATCTGGCTGAGAACTTCATCGCGTTCTTCAACCGCGACTACCGTAAGGTGGCCGAGCTGCACGTCGATTCCGGCTGGGTGCCGCCGGATACCAACGTCGAAGAGTTTGAGTTCGCGATCCGGACCGTTTGTGAACCGATTTTTGAAAAACCGCTGGCGGAAATCTCCTTCGGGCACGTGCTGTTGAACCTGTTCAACACGGCTCGCCGTTTTAATATGGAAGTTCAGCCACAGCTAGTTTTACTTCAGAAAACATTACTTTACGTTGAGGGTGTAGGCCGACAGCTCTATCCTCAGTTAGACTTGTGGAAGACCGCGAAACCTTTCCTTGAATCCTGGATTAAGGATCAGGTTGGCATTCCGGCGCTGGTGCGCTCGCTGAAAGAGAAAGGCCCGTTCTGGATAGAAAAAATGCCTGAAATTCCTGAACTGGTTTATGACAGTTTGCGTCAGAGCAAGAACCTTCAGCACAGCATGGATAAAATCGCCCGCGAGCTTCAGTCCAGCCGCGTTCGCCAGGGGCAGTCACGCTATCTCTTTGGGATTGGCGCAACGCTGCTGCTGAGCGGTACGCTGCTGCTGATCAACCGTCCGGACTGGCAGATGATGTCCGCCTGGCTGATGGCTGGCGGGGTGGTAGTCTGGCTAGCCGGCTGGCGAAAAACGCGCTGAGCGTGCGTCGCTATCGACGGGTCGCACACGTATAATGCGACCTGACTCATTAATCATCTATCCCTGAGGAACATGTATGGGTGGTATCAGTATCTGGCAATTAGTCATTATTGCCGTCATCGTCGTGCTGCTGTTTGGCACCAAAAAGCTCGGTTCTATTGGTTCCGATCTGGGCGCGTCTATCAAAGGCTTCAAGAAAGCGATGAGCGATGATGAGAGCAAGCAGGATAAAACCAGCCAGGACGCTGACTTTACTGCTAAATCCATCGCCGACAAGCAAGAAGAAGCCAAAAAGGAAGACGCTAAACGCCACGATAAAGAGCAGGTGTAAGTCGTGTTCGACATTGGTTTTAGTGAGCTCCTGCTGGTCTTTGTGATTGGCCTGATTGTGCTGGGGCCGCAGCGTCTGCCGGTGGCAGTGAAAACCGTTGCGGGCTGGGTTCGTGCGCTGAGATCGCTGGCATCGACCGTTCAGAATGAGCTGGCGCAGGAGCTTAAGCTGCAGGAATTTCAGGAAAGCCTGAAAAAGGTCGAGAAGGCGAGCATGGATAACCTGACGCCGGAACTGAAAGCGTCAATGGATGAGCTGCGCGAAGCGGCGGAATCGATGAAACGCTCCTATAGCGTTAACGATCCTGAAAAAGCGAGCGATGAGGCGAACACCATCCATAACCGGGTGGTTAAGGGCAGCGAGGAGCAGCGCGAGGGCGTAACGCCTGCGAGTGCTGAACATCAGGCTGCCGCGCCAGAACAGACGCCTCAGGAAACCGAACTGAAAAAACAGGCGCAGCCGGAAGAGCCGGTAGCAAAAGCGGCGGAAGTGAAGCCCGCTGCGTCCGTTTCCGATTCATCCCCCTCGTCGAGTGATAAAGCGTAAACATGGCAGTAGATGATACTCAACCGCTGATTACGCACCTCATTGAGCTGCGTAAGCGCCTGTTAAACTGCATTATTGCGGTTTTACTCATATTCCTGTGCCTGGTCTATTTTGCCAACGATATCTATCAGGTGGTCTCTGCGCCGCTGATCAAGCAGATGCCGCTGGGTGCAACGATGATTGCAACAGACGTTGCTTCTCCGTTCTTTACCCCCATCAAGCTGACCTTTTGGGTGTCGTTGATTGCCTCTGCACCGGTCATTCTTTACCAGGTGTGGGCGTTTGTGGCGCCAGCGCTGTATAAGCATGAACGTAAGCTGGTGATCCCGCTGCTGGTGTCCAGCTCGCTGCTGTTTTATATCGGCATGGCGTTTGCCTATTTCGTCGTCTTTCCGCTGGCCTTCGGCTTCCTGACGCATACCGCGCCGGAAGGGGTCCAGGTGTCGACGGATATCGCCAGCTACCTCAGCTTTGTGATGGCGCTGTTTATGGCGTTTGGCGTGGCATTCGAAGTGCCGGTGGCCATTGTGCTGCTCTGCTGGGTAGGAGTAACGACCCCGGATGACCTGCGTAAGAAGCGTCCATATATTCTGGTGGGCGCCTTCGTGGTCGGCATGCTGCTGACACCGCCGGATGTTTTCTCGCAGACGCTGCTGGCCATACCGATGTACTGCCTGTTTGAGGTCGGCGTCTTCTTCTCACGGTTCTACGTGGGTAAAGGGCGTCGAGCGGATGACGAAGACGATACGTCCGACAAGACCACTGAAGAGTAAAATCAGCCGCCCGTCAGGGCGGTTGTTATATAGGGATTTCCATGTTTGATATCGGATTCAACCTGACCAGCTCGCAGTTTGCGAAAGATCGTGATGAGGTGGTTGCGCGCGCGTTTGCCGCCGGGGTGAAAGGACTGCTGCTGACGGGCACCAACCTGCATGAGAGCGAGCAGGCGCAGCAGCTGGCTCGAGGCTACGATCGCTGTTGGTCTACCGCTGGCGTGCATCCTCACGACAGCAGCCAGTGGACAGCGGAAAGTGGCGACACCCTCTACAGGCTGGCGAAGACGCCAGAGGTTGTGGCGATCGGCGAATGCGGTCTCGATTTCAACCGTAATTTTTCCACGCCTGAAGAGCAGGAAAAGGCGTTTACTGCCCAGCTTGCGCTCGCAGCAGAGCTTGAAATGCCCGTGTTTATGCACTGCCGCGACGCGCATGAGCGTTTCCTGGCACTTCTGGATCCGTGGCTGGAGAAACTGCCCGGCGCGGTGCTGCACTGCTTCACCGGTTCACGGCAGGAAGCGCTGGATTGCCTGAAGCGAGGGCTTTATCTGGGTATTACCGGCTGGGTTTGCGATGAGCGCCGCGGGCTTGAACTTCGTGAGCTGTTGCCAGTAATCCCGGCTGACCGGCTGCTCCTCGAAACCGATGCGCCTTATCTGCTACCGCGCGATATGAAATCCAAACCTGCATCGCGGCGGAATGAGCCCGCGTATCTGGGGCACATTGTTGAGAGCGTCGCGAAGTGGCGCGGAGAGGATCCGCACTGGCTTTCGGCGCAGACGGATGACAACGTGCGTAATCTGTTCGGAATAAACGTTTAAAGCTTGCGGAAGTCGGTGTTTTTAACGCTCTGCAGCACCTGCTTGTTCAGCAGATTGAGCAACAGCATAGAGCGCGCTTCCCCGTCCGGCTCGGCAAAAATCGCCTGCAGGCCTTCGAAAGCGCCTTCGGTAATCACGACGCTATCGCCCGTGTAAGGGGTTTCGGGGTCGGTGATCCCCTCAGGCTGTTGATAAATCGACAGCTGATGAATGACCGTCGACGGAACCGTTGCCGGGTGGGCACCAAAACGAACGAAGTGGCTGACGCCGCGCGTTGCGCTGATGGTGGTGGTATGAATGACTTCCGGGTCGAACTCCACAAACAAGTAGTTCGGGAACAACGGCTCACTGACGGTTGTGCGCTTCCCGCGCTGCATTTTTTCAAGCGTGATCACGGGTGTCAGGCAATTTACAGACTGACGTTCAAGATGTTCCTGCGCGCGCTGAAGTTGCCCGCGTTTGCAATACAGTAAATACCAGGCCTGCATAATCACTCTTTCCCTTAGTTCGGGGCGCAAGCATATCAAAACCCTGGCGGGATCGCTAAGTTGATTATAATGGGGGAAAATGGAACAGAACGCATAAGTTCACGCTTATTTAACAAAATTACAGCATCAAGCAGGCTTACGCCGTATAATGAAGCGCTTACAGAGAGGCCATGATTAACTGCATGAAATACCACGATCTCCGCGACTTCCTGACGCTGCTGGAAAAGCAGGGTGAACTCAAACGTATTACACTTCCTGTCGATCCTTATCTGGAAATGACAGAAATTGCTGACCGCACCCTGCGTGCCGGTGGCCCCGCATTACTGTTTGAAAATCCGAAAGGTTACTCCATGCCGGTGCTGTGCAACCTGTTTGGTACACCGCGTCGTGTTGCACTGGGAATGGGGCAGGAAGACGTCTCTGCGCTGCGTGAAGTCGGTAAACTGCTGGCGTTTCTGAAAGAGCCGGAGCCTCCGAAGGGCTTCCGCGATCTGTTCGACAAGCTGCCGCAGTTTAAGCAGGTGCTGAACATGCCCACCAAGCGCCTGCGCGGCGCGCCGTGCCAGCAGAAAGTGCTGGAAGGCGATGCGGTTGATCTGACCAAAATCCCTATTATGCAGTGCTGGCCTGAAGATGCCGCTCCGCTGATCACCTGGGGGCTGACCGTTACGCGCGGCCCGCACAAAGAGCGGCAAAACCTCGGTATTTACCGCCAGCAGTTGATTGGCAAGAATAAACTCATTATGCGCTGGCTGTCGCATCGCGGCGGCGCGCTGGATTTCCAGGAGTGGTGCGCTGCGCATCCGGGGGAGCGTTTCCCGGTGTCTGTCGCCTTAGGCGCCGATCCGGCCACCATTCTGGGAGCCGTCACGCCCGTGCCGGATACGCTCTCTGAATATGCGTTTGCAGGCCTGCTGCGCGGAACGAAAACCGAAGTCGTGAAGTGTATCTCTAACGATCTCGAAGTTCCGGCCAGTGCTGAAATTGTGCTGGAAGGTTACCTCGAGCAGGGTGAAATGGCGCCAGAAGGCCCCTACGGCGACCACACCGGCTATTACAACGAAGTGGATAACTTCCCAGTGTTCACCGTGACGCACATTACGCAGCGTGAAGATGCGATTTATCACTCTACGTATACCGGACGTCCACCGGACGAACCGGCGGTGCTGGGCGTGGCGCTAAATGAAGTGTTTGTGCCGATCCTGCAAAAGCAGTTCCCGGAAATTGTTGATTTTTATCTGCCGCCTGAAGGATGCTCGTATCGCATGGCGGTGGTCACGATGAAGAAGCAGTATCCTGGTCACGCTAAACGCGTGATGATGGGCGTATGGTCTTTCCTGCGCCAGTTTATGTATACCAAATTTGTTATTGTCTGCGATGATGACGTTAACGCCCGCGACTGGAATGACGTAATCTGGGCCATTACCACGCGAATGGACCCGGCGCGCGATACGGTGTTAGTCGAAAACACGCCGATAGATTACCTGGATTTTGCCTCGCCGGTTTCCGGTCTTGGCTCAAAGATGGGACTGGATGCCACAAATAAATGGCCTGGCGAAACCGACCGTGAATGGGGTCGCCCGATCAAAAAAGATCCTGCCGTGACCGCGCGAATTGACGCGATCTGGGACGAGCTGGCCATAATGAATAACGGTAAACCCTGAGCTAACCGTTAAGCCCTATAGACTTCCCGACAGAGAGAGCGAATGACAACCTTAAGCTGTAAAGTGACCTCGGTAGATGCCATCACCGACACCGTATATCGCGTCCGTTTAGTGCCTGAAGCGCCATTCTCTTTCCGCGCGGGTCAGTACCTGATGGTCGTGATGGATGAGCGTGATAAGCGTCCTTTCTCTATGGCCTCAACGCCAGCGGAGCAGGAATTTATTGAGCTTCATATTGGTGCGTCAGAGCTTAACCTGTATGCGATGGCGGTGATGGATCGGATCCTGAAGGAACGTGAAATCGTGGTGGATATTCCGCACGGCGATGCGTGGCTGCGCGATGACGAAGACCGTCCGCTGATCCTGATCGCTGGCGGTACGGGCTTCTCTTATGTGCGCTCCATTCTGCTGACCGCCCTGGCGCGTAACCCTGACCGTGACATCACCATTTACTGGGGTGGCCGCGAAGAGAAACATCTGTACGACCTGTCAGAGCTGGAAGCGCTGAGCGTAACCCATCCTAACCTGCGCATTGAGCCGGTGGTTGAGCAGCCGGAAGAGGGCTGGCGTGGTCGTAGCGGGACGGTGCTGACGGCGGTGCTGCAGGATCACGGCACGCTGGCAGGGCACGATATCTATATCGCTGGCCGTTTCGAGATGGCGAAAATTGCCCGCGACCTGTTCTGCAACGAACGTGACGCGCGTGAAGACCGCCTGTTTGGCGATGCGTTTGCCTTCATTTAAATAAAAAACCCGCCCCTGACAGGCGGGAAGAACGGCAACTAAACTCTTTCTCTTCGCCAATGACGCCATAACTGCGTTGGCTGCGTTCGTTCTGACGTCATTGGCTTTGAGATACTTTTCCTGATTTACACTCTCTCAAACACCGTCGCGATACCCTGACCCAGCCCGATACACATCGTTGCCAGACCAAACTGGGCATCTTTGCGTTCCATCAGGTTGATAAGCGTCGTGCTGATACGCGCTCCGGAGCAGCCCAGCGGGTGACCGAGGGCGATCGCGCCGCCGTTGAGGTTAATCTTCTCGTCGATCTGCTCCATCAGCCCCAGATCTTTAATGCACGGCAGGATCTGCGCGGCGAACGCTTCGTTCATTTCAAACAGGTCGATGTCGCTGGCGGTTAATCCCGCTTTTTTCAGCGCCAGCTTCGAGGCCGGAACCGGGCCGTAACCCATGATTGAAGGATCGCAGCCCACGACCGCCATCGAACGTACCCGAGCGCGAGGCGTTAAGCCCAGCTCGCGGGCGCGACTTTCGCTCATCACCAGCATCGCGGCGGCACCGTCGGACAGTGCCGACGAAGTACCTGCCGTTACCGTACCGGTGACCGGATCAAACGCAGGGCGCAGGGTAGAAAGCGCTTCTACGGTGGTTTCCGGGCGGATGACTTCGTCGTAGCTGAACTGCTTCAGTACGCCGTCAGCGTCGTGGCCGCCGGTCGGGATGATCTCATTCTTAAAGGCGCCGGACTGCGTCGCCGCCCATGCGCGAGCGTGAGAGCGCGCGGCAAAGGCATCCTGCATTTCACGGCTAATGCCGTGCAGCCGAGAGAGCATCTCGGCGGTCAGGCCCATCATCCCCGCGGCTTTCGCCACGTTACGGCTCATGCCTGGGTGGAAATCGACCCCGTGGCTCATCGGCACGTGACCCATGTGCTCGACGCCGCCCACCAGGCAGGCCTGAGCATCGCCGGTCATGATCATGCGCGCCGCGTCGTGCAGCGCCTGCATTGACGAACCGCACAGGCGGTTGACGGTGACGGCCGGAACCGAATGCGGGATCTCCGCCAGCAGCGACGCGTTACGGGCGATGTTGAAGCCCTGCTCCAGGGTCTGCTGCACGCAGCCCCAGTAGATATCGTCGAGCGCAGCCGGATCCAGCGCCGGGTTACGCGCCAGTAGGCTACGCATCAGATGCGCGGAGAGGTCTTCCGCACGCACGTTACGGAACGCGCCGCCTTTTGAACGGCCCATCGGGGTGCGAATCGCATCAACAATGACAACCTTTTCCATTGTGACTCCTTAAGCCGTTTTCAGCTCGCCAACCGGACGGGCTGGCTCAACTGCTGGATAGTAGGGTTCGTTATGGCGCGCTTTGTTACGTAGCCCTTCCGGTACTTCATACAGCGGGCCGAGGTGCTGATACTGCTGGGCCATATCGAGATAGCGGGCGCTGCCGAGCGTGTCCAGCCAGCGGAACGCGCCGCCGTGGAACGGAGGGAAGCCCAGGCCGTATACCAGCGCCATATCCGCTTCCGCCGGACTGGCGATGATGCCTTCTTCGAGGCAACGCACCACTTCGTTGATCATCGGAATCATCATGCGGGCGATGATCTCATCGTCGGTGAAGTCGCGTTTTGGCTGGCTAACGTCGGCCAGCAGACCATCCACCACGGCATCTTCTTCTTTCTTCGGTTTGCCTTTGCTGTCTTCTATATAGCGCCAGAAGCCCAGGCCGTTTTTCTGGCCGAAGCGGTTAGCGTCGAACAGAGCGTCAATGGCGTCGCGATAATCTTTCTGCATACGCTGCGGGAAGCCTGCCGCCATCACCGCCTGAGCATGGTGAGCGGTATCAATGCCGACCACGTCCAGCAGATACGCCGGGCCCATCGGCCAGCCGAACTGTTTCTCCATCACTTTGTCGATTTTGCGGAAGTCCGCACCGTCGCGCAGCAGCTGGCTGAAGCCGGCGAAGTAAGGGAACAGCACGCGGTTGACGAAGAAGCCCGGGCAGTCGTTAACAACGATCGGCGTTTTGCCCATCTTGCTTGCCCATGCCACCACTTTAGCGATGGTTTCGTCAGAGGTTTTTTCCCCACGGATCACTTCGACCAGCGGCATTCGGTGTACCGGATTGAAGAAGTGCATCCCGCAGAAGTTTTCCGGACGCTTTAGCACGCTCGCCAGTTCGCTGATTGGAATGGTGGAGGTGTTCGAAGCCAGCACGGTCTCAGGACGAACTTTGTCTTCCGTTTCTGCCAGCACCGCTTTTTTGACTTTCGGGTTCTCAACAACCGCTTCAACGACGACGTCCACGCGGTCGAAACCGCTGTATTCCAGCACGGGCTGAATGGTGGAGATCACACCTGCAAGCTTCAGCCCGTCAATTTTTCCACGCTCCAGCTGTTTATTCAGAAGCTTGGACGCTTCGGTCATGCCCAGCGTCAGGGATTTCTCGCTGATGTCTTTCATCACTACCGGCACGCCTTTCCAGGCCGACTGGTAAGCGATGCCGCCACCCATAATGCCCGCGCCGAGTACCGCCGCATGTTTTGGCGTCTCAACGTTTTTGGTCAGCTGCCTGGCTTTACCCTTCACGAACTGATCGTTGAGGAAGATACCGACCAGCGCGCGAGCTTCATTGGTGTGCGCCAGAGGGACAAAGCTCTGATTTTCGAGCTTCAGCGCTTCATCGCGTCCGAGACGAGCAGCTGCTTCAATGGTTTTCACCGCCGTGATCGGTGCCGGGTAGTGTTTACCCGCCGTCTGCATCACCATGCCTTTGGCGATGGTGAAGCTCATGGTGGCTTCAATCTTGCTGAGTTTTAACGGTTCCAGCTTCGGCTGGCGTTTGGCTTTCCAGTCGAGATCGCCGTTAATGGCCTGACGCAGAATGGCGAGTGCACCTTCAACCAGTTTCTCTGGCTTCACGACGCCGTCGACCAGGCCGATTTTCTGAGCCTGTTCTGCGCCGACATCTTTACCTGCGGCAATGATCTCAAGGGCGCTGTCGGCACCCAGCATGCGCGGCATACGCACGGAGCCGCCAAAGCCCGGCATGATGCCCAGCTTGGTTTCCGGCAGGCCGATGCGCAGGTCCGGCGTCGCCAGACGGTAGTCGGTCGCGAGTACGCATTCGCAGCCGCCGCCCAGCGCGTAGCCGTTAACGGCGGAAATGGTCGGGACAGGCAGATCTTCCAGACGATTAAAGACGCTGTTGGCAAAGTGCAGCCACTGACTCAGCTGTTCTTCCGGGACCAGGAACAGCGAAAGAAACTCGGTGATATCGGCACCGACAATAAAGGCCGCTTTGTTCGAACGCAGCAGCAGCCCTTTTAATTCAGGTTGTTTTTCAAGAACATCCAGCGCCTGGCCAAGACTGGCCACCGTCGCGGTATCAAGCTTGTTCACTGAGCCGGGGGCATCGAACACCAGTTCGGCAATGCCATCTTCCAGCCAGTTGAGGTACAGGGTGTCGCCTTTGTAGAGCATGTCAGTCTCCTGAATCCAGCAATTGGATCTGGTCATACCAGATGAATCGGAGTGTGGGATTTATGTTAATAAAATGCAAATTACTCATTAAGAAAATGCTGCATTGATCACGGTCGGTGGAAATCACGCAGCCGGAGTGAGGTGTGCTAAGATGCGATGACTTGAGGTCAAAAAAACGAAAGGAAGAATGATGGACTCACTGGCTTCGCTTTATAAAAATCATATCGTTACCCTACAGGAACGTACCCGCGATGTACTGGCCCGCTTCAAGCTGGATGCGCTGCTGATCCACTCCGGCGAGCTGATGAATACCTTTCTGGATGACCACGCTTATCCGTTTAAGGTGAACCCGCAGTTCAAAGCCTGGGTGCCGGTGACTCAGGTTCCAAATTGCTGGCTGCTGGTAGACGGCGTGAACAAGCCGAAACTGTGGTTCTACCTGCCGGTCGATTACTGGCACAACGTAGAACCGCTGCCGACCTCTTTCTGGACGGAAGAGATTGATGTGATTGCACTGCCGAAAGCGGACGGTATTGGTAGCCAGCTGCCTGCCGCGCGAGGCAACATCGGCTACATTGGCCCTGTTCCGGAGCGCGCGCTGGGTCTGGATATTCCGGCAGACAAACTCAATCCGAAAGGCGTGCTGGATTACCTGCACTATTACCGCGCCTATAAAACCGACTACGAACTTTACTGCATGCGTGAAGCGCAAAAAACGGCGGTGAATGGCCACCGTGCCGCGCACGAAGCGTTCCAGTCGGGGATGAGCGAGTTCGACATCAATCAGGCCTATCTGACCGCGACGGGCCACCGTGATACCGACGTGCCGTACAGCAATATCGTCGCGCTGAACGAGCACGCGTCTGTGCTTCATTACACCAAACTGGATCACCATGTTCCGTCGGAGATGCGCAGCTTCCTGCTTGACGCAGGCGCCGAGTACAACGGTTACGCGGCCGACCTGACCCGTACCTGGGCGGCGAATGCGGATACCGATTTCGCGCAGCTGATTAAAGACGTGAACGATGAACAGCTGGCGCTTATTGGCACCATGAAGGCGGGAACCAGCTATGTGGATTACCACATTCAGTTCCATCAGCGCATTGCTAAACTGCTGCGTAAGCACCAGATTGTGAAAGACATGAGCGAAGAGGCGATGGTCGAGAACGATCTGACCGGGCCATTCATGCCGCACGGTATCGGCCACCCGCTGGGCCTGCAGGTTCACGACGTTGCGGGCTTTATGCAGGATGATACCGGCACGCACCTGGCGGCACCGTCTAAATATCCTTACCTGCGCTGCACCCGTATTCTGGAGCCGCGTATGGTGCTGACGATTGAGCCGGGGATCTACTTTATTGAATCCCTGCTGGCGCCGTGGCGTGAAGGCCAGTTCAGCAAGCACTTCAACTGGGAAAAAATTGAGGCGCTGAAGCCGTTTGGCGGTATTCGTATTGAAGATAACGTGGTGGTTCACGAAAACGGTATCGAGAATATGACGCGAGACCTGAAGCTGGCCTGATGGAAAGCTGGCTGATACCGGCTGAACCGGTCACCTTTGTTGAGGAAATCAAGAAAAGCCGCTTTATTACGCTGCTGGCGCATACCGACGGCGTAGAGGCGGCAAAAGCGTTTGTCGAGTCCGTCCGGGCTGAGCATCCTGACGCCCGTCACCACTGCGTGGCGTGGGTAGCAGGGCCGCCGGACGATTCACAGCAGTTGGGGTTTTCCGATGACGGTGAACCGGCGGGCACGGCCGGTAAACCCATGCTCTCCCAGCTAATGGGCTGCGGCGTGGGCGAAATAACCGCCGTGGTGGTGCGCTACTACGGCGGCATCCTGTTAGGCACGGGTGGGCTGGTAAAAGCCTATGGCGGCGGAGTTCAGCAGGCACTGAATATGCTCACAACTATCCGCAAAACGCCGCTCACCGAATATACTTTGTTGTGCGATTACGCTCAGCTATCGGGCATTGAAACGCTGCTCAAACAGTTTAACGGCGTCATCGCGCACAGTGAATATCAGGCAATGGTGAAATTACGCGTGGCGCTTCCTCAGGCGGAGCTGGCTGCTTTTTCAGCAAAACTGGCTGATTTTAGTCGTGGTTCGTTGCAATTGCTGCCGATTGAAGAATAATCCCCACCTCACTTTTTTGAATACCAAAGGAAGCGGCAGAGATGCATTTTCGTGCCATAACCCGAATCGTTGGACTGCTGGTCATACTTTTTTCCGGGACGATGATTCTCCCAGGACTGGTGGCGCTTATCTACCGGGACGGCGCGGGGCGGGCATTTACCCAGACCTTCTTTGTCGCGCTGGCGATCGGCTCGCTGCTGTGGTGGCCAAACCGTCGTCAGAAA
Source organism: Enterobacter sp. D2 (assembly GCF_034427575.1). Lineage (NCBI taxonomy): Bacteria > Pseudomonadati > Pseudomonadota > Gammaproteobacteria > Enterobacterales > Enterobacteriaceae > Enterobacter > Enterobacter sp. D2. The sequence goes on from NZ_JAXQPP010000009.1 coordinate 79,916, forward strand.
GGTGAACTGAAATCTCGCGAAGGATTTTTGATTGTGGTCCTGTTCTGGACGGTGCTGGGGAGCGTCGGTTCGCTGCCCTTTATCTTCTCTGAACAGCCTAACCTGAGCATTACGGATGCCTTTTTTGAATCGTTCTCCGGTTTAACAACCACCGGGGCGACGACGCTGGTGGGGCTGGATTCACTCCCGCACGCCATTCTCTTTTATCGTCAGATGCTGCAGTGGTTCGGGGGGATGGGGATCATCGTCCTGGCAGTGGCTATTCTCCCTATTCTGGGCGTTGGCGGCATGCAGCTCTATCGCGCTGAAATGCCCGGGCCGCTGAAAGATAACAAAATGCGCCCGCGTATTGCCGAGACGGCGAAAACCCTCTGGCTTATCTATGTATTACTGACGGTGGCCTGCGCGCTGGCGCTATGGTTTGCCGGGATGCCCGCTTTCGACGCCATCGGACACAGCTTTGCGACGATCGCTATCGGCGGGTTCTCCACCCACGATGCCAGCGTCGGCTACTTCGACAGTCCAACGATTAACACCATTATTGCCATTTTCCTGCTGATTTCAGGCTGTAACTACGGTCTGCACTTCTCTTTACTGAGCGGGCGCAGCCTGAAGGTGTACTGGCGTGACCCGGAGTTCCGTATGTTTATTGGCGTCCAGCTTACGCTGGTAATCATCTGTACCCTGGTGCTGTGGTTCCATGATGTCTACAACTCCGCGCTGACCACGCTAAATCAGGCGTTCTTCCAGGTGGTATCAATGGCGACGACCGCCGGGTTTACCACGGACAGTATCGCGCGCTGGCCGCTGTTCCTGCCGGTGCTGCTGTTATGCTCGGCATTTATCGGGGGCTGTGCGGGTTCTACGGGCGGTGGCCTGAAGGTAATTCGTATTCTGCTGCTGTTTAAGCAGGGCAACCGTGAGCTGAAGCGCCTGGTCCACCCGAACGCGGTTTACAGCATTAAGCTGGGGAACCGCGCGCTGCCGGAACGTATCCTCGAAGCGGTGTGGGGCTTCTTCTCGGCGTATGCGCTGGTCTTTATCGTCAGCATGCTGGCGATTATCGCGACGGGGGTGGATGATTTCTCCGCCTTTGCGTCCGTCGTAGCAACATTGAATAACCTCGGGCCCGGCTTGGGCGTTGTGGCGGATAACTTTGCCAGCATGAACCCGGTAGCGAAATGGATCCTCATCGCCAATATGCTGTTTGGTCGTCTTGAGGTCTTTACGCTGCTGGTGCTGTTCACCCCTACATTCTGGCGCGAGTAAGGAGCCGTTGATGAAAACATTGATTCTTTTCTCTACGCGAGACGGACAAACGCGTGAGATTGCCGCTTATCTGGCGTCGGAATTAAAAGAGCTGGGTATTTACTCTGATGTGGTGAACCTGAACCGTGCGGAGCAGATAGCCTGGCAGGAGTACGATCGCGTGGTAATTGGCGCGTCAATTCGTTACGGGCATTTCCATCCGGCGCTGGATCGCTTTGTGAAGAAGCACACGGCGGTGCTCAACAAATTGCCCGGTGCCTTTTACTCGGTCAATCTTGTCGCACGTAAAGCCGAGAAGCGTACGCCGCAGACCAACAGCTACACGCGCAAGTTTTTACTCAGCTCGCCGTGGCAGCCTGACCTGTGCGCCGTCTTTGCCGGCGCGCTGCGCTACCCTCGCTACCGCTGGTATGACCGCTTTATGATCCGCCTGATTATGAAGATGACCGGGGGTGAAACCGATACGCGTAAAGAAGTGGTTTATACCGACTGGTCGCAGGTGGCCAGTTTTGCGCGAGAAATCGCACATTTAACGGGCGATTCGCGACATAAATAAGCGTTAAGTTTGAAAAGTGAGCGAACGAAAAGTTTTTTGTATTTTGTGCTTGTCACGTCGGAATAACTCCCTATAATGCGCCTCCACTGACACGGAACAACGGCACACACGCCGCCGGGTCAGCAGAGAAAAGCGAAATTAATCGCTTGACTCTGAAGCGGGAAAGCGTAATATGCACACCCCGCGCCGCAGCGAAAAGCGAAGCGGCACTGCTCTTTAACAATTTATCAGACAATCTGTGTGGGCACTCAAAGTG